>NZ_JQCR01000002.1:0-1394864 GCF_000757885.1 Paenibacillus wynnii | reverse complement strand
TTCAGAGTCAACAGGCCATACGGCGTGTCGCACAGATTGGCGCAAGGCTTCCTTTATCTGTAGGAGCATCAAGCAAAGTACTGGCAGCTTATGCTCCTCCTGAGGTGCAGAAGGCGTTGCTGGAGGGACAGGATTGGCCTTCAACTGTAGATCGAATGGTCTATGCTAAACAGTTGAAAGACATCACGAGGTTGGGTTATGCGACCAGTCTCGAGGAGCGGGAGCCCGGTGCCGCCGCTGTAGCTGTACCTATTGTCGGTCGAAGCGGAAATGTAGTGGCGGCTTTGTCGCTTTCGGGACCGGTTAGCCGTCTTTCTAAGGAGACGCTGATTGACTATGCAGCTGTGCTAATTGAGGCTGCGGGTGAAATGGGTATGATGATTCCTTAATTTTTATCTGCAGCGATAACAAATAGCCCTCGAACCTTCCGGGCAGGAAGGTTCGAGGGCTATAATGCGTCCCTGAGTAGGGAGCGCTGAATTATTATTAATCTACAGGTAATGCTTCTGTTGTAGAAGTGGCATCCGCCAACATTTGGCGAAGTACCGTTTGTAGAATGCCGCCGTTCCGGTAGTAATCAATATCCACCGTGCTGTCAAGCCGTGCGATTACAGGGAAGTCGAACTTCGTACCGTCCTCACGGGTGGCAGTAACGGTCAACTCTTGACTTGGCAGGACATTGTTATCCAGGCCGGTAATGTCAAAGGACTCACGACCGGTAAGACCAAGACTGCTCCAGCCATGACCTTCCTGGAATTGCAGCGGAAGAACACCCATGCCCACGAGATTACTGCGGTGTATCCGCTCGAAGCTCTCAGCGATGACCGCCTTAACGCCCAGCAGGAGAGTACCCTTAGCAGCCCAGTCACGAGAGCTGCCTGTACCGTATTCTTTACCGGCAATTACGACGAGATTTTGGCCGGCGGCTTGGTACAGCATGGAAGCATCATAGATCGACATTACTTCCTCACTCGGCAGGAAGGTGGTAACTCCGCCTTCTGTGCCTGGAGCAACGGCGTTACGAATCCGGATATTGGCGAACGTACCGCGCATCATGACCTCATGATTTCCGCGGCGTGAGCCGTAGGAATTGAAATCTGCACGCTCTACGCCATGGTCACGTAAATATTCGCCGGCTGGACCGGAGGCAGAGATATTACCGGCTGGCGAAATATGATCCGTCGTAACGGAATCAGCCAAAAGTGCCAGTACACGCGAGTTACTGATATTTTCGATATCGCCAAGACCATCTGCAAGATGCTCGAAGAATGGCGGATTCTGAATGTAAGTAGAATTGTCATCCCACTCGTACAGCTCGCCTTCTGGTACAGCAATGGAGTTCCAACGCTCATTAGCAGTGAACACATTCTCATATTTGCGGCGGAACATTTCCGGGCTAAGGGATTGGCTAATGGCTGCATGAATTTCTGCGGAGGACGGCCAGATGTCTTTGAGGAATACAGGCTCTCCCTGTGGATCAAATCCAAGCGGTTCCGTCTGCAAATCGATATCTACTGTACCTGCCAGCGCATAAGCAACGACAAGTGGCGGAGAAGCAAGATAGTTGGCCTTAACCTGAGCATGAACACGGCCTTCGAAGTTCCGGTTACCGGAAATTACAGCGGCTACCGTCATGTCATTGTCGATAATGGCCTGACTAACTTCATCCGGAAGCGGGCCGGAGTTACCAATACAAGTAGCACAGCCGTAACCCGCTACGTAGAAACCTAAGGCTTCAAGCGGCTTAAGCAAGTTGGCTTTCTCCAGGTACTCTGTTACAACAAGGGATCCCGGAGTCAAGCTGCTCTTAACATAACCTGGTTTGGTAAGTCCGCGTTCAACAGCTTTCTTAGCCAATAATCCAGCACCCAGCATAACACTTGGGTTAGAGGTATTCGTACAGCTCGTAATAGCTGCAATGACTACTGCACCTGTGCGTAGCTTGCTTGAGCTGCCATTCTTATGTTGAATATCAACAGTTTGGGCAATTTTCTCATCACTGAGGCCATAGCCACCCTTATCTACAGGCGTACGGATGATGCCCTCGAAGTTCTCCTTCATATGGGTCAGCTCAATCCGGTCTTGAGGGCGTTTCGGTCCTGCCAAACTCGGTACAACCGAAGCCAAATCCATCTCTATGAAGTCGCTGAACTGTGGATCTGGAGTATCCGAAGTGCGGAACATGCCTTGAGCCTTATAATAGTTCTCTACCAAGGCTACCAAGTCATCAGGGCGACCTGTGCTTCTCAAATAAGCCAAGGTTTCATCATCTACAGGGAAGAATCCAATGGTAGCTCCGTATTCTGGAGCCATGTTGGCTACTGTTGCCCGATCTGCAAGACTGATATTCGCGAGTCCCGGTCCGTAGAATTCTACGAACTTGCCAACGACACCTTTCTTACGAAGCATTTGAGTAACGGTCAGAGCCAAATCGGTCGCAGTAGCCCCTTCCATAAGGCTGCCGGTAAGCTTGAAACCAACAACATCCGGTGTGACAAAATACAACGGCTGCCCGAGCATGCCTGCTTCTGCTTCAATACCGCCCACACCCCAGCCGACAACACCAAGACCGTTAATCATAGTCGTATGGGAGTCAGTTCCTACAAGGGAATCCGGGTAAACGACTGTTTCGCCGTCAACGGTTTTGGTAGTAGCCACGGAAGCCAAATACTCCAGATTTACCTGGTGAACGATACCGGTGGAAGGAGGAACTGCACGGAAATTATTAAATGCTGTCTGCGCCCAGCGCAGGAAGCGGTAGCGTTCTTCATTACGTTCAAATTCAACATTAATGTTGTAATCCAAAGCATCCGCGGTACCAAAGGCATCAACCATTACAGAGTGGTCAATAACGAGATCAACCGGTACAAGCGGGTTAATCGTCTTCGGATCGCCGCCCGCCTTTTTAACGGTATCACGCATAGCTGCAAGATCTACAACTACCGGTACACCCGTGAAATCCTGCAGGACTATACGAGCCGGGATAAAAGGGATTTCCTTGTTGCGGTCTGCACCGCCGGCCCATCCGGCCAGCTGCTTCACATGATCTTCTGTAATCGCGCGCCCATCGAACTGGCGGACAGCTGCTTCAAGCAGTACTTTAATGGAAAAAGGAAGTGATGTGATGTCCCCGAGACCTTGTTCCTCAAGGGATTGAAGATCATAATAGCGGTAAGTCTTGCCGCCCGACTCCAGGTTACGGGCCAGCGAGAAGTGGTCCTTGCTTGGCATAAATGCGCCTCCTTGTTTCATCTGTTGAAACTCAATTTCAAATCGCATCTACAATAATTATAACGTTTACATAGAGGGGAGTAAAGTTTTTTTTACTCCTAATTCGCCCGAAAGATGCGGATATTTAAGTGTAGTAATTCCCTCTTGAATCCATTCTATCTGTATAGCTCCATGATTGCCTTCATATACATAGGACAGCAGCCAAACCGGAGAGAAGGGCGGAACTTATTATGGAGCAACAGTGGAAACAGTGTCTATATCTGTACGTGGATCAAATCAATAGAGGGCGGGTGGAGCCACGGATAGAGCTTAAGCATACAGCCGTGAATGATCCACGCTTTTTAATGGAGCAAGGGGAGCGGAGCAGACGGCTGGAAGAGTGGTATGATGCCAGAGACATCAAGCCTCTGCGCGGTGAGACTGGAGTGAAAGTCCTGAGGGTTGTAAGAGAGACTCCTTCAGAGGTGATTGCTGAGATATCACTGCATAGTGCCCTGTTTTATGAAAAAGGGGGCATTACCCACCGGGAGGATATTGTGAATTCAGAACGGCTAACCTTTGTGCACGAGGGAAAAACGTGGGAGGTTGCCTCTGTGGAGCGAGCTGTTCCCGAACGTCAAGCCGTCCGCCGTCCTGCCGCGGATACCTTCAAAAGAATTACGGACTGGGATCATGAACCGATGCCGCTTCCGCAGCCGCTTCTTAACCGTAGCTTATTGGGAGGCATTTCAGGTAATCGGGAGGTTCTTTACAACCGTCAGGCCGCTGCTGCTTATGCTGACCGCTGGTGGCAGGAAGGGAATCCGGAGTTTGAGACTTTTGCCGTGGATTGTACGAATTATGTCTCCCAATGTCTCTTTGCAGGGGGGGCACCTATCAACTATACTGGTAAAAGGGAAACGGGCTGGTGGTATAAAGGTTATACCGGAAAGCAGGAATGGTGGAGCTTCAGTTGGACTGTATCAGACAGTCTGCAGCGCTATTTAAGCACAGGCCGAAGCAATGGTCTGCGCGCAGAAGTTGTAGAGCGTCCTGAACAGCTTATGCTGGGTGATGTCATTCAATACGATTGGGATGGGAATGGTCAGTACCAACACAGTACGATTGTTACGGCCTTGGATGCAGGCGGAATGCCGCTGGTCAATGCACATACGGTCAGCAGCCGTCACCGGTATTGGGATTATCGTGATTCCTATGCGTGGAACGACAGAACCGTGTACCGTTTTTTTCATATTCATGACTATTTATAATTCAGAAAGAGGTTAATGGCATGGGGAACCCAAAACTAACCGTAGGACTTACGTACGGCGGCAAATCCGGAGAACATGAAGTATCGCTTCAGACGGCTTTTGCAGTTATGAACGCTTTTGACTACGATAAATACGAGATTGTACCTTTTTATATTACTAAGCAGGGACTTTGGAAGGTTGGAAAGACGCTGTCGGCACCTTTTGGCCGGATAGAAGAGCTCAAGCTTGCTGACGCTCCAGAAGATATGGGCACTGCCCTTAATGCAGTATTCAGCGGATTGTCCGGCGGGGAAAAAGCAGTAGATGTAATGTTCCCTCTTTTACATGGTACCCATGGTGAGGACGGAACCATCCAAGGATTATTCGAAATGGCGAATATCCCTTACGTTGGTGCAGGGGTTCTTGCTTCGGCGGCCGGCATGGATAAAGTAGTAATGAAGAAGCTGTTCGCAGAGGCTGGGCTTGATCAGTGCCTGTATTGCTACTTCAGTGTTAGCGCATGGAAACGCCAAGGCTATGAGTTGATCACAAACGTTGAGGATAAGCTGGGTTATCCGGTGTTCGTGAAACCTGCCAATCTGGGCTCCAGTGTAGGTATTTCCAAGGCCGTTGATAAGGAAAGCCTGATCAAAGCTGTTGAATTCGCCTTCAAATATGATACAAAGGTTATCATTGAAGAATTCGTGGACGCACGTGAACTAGAGGTTAGTGTCTTAGGCAATGATGAGCCTGAAGCTTCTGTCCCGGGTGAAATCGTCTCTTCTGGTGAATATTACGATTATGCTGCAAAATATATTGATGGCAAATCGCAAATGCTTATTCCGGCTCCGGTTGACTGTGAGGTTGCGGACCACCTGAGGGAATCGGCAATAACAGCTTTTAGAGCTATTGAAGGTAGCGGAATAACACGTGCAGATTTCTTTATGCGCAGGTCTGACGGCAAAATATTGATCAATGAGGTCAATACCATGCCGGGCTTCACACCTTTCAGTATGTATCCTCTGTTGTGGCGGGAAACCGGCCTCTCTTACAAAGCACTGCTGGACCGTATGATAGAGCTTGCTCTGGAGCGTTATGAATTCAAACAAAGTCTGAAGTACGACAACGAGCAATAAGGGGCTGATAGGGAGATTATCCCGGCCGGAAAGGAGAGAAATGATGGGCTTTCAAACAGAATTTAATTCAGTGTGCAAATTTAAGAATGAGCAGGAGCTTTACGAACTGCTGGAATATGGACGCTGCAAGATGGTTAAGACAGGATTTCGCGTCTTTCCAACCGGGCAAAAGGTTATCGCCTATACGCTGGAGAATGTTGCTATAGCTATAGTCAAAATCTCTGCGTCCATCGCAGAGATTAATTTTCAAGGTCATGAGATTACGGCAGTAGAAATGGAACTTGTACGCAAGCTTACGGAGGAAGAGTCGCGGGTGCAAACTGCCCTAGCCTTTGAAATGTTTTTTGGAGAAGAAAAATGATTGTCCGATTTGGATACGTGGCAATGTCGACGGTCATCCCAGACTGCTCCCCATCCAAGACCATGACGATGGCATCCTTCAACAAAATAGGTGACCGTGAGGCGGCAGTAAGACGGCTAGAGAGTATCGGCCGAATGAATCTGCACAATACCCATCGTCTGCTTAGGCATAATGTTGGGTCTGATATTAAGGTGTACCGCCTCACCTCCAAGCTGATTCCGCTGGCTACGCATCCTGATTTGCAGGACTGGAATCCTTTTGCGGCGCTGGCGGATGCCTTTCAGGAAGTAGGCAGCTTTATCAAAAAGCATGGGATCAGAGTCTCTTTCCATCCTGATCATTTTACGGTCCTTAGTACTCCACGACCGGAAGTGTTGTCCAGTTCTATCCGTGATTTACAACACCATACCCGGATGCTCAAAGCGCTGGACTTGCCATGTACAGCTAAGAATAATATTCATATCGGGGGCGCTTATGGGGACAAGCCTTCGGCAGCGGCTCGTTTTCATGAACAATTCGGCAATCTTCCCTTGGAATTGCGGGAACGCATCACACTGGAGAATGATGACAAGACATTCAACGCACCTGAGACACTGGCGGTATGCCAGGGACTTGGGCTGCCAATGGTCCTCGATATCCATCATCAGTGGGTGAACAATGAGGGAGAACTGCCTTGGGAATTATGGGAGGATATACAGAAGACCTGGCAGAGTCCGCTCGCATTAACGGATGTCGGTCCCGGAGAGCATCTGCCTCCCAAGATTCATGTCTCCAGTCCTCGCAGTCCTACTGACCCCCGAAGTCATGCTGAAGGAGTCGAGCCGGCACCGATCCTTGCTTTTCTCAGACGGATTGCTGCATCTACTCCGGCCGTTGACGTGATGATTGAGGCCAAAGCTAAGGATGGCGCACTGTTTGATCTGATGGAGGCCATGAAAGAGCTGGCAGAGGTGGGTAATGGAATTACTTTGCTAGACGGAGCCAGCGTTAATATCGATCCGTAAACTGGAATAAACATGGGGATTAGTTACGAAGGCTCCACTTGATATGTATCCTGAAATAGGGTACGTTGGATGAAACTTTAGCGCCCGAAGCTCAAATCTTTTCAAAGGGGTTTAACACATGGGAGAGATGTTAACCGGAAAAAACATCGTCGTTATGGGCGTGGCGAATGATCGGAGCATTGCCTGGGCCATTGCCCAGAGCTTGTCAGATCAGGGCGCACGCCTAGCTTTTACATACGAGAATGAACGGGTAGAAAGTCGCGTACGCAAGCTGGCGGAGACACTCCCGGGCTCAATTATCCTGCCATGTGACGTAACGGTTGATAATGATATTGATACCTTAGCGACGGAGCTTGAGGAACGCTTTGGCGAGCTGCACGGTATAGTGCATAGTATCGCTTTTGCCAAAGATGAAGATTTGGAAGGCCGCTTTGCGAATACTTCACGGGCTGGATTTGCACTCGCTCATGACATCAGCGCGTATTCCCTGGTGGCTGTAGCCCAGCGTCTGCATCCGTTAATGACTGAGGGCGGTTCAATAATTACAATGACATACATGGGCTCGGAACGAGTAATGCGTAACTACAACGTTATGGGAGTCGCCAAGGCCGCACTTGAAGCATCGGTTCGTTATTTGGCAAGTGATCTTGGACCGGACAATATTCGTGTCAATGCCATTTCGGCAGGACCGATTCGTACGCTGGCCGCTAAGGGGATCAGTGATTTCAACTCGATTCTGCGTATTGTTGAGGAAAAAGCTCCTCTTCGGCGGGGCACCGATACAGCAGAGGTAGGGGATACGGCTATGTTCTTGATGAGCCATCTGTCCCGCGGAATTACTGGAGAAGTTATCCATGTTGATGGGGGATATCACATCATCGGCGGTTAACGTTCATGCCAAGTAAACATCGTGCAGGGAGCGCGGTGAGCTTAATACGACGACTATGTACAAGAAAGCGAAGTGAAGATATGAATCCAATCAATCCTACAAATCCAAATGGCCGAACCGAACGGGAGCCTTATGTTGTTTCAGGCAAAGGACATACAGCAGTGGCGATTAATGCTGCTGCCAAGGCTGGAGAATGGATCAAAAGCAGACAGGGTCAGGTAAAAGACCTTGGAACCAAAACTTCCGCCCAAGACCTGGTGACAGAGGTCGATAAAGGCGTTGAGCAAATGATCCGCAGACTCGTACTTACGCATTATCCCGATCATACCTTTTTGGGTGAAGAAAGCGTTGAACCGGGAGCGGCAGCAGCCGCTGCAGCTCTGGAAGAGGCACGGGAGAATGAATATATGTGGATCGTTGATCCAGTGGATGGAACTACTAATTTCGTACATGGATTTCCGTTCTATTGTGTATCGATTGCGTTGGTTGTTCGCGGAGAAATCACTGTCGGTGTCATTTATGACCCCACTCGTGATGAAATGTTTGTAGCTGAAAAAGGCAAGGGAGCCTATATGCACGGCATACCAACCGCTGTCTCAGGGGAGACTAACCTTTCCGACAGTCTGATTGCCATGGGATTTCCACCGGATCGTGAATTTGCGCAACCGGTGAATATGGCGGGTCTCCAAAGTATCCTACCGCAAGTGCGCGGCGTTCGCGCCGGCGGTTCGGCAGCCCTGCACCTAGCTTATGTAGCGGCCGGTCGGGTGGATGGCTACTGGGAAGTGGGACTTAACCCATGGGATTGTGCTGCAGGTGTACTGCTCGTATTGGAATCCGGAGGTAAGGTTAGCGATACGCTGGGACGTCCGTATGATATTGGAACGCGGCATATTGTAGCCAGTAACGGCAAAATCCATGAGGGTCTGGTATCCTCTCTTACATCCGCTGATGCGACCGGATATAAGCTTTAAGGAGGGCAACCTGCGATGAGTGAAAATAATGATTTGGAACGCAAATTAAGCGAAATGTTGACTGAAGGTGAAATGGAGCAGGGAGATCGTAAAGCCCAGGAAATTCGTGAAATTTCACCGAAGTATGAAATTCGTATTCAGACCACCCTGGATCCCATTGTGGAAGAGACTCTTCGTTACCGAAAGATCGGCCGTGAGCTGGATAATCGTTACGATAAATATCTGGATCAGGCAGAGAAAAGCACTAACTTAGGTAGCGGCTCTACAACTAAAGGGGATAAAGCATAATACAGCAGTATTAAATAAGTGAGTACAAAAGAGCGGTTTCTCCATAACGGGAAGCCGCTCTTTTGTATGGCCTGTGGTAATGATAGAATGGGTTCATAACATTTAAGGGGGAGTATGATGCTGAACGCATTGAAAAGGATTGTTGCAGTTGGAACAAGCGGCCTTCTGCTGTTCTCTGCACTGGTTATCACAGGAGGCGGAACCATAAATGCGGCAGCGGTTGCAGGGGACTCAGGACAGGATGTCTTTAACATCGTAGCTCTGGGCGACTCCATAACCGCGGGCTATGAGCCAGGAATGACTGACCCTAATACGAAGCCTTACGGTTATGCGGAAAGATTGCTGGAGCAGGGATGGTACCACGGAAGAGCCTCGCTGACCAATTACGGCATCTTGGGTTTGACTACAGCCGGGCTTCGTAATTACACAGGAGCGATTTCTACAGGTGCAGCGATTACACCTGAAGGGATTCAGGTGGGATTGCTGGACCCTCGGATCACTCAATTCGCGGGTCTGACTGTCCAGATCGGGACAGAGCTGAAGTCGGCTGATCTCATTACTATTACCATAGGTGGTAATGATGTGAGCAGTCTTTTCTTGAAGGTCAAGGAGATGACAGATGTAGATTTTCAATCCCAGTTAGAGCAGCGTCTTACCGATTACACAACGAATGTAACCGCTGTGCTTCAGAACATCCGGGCTGTGAATCCGCAATCGACCATCATTCTGGCAGATCAATATCAGCCTGCCCCGAGCATTGCGTTGGGTCCTAACTATGCCCAGCTTATGACTGCGGCTGCTCGCATGACGACAACAGTGGAAAGTGTTGCGGCAAGCATGAACCGTGAGGGTGCACCTGTCCGCGTGGCACATGTAGCCGAACGTTTTGCGGGTGTAGAGGGCTCATTAACACATATTATCGGTATAGGAAAAGCAGACTTTCATCCGACTCAGCTTGGTTATGAGAAGATTGCCAGAGTGTTCGCGGAGCTTCAATGGGGAGAATACCGTACACCGGCTGTGGCCGTAATGACCCCATCCTCTGCACCTATGTCTATTGTGGTAAAAGGGATAGAGTTAAATACGCCGAACAAGCCGATCCTTAAAAACGGGCAGAACTTCTTGGCTCTGAAGGATGTTCTGAACGCAGTGGGCGCAACTGGCAAGTGGGACAACAAAACATCCAGTGCTACGATCTTATACGGCGGCAGAACCGTTGTTATCACGATTGGCGCCAAGAATATCAAAGTGAACGGGCAGAATGTTGCAATTGATACGCCTGCCTTTTTACAGAAGGTTGGCAAAGAAGATAAAACATATTTACCTTTAGCAGCACTAGCAACAGGTCTTGGATTTGATGTAAAATATAGCGGGCAGTTACGAACGGCCTTCATAAATCCTTAATACAATGTATTATTAATGCGGGTAACAGTTTTTCAGAAAAGGTGGATGAATCGCTTGTCTAGTTCTAAATACAATGCTAACTATGTGATTAAGATGGACGATATTATACGTGAGGGTCATCAAATCCTTCGAGCCGTCGCAGAGCCAGTTCAACTGCCGCTGTCTGAGGAGGTGCAAGGGACACTCCAGTGTATGATGCAATTCCTGAAAAATAGCCAAAACCCAGAGGTCGCCGCCAAATACAAGCTGCGTTCTGGAGTAGGATTATCGGCCAATCAGATAGGATTACAGCAGCGTATGTTTACCCTCTACCTAACGGACGAGAAGGGGAGAATATTGGAGCACGCACTTGTGAATCCGAAAATTGTCAGCCACTCGTTATCCATGGTTTATCTGCCGGAGAGTGAGGGCTGCCTATCCGTTGACCGGCCTGTTGAGGGATTTGTGCCTCGGTATGAATCCGTAAAGGTGAAGGGGTATGATTACACCTCAGGCAAGGAAGTTGTGCTGAAGTTCAAAGGCTACCCAGCCATTGTTATTCAGCATGAAATAGACCATCTCGACGGCATTATGTTCTACGATCGAATCAACACCGAGAATCCTTTCAAGCTTCCGCAGGATGTAAATATCAGAAGCCTGTATGAACAAAAAGGCAAATAAAACGAAATGAGTGGTCAGCATTAAAAGGGGCTGTCCCATAAGTAGATTTTTACGAGCGGAGAAAGACCCTCTTCATTTTCAAAATCGCAAAAAGTCAACAGAGCAGCGATTCTCCTGTTATTGGAGGATCGCTGCTCTGCGTCTTTGGTCATTTGCAGCTTGCTTCAGTAGATTGTGGGCAAGGGAAAGCCACCCGACTTCAAGCGTCACTTTTTCCATGCCGCGAAGCAGAAACCGCCGGAAGCCCCGGTTATTCTTCAGTTGTCCAAACACACTTTCTGGTTCTGTCATTCGACGTACAGCCAAAGCATAGCCTTCCTCGCTTTGCAAGATTGCCCGAGCTTGCTTCTGGTACCGCAGTCGTTCCAGACTTACAACCACTTCCCGATTTCCTGTTGCCTTTGTACAGCGTTCCTTCAGCGGGCAACCGTCGCAACTTAAGCTGCGGTAATGACGTTTTCCAATTTCATATCCACTCTCCAAGAGCTCCTTACTTTCCTTGCGGAAATGCAGCGTTTGTCCGGTGGGGCATATCCACGTATCTTTGGCTTTGTCATAGGTCCAGTTCTCAATCTTTCCGACATTCTCTTTCCATGCTTTGCTCTTTTCTTTATGGTAGCTGCCGTATTTCACTACCGCCTGAATCTCTTCCTTTTCCAGATAGGCGTAGTTTTCTTCACTGCCGTAGCCTGCATCCGCAACTAACGTCCCAGGAAGTTTTCCTAGGATCTGCCTTGCCTTTTCCAGGTGCGGCTGTAAACAACGGGTATCGGTAGGTCTTGGGTGTAGGCTGTAGGCCAATATAAATTGGTTTTCGGTTCCAATCTGTACATTGTAACCCGGTTTGAGTTGACCATTCCGCATGTGGTCTTCCTTCATCCGCATGAAGGTCGCGTCCGGGTCGGTCTTGCTAAAGCTGTTCCGGTCGCCAAGCAGTATTTGGTACTGCTCATACTTCAGTAGCCTAGGCAGCAAATCCTTGCGAATCTTCCGAACGGCTTTTTTCAGGGGTTTGTCTTTGGGTTTTTCCAATAGCTGGGCTTCAAGCCTCTGCGCTGCTAGTTCGAGTTTCTCGCTGTTCCACTCAGAAGACTCCCCGAGTTCAAGGAGGTCGTTTCCGTGGTGCTCGCGTTCTTCTTGGTCTTCTGCCGCTTCAATGCTCGCGAACAGGGCGTGTACCTTCTCCTGTAATTTCAATTTGTTCTTGTTGACCGCTTTGCCCCACACAAAGGTGTAGCGATTGGCATTCGCTTCGATTTTGGTTCCGTCCACAAAGTAATGCTCCAGCGAAACGTATTTTTCGTCAGACAAAAACTGAAGCACGGCGGTAAATACCGTTTCAAGGACGTCCTTCATTCGCTGGGAACGGAAGCGATTAAGAGTGCGGAAGTCGGGTCGCTGCCGTCCGGCCAGCCACATAAAGGGAATATTCTCCCGTACCGCTTTGGCAATTTGGCGAGACGAATAGATTTGCTGGGTGTACGCGTAGATAATAACTTTGGTGAGCATTTTAGGGTGGTAGCTGTCGCGGCCGCCGCCAGGATAGGCAGCGTCAAAGATGGTGTCGTCCAGCCGATTGACGGCTGCGTTCACGACACGAACGAGGTGATTTTCCGGGATGTCTTCTTCCAGATCCATTGGCAAGCAAAGTTGGTCCATGGTATATTGAATGTACAAAGAAATCGCTCCTTTTGAATGGTTGGGTGGTACCTCCATTTTACCAAAAGGGCGATTTCTTTTTGTGATTTTAAAGAAGATTGTAGAAACTTTTTCTGCTCAAAGCAGCGGAGAGGACGGACTGATTGCGGAAAAGCGGTAGCGGTCGCCTTGGTCTCCGGATTTTTACCGCTAAGGGAAATAAATAAAATCTGGAGAGCACAGCGATTGGAGCAACGGTCCGTTCGCGGAGCGTCCACACCACGTACACAAGTCAATCCGACTCAAAAACAGCGGGGCGGTCCCAAGCAGCCATTTCATGGCTTATGGGACAGCCCCTTTTTGCTTTAGCAATGGTGGGTAGGTATGGATACACAGTAGCGTACTTTCGGCCTTAGCGGTGTGTATTCAGCGAGCCAAAGGTAACAATACACTTAAATCTGCTGCAGTGGCACGTTTCGGAGGTCGTCAGTGAAATAGATGTAATTTATACACTTATTTCTAGCTTTTGGCACTCAGATGTATGGATAGATGTACTTTGTGCAACTAAAAACACGAATATGCCGGATAAACCCCGGAATACCAAAAAATAAGTGTATAAAGTACAATTAAACACCCTAAAGTGTGCTGAGGGAGAAATATAAGTGTACGTTGTGCAACTATATATATTGAAACCCATGAAGGTAGACGATTTGCCGTATGTGTCGCGGATACCCGAGTAGATACTTCTACTCTCATACACAAACTTCTTGACGCTATCGCCGCAGTGGCGCGTTTCTGCGAATTAAAGGTAAAAATACACTAGAATCCGCCTTAGTGGCGCGTTTCCGCCCCAGTGGCACTTATTCCTATCTCTCCGCCGACATAGCGCGGAAGGAATCCTCAGCCGCTTCGAGCGTTGCATCAATGTCTTCGTCTGTATGTTCCGTAGTAAGGAACCATGCCTCATATTTGGACGGGGCCAGGTTAATCCCGCGGTCCAGCATATGGCGGAAGAAGCTGGCGAACATCTCGCCGTCGGTATCTTGAGCTTCCTCGTAATCGGTAATCGGGTGATCGCAGAAATGGGTAGAAAAAGCGCCGCGTATACGATTGATGGTTAGCGGGATGCCGTGGCGTGCAGCAGACGCCTGAAGTCCATCGACCAAGCGTATCGCCAGCCGTTCCATTTCTTCGTATACTCCCTCACCCCGAAGGACTTCGAGGCAGGCGATGCCCGCTGATATGGAAGCGGGGTTTCCCGCCATAGTACCGGCCTGATAAGCAGGACCGAGCGGGGCAACCTGTTCCATAACGTGCTTACGTCCGCCGTAAGCACCGATAGGCAGACCGCCGCCGATAATTTTACCCAGAGCCGTCAGGTCAGGGATGATGTCCTCATGGTTATCCAGTCCGGCATAGGTTTGTGTCGATCCATAGTGGAAGCGGAAGGCGGTAATCACCTCGTCGTAGATCACAAGTGAGCCGTTATCATGCGTAAGCTTGCAGAGTCCCTCTAGAAAGCCTGGCTTAGGCATAACCATTCCGAAGTTGCCGACAATAGGCTCCACCATAACTGCTGCAACTTCCTCGCCCCATTTGTCCAGCGCTTCACGCAGAGCCTCAAGGTCGTTGAAAGGGACAGTAATCACTTCTTGAGCGATACTTTGCGGAACCCCAGCGCTGTCAGGGATGCCCAGTGTAGAAGGTCCTGAGCCTGCTGCAACAAGCACAAGGTCGGAATGACCATGGTAACAGCCGGCGAACTTAACAATTTTGCTGCGTTTAGTGTAAGCACGGGCCACACGGATTGTAGTCATAACCGCTTCAGTACCGGAGTTGACGAACCGTACTTTATCCATCGAAGGGATGGCTTCCTTGAGCATTTTGGCAAGTTTAATTTCTAATCGGGTTGGGGTGCCGTAAAGTATCCCATTCTCTGCTGCCTCAGTGATGGCTGCGGTAATGTGAGGATGAGCGTGACCGGTAATAATCGGACCGTAAGCGGCTAAGTAATCTATGTATTTGTTGCCGTCTTCATCCCAAAAGTGTGCACCGCTACCGCGTTTCATAAATACAGGTGCTCCGCCTCCGACAGCCTTGAAGGAACGGGAGGGGCTGTTGACGCCTCCTACGATATGTTGAAGGGCTTCTTGATATAATTGCTCTGATGTAGAACGGTTCATTGAATTCAGCATCCTTTCATTTGTCCATGGTAGAAGGCAGGGGAACGGGCGAACTGCAGTCATCGCCGCCGTCCGCCCGTCTAAGTCCTGTTTATAGTCTAATTACTTGATTCGGAAGTACTGCCAGCGTTTGTAGTTTCAGGAGAAGCAGTAGGCACAGGCTCAGTCATCGTATCTTCCACAAATTGCTTCAGTTCCTCGGTGCTGCTTATACCGATTACTGCGGAACCGCCGCGAGTTTTTTCTTCTACAAGCAGGTCCATCGGCGGAATCTGCTCACTACCGCCCATGCTGCTCTTATATCCCAGATTGGCCAGCTTCCACATATCGTTTACGGACAAGTTCGTATCCACATAAGGATTGACCGCCGAGAGGATCGAAGGCAGCTTGATTAGAGAGGTAGTACTCTTCATCTTGTCTGCTACAGCCTTGAGAAATCCACGCTGGCGCTGGGTCCGGGTGAAGTCGGAGGTAGCATCGTGGCGGAAGCGCACATATTGCAGAGCCATACTGCCATCCAGATGCTGAAAGCCTTTTTTCAAATCAATATCATATTCTGGTCCGTCGGCTTTGGTCTTGTATACCATGTCCTTCTCGACGTCATAATCAATGCCGCCGATCTCATCAATCAGCTTAATGAAGCCTTGAAAGTCGGTATATACGTAATATTGAATCGGAATCCCAAGCAAATCGCTTACAGTCTGCATTGCTACGTTGGATCCGTGAGTAATCGCTGTATTGATACGATCCTTATCATACCCCGGAATAGATACATAAGTATCTCGAAGAATGGAGAATACATAGAACTTTTTCTTTACCGGGTCCAAGGAAGCAACCAGCATGGTATCGGAACGGGGAACCTCGCCTTTTTTAACTCCGCGTGCATCCACACCCATCAGCAGAATATTCACGGGTTCTGTACCCTCCCATTTTGGAGGTTCAGGGGTCTTGACGTCTACGGATTCAACAACATCTTTAAAAGGTGAGTTATCGCCTCTCTTATTGAAGTTCTCCAGACCGTTAAAAATGGATCCGAAAAAATAAACTGCGAAGCCGACGATGATTAGAAGGATTATAGCTAGAGTCCAGAGCAGCGGTTTTTTAGATTTGGTTTTTTTTGTTTTTGCATGTCTTTTCGTTCTTGGCGGCATTTCTCGTTCTTCCTTTCGCATTTACATTCCTTACATTATAATTTCTTTTAAGTATACAATCAATTTCGGCAAAAGTTTCGCAAGTGCTTAGCGGTTTGTGTCTTAATTTGAAGGAGTGAATACCTAATATGAACACTGTAACTATCGGAGATACCGTACCGGACTTTACACTTCCCGCTTCTGACGGGAATCAAGTGAGCCTCAGCCAATACCGGGGACATAAGATTATCCTCTATTTTTACCCTAAAGATATGACGCCAGCCTGCACCCAAGAGGCCTGTAAATTTCGTGATGTCCACGATCAGATTACCGCGAAGGGGGCGGTGATTCTAGGAATTAGTCCAGATCGCCTCGAGTCCCATACTAAATTTATAGCTAAGAATGAACTTCCTTTTTTGCTGCTCTCGGATGAGGATCATAAGGTGAGTGAGAGGTTTGGAGTGTGGCAGCTTAAGAAGTTATATGGCAAGGAATTTATGGGTATCGTTCGTTCGACGTTCCTCATTGACGAAGAAGGTGTGTTGAAACAAGAATGGCGCAAGGTACGCGTGAAAGGGCATGTTGAAGCAGCGGTACAACTTCTGGATTTGAAATAAGGTGTGGTGGTAAAATTTTCTAAAAGTCTGTTACATTTTTAACAGCTAAAGCACTGCTCTCCCATGATATAGTTGCTCATATTACTTCAAATTTGTAACAAGGCATGGTGATGGAGTGATGATGCTGCGCATCGGGCTTGATATCGGTTCAACTACAGCCAAATTGGTTGTCATGGAGCAACATTCAATTATTTATCAGGATTATGTAAGACACTATAGTGATATTAAAAAAGCAATTCTCTCTCTGTTGTCAGACGTAGGTGACAGGTTTCCAGAGAGAGAGGCAGCACTCGTTGTAAGCGGTTCCTCAGGGTTGTCCCTATCTAAACTGGGAGGCATTCCATTTATTCAGGAGGTCATTGCTTGTACAAAAGCAATTCATGAGCGAATCCCGGAGTGTGACACAGCCATTGAGCTGGGCGGAGAGGATGCCAAAATTATTTATCTGAGCGGCGGCATCGAACAACGTATGAACAATGCCTGTGCGGGAGGTACGGGTGCGTTCATTGACCAAATGGCATCTCTGCTGCAGACGGACCCCGGGGGCTTGGATGAGTTGGCTGCAAAACATGAGACCCTATATCCAATTGCCTCGCGCTGCGGTGTATTTGCGAAAAGCGATGTCCAACCCCTGCTCAACGAAGGGGCACGCCGTGAGGATATAGCAGCATCCATTTTTCAGAGTATCGTAAATCAGACGATCAGCGGACTGGCCTGCGGACGTCCTATTCGCGGCAAGGTAGCCTTTCTTGGAGGACCGCTCACCTTTTTGCCACAGCTTCGGGCTCGGTTTGCAGTAACGTTGGGTTTATCGGAAAGTGATATTCTTTTTCCGGAACGCTCTCAGTATTTTGTAGCCATTGGTTCAGCCTTATCTATTACAGAGCCTGTTGTTATGACTATGGGGGCATGGCTGGAGCGGATAACGGCCGTGGATTTCTCCGGTGACCGGAATCTGGATGCTGAATTGCCGCCGCTTTTTGAGACGTTGGATGATCTGGTGGAGTTCAGGATTAGACATGGAAAAGCGACAGCCCCCCGGGCGGACCTGGCTTCCTATCGTGGAGCTTGTTATTTGGGCATTGATGCCGGTTCTACGACAACTAAGCTGGTGCTTACAGGTTCACAGGATGAAATTCTCCATACTTTTTATGGAAGCAATAAAGGTAACCCGCTGCATTCGGTCACTGATGCATTGAAGGAAATATATCAAATCATGCCTGAAGGCTGCTATATTGCAGGAAGCTGTGCCACGGGTTACGGAGAAGGGCTAATTAAATCCGCTCTTAAAACAGACGCTGGCGAGGTTGAGACTGTAGCGCATTTCAAAGCCGCTTCTAAGTTTATGCCGAAGGTCGATTTTATCCTCGATATTGGCGGACAGGACATGAAGTGTATCAAAATTCGCGGTGGGGCGATCGATAGCCTTATGCTGAACGAGGCCTGCTCTGCGGGTTGCGGTTCTTTTCTGGAGAGCTTTGCCTCTGCTTTGGATCTTGGAATCGAAGAATTTGCCGAGTCTGCACTCGAAGCAACCCAACCGGTGAACCTAGGTTCACGCTGTACTGTATTTATGAATTCAAAAGTGAAACAGGTGCAGAAGGAAGGTGCGTCCTTGGCTGATTTATCAGCCGGGCTTGCTTATTCTGTGGTAAAGAATGCCCTGCAAAAGGTAATCAAAATTCGTAATCCTGAGGATCTAGGGGAAAACATCATCGTTGAGGGCGGAACTTTCTATAACGAAGCCGTCCTGCGGGCCTTTGAGAGCCTGACCGGCCGTACGGTAGTCCGTCCGGATATTGCCGGAGTTATGGGAGCCTATGGCTGCGCAATTCTTGCTAGAGAACAGGTGGGGAATGCAGGTATAAGTACACTGCTGAAGCAGGAGGAGCTGGAGGATTTCACTTATCAGGTTTCTCCAGGCCGATGTGGGCGCTGCAGCAATAATTGTGCGCTGACGATCAGCCGGTTCCCGGATAAGAGCTTTCACGTTACCGGGAACCGCTGTGAACGCGGCGCAGGCCGGAAGAAAGAGAAGAATGTTCTACCGAACCTCATGCAGTACAAGTATGAACGGTTCTTCGACTATGAGGCGTTACCGGTGGCACAGGCGGATCGTGGAACTGTAGGCCTACCGCGTACGATGAACATGTTCGAGAATTATCCTTTCTGGCACGCCTTTTTTACCTCATTGCGTTATCGGGCGATTCTTTCACCGATATCGAGCAAGAAGCTGTACGAGAGTGGTATGGATACTATTCCTTCAGAATCCATATGCTATCCCGCAAAAATGGCTCACGGGCATGTGCAGAGTCTAATCGGTCAAGGTGTCGATTTTATTTTTTACCCTGCTGTAGTGTATGAGAAGAAAGAGGATGAGGCTGCCCATAACCATTTTAACTGCCCCGTGGTTGCATCCTATCCCGAAGTTATCCGCAACAATATGGATGGGTTAAAGGAAGGCGGAATTCCTATGGTTAGTCCGTTTCTAACCTTTGACGATATATCCGCATTGACCAAAGGATTGGCAAGAACATTTACACACATTCCGAAGGAAGAGATTTCGGCTGCTGTTCAAGCAGGTCTGCTGGAAGCGAATCGAGCCAAGGACGATGTTCGAACTAAGGGTGAGGAGACGCTGGCTTATCTGACGAGCAGCGGTACCAAAGGAATATTGCTCTGCGGACATCCGTATCATGCCGACCCTGAAATCAATCATGGTTTGGCAGAACTAATTACAGGAATGGGTCTTGCCGTACTGACTGAGGATTCGGTATGTCATCTGGATCATAGCGAAGGCGAAATGAGCGTTGTGAATCAGTGGACCTATCATGCTCGGATGTACCGGGCAGCCCGCCTCGCCGCAACCAGAAATGATCTCGAGCTGGTGCAATTGACCTCCTTTGGCTGCGGTATTGATGCGATTACCTGTGATGCGGTTCAGGAAATTATGGAGCGGAATAATAAAGTATACACGCTAATCAAAATTGACGAGATCAGTAATCTCGGTGCGGCCCGGATCCGGTTGCGTTCTTTGCTGGCGGCAATGCGTGAGCGGGACAAAAGTAAACTGCAGCCTCAGCAGCTCTACAAAGAGCAATTAAATGTACCTTTCACCAAGGAAATGAAGGCAACCTATACGATCCTGGCTCCGCAAATGTCCCCTGTTCACTTCGAATTGTTCGAGCGGGTATTCCAAGATGCCGGATATCGCCTGAAGATTCTGGAGACAACAGGCCCCGAGGAGACGGAGGAAGGGCTGAAGTTTGTAAATAATGACGCCTGCTATCCCGCGATTGTAACGATAGGACAGATATTATCCGCTCTGAAAAGCGGGGATTATGATCCGAATTGTACAGCGGTAATTATGTCGCAGACCGGCGGAGGCTGCCGGGCGACTAACTACATTGCTTTGCTGCGTAAAGCTCTGAAGGATTCAGGGCTGGGGCAAATCCCGGTCATTTCGCTCAATGCGTCAGGTATGGAGAACCAGCCGGGCTTCCGTATTAACCTTAAGCTGGCTAACCGGCTTATTGCAGCCGCATGCTACGGTGACCTCATGATGCGTATGTTATACCGCTTCAGACCTTATGAGCTGCTGCCGGGCAGCGCGCAGGCTTTATTCCGTAAAGGGATGGATCGATGCAAAGACAGCTTGTCGTCCTTTTCGTTCCGGGAATACAAACGGCTGATTCGTGATATCGTCTCGGAGTTCTGCAAGCTACCTGTGGTGGCTGTGGTTAAACCTAAAGTAGGTATCGTTGGTGAAATCCTAATTAAGTTCCATCCGGATGCCAATAATCAGATCGTAGAGTTGATTGAGTCTGAGGGCGGAGAAGCGGTCATGCCGGATTTCCTGGATTTTATCTTCTACTGCCTCTACAACCCTATCTACAAAGCAGAGCAGTTTGGTAAAAGCAAAAAACTCGGCTATATTAATCCAATGTTGATTTCCTATCTGGAAATGTATCGAAAGCCAATCAAAACAGCGCTTGAAGCTGCTAAGCTGACGAAGGGCCGCGAAAATATCTACGGTTTGGCCGAAAAAGCGAGCCGTCTGGTATCCGTGGGCAATCAGATGGGTGAAGGTTGGTTCTTGACAGCTGAGATGATGGAGCTGCTTGATCATGGGGTTAACAATATCGTCTGTATTCAGCCGTTCGCTTGCTTGCCTAACCACATAACAGGCCGAGGGATGATCAAAGGACTTAAGGAGCTTTATCCGGGTGCCAACATCGCAGCTATTGATTATGATGCGGGAGTCAGCATAGTGAACCAGACGAACCGGATCAAGCTGATGATGTCGATTGCCGGAGGCCTGCAGAGCAAGGGGCAGACCCCTGTGGAGATCGACAGCCAATTACGGCTCCCGGTTCTGGAAAGTGCGGCCAGCAGAATATAAGTATAAAAAGAGCGTGCCAATGTAATAATTGGCACGCTCTTTTTGTATTTAGTTGCTCATCATACACTTATAACTATTGCAATCTCTGCTAATAGAGAAATAGCTGTATTCTGTGCATCTAAAAACCCCGTTTTACCCAAATAACAGCCCCAGAGTGGTTTTTAATTGCACGAAATACAACTAAAGTGCTCCGAGCGTCTATTTCACACCGAATAGCTGCAAAAAGTGCAATTAAATATTTTGGTTACTCTTTGCGCACTTTCAGAAACTTTCAGTAAACTATTGACGAATAAATACGTAAATAGTAAAATAGTTCGTATGCGAACTATATCTTTTAAAGTTAATTGGGGGTAAATGTGTTGGAGGGAAATGAGCAGCAGTTGGACGAGATCGTTTCTTCTTTTCGCCGTATAAGTCATGCATTCCAGCAGCTTCTGTGGAAAGATGCCGAAGAGCTTGAGATTACACCGACTCAGCTCATAGTGCTGCGGAAGCTGTCTATGCACCCTGAAATTGGCATCACTGAGCTTGCGGAGCTGCTTCATTTAGGAAACAGTGCGGCGAGTGGAGTCGTTGACCGCATGGTGAAGGCGGGCTTGATAACCCGGCAGCGTTCGGAGAGTGATCGGCGCAGCTTCAAGCTGTCGATGACCGATAAGGGTATTGAAATTAGGGAACGAAGCAAACAATCTCTGAGAAGACATTTGCTGCCGCTTTCAACTATTCCCACCGAGGACGCCGGGGAACTGCTGCGGATCCACGGTGAAATCGTCAAAATATTAGAACAAGGGAGAGACAAAAAGAAGCTATGAGTACAATAACTGCTAACGCTGCTGCAGGATCTAAGACTTTACGCAGAGGCCCCATCATTGCGGCGTTGCTTATAGGCGCTTTTGTGGCGCTTTTGAATCAAACGCTTATGAACGTGGCATTGCCGAAAATGATGGAGGATTTGAACATTGTCGCCAATACGGCGCAATGGTTAACGACTGGATTTATGCTGGTCAATGGTGTTCTTGTTCCTATCAGTGCTTATCTGGTGGAGAAGTTTACGACCCGTCAGCTTTTTACTACTGCAATGGTTTTATTTTCAATAGGTACGCTGGTTTGTGCAGTGGGTATCGGATTTGAAATGATCATGGTCGGCAGAGTAATTCAGGCTGTCGGCGCGGGTATTTTGATGCCGCTCATGAACATTGTGTTCTTGCGGATTTTCCCGATTGAAGAGCGGGGTAAAGCGATGGGACTCATGGCCGTTGCTATGATTTTTGCTCCGGCGGTAGGCCCTACGTTGTCAGGCTGGGTAGTACAGAATTACTCTTGGCGCGTGCTTTTCTATATCGTTCTACCGTTAGCCATTTTTTCGACTTTACTTGGAATGAAGACGATGCAAAATGTAGGGAAAGTAACCTCGCCTACGCTGGATAAACCGGGCATTATTTTCTCAACACTTGGCTTTGGAGGATTGCTGTACGGATTCAGTGATGCCGGAACCGAAGGCTGGGGAAGTAAGACCGTAATCATCTGTCTGGTCTTGGGCGTTATTTCTTTGATTCTATTCGTTGTGCGTGAGCTTACGACAGATAAGCCGCTGCTGGAAGTGCGTATTTTCAGATACAACATGTTTACCCTCACTACAATCATTAATATTATTGTAACTATGGCTATGTATTCAGGTATGATTTTGCTGCCTATATATCTACAAACGATTCGCGGCTTTACGCCGATAGACTCTGGGCTTATGCTGCTGCCGGGTGCTATCCTGATGGGAATTATGTCCCCGATAACGGGCATTATCTTTGATAAAATCGGTGCACGATGGTTGTCTGTCATAGGTCTTCTCATTACGGTAGTTACAACATGGGAATTCAGCCAGCTTACAGAGACAACCTCATACACTCATCTTATTCTGACGTATACGGCGCGGATGTTCGGGATGTCGATGCTCATGATGCCGATTGTTACCGCAGGCCTTAACCAATTGCCTCAGCGTCTCAGTTCGCATGGTACAGCAATGTCCAATACGCTGCGTACGGTAGGGGGTGCACTCGGTATTGCCCTTTTCGTCAGCCTGATGACCAACCGGGTTAAAGACTTCATCACAGATGCTGTAGTGAGCGGAACTGTCTCACAAACGGACAAGGCTGCAATGTTGCAGCTTACACAGGAAGCTCAGATCAATGGGATTACCCATGCCTTTACAGTAGCTACCTGGGTAACAGTGGCTGCATTGGTGCTGGCTTTCTTTATTCAAAAAACTTCGCCGCAGCCTGATTTCTTGAAGACGGAGAAAGAAACGGCGAACTAAAGTAAACAATATATAAATATAAAAGGGACTAATCCTCCGGTCAGTACAGACCGAAGGATTAGTCCCTTTCTGGAATATAACGGTTAGGCTTCTCTCACAATCACAATCTGGAAGATCGACTCTAAGAAGTCTGTTTTCGTATTTTTTTGTAATATGGAGACATTTCTGAGTTTTTCCGAGGCCCATCTGAGCGTCTAAGTGTATTTTATACAACTAAACCATCCAACATACCCGAACGGCTCACTATAGTTGCACTTTATACACCTATGACTACAATAATTGGCGAAAATGCCTCTTTTGGTATATTTTAGTTGCACTTAATACAATTAAAGCTCTTCGAGTCCCATTTCTGCACCTAATAGATGTATAAAGTGCAACTAACCAGGTAATACCCGAGACTAGTTTTGACCTCCGTACTCGACACCACGATTCAAAGGTACTTATACTCTTCATTCCGTCTCAGTTGCTCATTACCACCCATTCAAAGGTTCTTAAATTAGGAAGCATTCCACCGTTTCAGGCGGGGCAGTTGTTCAGCAAGCATCTGTCGTGCCGTTTCCTCAGGCATACCTTCCTGAACCATAAAACCGGTACATAGATCAGTCATTTCCTGAAGAGAAATGTCAGGTTGCTTAAATTCTCCGGCTTCATAGCAGTACATGCAATATTCACTGTTTTTGCTGCCATCCTGTTCCGTACCCAATAACGCGGCATCCTGTATGGGCATACTGCAGCTTTGGCAGAATACTTGCTCCTGGTTCTGTCCCTGTTCCATTTTCGAATTCGCTCCTCTAAATTTGTAGTGGTTAATCTTTAAGCTTAGGTTATGTACCCATTATAAAAAAATAAACCTGACGACATTCCGTCAGGTTTATTAGGAGCATCCATATTTTGCAGCAATTCCTGCGCCCATCTCCCCAAGCTTAAGGCGTATATGCTCCGGCGAAAGCACCTCCACAGCTGTTCCGAAGCTTAGTAGGAAGCCATATAACCACCCGTCCTCAGGATAGTCGAGCGAAACCCTATAGCCGCCCTTATCGTCTGCCTCAAGCTCTGTGTAGTCAAAACGATCTTCGGCAAGGTGTTTGCCTTCCGGAGTGAAGCGCAGAACCACCGGCACCAATGAAGGTTCTCTTGTCATCTCAGCGATCCAAGGGAGCCCTTTGGCAGGGAGATCTTGTCTTGTAAAACTACGTGTCTCCTTCACAAGCGTCTTCATCCGCAGCAGCTTGAACAGCCGGAATTCCTGCCGTAAAGTACATATGCCGTATAAATACCATGACTGCCCCTTTAACACCAGCGTGTAAGGCTCCACTGAGCGCAGAGTTGCCTGACCCTCTGCACTGACATATTCGAAGGTTACCGTTACGCTCTTATCAAGCGCCTCCTTCAAAGTACTCAGCCTCTCTTCCAGAGGACTGTTAATCCCCCAAGGTGAAAAGTCGACCACGAGCTGGGTCGTTTTGCTGCGGAAGGCATCGATTTTGGAGGGGGGAATCACGCTGCTGATCTTCTCCATGAGGAGGGAATGTTCGCCCCCGCCATAAGCAGAGACATTCTGAAGGGCCGTGAAAATATCAGCCAGTTCCCGATCGGTTAGAACATTTCGGTCAAGGCGGTACCCTTCCATAAGCCCTATTCCGCCGTTAGCTCCTTGATAGGTAACCACGGGAATGCCCGCTTGATTAATACTTTCGATATCACGGTAAATCGTGCGCACGGACACCTCAAACATGTCGGCGAGCTCTTTAGCCTGAATCAAATTTCGGTTCATTAACAGGATAACAATGGATAGCAATCGATCTATTTTCACAGGTTGATCCCGCTTTCTTAGAATATTCGAGCTATATTAAGGCTCATAATATACGGCTTTTCGAAGCTGCCCATTAATTTTCACGGCAAATTCAGAATTCAAGTCGCTATCTTTTATTTCATAGATTGTACTCCCTACAGGGGCTATAGTGGAATCTTCATTTTTTTCAGGCAAGGCTAGGTTTGGATCTATGTAACGTTTGACATCACCCAGCTTTTGTCCAATAGATAAATGACTTACGATTTCATCGGTCACAACATAGGATTTGTTATCCCACACAACAACTTCTGGATAGGGCAGTAAAGGGTATTCTGTCGCTTTATTATTAGAACACCCTGCCAATATGACGATGAAGAAGATCAGTAATCTAATGAAATGGTTCATTAGCTGCACCCCCGCTTATCTCAGGATCACTAAAGCTATTTTATCAATAGAAGGATACAAAGTCTTGCCAAAAACTGCGCAACAAAAAGGGCGGTTCATTCACCGCCTCTGGAGGACTCTTTTATTTCGGCTTTCAATTTAATCTCAGCCTTTCGTTTACCTAAGTGGGCACTTATGCTACGGCGGTAGCGGTATAAGATAATGACCAGGGCCACAACCGCAATACCTGCAACGATCCATATATCATAAAGCTCGAACAAATGGAAAACTCCCTCCCATTGAGGACCGAATATCCGCCCTAGGCCGAGAAACAGCAATACCCAAAATAGGGCGCCGCTGTAAGCATATAAGGCGAATTTTCGGAAGGGCAGGGCGATAATACCGGAGAAATAACCGGTAAAGTGACGTACACCGGGAATAAAGTAACCGATGAAAATGAGGATGCTTCCGTACCGTTCGAACCAACGCTGCGTCTTGTCCAGCTTGCTCGGAGAGATCAAAAACCATTTTCCATAGCGCTGTATAAAAGGTAGTCCGGCTTTCAGTCCGATGAAATAGGTTGTTGTCATACCGACGGTTGTGCCAAAGAAGGCGACTAGAATTAAGGTCATGAAATCCAATCTTCCCATATAGGACAGGAACCCAGCAAAGGCCAAGGTGGTCTCACCCGGAAAAGGCAAAGCGACGAACTCCAGCAGCAGCCCAAAGAACAATACACTATATCCGTAATTGGCAAATAACTCTTGAATCCATTTCAACATTTCCATTAGGTTGTCACTCTCCAGGAAGGCAGTTGTTATTCTATTCTTAAGCTTGTCTTCATACAATCTACCAAAAGCCAATAGAATGCTGGAGGTAGAGAAGATGAGGGATAACAAGAAAGCCCGCAGCCTAGGATTAGTTCTGCGCGGATTGCTTTTAATGATAGCTGTAATGATGGTGATATCAGGTTGCGGCACCTCGCAAGCTGCAAGTATCAGGACAACAAAGCTGCAGGAGAAATCCCCGGTTCATGCAAGACAAATTGTTCCTGCCACCATAAAATATTCCTCCGCTGCACAGCAACCGAACACTCCTCAGGTCTCACCAACGCCCGCAGTCGCATCAAAAGACAATGAATCCCGTAAAATAGTCTATTTAACCTTTGACGATGGACCCAGTCCAGTCACTGCAAAAGTGCTTGATATTCTAAAACGTGAAGGAGTGAAGGCGACCTTTTTTGTGTTGGGTAACGGAGCTAAAAGCCATCCGGAGGTCATTAGCGACATTTGGGAACAGGGTCATGCCATAGGCAATCATAGCTATGATCATAATTATCACGAATTATATAGCGGATTTACCCGCTTTTGGAATCAGATCAAGAAGACGGAAGAGATTATTCGAGGCATCACAGGTACAAGACCTCAGCTCATTCGGGCACCCGGCGGAACCTTCGGTCATTTTGATGATACCTACTTCTACCTGCTGAAGCAAGCAGGGTACATAGTTACAGACTGGACTGTGGACAGCGGCGACTCCAAACGAAGGGGGGTGCCGGCAGCTGAAATCATTAAAGACGCGGTTCCGAACACTACGTCCTCCCGTGTAATTCTCCTAATGCATGATGGGGGAGGGCATGAAGAAAGTGCTAAGGCTCTCCCTCAAATCATTGCTCGCTACAAAGAGGCAGGGTACACCTTTGGTGTACTGGATAACCAAGTTAAGCCGGTACAATTCAGGGTTTCTTCGTCCAATGCCGGTTCGGAAGGAGCTAAACCCTCCGCGGCGTGGATTGCCTCGAATATAACCGCTAACAGCGCGTTGTTCGCGGTCGGTAAGCCTCTGGTACTGGAAGTGGGAAAGCAGGAAACGAAGCTTAAGCCGGGAGAGTATAGAATTGAGCAAGGTCAATATATGGTACCTATGCGGGCCGTTATTGAACGACTTGGAGGTACGGCGAACTGGGAAGCGGGCATTCGCAGCGGAAAAGCTACCTTGAATGGGCGATCCTTCTTGGCGGATGTTAATAATAAAGAGCTGACTTTCAACGGAGTCAACGGGGAAGTATCCGTCAGGAAAGGTAAGGTGGAGATGATAGGCGGAGTAATCTGGATATCGCTTCGGGATCTGCTTGAAATTGTCGAGCATCCTCCCCTGGCAACCACTGTGACCAGCGACGAGCGGAGGGTGAAGGCTGATTAGCTTTACAAATTGCATTTAACGGCAAAAAGAGATCATTGCAGCGTCTGCCCCCCCTTTTTCCTGGGAAGAATAGATAGTATCTAAATCTATGGAAAAAGGAAGGGTTGTCCCATTGTCCTCTTCATCGTTAATAGATCCGCAACAGAAGATTGACCCAAAACCGACGGATAAACTGCCCTATCTCCGCAATAAAAAGGCTTTGTTAGAGTGGGCGCGAATGCTGGGTGTAGGCGGCTTGTTCTTCGGTTTATATTTAGGATTAGGCGGTTTTGAGCTGCTGTTTCTTTCTGTGGCTGTCGGAGTTCTTTTGGTTGGCGGATTGTTGCTTTATTTACTTGGACCTAAGCGGATAGACATTAATCGTCTGGTCACCCCGGTTCATGCCATATCCGGTGAATCGGTTATAGTCACCGTTCAAGTGAGCTTTCGTACGCGTATTCCATTGCCTTGGATGATAATTACAGACCGGTGGAGCGGTGATACTCATCGAGAACTGCTGTTTCCCGGCTTTCGCAGAACGTTTATTTATACCTATAGATTACCGAAAGTGACACGGGGCTTTCACCATTTAGAGAATTGCTATGTAAAATGGGGCGATTTAACGGGATGGTTCACAGGTATAAGTTATCCGAAGGGAAGTTCAGAATTTAAAGTACTTCCGTCCCCATTGTTTTTTGGACAAATGAATATGCAGGGCGGTTATTTTCCGGGTGAGTCAGCTGCTGCGTTGCGCAGTAGAAGCCAAGAAGAGGCTGCAGATATCCGTCATTACCTACCCGGAGATCCAATGAGCCGGATCCATTGGAAAAGCTCAGCCCGGCATGGGACTTTGCACAGCCGAACCCCTGAACGGGGGGATGTTCGAATGATCTGCATCGTTCTGGATAATGCCTCCAAGAGTTATGAGATCCCCATGGATGCTCTACGGCCACGCAGTAGCAGGAGGACGGAAACTCCTGCGTTTGAGAAGGCGGTTTCCATAGCTATGGGATTGATGCGCTCTGCCGAGCGATCGGGTGCTTATGTTCAGCTGTTCAGCGGCGGATGGCCCGAAGGGATGGCTAGGCATGAAGGGCTGGGGAAAATTCCGGGCAGGGTACTGGATGTCCTCACTGAAATTAAGCCCGATAGTACAAGAAGTCTGTCTCAGTTGCTCGATGATGCCTCCCGTGGATGGATTCCGGGTATGAGTATCGCTGTGGTTACAGGGACACTGGAGCAGGAATCCGCTAAGGTGATTGCCAAGCTGTTAACACATGGTGTGAAGGTCGCCTTATATTATGCATGGGATCGGAAGTCTAATGAATCTTCTCCTAGTAATGGTACCATCGGAGACAGTTTAAAACGTATGGGAGCGGTATTATATTGTCTTGAGCATGCACTGCCGACCTATGGTCAGGGGGTGGAACCCTCCCATGAGCCATCTGGACAACCAAGAGTACAGTAGATTTATGAACCGAGGTCGATCACCGGGGAAGAAAGAGAGCAGTTCAGCCGATAATTCGGGGAAGCTTCCCGTATATTTCAGGCTGCTGTTCTCTTTGCCTATAATGGGATTGTTCGTACAGTGGCTGCTTCCTCTATACCGCATCAGCAAGGACCAGGATACCCGCCAGCTGCTGGCTGTTCTTGGCCTGGCGGCATTGCTGCTATTAGTATGCGGATTGTTTCAGAGCCCTGGCTGGCTGCTCCAGTCGGGGCAGTTGGCAATTATTCTTTTATCATGGATATATATGTGCGCAGAGGATAAAGGCAAAGCCTGGTTAACTGCTTTTCTCACGGGAATCAAAGGGGATGCAGTCCTTTTTCTTTCCGGAAGGATGTCCGAACTCAGCAGTGAGAGTCGTCTCTTAATCCTGATGGTTGGTTGGGGGATGCTGGTAGCCTCCGTCCAGCATTTAGCTCTTTTTAGAGGCAGTATTTCACTTTTTAGTATTGTAACCTTGATATATCTATTGATATTGAACAGGTTGACTGAGATAAGTACCCTTCAGGAGATTGTAATTTCAACAGGATTGATTGTTTGGCTGAAAGGGATGTGCTGGCTGCTTCTAATGCGTGAGAAAAATCCTGGTCAGAAAAAAATTCCGTATACTCGCTGGGGAATTACTGCTTTTATAGCTGGTGCCGGTCTAACGGTGGCATCTTGGTGCGGGGGTGAACTGTATAGCCCGCAACCGGGATCGCCGATTTCATTGCTTCCGGTGCTCGGTAGAATGCAGGCGTGGGCCGAAGGAGAAAGTTCGGTACAACCGGGAATGACAGCGGGAATGACAGGCTACGGCTCTGGTGAAGGAGAGTTAGGCACACCATTGTCCCAAAGCAATGAGCTTGTATTCACAGCAGAAAGCAGTCTACCCGTCTATTGGCGCGGAGAAAGCTTCGCCTATTATGATGGACGCCGATGGGGAAAAAGCGGCGAGGCTTATCTTCCGCTGAATTTGGCAAGTCTGCCGGATGAGAGTTCTACAGAGTTCATAGAATCAGGAGGGACTTCGCTGCTTCAACGGGTGCAATTCGCTGTTCCATCGACTGGCGGGCAGCCGTTATTTAGCGCTGGAAGGGTTGTAGATGTTACGAACGTTGAATTGGCTGACGGCAGTAAACTGGGGTTTATATTTACGAATGCAGAGAAGGATAGTTTCCGGCTGCCCAACATTAGAGGATCTGCACGGATATCCACATATAGGGTTAAATCGTTGTTGCCTGAGACGAACCCCGAGGTTCTTCGTGCCTTTGCCGGTTCGGACCCGGTGAAGGTAAAGGACACATATCTAGAGCTGCCCACCTCACTCCCGGGCCGTGTCCGGGAACTGGCTGGAGAGATCATGGCAACTGCACGGAGCCGGTATGATGCTGCCGTTGCGGTAAGGGATTATTTGCAGAGTCGCTATCCATACACCTTGGATACTCAGGTACCGCCGGTAGGAGCGGATTTTGTGGACGACTTCTTATTCGAGTCCCGGAAGGGCTATTGTGTTCACTTCGCTACAGCAATGGTTACTCTGCTGCGCAGCGCCGATATTCCCGCAAGATACGTGCAGGGATACGGGCCTGGTACCGCAGAGAAGGGCTCCGCCTCTCAGCGGTATGCGGTCACCCAGGCAGATGCGCATGCCTGGGTCGAGGTTTATTTCCCCGGCGCGGGCTGGGTTCCCTTCGACCCCACGCCGGGATCATTATCGGCAGAGGGCACCGCGCTGCCGGGTCAACCCCCGCCCGCTGCGCTTGGCGCGGGCACCCTCCCCGCCCGGCTGCGCCAGGGCGGGCCAACCCCAGCGCCGCTCCGCGCGGCGGCGCTGCTGCTTCCCGCCGCCGCTTGGCGCTGGCGGCGCAGCCTGGCTCTGCTGCTGGCGGCGCGCAGCAGCAGAACGGCCAAGCCAGAACGGCTGCTGGCCGCAGCCACTCTGGCTTGGCAAGGGCTGGCGGCGCGCTATGGCCAGCCGCCGCCGGGGATGACCGGCAGGGAGTACGCCGCCTCCCTGCATATAGAAGACGCCAGACTACGCGAAGCGGTCTGGCAGTTTGTACGCCAGTGGGAGCTCCTGGCGTACAGCCCGGTTCACCTTCGCTCTTGCTTCCGCGAGCGAACGATTCCGGCTTCTTCAGCCTGTGCATCCTCGTTGGATGCACAGTTGGTCTCTGCCGGACCCGCCGATCCCTCATTACCTGACTCCCAGTCAGCCACTGCATTTATAGGAGTCTGCCTGGGCATTACACTGCGTGTAACTTAATAAACGTGCATTGCTTGTTTATTCTTGCAAGATCAGGAAGTGTACCCTTTGATTTTGGCTAAAAGGTTCTGCAATACGGTGTCTCCTTTCCTTGACGGTGTTAATTATCCATGAGTATAATGAATCCAATAATCAAGGGAGGCACGTAATGGACAAGCCAAATGAAATCATCGTCGTTCTCGATTTCGGAGGACAATATAACCAACTTATCGCGCGCAGAATTCGGGACCTAGGGGTATACAGCGAGCTTCTGCCGTACAATACGCCAATTGACAAGATCAAAGCACTCTCACCTAAGGGAATTATTTTCTCCGGCGGCCCTAGCAGTGTTTATGCTGAGAATGCACCGCATGTAGATCCAGCTATTTATGATTTGGGTCTGCCAATCTTCGGTATCTGCTACGGTATGCAGCTCATGGCCCATCAGCTTGAAGGTAAAGTGGAGCGCTCTGCCAAACGTGAGTACGGCAAAGCAGACGTTGACTTTGAACTAGGAGCTTTGCTCGCTGGGGGACTTGAGAGCCGCCAGACCGTATGGATGAGCCATGGCGACCATGTTGTGGAACTTCCGGTTGGCTTCAAGCTGGACGCAGGTACCGAAAGCGCACCAATCGCCGCAATGAGCCACAACGAACGCAAATTCTTTGCCGTTCAGTTCCACCCTGAGGTACAGCATTCCGTACGTGGTAACGAGATGATTTCCAACTTCCTGTACGAAATTTGCGGCTGCGAAGGCAAATGGACGATGTCATCGTTTATTGAGGACGCAATTAAGGATATTCAAGATAAAGTCGGAGATAAAAAAGTGCTTTGTGCACTCAGCGGCGGAGTTGATTCCTCTGTAGTGGCGATGCTAATCCATCGTGCCATTGGGGATCAATTAACCTGCATGTTTATCGATCACGGTCTTCTGCGCAAGGGCGAGGCAGAGAGTGTTATGGAAACATTCGTAGGTAAGTTCGATATTCATGTTGTCAAAATTGATGCCCGTGAGCGTTTTATGAGCAAGCTGGCTGGTGTAGAAGACCCTGAGCAGAAGCGTAAAATCATCGGTAATGAGTTCATCTATTGCTTCGATGAAGAGTCGGCTAAGCTGGGAGATTTCTCATTCCTAGCCCAAGGAACGCTCTATACGGATATTGTGGAGAGCGGAACGGCAACGGCACAAACTATCAAATCACATCATAATGTGGGCGGGCTTCCGGAAGATATGAAATTCAGCCTGATTGAGCCTCTGAACACATTGTTCAAAGACGAAGTCCATAAATTGGGCGAAGAGCTGGGAATGCCGCATGCGATCGTATGGCGTCAACCTTTCCCTGGTCCGGGACTTGCAATACGTGTGCTGGGTGAAATTACAGAAGAAAAGCTGACCATCGTACGGGACTCCGACTTAATCTTGCGTGAAGAGATTGCCAAAGCCGGTCTGGACCGTGAAATTTGGCAGTACTTCACAGCTTTGCCTAACATGAAAAGTGTTGGTGTTATGGGTGATGCCCGTACGTATTCCTACACCGTAGGCATCCGTGCAGTAACTTCCATCGACGGGATGACTGCTGACTGGGCACGTATTCCGTGGGATGTATTGGAGAAAATCTCCGTTCGTATCGTAAACGAAGTAGAAAACGTAAATCGCATTGTGTATGATGTGACCTCTAAACCACCTGCAACCATTGAGTGGGAGTAGTAGGACCATCCAAAAGCAAAAGCAAGAGCTGGAACTGCCGTAACCGGTGTTCCAGTTCTTTTTTATGCGCACTTGTTTAAATAAGTCTATTTAATACATGGTTATGGTATAGGTGTCTGCGGGTTATAGGAATTAGCTTTTCAGGTTAATTGTAGTTTGTACACTTAAATGATTAATTTGGCCGAGGGGCGATGCTTTAATTGCACTTTCTGCAGCTATTTTCCTTGTAGAAGGTGCATCATGAGGTTTTTTCGGGATATAAATGCAAAAAATACAACTAAACTCACTTAGCAGGATCATTCCTCAATAATAACTGTACAGAATGCAGTTATTTCATTGAGAAGGTTATTCTATATAGATTGAACTTGATAAACTGACAAAAAGGATTGAAGTAACGGAGGGGAATTTTGGAACTGGAAGAGCGGTAGCGTCCGCCTTTGTTTCCGGATTTCATCCGCTACTAGCGGTAAAAATCCAGAAATCCGGAGACAACAGCGGCTGGAAGTCCAACATTCACCGTAGTTACGACCCAAAACCAATGTAGCAAAATCTTAAGTTCATCTTATATACCTACATATTTAACCAAGGAATGGCTAAAAATATAGAACAAATCCTACATATCATACAAATTATACAACTCCCTAACCCAATCGATGGGAGCACCATTAATACGTTATGAGAAACCCCCCTTTAAATCGTTCAGCAGCCGGACAATGACAATGGGTTAAGTGGTGTCGTCGCGAAAATTGTCTGATTTACGAACAATCTAAAAAATATGACGAATAATGTTCGTTTTTACCATTGACAACACATGTCATGTCAACCTAAAATGATAAAGCACAACAACACAAATATTCGTATAATTTCAGGGATTGGCCTGAAAGTTTCTACGAGGTCACCGTAATGACCTGGCTACGATTAAGAAGAGGATTCCTAGGTTACCGTTGCCGTAAGGCTGGCGATTATCAAGGAGGAACTTTTTTTTCGGGCCGGCGTCTCCCAAGACTCCGGCCTTTTGTTGCTGTCAACAGCATACCAACATACCTTAGGGGGAGAACAATTTGAATCGCTTTTTCAAACTGAAAGAGAATGGTACTACTGTGCGCACAGAAATAATGGCCGGTTTGACCACGTTTATGGCAATGGCTTACATCCTATCGGTTAATCCGGGCACTTTGACAGCTTTTGGCCGGATCGATATGGGCTGGTACTCCGTATTTCTGGCTACAGCACTGGCAGCAGGTATTTTTACTATCGCTATGGGCTTGTTCATAAATTTCCCAGTAGCTTTGGCTCCTGGCATGGGGCTTAATGCATACTTCGCATCCGTAATATTGTCTTCTGCAACATCGGATTCTCCTTTTACTTGGCAGATGGGATTGACAGCGGTTTTCATTTCCGGTTTGATCTTTATCCTTTTAACGATAACCAGAGTACGTCAAATATTGCTCGATGCTATTCCAGACGGTTTAAAGCATGCAATTACAGTAGGTATTGGTTTGTTTATCACCATTATCGGACTTAAGAACAGCGGTTTGATGACGATCGGCGTTGAAGCCGGGAATGACATCGCAGCGAACACTTTTACAGATGTACTTTCGTTTGAAACTGTAATTCACATGGGCAGCTTGGAGAACACCAATGTTCAGCTCGCTATTATAGGCCTGCTTCTCATTGCTATCCTAATGGTACTTAAGGTTCGTGGTGCAATCCTGTTCGGTATTATCGGTACAACTGTAGCGGGTATCCTAATGGGTGCTGTAGATTTCAGCAGCTTGTCCAATCCGCAGACACCATGGATTCCAGATTTTACTCAATTGAACTTTATGGAATTTGACTGGGACGGTATCCTTCATACAGGTATTGTTTCGACCATCGCAACATTCACTTTCGTAGAATTGTTTGATACCTTTGGTACGCTGGTGGGTACAGCACAGCGTGCAGGTATTATGGACAACCCTGAAGAGGGTAAAAAACGTGTAGGTAAAGCAATGTTTGTAGATGCGGTTGCAGTAGCAGGCGGTGCGGTGTTGGGTACTTCCACAACGACAGCTTATGTTGAAAGCGCGGCAGGTGTAGCAGAAGGCGGACGTACAGGTCTTACCGCTGTAACAACGGGTGTATGTTTCCTGCTTGCTCTCTTCATTGCTCCTGTAGTCCAATTGATTCCGGGTTCAGCTACGGCAGCAGCACTTATTATCGTTGGTGTACTGATGGCACAATCGATTCGTCAAATTGACTTTGATGATATGGTTATTGCGATTCCAGCTTTCTTGACCTTCGTAATTATGCCGTTCACTTATAATATCGCTAATGGTATTTCCTTCGGTATTGTTACGTATGTTATTCTTGCTTTTGTGGGTAACCTTTCCGGCAAGAAGAAGTATGACATTCACTGGATGATGTGGGTACTGGCTGTTCTGATTATCCTTCGTTATGTATTAATCGGCAGCCAAGGTTAAGACCTAATCCTTAAAGTTAGCGGCTCCTTCTATTAGAAGGGGCCGCTTTTTTTGTCTTAAGTATATACGGCCTTCTTCCATAGTCCATGGGGAAGGGCTTTTCTTCATCCCGCATATAGATTATATTGTTGAAGAGGTGATGCGTGTTGTGGAGTAGTTTAATAGGTGGGTACAACTACTGCAGAAACAATCCGTGGCTGGTAGTTTTGTTTCTATCGGGAGCTGCAATTCGCATTCTTTACATAGGGTCGATTCCCGGAGGTCTGAATCAGGACGAAGCATCCATAGGTTATGATGCATTTGCTATTCTACATTACGGGATAGATCGGAACGGAATTCACTTGCCGATTCATCTTATTTCATGGGGGAGCGGCCAAAATGCCCTTTATGCCTATTTGTCCATGCCCTTTATTCTAGTTTTTGGCTTAACTCCATTTTCAGTGCGGGCAGTCAGCTTGTTGATGGGCCTGTTGGGCATGATCGTATTTTATCTTTTTTCAAAAGCTTTGTTTAAATCCAAGTCCGCAGGCCTAGCTGCCATGTTCCTTATCGCTATTAATCCATGGCATATTATGATGTCAAGATGGGCGTTGGAATCCAATGTATTACCGACCCTTATTTTAATTGCAGCTTATTGTGCATTAAAGTCATTCCAATCCCCGAAATGGTCTTATGGCTTTACCGTCATAGCAGCGCTTTCGCTGTATGCGTATGGGACTGCCTATTTTTTCATACCTGTATTTGCCTTGGCCGTAGCAGCATTTCTTCTATATAACAGGATGCTGACACTCCGAACAGCGGTCTGGAATGTTGTGTTGTTTGTACTGTTGGCACTACCTATTCTATTATTTATTATAATCAACCACTGGAAACTCCAGAGCATAGTAACACTGCTCTTTTCAATACCGAAGCTGACGACACCGCGTGTTGAGGAAATTTCCTCTCTATTCGGTGGACATTTATGGGCGGCTGCCGGTGCAAATTTCCGAAACTTTATAAGTTTAATTGTCAGTGGAACGGATGGACTGCCCTGGAATGCGATTAGTCCCTATGGATACGCTTATCCTATTGCATTACCTTTTGCTGTTGTGGGTCTGATCCTAATGCTGCAATCCTTATGGAATAAAGAACGTGCATCGGGGCCTCCCTTTTTAATTCTGCTATGGCTTATCGTATCTGTTCTAATGTCGCTCATCACGGATGTAAATATTAATCGGATTAACGTTATTTTTTATCCTTTGCTATTCTTAATTGTTGAAGGATTTTTAGGGCTTGCCCGCAAGGTAAAAGCTGCAGGAGTCGCTTCAACTGCCTTGTTCAGTATATTCTTTGTTCTGTTCGCTACGGCATACTTCCGCGACTATCCTCAGAGAATTGGCCCAGCTTTTTATGAATCGTTCGGTGAGGCTGTACAATATGCTTCTATAGAGAGTAAAGGTAAGATCTACGTTACAGATCAGGTAAACATGCCTTATATTCATGTGCTTTTTTATGAGAAAGTTAATCCTCATGACTTTATAAAGACTGTTAAATACATGAATCCCGGTCATGCATTTCAGAAGGTATCTTCATTTGGGAGATATGTTTTTGGTCGGCCGGACATAACCTCGAAGGAGAAGGCAGCGTATATCATTTGGAACGGAGAGTTGCAGTCTCTTCCGGCGGAGAGCGAGCATTTTTCCATTACGAAATTCACGAATTATACTGTGCTAATTCCAGAAGGATGAATAATGAGAGTTCATAATACCAGCGTATCGCTGGAATAACATCGGTGAGGTGAAGGTTGAGCAATGATAACTACTAATAAACGCATAACTGCATTGGTTCTGTTCCTGCTGCTTTTATTCGTTTTCCCAGTTTCTGGTGCCTTTGCAGCAGGGAATCTTGTGCAGAATCCTGGCTTTGAAGAAGGGGATTCGAATTCTCCCTCCAACTGGACAAGGGATGCATGGATTGCAGGAGACGACTCCGGGCAGATCTCTGTTCAATCAGAGGAGGTCCATTCCGGCAGCAAGGCGGCTATGATTGAGAATTTGGAACCGAATCACTTGAAATGGATACAGGATATTAAGGCTCAGTCTGGAAGTTATTATAAAATATCCGGATGGGTCAAGGTAGTAAGCACCGAAGGTGATGGAACGGGTGCGAATATTCTCCCTGTAGGGATCGGAAGCGGGTATCCGAGCGTTGTAGATACTGCTGGGGACTGGCAATATCTTGAGTTTTTCGGCCAAACCGGGCCCGAGCAAACGGAGTTTGGGATAGGTGCCAGCCTTGGAGGGTATTCCAGCTTGATCAAAGGCAAAGCCTATTTTGATGATTTATCCGTAGAACTTTTAGAGGCTGCTCCTGTCGGAAAGGACATTATTTCATTGGATAGCGGGGCCGCAGCTCAGGACGCAAGCAGCCAAGATCCGGCGGCAGCTCCCCATAAAATATCACCGGCGAAGCTGCTGTTAATCTCATCGCTTTTTACAATTATGTTTGTTTATTTCTATAATAGAGCTTTCCGCAGTAAAGGACTTTTGGATCAACCCGAAGTCATCTATCAAAGATGGTTGGTTGTGGCCATGGGAGCCGCCCTTATCCTGCGAATATGGATTGGTATAACCGCGCAAGGATACGAGAACGACATGAATACCTTTATTGCCTGGGGTCAACGCATGCTGGATTTGGGTCCAGGAAACTTCTATCAAAAGGGTTATTTTGCAGACTATCCCCCGGGGTATTTATATGTATTGTATTTACTTAGTTTCATTAAAGGTGTATTCGGTTTTGCACACGGTTCGGCGGGTGAGACCCTTCTTTTCAAGCTGCCGGCAATCCTTTCTGACCTCGTGCTTGGATATTTGATATTTAGAATAGGGCGTAAGAAAATAGGTTCAGGCTTGGCTGTGGGTTTGATGCTCCTCTTCTTATTTAATCCTGCCGTGCTTATTAATTCAGCGGCTTGGGGTCAAGCGGATTCCTTTTTCCTGATATTTCTGCTCATGAGTATTAGGGGGGCTGTTGATAAAGCTTTCGTTCGATCAGCGATATTCTTTGCACTGGCGGTATTAATTAAGCCGCAGGCGCTTATATTCACACCGGTTCTACTGTTTGCCTTTTATCATCACCGTGCATGGAAGCAGCTTGCCGTTGGGGCATTATATGGTATGGGCACTTTTATCCTGCTTGCAGTTCCTTTCTTCTGGAATAACGGCGGTTTGGGCGGCATTATCCGTCTTTACAAAAGCACTCTATCGTCCTATCCGTATTCTTCGGTTAATGCCTTTAACCTGTATGCGCTGACCGATCCCTTATGGTCGTCACTGGATACAACTTGGCTGGGAATCACCTATCGTATTTGGGGATTTATCTTTATATTGGTTGCTGTCGCCGTTGCAGTCCTTTTCTCCTTTGCCAAAGAGCGTCTCGATCTATCCAAGTCCTACTATATAGGAATGGTCCTGATTGTTGTTGTGTTTGTACTTGGAACCAAAATGCATGAACGTTATCTTTTCCCGGTTGTAATTCTGTGTCTATTCAGTTTTATTGAAAGCCGTGACCGACGTTTCCTGACCTTGTTCCTGGGGTTCAGCTTGACTCAATATATTAATGTAGGTTACACGCTTGCCCATCTGAACGCAGGTAATAATCCCGGTTCGGATGGAATTGTGCTGATCACAGCGATTACGAATCTTGGGCTTCTGTTATATATGCTCTATATTGGTTACCATGTGTATATACGCAAAGAGCCCAAACTCCTTCTTCCCCAATATACAGCCGCGGAGAAAACTGCCGAGGATTTGAGTATTATTGAAGATATACGTCCATTTGCAGAAAACGGACGCGGATCGAGGTTCAAGCTTCAACGTAAGGACTGGATAGGGATTATTCTGATTACAGCTATATATGCGGCGCTTGCCCTTTTCCATTTAGGCTCCACCAAGTCCCCGGAAACGTTATGGGAACCATCAGCCAAAGGTGAGAGTTTCTATATCGATCTTGGGGAGAGCAAACAGCTAGAGCGTGTAAATATATTCGGAGGCGTTGGAACGGGTAAATTTCAGCTGGAATTCAGCCAAACCCCGGATACTTGGAGTACTCCGCTGGATGTTAACGAGGACGTGGGTAATGTATTTGTATGGAAAAGCCAACCCCTCAACGTAGCGGCGCGTTACATGAAGCTTACGGTTAATTCACCGGGATTCGCGCTGCATGAAATGGCTTTGTATGCGCAGGGCGGCGGTAGAACGCCGTTGCCGATTACCAGTGTGGTGCCGGATGCCCAAGTCGTATCCAAACAGGGCAGCCCAACCCATCTTTTTGATGAGCAGTCGCTAATTCCTGCCTATTCAGGGTTCATGAACGGGACCTACTTTGATGAAATTTATCATGCCCGTACGGCTTATGAGTATACACATGGAATCGTGCCTTACGAGAATACGCATCCGCCGCTTGGGAAGTTGCTTATTGCTATCGGGATGGAGCTGTTCGGTGTGAATCCGTTCGGTTGGCGCATTATCGGCACGCTTTTTGGAATAGCTATGCTTCCGCTCATCTACATTATGGCTTTGCGCTTGTTTGGAAAGAGTAGATATGCCGTTCTTGCTGCAGGATTATTTGCTCTAGATTTCATGCATTTCACCCAAACGCGTATCTCCACTATAGATGTGTACGGCGTCTTCTTCATCATGCTGATGTTCTATTTCATGCAGCGGTATTTCACTATGAACTTCTATTTGGTTCCACTTAGAAAAACCTTGGTTCCCTTATTCTGGTCCGGATTGTTCTTCGGGATCGGAGTAGCCTCCAAATGGATCGTGCTGTATGGCGGTGCCGGGCTGGCGATTATGCTCGCTCTAGTATTGTTCGAGCGTCATAAGCAGTATCGTGCGGCCAAGAGAGTTTTGGTTGAAGGGAAACTTAGTGATCAGGAACTGAAACATGCCAGCCAGGGGGCTGTCAAAGTCTTTTGGAAGAACACGACTCTTACCTTGCTCAGCTGCATAGTTTTCTTTGTTCTTATTCCTGTCCTTGTATATAGTCTTTCTTTCATCCCTGTTCTGACACCGACAACGGAGGGTTACACGCTTAAAGGCTTAGTTGATGCCCAGAAGAATATGTACAACTACCATAGTCAGCTAGTAGCTACGCATCCTTTTGCATCATCCTGGTGGCAGTGGCCATTTATGAAGAGACCAGTCTGGTTCTACAGCGGTGGCGAAGGTCTTCCTGCGGGTAAAGTAACCAGCATTGTCACTCTGGGTAATCCGCTCATTTGGTGGGTGGGAATCTTTGCAGTGTTGGGTGCCTTATGGCTGTCTATTAAACGTAAAGATAAAAGTTTGTACATGATCTGGATCGCTTTCTTTTCTCAATTTGTACCTTGGATGCTTGTTCCGCGTGAGACTTTTCTTTATCACTACTTTGCTATGGTGCCATTTCTAATTCTTAGTCTTGTTTATATGATGAAGCTTCTTGACGGTAAGCACCCAAAATCCCGTTACATTCGTTATATCTTTATGGGGCTTGCAGTGCTGTTGTTTATCGCATTTTATCCGGTGCTATCGGGTATGGAGGTTAACGGGGATTATGTTAAATATTTTTTACGCTGGTTCCCCACCTGGGTGTTTTAAATGTTGAAGAATGACTATGCTTGAGGAGGAACGTAATGAAAGCTAGATACAGCGTAATTATTCCTATGTTCAACGAGGAAGAAGTTATTGCCCACACGTACGATCGATTAAAAAAAGTAATGGACACCTGCGGGGAGTCCTATGAGCTCTTATTTGTTAATGATGGGAGCCGTGATCGTACAGTAGAAATTATGCGGGAAATCACTAATCGTGATAAGAACGTAAAGCTGATTGATTTCTCCCGTAACTTTGGCCATCAGGTAGCAATAACCGCGGGTATGGATTATTCAGAAGGTCAGGCGGTTGTAGTGATCGATGCAGATCTTCAGGATCCGCCGGAGGTCATTTTAGAGATGATCGAGAAGTGGAAGGAAGGCTACGACGTTGTATATGCGAAGAGATTGAAACGACATGGAGAGACTCTTTTCAAAAAGGTAACGGCTAAGCTCTTCTACAGGCTTCTAAGCAGTATGACGAGTGTGGAGATTCCAACGGACACAGGTGATTTCCGTCTTATTGACCGTAAAGTATGTGATGTACTAAGAGGACTGAAAGAGAAGAATCGATATGTTAGAGGTTTGGTAAGCTGGGTGGGCTTCCGCCAGACTATGGTCGAATACGTACGGGAAGAGCGTTTTGCAGGCGAGACCAAATATCCGTTGAAAAAAATGATCCGCTTTGCATTAGACGGAATAACCTCTTTCTCACATAAGCCGCTCAAAATCGCTTCCTATATTGGCTTCTTTCTTTCCTTTGCCAGCTTTATTTACTTATTTCTTGTATTGTTCCAGAGATTATTCACCTCGTGGACCGTACCCGGCTGGGCTTCTATTGTAGGGGTTAATCTGCTTTTCAATGGTATCGTGCTAATGCTGCTTGGTGTTATCGGTGAATATATCGGTAGGATTTATGATGAGTCCAAAGACAGACCGCTTTATATTGTTCGTGAGACGACAGGATACCAAGATGATGAAGAAATATCTGAGGCAAGTCTGAAGGTACAACGTCATGTCCGATAAAAGCCTGCGTGTCGGAGTCATTCAATTTCTAAAATTCAACGCAGTTGGCGTTCTTAACACATTGGTTGATTTTGCGATATTTACATTATTACATTCCATTGGGATGGTATATGGTGTGGCTCAAGTCATCTCCTACAGTGCAGGTACTGCCAATAGCTTTATTCTTAATAAAAAGGTGACCTTCCGAGACCGGGAGCGTAGCAGCACAGATGGCTTTGACCGCAAGCAGCTATTGAGATTTATTCTACTTAATCTGGTAGTGCTGGGTATCTCCCTGCTGTTAATGAACCTTTTGACTGACAAATTCGGGGTTCAAGTATTAATGGCTAAGGTTATGGTCACCTTTGTAACGGTTGTCATCAATTTTTTTGGCAGCCGAAAATGGGTTTTTTGATATATTTATCTTATTAATAGAGAGGAGTGCATTCTATGCGAAAGTTTTCCTACCTGCTGATACTATGCGGTATTTTGGTCATACTGTATCCGAAAGCTAATGAGTGGTTTAACGATTGGCAGCAGAATCGGCTGGTAAATGAAGCGGAACAGAGTTACAGAGATAGTGAGACTCCTTCTAATGATGCTGAGCTACAAAGCAGATATGCTAAGGTTACTCAGCTGCTTGCTGAGGAATCCACGTTGGACGAGCAAGCTCAGACAGAAGGGGACAACTCTGCTCAGGCTCAGCAGGAGGTTGGCGGAGATGTGATTGCACTCATCGAGATAAATAAGATAGACCTGAAGCTTCCTGTGCTTGAAGGAGCTACGAAAGCGAATATGAAGCATGCAGCAGCACATATGAAAGAAACAACACCCCTAGGTGAGATTGGTAATTCAGCAATTGCTGCTCATAGAGCCAGAAAGACAGGAAGATTGTTCAACAGATTAAATGAAGTGGGTATAGGTGACATTATTACGGTAAAGACCAAGAACCAAGACTATAATTATGAAGTTTATGATATTTCTATCGTGGAGCCAACGGACGTTTCTGTTCTTAAGGGCAATAACAAGGACTCGATCCTTACACTTATTACTTGTGATCCGCTGGTCAATCCGACGCACCGTCTTATAATTCATGCCAAGTTACCCTGAATAATGTAGAGAATTTGAATTATCGTAAAATATAATTATAAAATAGAGGATTCTATCAACCAGTCTATTGAGTATTACCGAAAACATGGTAATATAATAGATATAAAGCTAAACACGATAACGGCAAACCTATCGAAAGATAGGGACGCAAAGCTAAAGGGCCTTCCCGAAAGGATGGCAGCCAGCTACCGAATAAAGAGGCTTTTTTTGTTTTAATCTACTCGCTCCTATGATTCTAGTAGATGTAGATAAAGCTACAACGATAACGGCAAACCTATCGAAAGGTAGGGACGCAAAGCTAAAGGGTCTTCCCGAAAGGATGACAGCCAGCTACCGAAAGGAGTTTTATCCATGAAGAAGTTCTATTTCATGTTAATGACACTATTCGTGTTAGTTACCTCAGTACAGGTTACTACAGCAGAAGCAGCAACTACCGATACCACTTGGTTGAACACGTCAAAGTTAGCTGAAGGTGTAATTGGAGTACAATATGAAGTGCCGTCGAATAAACGTACCAAGCTAATGATTACTAAGGATAATAGCAGCTACACTTATAACCTGGTATCCTCTAATCAAACCGAAGTTTTCCCCCTCCAACAAGGTAATGGTTCTTACAAGGTGTCAGTTCTTGAGAACACAACAGGCAACAAGTACAGAGTGATATACTCTGAAGAAGTTGACTTATCTCTAAGCAATACTAATGTTGTATATTTGAATTCTGTTCAGAATATTAAATGGAATTCCTCAGATAAAGCCATCCAGAAAGCTCAACAACTGACACAAGGCCTGACCAAAGATGAAGACAAAGTGAAAGCAATCTATAACTACATCGTTAAGAACGTACAGTATGACTACACATTGGCAGCCAATGTTGCTACGGATTACATCCCTAATATTAATAATACGATCACGAACAAAAAAGGTATTTGTTATGATTACTCTTCCTTGTTCGCTGCGATGCTACGTAGCGTAGACATTCCAGCCAAATTGGTAATGGGCAACACGAGTTATGTTAGTGAGTACCATGCTTGGAATGAAGTTCTACTGAATGGGAAATGGGTAACCGTTGATACAACAGTAGATGCTGGATTGATAAAGAACAAGAAAACAGCCGAATTAATCAAAAGCTCCAGCAAATATACCTCGGCTAAATTCTACTAATACAAATTAAAAGTAAACGTGATAAATGAACAACCTGCTTAACTATTAAGCAGGTTGTTTTTATTTTTGTGTAATGGTTGATTTTTGAGCTAGTATTGAGTTATTATAAGAAAGCGTTATCAGAGATTTGCCTACACCAATGAATGATGAACTAAAAAGAAGTCATTCAAAAAAAGCTTGCAATTGATTTCTATACATGATATATTCTTATTCCGGCCAAGAAATGTTGATGCCGAGCTCGAAAAAGAAGTTGAAAAAAGAGCTTGCATTACACGGTTGGATATGATATATTATAAGAGTTGCTGGTGAGACATTAACCGCCGACAACGAGAACTTGATCTTTGAAAACTGAACAACGAGTGAGTGGGATTTTACGAGAGTAAAATCCAAAATCATGGACTTCTTGAAGACCATGATCAGAGAATTTTTTAATTCTCGTCAGATGTTTCAAAAATGAGCAATCGCTCTTTCTAAATACAATTTGGAGAGTTTGATCCTGGCTCAGGACGAACGCTGGCGGCATGCCTAATACATGCAAGTCGAGCGGAGTGATTTTGAAAGCTTGCTTTCAAAATCATTTAGCGGCGGACGGGTGAGTAACACGTAGGCAACCTGCCCCTTAGACTGGGATAACTACCGGAAACGGTAGCTAATACCGGATAATTTCTTTCCTCACCTGAGGAGAGAATGAAAGACGGAGCAATCTGTCACTGAGGGATGGGCCTGCGGCGCATTAGCTAGTTGGTGAGGTAACGGCTCACCAAGGCGACGATGCGTAGCCGACCTGAGAGGGTGAACGGCCACACTGGGACTGAGACACGGCCCAGACTCCTACGGGAGGCAGCAGTAGGGAATCTTCCGCAATGGGCGAAAGCCTGACGGAGCAATGCCGCGTGAGTGATGAAGGTTTTCGGATCGTAAAGCTCTGTTGCCAGGGAAGAACGTCCGGTAGAGTAACTGCTACCGGAGTGACGGTACCTGAGAAGAAAGCCCCGGCTAACTACGTGCCAGCAGCCGCGGTAATACGTAGGGGGCAAGCGTTGTCCGGAATTATTGGGCGTAAAGCGCGCGCAGGCGGCTATTTAAGTCTGGTGTTTAAACCTTGGGCTCAACCTGAGGTCGCACTGGAAACTGGGTGGCTTGAGTACAGAAGAGGAAAGTGGAATTCCACGTGTAGCGGTGAAATGCGTAGATATGTGGAGGAACACCAGTGGCGAAGGCGACTTTCTGGGCTGTAACTGACGCTGAGGCGCGAAAGCGTGGGGAGCAAACAGGATTAGATACCCTGGTAGTCCACGCCGTAAACGATGAGTGCTAGGTGTTAGGGGTTTCGATACCCTTGGTGCCGAAGTTAACACAGTAAGCACTCCGCCTGGGGAGTACGGTCGCAAGACTGAAACTCAAAGGAATTGACGGGGACCCGCACAAGCAGTGGAGTATGTGGTTTAATTCGAAGCAACGCGAAGAACCTTACCAGGTCTTGACATCCCGATGTAAGCATTAGAGATAGTGCCCCTCTTCGGAGCATCGGAGACAGGTGGTGCATGGTTGTCGTCAGCTCGTGTCGTGAGATGTTGGGTTAAGTCCCGCAACGAGCGCAACCCTTATGCTTAGTTGCCAGCACATTATGGTGGGCACTCTAAGCAGACTGCCGGTGACAAACCGGAGGAAGGTGGGGATGACGTCAAATCATCATGCCCCTTATGACCTGGGCTACACACGTACTACAATGGCCGGTACAACGGGCTGCGAAATCGCAAGGTGGAGCGAATCCCAACAAAGCCGGTCTCAGTTCGGATTGCAGGCTGCAACTCGCCTGCATGAAGTCGGAATTGCTAGTAATCGCGGATCAGCATGCCGCGGTGAATACGTTCCCGGGTCTTGTACACACCGCCCGTCACACCACGAGAGTTTACAACACCCGAAGTCGGTGGGGTAACCCGCAAGGGAGCCAGCCGCCGAAGGTGGGGTAGATGATTGGGGTGAAGTCGTAACAAGGTAGCCGTATCGGAAGGTGCGGCTGGATCACCTCCTTTCTATGGAGAATCGTTTCCTGTAACGGAAACATTCGAACAGAAGCGTTAAGCTTCTATAAGGACCCTTGAAGGTTCGAACCACTCACTCGTTGTTCAGTTTTGAGAGTTTAAGCTCTCATTTTTAAACTTGTCTGTAATTTTGATCGACACATTCGTGATCGACCCAAAATTAACAGAAACTTGATCCTTGAAAACTGGATACCGAAACGAATTTGCGTTTTAGAACATCTTTTAGCTATAACTTGTGCAAACAAGTAAATTAGTTATTAGCTGGAAACGAAGGTTTTGGATTGTGAAGCGACCTTTGGCTTTGAATACCTTGCGAGTGGTTTTCCACGAGCATCATTCAAAACAAGATGAGCGAACAAGCCAAACACCGGAGTGATGGTTAAGCTAATAAGAGCACACGGAGGATGCCTAGGCGCCAGGAGCCGACGAAGGACGTGGCGAACAACGAAACTGCCTCGGGGAGCTGTAAGCAAGCTTTGATCCGGGGGTGTCCGAATGGGGAAACCCAGCTGTGGTAATTCGCAGTTACTCATACCTGAATACATAGGGTATGTAGAGGCAGACCAGGGGAACTGAAACATCTAAGTACCCTGAGGAAGAGAAAACAATAGTGATTCCGTCAGTAGCGGCGAGCGAACGCGGAACAGCCTAAACCAAGGGGCTTGCCCCTTGGGGTTGTGGGACGTCTCACATGGAGTTACAAAGGAATACAGTAGATGAAGAGGTCTGGAAAGGCCCGCGATAGAGGTAAAAGCCCTGTAATCTAAACTGTGTTCTCTCCGAGACGGATCCCGAGTAGTGCGGGGCACGTGAAACCCCGTATGAATCCAGCAGGACCATCTGCTAAGGCTAAATACTACCTGGCGACCGATAGTGAAACAGTACCGTGAGGGAAAGGTGAAAAGCACCCCGGAAGGGGAGTGAAATAGAACCTGAAACCGTGTGCTTACAAAAAGTCAGAGCCCTATCTATGGGTGATGGCGTGCCTTTTGTAGAATGAACCGGCGAGTTACGTTTAACATGCAAGGTTAAGTCGAGAAGACGGAGCCGCAGCGAAAGCGAGTCTGAATAGGGCGATTTGAGTATGTGGACGTAGACCCGAAACCGTGTGATCTACCCCTGTCCAGGGTGAAGGTGCGGTAACACGCACTGGAGGCCCGAACCCACGCATGTTGAAAAATGCGGGGATGAGGTGGGGGTAGCGGAGAAATTCCAATCGAACTCGGAGATAGCTGGTTCTCCCCGAAATAGCTTTAGGGCTAGCCTCGGTATTAGAGTAGTGGAGGTAGAGCACTGATTGGTTGCGGGGCCCGCAAGGGTTACCAAGATCAGTCAAACTCCGAATGCCATATACTTATTGCCGGGAGTCAGACAGTGAGTGCTAAGATCCATTGTCGAAAGGGAAACAGCCCAGACCATCAGCTAAGGTCCCCAAGTGTGTGTTAAGTGGGAAAGGATGTGGAGTTGCACAGACAACCAGGATGTTGGCTTAGAAGCAGCCACCATTGAAAGAGTGCGTAATAGCTCACTGGTCGAGTGACTCTGCGCCGAAAATGTAACGGGGCTAAACACACCACCGAAGCTATGGCTAGATACTAAGTATCTGGGGTAGGGGAGCGTTGTATATACGTTGAAGGTATACCGTGAGGAGTGCTGGAGCGTATACAAGTGAGAATGCCGGTATGAGTAACGAAAAGATCAGTGAGAATCTGATCCGCCGAAAGCCCAAGGTTTCCTGAGGAAGGCTCGTCCGCTCAGGGTAAGTCGGGACCTAAGGCGAGGCCGAAAGGCGTAGTCGAAGGACAACAGTTTGAAATTACTGTACCACCGTAATCCGCTATGAGCGATGGGGTGACGCAGGAGGGTAGTGACGCGGACTGATGGAAGTGTCCGTCTAAGCAGTGAGGCTAATGTGTAGGCAAATCCGCACATTATTAGGCCAGGCTGTGATGGGGAGCGAAAATTGTAGTAGCGAAGGTCATGATCTCACACTGCCAAGAAAAGCCTCTAGCCAGGAGAAGGTGCCCGTACCGCAAACCGACACAGGTAGGCGAGAAGAGAATTCTAAGGCGCGCGGAAGAACTCTCGTTAAGGAACTCGGCAAAATGACCCCGTAACTTCGGGAGAAGGGGTGCCCCGGTAGTGTGAATAGCACGAGGGGGCCGCAGTGAAAAGGCCCAAGCGACTGTTTAGCAAAAACACAGGTCTGTGCGAAGCCGCAAGGCGAAGTATACGGGCTGACGCCTGCCCGGTGCTGGAAGGTTAAGGGGAGCGGTTAGGAGCAATCCGAAGCTGTGAACCGAAGCCCCAGTAAACGGCGGCCGTAACTATAACGGTCCTAAGGTAGCGAAATTCCTTGTCAGGTAAATTCTGACCCGCACGAATGGCGTAACGACTTGGGCGCTGTCTCAACGAGAGATCCGGTGAAATTTTAATACCTGTGAAGATGCAGGTTACCCGCGACAAGACGGAAAGACCCCATGGAGCTTTACTGCAGCTTGATATTGAATTTGGGTACGATCTGTACAGGATAGGTGGGAGCCAGAGAAGTAGGAGCGCAAGCTTCTGCAGAGGCGACGTTGGGATACCACCCTGATCGTATCTAGGTTCTAACCTAGTGCCCTAATCGGGTACGGGGACCGTGTCAGGCGGGCAGTTTGACTGGGGCGGTCGCCTCCTAAAGAGTAACGGAGGCGTTCCAAGGTTCCCTCAGAATGGTTGGAAATCATTCGAAGAGTGCAAAGGCATAAGGGAGCTTGACTGCGAGACCTACAAGTCGAGCAGGGACGAAAGTCGGACTTAGTGATCCGGTGGTACCGCATGGAAGGGCCATCGCTCAACGGATAAAAGCTACCCTGGGGATAACAGGCTTATCTCCCCCAAGAGTCCACATCGACGGGGAGGTTTGGCACCTCGATGTCGGCTCATCGCATCCTGGGGCTGAAGTAGGTCCCAAGGGTTGGGCTGTTCGCCCATTAAAGCGGTACGCGAGCTGGGTTCAGAACGTCGTGAGACAGTTCGGTCCCTATCTGTCGTGGGCGCAGGAAATTTGAGAGGAGCTGTCCTTAGTACGAGAGGACCGGGATGGACGTACCGCTGGTGCATCAGTTGTTCCGCCAGGAGCATGGCTGAGTAGCTACGTACGGACGGGATAAGCGCTGAAAGCATCTAAGCGTGAAGCCCCCCTCAAGATGAGATTTCCCAATTAGTAAGACCCCTTGAAGACGACGAGGTAGATAGGTTGGAGGTGGAAGTGCAGCAATGCATGGAGCTGACCAATACTAATCGGTCGAGGGCTTATCCAAATATCTAAACGCAGATTTGTTTCGGATTCAGTTTTCAGGCGATCAAGCCTGCCGTTTGGTGGCGATAGCGGAGGGGTTCCACGCGTACCCATCCCGAACACGACCGTTAAGACCTCCAGCGCCGATGGTACTTGGACCGAAGGGTCCTGGGAGAGTAGGACGTTGCCAAGCACATGAGACCACTGTTGATTTATTCAACAGTGGTTTTTTGTGTCCAATATAAGCTGTATAGATTGTGGATAACTTGAAATTTAATACAGAGATTCAAAAGTTACTAACATGTGGATAAGAAATGAGATGTTATAGTAATCCCCAATATATGTGGATAGTGTAGATTTAAATGTGGATACAGCTTAAAATGTAAAAAGTTAAACAGGCTAGGGGCGCGGACCTAAACAGAATGACCTTCTAACCATCCGTACCTGGAGTAAAGGAACCAAAGGGCCACTGTGGCAGCGAATTATAGAATATCTGATGATAAGGGTGAAGAAGTTGTAACTGCTCGTTCAGTGTGGGCACTCGTGGATATTGATAAACGCAAAATTCTTCGTCCCACTGCACTTCCTATTCAAGTGGAACCCTACTCTGGTGATTCCGTAGGAGATATCCCGAATAAAGTGACAATCCCTACGAACGTTCCTATGGAGGAAGTTTTTCAATATCCGGTGAAATACAGTGGGCTTGATAATAATGGTCATTTGAACAATGCTCGTTATGGTGATATATGCTGTGATGTACTTTCTATATCCGAATGGGAGTTTGCTGAACTCCAACATTTCCGAATAACTTATTTGCAGGAGGCCAAGTACGGAGATGAAATTAGTATTTTACGTTCACCGGTAACTAGTGAAGGAGTGTTTATTCGCGGTCAGAGTGATGAAAATGAAAAAGTGTTTTTTGAGGCTTGTCTAGATTTTAAAGCGATCTAATAGAATATCTGAAGAAGTACGTATGAGGTTAAGCCAACTTAACTGCACTTTATACACTTATTCTCTGTAAGTTAACTCGCAAAGTGAATATAAGTGTATTTGGTGCAGTTATTCCCCGAGGTTCCCCTACTTAACGCTGTAACCAGTGAAAATAGCTGCAGAAAATACACCTATAACGTAATATTCTTGCAAACCTTATGTATTAAGTGTAGAAAGTACAACTAAGTATTATTGCTGGCGACTTTACGTAGGTAACATTAGGGAGAATGCAGGAAAGCAGCAGCAAAACAACAGGTGAACAGCAGAAAGCAGCAGGATAGGAGTAGCAGCAGGATAGCCATAACCACGGTATCTGCCTAATTAACTTTGAATGACTATAGCAAGCTTAACTGAAAATAATCTTAAAAATGCTATAATAAATTCGAAATGGAAAGGGGAGCGTTATGAAAGTATTGGTATTGGCGGAGAAGCCATCCGTTGCGCGGGAAATAGCTCGGGTAATGGGATGTAGGGATAAACAAAAAAGTTATTTTGAAGGTCCGATATATGTAGTTACTTGGGCCTTAGGCCATCTGGTGGGACTTGCGGAGCCTGAGGATTATAATCATAAATTTGCGACGTGGGCTATGGAAGACCTGCCTATTCTCCCGGAAACAATGAAGCTGAAGGTGCTGCGTGAGACCGGTCAACAGTACAAGGCGGTACAGTATCTTATGAAAAGGCAGGATATCGAGGAACTGATTGTGGCAACGGATGCTGCGCGGGAAGGTGAATTGCTTGCGCGTTGGATTATGAATATGGCGGGATGGAAAAAACCGTTCCGGCGGCTGTGGATATCCTCGCAAACGGATAAGGCTATTGTGGAAGGTTTCGCAGCGCTAAAACCGGGAAAAGATTTCGAACGTTTATATCAATCTGCCCGCTGCCGTGCAGAAGCCGATTGGATGATCGGGCTTAACGTAACGCGGGCTCTTACTTGCAAGTTCGGTGCTCCCCTCTCAGCAGGTCGGGTACAGACACCGACACTCGGGATGATCATGGACCGTGAAGGAGAAATTACGGGCTTCCGTTCACAGGATTTTGATACAATTACTGTAGACTTCGGGCATTTTCAAGCCGGGTGGCGGGGAAGTAACGGAGACGGGCGTATTTTTGAGAAAGAGAAAACACTGAGCTTAAGTCATAAGCTCACCGAAGGAAATGGACGTATAACGAAGGTGCAAAAAAGTGAAAAGATCGAGCCGCATCCGCTCGCCTATGATCTGACAGAGCTTCAGCGTGATGCCAACAGGAAGTTTGGCTTCTCGGCCAAGCAGACCTCCAGTGTACTTCAGCGTCTGTATGAGCAGCACAAACTGGTTACATATCCGCGTACCGACAGCCGCTATCTGACTTCTGATATGACAGGTACACTTAAGGAACGGCTGGATAGTGTGGCGGTAGGACCTTATGCTGCTCTGGCACGTCCTTTGCTGCGTAGACCGTTACCCATCACGAAGCGGATTGTGGATGACAGCAAGGTAAGTGATCACCATGCGATAATTCCTACGGAGCAGACGCTGATTTTGAATGGGCTAAGCAATGAGGAGCGTAAGCTGTACGATTTGATTGTGCGGCGTTTTATAAGTCTGTTTTATCCGCCGGCCCGTTATGATGCAGTAGCCGTGACTGTTAATGTGGTAGGCGAGAGCTTATACGTAAAAGGAACTACGGTAAAAGATGCAGGCTGGCGTGAGGTATACGGCGGAGATTTAAGTAATGAAGAGGATGACGAGAATTCGGCTGATGAACCTGCAGCCAACAGTGTGAAGCTGCCGGAGTTGCAAGAGGGAGACGCAGTTACCATAAGACGCTGTATGGTTCGTGCGGGACGAACGCAGCCGCCGAAGCGTTACAATGAAGCTTCGCTGCTGACACAAATGGAGAAGCATGGTCTGGGAACTCCGGCAACCCGTGCGGATATTATTGAGAAGCTGGTAAGCTCCGATACGATTGAACGTCAAGGGACTCTGCTGCATCCAACAGGAAAAGGGAAGCAACTGATCGGTCTGGTAGCGGCGCAGCTACGTACACCCGATTTAACGGCGCGTTGGGAAGCTGATCTGGAGAAAATCGCCCGCGGTCAAGGGAGCCCAGAGTCATTTTTGCAAGGTATCCGCAGTATGGCTCAGGAGCTCGTCTCCGGTGTCAAAATCAGCGAAGTAGAATATCAACCGCATAATGTCTCCAGCAGTCATTGCCCTGAATGTGGCACACGTCTGCTGGAGAAGAAGAGCAAACGAGGCAAGATGTTAATATGCCCTGCCGATAATTGCGGCTATACCCGTGCAGGTGAAAAACGGTTGTCGAACCGGCGGTGCCCGCAGTGCCATAAGAAAATGGAGCTGAAAGAAGGTAAAGCAGGCTTGTTTGTGCAATGCCTTGGCTGTGGAATTACAGAGACCATGGACAAAGATCATAAGCATATCAACAAGCGGGAGCAACAGAAGCTGGTTCAGCAATATAGCAAACCGGAGAGCATCGGCTCGAACCTTGGAGACCTACTGAAGGCTGCACTGGAAGGTAAAAAAGATAATACTTAAAATTCAGAGTCAATTGCAAGGGGCTTTCTCGGCATGATAACGGGGCGGGTGACAAAAGTGGTGGGTCAAATACAAACGGGTCAGTCGAAGGCTCTAGAGACCTCAAAGAGGATAGGGAGCAGCCGGTTTTATTTTTTAGGTATCGTTTTTTTATTCTGGTTCTCTTCCTATATCTACGTTCCCGTGCTTTCTCCCTACGTGGAGCACTTGGGTGCCTCCTATGTTATGGTGGGGATGGTCCTTGGTGTATATGGACTAATGCAGATTTTATTTCGTTTACCTATTGGCATCGGCTCAGATTATATGAATCGGCGGAGGCCGTTTATTTTTCTCGGTCTGATCGCTAGCGGAGCAAGCTGTCTTCTATTTATGTGGGGAGTACAGCCGGGATGGGCGTTGGCCGCTCGTGCTGTATCCGGTATTGCTGCCTCTGCCTGGGTCGTGTATTCTGTGATGTTCGCGGGGTATTTTCCGAAAGAGGAAGCTGGCCGGGCAATGGGGATGCTGCAGTTTACTACTGTAATTGCCCAACTAACGAGTATGATGATCAGCGGATATATGGTAGAGCACTGGGGTTGGAATGCACCTTTTTTAATTGGAGGGCTTGTAGCCTTCGTTGCACTTCTGCTTGCTTTACGACTGCCAGAACAGAGACCGGAGAAAAGGGAAAGTGCGGTTAAACTCAAGGATCTCACGGGTGTTATGAAAGAACCTCTGCTGGTCCGTGTATCGTTGTTATCTGTGCTGGCACACTGTGTTCTGTTTATTACGATGTTTGGTTATACCCCTAATCAGGCACTCAATATCGGCGCGAGTAAAGAAAGTCTGGGCTGGTTGACGTTGGCATTTATGGTCCCGCATGCGGTGGCGACACTTTATGGTTCGCGTTTTTTCGGAAAACGGTTGGGGGATAGGGGCACTTTGATGTTGGGTTATGCGGGGAGTGCGTTGTTCACTCTGCTTATTCCATCGATGCCGACCCTTGGTGCATTATGTGCGACACAGATCGGGAATGGATTTATGCAGGGACTTATTTTTCCGCTGTTGCTGGGTAAGTCGGTGTCTGGTATTGCTCCATATAAGCGTGCAACAGCGATGGGCTTTTATCAGGCGGTATATGCGATAGGCATGTCGGGAGGACCGTTTGTGGCAGGGTGGATAAGCTCTGTGTATGGTTTGACTGGAGGCTTTTGGCTAGGTGCGGTTGCGGCGGCGTTTGCTGCGGTATTGTCATGGGTATGGATGAAGGACGTGTCATGAAGTGTAAGGATAATTGGTCTTTTGGCGAAAAGGGTAATATAATATAGGTAGGTAGGATGCAAGGAGGAGGAGCCGGAAGGAATGGTCAATGTTGTCATGTCGTGGTTCGTGGTTATCAACATTATAGGTTATGTGGTCATGTCCGAGGATAAGAACAAGGCCCGTAAAAGGCGGCAGCGCGTCCCTGAGAAAACGCTGTTTTTGCTGGCAGGGATGGGCGGGGCGTTAGGTGTGTTAATTGCCATGTACCGCAAGCGCCATAAGACGCAACATACATCCTTTAGGATCGGAGTTCCTTTGCTGCTTCTGCTGAATGTCCTGCTCTATAGTTATTTTTTAAGATGAACGGCATTATCAATCCCTTTTTAGTTAGACAAAACAGAAAATGAGGTGGCGTACATGTTATTCTCTAAAATTCTACTCGCCTACGATGGTTCTAAGGCTGCCAATAAGGCATTGGAGCGCGCAATAGAACTGGCAAAGGTAACTCCTGATTCCGTACTTCATGTCGTACACGCATTTGATTTCCCGAGATTTTTCATTGGGGAAGCTCTCGCGCCTCTACCGGCTTCCGTGAACAAAGATTATTATGATCTGGCAGTGCAGACAACTGAGGAAGTGAAGAGCCGACTGGAAGCTGAAGGGCTGAATGCGGTGGTTGAGCTTTTACAGGGTTCACCTGCAGAAATCATTTTGAGATATGCCAAACAACAAGATGTGGATGTAATTGTAATCGGCAGTCGTGGTTTGGGAGGAATTCGTGAGTTTGTTCTGGGCAGCGTTAGTCATAACGTAGTGCAGAGCGCCCGTATCCCGGTGCTGGTTGTTAAATAAATAGATGTTAAGAAGAGGAGCGCCCGTTGCGTTCCCCTTTTTTCTATAAAAGACCATATATCAATCAACAAGTGGCTGATTGAACTCTCTTTCGACAGAATAAGCGATTATTAAGAATTTGAATCGTCCAAAAGCGAACAATTTATAGAGACTATTTGACAATGTTCGTGTTTAAGTTGACATGGAGTGTAGGGCATTGTTAAACTAAAGTTATGAACAGCTCGTATAAAACCGGGGATATGGCCCGGAAGTTTCTACCCGGGAACCTTAAATTACCGGACTACGAGGAAATAGGATGATAGATTCAATCAGTAACGCCCGAGAATCGGGTAGTTTTACTGTCGCTTTCCCGCGTATTCTGCTGTCGAATGAACCGGCATGAGGGACAGCTTTCTCCTAATTCCTGCAGTAGTCCGATCCTCCCGCATCAGAATGCGTCTGGAAATCGGGCTTTTTTTTTCGGATTAGAGGAATAGATATCAATTCATTGAACAGAAGGTAGGTTGAATCATGTCTGTGCAAGTGGGTGTCATCATGGGCAGTAAATCCGATTGGGAAACAATGGAGCATGCCTGTAAGGTGCTTGAGGAGTTGGGACTTTCCTATGAGAAAAAGGTAGTATCCGCACACCGTACTCCAGATTTGATGTTCCGCTATGCGGAGGAAGCGGCAGGCCGCGGTCTTCGGGTGATTATCGCCGGAGCAGGCGGAGCGGCGCATCTTCCGGGAATGGTGGCAGCGAAGACGATGCTGCCTGTAATAGGAGTGCCTGTACAGTCAAAGGCATTGAACGGTTTGGATTCGCTGCTCTCGATCGTGCAGATGCCAGGTGGAATTCCGGTGGCAACCGTAGCGATCGGCCGTGCGGGGGCTATCAATGCCGGCTTGCTGGCTGCTCAGATCATCGGGGCCTTTGATCCGGAAGTTCAGAGCCGAGTACAACAGCGGCGTGATGCGACCCGTGACGAAGTACTGGAAAGCAGCAACAGTCTATGAGACCAGAGGAGCTTAAGGTGAGCCGGTCAGACAACCCGCGGACTTTGACACCCGGGGCAACGATTGGCGTGCTGGGCGGCGGCCAGCTCGGACGCATGATGGCGCATGCGGGCAGCGCCATGGGTTACCGCTTCGTGGCGCTGGACCCTGCGCCGGATGCGCCCTGCGGGCAGGTTACGCCGCAGATCATCGCGGCGTATGACGACCAGAACGCGGCGCGGGAGCTGGCGCAGCGCTCGGACGTGATCACGTACGAGTTCGAGAACGTCGACGCAGGCGTAGCCGCGCTGCTGACGGAGGAATCGTACGTGCCGCAGGGCAGCGCGCTGCTGTATACGACGCAGCATCGGCTGCGCGAAAAAGCCGCCATCGAGGCGGCGGGCGTTCCGGTCGCCCCGTACCGGAAGGTCGGTAGCCTCGCGGAGCTTACAGCCGCTGCTGCCGAACTCGGGCTACCCTGTGTGCTTAAGACAGCCACAGGCGGTTATGACGGCAAGGGACAAGCCGTCATCCGTCACGCAGAAGAGCTGCAGTCCGCTTTTCAACAGGTGGTACCGGACATCGCGGCATCGGGCTCGCCGGAGTTGGTGCTTGAGAAATTCATTTCTTTTCAATGTGAAATTTCTGTAATTGCTGCACGAAGCACATCCGGGGAAGTTAAGAGCTTTCCGCCTGCAGAGAACATTCATGTGAATAACATTTTGCATCTCTCTATTGTTCCTGCACGGGTGCCTGAGGAAATTCAGCAAAGGGCGTGCCGGTTAGCAGAGACTTTGGTAGACGGGCTCAACGCTGTTGGATTGCTGGCCGTGGAAATGTTCGTCACAGAAGACGGAGAACTGTTCGTCAATGAGTTGGCTCCCCGCCCCCACAATTCGGGGCATTATACCATGGATGCTTGCGTCACTTCGCAGTTCGAGCAGCATGTGCGGGCCATCTGCAATTTGCCGCTTGGGGATACAACGTTGTTGACCCCTGTAGTAATGGTGAATGTATTGGGTGAACATATGGATGGAACAGTGGAGCGCCTATGTAAAGCGGATGATGAAGCAAACAAGCTGGGTATTGCACCTAAGCTTCATATATATGGCAAGACTGAGAGTAAGACCGGCCGCAAAATGGGCCACATCAACCTGCTCTGCAAGGATACCGGAGACGGAATATCTTGGGTAGAGCAAACTAACCTTTGGAGGAAATAACAAACATGATCGAACGCTACAGCAGACCTGAGATGCGGGCCATTTGGACCGAAGAAAATAAATTTAACGCGTGGTTGGAAGTTGAACTTTGTGCCTGTGAAGCCTGGGCCGAGCTGGGAGTGATCCCGCATGAAGATGCTGCGAAACTTCGGAAGGACGCTAAATTCGATATCGCGCGCATTGATGAGATTGAACAAGAAACACGCCATGATGTTATTGCCTTTACCCGCGCGGTATCTGAGAGCCTAGGAGCAGAACGCAAATGGGTTCATTACGGACTTACTTCTACGGATGTAGTAGATACGGCTGTAGGCTATCTACTGCGTCAGGCAAATGAGATTTTGGAGAAAGACATTATTAATTTCATTGAGATTCTAAAAGAAAAAGCAGTAGCTTACAAAGATACCCCGATGATGGGCAGAACTCATGGTGTGCATGCCGAGCCAACGACTTTTGGGCTGAAAATGGCACTTTGGTACGAAGAAATGAAACGGAACTTGGAACGTTTCCGTCATGCTGCGAACGGTGTGCAATTCGGTAAAATCTCCGGCGCGGTTGGCACCTACGCTAACATTGATCCGTTTGTTGAAGAGTTCGTCTGCCGCAAGCTGGGTACGAGCCCTGCTCCAATCTCCACACAGACGTTGCAGCGTGACCGACACGCTGAATATATGGCGACGTTGGCACTCGTCGCTACTTCGCTGGACAAGTTCGCAACCGAAATCCGCGCTCTGCAAAAGAGTGAAATCCGCGAGGTGGAAGAAGCTTTTGCCAAAGGACAAAAAGGATCATCGGCGATGCCGCATAAACGCAATCCAATCGGCTGCGAGAACATTTCCGGCCTGTCCCGTGTTATTCGCGGACACATGGTAACGGCTTATGAGAACGTACCGCTGTGGCATGAACGCGATATCTCGCATTCCTCGGTGGAACGCATTATCCTGCCGGATGCAACTATGCTGCTCAACTATATGCTGAATCGTTTCGGGAACATTGTGAAGAACCTGACCGTATTCCCTGAAAATATGAAGCGCAACATGAACGCCACCTACGGCGTCCCATTTTCCGGCCGTATCCTGACCAAGCTGATCGACAAAGGCCTTAGCCGTGAGCAAGCTTACGATACTGTACAGCCGCGGGCCATGCAGGCTTGGGAAGATCAAATTCAATTCCGCGACATCGTGGAAGCTACACCTGAAATCACGAATGTACTCAGCCCTGAAGAAATCGAGGATGCTTTCAATCCTACTTGGCATCTGAAGCATGTGGACACCATCTTCCGCAAGCTGGAACTTATCTAAAAAAGGTAAGTTAGTGGTGAAGTAAGGAACTCAGTAATATATAGGCGGAGAGTAGCGGAAAGAGCGGAATTGTTCAGAAGAAGCGTCAATAAGAAGGTTGAAATAGGGGTTCGGTAAAAGAGGAACGAAGAGAAATTTTGGAACTGGAGAAGCGTAGCGTTCGCCTTTATGGTTAAATTTCTACCGCAGCTTGCGGTTAAATCAAAGAAATATAACCATAACAGCGATCGGAAGTCGAAATATTTCTTGTAGTGGTCCCATTAACCGATTCGTTATAACAATCTTTCTAATCGATCGGAAGAATAATCCGCACTTGGAGCGGCTGATACGCACGAATTTAGGAAGATCATTAGTTCAAGGGAGGAAAGGTCATGACATCACCGGCCGTATCCACAGCCGTGGAACTCATCAATGCGCCGCTGCTCTATAAAGGAAAAGTACGTGAACTCTACGATTTGGGGGATGAAGTCCTAATCGTAGTTACGGATCGCATATCGGCGTTTGACTATGTGCTGGACCCAGCGGTACCTGAGAAGGGGAATGTGCTTAACCGGTTAAGTGCTTATTGGTTCGGACAGACCAAGGAGCTGATAGACAACCATGTCGTTCATATCGATGTGGATCAGCTGGGAGACGTCATTAAGGATAAAGAGGCTCTTAAGAATAGGGTTATGGTTGTACGCAAAGCGGAGCGGATCGATATTGAATGCGTCGTTCGCGGATGTATCACCGGCGGAGGATGGCGGCAGTACGAGGAAACGGGCAAGGTAAATGGCATTGAGCTTCCTGTAGGCTTACGCAAAAACGCGTTGCTGGCACAGCCGATTTTCACACCTGCAGCCAAGAATGATGTCGGCCACGATGAGGATATTCCCTTTGACACCATGAAAGAGTTGATCGGAGCGGAGCTGGCGGAAGAGTTGAAGGAGAAAAGCCTGATGCTGTTCGCTTTTGCCAGAGATTATTGTGCGGATCGGGGAATTATCCTAGCCGATTGCAAATTCGAATTCGGTCTGCTGGACGGTAAGGTGATCTTGATCGATGAGATTTTTACACCGGATGCTTCACGCTTCTGGGCTAAGGATAAATACGCACTTGATATTGAGATTGACAGCATGGATAAGGAGCCGGTCCGAACCTATCTATCCGGATCTTCTTGGGATAAAAATAGCAAGCCTGATCCACTTCCGGTTGAAGTAGTAGAGGAAACCACTCGTCGTTATTTAGACATTTATCATCGTCTTACCGGAAAGTCTTTAATCTAATTGCACTTTTTACAATTATTTCGGCCGATATGGTCTGTGTTTTGACTTTAGATGTACTTTGTACAACTAAGTGGAGTGTGGATTAGCTTTTAGCAGAGTTTAGAGGGATATAGGTGTACAAAGTACAACTAAACTATATTTAGCGGGGAAAAGAGACCTTTTAAGTGTACTTTATGCAGTTAAACGGTTTTACCGATTTTGCCTCAAGTATGGTGTCCAGAAGATGATGTGAATTTTAGCCTATGTTCTCATTGCAGGTAAGGCTGTCGTTGGTTTCCACGTAACCAAGGTGTGCTAATTAAATTCTAGGAGGAAATACAAACGTATGTTAAAAGCGACGGTGTATGTAACCATTAAAAAAAGCGTGCTTGATCCACAAGGGGTAGCAGTACAAGGGGCACTGCGTTCGGTAGGATTTCAGGAAGTGGAAAGCTTGCGCATCGGCAAGTATATGGAAATGACGCTAGATACGGATGACCGCGCTGTTGCGGAAGAACGCCTTAAGGAAATGTGTGAAAAACTGCTTGCTAACACGGTGATCGAGGATTACCGATACGAATTGGAGGACTAAAAGTCATGAAATTTGCTGTACTTGTCTTTCCGGGCTCCAATTGTGATATTGACTGCTACAAGGCGGTAGAGGATACTCTCGGCGAACCTGTTGATTATGTGTGGCATACAGCTACGGACTTATCGGCTTACGATTGTATTTTGGTACCAGGCGGCTTTTCTTATGGTGACTATCTCCGTTGCGGAGCGATTTCCCAATTTGCTCCGGTGATGGCTGAGGTTGCAAAAGCAGCTGAGCAAGGGAAGTTCGTGCTCGGGATTTGCAACGGATTCCAGATTCTAACGGAAGCAGGGCTTCTGCCAGGTGCACTTCGCCGCAATATGTCTATGAAGTTCCGTTGTCATGACTCTGTGCTTAAGGTAGTTAATAATGCAACACCGTTTACAGTTGACTATGCTAAGGATGAAGAGATTATCATTCCGATCGCCCACGGCGAAGGGAACTACTATTGTGATGATGAAACCTTGGAACAACTAAAAGCCAATAATCAGATCGTATTCACATATAGCGACAACCCTAACGGCTCTGTAGATGATATAGCGGGTGTCAGCAACATTCAAGGCAATGTAGTCGGCATGATGCCTCACCCGGAACGTGCGGCCAACGCGCTTCTCGGTTCGGAAGACGGCAAACGGATGTTCACATCTATACTGAAGACTTGGAGGGATCGTCATGGCGCAGCAAGTATCCGTTAAGGAACCGACCGCAGAACAAATTGCGGAGCAGAAAATCTACAGTCAATTCGGTGTGTCGGACAGTGAATATGAGCTTATCAAGTCTTTCATGGGTCGTCTTCCGAACTATACGGAAATTGGTGTATTCAGTGTAATGTGGTCCGAGCACTGTGCCTATAAGAATTCAAAACCGCTGCTTCGCCGTTTTCCGGTAACAGGACCTCGCGTCTTGATGGGACCGGGTGAAGGGGCAGGGATTGTAGATATCGGAGATAACCAGGCGGTTGTATTCAAAATCGAGAGCCATAATCACCCGTCGGCAGTAGAACCTTTTCAAGGCGCTGCTACAGGTGTGGGCGGTATCATTCGTGATATTTTTTCCATGGGAGCTAGACCTGTGGCACTGCTAAATTCCCTGCGTTTCGGGAAGCTTGAGAGTGATCGGGTAAAATATTTGTTCGAGCACGTCGTGTCCGGTATTGCAGGGTACGGTAACTGTATCGGTATTCCTACCGTTGGCGGCGAAATTATGTTCGATGACAGCTATGATGGCAACCCACTCGTTAACGCGATGTGCATTGGCCTGATTGATCACGATAAAATTCAGCGCGGTGTCGCTAAAGGTGTAGGGAATCCGGTCTTTTATGTAGGGCCTCCTACTGGACGTGATGGTATTCACGGTGCGACTTTTGCCTCGGTGGAACTGAGTGAAGAAACCGAAGCGAAACGGTCTGCCGTTCAGGTGGGCGATCCCTTTATGGAGAAGCTTGTTATGGAATCTTGTCTGGAACTGATCAATAGCGGTATTGTTATTGGAATTCAGGATATGGGCGCAGCGGGTCTGACTTGTTCAAGTGCCGAGATGGCTAGTAAAGCGGGTAATGGTCTTGAATTGTATCTGGATCAAGTGCCGCAGCGTGAAGAAGGCATGACACCTTACGAAATGATGCTCTCGGAATCCCAGGAGCGGATGCTGTTTGTAGTAGAACCTAAGGATGAGGCGCAGGCTCAGGAGATTTTTGATCGTTGGGGCGTTATTTGCTGCAAAGTCGGCAAGGTAACCGATGACGGCCGCCTGAAATTGATCCATCACGGTGAGGTTGTTGGCGACATGTCGGTTACAGCACTGGTAGATGAGTGCCCAGTCTATGACAAGCCATCCTCAGTTCCTGCTTACTATGTGGAGAACGCATCAGTAGATACCCTGCGCTATGAGGAAGTCACTGATTTGGGCAAAGCACTTCGTACCGTGCTTGGATCCCCAACGGTAGCCAGCAAAGCATGGGTCTATAACCAGTACGATTACATGGTTCGGACCAGTACAGCGGTTCGTCCGGGTTCGGATGCTGCTGTAATTACGATTCAAGGTACACGTAAAGGTTTGGCTATGACAACGGACTGTAACGGCCGGTATGTCTATCTTGACCCTGAGGTTGGCGGTCGGATTGCGGTTAGCGAAGCGGCCCGCAACATTGTTTGCTCCGGTGCTCAACCTTTGGCAATTACAGACAACCTAAACTTTGGCAACCCGGAGAAACCGGAGATTTTCTGGCAAATGGAAAAAGCTGTAGACGGTATGGCGGAAGCCTGCCGCGTGCTGGACACTCCTGTAATCGGCGGGAATGTCAGTCTTTATAATGAAAATGCATCTGGTTCTATCTATCCGACACCAGTTGTCGGTATGGTAGGACTATTAGAAGATACGGACCACATTACGACCCAAGCCTTCAAGCAAGAGGGCGATGCTATCCTTCTGCTCGGAGTGACTCAAGCAGAGCTAGGCGGCAGTGAATTCCAATATGCTGTACATGGTGTAACGGAAGGGCGTCCTCCAGCTTTGGATTTGGAGACTGAGAAGAAGCTGCTGAATGCGGTGCTTAGTACGATTCGTGCAGGATTGGTTCGTTCCGCGCATGACTTGTCCGAAGGTGGACTGTCTGTTGCGCTGGCGGAAAGCTGTATTAGCGGGGGCATTGGTGCGAACGTTGAGCTGTCTGCTAACGGACTGCGGTCTGATGTGGCGTTGTTCAGCGAAACTCAATCCCGTATTGTGCTGACATCAGCACCTGAACGTGCGGAAGAGTTGAAGGCAGCTATTGCAGCCGCTGGTGTACCGGTGGAAATCATTGGAACGGTAGGTGGAGATAGACTTCGAGTGAATCTGGACGGCACAGCCGTTCTGGATGAACCTGTTGCAGAATTGAAATTCGTTTGGGAGGATGCTATTCCATGTCTTATGAAATAAAGACCGGGAAAGAGCAGGCGGATCCTATCCTGTGGACCGGTGACTATTACAATGAAGGAACGGGCTCAGGAGATATATTCGATACATTAAAAGAGGAATGCGGCGTTTTCGGTGTCTTCGGACACCCGGAAGCATCCTCCATGTCCTATTATGGTTTGCATGCCCTGCAGCACCGTGGAGAAGAGAGCGCGGGCATCTGTGTAGCAGATGGACGTGATTTTAATTACCACCGTGGTATGGGTCTCGTGAAGGAAGTCTTTGATAAAGATAAAATTGCTTCGCTAATTGGGGATATGTCCATCGGGCATGTGCGTTACTCCACCAGCGGCGACAGCCGGTTAACCAATGCTCAGCCTCTGGTATTCAAGTATCGTGACGGGGATTTGGCCATTGCGACCAACGGCAACATTGTTAATGAGCCCTTGATTCGTAAGCAATTGGAGCAGAACGGTTCTATTTTTCAGACTACTAGTGATACAGAAGTGCTAGCCCATCTCATAGCTCGATCACAAAAGGATTTTGTCGAAGCTACGAAGGATGCGTTGCGGCAGTTGGTAGGCGGATTCGCTTTTCTGCTAATGACGAACGACAAGCTGCTTGTAGCCACGGATTCACACGGATTGCGTCCGCTTGTAATGGGGCGTGTGGGTGAAGCTTATGTATTCGCATCAGAATCCTGTGCGCTCGAGGTCATCGGAGCGAAGATCATCCGCGATATTGAGCCTGGAGAAGTATTGGTGCTCGACAAAGATGGCCTCTTGGAGGATCGGTTCACCGAGCCTAAACGTAAGGCACTTTGTGCGATGGAGTATATCTACTTCGCTCGTCCCGACAGTGATATGAACGGATCGAACCTGCACTCTGCTCGCAAGCGTATGGGTAGCCGAATGGCGATTGAGGCCTTCGTAGATGCCGACCTCGTAACCGGCGTCCCCGATTCCAGTATTTCAGCCGCTATAGGTTATGCAGAGCAGACCGGTATCCCTTATGAGCTTGGTCTAATCAAGAATAAATACACCGGACGAACGTTCATCCAGCCGAGTCAGGAGCTGCGCGAGCAGGGTGTGAAGATGAAGCTGAGCGCTGTTCGAAGCGTTGTTGAAGGTCAACGTGTCGTCATGATCGATGATTCCATCGTGCGTGGCACCACTTCCCGCCGAATCGTTAACCTGCTGCGTGAAGCCGGAGCTGCAGAAGTTCATGTCCGCATTACCTCTCCACCCTTCAAAAACCCGTGCTTCTACGGGATTGATACCCCTGATCGCCGGGAGCTTATTGCCTCCTACCAAACGATTGAGGAAATGTGCCTTGAGATTAACGCGGATTCACTGGCGTTTCTGTCGCCAGACGGACTAATCACTTCCATCGGCGGTCACAATAGCGGCGATTATAAAGGCGGTTTATGTCTGTCTTGCTTCGATAACGATTACCCGACCCAGGTTGATTTTGGCGGGGAAGAGAAAGATGGCTGCGGCTGTTAAATTTTTGATCTTACTTGCGTAGGGTGATCCCGGATGGCACTGCCGTCCGGCCACCAGTAGCTTGTGGGTTGTAGTTTTTAGTTTTTAGTTTTTAGTTTTTAGTGTGTGGAGGTGCTTGGCTTGTTCCAAGCACCGAGATCTGTTGCTCTAGGGTAGGCGTGAATTGCTTGGCTTGCAGAAGGTTTACCCGGTGGTTAGGAGAGTCATGGAGAGGAATGTGGAACTGGAGAAGCGTAGCGTTCGCCTTTATGGTTGGATTTCTACCGCGAGAGCGGTTCAAATCAGGAAATCCAACCATAACAGCGATCGGAAGTCCACATTCATCGTAATGACTCTCACAAAACCACCACCAGCCATCTGAACCCACAAACGCGCTCTAAATAATAATAAATGAGGTGTCCAATAGTGTCGGAAGCTTATAAAAATGCCGGAGTGGATATTGCGGCTGGCAACGAAGCCGTAGAACGCATGAAAAAGCACGTGAAACGCACTTACCGTCCTGAAGTGATGACGGAGCTGGGTGGATTCGGTGCACTGTTCGGACTCAATAAGGACAAGTATGATGAGCCGGTATTGGTGTCTGGAACCGACGGCGTAGGCACGAAGCTGAAGATCGCGTTCGCGGCAGACCGCCACGACACGATTGGCATTGATGCAGTAGCAATGTGTGTGAACGATATTGTCGTACAGGGCGCTGAACCGCTGTTCTTCCTCGATTACCTAGCCTGCGATAAAGTTATACCTGAGAAAATCGAAGCCATCGTAGCTGGGATCGCTGAGGGCTGTCATCAGGCCGGATGCGCACTCATCGGCGGCGAGACAGCAGAAATGCCAGGCATGTATTCAGCCGGAGAATATGACATCGCCGGATTTACAGTGGGCGTAGCGGATAAAGCCAAGCTCGTAACAGGAGCGAACATAGCGCCGGGAGATACCGTAATTGGCTTGGCTTCAAGCGGTGTGCACAGCAATGGATTTTCGCTGGTGCGTAAGCTTTTGCTGGAGGAAGACGGTTATGAATTAAACGATGTGGTAGCAGAGCTTGGAGCACCGCTTGTAGATGTTCTCTTAGCACCTACCAAGATTTACGTTAAGCCTTTGCTCTCATTATTGGAGCAGCTTACTGTGAAAGGAATGGCTCACATTACCGGAGGCGGGTTCATCGAGAACATTCCGCGCGTACTGCCTCAAAGTGTTGATGTAGAGATTAATTACGGCTCATGGCCGATCCTGCCCATCTTCAATTTGCTGCAAAGCAAAGGGAATGTAAGCAACAGGGACATGTTCACTACCTTTAACATGGGTATCGGCCTTGTGCTGGTCGTTGATGCTGCTGACGGTGAACGTGCACTGGAGCTGCTTAAAGCCAGCGGTGAGGAAGCGTATCGTATTGGCACGGTAACGGAAGGGGAACGCAAAGTTACCTTTACGGGAGCTGAAGTCTAATGCTGCAGAGTCGAATCGCTGTTTTTGCCTCCGGGCAGGGCAGTAATTTTGCTGCACTGATGGATGCACAGAAGGAAGGCAACCTTGGCGGTGGCCGCATAGAATTGCTGGTATCTGATAAGCCGGAGGCACCGGTGGCACAACGAGCGAAGGATGCAGGTATTCCTACCCTCCTGCTGCGGCCGAAGGACTTCGCCAGCCGTGAGCTTTATGAAGCTGAGATTGTAGCGGAGCTTCAGCGCCTGAAGATCGGCCTGATTGTTCTGGCTGGTTACATGCGGCTGATTACACCTGTTCTCCTAACGCCTTACAGCGGACGAATCATCAATATTCACCCCTCGCTTCTGCCGGCTTTTGCGGGGAAAGATGCAATAGGCCAAGCACTGGACTATGGTGTGAAGCTGACGGGTGTTACTGTGCATTTTGTCGACGGGGGAATGGATACCGGGCCTGTCATTGCACAACGTTGCATAGCGGTGGAGGATAACGATACCGTTGATTTGCTCTCAAAGCGCATTCATAAGGTCGAATATGAGCTGTATCCCGAGGTTGTAGGCGCTTTTGCCGCAGGAAGAATTTCTTTGGATGGAAGAAAGACGATTGTCCGCGAAAAGTGAGGTATCTTGTACTAACGGCATCCGCTCTAGCGGTAATTATCGACAAGGGTAACACAATTCTGGATAATTCCGATATTTCTCGGGAAATATCGCACTAGCGTCGATTGGTGTAATTCTATTAGATGGGCATCACGTTAAGTAGCTTGGCCCTAGATCCTTATTAATAGGTTGTTCATAAAGATTAAGAGCAACATATGAAAGTTAGAGGGAAAATACCCCACTAATTCGAGCCATTTCCTTGAATTCCGGAAGTTAGAGGGAAAATACCCCACTAATTCGGCTATTCCTTTGAGATTTCAACTGATTTGAATGATTTAGGGGGAGGGGTTCCCTCTAATTACCGCTGAAACGCTTTTAATGAAATAATAGATGGAGAAATTCCCTCTAAATTGGCGGACAGTCCAGTTAATCAGACATTTCGTCTACATGATTACCGTAAAACCCCACTAATCGCACGTAAATCGGAGGAGGACTATTCAAAGTGAGTATCAAAAGAGCGCTAGTCAGCGTATCGGATAAACAGGGCATCGTGGATTTTTGCCGCGAGCTGTCTGCATTGGGCGTAGAAATCATCTCCACAGGCGGAACAAGCACTCTTCTGGCTAAAGAAGGCGTGCCAGTCATTGGTATTTCGGATGTAACAGGTTTTCCTGAAATTATGGACGGACGCGTTAAAACGCTGCACCCTGCTGTACACAGCGGATTGCTTGCGGTTCGTGACAATGAGGAGCACACACGGCAAATGACTGAACTGGGTCTGGACTATATCGACTTGGTTGTAGTTAATTTGTATCCATTTGCAGAAACCATTGCTAAACCGGATGTGTCTTATGAGGAAGCCATCGAGAATATCGATATCGGCGGTCCAACAATGCTGCGTTCTGCGGCGAAGAATCATGCGTTCGTGAGTGTGGTTGTTGATGCGGCTGATTACAGTACTGTGCTTGAGGAAGTACGTGCAGGCGGGGATACATCCCTTAGTACACGCAAACGGCTTGCGGCAAAAGTATTCCGTCATACGGCGGCTTACGATGCCTTGATCTCCGATTATATGGCTAACGTTACTGGTGAACCTCTGCCGGAGCGCTATACGGTTACTTATGAGAAAATTCAGGACCTTCGCTATGGCGAGAATCCGCATCAGAAGGCGGCTTTTTACCGCAAGCCTCTGGCTGCACAGGATACACTGACAGCTGCTGAACAGCTGCACGGCAAAGAACTGTCCTACAACAATATCAATGATGCCAATGCTGCGCTGCAAATCGTTAAGGAATTTGAAGAACCTGCCGTGGTGGCAGTTAAGCATATGAATCCTTGTGGAGTAGGCGTAGGAGCTAGTGTATATGAAGCTTACCAAAAAGCATACAATGCTGACCCTACCTCCATCTTCGGCGGAATTGTAGCTGCGAATCGCATCGTGGATGCTGATACGGCGAATCTTCTTAAGGATATTTTCTTGGAAATCGTACTCGCACCGGGTTTCACGGATGAAGCAATGGAAATTTTGACGAAAAAGAAAAATATCCGCTTGCTCAAAATCGGCAATCTCAGCGCTGCATCCTCGCGCCAAACCAGTTTTGTCGTGACTTCCATTGAGGGCGGTATGGTCGTACAGGAAAGCGATGTGCACTCCGTAAATCCAGATGAACTTCAAGTGGTTACAGACCGTAAGCCATCTGAAGAAGAAATGAAACAGCTGCTCTTTGGCTGGAAGGTAGTTAAGCATGTGAAGTCTAATGCCATTGTATTGGCAGCAGACGACATGACAGTAGGTGTAGGTGCAGGCCAAATGAACCGGGTCGGTGCAGCTAAAATCGCGATTGAACAAGCTGGAGATAAGGCTAAGGGAGCAATTCTTGCTTCTGATGCATTTTTCCCGATGGGAGATACGCTTGAAATGGCTGCAAAGGCAGGCATCACGGCGGTTATTCAGCCGGGTGGTTCTATTAAAGACGAGGAATCCATTAAAGTTGCAAATGAATATGGCATTGCTATGGTTTTCACCGGCGTCCGCCATTTTAAACACTAGAACGCTTGGGAGGTACCTATGGATATTTTAGTAGTAGGCGGTGGCGGTCGGGAGCATGCGATTATCTGGAGTCTATCAAAGAGCACGAAGGCGGGTAAAATTTATTGTGCCCCTGGCAACGGCGGAATTGCACAGCTTGCGGAGTGCGTACCCATCGGGGTCTTTGAATTTGATCGCTTGACCGCTTTTGCGAAGGAAAAGGAAGTGGGTCTAGTTGTGATTGGACCGGATGATCCGCTTGCAGCAGGGATTGTCGATGCTTTTGAGGCTAAGGGGATCCCGGTGTTCGGGCCGCGTCGTAATGCGGCTGAGATTGAAGGCAGCAAAACCTTCATGAAGGATCTGCTCCATAAATATAATATTCCGACAGCAGCCTATCAGAAGTTCAGTGATTATGAATCGGCCCTTTCCTATTTGCGTGAGCAAGAGCTGCCAATCGTTATCAAGGCAGATGGTCTTGCGGCAGGGAAAGGTGTAACGGTAGCTTATTCGCGGGATGAGGCAGAGCAGGCATTGCTGGATATTATGGTCACTAAGGTTTTTGGTGATGCAGGTAGTCAGGTTGTCATAGAGGAATTTTTGGCGGGTCAGGAAATGTCAATTCTAGCCTTCGTGGATGGGGAGACGGTGCGTCCTATGGCCGCTGCTCAGGATCATAAACCCATATTTGATGGCGACAAGGGACCTAATACAGGTGGAATGGGCACGTATTCTCCTCTGCCGCATATCAACGATTCCATTATCCAGGAAGCCGTAGAAACGATTATCATCCCAACAGCTAAAGCCATGGTGGCTGAAGGCCGTCCTTTCAGCGGGGTATTATTTGCTGGGCTAATGATATCTCCGGACGGAAAACCCAAGACGATAGAGTTCAATGCTCGTTTTGGAGACCCTGAGACACAAGTTGTATTGCCGCGCTTGCGCACGGATTTACTGGATATTTTCCTGGCTGTGGTAGAAGGAAGATTAGCAGATATCGATATTCAGTGGAGCGACGAGGCGGCGGTATGTGTAGTCCTGGCATCGGGTGGTTATCCCGGCTCGTATCCTAAAGGAGTTCCTATTACCGGTCTTACAGATAGCGGGGAAGAACTTATCTTCCATGCAGGTACAGCCCGAGATGAGCATGGGAATTGGATTACGAATGGCGGACGGGTACTGGGTGTTGTAGGAATGGGTGCTAATATCGCTGAGGCCCGGTCTGCTGCCTACAAGAGCGCAGAGGGTATTACTTTTGCAGGAAAACAGAACCGGAATGACATCGCTGCGAAAGCTCTCGTATGAGGACAAAGGACCGGATCTTGAAAATTTTTACGTATTAAGTCCTAAAAAGGGACTGACAAGTAGTATTAGAAGTGGTATACTACAAAAAGTACGGGGGAAAATGTCCGGATATATACAGATAAAAGGCCTTTCCGATCATGGAAAGGCCTTTTTTAAAGTTTAAAGAGTGCAAATTTTCGGGGAACCCTACGAAGGTACTAGAATAACTTCGAATCCTATAGCTCCACTCTGTGGGGCTTTTTACAAATACCAGAAAGTATAAGTTTTCAGTATACTTTGCTTATATTTCTACGAGAAACGGATACCGTCCCATTAAGGACGGCAAAGCCGTTTCTTCTTGATACGGCTTGTTTAGGAATCCTGGATGCCCTGATAGGCAATACCCGATAGAAGCAAGACTGCACAAACTTCCCGTTGTGGGATATAATCATAGTGCGGATAGCGATGCGACTTGAACTTGAACCGTATAGCTAGTCACAGATTTAAGGGGGAATAAGTTTTGATAAAGGTTGGAAGAAATGAATTATGCCCGTGCGGAAGCGGGAAAAAATATAAAAGGTGCTGCATTGACAAGGAATCTTCAGTCATGGAATCATTACTTCGACTGGTGACTACGGATGAAGCTGCGGCGGCTCAAGAGGCAGAGGTCTATGAACCAACAATCTCTGAGGCTGAAAGGGTACACACTGCCGGAACTTCCAAAGGCAACCTTACGATGGCCAAGCTTAAGAAAATGGTATCCAAGGATCTGAAGTGGGACAGCCCGTCTCACGAACAGCTGGCGTTACATCTCATTGAGAGCATGAATATTGATTTCGAAAAGGAGCTTATCTCTGAGGCGCTGCTGCTCTGGAACGGATACTCACTCCGCACCAAACCTGTGGTGAAGAAAGTGGGTTCTTATTGTGCTGCCATTGAGTATTTGTTGTCACAGGAATATGGATTCCTTATAACACAGACTGATGTGGCTAAAAAGTATGAAGTCACTACAGCAACCGTTTCTCGCAATTTCAAGGAACTTCTCAGTTATGTGGAAGAGTATGGAATGGCCGGGGAGCAGGATGAGCTTCTATCCATAACAACCGGTTCCGGCACTCCCAAGGAGAAGGAGCAATATCTCTTGCACAAAGCTGGAGAAGCTACGTCCCCGAAAAAACGTATTCAGCTGGCAGAAGCGGCGCTTGAGGTTTATCCGAACAGCTGCGATGCCTATTTGATTCTAGCTGAGGAAGCAGAGAATGAGCATGAAGCACGGGCTTTCTTAAAGTCAGGGATGGAAGCTGGCAAGCGCGAGCTGGGTGATCTTTTTTTTGAGAAGAACAAAGGGTATTTCTGGGGGCTATCCGAGACTAGACCCTATATTAGAATTTGCAAAAGCTATGCAGAATCCTGCTGGTTTGGTGGAAACGGTGAAGAAGTAGCCAAGACCTTAGAACATATTCTCGAGCTTAATACAGAGGATAACACAGGTGCCCGGTACTTGCTGCTAGCCGTATATTTGTACAATAACCGTCTAAATGATGCGGATCTCATGTTGAAAAACTTCGGTAAGGATGACGCCGCTGCTGCTTTTGCCTACGATCGAATTGTGTTGGAATATAAGCGGAACGGAATTACTTCACAGCTAAAAATGCTGTACCGTATTGCTCGTAATGTGAATAAACATGTGCCTGACTATCTTCTTGGTGTTAAAAGATTACCGCATAACCTCCCCGATTTCATAGGCATGGGAGATGCCAACGAAGCTGTTGAGTATGTAATTATGCATTCCCGCCTCTGGGCAAGTTTACCGGATCTTTTAAAATGGATGCTTAAACAATAGAATGTAATATAGCGAGATCACAGCCCAAAGAGGCTGTGATTTTTTTGATTCAGCGTGTCATCTTGAAAAAAATATAATATTATACAACATGATTCCAGAAATAACGGATATTAAAATAACAATTGACCTTTGTGTATATTATGATTATATTTGTAATATTATAGGAGATTTTACCGGTTGCCATTGAGATAAAATTATCAAGTTAGGGCAATGCCGGATTTAAGGGGTGGTTTATTTGAATAATACAACCACGATACGCATCGAGCTGGAGGAATTAATAGCACGTGAAGGAATTAACTGTAGCCAATTAGGAAGAAAGGCGGGATTAAATGCTGGTACAGTAAGTTCAATTCTAAAGGGAAACAGGGTAATGGCTGTCGATCAATTAGATCGGATGACAGCGGTGCTGTGCTTGCCTAAAGGTCATTTCTATGAGCAATATATTCAGGAATGTATGGTAGAGGCTGTACCGAACTGGCGGAGAATAAGACCTCTATTGTATCGCTGTGTAGAATTGGACAAGCTGGACTGTATCCGGCAGATTGTTAATCTATTGATGGACAATTTGACGTATTCCCCTTTGCTATTTGAAGCGGCGGAGTTTTTTTTCAAAGAAGGTAAACGCAAGGCTGCTGCCCTGCTTTATGAAAGTGTAGCCGCAAGTGAGCGACGGCAGTATTCCGAAAGGCTGGCTTTTTGCCAGTATCGCTTGTTTACCCTAAAGCTAGGTGACGATCAGGAGCTGAATTACCAGGCGGCCCTGCAATTTGAACCCTTCGTAGAACGACTGGATGAAATAGACCAGCTTGATGCATTAAGAGATTTAGCCAATATATACCGTTCGTTACGTCGATGGGATAAAGTGAATTTAGTTGCAATTGAACTGGGCCATAAGGCCGGTATCCAACTTCGCTTGCGCCAGCAGACCGAGGTGAAAAGTCAAGATCAGAAGCAACCGAGCAGACCGTTGTTTGTATATCTAGCTTTCTCTAACTTGCTTCGTGGAGCCGTTTGCGATGCACGGGGGGAGCACGAACAAGCAATACAATATAACAATGCCTATTCGGATCTAAGCTGGGTGAAGGAGACAGATGCCGACACTCAACATTGGATTAAACTTTATAAAGAATGGGCTCAGGCTAATATATGCGTATCCAGTCTCATGTCCGGAAATGAAAGCGTCCTGTCTGATTATGTAACTTATATCGAGCGGAATAAAGATGAATTGCTCACAGGGCTCTTGAACATCATCAAAGCGGCTAATTGTTATGATTTTGATGTCGATGAGATTATTATTCATTTTAAAATGGAAATTATTTCCTATATCCAGGAACAGCAACAAGCTGTAGGTGTTTATACGCAGCAGACTATATCTGAACAACTGACCCGTTTTTTGTACGAAATTGCACATTATTACTTGAGGAGAGGGGGTTACACAAGCGGGTTCAAATACTTGCTGGATGGAATGAAAAAATCCTCTATTGTGAATAACGAAACATTTATGCTGAAATGTGTAAGACTTTTAGAGCGTTATCGAGATTTCGCTTCTAATGAAACGCAGGAAGAATACCAAATTATATTGAAAGAAGGATAAGACTATGAAGAGAAAATTGGCAGTACTACTTATGGCGGCTGGCTTAATATTGGTACTTACGGGTCCGATTCACAACTCTAATACAACCACCTACACAACTAATGATTGGCATGGAGGAGCTTAATCTTCTAAAAAGTGAATAGTAATGACCCAAGGCCAGCATAAGCTGGTCCTTTTTTTGTAAATAAACAACATATTTTGAAAAAAACTAAATACAAAAAAAGACATATCCCTCTAAAATAAATAGAAATAGGGAGGGGTCAGAGTGGAACCAAAAGGTTTGAAGCAAGAAATGGAAACGGCACGACAGAGACTTAATCATTTGGAGAAACGGTATGGACTAAGACATTCAAGGGTTCTTAAACAATCTATGGTGCTTGATGAGCTTATTAATGAATATAACCAGACTTATTACTCAAAAAGAAGAGAATCGATAACTAACCTCATATGTAATGTATCCTCTTAGTAATCTAAGCTGGGAAATGAAGGAAGGCTTAATTCCTCAAATCCTCTGATATAAAACCTGACATGATATACAGAATCCCTGCCGAAAGTCCGATAATAATAGTAAATGAGCGTTTTTTTGTGGGAATTAGTCGAATGATTCCGGTGAAAAATCAATCCAAGGTACTATTTTATTTGAAAAAGGCGGGATCTCCTATGAAACAACAAAAATCTCACAAAGAGAACATGAAGTCCAATTTAGTATTGAGGTTTAAAGGGATTTTAAATTCCATATCTAACATGGGTATAAGAGGGAAGTTGTTTATATCTGTGATTTTGTCTGTTGCTATCATTTTTTCGATAGTATCCCTAGTCATTTATAGCAATGCAAAGAAAATTATTATTGATGATCTACACAGTTCCTTGTCCTATGAGAAGGGGCAGATTGGTGAGAAGGTTAACCAGATGCTGCAGCCAGCTTCTGATAGCGTGCAGATGTTGAATGCTAATGCCTATGTCCGTGATTACATATCAGAGGTAAGCTCAAAAGAGACGATCAAGTCTACTTCGGGTTATAGTGAACTGATTCGCACACTGAATTTGATCAAAAAGAATAATAAGAATCTGCTTAATGTATACGTAGGCATTTCTTCCGTTAACAAGCTGATCACTCATGATGAATTCGAGCCTCCGGCAGATTATGATTTGAAAGAACGCGGCTGGTACAAGACTACTGTCCAAAACAAAGCTGTTACGGTAACAGATCCTTATATAGATGCTTTAACAGGCAAAATGGTGGTCAGTCTTAGTTCACCTATAATGGATGATAGCGGAAAAGTAATCGGTGCAGCCGGAGTGGACATTTCCACAGAACAGATTACTGAGGCACTTAGTGCTTTTAATTACAAGGGAAGTGGCTTTGCCATGCTGACTGATAAGACGGGAGCATTTATTTATCACCCAAACAGTGATTATATTCTACTCAAAAAAATGGGTGATCTTGGCGAAGATTGGAAAGCAATGGGTAACAAAATAGTGCAATGGGGCAACGATGTCATTAAAACGGATATTGATGGGGAATCCAATTATGTATCCTACGCACCTGCTGTGGATAAGCAATGGGCAGTAGCGCTGGTGGTACCGGCTAGAGATGCTGAGAGTGCACTCAATCTGTTCCAGTCAATATTCTTAATCTCTACATTTTCAGCTATTCTTATTATGGCTGTCCTGTTGTACTTTGTATCTAACAGTATATTGAAGCAGATTCCGATTCTTACAGCATCCTTCCGAACAGCCATGTCAGGGGATTTATCCGTGCGGGCAAAGGTAACCGCTAAGGGAGAAATTGCTGTATTGGCCGAAGGTTTCAATGATATGATCTCCTCCCAGCAGGAACTTATCAGAGAGATTATGAAAAATTCCAACAACATCTCAGGATCTGTAGATGCAACCGAAAAAAATGTATTCGAGCTGGATGAGAACATTGCAGATGTATCGGCAACAACTGAAGAATTATCGGCAGGTATGGAGCAGACAGCAGCTTCCATGCAGGAGATGAACGCCAGTACGATAGAAATTGAGAATGCTATTGAGAATATTGCCAGAAAAGCACAGGATGGTGCCCAATCGGCTAAGGAAATTAATGAGCGTGCTGAACGTCTTAGAGAAGGCGCAATTCAATCACGTCAGCAAGCAGATCAAATATATGGTCAAGGTGAAATCAAGCTACGGAATGCGATTGAACAATCCAGATCTATTTCACAGATTAGTGCATTGTCAGGCGCTATTCTGGAGATTGCTTCCCAGACCAATCTTCTATCGTTGAACGCATCGATTGAAGCCGCGCGGGCAGGTGAAGCGGGTAGAGGTTTTGCGGTAGTGGCTGACGAAATTCGTAAATTGGCCGAGAACTCACGTGAGACCGTATCCGAAATTCAGGAAGTAACCCACTCCGTTGTCGGCGCTGTATCTAATCTAGTAGAGGGTGCAGAGAGTATGCTCCAATTCGTAGATCAGCAAGTCCTTAAGGACTACGATGCTATGCAGGAGACAGGCCGTCAGTATAGTGAGGATGCTAAGTATGTAGAAGATCTGGTAACAGACTTCAGTGCGACCTCTGAGGAGCTTCTGGCTTCCATTCAGAATATGCTAACCGCGATTGGAGAAACAACGATTGCGACAAGTGAAGGTGCAGAAGGAGCAAGCAGCATAGCCGTTAAGGCGGAGCATATTATTAATAAGTCGGGAAGTATTGTAGCAGAGATGGAAGAAATCAAGAGCAGTACGACTAAGCTGCTGGAGACCGTATCCCGATTTAAAGCTTAAAGGTGCATGGATAACCAAGAAGAATCGATCTTGATTTGTGAAGCCGGTCATGGTGGTAAGCTGCCTAGACCGGTTTTTCGTTGAGATATAAAGGAAGTATAAGTTTTCAATATACTTTGCTTATATTTCTACGAGAAACGGAAACCTGAAAGCGATACGGAGTATCGCTGCTTCGAAAGCATAGGCTCCCATTAAGGACGACAAAGCCGTTTCTTCTTGTCAGAAGCATGACAATGCTTGAAAAAACAACCGCGGAAGAGTATGTTACAATAAGCAAAATAAACACAAGTAGAGGCGAGGATTTCATGAGAGAAGGCGAAGACCGGATCGTAGGAATGGAAGATATTGTACGAGCTCATCATATGCTGCGGGAAGTTATTGTACGGACTCCACTTCAGCGTGACGCGGTGCTGTCGGCCAAGTACAATTGCAATGTATATTTGAAGCGGGAAGATCTGCAGATCGTGCGTTCGTTCAAAATACGCGGTGCTTATCATATGATTCGCAGTTTGTCCGCTGAGGACCGGGAGAAAGGGATTGTCTGCGCCAGTGCGGGTAATCATGCACAGGGTGTGGCTTATTCATGCAAGGCACTCGGTATCAACGGTAAAGTCTATATGCCCAGTACAACCCCTAATCAAAAGGTTAAGCAGGTACGGCGATTCGGCGGGAAGAATGTTGAAGTTATTCTCAAAGGGGATACCTTCGATGATGCCTACGAGGAAGCGCTGCAAGCTTGTATAGATCATGGAATGACGCTGATTCATCCGTTTGATGAACCTAAGATCATCGCCGGTAATGGTACTATTGCCATGGAGGTTATGGAAAGTCTTGACCAGCCAGCTGACTTTGTATTTGTAACCATCGGTGGCGGCGGTCTGGCTGCAGGCATAGCTACTTATATGAAGACGGTTAGTCCTTCTACCAAGGTCATTGGTGTAGAGCCCTTAGGGGCAGCTTCCATGAGTGAGGCGCTACTCCGTGGAGAAGTAGTTACGCTGAAGGAAATTAATAAGTTTGTGGATGGAGCTGCTGTAAAGCGTGTCGGTGGACTAACCTTCGATATTTGCTCAAGGCATCTGGATGACGTTGTGAAAGTACCGGAGGGTAAAGCCTGCACAACCATTCTGGAGCTGTATAACGAGAATGCAATTGTAGTGGAGCCAGCGGGTGCTTTGCCAATCGCAGCACTGGATATGTACCGTGAGCAAATTGTCGGTAAAACGGTAGTTTGTATTGTTAGCGGCGGCAACAATGATATTGACCGGATGCAGGAGATTAAGGAGCGCTCATTGATCTATGAAGGTCTGAAGCATTACTTCATGGTTAACTTCCCACAGCGGGCGGGCGCTTTACGTGAATTCCTCTCGGAGGTACTCGGTCCTGATGACGATATCACCCGTTTCGAGTACACGAAGAAAAATGACAAGGAGAACGGTCCTGCCCTAGTCGGTATTGAACTTCTTTCCAAAGAAGCCTATGCACCGCTTATCGAACGAATGGAGCAAAAAGGTGTAAGCTACCTAGAGATAAACAAGGATTTGAACTTGTTCAATATGCTTATCTAATTCAAAAGCCCGTCCCGGGAAATGGGAGGCCACTGAAGAACTAACCATTTTGGATTAAGTGCTTCGTCACATTCAAAAAGAAGCATCACCCCCTCAGGGAAGATGTCTTCTTTTTGCTGTATTTGGCTGCACAACCATAATCCTTATTAGTCGTGTAGCTTCAAAATCCTCTTCAGATTAACTGCGAATATCGCCATTGCTCCTTGTAGCTCCATGCCTAAGAGACCCGAGGATATGGCTACATCGTACCCGTGTCTGTGTTTCAGTTCGCTATTCTTGGCTTCAATCTTGTACCGTTCTTTTGACTTGTCTTTGAAATAGTCGCTCTCTTGGAAAGCCATTTGCTCCGAATGCTCGTCGGACTTTATGCTCACGGAATAGGTTTTCGTCTTGGATCCTTCCTTGTAGCACCCTTCTTTGAATGGACATCGCTTGCACTTCTCTACGTCAAAATAATACGTGACCACCTGGTTTTTACCGACACCCTTCTTTCCTTGCCGTGCTTTGCGGATCGCCATGTGGCCGGCCTTGCAGACATACAGGTCAGCGTCTTTGTTGAACTCAAACTCATCTTCTTTCTTGCGGTTCCCTTGCGTAATCATCGGGTTTAATTTGGCCACCAGTTCCATGTCGTTCGTCTTTGTATAGATGAGATTGTCCTTCTCCGAATAAGCCGTATCTCCAATTACCGTTCGGACGTCCATCCCCGTGGCTTTACTTTTTTCAATCAGATCTTGCAGTTGTTTACCGTCATTCTTTTCGCCCGTTGTAACAATGGCCGCTGTAATAATGCGTTCCTCTGTCATAGCCAAGTGAGTTTTGTATCCGAAAAAGGACGAGTCCGCACTTTTGTGCCCGACCCGCGCATCCGCGTCTTCTGCGATTCGAAGCTGCTCCACATCATCCTCCACGGTTTCCTTTAGCAGGTTTAGCGGTTCTTGCAGTTTCGGTACCAATGGTAGGCCCAATTCGTTTTCGACGGTATGTATGAGTTTGTTGCAGTAGGAGATCTCGTCTTCCAACACTGTGCTGGTATTCTTCGTCGGCAGCTTAGTCTTGACGGATTCGTCCATCGCATAGAGAGCTTTGCGTACTTTCCGGGCCCGGTCCTGAAGGATCTCTTGCGGAGACTTCTGGTTGTAGCGCGCTTTGGTATGGGTTGCGTCCACAATAATTGCAGTGCTCTTCAGGATTCCTATCTCAATGGCGAGTGTCACGGTTTTCCCAATGAGTAAGTCCAGCATATTCATGTTTTTCAGGCGTAGCTTGCGGAACTTGGTTAAGGAGCTGGGATCCATAACCGGGTCCTCTGGCGCCATCCCCAGAAAATACTTAAAGGACAGGTCATACCGGGACCGTTCCACGATGTCCACGTCAGACAATTCAAATATTGCTTTAAGGAGCAAGTATTTAAACATCCGAATCGGGTCGATGGCATTACGCCCGTTATCGAGGCAATAGTTCACTTGAAGTTCTTCGTAGATAAATGAAAAATCTACAAGTTCGTTGATTTGCCGAAGCAAGTTATCCTTCGGCACTACCATATTGTAGAGTTCGATGTATGGACTCAACACCAAGGTCTGTTGTTTCTGAATCATTCCGGCTCACCTATTTCCCCCATGATACTTAAGTATACAGGAAAAAGGTGCAGTTCCTCCTTTTTGTAAGGAGTAACTGCACCTTTTTTAAAATCACTTTTTCAGTGGCCCCGGGAAATGGGACGGGCTTTTCTATGTTATAGGAGGGGGCTCACCTTTTCCAGAAGAGTTAATTGCAGTTTGTGCAACTAAAATTAGGTTTTTACTCCTGTAACGGCAAATAGTTGCAGTTTGTACAGCTATATTGGCTGGGTAGGGCCAGATATCCTGTACTGACGGGATTTAGTTGCATAATCTACAACTAAACCCTCTATGAGGTGAAATTTTGTTTAAATAGCTGCATTCTATGCAGCTATTTAGTTATAGGCATAGATATGCGGAGCTGTGTTTATTCTTTTTCTACTGGAACTTCCTTGCCCAGATACTGCTCAATAGCATTATCCAGCGTATAGCCGTTTTCCTTCAGGAGCAGCATGAACCCCTCGAGCTTATCCAAAAAGGGAGTCTGGTCTTCACGCTTACTCAGAAGTACGGAATAAGCTTTCTGCGCCTCCAGGTCCATCTCTAAGTTATCGTAATGAAAGAGCGGCGTATTGTTCAGTCCATAGAAGGTATATACCAAATACATTTGGTATAACAACTTCACTGCCGTAACCCGGTTGGATCGCGGATAGGCCTTAATAAAGCTCTCTTGGGACAACGCACGGGAGGCCACCTCGGTCCAAGCGATAATCAGACCGTTGTCCTTCGCTGAGGGAAGTTCTGATTCGACCGCCATAATCGAGATATAATCACGAATGTCATCGGTGACGTACAGCTTATATTTGCGGTAGGCTCCGTAATCAATGACTGGAAAAAAAGATCCTTCCATTCTTTCTAGCTTATATCCGCTTTCTCCGGCTGTCTCTAAAAGGATACGTAACTGGCCGTCCTGTGTCTCTTTAGCCAGCAGGGTCATACTGAGACCTGGTTTATAAACTGCACTCAGCTTCCGCTGGACATCACTGCTGGAAAATTTGCTTTTCCATGAGCTAAGCACTGCTTTATGGGTATTCTCCAGCTTCAAGGTCATAATTGTCGCTCGATAGGAGCCCACAGCATACATATTATGGTTTAGATAGGAGATGGCCTTAGGCAGTTGATCTGCAGAGTTCAGGAGAGGCAGGGAAGCTCTGTAGACCGCTTCAGCATGACTACTTCTAGTAGTTATTGTAGACGGCTTGGTACCCTCTGTTGAGGGTGCGGCTGCAAACGCTTGATTGGATGCCCCTGCATTAAGCCCTATAGCTACTGCAACAGCCGCTGTTAGAATCGAAAATTTCTTATTCATTATTAATGGATTCCTCCCTATTACCCGGAATGGAATGCGGATATTATTACTTAAGAAATATGAATTTTAGTCCGAGTAATCCGGCGATGGATAGAATCAGGCTGACCCAGGGGGAAAGGGCAAAAGGCGGAAACAGCTGACTTAGATATAAACCTGCATAGATAACAACAACAGCAATAGCTATATAGACACCAAAACCCTTGATATTGAATTTGCCCACTCGGGGAGCATCGGTATCAGACAAGGACGACATCCATTTCATAATCATTTCAATGAATATGATAGAACCTAAACCGACAGAAAGAAGCGTGAATAGGCTAATCTGACCGAACATACCCGCTGATCCGGTGGTCCACTCTGATATTAAGCCGACGATCGCCATGACACCGAATAACAAGGTGAGGGCTGTCCAAGGAATCATCAGGTAATAATTCAATTTACTGCGAGCGGGACGGGAGGGGGTGGTTTCTATAACCTCCTTGAAATAGGCTTCCGGATCGTCGCCGAAGACTTGTGTAGCAGTGTTCCCTTTTTTCTGTGCTATAAGCATTTGCTGAGCAGCCTCTAGCAGCAGCTCCTCTGTTCGCAGGGGGTCTACTCTGCTTGCCCGCAGCACCAAAATCATATCTTCAAGATAAGAACGATTAAATGGTGTCATTTGTTCCCGCAAGCGATTATTTTCCTTAATCATTTCTTTAACTTTCATAACGTAGGGGTAAACCTCCAGTGTCGATAAGAATCAGACGGTCTTTACACAAGAGTATACGGTGGCCTGACAGGTCGTGCAAGGACAAGCTCTACTAATGCATAATCCTGGTCGAAAAGTGAACACTGATAGGAGTTTGAAAAAATATAGGCACAACTCTGGAGGTAGGCGGAATACTTATGGAACAAGATGAGTTTGAGGTGAACGGAACGGACGTAGGTGTCACTCCTGATATGATTACCGGTGATCCATTGGAGGAGTTTGGCGAAGGCGAGGCTAAGAACGAATCCGAATTATGGGAATGTGCTCCCGGAAGCCCGGAAGAGTGGCTTAAGTCTTGGGATGGAAGACAGAAGACACACGATATGTTCCATAGAAGCTATGAGTAAGGCCCTATAAGAGGGTGAGGGTCCTAACCTCTTTTGTTCCTGGTGAACGAAAGGGGTTTTTCGATTTATTTATTGACAGCATGACTTCAAAAAAGATACTATAAGAATATAATTCATACTAAATTAATCGGAATAATTATAATTTAAAATATATGAAGTTTCAAGGGAGGAACAAACATGGAACGGTCCATTGTAATCCGGCATAATCAACAAGAGCTGACGGCAAGTCTACACTATCCCACAAAAGAAAAGAGTACTTCTGGGCGCTGCAAGGATCGAGTACCTTTGGCAGTCATCTGCCACGGGTTTATCGGCAGCCGGATCGGTGTGGACCGTATCTTTGTTAAAGCCGCCCGTGAACTGGCACAGGAAGGATATTTGGTTATCCGGTTTGATTATATCGGGTGCGGGGAGAGTACCGGTACCTATGGCAGTGAGGATATGGAATCCCTGATTGCCCAGACCAAGGCCGTGCTTGATTATGGGCTCAGCGCCGGTGATGTAGATCCTACCCGTGTGACACTTATCGGTCATAGTTTAGGCGGGGCGGTGGCCTTGCTGACAGCCGTTCGGGATCGTCGAGTTAAGAATCTAGTGCTTTGGTCAGCCGTTGGCTATCCCTTTAATGATATTGTGAAAATTGTGGGACGGGAAGCCTATGATACAGCCGTAAAAAGCGGGTCGGCCGACCATGCAGGTTACACCTTTACGCCTGCTTATTTTAATTCATTGGCTGCCTTCCAGCCGTTTCAAGAAACCGGAAAATTTGGCGGCGATGTACTTGTCATTCACGGTACTTCTGATGATGTTATTCCGGTTGATTATGCCTTTCTGTACCAGAAGTTATTCTGGACTCGGCCAGAGGGACGGTGCGATAAAGAAATTATATTTCAGGCTGATCATACCTTCTCTTCAGGCCCTGCACAGGAGCAAGTTCTCAAGCGGACGATCGATTGGATGAACCAACAGGAGCATATCCAACAGGAGTGGCAAAATTGGATGATCTAACGGCTTGTCCTCCACTCGCATTCATCGGACAGAAGCTGTAAAATAAAGGTGCAGGCCATAAACTGGGTTATGGAGGTTGGCACCCTATGAAATTACCGGCATTTTTTATCGCGCATGGATCCCCGTTGCTTGCCCTAGAGGATAATGACTATACTCGTTTCCTTGCAAGGTTAGGTCAGGATCTTCCATTGCCCCGAGGCATCGTAGTATTCTCAGCACATTGGGACAGCCCCGAGCAGTTGGTTACGGTGGATGGACAGCATGAGACACAGCATGATTTCTACGGCTTCCCTGATGAAATGTATGAACTGGTTTATCCGGCCCCTGGTGATCCTCTTCTTAGCCGCAGAATTTGCGAGCTGTTTAAGAAGCATAATTTGGCCCATCAACCCATTCTTGGGCGGGGTTTGGATCATGGTGTATGGGTGATTTTGCAGAAAATGTTTCCTAAAGCCGATATCCCGGTAGTTGCATTATCCGTGGATTCGCTCCGTTCTCCTAGTGAGCAGTATGAGATCGGGCGGATGTTAGCACCGTTGCGGGATGAAGGGATATTGTTCATTGGAAGCGGAGGATTGATTCACAATCTAAGGCTGCTGAGTGAGAAGGATCAACCCGAAGACTGGGCGCTAAGCTTTGATGAATGGATTGCCAAGTCCTTGGAGGCTTGGGACCTGCCTTCGCTGTTTGCGTACGAGAAGAAAGCACCGCATGTCCGTGAAGCGGTTCCCTCTTACGGTAGAGAGCATTTCGTTCCGCTCTTTTACGCCATGGGTACAGCAGATGAAGGAAGGCGGGCTCAGCGTATGATTCAAGCCTATCAATACGGTACGCTGAGTCTGAACTGCTGGATGCTGGATTAAATAAAAGATGATGCAGGGTATGGCCGGGTACTGAGGCTATACCCTGTTTTAATATAAGGTGCTTCATAATCAAGACAAATGGAGCAGGCTATGATTAAATGGAAGGAAGTGCAATACCTTCAAAGGAGGAAAAACCATTTAATGAAAGTGAATCGCTCGTTTCACCCTCTTATCACCGGCCTTATTCTTACGACTCTGCTGCTCTCCGCCTGCGGATCCCAGACTGCTAACGATAACATTGTCCCAGCAGTTGAGACTTCTGCTGATCCACTGCCAGTGGTCTCTCCACAATCCTCACCTACGGCAGATCCTGCTGCAGCTCCGGTTTCCGGCCTTACGGGATTGTCGGTTACAGAATCCGCACTCCCGCGGCCCTTATCTGTAATGATTAATAATGCTCCTGCCGCTCGGCCTCAGTCGGGAGTAAGTGAAGCTGACATTCTATATGAGGTGCTTGCCGAAGGCGGGGTTACGCGACTGATCGGAATCTTTCAAAGTCATACAGGGGTTGTCAAGATCGGGCCGATCCGCAGTATCCGTCCCTATCTGATTGATCTCGGAGGAAGCTATGGTGGAGTGACCGTGCATGCAGGCGGCAGCCAGGCAGCGTATGCCATTTTGCAGAAAGAAAAGAAAGAGGATATGGATGAGATTGGGCGGGCCGGAGCGTATTTCTGGCGGGATAAGAGTCGGAAAGCTCCCCATAATCTTTACAGCAATGTAGACAAACTATGGGAAGGTGCGGACAAGCTAGGTTACGCCAAGGATACTAGTGTTCCAGCGTACTCGTTCAACAATCCGGATTATGTACCGATCGGCGGGGAGGCTGCTGCCGAATTCAACGTTTATTTTCTTCTCAAAAGCTACACCTTGGACTACAAATATGATCCCGAACGACGGACGTTCCTAAGATGGGTGAACGGTAAGCCGCATATGGATCTGAATAATAACAATCCGGTTGAGGCTGCGAATGTAATCGTATTGGGCGCTGATCATAAGGTGCTTGATGAGGTGGGACGGCTTCAGATCGATGTTGAACTAGGCGGAGAGGCTGTGCTTTTTCAACGCGGACAAGCGATTAAGGGCAGATGGACGCGGAAGCCAAACGATTTGATCCGGTTTGTTAAGGATGGACAGGAAGCGCTGTTATATCCGGGAGTCACACACTTTTTAATTGTGCCGAATTCTCCAACCTTCAGCAACCATGTAACGTACGGTCAGCCGCAAAAGTAATTAGTAAAGAATTTGTGTATGGGGAAGAGTAAATAGTAAATGAATAACCCGCAGAACATCTCCATTAAGTCCCAATACTTCCTGTGTTTGCGGATTCTTATTGTAGATACTGCCAATTGTTAAGATAGTGTCAAAAAGTTCATTTCTAATGGTTACATCCCTGTATCGGATATGATAAGATAACAAAGGTTGTCATTCATTTTACATTCTGTTTACATATGAATGAGAATAGTTTTTCGCTGTGACTTTACGTAAAGGGGTTTAAATTAGATGAAGTTGAGAAAAAAGGACATTTTTTTTGAGACGCTCGAAAACATGGCGGATACAATTGTCCAAGCGGCAGATTACTTTGCTCAGAATATTACCACTCTCAAGGAGAATGTGGAGATTTTTGCCGGTGTGATGAAGAAGTACGAATCTCAATGCGATTCTTACACGCACACCATTATTAAGGAATTAAACAAGACGTTCATTACGCCACTAGAACGTGACGACATATTGGACCTCACCACAAGTATGGACGATGTCATCGACGGCCTGGAGGCTTCAGCCTCGCGCTTTTATATGTATAACCTTCTTGACGCGGATGAGTATATTATCCAGTTCGCAGAAATTCTGCGTCAGTCTGCTTATGAAATCCAAAAGGCTATTCACTTGCTGTCCCAGAAGAAACTACTGGCTATCCGGGAGTATACTATTCGTCTGAATGATCTGGAGAACCAAGGTGATGAAGTCCTACGGATTTGTACGAAAGAATTGTTCGAAAAGGTAAAGGACCCTATTGAGCTGATTAAGCGCAAAGAGCTTTACGAACGGTTGGAGACAACTACCGATAAATGCGAAGATGTAGCCAACATGTTGGAATCAATCATCATGCGCAACTCATAAGGGGCTCTTAACTATGGATACATCATTATTTGTACTAGGCTTAGTAATATTTCTCGCGCTTGCGTTTGACTTCATCAATGGCTTTCATGACACAGCTAACGCAATCGCTACCTCTGTCTCCACGCGGGCGCTAACCCCGCGAACTGCAATTGTTATGGCAGCTTCCATGAACTTTATTGGGGCATTGATGTTTACTGGAGTTGCTAAGAAAATTGGTGGAAGTATCACCGACCCGGCTCAACTAGACAACGGAATTGAGATCGTAATCGCGACATTGATTGCTGCGATTATCTGGAACTTAGCTACATGGTGGTTTGGGATTCCTTCTTCCTCCTCGCATGCATTGATTGGAGCATTAGCAGGTGCGGTCTTCGTGGGCGCAGGTTCTGACCATATCAAATGGGGCGGCTTCAAGGATATCGTGCTGGGCTTGGTACTGTCACCGCTTATTGCATTCGCTATTGGTTATGTGGTTATGACGATATTGAAATGGATCTTCGCCAAGCACAGTCCACATACGGTTAATAAAGGTTTCCGTTCCATGCAGATCCTTACTGCTGCATTCCAAGCCTTTACTCATGGTACAAATGATGCGCAGAAGGCAATGGGGATCATTACCTTTGCACTGGTGACTTCGGGTAATCTGGAATCTATGGAAGTTCCGTTGTGGGTTAAGATTTCTGCGGCTACAGCCATGGCGCTTGGAACATCTGTTGGCGGCTGGAAGATTATCAAGACGATGGGAACGAAGATTTTCAAAATCGAACCGATTAACGGTTTCGCGGCAGATATTTCTGCTGCTTCGGTTATATTCTCAGCCACGTTGCTGCATTTACCCGTGAGTACAACGCATGCCATTACATCTGCAATTTTGGGTGTAGGTTCAGCTAAGCGTTTCTCCGCAGTGAAATGGGGAGTTGCCGGACGTATCGTGGTAACTTGGTTTATTACGATTCCAATCAGTGCTGTGTTAGCGGGATTGATCTTCAAAATTCTTTTCTAGAACTTCGACAGGGTTTGTCTGATCGTAGAATATTCTACGAGAGGACAGGCTCTTTTTTTTCGAATTCAAGAGAGGAATGTCACAAAAAGTCACAAGAGAGTGATAAAAAACATTAATCAGGCAGAAAAGAAAATGAAATATCTCACGTTTTGAAAAGAAAATGACATGATAATTTAATTATGTACATAGTTTTTTGTAGTTTTTCATAGTCTCTAGGATAAAGTGTGTTTTAAGTGTTACTATAGTTAACAGAACGAAGGAGGCCTGGCGATGATCGATTTTCATCAGGTAGAAAAGCATTATGGACATTTCCACGTACTCAAAAGTATAGACCTACATGTTCAGGAAGGTGAAGTGGTAGTAGTGGTGGGTCCGTCTGGATCCGGCAAAAGCACTATGCTCCGCTGCATTAACCGCCTGGAGACGATTACTAGCGGGGATCTGACGGTTACCAATTTAACGGTTAATGACCGCAAAACGGATATAAATAAGCTGCGAAAAGATATCGGTATGGTATTTCAGCATTTTAATCTATACCCACATAAAAGAGTAATCGATAACATTACACTGGCTCCTATTAAGGTGCTAGGTCTATCTAAAGCAGAAGCTGAAAAGACGGCTATGTATTACTTGGAGAAGGTGGGTATCGCTGATAAAGCGCAGGCCTATCCATCCCAATTATCCGGTGGACAGCAGCAGCGTGTAGCTATCGCGAGAGGTCTCGCCATGAAACCGAAAATCATGCTGTTTGACGAGCCGACTTCGGCGCTTGATCCAGAAATGGTCGGGGAAGTGTTGGATGTTATGCGTGCGTTGGCCCGTGAGGGAATGACGATGGTTGTCGTTACGCATGAGATGGGTTTTGCCCGAGAGGTAGCGGATCGTGTGATATTCATGGATCAGGGGCAGATCGTGGAAGAAGCAGAACCGGAACAATTTTTTGCAAGCCCGCGAGAAGAACGTACACAGACCTTTCTTAGTCGTGTATTAAGTCATTAAAAAATATAAAAGGATCAGGGAGGAACTACAAATGAAATTGTCCAAAATGGGAAAACTGCTTAGTGTCATGATGGTTGTGTCGTTACTTGTAATTGCCGGCTGTGGAAACAAAGATAACGCTGCAAGCTCAGATGCCGTCTCTAAGATTAAAGAACATGGAAAACTGGTTGTTGGCGTGAAGTTTGACACGAAGCTTTTCGGATTAAAGGACCCTGCATCCGGTGATGTACAAGGTTTTGATATCGACATCTCGAAGGCTATTGCTAAGCATATTCTAGGTGACGAGAATGCCATTGAACTTAAAGAAGTAACTTCCAAGACTCGTATTCCTATGTTGAATAACGGTGAAATTGATATGGTTGTCGCTACAATGACTATTACAGAAGAGCGCAAGAAGGAAGTTGATTTCTCAGAGGTATACTTCCAAGCTGGACAATCGCTGTTGGTGAAAAAGGGCAGCCCGATTACAGGAATTGACGATGTAACCAAAGATACAACGATTCTTGGATCGAAGGGTGCAACTTCCATCAAGAATATTAAAGAAAAAGTAGAAGGCATTAAAGTTCTTGAGTTTGATAACTACCAAGATGCATTCAGTGCACTTAAAGCCGGCAAAGGCGATGCACTTACTACTGACGATGCTATTCTATACGGTATGGCTGCGCAAGATCCTGGTTATGAAGTTGTAGGTGAACCGTTCACCGATGAGCCATACGGTATTGCGATGCAAAAAGGCAATGCTGAAGTAGTTAAAGCAGTTAATGATACACTGGCTGAACTGAAAGCGAATGGCGAATATGATAAGATTTACGAAAAATGGATTGGTAAAGCTCCAGCTAAATAAACCATTTCTAAAGTTGTCATAGCGATTCATGCAATATCAGCGAAAGGATGGAACGGGTTATTCCGCCGGCCATCCTTTCGTGTTTGTCTGTAAGGGTATGAACGGATAATAACATTTTTAATTCTTAAGGAAAGTGGGTGACATCTATGGAATTCTCGATTTTAACAGACTATTTCAGCATCTATTTGGAAGGCTTTTATGGTACTGTCTTGTCTAGTGTAATCGCACTGGTATGCAGCTTCCTCTTAGGATCTATTATTGCTGTATTCCGCATCTCTTCCGTGAAAGGGCTGCGATGGTTCGGAACAAGTTTCGTTGAGTTTGTCCGTAACATTCCGCTGCTTCTCGTTGTATATATTTTCTACTACGGACCATCGGCTCTTGGGCTCTCACTTGAAGGGTTCACAGCTGGAACTATTGGTCTAACAGTGTATACCTCAGCCTTCATTGCAGAAGCTATTCGAGCTGGAATTATGGCGGTTCCCAAAGGTCAAATGGAGGCGGCACGTTCCTCCGGACTGAATTATTTTCAGACGATGGTACACATTATATTGCCTCAGGCGATCAAACTGGTAATTCCTCCACTGGGCAATCAGTTTATTAATCTGATTAAGAATTCGTCGGTACTGACGCTCGTAGCCGGTATGGACCTGATGTATTTTGCGGATATTGTCTCTACAGAGACGTATCGTACATTCGACACCTATATTTTTGTAGCCGTATTCTATCTGGTGCTGACACTGCCCCTTAGCTATGGAATCAGAGTGTGGGAGCGCAGATTACAGCGTAAATATTAATTATAAAGTGGAAGGAGGGGTAATATGGATTTCGCTGGTGCATACTCCGCCGATAATTTGAAATTCCTGTTGGATGGATTATATATAACATTAATTGTGGCCTTTGCGGCCATTGTTCTGAGCTTTGTGCTTGGCTGTATTATCGGTGTGGTTCGGTATACGAAGGTTCCTGTGCTCTCGCAATTGATGTTCCTGTTTGTTGAGTTGATCCGTAACTTACCGCTGTTGCTGATTATATTCTTCATTCGCTTCGCACTACCGGAAGTGGGTATTAGAATGGGGTTGATTACGGCAGCTATCGCAGGTCTAACCATCTTTGAGGCTGCTATGATTGCAGAAATTGTACGCGGAGGATTAACCTCTATTGATAAAGGTCAGATTGAAGCGGCACGTTCCTCCGGTCTTAGCAACTTCCAGACCCTTTGGCATATCGTTCTGCCTCAAGGACTGCGCCGTATGGTTCCCCCTTTGGTGAGCCAGTTCATTTCGTTGTTAAAAGATACATCGCTAGCGGTAGTGATTTCGTTGCCAGAGCTGATGCATAATGCCGGTATAGTCATCGGTCACGGGTACACCTATACAATTCCTACGTTGCTGCTCGTTGCGGTCGTATATTTTACAGTTAATTTCATGCTGTCCCTTGTATCCAGACGTTTGGAGACCAAAAGTATTTAACCCGTAGTATACTTATTCGTTTGAAATCCCTCCGTATTATGATAGTATAATCATCAACATCTCTAGGTAGGAGCCGTTTGATGATGGGTACATCTTTAATGAAACATAAATATATACAGATTCTGATGGTTTCCGTGGGTACAGCTGTAGCCGGGGAGTTCAAAATCAATCCGTTCAACGGGGATATCTTCAGAATCGGCCTGGGCAGCAGTGCATTTCTGCTGTTTTTGCTTTTAATGAGGCATCTTCCGTATATAACCACAGGTATAGCTACCGGTGTGTTTGTTCTTCTGTTTCGTACTAGCCTAGACTTAGTAGCAGGTGAAGGAATGGATATTAGCCAGATTATGGGCAGGCATTGCTCGGCAATGGTTTATTATATTGTTTTTGCATCGGGTATGGCTCTTATAAAGACGAGGCTCGACACCTTCCATCCGCTAGTGCTTGGAGGGGTGGCGGCGGCTATTGATCTAGTCTCCAATGAAATGGAACTTTTGACCCGCTTAGTAGTGCTAGGGACGCCTTCCTTCCACCTCAATGAATGGACTTTTTTGATGGCGATCGCTATGCTGCGGACTTATTTCACTACAGGTATATACAGCAGTATTTCGGTCAGTCAAATGCGTATCGTGCAAAAGGAACAGAAGCGGCGGATTGAGCAAATGCTCGGATTTGGCTCAGGATTGTACGGAGAAGTATTTTATCTAAAAAAATCCATCGACACCTTGGAGAACGTAACCTTGAACAGCTACGATTTGTATCGCAGCCTTAAGGACGAAGGCCATCAGCCGCAGAGCCGCCAGGTGTTGGACATCACACAGCAAATTCATGAGGTGAAAAAGGATTCACAGCGTATTCTTGCAGGTCTGGTGAAGCTGGTCGACCGTGAGGTTACCGGCGATATGCCGCTGTCCGGAATCCTCCTTTTTACGGTCAAGAGCAATACAAAGTATGCCGAAATGCTGGGTAAACAAATCGTCTTTCATTATCAAATAACCTCCGATTATACCACTGCTAATTACATTCCCCTGCTAACTCTGTTGAATAACCTAACCGCCAATGCGGTTGAAGCTATTAAGGAAAAAGGAACCGTTTCTCTAGATGTTTATGAAAAAGGTGATCTCACTGTATTCACGGTTACCGATAGTGGCCAAGGGGTGAAGGATCGCGATCGTGAACTGTTATTTGAGCCGGGATTTACCACTAAATTCGATGATGAGGGTGTAGCGGCTACAGGGATTGGGCTCTCGCATGTGCGTGATATCGTCGAAGTTTTTCAAGGTGAAGTTACCGTGGGTACCGCTCCATATACAGGCGGGGCTTTGTTTCAGATCTTAATTCCTACAGTAATGCTGAGAAAGGAGGAATAGAGATGCCGCTTTCTTTCTGTATAGTGGATGATGATGGAAGTGCCAGAAGAATGCTGCAGTATATTATCGAAGACAGCGGAATTGGTGAAGTGATCGGGATGGCGGATTGCGGTCAGGACGGCGTCCGTTTAATTTTAAGTGAGCGCCCGGACATTGTACTGATGGATCTGCTCATGCCGGACCAGGATGGGATTGAGACCATTAATACGCTTCAGGCTCAGGGCTGCCGGTCCAAATTCGTTATGATCTCCCAAATCGAAAACGGGGATATGGTGGGACGAGCCTACCGGAGCGGAATTGAGTTCTTCATACGTAAGCCGATAAACCGGATCGAAGTGGAGGCTGTGCTACATAAGGTAAATGAGCGCTACGCTATCAACCGCTATCTGGACGAGATCAAGTCCAGCCTGGAGAAGCTGGAAGGGCTGCAGTTTGGCGCCGCTCCTCTGCCGGTGGTCAAACGTACCGTACGGGAGATTTTGCAGCCGATATTGATGAATCTGGGGATGATTGGGGAGAGCGGGAGCCGTGACATTATCGGAATTATGGAGGTCCTGTCGAACCGTGAGGATACCGGAAGTCTGCCGCCGCTCAAAGAATTGTATGAAATGGCAGCTAGAACCTATAAGGAAAACCCGAGTGACATCGCTAAGGAAAGCAAAGCCATCGAACAACGGCTTCGGCGTGCGTTATCAGCGGGTCTAACCAATCTTGCTTCAATCGGACTGACGGATTATGGCAATCCCAAGTTTGAACATTATGCTCCGCTTTATTTTGACTTCGAAGAAGTACGCCTGAAAATGAAGGAAATCGAGCAGGGCAAGGAAACCGGCAAAGTGAAAGTCAATATTAAGAAGTTTCTTCAGGTGTTGTATTTGGAGCTCCAAGAGGGAATGGGTCGATAGAGGAATTAATTGCCCAGAGCGCATAGAGCAAGTACTGATGAGGTGGAGGGGTCTTATATGATACGCACGCTTGCAGTAACACATAAGGGAGAGGTGCTGACCGGGCTACCGCTCCAGAGCATTCGTGTGGAGAACTACGCCTGGATATGGGCAGACTTTGTAATGCCTACACCGGAGGAAACATTGCTGCTGGATAACTATTTTCATTTTCACCATTTGGCGATTGAGGATTGCATGCATCTGCTGCAGCTGCCGAAGCTGGATTACTACCAGGATGTGCAGTTCTTTGTACTGCATGCACTGAATGCTGAGACATTGGATGCTGAAGAGGTTGACCTGTTTCTGAATAAAAATTTTCTGGTATCTTATCATCATCAAGAGAAGTCGGAGATGGACGAAGCTTGGGAACAGGTGCAGAGTGAAATTCACAGCCGCAAAGGCTGGTCAGGCGGACCGATGGCTGCTGCCTATAGAATCATGGACAAGCTGGTGGATAAGTATTTCCCCAGTCTCTATGGCATTGAGGACGAGCTTGCCGATCTGGAAAGCCGGGGCAGCAGTGAATCGGTAGAGGAACTGATGAGCCAGGTATTCGATGTACGCGGACGCCTGTTGAAGTTGCGGCGAACCATTGTGCCGATGCGTGATCTTATGTACCGAATTGTCAACTCGCAGCATGTCCAGAGCAACGGGGAGGAACGGATCTACTTCGGCGATATTTACGATCATCTGCTGAAGCTGACCGATATGATTGAGGCCGACCGTGAAATGACTGCCGATTTGCGGGATAGCTACATCTCCCTCAATTCGAATCGAATGAACTCTATAATGAAAACACTCACCGTAATTACGACGGTATTCATGCCGCTGACATTGATAGCCGGGATCTACGGCATGAACTTCCGGGTAATGCCGGAGCTGGACTGGAAATATGGATACTTCGTCATATTGCTGCTTATGCTGGTGCTTGGTGGAGGCATGTTCCGGTGGTTCCGGCGGAGCGGATGGTTTAAATAGTGCTAAAAGAGAAAAGGCGCCGCTATTTGCGGCGCCTTTTACTATTGGCCGGGCTTGAGCGGCGGCGATTGGTGGGAGTGGATTTACGGCGCTGATTGGGGCGTCTTTTTTTACGTCGAGCGGGACTGTAAAGCGCTGCATCCTCTTCGGCTGCCAATGATCCATTCTTCGATCCCTTGTTTTTGCCAAAGCTGCTCATCACGAGCTTAACCATGGGAGCCATTTGCTGAAAGCTTTGCATGACCTTCTGTACCTTACCCATAGAGCTGACGATGCCGTCGATCCCGCCCATTCGATCAATGAAGCCTTTGATCTGCTCGATATTGGCCGCGTTCCCAAGACCGCCGAGTCCACCCAGACTTCCTAGGCTTCCAAGAAGCCCCCCCGCTTTGGCCGCTGAGGCTTCAACAGGGACAGCTAGAGCGGTCTCGGCAACTTCGCCTGCTCCGTAGGAAGAGTACAATCCGCCGGCTCCAGGGGGTGGAACTTGCACGTATGGACTGATACCGGGATAGGGTGATGTATTGTACGGTTCGGCCAGCGAACGCTGGTTACGGCGGGAATGATTATAGTAATGATCAGGCATAATATCACATTCCTTCGTTATTGGTTTACTATACTGTATGTCATAGGCGAACATAACGTATGGACGAATGCCCGGGTGCTTAGGGATAGGAGCGGAAAAGGGCGTATGCCCATAATGGCGTATGAAAGTGAATAAACCGTGTCCAGGCTTGATTTTCGGCGCTTTTGTAGTACTATAGGGAAGGCAGTTGATGTTGACACAGAAAGGAAGGTTCTTAAAAATTTAAGCATAATTTTGTCCTCCCACGGTGGACATTTGTCCGTGATTTTCGGACTTTACTGCGTGAAACCGTTAATGCTTGAAAAAAGCGCTCCAGTACAATATAGTAGAGGCAATAGTCACATTCCGTTTATGCTTCCAAAAAGCAGTTTTGTACGAAGCTTAATGAGAGATGCTAATGCTGACAGAACTTTTAGGGGATGATTATTTATGCAGCTTAAGAAGCTGAATGATAAAAGTATCGATCAATTATTTGAGGCTATTCTAACTTTGAAAAATATGGAAGAATGTTATGTGTTCTTCGATGATCTATGTACCGTTAATGAGATCCAATCACTCTCGCAGCGTCTTGAAGTTGCACGTATGCTGGGTAAAGGGTCCACCTATAACCAAATTGAAGCTGAAACAGGAGCAAGTACGGCTACCATTTCACGCGTGAAACGTTGCCTGAACTATGGCAATGACGGTTACAAACTAACACTTGAACGGTTGGGACGATAGAATGAAGCCGGGCATACTCATTATTAGTCATGGCTCCAGGGATACAGCTTGGGTCACGATTGTAGAGGAAGCCGTAAGCAGCTTAACGCTGCGGGAAGAGATTCCCGTGGCTATTTCTTTTTTAGAGCTGGTAGAAGGTCGATTGATTCAAGACGGAGTGGATAAGTTGGAACAAGCAGGGGTCACAGACATTATGGTGATCCCCTTGTTTGTGTCTTCCGGGAGCACGCATGTCGATGAGATAGAGTATGCTCTGGGGGCTAAGCCGGAACCGGAGCGGGAGACGGATTTGGAGCTTTTCACGGTCAAAGCACGAGTTCATTACGGCTATCCAGTGGATGATGACCCGGATATTGCTATTATGGTATGGGACAAGCTTCGTGAGGTGTCCGAAGACCCGGCGAAGGAGACCATCTTACTGGTTGGACACGGAAGTATTCACGACGGGTTCCGCCAGCGCTGGCAGGCAGGTATTACATCGCTAGCCAAGCGTGTACGTGAGGTGAGCGGTGTTGCTGCGGCCGATTACGCTCTGCTGAACCCGGACAATGTGCGGAGCAAGGTGGAGTATTGGCGGGAACAGGGTCACGATGTACTGCTTGCACCGCTCTTCCTGAGTGAGGGATACTTCACCAAGGTTGTGATCCCTGAGAAGCTTGAAGGGCTGACCTACCGATATTCCGGTCGCACTTTACTGCCTCACCCGCTGCTTCCGCACTGGATCGAGAGACAGGTGGAAATTCTGTTGGAACGTATACGGGGTTAGGAATAGACGCAGCTTTCACCTAAAGTGATGGCGTCCATAGTGGTTTTTATAGCCGCTCCTGCATACACATATGTATAGTGTTTTAGACGATTTTGAGATTAGTTGAGGCGGGGTTGCTTACTGCTGCTGAGATATATTCGTACTCTTTTGCCGCCAACATTGATTGTAGGGTCTGGAATTGGTTATAATCAGTTAGGTTATTAATATAAAAAAACAGGTGGCGTTCCGGTAAATGAAAACTGCGAGATTGATTTATAATCCCACTTCTGGACGGGAAGAAATGAAGAAGCGGCTCGCCGATATTTTGGACCGGCTGGATATAGGAGGCATTGAGGCCTCTTGCCATGCAACGAGCGGAGAAGGCGATGCAACGGCAGCGGCGGCGGATGCCGTAGAACGTGGATACGATTTGATTATAGCGGCCGGTGGCGACGGTACCCTGAACGAGGTTATCAACGGGATGGCAGAGAAACCTAATCTTCCACCGCTCGGCGTTTTGCCTCTCGGTACCACTAATGATTTCGCACGGGCAATGGGCATCCCGAAGAACTGGGAGGATTCCTGCGATCTGATTCTGCGTCAGGAGTCGCGTCTTATCGATTTGGGCAAAGCCAATGATCGTTATTTCATCAATATTGCCGGAGGCGGAAGCCTGACCGACCTAACATATGAAGTACCCAGTAGGCAGAAGACTATGCTCGGACAGCTTGCTTACTACTTAAAAGGCATCGAGAAAATGGCCAGTCTTTCCCCGACAGAACTCGTTATTCGAGCGAACGGACAAGAGCTTATCCATGACGAATTCATGCTGTTTCTTATCGCCAATACTAACTCTGTGGGCGGCTTCGAGAAGCTTGCACCAGATGCCCGTATCGACGACGGCCTATTCGACGTCATTGCGGTTAAGAAATGCAACCTCGCAGAGTTCATCCGCTTAGTGCGACTAACCATAAGTGGAGCACATCTGAAGGATAAGAAGGTCGTGTATTTCCGCACCGATGCGATGGAGGTTACCTCCCCCGGTCATGTCCAGTTGAACCTGGATGGTGAACTGGGCGGCACCCTGCCGGGACAATTCCGGATTCTGCCGCAGCATTTACGGATTTTTGCTCAGAATATGTGAGTGGAGTGAGGGGAAGTTCTCCAACCACCAACCGTATGTTGGAACTTATCGAATGTGTTGGTAGGAGTAGGCAGGGTCAGCTGTGAGTGGGTGATATGCGCCTACCAAGGCTGGTTTTCTGCGTGGTAACTGAAGTAACTAATGTGTTGAGGACCTCGTGGAGGAGCTTCTGAGACGGTTTATATGAGGGAAAGATGTACCTGAGGATGGTAAGGCAGGGAGGTTACCGTGAGAGCAGCTTACAGAAAGGTTACGCGGGTCATTTAGCTGAGAAATATTCAGTTTGATAGCCCCATGCAGCTTACTATGGCCTATTTAGAGGGAAATTTTGCTGCTAATTTGCTGATTTAGCCTCCATTTATTGATTTAAGGGGAAAAGTTACCGCTAATTCATCTTTTTTCCCTCATTCACCCTCCTTTTACAACACAAACTCCCGATTAGATGGATTTTTTCCACTTAAATTCTTCAAATGGTATGAGTAGATGAAATTAACTGGAGAAAATCCATCTAAATAAATTTGTATTAACAATGAAACAATGAAAGAAGTGACTTCTAACTAATGACTAGACACCGCAGCGGCCGCAACACCAGTCGCCGGGACGGCACGGCCCCTATCGCCGGACTGCCTGTGAATAAAAATGACGAAGTTGTGCTCGATATCATCGGCATGACACATGAAGGCGAAGGGGTGGGCCGCGTAGAAGGCTTTACCCTATTTGTGCAGGGTGCACTGCCCGGAGAGAAGGTCCAGGCTAAGGTACTCAAGACCAAGAAACAATACGGCTACGCCAAGCTGCTGAAGATCGTTAAGGCCAGCAGCGACCGCATAGGGCCGCCCTGTCCCATCTACGATCAATGCGGCGGCTGCCAGCTGCAGCATATGGACTACAACGCCCAGCTGGCGTGGAAACGGCAGCTGGTGGTGGATAACTTGGAGCGGATTGGGAAGCTGACGGTTGCTGGGAATGATGAGGGTGGAAGTGACGGGCTGAATGATGGGCAAGACGGTAGACCGAGCGCAGGCATTCTTGTTCGCCCTACCCTGGGTATGGACGAGCCTTGGCGTTATCGCAATAAGGCACAGGTGCCTATCGGTGTAACCGATGGCGGCCTCGTTGGCGGCTTTTACGCTCGTGGCAGCCACCGGATCGTAGACATGGAGACCTGTTTGATCCAACATGAACATAATGATGCAGTCGTAGCTGCCGTAAAGAGCATCGGCCGCGATCTCGACATTTCTGCTTATAATGAAGAAACCGGCCGCGGCCTGCTGCGTCATGTCGTAGTGAAAAAAGCCTTCCGCACCGGAGAAATGATGCTGGTGCTGGTGACCAACGGGCGAGACATCCCGCATCTGGACGCCTGGATCGGCAGCATCCGCGAGCAGCTCCCGCAGGTAGCGAGTATATGCCACAACGTCAATACGAAGCAGACTAACGTTATTTTTGGCGATGACACCCGCACACTCTGGGGCAGAGATGTAATCTATGACTACATCGGTGATGTGCAATTCGCGATCTCTGCGCGCTCTTTTTATCAGGTGAATCCTGCCCAAACAGAGGTTCTTTATGGCAAGACTGTGGAGTATGCAGGGCTTACAGGTAAAGAGACGGTAATCGACGCCTATTGCGGCATCGGGACCATTTCGCTATTTCTAGCTCAGCATGCTGAGAAGGTGTACGGGGTGGAGATTGTGCGCGAAGCGATTGAGGATGCCCGTGCGAATGCAGTGCTGAATGAGATGAAGAATGTAGTGTTCGAGGTCGGAGCGTCTGAGGACGTAATTCCTAAGTGGAAAGAGCAGGGGATTACGGCGGATGTGATCGTAGTAGATCCGCCACGTAAGGGCTGCGATCCGAGGTTACTGGAGACCATTTTACAGATGAAGCCGGAGCGGGTTGTGTATGTGTCGTGCAATCCATCTACGCTGGCTAGGGATTTAAGAGTGCTGGAGGATGGTGGGTACAGAACAGTGGAGGTGACTCCGGTGGATATGTTTCCGCATACGGTGCATATCGAATCAGTCGCATTACTGGAGCTTAAATAGTACAGTGGAGGGAAGCGGTGCGTATCAAGGGTTCTTGCGATGATACAGAGGTGTAGAAGTTAGTGGAACAGTGAGTCTAATTGTACATTGGTGCAAATGTGGTGCAAAAAGTCAAGATAATCGCCAGTAAATAAATATAATTCGACATAAAAGAACGTAAGAAGGCGCTCGGGAATCACTCCTTGAAGCGTCTTTATTTTTGCGCTTTTGCCTTTTTGGAAAACAGTGAGTCCAGCGTATCAGCTGCAGCTTGGTCAGCAGACTGGAGCGCATTGCCGTAAATATTCATTGTTGTGGTGATATTCCCGTGACCCAGCCGCTCAAAAATGATATTAGCATGAATGCCTTGATTAATGAGCAGCGTGGCCGAGGTATGGCGCAGATCGTGGAAGCGGATATATCGCATGTTGTTCTTCTGGATAAATTGACGGAACCATAGATACGGACGCTCATGATGGAATGGGGATCCGTCCGGATGACAGAATATGAAATGCCACTCCCTGCCTTCTTGATCCCGGCCGTTCCATGCGTCCCCCAACATGTCCCGCTCCTTTTTTCTATAGGCGTAATAATCCCGCAGCTCCTCCAGTACTGAAGCTGGTAATGAGACCTTTCGCGTTAGTTTATGGAATAAGAACGTGCTGGCAAATTCACTTCTTAAAAAGGAGTTGGAAAGCATCAGCCACACGACACCACAGGCAGCAGTGCTAGCGCAAGAAAAACTAATCTCACGGGTTTCGGAAAAAGATAGTCCCCTAAATAAAGTGATATTTAAAACATTAATAGAGAGGTGAAGACCATGCCAGTTTCCAGGCTAACGGTCTCCCTCCATTTTTCAAGCTGAAGGATGTGAAGAGTAAGATTAACAATATTATTCGTGAGTTAAATCATTTTTTGGTCATCTCGACACCCTAAATATAAATGAATTGAATGCAGAAGTTATTGTCGGGAAGAGCATTACAGAAGACAAAATTGCAGCTGGGACCATCTCTGCTGGCACAGCTCAGGACTGTGGGCGGTGGGTTTGTAAAGTGGGTCGGAACTGAATTCATTCTCACAGTCAAAATTTAATGGTATACTTATCCCAAAATCTAGCAATAGGGGTGCAATCATGAAGAAGATTGGAGTGCTACTTGTTGGGATAGTCATTGGTGCTGGACTTACACTCTCACCTCAAATATATGGTGCCGGAGCGAAACTGCTTGGTGCTAAGGTAGACAAAACGTTGGAAATTAAATTGAACGGAACTTCCATAGGGCAGGGTGCAGTGATCGACGGCACAAGTTATCTTCCGGTAAGAGCCGCAGCAAATGCCCTGGGACTGGAGGTAAGTGTGGACAGTAAACAAGTCAACCTTGAGGGAAAATTAAAGCGAAGAAAATAGCAAACTCGCTCAAGAACAGCAAGTTGAAATGGACAAAGCGACTACTATTAACAACCTTACAAAGGCAATTGAGGTTTCTAAGAAGAAGATTGCGGGCTTGGAATCAGCAATTGCTAGTGGTGAAAGAGTTGTTTATGATGCTTGGGCTGCTTTTGAAATTGTAAACAATAACACTAAAACTTCTGATGAGCTGAAAGCTGAACGTAAGCTAATATTTAACAGCTCTGTCGCTGCTTTAGACACGAACAAAGCTACGCTTGCTGAAGAGCAACAGAAGCTCGCTGATTTAGAAGCGAAGCTGGCCGAACTGGGATAATGACATCTGGAAAAAGAAGCAGTACGAATCTAATTATTGTGGGAGCGTGGAAAATTCTACACTCAAGACTTACAATCCGCAGGCCAGGTGGCCGGTACACCAAAAGACCAACGACATTATTAAGCTGCTGCAGGCTGTGGAGAATCAGAAACCAGAGCATTACCTTGATGTGAAACTTGATGTGAAACCACACTAAAAGCTGCTAGCATAACACACGCCGCATAAATAATCCTGCATTCTTTTTGGTTTCCCAGCACTATAACAGAATCCCTAATAATGGGATGGTTACCCGCATAAGGTGCATGTGAAGTGTGTAATATTGATGGAACGAAAAAGAGATGTGACAGTACCGCTCAAGGAAGTTAAAAGATAGGCAAGCGATTCGCGATGCTATTAATTTAGTGCGATCCTTGAGAAGATAAAAAAGATATTATAAAATATTGAGATTTAATAAAAGATGAGGGTTTATGTTATGCCAAAAAACGATAATATGCTGGCAATTCTTTGGATGCTGAATACGGGTGTGAAATTGACTGCAAAACAAATATCCGAAAAGTTAGAAATAAATATAAGGACAGTTTATCGGTATATTGATGCACTATGTGCCAGTGGAGTGCCTATAATATCCGACACAGGTCATAATGGCGGGTATAGCTTGCTGAATAATTTTATCAGAGCACCTCTGCTATTTGATATTGAGGAAAAAAAGGCACTCCTTCATGCTGCTGTTTTTGCAAAAGAAGCCGGATACCCTTTGAGTGAGGCATTAGGCAATGCAACATCCAAATTGAAAATGTATTCGAATCAGGAGCAGGAAAGTATACTTAGCCGTCATTTAGCCGGATTTGAAGTAATAAACCGTATGGGAGACCCTTCTGTTCAGCCGGTATTGGCGGAATTGGAGCAGGCTGTAGCAAACGAATTCTCTGTAGAAATTGATTATCGCACAAGGCAGGATGAACAACCCAAGAATAGGGTGATAGACCCCTATGGAATGGTTTACTGGAACAATAAATGGTATACTGTTGCATTTTGCCACCTAAGGAATGAGATTCGCAGCTTTCGAGCAGAACGGATTCTACAAATCAAGCGTACTCAAAACATATTTAAGCGTTCCGAAGCATTTTCGGCCCGTGAATTTTTTATGCAAAATCTGTTACCAGATTTAGCGGGCAAGGACGGGTTAATTTCTTTAATTATCGGAGGCAGATCAGAGGCATTGGATGACTTATGCCTGCATTGGTTTTTGGGGCATCATCTGAAAGAGCGGACATCAAATCAAGCAATCTTTTTACTTGAGGGAAAATCAATTCATACATATGTCCCTAATTTTCTCCTATCCTACGGGAAATCCATTCAAGTAATCGAACCACAGAGTTTGAAGGGAAAACTTGTTGCTGTTGCGTCGGAGTTAATGGAATACTATCAACTTTAATAGCTTCACTGACAGCAGATGTCAGTGAAGCTATTTTATAATGATGATAATCATTGATTACCGATGAATGGTTGGTATCACTTGATGAATTGTAAAATAAGGAGAACTTGCCAATGAATAATACGGTATATCTTTATGTGTTTGACACAATGTCAGACTGGGAAATAGGTTACTTAACTGCCGAACTGAACTCGGGAAGATATTATAAAAAAGGGCTGGCCCCATCAAAAATAGTTACCGTGGGAATTGAAAAAACTCCTGTGACTACAATGGGCGGATTGAAAATACTGCCTGACATCAAACTGGATGAGTGCAGCATTGAAAGCACAGATCTATTGATTTTACCCGGTGGAGATACATGGACAGAAACCATTCACCAACCCATCTTAAAAATCGCCCAGAGGTGTTTAAAGGAAGGTATATTAGTTGCAGCGATTTGTGGTGCTACAATGGCACTTGCCCAGACAGGATTGCTGAATTCACGTTGGCATACAAGCAATGATCTGGAATACCTTAAAATGATCTGTCCCACTTACACGGGCGAAAAGTATTACAAAATGGAGTCTGCTGTAACTGATGGAAAACTGATCACTGCATCTGGAATAGCTCCGTTGGAATTTTCTGTTCACGTCTTGAGAGCTCTGGGTGTGTTTTCTTCAAAAACAATAGATGCCTGGTATAGTCTTAATAAGTCTCATGAATCCAAATATTTCTATGAGTTGATGAATTCAATCCAATGAAGGTATAAGCACACAAGTCATGTGGAGTGTGTGGCGCAGTTAGTGCGAAAGTGTAGCCCCATAATAAACTCGTAGCATTAATAATTAAGTCGCTACTACCCGACGGCACTCAGTTATAATAAAGTCTTTACTCTATATCCCCCAAGCCTGCCCCATCAACGATTAGGGAGAAAAAGGAGTATTAAATCTTAATTATTACTGGAGAAAATCGTGATTTGTAGCAAGACTTTATTTTAACGGGCAACGGTGGAATGCGGGTTTGAAGGTGAGAAGTAGTAGTGAGTTTATTATTACTAGACAAAAGGACAAGTAAATCGGAGTTGTATTGGCGGAAACACCAGCACCTACAGCAACGCCTAAATCATTCTACAATGAAAAGGTTAATATTGATGTAATCAAAGCTCTAGTGGAAAAAGCAAACTCTGCACCTGAAGTAGTATTCAAGGATGTACCTAAAGATTCCCCAACAGCTAAAACAATCGAATTAGCGGCTAGACTTGGGATCGTTAAGGGGCATGCAGATGGGTCATTCAAACCGAATCAAAGTATCTCTAGAGCGGAAATAGTGTATATGCTTTCAAAAGTAATGAACACATCATCAGCTTCAAATCCAACTAAGTTCAATGATATTGCGGGTAGTTGGGCAGAAGATGCAATTCATAGATTATCGGATAATGGTATTATAAATGGTGCAGGTGACGGTTCATTTAATCCTAACGCTAAGGCTACTAGATCAGAGTCGTTACTCATGATCCTGCGCTTGCTGAATGTTAGTCTTGGTCATTCACTTGACATAGATTAGGGCGTAATGAACATTATAAATTTTGCGAAATAACTTGCCGCCAAGGCCCTACTCGGTCTTGGTGGCATTTTTTTTGTCTATTCAAGGCATGTATATATTGAGAACTATTCCGTGGGTGGGCACATACACTGGTTTTGAATGAATAACACAATGGAGGGATTCAATTGAATAATATGGTTCCATCATCTGTAATGCCTCAAATGTCGATGGGCATGAACCAGCCGATGCACCCGATGCCGAATATGCAACAGCCGATTCAGGTCGTCGTCATCGAGCCTTACGTATACGCAGCCGTACGCAGTCTGATCGGAAAAAGAGCGGTTCTCGATACGGTTCGGGGATCAGTGAGCGGTATGGTGGTTGACGCAAAGCCGGATCATGTCGTGATTAAAGAAAGGGATTCTACCTTCTTCGTTCGCTTGTGCGAGGTTGTCTGGATCATGCCGGATACCGGTAAATATTGATCAAAGAAACAACAGTCTGATATCCGCAAAAATTTTGGTTGTTAAATTATTGTTATTAGGACACATCGTATTATATTGACTGAGCACTCGACACATGTGGAGTCGGGGGCTTTGTTGGTGAGAGCTGGTACAGATTAAAAACGTTGGTAGTACAAATAGTGGAGAATAGACTTGATGTAAATTCGATGTAAAAATTCACCGAATTTCAGCCTAAATGAAAAGAAGACACCAGGAAACATCTGTGCGTCTTCTTTTGTTGTGCTTGTGCAAAATCAGATGTAAATATCGATTTGAGTGATACTCTCTACAATCCAATGATTTATACTTTGAATTGTTCCCAGTAACATTACTGGATTAAATAGAGGGGAGGGTGCCAGCCAGTTATATGATCGATATGGTTTAAAAGGTACATATGCCACCAAGGAGGATGACCCAAATTTGATTAAAACTTTTAACAATGCCATGGACCTGTATCAAGATGGATTTTTTAAGATTGACAAGATCGAACAAACGGAGAATCGGTTGTATCTGACCTTATCCTTGTATAAGGAGGCTCTTGGCCAAACTGCAGGAAGATACCAGCAATGGTTGCTTACGTGCAGCGAGGTCAAGGAGAGCAGCATCAATCTCCAGGACACCTTTTTTTATGTAGAGCTTCAACAAGAACATCTGGCATTGTTTAAATACCAGAAGCCCTTCTTCATGATTATGGGCCCCGAACACATTTACAAAAATGAAATCATTTATGGAAAACTTTTCGTCGAAATTCAATCGTTTGCACTAAAATATGGCTCGAAAAAGTTCGCCAATGAGTTTATGCCTGATTTGGATGCGTTCTCAGATCAGCTCGTCTATCTCTGCAATGGCCCCCAAGAAATCTTGGATATCTACTCACGGGTCTTAGTGGCTGAATCACTCCAAGTAACGGCATTGCCGCATCGGCAGATTTACAGCGACAACGGCCGGGAACAAATTTTATTATTCGGCGACTCTTCCTACATTGTAGCGGAGAATTTCGAGGCGACCGCAATAGAGCTTTAACAATTACATACAAACCCATAATGGGTTAACGAAATTGCATTATACTATTACATCAAAAAGTTGTTTTCTGATTACGAAGTTTTGCAGCATGGAAGGCCTGGATTTTTAGGACAGCAACATTTAGATGTTTATATACCCGATCTACAAATAGCTTTTGAATATCAAGGAATACATCATAGTAAGCCTGTAGACCTTTTTGGTGGAGAAGAGGCATTTGTAAAAAAAAGAACGAGATGAAAGAAGAAGACTGTTATACACGTTGTGCTTTGAATGATGGGGCCGTAGTTGATTTTACTTATTATTTCGATAAACAGGTTGGTTGCTTAAGGCACATCGTATAAGATTTGTTCCCAGTGAGCACTCGACACATGTGGAGTCGGTGGCGCTGTTAGTGCAAAAGGATAACTAATACGGAGAGTTATTGGAGATAATAGTAAGGAGGGGGCGCCCCCCTTCCTTTTTTTTGAGTTTATTGGGCGAGTATGATTCTCTCGGGGTTATGATATACTTTTCATTAACAGGTTAGTTTTACTATTTCGGGATAAAGATTTGTCCTGATATTCATAGAGAGGTTTTTGATATGACAAAACATTTTTGGCGTGATTTACCACGCCCCTTTTTTATACTGGCGCCCATGGAAGATGTGACGGATGTTGTTTTTCGCCATGTCGTAAGTATTGCTGCCAGACCGGATGTGTTTTTTACGGAGTTTGCGAATACAGAGAGTTATTGTCACCCGGAGGGGCACCATGCTGTGCGCGGTCGTTTGACTTTTACAGAGGATGAACAGCCCATTGTAGCGCATATCTGGGGAGATAAGCCGGAATACTTTCGTCAAATGAGCATCGGTATGGCGGAAGAAGGGTTCAAAGGCATCGATATTAATATGGGTTGTCCTGTAGCGAATGTAGCAGAGAATGGGAAGGGAAGCGGCCTGATCTGCCGTCCCGAACTTGCAGCGGAAATTATCCAGGCGGCCAAAGCCGGGGGACTGCCCGTCAGTGTAAAAACAAGGCTTGGTTTCAGTGACTTAGACGAATGGCGCGGCTGGTTAACCCATATTTTGCAACAAGACATTGTGAATCTGTCCATTCATCTGCGTACAAGAGAGGAAATGAGTAAAGTACCTGCTCATTGGGAACTGATTCCGGAGATTAAGAAACTTCGTGATGAGGTGGCACCCGATACACTTCTGACCATTAACGGGGATATACTGGACCGTGAGACCGGCCTCAAGCTTGCAGAACAATACGGTGTGGATGGTGTTATGATTGGGCGTGGTATTTTTCATAATCCATTTGCTTTTGAGAAGGAGCCGAAGGATCACAGCAGTGAGGAATTGCTTGATTTGCTACGTCTGCATCTGGATCTCCATGATCAATATTCAGGACTGGAACCACGTTCGTTCAGCCCTCTTCAACGATTCTTTAAAATATATGTCCGTGGATTCCGCGGGGCAAGTGAATTAAGAAATAACTTAATGAACACAAAGTCAACAAATGAAGTGCGTGCGCTGCTCGATGAATTTGGAAATAAGGAGCATGACGAGGCAGAAGAACAAGGAAATTAAGTTGCCAACTTAAAATAGAAAAAGACGTGGAAAGATTGAGGATCGGTTGAATGGAGAGGGGGACCAACCCAGAGTTAACAAGCCTTTCCTCTGTATGTTTTGGGGTCCCCGCAAAGTACCTGAGACATCTTCGAAGCTAAAGCCCCACTTTGTGGGGTTATTTATTATGGAGGGGGATTACATGTCCTGGAGCAAATTGAAGCAACAACTGGAGGGCTTTCTCTGTCCTGCGTTAAATGGAAGGGTAGAATACCGCGCACCGGGTTACCGTTATTTAACGGACAAACCTGGTATTTGTTATATCTCAGTCGATAAAAAGAACGTACTCAATATGAGTGATAAAACTAGCTTCATCAGATGGTATCAAACGGAGCTAGAAATTAAGAATGATCCAGATATTCAAATTCCTATCAACAGCGACGACATTGAAGCGGTCAGAAAAGCTACCAAAGGGACAGTGCCGGAGGATCGTCTAATAGTAATGGCTAGAAGCAGAAAAAGTACAGAACATGCAAAAGAGCTTTTGTCAGCACAGGCTTCATTAAGTAAATCGAATTTTATCGCCCAGGCTAATAAGTTCTTATCTACTTCTATAGAGGAAAGCATAGAGAGTAATGATATCTTAATGAATATTCTAGCTTTGGTGGACCGAAGAGTTGGTAAAAAGCGGATTTTAGGCATGGCTGAGAAGATGGGGTTGAAGCATCCGGTTGTGCGGTATTTTTATGAGTTGCGGCGTGAGACTTTGTGAAGTGAATAATTTTTACCCGCGGATGAGTATAGATGTGCAAGGGGTCTCCCGGCAAATGGATAAGGGAATGATAATTAAGAGATCGCTCTTTAGTAGCGAATAGTTGTAATTATTAAACCGAAGACCCTAGTTGATTTAGGTCGTCGGTTTTTCATTTGTTGTGGGTACTTCTTGTCGAGGTTGTTTCCGCTGAACGATTAACACATGTGGAGAGTTGCTCGCTGTTGGATAGAAAAAACTAATAGTTGAGATGTATTGGCGTATTCAGCAATGAAGCGGATTAAAGTCCCGCTTCTATTTTTATTATAACGAAATAACCTAGTGAAAGACTTCGACTATCCTCTACATATATACAGTTTCTCAATAAAGAATTTCAACGATAGGCAAATTTTAAAAAAGCAACTCAATAAAACTTCTCGATAAAACAAGACAAATACGAGGTGTTTTGAATATAATAAGTAAGTTGACTCTGCCTCAAAGACGCACGCCGTCTATGGTGGGTGAAAACAGATAAGATAGGAGTTGCTATAAGTGAAAATCTCTTCGCTAGAAATTTTGACAATAATTAACCTTCTTGGATTTAAGATGATAGAAGGGACATCAGATATTTATTATAAAAACTATTCACAACATAATGATTATGTTATAAAAGTGGATATTGCTAAAGAGAAGATCGAATACGGTTCAAAAATCAAATTAGGCGACCTTACAACAAGCAACTTTGAGAGCAGCGAAAACTTTGTTGTGTTGGAGTGTGTGGACAGAGTTTTAGCAAAAGGCTACCCGCCAGGCAGTATTTCATTGGAACAAAAGTGGCCAATGGGAAGAAAAGAAAAAGGTAAGTTGGACATTCTTATTACTGACAAGGATAACAAAGCCTATTTGATGATTGAATGCAAAACTTGGGGTGAAGAATACGAGAAAGAGAAAAAGAAGATGCAGCGTGATGGGGGACAACTTTTCTCTTACTTTCAACAAGACAAAGCCGCTCAATATTTATGTCTGTACGCTTCTAGACTCTATAAAGGACAGCTTGAGTTCGTTAACGACATCGTGCAGATTGACGAGCAATGGAAAGAACTCAGTAACCAAAAAGAAATTTTTGACCATTGGAACAAAAACTTTAAAGACAACGGGATTTTTGAAGATTGGACAAACGCTTACGACATTGAAATAAAAGCACTCACAAGAGGTAGACTAAGAGAATTGACTGAAGAAGATAGCGGGCGAATTTTTAACCAATTCGCCGAAATTCTTCGTCACAATGTTGTTTCGGACAAGCCGAATGCTTTTAATAAAATCTTCAATCTATTCCTTTGCAAAATTGTTGATGAAGACCGCAAACCATCTGAAGAACTGAATTTTCAGTGGTTGGAATCAGACACTGATGAAGAATTGCAAAAGCGTCTTTCAGACCTTTATAAACAAGGCATGAAAGAGTATTTGACCAAAGATGTTACCGACTACAATGACGAGCAAGTAGCAGAAAAACTCTATGCACTTGATCCTGAAGTAAGAGAACAAATTCGTGATATGTTTACCCGTGTACGATTGCACAAAAACAATGAATTTGCATTTAAAGAAGTCTTTGACGAAAAATCGTTTAGAGAAAATGCAAGAGTTGTTCGTGAAGTGGTAGAGTTGCTTCAGCCTTATCAAATTCGGTACGGACATAAGCAACAGTTCTTGGGTGATTTCTTTGAGTTGCTATTAAGCACAGGTATTAAGCAGGAAGCAGGACAATTTTTCACACCAGTTCCAATAGCTAAATTCATTATTTCGTCATTGCCCATTCGTGAACTTATTGAACGAAAAATCAACAATGATGAAACCAATTTTTTGCCATATATAATTGACTATGCAGCAGGCAGTGGACACTTCCTGACCGAAGCGATGGACGAAGTGCAAAAAATCATTGAAAGCCTTGACCCGAACAAACAAAGACCTTCGGTTAAAGCCAAACTCAAAAGTTGGCGTGAATCTTCCTTTGATTGGGCTTACGAATATGTCTACGGAATTGAAGCCGATTATCGCTTAGTAAAAACAGCTAAAGTGAGTTGTTTTTTGAACGGTGACGGTTTAGCAAACGTAATACATGCTGACGGATTAGACCATTTTCAAAACAGCATAGATTACAAAGGCAAACTCAAGGACGTGAATCAAGACGATACCAAAGACAACGGACAATTTGATGTTTTGGTAGCAAACCCGCCCTATTCAGTTTCCGCTTTCAAAAACACTTTGAAGTTTGGTGATGAATCATTTAACCTCTTCAATCGTCTGACGGATGATAGTTCAGAAATTGAATGTTTATTTATTGAACGCACTAAGCAACTTTTAAGACCGGGCGGTTGGGCAGGTGTGATTCTGCCAAGTTCAATTTTGAGTAATTCAGGTATTTATACAGATGCAAGAGAAATGATCTTAAAGTACTTCGAAGTAAAAGCCATTGCTGAATTTGGTTCAAACACTTTTATGGCGACAGGTACAAATACAGTTACATTATTTTTAGAACGTAAGTCTAATAACCACTGGAGAAAGATTGAATCCGCGATTAATAACTTCTTTGGCAAACCTGTGGACGCTACGGTAAACGGAATCGGAATAGCATTTAGTAAGTATGTAAACGAAGTATTTGAAACATTAGAACTTACGGATTACATTTCATTGGTGAACAAACAACCTAATGAAAATATGAAAAAACAAGAGTTGTTTGCAGACTACAAAAAATGGTTCGCTTCACTAACTGAAATAAAACAATTAAAAGAAAAGAAAGTATTTAAGGACAAAACCAAGGCTGAACAACAAGAGGAATTAGATAAATTATTTTATGAGAAGGTCTTTTCACGCGAACAAGAAAAAATGCTTTATTTCTTCTTGATTTATCCACAACAAACAGTGTTAATAAAAGTTGGTGAAAAGCAAGCTGAGAAGGATTTTATTGGCTATGAGTTTAGTAATCGTAGAGGACACGAAGGCATTAAGATGTACCGTGATGAAAATGGAATACTTACTACTAAACTCTATGATGATGATAATCACATTAACCCTGAAAAGGCAAACAGCTACGTTTATCATTCTTTTTTGAAAAAGAACATCAACATTGAGAATTCTCTCACAGATAATATTGCGATTTTCAACACCCTAGAGTTGTTGGACTTCAAGAAGTTGGTTTTTGAAAAGCAAATTTCGCTAGGAGTAAAAAAAAAAGTTCAAATAAAAAGTAAATATCCTTTGACAAAACTTGCTAACTTAACAACGTTGATAAAGAGAGGTAAATCCGCTAATTATGGAAAATCGAATATTCAGATTATAAAATCAGGCCAGGCCAGAGGATTGTTTGAGTTTGATTTTTCTAAAGAACATTTTGTTAGTTCTGAGTTCGTGCTAGATGAAAGGAAACTACAAAGAGGGGATCTATTACTAAATTCATCTGGTGTAGGTACAGCTGGAAGAGTTACATTTTTCGATTTAGAAGGAGATTTTGTTGTTGATAGCCATATATCCATTCTTAGATTTAATAAAGAATTAATAGACTCTAGATATGCTTTATATGTTTTTAACTGGGTTGGTTTTAAAAATCTAGAAAGTCTTGCGTTAGGTCAAAGTGGACAGATTGAAATTAGTTATGAAACGATAGCGAACTTTAAAATTCCGCTTCCTCCAAAACATATACAAGAAAAAATAGTAAAGGAAATAAACACTATTGAACAAAAAGAAAAAATACTTCGCAACAAATTGCTTGAGGCAAATAATCAACTAAATAAAGTCTTTTCGGACCTTACCTATCCCCTTGAAAAATTAGGAGACCTTGCGGAGTTCAAAAATGGACTAAATTATAGCGGAAATAGCAGAGGAGATTTAGTCACAATAGTAGGTGTAAAGGATTTCCTAGAAGACTTCTCACCTAATCTCGATAAACTTATAGATGTGAGAATTGATGGAGAATTGAGTGATAGTTACAAATTACAACCTGGGGATATATTGGGAGTTCGTTCAAATGGCTCTGCTAATTTAGTAGGTCGGTTTGTTTATATTGATACTCTATTGAAAGAGACTTCATATTCAGGATTTACAATTAGAATTCGGACTAAATCGGAAAAAGTCAATTCTAAATATCTGTGTTATTGCTTACGAACGGAAGCTGTTCGAAATAGTCTTACCAAAGACCCAAAAGGTGCAAACATTAAAAGTGTCAATCAAACGATGCTTTCTTCTATAAGCATTCCGCTTCCTGAAATTAGTGAACAACTCGAAATAATGGACAAGGCAGAAAAATTAGAGAATGAAATATCGGCAATTGAAAGAGACTTAGACAACATGCAGAATGAGAAAGAACAAATAATAAATGAACACTTGGAATAATATATTAAAAATTCCTGCACGCGGGTAATCTGCTAATCCTTTAGTATTCGCCAGTACGCACATCAGCAGAGTGGTGCTCACTCTTGGTAGGAAAGACTATGGTCTTGCAGTAAGGGAGCGGGTTAATTCTCGCTTCTTTTTTCGGAAAATTGTAATAATTGTATCCCTTCCAGTGCCTAGCGAAAGCATTGTTGCTTCCGAGCCGAAGTTAAAGTTTATTATACCCGCATGAATTTTTCTGAATATCTTTCTGTACGCACAAAGAAGCCCCTACCGTATAAAAATAAGGTGCAATATGTTTAAATTCTTATCTTCAGAAAAAATTATTAAAAGAGCACTCTTATTCTTTTTTTGAACTGTGACCCGATTTGAGGAAAGTTAATAAACACCCATATAGCTAGCTCGTAAGGAGATGACTTCTGAATTCGTCAGGAGTCATCTTTTTTATTGTCCATTGGCATCGCTCGAAGTTATAGTAGGCAATATATTCCGAAACGCGAGCCCCGACTTCCATAAGGGTCTGACAATCTCGAACACTCATTTCATTTTTCATATGCCCAAAGAATGACTCCATCGATGCATTGTCCCAGCAGTTCCCTTTGTGGGACATCGATTGTTGAAATCCGGTCTGTTGCATTTGGAGCCGATTTTGAGGATGCGTATAGTGCATGCGCTGATCGGAGTGAAATATGGCTTCTGGATGAAGGTTGCCGTCAAGTTTCCCACAGCCATATCCCGCTCCTTCTTCAATATTCTGATTAAAACACAAAAAACCCACAGGCAGGTCACTTTTTTCAAAGTGCCTTTCTTGTGGGTCACAGTTCATTTTATTCTATAAAATACGTTATTTACTCTAACAATGTCGTGTTTTTTCACCAGTCTTCTGCAAAGGGCATATTTCCATAGGACAGCTCCTTGGCTCTCAAATTAATGACAACAGTTATATCTTTCATATGGAAGGAAATAGGGTGGAGGCGACGAACTGTAGTTATGACTAGATTTGAACATTAATAATGCATTTATTAGTTATAAAACATACATTGGCTGCTGATAAAATAATACATTATATAAAAAGGAGCATATTATATTGCTGTCACAAGACCAAATCATAAGAAGAGCAATTTGGGAAGTATATAACACTAAATGTTTTTATACTGGAATGCCTTTAGAATACTCTGATATGGAATTAGATCACATTATTCCGGCTAGTTACAAAGACAAACCTGATGAATTAGGCAGGATCCTTAAACAATGTGAGCTTGATGCAAATTTTGAATTAGATAGTATACATAACCTTGTACCAACAAATAAGTTTAACAATAACAGAAAAAGTGACATGGAGTTTGATATAGGCCCACTGATGTTCTATCTTGGCGTTGTTAAGAAGAAGGTTCCGGTAATTGAGAAAAAAATAGAGAGTTTAAAGAAAAAACGAAATTACGATGAACATTTATCAATGCTTAAAACTCACATAGATGCTGAAGAAGATCAGAAGAAAAGAGAACATGTTTTAGCTGATATTGTAAATTTTATTAGTAATGAAAATGATGAATTTATTGAGCAAGAAGAATTGTATGATAAAAACTATAAACAGATGTTTAAAAAATACAAAAAAAGAATAGGTTTAGAGGCAATTTTACCGAAATATGATAATCCAGAAACGGAATGTATAATATACTTTAATACTTTAAAAGCACGGGACTGTATGTTGATTTTAGATAATAAAATCATATTGTGTCAGTTATTTGATGGGTTGTTTACTGACCCTATATATGGCACTAGAGGTTTTGTTGAAGTTGCCCCGTCTAAATTAAAGAATCAAGATTTTATCGATTTGAATAACGTGAAAGTTCGTTTGGGGAATAACAGGATTAAATTATCAATTGAGGATATTTATGTACTGTGTGATGTAGTTGATTCTTATGCTATTAAATATTTGGAGTGTGTAACTGCTATTGAAGATACATTAAAATCGTACTCTTTCCCATTATCGAAACGAAGAAATAATTATAAACTCATTAATCTTAGTTACAATGAATGGAGAAAAATTGTAGATTATTCAATGAAACATGATATAGATTCAGGGAATTCAGAATGGCATATATTTGATAGGAATTATCATTATATCAAGGTATATACGAACAAAAGCCATGAAAAGTATGATCTTGGATACCACGCGTTTTACCATGCTGAGTTTTCGGAAGAAATGGTCTTAAATCCTGAATTGGTATCAAAAGATATATGTGTAACTTTTGAATTTCTTGAGGATTTAGATAGTAGAGGATTAGAGAGTATTAATAAAAAGCAAAACTGGAATGTTGAGACTGCGTACAATTGGTTTGTGAATGAGTTGATGCCAAAAGTACTTGGCAGAAGTGTAACTAAACGCAAATTAAACAAAGATCAAGATAACTTTTTTGAACGCAATGTCTTTGAGAAAGTTTATTACTGTAAATACAAAGAGGTTAATTGTGCAAAAGATTTATATGAGATTGTATCGTTAATACAAAGGTACTTTCATGTAAATCCCCATAAGCGATACAGAATCAGAAAACAAGATTTTTTAGGAATCTATAATTCTATTATTATCTCTATTAAACGATCAAAAACAGTAGATCTATTTTATATTTGCAACAAATTAAACATTGCTATCTGTCATTCTAAAGAAGAGCTTATACATTCAGTTAGTGGACTGATCGAATCAATAGAAGATACTACTATTAATGGATTTGGAGTTGATTACTTATTTAGAGCCTTCTTAATAATACTTGAAAATAAAAAAACGAATTTATTAAAAGAAGATATTGAGCAGATAATTAATGATATCAGATTCTTTACTGACTTGCATGATAGAGAAGTAATACTTGAAAAGTATGCTTTAGATTTTGAATGATGATTCTTATAAGGTGGGGGTTATGTATGTATAATATTAATATTACAAATAAAAAGGCTTCAAGGGTTGATGTTGTAACTTTTGCGGAACTTGGGATGTTAGAGAGTGATATAGAGGAGATTCTTAGGAATAGTATTGAAATACTCTGTGATGATGAAGAATCAATGCTTATAGTAGGACGCCAAGTGAAAAATAAAAGTCTTGGAAGAAGCGATCTAACAGCTGTTGATAATAATGGAAATATTGTATTGATAGAAATTAAACGTGATCGAAAAGATATTGAAAATAGAAAAGAGGCATTCGAGTTCCAGGCTATTCGATATGCTGCAAGCTATGCCACGGTTGAAGGAAGTATTTGGGTGGTCGAATATAGCAACGTATGATTTTTCTGTTCTAAAAAGGAGTGGTAAAACCCTTTATGAAATTCGTGAGGAATACATGAGCAAGCAAATTATTGATGTGGTAGAAAAGGTTTGATTAAAAAAAGATCATGGAGAGGATAAATAAGTGGAGATCACTTTAGATATGAGTAAGGGCTGCTACTAATAAATTCTTGCTCGAAAAAATCAAACAAGAGTTTGGCGAAGAATCCTACAGAAATGCTTTAAAAGCTGTTCAGCAACATATAGAGTATTACTCTACTTTGGGTAAAGGGAATTTAACAGGACTACAACGGATTATAGATCAAATGCATTAATGCAAAGTTTAATAAAAAGACTTGCAAAAAACCTCATGTGAAACATGAGGTAATGTACACTAGAAATATAGCCATAATTCCTTTAATTTTATGTGAAAATTCGTTAAGTGTGAATACCTTCTCTTCATTGAGAAGGTATTATTTTGCCTTTATAATGGGCCGATATTTAGATTTAAAGGATACTCGGGTAGGGGGAAAACAATGTATAAATGTTTATTCGAAAAGTTGGCTGATCTATATAAGACATTTAATAAAGAAAATAAGAATCTCCAGCACTAAAAGTCCTACCTCACTACCCTTACCTACTCTCCCCTAGCAACTCCCCAACAGAAACCTCCAGTGCTTTCGCAATGGCAACTACCTCATAATCCTGTACAAGTCTATGCTGACCTTCCAATCGCGATAAACTGGTTGGGCTGATATCTAAACCGAAAGTTTGTAACTTGGCGAGGAATTCATTTTGTTTCATTTGCTTAACTTTTCGGATTGCTACAACTCGGGTCCCAATGATGTTTTTGTCACCTGGGGGCTCTTTGCGATGTTTCATTTCGGTGTCACCTCACAATTTAACCAAATTGTATGCGAGGTAACCGTTGTTTTAATGCGAATATCGAATTAAAATAAAATAAACCGATAAACGCATTAAAATTTCTGTACATCGTCTACAGACATAGCTTTTCCAGGAAGGAGGGGGTGTAATGCAACATCTGATGCACAAATATGAGGAGGAAAAGCGCAAGCTGAATGAACTCGGACAGAGATCACTGGAGCAGGGAATTCCACTCAGTAGTAATGAGCCGCTTCAGGCTCAGAGCCGTAGGGTGGACGAGCTCATTAATCAGATGTATCAAGAAAAAGGTGGAGCTTCAGAGGATTTTCATTTAAACTTCTATCTTGGAGGAGATGTGGTGAACTTTCCAGCATGGTTTGTACAAACGATGCAAGGCAGATTAAACGAGATAACCGCACAGATAGAATATCAATCCGAACCTAGGCATGCTTTTGAAGAAGAGAGCAAAGCTTTCCAAGCGTTGTTTGACTCCATGGGCTTTGCAAGTATGCCAGAGTTTGAATATTGGGAGGATAAGCTTCAATTGAAGCAGGCTGTTCTCTATGAACGTCTATATCTACAAGGACTAAAGGATGGTATGCAGCTTGCTAATGCCCTTACTGCTCCTTCTGTTCTCTCGGATTAGGACGGAAACAAAAGGCATACGCATACTTTATATTTGGACTGTCCATGCGACAGTCTTTTTTTGTATATATTTAGGGTATTTCCGCTTCTTTCAATGCAAATCATTTAAAAGTGTTAAGGCTTCCACTCATAATCTGATTAAAGGGATATGTTCCCATATTGTCGAATAACCATACATATTGTAAGTCTAGATTGAATGAGGATTGCTATTTAAAGAAGGAGAACCCAGAGCCTTTATTTTCCCAAATTCAAATCCATTTGATGGACTAAGTCAATCATACATTACAAATTCAGCGATTCGCAAACTTCATTATAAGAGCTTCAGACTACTAAAAATCGTTAAAAATCTTGGGGGACTCACATGGCATTTTCGGAAACAATCACACAGATTTTCAAGCGTAAGCAAAAATCATATAAGATGGTCCTAATCCTATCTTTAATTGAAGAGCTGAGAGTAACCGATCAGGAGAGGGGTTCGTTCGATCGAGTTAAGGAGCGGTTTCTTAACTACTTTATAGCTGAACAGGAAAGAGGAAACCGGGTAGATCAGCCACCAGGGCGGGAGCTATGGAAGGATGCTCCTAAAAGTCAGCTTAAAGATATTATTAACAGTCCTGTTAATGCGCTTTCGCATATTTTGTTTGTGAATTCGGAAGATAACACGATAGGTTTTCATAGCCAGATTCGAAGCCAGCTAGGAGAAGAGGGACTTTCAAATTTGGAGAGTCTGGCCTATGACGAACTCGGGTCTTACAACGCCGCTTTGCAGCATTTCTCTTTGCAAGGTTATCTGGAGAAGATCATGGCGGAGTACACTTCTGCCAAAAAGGAACCCTTCGCGGGTCATGCACTTGGTACATTGTTTCGTCAAACACTTCCTTCTGAGCTCAAAGCATTACCTTTTATAGATGAACAATATAAAGTTCAAGGTTCCGTTGGACAAGGGAATTGGGCAACGGTTCCTTGGCTAGCAATCCTGGATAAACGAATCACGGAAACGACTCAGCACGGGGAATATGTTGTGTATCTGTTCGCTGAGGATATGGGAGCTGTCTATCTTACGTTTAACCAAGGAGTGACGGTACCTATTCAAGAGAAGGGACGTAGAGAAGGCTATGCTTATCTACGAAACCGAACACAAGAAATTCGAGAGCTCCTTGCTCTGACCCATATGACTAAGGATGAGAATATTCGTCTCATGGATAGTGGTCTTGGTCAAGATTATCAGGTTTCAACTGTTGCATACATTAAGTACGAGAAGGGAAGCGTTCCGAAAGATGAACAACTGATTCGAGATCTTGAGAATGTTATAGAAGATTACCGTCTATACGTTGATACTGTGACTTCTGCGAGTAATAAAGCTGATGATGAGGAAGTGGAAGTAGTGACATATGAAGCTGAGCCGCTGAAGGACGTACAAATAACAGGTATCCTCCACCAAATCCAATCCCACATCCTCCGCCAAGGCTTCTTCTTCCCTGAGCACCTTATCGAGAACTTTTACCTCTCGCTGAAGACTAAACCTTTTGTCATCTTGGCGGGGATATCGGGCACGGGGAAGACTCGGTTGGTGAAGCTCTTTGCAGAGGCTCTTGGTGCAACGAGGGATAACAGTCAGTTTGCCTTGATTCCAGTACGGCCGGATTGGAGTGATCCTGCGGATATATTAGGGTATAAGGACCTTTCGGGGAGGTTCCAGCCGGGTCCGATTACTAAGGTGTTAGTGGATGCACAGAAACCGGAGAATCAGTACAAGCCTTATTTTATCTGCCTGGATGAGATGAATTTGGCACGGGTGGAGCATTATTTCAGTGATATGTTAAGTGTGCTGGAAACGCAGGAGTGGAGAGAGGGAAAGATTAAGACGCAGGACCTTATCTCCCCTACCTTGCTGGATACGCCTGAGGATCAAGAGGAGTATGGCAGTCTTGGCATCCCGGAGAATGTGTTCTTTATCGGGACAGTGAACATGGACGAGACAACACATCCTTTTAGCAAAAAAGTACTCGACCGCGCCAATACGCTAGAGTTCAATTACATCAATCTGCAACAGTATCCGGATTTGGGTGAGCAGGCAGAGACTATTGATAGCCCTGACGCTGCCGAACTGAATCATCTTTTCCTGCGCTCCGATTATTTGCAGTTAGTAGATGCCTATGATGTCAACAAAGAGCTCGTTGTCCGGACGACTGAGAGATTGGTAAAGATCAATGCCTTGCTTGAGGATATTCATGCTCATGTGGGCTTTCGGGTGCGTGATGCGATTTGCTTCTATATGATTTATAACGATCGGTACAAGCTGATGAGTGAGGAAGAAGCCTTTGACTGGCAACTGCTGCAAAAGATACTACCACGAATCCAAGGGAGCCACTCCTCGGTTCGCCGAGTCCTGTTGAACTTGATTAAGGGTGCTATTGGTAGTGGTGCTGGCGTAACGGTAAATATTCAAGAGCTCATGGAGGATGCTTCTCCGCTCTATATGAAATGGGCAGCTGGCCAAACTCCGCCTGCGGCCAAACATCCGCAAACTGCTCGTAAATTGGCTTTTATGCTCAGGAGGCTGGAGGAAGATGGATTCACCTCATTCTGGCTCTCTTAATCAGACGGTTGAGTTGCTCCGTATAGAAACGGAGCTTTTTACTCTTTTTCTTCAAGGACGGCCTTATCATCCTACGGTAGAGACATTGCAGCTCCATCGTTCTTCTAGTCAGGAGTGGGTGAATGCACAGCTTGGGCTTGATTGCTCCGAACGGCTTGGGAATGTGCAGATTAAAGTCTTTTCACCTGAGATGGGCGGGATGGTGGAGTGGCAGCCGGGGGAGTCTGTTTTTCCATGTTTTTATGAGACGCAGTCGTATGAACTGGTTATCCAGAACAAGAGCATTGATAGCCTTTCTTTTTACCATGAGAATGTGCTGCTGCGGCAGGCGGTTAAGCCCCTAGGGGACTCTATTCTTGCGGGTGTTCTGAACTTTGGGAATGAGGTTGGTTTGACGGAATGGGAGATCCGCAGCATGGGACAGACTTTACTGCGGGTAGAGATGGAGATTTTCCCCTCTAAGATGGATTACAAGCTGGATTACCAGAATATTTTGAATGAAGTGAATGCGCAAATTTATAATTTGGCCTTTGACTTTTTGCGCAAAACCTACCAGTTAACAGGCCTGCGGGAGACGCAGCATCAGAGCTTAACGGAGTTCTTCACCATACTACAGCATGTCTTTAGACAGCTCTTGGATGCGGTTGAGCGTATTAACAAGAATCCCAATTACGCGCTGCTCCAGGATCACCGGCTAGTGGATGCCAATCGGGTTAAAAAGGCAGGCAGAGAGAATATCCGCGAGCTCGTGAAGCATCGCGAACGGTTGAGAGAAGATACGAGACATGGTTTCTTGAAAATTGGTAGTAAAAATTATACAGCTACACATCTAATAGAGACACGTAAACGCCTTGCCTATGATACGAATGAGAACCGGTTCATCCGCTGGATGCTGGAACGTATTCATGGGAAGCTGAAGGAGCTTAAGACTCGCTGGAAGATGAATAGCCGAACCTTAGATCCATTACTTATTAAAAGGTTAGACGCCATGCTCACCCAGCTAGAGCGAGTACTTAAGATGGATTTCTTGCGTGAGGCTGGAGTGCTGAAGCAGATGTCCGTTACGCTTGTGCTGCAGATGGCCCCTGGATACCGCGAGGTCTATCGTTGTTATCTGATGCTGCTTAAAGGTCTGTCTATCCAAGGTGACCTGTTCCGCTTATCTATGAAGGATGTTGCTCAGCTCTATGAGTATTGGTGCTTCTTGAAGCTGAATCAGCTCCTAGGGCAAAAGTATAAACTGGTGAAGCAGGATATTATTAAGGTGAATCGGAACGGTATTTTTGTTACGCTGGATCGCTCGCAGAGCGCCAAGATGGTCTACCAGAATCCGGTCAACGGGGAGCAGTTCATCATGTATTATAATGCGATTCCCGGCTCGGATAAGACCCCGACGCTCAGTCAGCGACCGGATAATGTACTGACACTGAAGAAGAAGGATGCTGGCAAAATTAAAGAGTACAAGTATGTATTTGATGCGAAATACCGCTTAAATCCGGCCTATGAGGGCACTTCCTATCATCAGAAATATGGTCAGCCTGGGCCTGAAGAAGATGACATCAACACGATGCATCGGTATCGGGACGCGATAGTCTATCAGGAGATAGGCTCAGGAGAATATGAGCGAAGCATGTTTGGCGCCTATGTATTATTTCCCTATCCGGATGAGGAGCGGTACAAGGCCCATCGATTCTACAAAAGCATTGAGCTATTGAATATTGGCGCTTTACCGTTCCTACCGAATTCTACAAGCTTGGTGGAGCAGTTCTTAGATGAGATTATTCAGGATAGTCCGGAAAAAGCTTTTGAGCGCTCGACTCGTCCACGCGGTACGAAAGAATACTATGCCAATCAGCTAGCGGGCAAAAATGTGCTTGTCGGTTCTGTCCGGGGACCCGGACAAGTGGAGATGGCGTTGCAGAAATCTTTTTATCATATGCCATTAGAAAACCTTTCAGATGTAAAGATACTCACTCAACTCGAATACGTAGCGATGTGCCAATCCAGAAAGAAGTTTACTGATCCCGCAAAAACAGGCATTCACTGGGTAGGCAAAGTGGCGGATTGGAAGGTGCTGCGGCGTAAGGAGATCAAGGAAGTCCCTTGTCGCCCGGGTACTGAAGAAGATCTGTATGTACGATTTACGATTGAGGAATGGAAGGGATTAGCTATTCCTATTACACTTGGAGGACAAGGGATCTATACTGTGCTTTATACTAGCAAGTACATCCTGGACCGGGCCCTGGAGATTGCCGAGCTCCGTCTGGAAACGGAGGAAGCGCTGCGGGAATGGCGTGAGAAGCGTAGAAAGGGCAGAGTGAAGGTGAAACTGGATCATGAGCAGTTTGTGGATTTGGGGAAGGTTGTGGAAGTGCGGAATATTTAAAGTGAAAATGAAGTATGCCTTGTCATATTACAACGCCAGCTTGATAGCGAGGGCATAGGTAGGGAAGGCAGAACCGAACATAATGGGAAATACAGATAAGTTTGAAATGATAGCTGATAGCTATGACATTTCTGAAAGAATCCAAATCGCAAAGGTATCATCAGATGCCATTCGAGAATATTTGGGTGATGCTAAAAGAAAGTCTGCTATTGATTTTGGGTGTGGAACTGGACTTGTTGGGTACAGAGATATTCAATCTAAAACGTTTTATACTGGAAGTAAAATATTCATGGGACAAGATGCCTCTATGTTTATACTTAATTCCCAAAAATAATTGAAAACACAGAATTGAGATGAACCCAATGAAAAAAATCGGCGTTATTAAATTTGGCGGCATTACTTTGATCCTTTCTGGGATTCTCTTTTTTGCTCAGTATCTATTTGTTCTGCCGATGCCGAGTCCTCCGCTCTCGGATGCAGAGCTGATGATATGGCTGCGGGAATGGAAGTTCAATATCGCCATGGCGGACGAATTGCTTTTCTTTGCCACCTTATTGTTGATCCCTTCAATCGTTGCCTTGTATCAGATACTGGTGAAGGTAGATATAGTCAAAACATGGTTGGGATGCAGTCTTTTGGCTGTGGTCATACCTATTAATATATTCCTGGACATTATCCTGGGAAGACTGGTCTATCCCGTGTATGATATTGAACTTTCACTAGATATCTACAAACTGGTGCTCAGCGTATACTATGGAGGCATGCATCTTGTAGCGATTGTCTTCAGTGCGGCTACCATCATATTGTGTCTCGTAATAAGAAAAAGCGTGATTGGCAAGCCTGTAGCTTATTTAGGATTTATGGTAGGGATACTGGACTTGATCGGTGCTTATCCTTGGTTGATTGGAACCGCTATGGTGTTTGTTTCACAGCTGCTTTTCGCAGCATGGTTTGTGATGCTCGGGTTGAGTATGATCAGATCGAGAGTAGAAGAAGGATAGGTTTGCAGTAATAAACCAATACCCGTGACAACTCGTCATGGGTATTTTGTTGCGGTATACTATTTTTAGATATTAACTATACTCAAAGCAGCAACGGTTCAAAAATCAATTGGACGTATGACTGCCGTTTTGAGAGAGAAAGGGTGTAATATGTATCAAGGAAAGTTACGGAAAATAACGATTATACTGTTAGCTGTATATTCTGTTTTGATCCTCTATTTTTTGTATATAGGGTTCAACAGAGCTGCTTCCATTCAGGACCCTAGCTTGCGATATAATCTAATGCCTCAAGGGATTTCTTTACATTTTCCAATGGGTGGGGACTTTAAAATTTGGTTTTTTGAGTTGGGCAACTTTGTCGTATTTATACCTCTTGGGATGGTCATCCCACTTCTGTTCCGTTGTAGTTTTGTTCGATTTATAACCATATTTATTGTGTCAATTACGCTTCTTGAAACCTTACAAATGCTTTCCCGTTTAGGAGCCTTTGATATTGACGATATCATCATTAACACATTAGGGGCTGTGGTAGGATTTTGCGGACAGCGATTAGTACCCCGTGACCGAGATAATCTTAAAGGCATCTACAGGATCATCCTAACGGCGATTATCCTTTCGATTGGCACCATTGCCATTGTGGGAGGGGTCAATAATTATTTAGAAAATGGGGGTGGCGAATTCGTAGCCCTGAATGAACTAGCATTAAAAGATGGTTCTGTACTGTGGGATGAAAGCCTTTCAAGTTTTACAGTGGATCGAGAAAAGATTGAGCCTCAAAAAAATGTTTACAGCAGAAAGAATACAAGAACGAACGAATTTATGTTTCTTTTAAATGGAGAATATGCAAAAATGACAGGCTATGCCGCTATACCCGATGATGTAATCAATACAGCAAGCCAAGGGAACAGCGACATCCTATTTATCGCAGATGGAACAGAAATTTATTCACTGGGTTTATCCGCTAATAGTGGTGAGAATCAGCGTATCTTCTTTCAAATCCCTTTAAAGGGAGTAAATGAACTTACCATAAAAATAATTAACGATGATCCAAATCCGGTTACAAATGTCGCAATATGGGACATTACACTTACAGAAGCAAACATGGGACAAATGATTATAAATAGTATGAAAGAAAAGTTAAGATCGTTATTCTATATGTCGATATAAGCAATCTCAATATTTACGGCTCTCGCTGGCTCTTCGCGGGAGTCTTTTTTATTTAAAATTTTACATAACTGTGCGATCAGGATAATAGTTCCTGTGTAGTATGAACTACAGTGCCCAAGAGCGTGTTGATCGTAGACCGCAACAAACATTATCGGGAGGTAAATACATGTTGAAATCAAGAATCATTAGTCTGATGATTATGGTGTGTTTGTTCCCTGGAGTTCTGCCAATGAGTGTATCTGCAGAGACACAGCCAGGAAACCACTTAGTCATTAACCAGCTTTATGGAGGCGGTGGAAAAAGCGATACGCCATTTACTCACAGCTTTATAGAGCTTTACAACCCGACAAATACTACGATTGATCTCTCCGGCTATACACTAGCCTATTCATCTAACAGACCCAACACGCATCCGGGTTCTACACTAGACGCATCGGGAAATCTTCAGGTGGATACGTTGAACCTCACAGGCTCTATTCCTGCACAGCATTCATTTTTAATCAGAGGAGCTGCGGAGACAACATCGACAACCTACCTGAAATATTTGCTTACAGCAAAAGATTTAGACTGGTCGACAAGATATATCGACAACGATAAGACCATTGAATTAAAGCTTGTGGACAATAAAGGAATTCAGGTTGATGCCATTTCGAACAGAGCAACAAACTTCAACAATATCGGTGAGGGGGATATGCCTGCCGTCCCAACCTCCAAACAGAAAACGCTTAGAAGAATTAACTTTGTGGATACGGATCATAATTCTTCGGATTTTGAACTTTTAACCTGGAATGACCCAGCGGTTAACGAAACTTTTATTAATAAATATTTTCCAAGATCCCTGGACAATGGGGTATGGACAAGCACGGACAGCGGCACAGTCAACCCACCGATTCCACCAGTCCAACCAAAACCTCCTATTTTTCCAGGACTCCAAGTAAACAGTATTAATGGCAAATTGAATTACATTGCAAATTATCAGACGGGTATGAGTAACTCTGATGGCGGAATAGCCGAAATCGTGAAATTTAATGAAGACAATAATAAAATGTATATTGTAAACGGCGCAGCAAAATCGATTGATATTGTGGATGCTGCAACTATTGTTTCAACCCATATGAAAGTCCTTAGCTTGGAGGCTCGTTTAGATATTACGGCTATGGCCGCCTCAAATGGGTTCTTCTGCGGAGATATTACAAGCATTGATGTAAACACAAAGGATAAAATCATTGCAATTGCTGTACAGGGTGCTACCTACAAGGATAACGGCTATATTGTGGTTCTTGATTATGCCGGTAATTATTTGAAGCATTTTGAGGCTGGGAATCAGCCGGATATGGTCACTTTTACACCGGATTCCAAGTATATCTTGTCTGCCAATGAAGGCGAACCGAGGGAAGGATACACTGCGCCGGGTGCTGTTGACCCTAAAGGGACTGTAACCATTGTTGATATCAAGAAGGGCTTAAACAAAGCATCAGTGGCTACAATCGGGTTTGAAGCATTCGATCATACGGGGGCAAGGGCGGCGCTTATTGCAGACAGAGTGTTGTTAAAACCTAACACAGTGCCTTCAGTGGATCTAGAACCGGAATATATAACAGTAACCGAGAACAGTTTGTATGCGTATGTTTCCTTGCAGGAAGCCAATGCCATTGCAACCCTGGATCTGAAGACAAAAACGTTTGTAAGCGTAAAGGGTCTGGGCTTCAAAGATCATAATTTGGCTGCTAACAGTCTGGATGCATTGAAAAACGGTAAGGCAGAAATTTCACCACAAAATCTATATGGCGTTTATATGCCGGATGGGATTACCACAACAAAAATAGATGGCAATCAGTACTTGTTTACAGCTAATGAAGGTGACGCCAGAGAATGGGGATCCAAGCCTTACAAATATGCGGATACAGGCTCCTATACGTTCCCGGGGACTACTTTCAAAATAGACACGGTCCTGAATGCAGAGCGAGAAGGTCTGGATAACAATAAAAACTATATTTACGGAGGCCGTTCCTTTTCGATCTGGGATGCAGCGACAATGAGCCAAGTTTATGACAGCGGAAGCGATTTTGAAAAAATTACGGCAGAGCTTTATCCGACTGTATTCAACTCGTCCAACAATAAATCTGAGCTCGACTCGAGAAGCGGCAAAAAAGGTCCCGAACCTGAAGATGTTAAGGTGATGAAAATAAAAGGTAAAACCTATGCATTTATTGCTCTTGAAAGAATAGGCGGAATTATGATGTATGATGTTACAGATGTAAATGATGTGAAATTCTATGACTATATCAACTTAAGAGATTTCACGGGGACAGGAGTATCAGGAAGCGGTTCTCTTGCGCCGGAAGGATTGTGTTTGGTTGAGGGTAAAGACAGTCCGACGGGAAAACCTTTGCTGATGGTTGCCAATGAAGTGTCTGGAAATGTTAATTTGATTGAAATCAATTAAAGAGAGATAAAGGGCACTTTCAGGAGACGCTATTATAGTGTCTCTTGCAAGTGTCTTTTTATTGAATTCTTCTTAGTTGGATATAAGGAATTTGACTCCAAGAATATAGGACGAATAATGCTGGGTATATTTACAAACCTTATCCTTATGATCAGTCAACGAAAGGAGGGGAGGAATTGAATTTACATTTCATTTGGAAAGCGGTTGTCATTGTAGTGGGTGGCGTGCTTATCTTAAGAGTTGCCGGAAGAAAGTCGATCTCACAACTTACAGTTGCTCAGACTGTCATGATGGTTGCCGTGGGCTCATTAATCATTCAACCCGTAGGTGACCGTAACATTTGGATTACGCTGTTAATCACGTTATTAATGGTAATTACTCTTATAGGCATTGAGTATATTGTTCTGAAGTCTGATGTGATGGAGTCGTTTTTGTACGGAAAATCACGTATGGTGATCGAGAATGGCACAATTATCGAGAGTAATATTAAAAAATTACGGCTTTCTGTGGATATGCTAGAAGTACGACTCCGGCAGCAGGGCATCCAGAGGATTAGTGATCTGCAATGGGCTACTATAGAATCAAACGGTCAATTGGGATATCTGTTAAAGCCCGGCAAGCAGTATGCAACCAAAGAGGACATTGACAGGCTGGTTATGATGCTGCAGGCGAGCATGCCCCATCTTTCCATGCCTTTGTCAGCAACCGAGTCTTCGGGGCCTGGCCATCTTTTTACGGAAGTCCACACTAAGCAACATATAGATGAACCTCCGGAACGACTGAAATGAGGATCCTTCAGATGGGAAACATAAAAAAATATATACATGTCGTTATGCTCCTGGGTAAATGGATACTCCTAGGGGGATTAATTGGTGTGGTTGTGGGAACAACAACTGCCTTCCTTTTGGAAACCAATGATTATCTGGGCAAAGTTAGAGAAGGAAACGGTTGGTTGATAGGGCTGCTTCCTTTGGGTGGTATTGCACTGGGCTATATGTATATGAAATTTGGAACCTCCATGATAAACAATACTTTGCATGACGCAGCTGAGCTGAATAATCTGGTTATCGACGCAGTTCATGGTACAAAGACTGTTCTCCGAAGAATGGGCCCCATTGTATATCTGGGTACATTCCTAACCGTCGTATTGGGTGGGTCAACCGGCAGAGAAGGTGCCGCAGTGCAAATGGGAGGCAGTGTAGCGGAAACTGTGAACCGGTGGTTTAAGTTGAAGGCTGACACGAAGATTATGTTGATGAGCGGAATCAGCGCCGGATTTGGCGCAGCCTTTGGCACCCCTATAACTGGTGCTGTGTTCGGAATGGAAATGGCCGCTCTGGGGAAGCTCAAGTTTGAAGCGGTCGTTCCGTGTCTTGTAGCCAGCTTCGCAGGTCATTATGTGACGGAGAATGGTTGGGGTGTGAAGCATGAACATTTTACTATACAGACACTCCCTGATCACTCCATGCTTACCTTCGCAAAAATTATACTTGCAGCCGTTATATTCGGTATATTGAGTGTTTCTTATTGTCAGTTGAGACACGGAATACAAAGAATTTCAGAGAGAATGTTCAAGAAGAACCATATGAAGCGAGCTTTTGTTGGCGGACTGATCATTGTAGCATTTACCTTGTTCGCAGGCTCCCAGGATTATAATGGTCGAGGCTTACCTATGCTTGAGCAGTCATTCAAAGAAGACGTCCCACCCTATGCTTTTTTGGCTAAGCTGGTATTCACGGCAGTGACACTTGGAACCGGTTTTGTCGGCGGTGAAGCTATTCCTTTATTTTTCATGGGTGCAACACTCGGGAATGCCTTACACGCTATTATGGGATTGCCGTTAGCGTTCCTTGCTGCTCTAGGCTTGATCGCTGTGTTCTGTGGTGGGGCCAACACGCCTATAGCCGCTTTTCTGTTAGCTATGGAACTATTCAATGGAAAGGGTATGGAGTACTTTTTCATTGCTTGCATTGTAAGTTACATCGTATCAGGACACCACGGCTTGTGGCCAGCTCAAACGATGTACGAGCCCAAGAGCCGCCTGTATAATGTCACTAATGGGGAACCCATTGGCAGGATTGAAAAAAGAAAGAAATAGATCCAGCCAGTCTCCTAACCATGCATACCAAGTGGCCATCTAATATAATAGTTGCTTCTAATCCCGTGACGGTTGTTACGGGTAATTTGTTATTTAATCCTAAATATCCATCAACCCATTCCCGCCCCCTATCGTTTATACTAATAAAGCCATAATACTTTTAAGGGGTTGCTGAACCGATTATGAATAAAAAAGAAGTCGCGCACATTCGCAAACAATTCAAGCTGGACCATGATATGCTCAAGCTGTTTGATATTCTTAACGTATATATCATGAAGGAAAGCAGTGAAATCTATCATTACGAGTGTCAGCCGTTCGAGCTGGTAGATCGAGAGAAGCAGGAGCTGTATATCGGGAATTTCAAAAAACTGCTGACCGGTGAGTTGGATCAGAAGCTGTTCGAGGTACGGTTTCAAGAGGAAGCGGAGGAGCCTACGAAAGTGCTTCTTCATCAAGGCATGATAACGGGTGACCGGGATGAATGGCAGGACCTGATGCTCCTTCTCGTGGACAGGATGATCAAGGATACCAAGCTTGAACGGGATACGGTGGTTACTTTTGTTCGCGGGCAGTACTTCCGGCCGACCAAAAGTCGCAACGATGAAGCTGAGGAGAGCGAGAAGAACGAGATGTTCGCCCATCCGTTCATCCTGTGTAGTGTTAATACCACTGAACCGCAGCGGAAATCATTATTGTTCGATTATGCCGAGCGGGAATTCAAGTACAATATCATCGTAGATCCCATCATCAAATTGAGTACGCCGGAGCAGGGTTTTTTCTACCCAAGTGTTACGGACAACGCATCCGATGTAAACCGAGTTCTATATTGCTCGGGCAAAGCTAATGAACCGAATCGTCATTTCATCGATCAAGTCCTGAATGCCGAGAAGTCGGTAACGGCGAAGGAAGAGAGAGTTATTTTTGAAGAAATCGTCAAAGAAGTGGCGGGCGATCAGTTCGACGTGTTAACGCTAGCTCATGTATATGAGGAGATCCACCAGGTCATCGAATCCAACGAGGAGGAAGAAGCTCCTAAGCTGGATTATAGAGATGTGGAACGAGTATTGACGGCAAGCGGCGTAGAGAACTTGACGGCGGAGAAGGTGGAGCGTGCATTCGAGACGATCATCGATGACCGGAACTATGAACTCAAAGCCAGCAGCGTGATTCCGAAGTTCACCACGAAGTCGATCAAGATTGAGACGAAGGTTGCGACCATTGCGATCAGCCCGCAGGATTTAAGGTATGTGAAACAGGTGAATTATCAGGGCAAACGCTGCATCATGATCGAGATTGACGAGGACGTTGTGATTGAAGGCTTTACGCTCACTACGGAAATTTTGTGATTTAACATTCATTTAACATGCTTCATATGATCACGTGATATAACAGTAACAACTAGTTATAGATTGAACTTAGAAAATTGCAGAAGGGAAAGGAGCAACGAAGGGGAATTTTGGAACTGGAGGAGCGACAGCGCCCGCCCGAAAGCTTTCCGTAGGAAAGCTCGCTTCGAAAGCATATGCTGTCTCCCGATTTCAACCGCAAAAAGCGGTTAAATCAAGAAATCGGGAGACAAAAGCGGCCGGAAGTCCAAACATTCACCGCAGTTGCGACGGACCTTCCCTCAAGGAAATATAGTTCAATCTTTTAAAAGGCGGGTGTTATATGAAGTTAACCAAAGAGGAGAAATCATGGATTCTGTATGACTGCGGCAATTCGGCCTATTCGCTGGCTGTTACCACGGCGCTATTGCCCATTGTATTTGGCATGTTCACGAATGTGAACAGCAGTATGGATTTGGGGTATTTTAATTCCATTGCAAGTATTCTGGTGGCTATCCTCAGCCCGATTTTGGGGACGATCGCAGATTACAAGGATACGAAGAAGCGCTTCTTCGTATTTTTTGCATTGGTCGGTGTGCTAGCTACAGCATCGCTGGCTTTCGTGGCACCTTCGAGCGGACAGTGGCAGTTATTGATTGTTTTTTATATCCTGTCAGCCATAGGGTTTGCCGGAGCTAATATTTTCTATGACTCCTTTTTGGTAGATGTTACGAAGGATGAACGGATGGATAAAGTATCTACGAGAGGGTTTGCTTTTGGATATATCTCCAGCGTCATTCCATTTGGGATCAGCTTGGTATTGATTGTGGTTATGGGTATGGATAAGTCGATCGGTTATCAGATTGGGTTTATCATTACTGCCCTATGGTGGGGGCTGTTGACTGTTCCTATGATTAGGGACGTGAAGCAGAGACACTATATTGAACCTGAGCCTAGACCGGTTGCGAGCAGCTTCCGAAGACTGGCAGGCACTTTTAAGAATATTAGGCAGCATAGAACGGTATTTGTATTCTTAATTGCTTACTTTTTCTATATTGACGGGGTAGATACGATTATTAAAATGGTAGTGCCCTATGCCACTTCAGTTCTGGGTGCTGATGCCTTCGACACCTTCACCTTACTTGGAATTTTATTAGTTATACAGATTATTGCCTTTCCGTGTGCAATTGTTTACGGCAATCTGGCTAAAAAATATTCCGCCCGGACGATGATTATTATTGGGATTTTCACCTATATCATCTCTTGTATCGCGGCTTTCTTTATTACTTCAGTCTGGCATATTTTTATTCTGGGTGCGTTGATCGGTTCGGCCCAGGGTGGAATTCAGGCGCTCAGTCGGTCCTATTATGCGAAGATTATTCCTAAGGAAAATTCTAATGAATTCTTTGGTTTCTACAATATCTTTGGCAAGTTCGCGGCGATTATCGGTCCTGCGGTGATGTCTTTGACAACCACCTTAACGAGAAACGCAAACCTTAGTATTTTAGCGATTATCCCGCTATTTCTAATTGGATTGTTCATATTTATAACTATACCTAAGCAGCAGCCTACTTGATGGAAACAAGCATATCCCCAAAGTGTCCAGAAGAATGAGCGAGTCCCAATTACTAAGTAAAAGAACCTTCAGATTCAACCATTAGGTGGGGATGAAGGTTCTTTTTATGTCTTTTTTTGCCCCCAAAAAACCGTTCCTACAACTCCTGCTATAATCAACACTGACCCAATAATCGAATATATCGTGATCTCTTCTCTGAGGAATAGTGAACCGGCTGTGATCGAGACGATTGTCGATAGATTAGAGAATACGCTCATATTTGAGGCTTCTATCTTGGACAAAGCATAGTTAGCTAACAGTGAGGTAAGGAGCGAAGAGATCACTCCGAGGTACAGAGTCGATACGATAAATGTGCTGCTGGTGAGCGGTGTGATGAATTGATCCAGCGTCCCGGTGGTCACATGATCTGTCAGTGAAATCACGAGGAAAGTAACAAAGCCGATTCCGAGCATCAAATAGCTTATCTCCGCAGGGCTGAAGGTTCGGAGCAGTGACCGGGCCATAACGCCATAACCAGCGAAAGCCAGACAGGATAAGAATAACAGGGAAATACCCTGTATGTTCGTCCAATCGATGCCAGTGCCTTTCATCATAAAGATAAACACCACGCCGAATACCGATAAGAAGATCGAGAGCTTCTGCAGGACAGTGGTGGATTCCTTCAAAAATACGGAGGCTAATACCATTGTCAAAATTGGTGTGGTAGCATACAAAATCCCCCCCTCGGAAGAGGTGGCCTGCTGCAGCCCGAACGTTTGAAGGGTGAAAAAACCGAGTGGGTACATTAAAGCCAGTAGCAGCAATTTACTAAGCGGTTTGCCGCGGTAGTTAAGTGTTACCCGGCCGAACATAACCGGAATAGACATGACTGCAAACGATAGAGCAAAACGGTACGTTAGCGTATCCATAGGGTCAGCATAGTCAAGGGCCATTTTGGCAAACAAGAAAGAGAATCCAATGATCACAGCGTTCAATAACGCGGATAAATAAGCTAGCTTCGTTCCTTTGTGTTTTATGATGACGGGTCTCCTCCTTTCCTGTTACTTAGAATTGTAGAGGCAAATCATGACCTGAACAATAATGTAATATCGTAACTGTATCGATACAGTTCTTGATTCTATATACTGAATAGAGACAGGGGAGGGGCAGCGCCATGAAAAAATATTTGGTTATTCTTTCCGAAATCGAGCAAAAAATCTTAGAAGGACAATACCGACCAGGCCAAAAGCTGCCTTCCATTCGCAGTACCTCGGAGCTGCATGGGTGCAGCATGAGCACGGTTATTCGGGCATATGCGGAGCTTGAGAAGCGGCACACCATTTATTCAATCTCGCAAAGCGGCCATTACGTAGTTGAGAAATCGGGAGACTGGCCGAACGACAATACAAGCAAAATGATAGATTTCGCTTCGGTGCTGCCCGATGTGAACGTGTTCCCGTATTTGGATTTCCAGCATTGCTTGAACAAGGCGATTGATAAATATAAGCACCAGCTGTTTACCTATGGAGATTCAAGAGGGCTGGAGAAGCTTCGTCATACACTGGCCTCCCATCTGGCAGGAGATCAAGTCTTTACGAATGCGGAGCGAATAATGGTGACTTCTGGTGTGCAGCAAGCGTTGGAGATTTTGGCAAAAATGCCGTTTCCGAATGGGAAATCAGTTATCCTTGTCGAACAGCCGAGCTACGATATCTATTTGCGGTTTCTTGAGGCAGAAGGTATACCGGTTAGCGGAATCGCCCGCTCGGCAGGAGGTATCGATCTAGGGGAATTGGAGGAGAGGTTCAAATCCGGCAACATTAAATTTTTTTACACGATGTCAAGGTATCATAATCCGCTAGGCACTTCTTATAGTGCGGAGGATAGGGAAGCGATTGCTGGTTTAGCCAGTAAATACAACGTTTATATCGTGGAAGATGACTACATGGCTGATTTGGGTGAAAAGCAGGGATTTGATCCTATTTACGCGTACAACAGAACTTCCCATGTCGTTTATTTAAAAAGCTTTTCCAAGATTATATTCCCCGGTTTGCGGTTGGGGGCCGCCGTACTGCCGGAGTCACTACTGGAGTCGTTCCATTCCTATAAAAGATATAGCGACACCTCGCTGCTGTCCCAGGCGGCACTCGAAGTATACATTAACAATGATATGTACGAACGGCACAAGCACAAAATATGCAGCCAATACGCAGCCAGAATTCGCACGCTGAATGAGGCTGTAGAGCGGTATAACGATGCAGGATTAATAGAAAGTTCAGGGGTTAGCTCAGGAATTTTTGTGCAATTTAAGCTCCCGCAGACGTTGAATTTGGAGCAATTGGTAAAAAGGCTTGTGGCTAGAAATGTTAGAGTCGTATCTGGAAAAGGATTCTATTTATCCGGCTGTCTGGAACGGGAAAAGTTCTTGCGAATCAGCATTTCTCAAGCGCAGCCGGAGCAAATTGAGGAGGGCGTTAGGGCGATTATCGAGGAAGTGAGGGGAATGAAAGGTTATAATTCAATTCATTAATATGATGCATGTATCTATGTTCTTCGTCCCATCTTGGCCTGTGAGTGGATCCAACAATATAATACGATGCCGCCTAGTGAGTTCCATTCACAGGTTGACGTATTAGTGCCCTTGAAGAATTATTCCGTTCAGCATTAAGGGAAGTATAGGGATAGGAGAGAGAAAGGGGGGGAGAAGCCAGCCTCATAATTGGCAACAAAAAAAGCAGGGACCTAAGGCCTCCTGCTTTTTAATCATCATTTTTCTAGATCTTAATCACAAAGTCCGTGCCTTCTTTACGTTTCTTTGTATATTCAGCAGTTGCTGTAAAGAGTAGGTCAGAGGATGAATTAAGGGCTGTTTCGAATGAGTCTTGCAAAACACCGATTATGAAACCTACCCCAACGACTTGAATCGCCACATCATTCGAAATTCCGAAGATGCTGCATGCTAGAGGAATCAATAAAAGTGAGCCGCCCGCAACACCTGAGGCCCCAGCAGCAGATACAGCGGATAGGACGCTAAGAATAAGCGCTGTGCCAAAATCCACTTCAATGCCAACGGTATGAACCGCTGCGAGAGTCAAGACGGAAATCGTAATCGCTGCACCTGCCATGTTAATGGTAGCACCTAATGGAATAGACACGGAATACGTATCTGTATCCAGCTCCATCTTTTCACATAGGCTCATGTTGACTGGAATGTTTGCAGCTGAGCTACGGGTAAAGAATGCGGTAATTCCGCTTTCCTTCAGGCAATGAAACACCAGCGGATATGGATTTCTGCGAATATTCAGATATACAATTAATGGATTAACAATAAGCGCCATAAATAGCATACATCCAATAAGAACAATAAGGAGTTTACCGTAATCGAGTAAGGATGAAAGCCCATTGGCAGTAATGGAATCAAAAACAAGTCCCATGATGCCCAGTGGTGCTAAGTTGATCACCCATTTAACGATATGTGATACGGCATCTGAGAAGTTAGTAAGCATGTTTTTTGTAGAATCATTGGCATTTTTTAATGCGACACCAAGAAGGATAGCCCAAGTGAGGATGCCAATATAGTTGGCATTCATTAGAGCGTTTACTGGGTTGTCCACAACCTTAAATAGCAAAGTCTTAAGTACTTCTACAATCCCATCAGGTGGAGTCAGGTCGCTGGCACCCGTTACAAGAGATAAGTTTACCGGGAAGATAAAACTTGCAATAACGGCAATTAGTCCCGCCAAAAATGTACTTAAACCATACAAAAGAATAATTGATTTCATATTCGTTTTTTGGCCTTGTTTATGTTGCGATATGGCTGACATTACGATAAGCAAGACCAATACAGGCGCAACCGCCTTTAATGAGGATACAAACAAGGATCCGAAAATGGTGATTCCCGATGCATTAGGAATAACTAAAGCCAATATTATACCCACTATAATCCCTATAAATATTCGTCGTACTAGGCTTACTTGGTTCCACTTGAGTAGTAATGTTTTCAATGAATTTCCCCCGGTTTCAATATGTAAATATAACTTAAGCCTAGCGCTTTAAACTGTTCAAGCATAAACGCTTTACTATGTCGGCAAGTATATATTTACGTTAGTTTATCACGAAAATTGTCGGTTGTGTGAGAGTGCCATAATCTGTACATAATTATTCACTTTTAAGGCGGATACAGTCCATCAGATACTAGTGGGGTAGCTACTGCAAAAACTACTGTTGAAGCTGCAATTCAGCCTATAGAAACAGAAGAACTCATTACACTATTAACAGAAGCTGAAAAGATTGATAACTATTTTTTTGCCATGGGCGCTGACCAGTAACTGCCCTCACTGAACAATCCATGCATTGCCTATAATTCAACACCGATTCGTATTCTTGTTTGGGTGATGTTCAATGCTATTTTTTCCTTGTACAGAATACAAGATACATACGAGATTAAATGATATTATAGAACTTATTGGAAATGGAGGAAACAAAGTTGAAAAGGATTGTTAATCTACTGCTGGTCCTGTTGCTGGTTACAACAGCGGTACTGAGCACGCCTGCTTTTGCCAGCAATACTACGAAGGCCACGGTAACTGAAAGCAGTACATATTTTAATGGAGAACAGAGGAACATTTATGGATTCAATATATTGGGCAGCAATTATTTTAGTCTGCGTGATATCGCGGAGAATTTCTCAGGTACGGCCAGTCAATTTGATCTTTCTTGGAATAAAAAGAACAATGCTATAGAGATTATAACGGGACAATTGTATACTCCTGTTAAGTCAAAAGACAGTGTATATTATTCTCAAAATAGAAATTACATAGCCAAGCTCTCAACCTCAAAGGTTCTGATTAATGGTCAGCTGCAGCTTATTAAGGCCTATAATATTGATGGCAGCAATTATTTTCAATTAAGGGATTTGGCGGGCAAGATCCCCTTCGATATTGAATTTAACAATCAAAAGAATCAAATATCGCTGTTCCCAAAAACCCCTGAACATGCACAGCGGGTCCAACTGGCGTTTGCAACCAAAAGCAACACCGAGTCTTCAGAATTCCCCAGATGGAAGAATCCTGTAACATCATACCTTGTAAAAAATAATGATCGAACTATAAGTGTTATTGAGGCGAATAAAGAGGTTACGATTGAAACGTATAATGATAAAAATGAATTAATGGCAAATGAAAGAATAGCCTATGAGCTTCCGCGGTTTGGTGGATTGTATAGCGGTGAGAAGTATAACTATATTGCCTTTGGACAAGAAAATCGTGAAGAGACCGATAGTAAAGAAGTAATTCGTATTGTACGTTATGATAAGAGCTTCAACAGAATCGATAGTGTGTCTATCAAGGGTGGGGAGAGTTATACCGTTATACCTTTTGATGCAGGCTCGGGTAGAATGGCTGAGTATGGAGATACGCTTGTATTTCACACCTCACGTGAGCGCTATACGACACCAGACGGATTGAATCATCAATCCCAGCTAACGATTATTGTAAATACATCAAACATGACCGTGACTAATGATATGGGCAGATTTCAAAAAAACCATGTTAGCCATTCCTTCGATCAATATGTATTGTTTGATGGCAATACTCAGGTCCTTCTGGATCATGGAGACGCCTATCCCCGTTCGATTGTACTAAATAAAGGAAACGGAACCAGCTACAGCGATGTAGACTTGTTTAACATTCCGGGTAAAATAGGAGCGAATACAACCGGCGTTTCTATTGGCGGATTTGAAATGTCTTCTACCCATTACATTGTAGCGATGAATACCATTAACCATTCGCTGGTGAGTGAATATACCTCTTATGAAATGATTGGTTTGAAAACAGACCAAAGGGATATTATTCTTAGCCTTGTACCTAAGGCCAACACGTCAAATGCCTCAGTTAAGCAGATTACTCTAGCTAAATATGTGGGCAGTGAACTTATCGCATCCATACCTAAATTAGTGAAAATAACAGATAACAAAATGATGGTGCTATGGCAGGAATTTGATATGGAAGACAATCCGGGTCCTCTGAAATATGTCTTTATTGATGGAGAGGGAAAGGTCGCGGGAGATATCCATACTCTCGAGTATTTTGCCTTATCCGAATGCAATCCCATCGTTGATGGCGATAACATTGTCTGGTACACCAACAATAATGGGTATCGAGTGTTCTATAAGATTCTGTTGACTGATTAACCAATACATGAAAAGACCCGAACGTTTGAGTGTTCAAATGTTCGGGTTCTTGTTGTTTGTTTAATAATTTATTTGAGGTTTCCCTATTGACTCTCACAGTGTGCGAGGGTTTACAGTTAAATTACAATCCGGATTGTAAGAATAAATAAGGAGGCACAATGTTCAAAATAGGCGATTTTTCGAGACTTGTCAGGGTGTCGGTAAGAATGCTCAGACACTATGACGAGATAGGGATTCTGAAACCGAAGTCTATTGATCATCATACGGGATATCGTTCCTATTCAGTAGACCAGATTCCAAAGGTTAACCGTATTCAAGTTTTGAAGGAAATGGGCTTCACTCTTTCTGAAATAGGCGGATTATTGAATCAGGACTTGGATTCAAGACAGCTCATTAGCCTTCTAGAAAGCAGAAAGCGTCAGATATCAGAAGTTATTGAGAGTGAGCATGTAAAGCTTTTGAAAGTCGAGTCTCTGATTAAATTCATTAACAAGGAGGATTCCAATATGAAATACGAAATAACCGTTAAAAATATACCTATGTATAAGATGCTTTCCTTAAGAGGGATAATCCCAGCTTACAATGCGGAAGGGGTGCTGTGGGAGGAGCTGGGTGCTTTCGTAGAACAGCATAAAGTGAACGTTACAGACCCTAGTTATGCCATTTATCATGACAATGGGTATAAGGAGAGTGATGTGGATGTGGAAGTAACCATGTGTATTACCGAGGCAGTTACCGAAACGGAGCGAATTAAGGTGAGAGAACTTGAGGGAGCACCCGAAATGGCCATTGTTTTCCACGAGGGTCCCTTTGAGGAAATGACTTCAGCATATAATGCTTTGGGCGTTTGGATGTCTTCCAATCATTATGATTGTATGGGGCCGACTAGAGCAATTTACCATAAAGGACCATGGTGTGAACAAGATCCGGCAGATTATTTGACTGAAATTCAGATTCCGGTTGTTAAAAAGGAAATAAAATAAACCGGCACATATATAGGGAAAGGCTCTTGCTTATTAGCGAGAGCCTTTTGTGTACCTAAAACTTAGCAATGTGCTGTAAGGTCAATCCTCCAAGCGTCTAACTCTTTGCTCCAGCCGGTTGATGCGTTGAATTTGACGATCCAATTCAGCCTCGATTACTGTATATTGGCGTTCCAACCTTGCAACACGTTGGGCCAAACCAGCACCGGGCTGTGGTTGTGGCTGTGGTGTCGGAATAGGTATTGGTAACGGATATGGATATCCCCCTGATGTTGGGATGATCAAGTTTTGACCCAAATAGATATAATTCGGATTGGTCAAATTGTTTGCTCGTAATATCGCATCCACCGTTACGCCGTAACGGGCGGCAATCGACCACATCGTATCACCAGGTTGAACTGTATGATTCATATAAGCATCTCCTTCAAAGTTAACTTCCTACCCCATATATATGCCTAGAATAGGCGGATCGACAGGTACAGATGCCTATAATGGAAGCTGCTAAAGTAAATGCTGAATAACCATGATAAACAAGGTATAATTTGGGATGACGACTTATGGAAGCGGAACCAAAACCAAACCAATTCTATCATCCGAAAGAGAGGCACGATTATGATAAGAGCATCTGAAGATAATGAATATTATGAACTGACGAGTCCGACGATTCTTCCGAAGGCTTCGGGGTTTTTATGGAATGAAAAGATGATGATTCATATGAACTGTCGTGGCTATGCTGTGGCGCAATTTATGCAGCCGGAACCTGGGAAATATTCTTATGCACCGAATCTGGAAGCTAAGACGTTTATGCAACCGGAGCAGCCTTATTATGCCCATCATCCCGGTCGTTTTGTGTATGTGAAGGATGAAGTGAGCGGGGAGATTTTCTCAGCACCTTATGAGCCTGTTCGCGTGCTCCCCGATAAGTATACGTTCTCTGTAGGAAAACATAATATCGTATGGAAGATTGAGCATCATGAACTTTTAATAGAAATGAGTTTGAGCTTGCCTAAGGAAGATCCGATGGAGCTTTGGCGGGTAAAGGTTACGAATCTCTCGCCCAAGAATCGAAAGTTAAGTATCTATCCCTATTTTACAGTTGGTTATATGTCATGGATGAATCAATCCGGAGAGTACAAGGAAGATTTGCAGGGGATTGTTTGTTCTGCGATCACGCCTTATCAGAAGTATCAGGATTATGAGAAGATTAAGAACCTGAAAGATAAAACATTTTTGCTAGCAGATCAAGAGCCTTCCGCATGGGAAGTGAATCAGGAAGCTTTTGAAGGAGAGGGCGGTATTCCATCACCGTCAGCGATCCGAGGGGAAATGCTGCAGAAAGGGGAATCTCGGTACGAATCTCCGGTTGCTGTCCTGCAATATAGAAGCGAAATGGAGCCGGGCGAGGAGCGGGAGTATCGGTTTATCTTTGGTCCGGCCCATGATGAGGCAGAGATCGATCAAATCCGCCGCCAATATTTCATAGATAAGAACGCCGGAGGTCAGGACGGTTTTGCGCTGGCTGAACTGGAATATGCTGAATACGTAAGCGAAGGCAGAGGCTGTATTGAAATCCAGACACCGGATGCGGATCTCGATAATTTTGTGAATCACTGGCTGCCGCGGCAGATGTATTATCATGGTCAGACCAACCGTCTTACGACAGATCCTCAGACCCGGAACTACCTGCAGGACAATATGGGGATGAGTTATATTAAACCGGAGATGGCCAGAGCTGCATTTCTCACGGCGTTAAGCCAGCAAGAAGTTAGCGGAGCCATGCCGGACGGTATTATTTTGCATAAAGATGCGGAGCTGAAATATATTAATCAAGTCCCTCACACGGACCATTGCGTATGGCTGCCCATTTGCTTAAGCACCTATTTAGATGAAACGAATGACTTTACAATATTGGAAGAACGGGTTCCTTTTGCGGATAGTGAGGAATTGGAATCTGTCTTCGAACATATCACTCGGGCGATGCACTGGCTTATGAAGGATAGGGATGAGCGTGGATTGAATTTCATCAATCAAGGTGATTGGTGTGACCCGATGAATATGGTTGGCTACAAGGGAAAAGGTGTTTCCGGGTGGCTGACGATAGCTACGGCGTATGCTTTTATAATTTGGGCGGATATATGTGAAAAAGGTGACCGTGTGAATATCGCCGAGGAATTCCGCTTGGCAGCGGATGAGACGAATGCCGTAGTCAATCAATATTTGTGGGACGGCGAATGGTATGCGCGGGGAATAACGGATGATAATGTGGTCTTCGGTATTAGTAAGGATCAAGAAGGCCGAATTTTCATTAACCCACAAGGGTGGGCACTGCTAAGCGGGGCTGCGGATGAAGAGAAACAGGAGAAGCTCATTCAGGCGGTTAAGGAGCAATTGGAAACCCCATACGGTGTTGAAAAGCTGGCGCCATCCTTCACCTCGATGCGGGAGGATGTGGGAAGGGTAACGCAAAAACATCCGGGAACCGCTGAGAACGGGGCCGTGTATAATCATGCTGCAGCCTTTTATATCTATGGGCTTTACGCTGTGGGAGAGAAGGAGAATGCTTATCGGTTGCTTCGGAAGATGCTCCCGGGGCCGGACGCAGAGGATATCCTTAGACGGGGCCAATTACCTGTATTTATCCCTAACTATTATCGCGGTGCCTATAGACAATTTCCGCATACCGCCGGGCGCTCCAGCCATTTATTTAATACAGGAACGGTTCCGTGGGTATACCGCTGTCTGATTGACGGCCTATTCGGATTACAGGGGACTAAGGAAGGACTTCAGGTCAAGCCGCAGCTTCCCTCTAATTGGCAAGAGGTTACCGTTAAACGTATATTTAGAGGCGCAGTACTGCATATTGATATGAAGCGCAATTCAGGCGTTGCAACTACAGAAGTGTACGTCAATGGCAAGTATATTGAGGATGGCATCATTAAGGATTTGAAATCTGCTGCTGAGTATAAAGTGTTGGTGAAAATTCCGTCTTAGACAGAGAGAGGCAAGTCTGACCCATGAACCCCATAATCAAGGACCAAGTAGAGGCTGAACTTCAGAGCTTCGTTGGTGAGGAAGTCTATATTCACAGTGAGGCAACATCGTTTGTTTTCGTCCGAAATTTCAAGGTGAAGGTCACAGATGCTTTTATTGCCGGGGAAGGTTCCTATCGGGTTGCACTCCAATTCGATGGGCATGGCTGGCTGCGGATGGAGGCGCTCACGCATGTTGAGAGGGAGGGCAATGCCCGTCTTCTGCTAGCCGGTTATGATGATAAGGGACGAATGAATGTCGCCCTTCACTTAGGAAAGGAGCCGTTTCCCGAATGAACGAAATACATAAGGCTCCTTCGAAAAAGCTGCTTGCCGTCTTTGCCCATCCTGATGACGAGACTTTTATCTGCGGAGGCACGCTTGCGAAATACGCAAGTGAGGGGGTAGAAATTACATTAGTAAGCGCTACACGAGGTGAAATGGGGCGTCGGATGGGCAATCCGCCATACATTAACCGGGAAACGATGCCGGCTGTCCGCGAGAAGGAACTGCGCCGTGCCTGCGATAGCTTGGGCATCAGGAACCTTATGTTTTTGGATATCCGCGACAAGACGGTTGAGTTCATTAACGAGGATGGGTTAACCGACACTATTGCAGCCCTTATTAACGAAGTCAATCCTGACGTTGTTCTAACGTTTCACGAGAAGTTGGGCGGGCATCCAGATCATTGTGCAATCGGAAAAGTAACAACCGCTGCATTTAAGCATACAGCGCACAGGGGGTCTCTATATTTCATAAGCTATGGCAATATGATGGAGCAGCCGGAAAGATACGGATACACCCGACAGGATGTAGTTAAAATTGATGTGCATGATCATTTGGAGGCAAAACTCGCGGCGTTTCGGGACCATCGTTGTCAGACTGAAATAGATGAGTGGGTATGGGAGGAAGATCGGAAGGCGCTCGGGAGATTCGGCAACTATGAATATTTCCTGAAGGGCAGTCCAACTCCTAAGTCGCAAAAACCGGGGAATTTGTTTCAATAAGTCAGTTTCATAAGCATTTTTTACCAGGTGATAGCCATGTTGTACTATATGCAGGAATTCAGGTGCAGACGGGTGCTTTAGGAGCGGGATTGTTGTAGTTTGTGCAGGAATTCAGGTGCAGACGGTGCTTCAGGAGCGGTATTGTAGTTTGTGCAGGATTTCGAGTGCAGACGGTGCTTCAGGAGCGGGATTGTTGTACATTGTGCAGGAATTTAGGTGCAGACGGTGCTTCAAGAGCGGTATTGTTGTACATTGTGCAGGAATTCAGGTGCAGACGGTGCTTCAGGAGCGGTATTGTAGTTTGTGCAGGAATTCAGGCGCAGACGGTGCTTCAAGAGCGGTATTGTTGTACATTGTGCAGGAATTCAGGCGCAGATGGTGCTTCAGGAGCGGGATTGTTGTACATTGTGCAGGAATTTAGGTGCAGACGGTGCTTCAGGAGCGGGATTGTTGTACATTGTGCAGGATTTTAGGCGTAGACGCTGCTTCAGGAGCGGTATTGTTGTAGTTTGTGCAGGAATTCGAGCGCCTAAATAAACAAACAAGCTGATGTCGATGGAATTCGACGTCAGCTTGTTTTTATATGATTAGAGATTTATTTGTAGTAGGAGGTCGTTAACGGGATGAAGATGCTCCCGCCTGCCTTCAAATCGGAATGTACAAAGAGTGACTCAGCGCCATTAAGTTCAATCTCAAACGTCTTCAGTCCTTCTGACACATTAATCGAGTCGATTTCAAGCTTCACATCATCCTGATCCTGAACGAAGAAGGTCTCGATATCTTTTCCAACAGCCGCAACTTGAATATACAGCTTCTGATATTTGCCTTTAGGATAAAGCATGAACCCGCTGGAACGGCTGCCGCTGGCGTTATTGAAGAAAACATCCTTATAATCTTTACCCGCATAGCTGGTCAACTGAGGGTCTTTTGTCCGAAAACTACTGTCAAAACCTTCAGCAATCGAGACCCCTTCGCCTTTTTCACCTAGAAAAATAGTATTGGATTGGCTGTTAAAATCAATCGCTACACCGAGTGCCTTTGAAACCGCACGAACTGGCAGATAAGTACTGCCATTGTACGAAATCGGTGCCATGACCGCACCTTTATCGTTTTGCAACTGAAACGGCTTCCCGTTCACCTGAAACTTCATGGTCGTATTAAGGAAGGCTTTGATGGGCTGTAGATTTGAACCTGCATACACGCCTGCACTGGAACTCACTAGGAAAATAGCTGCGGCTCCGGTGGCTATCCATTTTTTCTTCAAGGGAACACTCCTTTAGGTGGGTTGGGGTATGGAAGATTGGTAAATATCGGATTTACCTATTCTCAGCATATCTTATAATCCATTACAGCGGTATGGTACTAAAGGATACTTGTTTTTAAATTTGAATTACAAAGTTTTGAGGGATATACTTTATGAGAAATGTTGAAGCAAGATATGGAGGCGCAAAAGTTGCAGCTTATTAATGATTTGGAAATACAACAGAGAATCGATGAACTTAAAGATCAGGATCTTTATATCCATCTTGAAATGACAACGGGGGCGTACGCTTCTCATTTAGATAGTTCAAAACATCCGGCGGCTACGTTTATCACCAATGCCTGCATCCGATATTCGAATGGTTCGATTTCCGGGAACGGGCCTTATCGGGTGGGCCTGAAAATGAAACAGGGTTGGGTATACTCCGAAGGGCTGACACACTATGTTAAAGGCGAGACCGGCAGATTAATTATGGCAGGTCATGACAGTCAGGGGAAGCTGATTGTATCTTTGCAGTTAAGCCGGGAACCCTTCTGATGAAAGAGGAGACGAAGACTCTAGTGGACAATAATAATATCCTTGTGGTGCTGCCGCATCCGGATGATGAAGCCTTCGGTGTAGCAGGAACCCTAGCCATGCATGTGCAGAATGGAGCTCACGTAACCTATGCCTGTCTAACCTTAGGGGAGATGGGACGGAATATGGGGATCCCGCCATTCGCTAACCGGGTAACTCTTCCCGAAATACGTAAGAAAGAACTTGAGGCTTCCTGCCGAGCTATTGGTATAAAGGATCTAAGAATAATGGGCTTTCATGATAAAATGATTGAATTCGAGGAACAAGATCTGCTGGATGAACGGATTGACGCTCTTCTGAAGGAACTTCGCCCCTCGCTGATCCTTACCTTTTATCCAGGCTACAGCGTGCATCCTGATCATGATGCCTGTGGAGAAGCCGTAGTTCGAACGGTAGGAAGACTGCCCGAGCAAGAAAGACCTCCTGTTCACTGCATAGCCTTTGCCAAGGATCTTGAACAAGCTATCGGGAGACCTGATATTATTAATGATGTTAGAGATTTTTTGAAGCAAAAGATGGCCTCAATAGAAGCTCACCGCTCCCAGTACCAAGCTGCTGAATTAGTAGGGAGTACAAAGTTGAAGCCAAAAGAGATCCAGGAACGTTTTGGAACAGAATGCTTCTGGAGCTATCCTTTTAACTGAAAGGGGAAAATCCTTCATGGATAATAAAATCACCTTTAATTCGATAGATGAGTACATTGCACAGTTTTCTGTGGAAGTTCAGGAGATACTGAACACGCTAAGGGGGGTAATACAAGAGACAGCCCCGGATGCAAAAGAAAAGATAAGCTATCAAATGCCTACTTTTGATCTCCATGGCAATCTGGTGCATTTCGCTGCCTATAAGAATCATATTGGATTTTATCCGGCGCCTAGCGGTATTACAGCATTTAAAGAGGAATTGTCTGGATACAAAGGGGCTAAAGGCTCTGTGCAGTTTCCTCTGGACAAGCCACTGCCTTATGAATTGATACGCGAGATCGTTAAATTTAGAGTGGCCGAGAATAGAAATAAAGGATAATTAACGGTAGCAGTAGTTAGTCAAACTTGAAGTGTACCTAACAGACGAATGGGGAGTTATTATGACGGATGAAGGGCATATTTCACCATTTGAAAAAAAGATTATTATACGAAAAATAGAACGCAAGGATTTTGATGATCTGGTCGAGCTTCAAAAGGTGTGCTTCCCCAATATGAAGCCGTGGAAGAAGACGCAGCTTGAGAGCCATATTCGGATTTTTCCCGAAGGGCAGTTGTGTGTGGAATACGATTCGCGGATCATTGGCTCTTGCTCAAGTCTGATCGTTAATTTCAACGACTATTTGGAGCAGCATACCTATGACGAAATCACGGACAAGGGCTATATCAAGAACCATAATCCGAACGGCGAAAATCTATATGGTATGGAAGTTATGGTTCACCCGGAATTCCGCCGTATGAAGATCGGGAGACGATTATACGAAGCCCGGAAGCGACTGGCAGAGGCGATGAATCTGAAGAGCATTATTGTCGGAGGACGTATACCGGTATACCATAAATACAGCGACAAGCTTACGCCCCGGGAATATGCCGAAGAGGTCTTGCAGAAGAACATATATGATCCGGTGCTTACCTTCCAGATGATGAACGGCTTTACGTTGAAACGGATTATTACGGATTATTTGCCGGATGATAAGGAATCTATGACCTATGCCACTCTGCTCGAGTGGAATAACATTGAGTATAAGCCGAAGAAATCCAGAATTCATAATAAAATGTCTTTTCCCGTGCGAATTTGTGTCGTGCAGTACATGATGAAAAAGATTGAATCCTTCGAAGAATTCGCCACACAGTGCGAGCATTATGTGGATGTTGCTTCTGATTATAAATCTGACTTCGCTGTGTTCCCGGAGAATATAACGATGCAGCTGCTTTCATTCCTCGAAGAACGGTCTCCCAGTCTGGCTGTACGTAAATTAGCCGAATTTACACCGAATTATATGGAGCTTTTCTCCGGATTGGCCGTTAAATATAACGTAAACGTTATTGGGGGCTCCCACTTTGTCGAGCGTAACAATCGAATCTACAATGTAGCCCATTTATTCCGCCGGGACGGGACGATTTCCGAGCAGACCAAACTTCACATTACCCCGAATGAACAAAAATGGTGGGGAATTAACGGCGGGAATGAGCTGGAAGTGTTCGATACCGATTGCGGCAAGGTCGCCATTCTCCTCAGTAATGATATTGAGTTTCCTGAGGTTTCGCGGATTGTGGCGGAAGAGGGGGCACAAATCATTTTTGTGCCGTATTGCGTCGAAGACCGGCAGACCTTCTTAAGGGTGAAGTACTGTGCTCAGGCAAGAGCGATTGAGAATCAGGTGTTTGTGGTGACCTCTGGAACCGTTGGAAACCTGACCCACGTTGACAACGTTGATATTCAGTACGCCCAATCGGGTATCTATACCCCGTCAGACTTCTCGTTCTCACGGGACGGAATTGCCGGGGAATGCAGTGAAAATACGGAAACCGCGATTATGGCGGAAGTGGATTTGGAAGTGCTGCAGCGTTACAAAAAAACCAAGGACGTGTTGACGATGCGTGACCGGAGAACGGACATCTATTCACTGCACATCCGTTCTTAGAGAGGACAGCTAATGACACAACTTACTATAGCCGTTATGCAGTACGGACTTACTCCGATTCAAACCGCCGAGCAATTTTGGACCGGGCTGCAGTCCAAAATCGATGAGGCCGTGAGAGGCAAGGCCGATCTGCTCGTCTTTCCCGAATACACAACCTCCCATCTGCTGTCCATTGTCCCGCCGATGAATTATGAAGAAGCCTGTAGTTATCTGGACAGCTTTACGGGAGCGTATCATGAGTTTTTTCAGGCAGCAAGTGCAAAAGGAAATATCGTAATATTGGGTGGGACTAATATTTGCAAGGGTGAGGGTGGGTTCGTGAACAAAGCGACACTCTTCTTCCCGGACGGCAGAATGGAGACACAGGACAAGGTTCATTTGACGCCGGAAGAGCGGATAGAATGGAAGCTTGTTCCCGGCAATGAACTTAATATTATAGAAACCAAGTGGGGTAATCTCGCCATCTTGACCTGCTACGATATTGAGTTTCCCGAGCTAGCCAGAATCGCTGCCGATAAAGGAGTGGAACTAATCCTATGCCCTTCCTATACGGAAGCAGAATACGGTTATCACCGGGTAAGGAACACCTGCCAGGCACGCGCCATTGAGAACCAGTTATTCGTTGCCCTCAGTGGAGTGGTCGGTGAGCTGACAGAGAAGCGTTCCCAAGTGGATAAGGGATATTGCCAAGCGGGGCTATTCGCGCCTTGCGACTTCCCTTTTCCTGCAGATGGGGTCATTCGGGCCGGTGAGGTCAATGAGGATATGCTTTTTCTAGCAACTGCCGATTTTACCTTGCTTCGCGAGAACCGCGCCCACGGTGCTGTGGCTCCTTTTTACGACCGCAGACCTGAGTTGTACAGAGGTTGACTATAGGAGCGAACAGAGCGGAGGGTCGGAGGGATTCTGGAGAAACGGCAGTGTTCGCCTTTAACAGCGATCGCAAGAACCCTCCGAACCCGTAGCGGCTTGTTTCAAATAATGAGAATCGATGGTGACAATGAAAATCGAATTTGAGAATCAAATCATAGAGTTCAACGTTCAATATGGAAAGCGAAAGAAATTATCCCTTCATATAGACTCGATAGGTCTGATAACGGTTAAAGCTCCGAAGGATACGAGTGAAGAGATCATTACAAGCGCAGTGAAACAGAATGGTAAATTGATAATGGAGAAATTACAATCCATTGACAAGTCCAGAGAAATTCCTAAGGCAAGAGAGTATCAAGAGGAGGGGAAGTTCCTTCATCTTGGAAAAGAATATTTCCTGCATGAATTAATACAGATCGGGGAGTTAGGCGAAGAGGAGCTAAAGAAAAACCTCAAAAAGTTCTATTTCGCCAGCTGTAAGAAGATTGTAGGACAGCGAATCCAAAGATATCAAACGGAGTTAAGAGTAAAGCCGAAATCAATCGAGATTGTAGAATCCAGAACCAAGTGGGGGAGCTGCAGCTCGGATAAAAAGCTTACCTTCAATTATCGTCTGGCCATGGCTCCCCTTGAGGTGATCGATTATGTCATTATTCATGAACTGTGTCATCTGCTTCATATGAATCATGACCGATCCTTTTGGAGGCGTGTTGGGAGTATTATGCCGGATTACAAAGAGAAGCAGGATTATCTGGCCAGGCAGGGTCAGGCAATGACCCTTTAAGTAAATAGAGGATGTCCCAAGAGCCAATGGCTTACGGGGCATCCTTTGTTTTTTATTCATTATTGCAAAACATACCACTGTATACTATTCTTTATAAAGAACGATAGTTTATTTAATAAGAACAGTCTGTGGAGGTTAAACCCAATGGAATTGTCCAAGAAGGATACATCGATTTTGAAAGGGATAGCTATTCTGTGCATGGTAATTCTTCACCTTTTTGCAACTAAGGATATCACGCTGTATTCACCCGACTACCTGATTAATGGTGTTCCGGCGACCTACTATCTGGGTATCATGGGGGATGCATGCCCAACCATTTATTTGTTTGTGACGGGATATGAATTCTACATTATGCTTAACAATTCCAGTGATTTAAGCTTTGGAAAGAACTTTAAAAGAGTTCTAAAGCTATATGTTAATGTATGGATTGTCTTGGCCATCTTCTTACCCATCGGCATAGCCACAGGGACTTTTTCTTTTGACATGGCCAGGCTGGGATTAAATATTATTGGGCTGGAAAATACTTATAACGGCGCATGGTGGTTCGTTCTTGTATATATCCTTTTTGTATTGCTGTCGCCTGTATTGGTGGAAATGGTCCGAAAATATCCTTCTGTGGGGTTAATATTGATTTCCGGTTTGGTTTACCTATTGTCACATATACAACGCTACAAGCCGATTATTCCAGCTTTATCTAATGTCTTGGCTTCTGACCTCATGGATCTAGCGGTTATGCTGGGGGTATCCCTGTTGTCTTATATCACCGGTGCAGTATTTGCTAAGGAGAAAATATTTACGAAATTACATCAAGTATGCAGCCGTATTAAATTCAAGAATACGCTACTTGTTGCCTTGGGGGTGGGCTTAGTTTTTTTTCATGCCGTGGTTGAATCCTCTGTTATTGCGCCTATAAGCGGGGTGGTTATCATATGCATTTACATACTTAAGGATAAGTCCCGAGTAGTGGATAAAGTCCTTGAATTCTTCAGTAGTCATTCCACAAATATCTGGTTAACACATATGTTTTTCTATGGAACTATATTTCGTGATCTGACGTTTGCGCCTAGGCATCCCTTGTTAGTATTTCTATGGTTAATTACAATGTGCATAATAACGTCCTATGTAATAAAACTAATAACAAAACCTATTTTCACGTTAATTGATAGAAAGCAGACGGTTATTAAGGCGCAGAAAGTAGCTGTCTAGACTCAAAAACCTCCCGCGATGGAGGTTTTTTTATGCTTTAAATCCCTTTATATATTAGATATTGACTACCCTGGTCAACAGGCCTACAATGAGATTGACCAAGGTAGTCAATCAATATATGGCGGGGTGAATTCTTTGTTTGCAAAGTTTCTAAATCTGAATCCGGAGAAGCAGGACCGAATATTAAATGCCGCCCTGAAAGAGTTCGCGCAAAAGGGCTACCAGAATGCATCCACTAACGAAATCGTCAAAGAAGCGGAGATCTCCAAAGGCTTATTGTTTCACTATTTTAAAAATAAGAAGGATTTATACCTGTTTCTGCATAATCATTTCCTCGACATTTTTATGGAGGAGATCCATAAGAAGATTAACTGGAGTGAGAAGGATATTTTCGAAAGATACCGGGATATTGCCCGACTGAAGTTCGAGGTATACCAAAAGTACCCGGAGATGTTCAATTTCATTAAGAATGTCTTTACGGAGGATGCCGCCGAAGTTAAAGTCGACATGGACCGCCGGAAGCAAGAGATCTTGAGTAAGGGCTATAAGGATCTGTTCGGAGATATTGACACCTCTAAATTTAAAGAGGGGATTGATGTTGAACGGGCCATTAATATTATTTTTTGGACCATGGAGGGATTCTCCAATCGGTATCATAACAAATTGGATGCCCTTCAACTGGAGCTAATCAACATAGACGAACTCATAGCAGAGATGGAGTTTTATAGTGAGGTCCTCAGACAAGGCTTTTATAAATAGGGATAATGGGAGGTTCAATCTATGAAGAATGTAATCGAAATCAATCATTTAACCAAAACCTACGGCAACGCAAGAGGGATTACAGACATCAGCTTTAATGTGGAAGAGGGTGAGATCTTCGGCTTCATCGGCCCAAACGGCGCGGGAAAGTCCACTACCATCAGAACGTTATTGTCATTGATTTACCCAACCAGCGGAAGCGCCAAGATCTTTGGCAAGGATTGTATTGAGTTTGCTCCTGAAATTAAGAAAGAGATCGGCTATTTACCTTCCGAGGTGTTCTATTACGACAATATGAGGGTGATGGAGCTTTTAAAGTATTCGGCCAGCTTCTATAAAAAAGATTGCACGAAAAGAATTAAGGAACTCGCAGAAATCATGGATTTGGATCTAACGAAGAAGATTGATGATTTATCGCTGGGAAATAAAAAGAAGGTGGGAATTGTTCAAGGTCTCCTTCATGAGCCCAAGCTGATTATCCTCGATGAACCTACCAGTGGATTAGACCCGCTTATGCAGCAAAGATTTTTTGAACTGCTTGAAGCCGAGCATAAAAAAGGGGCAACAGTACTCTTTTCATCGCATATTCTCACGGAGGTTCAACGCTTATGTGACCGGGTGGCGATCATTAAAGAAGGGGAGATCGTTGCAGTCGAGAAGATTAGCACCTTGCAGGAAAACAACTATAAGAAATTCAAAATTCATACGAAAGCTGCTTTGGATGACAATTATTTTAACTTGGCGGGTGTGAGCAATTTAGTGGTGAACAAGGATACGGTTAGCTTCCTGTTTAGAGGCAATCTCAATTCGGTGATGAAAAAGATTTCAGACGTCGAAATCGCAAACGTGTGGATTGATGAGCCGGATCTTGAGGAGATCTTTATGCACTATTATGTAAAGGAGGCCTAGAACGTTATGAATATATTTCTGCACGAATTGAAGGCCTACCGGAAATCTACAATAATATGGCTGGTCTCTTTGACGGCCATTATGGTCATGTTCATGTCGATGTTTCCTTCTTTCTCTAAAGATGCTGAACAAATGACCACACTGCTACAAGGATACCCGGAGGCCCTCCGAAAAGCTCTATCCCTTGATTTAGAGAACTTCTTCACGATTTTGGGGTTTTATAGCTATGCTTTAACCTTTATTGTTCTTACCGGAGCCATTCAGGCGATGAATATCGGGGTTTCCATTGTGTCTAAAGAGGTACGTGAAAAAACAGCAGACTTCTTATTGACGAAGCCGGTTACGCGTACTGCGATTTTAACCGCTAAGCTGTTGGCAGCATTCGTATCATTGCTCATCACCAATATCGTGTATGGTGCAGCAGCTCTGATGATGGCGAATCAGGTCAAGGCAGAAGATTTTAATATACAGGCGTTTCTATTGCTTAGTCTTACGTTATTTATCGTTCAGCTTATTTTCCTGGCCGTAGGCATCGTAATCTCAGTAATGGCCCGGAAGATCAAGTCTGTGTTGACGGTTTCGCTTGCCACGGTTTTCTCCTTCTATTTCATTGGGACGCTTGGGGGGATCACTGACGAACAAACCATCCGCTACTTCACGCCTTTTAAATATGTGGATACAGCTTATATTCTTAAGAATTCAGGTTATGAGGTCTCGTATTTGATTGTGGGGGCTGTTCTTATTGCGATTGCGATGGGTGCCAGTTATTACGTGTATTCCAAAAAGGATATCCATTCGGTGTAAAGGAGGGGTTCGTTCGTGAATATATATTGGAAAGAGATGAAAACGTACCGAAAATCTCTAATCTTTTGGAGTATAGGTATATTGTTAATGGTTGTCTCTGGGATGAGTAAATATGCGGGTTTGTCGTCATCTGGACAATCCATGAATGATTTGATGGCAGATATGCCTAAAGCCTTGAAAGCTATAATGGGCATTGGAGACTTGGATTTAAATACGGCTAGCGGATACTATGGGCTGCTATATCTTTATCTGTTGTTAATGGCTACGATTCATGCGGTTATGCTGGGAGCCAATATCATTTCTAAGGAAGAGAGAGATAAAACCTCGGAGTTTTTATTTGTAAAGCCGGTCTCCAGAAATAGCATCATAACCTCCAAGCTACTTGCGGCACTTACGAATATTGTTATTTTTAATCTGGTGACGCTCATTTCGTCCATCCTCATAGTCGGGCAGTACAGTGACGGGGAAGCGATTAGCGGGGATATTGCCATTACAATGCTCGGACTGTTCATCGCCCAGCTTGTATTCATGAGTATCGGGACTGCCATTGCCGCGGTTAAAAGAAAGTCGAAAACAGCGGGATCGTTAGCAACGGGTATTCTTCTACTTACGTTTATCCTATCGGTGGCCATTGATTTAAATGAGCAGCTTGAAGGTCTGAAATATATTACGCCGTTCAAATACTTTGAACCTAAGAATGTGATGTACGGCGGAGGGCTGGATCCTGTATTCGTTGTGTTGTCGGTAGGGATGATAGTTGCGCTTTTCTATGTAACCTATGCGTTCTTCAAAAAAAGAGATTTGAATGTGTAAATAAAAAATAAGGGTGCTTGTCCCGGTGTGAGGGAAATGCACCCTTTGGTTTTTTTAATGTTGCCCCATATCCATCTTCTTAAAGATATCTCCGCCCGGAGTCATATTCATACTTGAACTGCTTGCTGAAAAAAACAGGATGATAAAGAGAATCGATGCTACTGCAACTACCCCTGAATACATCAACATTTGTTCCTTTTTAGGCAGCTTGAGATTATTTTTGAGTATAAAACTAATAAATGAGATCACGATACCCATCGGGATTAGATAGGCCACATAGATTGGACTTTCTTTAAAATGGGATATGCCACCGCTGATCATTCCTATACCTAATGCCAGAGTTAGAGATAAGGCGATAAGCTTAACGCTTTCAGCTGCAGTCATCTTGTGCTGATTAATAACAATTTCATTAAATATGGATCCTGCCAGGAACAAACTTAAACCAATAATAAGAATAATGGAATATCTTACGGCGTTAAAAGGCATCAGTACAATTCCGCTGGATGTCATCCCAATTCCTAGGAAGTAAATTACATACACCAAGTATTTGTAAATCATGTTTTTCATATGTGCTATTAGCTCCTTTAGGTCATTTATAAATATATTTTATAAGTTAATTGTGTGGAATGAATGTGTTTTTTGCGTTTATCCAAAAAAAAGCGTTCTTTCAAGGTGAGGACCTCAAAAGAACGCTTTTTATGCTGCTAAATTATAAAAAAGATTATTACAAAGATTTTTACAAAGCTTTACCAACGATACTCGTTCCACTCTTAGTAATGGTATACGTTACAATCTTACCGCTCCAGAAATGGAACTTCAGTATGACCTCACCGTCGTTAACCTCGCTCCAGAAGTTAGGAAGCAGTTTGATTTCATTCGTAGCATAGGAAGGCTCAAAGGTGTACCCAAATTCCTTAAAGGCCGTCCAGTTTTGTGGACCTGCATTCCCACCTGCTGCATAAACAGCCACCATGGTGGCGAGCTGATCTCCATTAAAGGCCGTTGGAACCGCGAAGGAAGCGGTTGTGCCTGTTGTGTTACTCATCACGGGTGGTTCTGATACGATGACTTTGAAGTTCCAGTCCGTACCTTTATTGAAATCGGCCGTTAATACGGCATTCACGCCTAGTTGACCTGATGCAGTAAGTTGGTTAAGCAGACTCGCCTTGAGGGTCAGAACCTCACCATTCAATTCATAGTCTTTGCCCTTATGAAGAGTCTTTCCGTCTTTTATGCGAAGGACGGTCAGCTTATTGCCATTCAAATTCAGCTTAACAGCAGTATCCTGAATCTGGGCACCCTTGGTCAGGTAGACGAGGTCGGATTCAGCATTTGCGGATCTGCCCTTAAGGCTTGCCATTATAACGTTGTACAACTCAGGGTCGGACCACTTGTAGGTTAGACGGTTGAAATGCTGGCCGTTATCCCACAGCATAGAGGTAATGTCCTTCGATTCAAGATATTGAGATAAGAACTCGAAAAATTTCAGCTTTTCTCCTTGTTCAATAACCCCGGTATTTCTATCGAATCCGAGCAAGCCGTATTCACCCACGATCACTGGAATTCCTCTAGCGACAAAAGTATTGTAGACCTTATCGAACGTTTGAATGATATCGTTTTTGGTGTCTTTTTCAAACGTGGTGTAGCCGGCAATATTTACACTAAAAGGCCAGAAGCCGTAATAATGAACGGTGGCAATCAGATTCGGATCATTCAGCATGGTTATGGTTTTGTAAAGCTCATCTAATCTTGCTTGTTCAGGAGATGTATATAACGTTGGGAGGACTAGCGGCCGAACCGCATTTAATCGACCCGATTTCCTAACGATTTCATGAAAAGAAACATTAAGCTCACCCAGCATCTGGGTCATCTTGGATTCATCAACGGTTCCGCCTTCACTGAAGCGAGGCTCGTTAATGCTCTCGAACATTAGCTTGTCGGGGTAATTCTTGAAGCGGTCGGCAATCTGGGTCCAGGCTGATTTATAACGTGCGAATACGGCGTCGTGATTCTTCTCCATGGTGCTTACCCACAACCAGGAGTCATGGTGGAGATTGATCATTACATAAAGATTAGAATCGAGCGCCCAGCCGACAACTTCCTCTACACGGTTAAGGTAGGCAGGGTCAATAGTATAGTCAGGGGCAGGGCCGATGTGCTGATCCCACGTAATTGGAATTCGAATACTTTTGTAGCCCTGTTTGGCAATTTGCCCGATCAACTCTTTGGTTACCCGTGGATTTCCCCAGGCAGTTTCATCCGCGCCTACAGCGTCCAGAGTATTCCCGAGATTCCAGCCTGGTTGCATGTCGTCCACATAGGATTGAAGTTTGCTTTTAGGGGTGCTGTTGGCTTTTTGATCGTCTCCTGGAGCGGCTGAAGCCACGGTTGAGAACAGAGAGAGAAGAAGGGTGGTAACTACAGTAAGTATAAAAGATTTGGTTGTACGCTTAGTCATTGTATTCTCCTTTTTGGGTAGTTTTGAATACTAAAACCTTGCGAATGCTGAGCCGTTCCACAGCGGTAAAATTCAGTACGAATTGTGTACGGCTTACTTACTTTGCGTGTTCACCTCCTGCATCATTTAAGTTGAAAGCGCTTTCCATATATAGGCTAACATAGGTTTGCAATGATAAATACCACAGGAATTTAAGGTAAAATCAGGTATAAATTAGTGATTTGAATTAAAATGTGATATTAAAAGTTTGGAGTTTCTTACTAGAGGGTAATAGGGTATATGGTGATTTTTGTAGTACGGATTCTAAATTTGTCTTGATAGGCGTCACTTTGGATGGGTGTTGAATTTTCGAAAAATTCCTCTTACCAAACATAGTGGCGTCTTTTTTTGTCGAGAACTAGAAATCGGAGGGGGAAGGTGAACACATGCAATACAAAAAGCTGTGGGCTTGGTTAGCGGTTGTCTTTATCGGTTCTTTCGCGGTACTTCTTTATTTTGGGGGGCGGATCTACCAGGAAAAGCCGCCCATACCGAATCAAATCGTTACAGATGCCGGAGAGGTGATTTATACCAAGAATGACATCCAGGAAGGGCAGAATATCTGGAAACGTATGGGGGGGCAAGAGGTCGGGAGTGTATGGGGGCATGGCGCTTATGTTGCACCTGACTGGACGGCGGATGGTCTTCATCGTGAACTGGTATTTATCTTGGATAAATGGGCTATGGAGAAGTATGGCACTGTGTATGACAAAATATCTGAAGAACAGCAGCTAGTGCTTAAATTTCAATTAAAGAAAGAAATCCGTACAAACACATACGATAAGGCAAAGGATGAAATTGTAGTTTCAGCTACCAGGGCGGAAGCGATGAATAACGTTAGTGACCATTATAACAAAGTTTTTGGAGATGACCCCAGTCTAGCGACTTATCGAGAACAAATCGCTCTGCCAGCGAATTCTATAGAAAGTCTGGAAGATCGCCGCAAAATTGCAGCTTTTTTCTTTTGGGCAACTTGGTCAACATCAACGAATAGAGAAGGAATGGATATCACCTATACGAACAATTGGCCGGGAGAAGAGTTAATCGATAACGAACCCTCTCATTCACTGCTTATTTGGTCGATCTTAAGTGTGATTCTGCTTCTTGCGGCTGTTGGTGGAATGGTCTGGTATTATGCCGCGCTGCGTGGTAAAGAAAATCATGAGGATGAGGGGGTTGCCCCCGAGAAGGATCCCTTATTAAATATTAAGTCCACTCCATCTATGAGAGCTACACTTAAATATTTCTGGGTAGTTGCTGCGCTCATTGTTGTCCAAGTCGGCTTAGGCATCATTACAGCACATTATGCGGTAGAAGGAGGTTCCTTTTATGGAATTCCGATAGCAGAGTGGTTCCCCTACGCGGTTACCCGGACGTGGCATCAACAGCTGGGGATTTTCTGGATTGCTACGGCTTGGCTTGCTACTGGTCTTTATATCGGTCCAGCCATTTCAGGCTATGAACCCAAATATCAACGTTTTGGTGTAAATTTCTTGTTCGTTTGTTTATTGATTATTGTTGTTGGTTCCATGGCTGGTGAATGGTTAGCTGTAAAAGGGTACATCGGCAACTTATCGCATAACTTCTATTTTGGGCATCAGGGGTATGAATATATAGATTTAGGTAGAGTATGGCAGATCTTCTTAGCCGTCGGATTATTCCTCTGGTTCATTCTTATAGCGAGAGCCATTTGGCCTGCTATCCAGAAAAAAAGTGAAGACAGACACATGCTAGGTTTATTCCTAATTGCTTCCGTAGCCATACCCATCTTTTATATGCCGGGATTAATGTGGGGACAGAACACGCACATGAGTATTGTGAGTTATTGGCAATGGTGGGTCGTTCATCTTTGGGTGGAAGGATTCTTTGAAGTATTCGCGGCGGTTGTCATTTCCTTTTTATTCTCGAGAATGGGTCTTATACGTACCTCAACCGCTACCTCAACCGTTTTATTCTCGACTGTTATTTATTTAGCGGGAGGTATTATTGGCACATTTCATCACCTTTACTTTGCCGGTACACCAGAGGGCGTCCTTGCATTTGGGGCTGTATTCAGTGCATTGGAAGTTGTGCCGCTATTATTGATCGGCATGGAGGCTTATGAGAACTTGAAGCTGGGACGCGCCAGAGTATGGGTTGCACGTTACAAGTGGCCCATATACTTTTTCGTTTCTGTATCCTTTTGGAATCTGTTAGGTGCGGGCATTTTCGGATTTCTAATCAACCCGCCTATTGCTCTTTACTATATGCAAGGACTGAACTTAACCGCATTACATGCGCATATGGCACTTTTCGGAGTGTACGGTATGTTGGGTATAGGATTGCTGCTGTTCTGTCTGCGAGGTTTAACCGGGACAAAACCTTGGAAAACAAAGCTGCTTAGCTTTTCCTTCTGGGCTTTAAATATTGGTTTGTTAACCATGGGCTTGCTAAGCCTGCTGCCTGTTGGATTACTGCAGACTTTAGCAAGCATGGAACATGGCATGTGGTATGCTCGTTCGACGGAGTTCCTTCATCTGGGCTATATGCAGAAGCTCATCTGGATGCGTGTGATTGGGGATACGATTTTCTCAGTGGGCGTTGGCGGTTTAGTCTGGTTCATCATTGGGCTGAAGACAGGGAAATCATATGTTACGGATACCCATTCAGACACCGTTCATAAGAACAGACAATAGAGTTCGAAAAATTAGAAGTCCTCTGAATCAAGAAACGCCGAACCTAAACTATAATTTCTACCTTATCACTTGCGCAACTGCGGGTTATACTGTTACTGTTAGGTATTGGATGTGAAATAGAAGGGGATTGAAAAGAATGGAAAACGAAGAATCAAGATATGAACTGCCAGAAAATTATGAGGAATTAAAAAAAGCCGCTAACCGCACTGCGGATTGGAAAGCTCGTTTGGCTGCGGTTGAAGAGTTGGGCCAGTGGAAGAACAAACAAACTATTGATATCCTGACGCGCTTAGTGACGAGCGATCCTGTATATACCGTTCAAGAGGCAGCGTACCTTAAGCTGAAGGCATTTGGTGAAGAGATCGCAGCGCCATCGAAGAACAAACCTGAATTGGTTAAAGGCGTATCCAAAATCGTATTGAGAATTAAGAAGAGTCTGCCTAAGGACCATACGTATGAAGAGTTCAAAGAAAAGCTGAAGAAGATGCGTGTGGACATATACGACATCTACGAAGGCGAGAAAGGCGCAGACTTTGACAAGTGGCTGCAAAAGACCTGGGAAGACGCTTCGGCAACCGGCAGAAAATAAATCCGGAAAAGCCAAGCAATAGAGATCTCAGATGCTGGATAGCATGCGAAACGTAAGAAGCCTCTCTTTAACTAGAGAGGTTTTTTTGCTATTTGAATAAAGAGTAGCCACTGTAACCACCTCCTGAGCCACTCCTGATCCACCTCCCGAACCACCGACGAAACAACCGCAAGAACCGCCTCAACTACCGCTGTAACAACCGTAAGAACCGCCTCAACTACCGCTCCAACCAATACCGCCCAATAACCACCTCAGGTCGTCCCGCGATCATCAATTTAATTAGAATTTCTCATTAGATTGGCGATTTAGTTACCTATGGTGCCCAAATAGATGATCTATAGAAATTAGAGGGGATTTCTCCCTCTAATGATCACGATTGAGACAAAATCGATGATTTAGAGGGAATTATGCCCACTAAATCGGCGTAAGGTACCAGAATAGTTGGTTTTGAGAGAAATTAGAGGGAACTTATCCCTCTAACTCTCAGGAATGAGGCTAAATCGATGATTTAGAGGGAGTTTTTCCTACTAACTCGATGCTTTGGCCGCATATGGGGTGGCGTCAAGAAGTTTGTGTATGAGAGAAAGAAGTATATCCTCGGGTATCCGCGACAACTACGGCAAATCGTCTACCTACATCGTTTTCAATATATATAGTTGCACAATGTACACTTATATTTCTCCCTTAGCACACTTTAGGGTGTTTAATTGCACTTTATACACTTATTTTTAGGTATTCCGGGGTTTAACCGGCATATTCATATTTTTAGTTGCACAAAGTACATCTATCCATCCATCCGAGCGCTAAAAGCTAGATATAAGTGTATAAAATACACCTATTTCACTGACTACCTCCGAGAAACGGGCCTGATTAGTTGGATCTGATAGAAATTAGAGGGGTTTTTCCCACTAAACTGAAGTTGTAGCCTCATACGGCACCAGAATAGTTGAAATTGCAGCAACGAGGCTATATTCCATAACAGTCAACATACGAGTCAACATACTAGCTAATATACCTCCACCTTGCGCCGAATCCGCCACCTTTTTCCATCGAAATCTTGACTCCCAAATCTGTATATGTTATATAAAAAGAGGAATTAGCACTCTGATTACCTGAGTGCTAATTCCTGGACGAGCTGCCCAATAGGCGCAGCTACATAACTTTTTCTCATTCACCATCTTATTTCCCTATATTGAAAGGAGAATTAACCGATCCATGGAAAAAAAAGAGTTCAAAGCCGAATCGAAACGAATGCTGGAAATGATGATTAACTCCATCTATACCCATAAGGAGATTTTCCTGAGAGAGCTGATTTCCAATGCCAGCGATGCTATCGACAAAATCTACTACAAGGCATTATCCGATGAGCAACTGGTGTTCAATAAAGAGGATTATTACATTAAAGTGTCTGTAGATAAGGCCAACAGAACTTTAACCATCTCCGACACAGGTATCGGGATGACAAAGGAAGATCTGGACAATAACCTCGGCATTATCGCCAAGAGCGGCTCCCTGGCCTTCAAGAAAGAAAATGAAGCCAAAGACGGACATAATATCATCGGCCAATTCGGAGTTGGTTTTTATGCTGCTTTTATGGTGGCGGACACCGTTACTGTAACAAGTAAAGCTTTGGGCAGCGATGAGGCCTTCAAATGGGAATCCCAAGGTGCAGACGGTTACACCATTGAGCCGACCGAGAAAGCTTCCATAGGAACCGAGATCGTACTGACGATCAAGGAAAACACCGAAGACGATCAGTACGATGAGTACCTGGAAGAATACCGCCTGAAGTCGATTATCAAAAAATACTCCGATTTCATCCGCTTCCCGATCAAAATGGACGTAAAAAGCCAGCAGCCGAAAGAAGGCAGCGAAGATGAATTCGTAGAAGTTACCGAAGAACAAACCGTCAACAGCATGGTGCCGATCTGGCGTAAAAATAAAAGTGAGCTGACTCCCGAAGACTACAATAACTTCTATATGGAGAAGCGTTACGGCTTCGACAAGCCACTTAAGCATATTCATATCAGCGCCGATGGTGCTGTGGTTTATAATGCAATCCTGTTCATCCCGGAGAACACACCGTACGATTATTACACAAAGGAATACGAAAAAGGGTTAGAGTTGTATTCCAACGGTGTGCTCATCATGGACAAATGCTCCGACCTGCTGCCTGACTATTTCAGCTTCGTTAAAGGCATGGTGGATTCCGAGGATCTGTCCCTGAATATCTCTCGTGAGATGCTCCAGCATGACAGACAATTAACGTTGATTGCCAAGAACATCAAGAACAAGGTTAAAGGTCAATTGCAAAGCTTGTTGAAGGATGAGAGAGAGAAGTACGAGCAATTCTATAAATCCTTTGGCAGACAGTTGAAATTTGGCGTGTACAGCGACTATGGCGTCAATAAAGAAACGCTGCAGGATCTGCTGATGTTCTATTCATCCAAGGAGAAGAAACTGGTTACTTTGGACGAATACGTATCAAGAATGCCGGAAGATCAGAAATATATCTACTATGCCTCCGGGGAGTCCATTGAAAGAATCGAGAAGCTTCCGCAGACGGAAATGGTATTGGATAAAGGATTTGAGATCCTGTACTTTACGGACGATATCGACGAATTCGCAATCAACATCATCATGAATTATAAGGAAAAAGAGTTCAAATCCGTGTCCAGCGGCGACCTTGGCATTGAAGCCGATGAGAAGGACAAGCCTACTGAGGCGGAAGAGAATGAGAATAAGGATCTTTTTGAATCCATGAAAAGCATCCTGTCCGGCAAGGTGACTAACGTTAAGGCATCCAAACGTCTGAAAACCCATCCGGTATGCCTCTCCACAGAGGGTGAGCTATCCATAGAGATGGAAAAAATCCTTAAGGCTATGCCTAACGCTCAGGATGTAAAAGCGGATAAGGTACTGGAAATCAACATTAATCATGAAGTGTTCCAGTCCCTGAAAAACGCTCAAGCGAATGACAAAGAAAAGCTGGGCTTGTACACGAACCTGCTGTATAATCAGGCGCTCCTGATTGAAGGTCTGCCTGTAGGAGACCCGGTAGAATTCACGAATGATATTTGCAAAATCATGGTGTAGAAGAAGCTAGCGAAAAGATTGCAAGCACAAATAACCCGTATGGCCTCGTGCCCATGCGGGTTATTTGTTATTTAGCAAATTCGTAATAAAAGGTCACTGCCACCCAGAGAAGGATATGATACTTTACTGGTAAACTGTGGGAGGTAAATTGCGGAATGGAGACAGTAACCTACTCCTTATATGGAGATAGCGCAGACAGTCATACATATTATGAAGATGCAGCGGCATTTACTGAAGAAGTAATGAATAAAATGAGCGAAGAAGATGGGATCGAAGAATTTAGCCGTTATATGGCTGACAGAAATCTGAAGCCTATGGGAGCCGAAATATATAAGTTGGAGTTATTAATGATCGGTGTGTTGTGGAGGGTCTATGGCAACAACGAATTTAATCTGGACTCCTTTGGGAAGTTGATCGGATGGTTGCAGGCCTCCGGGGAGTTCGAGCAAGAGAGTCAAAGAATGACGATCTGGTATGATTTTTTGAAAGGCAAGCCTCGGAGGGAAGTTGAACACAGACTGTCAAAAGCAATGAAGCTGGCGAACTGGTTCGATAAGAGAAGCGAGGAGACAATAGGCCGTTACACGCTGCATGTGAATTCGTTTATTGATGGCAACCGCGAAAGCCTGAAAGGGAAGGGAAAGCTTATTTTCTGTATGCGCGAGCGGATAGAATATCATTTAAATATGGTGGGTGCGGAGATTATGAATCGGGTGTTCAGGAGCGCATTTTTAGAAACCAAGGAAAAAAGAGTGTTCCTTCCGATTTGTATGAGACTGAAATCTAATGAAGCCTGCAGAGCTGTTCCGATGGAGCAAGGCCTTGTATGCAGAGACTGTTCGAATGACTGTCAGGTGAACACGATCACGAAAATGGGGAAGGAGCAGGGTTATAAAGTATTGATCATTCCGCATGCGTCTACGGCGTTCGGACAGGGTCATATGGCAGAGGGCGAGGTTGGGATTATTGGAGTCGCTTGTGTGCTCAATCTGATCTCCGGTGGCTATAAAGCCAAGGAATTGGGTTACGAGCCCCAATGTGTGCTTCTGAATTATGCAGGGTGCATCAAGCATTGGCATAAGACGGGGATCGTAACAAGTCTTGCTCTGGAACGATTGCAGAACCTGCTACAGTTTGACCCTACGGTTTCTCAATCAGATCAAACATTTACATCCTAAGGCGGATATTGAATCGTCTTCCAGACGGTTCAGGCTGTTCAACTATTAGGAATATAATGAAGCTAGTATTGAAGAATTAGCGGATGAGCGGGAGGGATATTATGTCTGTGCTAACAGTAACAAATTTAAGGAAGTCGTACGGGACAGTGAAGGCCGTGGAGGATATCAGCTTTACGGTAGAAGCTGGAGAGGTTTTTACTATTATTGGACCTAATGGAGCGGGAAAAACAACAACGCTGGAGATGATTGAAGGATTACAGGAGCCGGATGCAGGGACTATTTCAATAAACGGGCTGACCTGGAAAAAGGATGAGAGTGAAATCAAAACCTTGATTGGTGTACAGCCGCAATCGGGAGCATTATTCGAATTGCTGACCGCTGAAGAAAATCTGGATTTATTTGCTTCCTTTTATCCTAGGTCAAGGAAAACCAGCGAAGTGCTGGAGATGATTAACTTGACGGAACATCGAGACAAACGCGTGAAGTCACTCTCTGGCGGACAACGGCAGCGGTTGGCAATTGGTCTGGCGATGATTAACGATCCGCGGGTTATTTTCTTGGATGAGCCGACAACAGGCTTAGATCCCCAAGCACGCCGCAATATATGGGACATCATCTTGAAGCTCAAGGCACTCGGCACCACTATTATATTGACTACGCATTACATGGAAGAGGCTGAGAAGCTGAGCGATCGCGTCTGCATTGTAGACCAAGGACATATTATCAGTCTGGACACACCAGCTGCCTTAATCAGCAGATTGACTCAGGAACGTGAGATGCGACTGTCGTTCCACGATGGAGAGGAAGCAGCCAGTCAAACCGAGAAGGCCATCCAAAGTCAGCCTGATATCGTTCGTATGGAACGGGATGGAGCCAATTTGACCTTATGGTCGGTGAAGCCGGAGCAATCATTATATGACTTACTCGGGTTTACCAAGGAGCGAGGCTACCGAGTAGGGCATGTATCCATTCGCGAGATGAGCCTAGAAGACGTCTTTATTGCCTTTACGGGCAAAGAATGGAGGGACTGACGATGAAGATTGGCAACCAGCTGATGAAGCTGTTCCTGGCACAACTGAAGACAATGTTTCGGGAGAAGCAGGTGTGGTTCTGGAATTTATTTTTCCCGGTTATTCTGATGGTGGTATTCATGATTATTTTCGGAGGTGGAGACAGCACCGACTTCAAGGCAAAAGTGGCGCTGGTGAAGCCGCAGTCGAATGCCGCTGCCGACTCGTTCGAAGCTGGACTTAGAAAAGTACCCGTGTTCGAATGGAAGACGGATCAAGCCGTCAGCAGTGAACAAGCAGATACATGGATTAAGGATAAAGATGTGGATGCAGTCATCATTCTTCCTGAGAGTGAAGAGGCCGGTGATATTAAGCTAATCGTTAATACCGAGAATGAGAATAATGCCACATCTCAGGCCGTCAGGGGAATATTGCAGCAATATGTCCAGCAAGCCAGCTTTGCTGCCGCAGGGGTAGTACCTGCTTTTCAACTTCAGTCTTCTGTAGTATCCGGAGGCAATGAGGACTTAAGCAGCGCAGACTTTTTATTAACCGGAATGATTGCCCTTTCCATTGCTCAAGCGGGGCTATTCGGCATGGTTGATATGGTTGAGCTGCGCAGAACAGGCCTGCTTAAGCGTCTTCGTCTGACCCCAATGCGTATGGGACTTTTTGGAGTTGGGGGGATGATGGTCCGTTTTATACTGAGCGTTGTGCAAATTATACTCTTAAGTTTAATTGGGGTATTCGGGTTCGGAGCGAATCTTCATATGGATATTCCAACGTTAATCGTAGCTTTTTTTGTAGGCGTTCTAGCGTTTAACGCACTGGGGTACTTATTCTCTTCGTTCAGTAAATCTATCGAGTCATACATGGGTATGGCCAATATCGCCAGTTTTTTGATGATGTTCCTAAGCGGAATCTTCTTCGCAACCAGCGGATTACCGGACTGGCTTAAGCCTGTTACTCAGGTGATTCCGCTTACCTATTTTGTGGAAGGCATGCGGGACGGAATGGTATACGGTTCCGGATTTCTTACCGCTACCTTCTGGAGGGGAATGGGAATATTAGCGCTATGGGGCGCAGGAGCATTTGCACTGGGTGCGTTTATCTACCGAAAAGGCAAGGTGGAGGCACGTTGATTGTGCAGTGACGCTATTATGATTGTTAGATGAATTAGGGAATGAGAGTGAGGGGACCGCTACCTATTATAAGATGGCGGTCTTTTGACGTACATAAGGCAGTATTCCGTTTCCGATTTCAATTCAATCTGTGATACGATACTAAAAAACGGTGTTAAGGGAGTGGGTTGTCCGATTATGAATCCGAACTGGAAAAAGAATATTGTGCTATTTCTCGCCAGCCAGACCATATCCTTATTTGGCTCCTCATTGGTTCAGTATGCCATACTTTGGTATATTACCTTAAATACGCAATCCGGTGTCATGATGACGATTTCCATTATATGTGGATTTTTACCGACGTTTTTCCTGTCTCCGTTTGCGGGAGTGTGGGCAGACCGCTATAACCGTAAAATGCTCATTATTTTATCGGATTCCATCATTGCCATATCCACGTTAATTCTGGCGATATTGTTCCTGATGGGCTTCGATGCCATGTGGCTGCTTTTTGTAGCTTCTGCCTTGCGCGCGCTCGGTGCCGGAGTCCAAACGCCGGCTGTAGGCGCCTTTATTCCGCAGCTTGTCCCAGAGGATCAACTAACGAAGGTAAGCGGTGCCAACGGTAGTATTCAGGCGCTGGTGATGCTGTTATCCCCGATGCTGAGCGGCGCATTGCTTACGGTGGCATCCATTGAGGCCATATTTTTTATCGATGTAATTACAGCAATTATTGCTATTGTGACATTGTTATTATTCCTTCACGTACCGGTTCATGCTAAGGCAGCTCAGGAGCAGGCTTTAAGTTATATAAGTGACCTTCGGCAAGGCTTTGCCTATATTAAGAGTCATCCCTTTATCAGAACCTTCTTTATCTTCTGTGCGTTTTTCTTTATTCTCGCTGCACCTGTTGCTTTTCTAACTCCGCTGCAGGTTACACGATCATTTGGGAATGATATTTGGCGGCTTACGGCCATTGAGATTGCTTTTTCCATAGGGATGATGAGCGGCGGGCTGATTATGGCCTCTTGGGGTGGATTCCGCAATAGAGTGCATACCATGACACTTTCTAGTCTGGCTATTGGGGCAGGGACTTTTGCGCTTGGACTTATTCCTGTCTTCTGGATCTATCTGTTAGTCATGGGTTTAGTGGGTCTGGTGATGCCGATGTTCAATACTCCCTCTACGGTTATGCTGCAAGAGAAGGTTGATCCTGACTTTCTGGGCAGAGTATTCGGGGTGCTGGGGATGATTTCTAGCTCAATGATGCCGTTGGGTATGCTGGTGTTTGGTCCTATGGCCGACTTTATCAAAATCGAATGGATGCTTATCGGAACGGGAGCACTGCTCTTTATACAAGGATTTTTTCTATTGGGCAGCAAGGTACTTATAGAGGCTGGAAAACCCGCTTCCAAGCTGAAAGGAGAGGGAGCTGAATCTTGAGCAACCACGTAACGGGAATTCCCCATCAAAAAACATGGAAGAAGCTAGAACCGGTGCTTAAAGGCTGGTCAAGTGATCTGAAATATGAGGTCGAGAGCGGGGACGGTCAAAGGCTGCTCTTGAGGCTTTCCGCTATAGAACAATTTGACGCGAGGCAGGCGGAGTATAACAGGGTTAAGGTTATCAATCAGCTTGATTTTGCGATGTCGCGGGCTATCGATTTTGGTCTATGCAACGAGGGCAGGAATACGTATATGCTGCTTACATGGGTAGAAGGGCTTCCGCTGGAGGAATGCCTGTTGTCCTTACCTGTAACACAGCAGTATCAGTTGGGGGTTCAGGCCGGTCAGATTTTAAAACAAATACATTCCATCCCGCCCCCGGCTAAACATTCCGATTGGGAGCAACAATTGCGCACCAAAGTTCTCTCCCGTGTGGAGAAGTACGAAAGCTGTCCGTACCGGGTACCGGGGGATGAGACTGCCATTGCTTTTGTCAAAAAGAATATCGGACAACTCAGCAATATGGGGGAGGTCTACCGCCATGGAGATTACCACATAGGGAATTTGCTGTACACCGATCAAGGGCAAATTGGAGTTATTGATTTCAACCGCTGTGATAGTGGTGATTATGTAGAAGAGTTCTATAAGCTGCAGTCCTTCGACCGGGAGTGGAGTATTCCTTTTGCGAGAGGTAAAATCGACGGGTATTTCGAAGGCGCTCCCCCTGACGAGTTCTGGACCAGACAAGCGCTTTATGTGGCGTATTCTTCACTCTTTTCCATCGTATGGGCGATTCCGTTCGGAGCTTCTGAAGTCGAGGGCATGATAGATAGATGCAAAGTAGCCTTTGAAGATTATGAATATTTTAAAAGAGTCATTCCACGCTGGTATGCAGAGGGTTCAGAGGATCCATACAACCACTAAGGGGGCTATTCATCATGTCGATCTCAACAACAATAATTATTCGGCTCGAAATACGCAAATCCATAACGTCCTTCGGGGATGTTGCCTCCAAGATTGCCACCGCCGGCGGAGATATAGTGGCCATTGACGTCATTCGTGCAGGCAAGGATGTGACGACTCGGGATATTACGGTGAATGTGCTGGATGCGGGGAATGAAGATGTGGTGAGCGAATTGTCGGAGATGGCAGGAATAAAAGTGATCAACGTCTCTGACCGTACCTTTTTGGCGCATCTCGGCGGCAAGATCGAGGTTACCCCCAAGATGCCGATTAAGAATCGGGAGGATCTGTCCCAAGTGTATACGCCAGGTGTGGCCCGCGTCTGTACAGCTATCGCTGAAGACCCGAGCAAAGCCTACTCGCTTACCATGAAGCGGAATACGGTAGCGGTTGTAACGGACGGTACGGCCGTGTTGGGTCTGGGAGATATCGGTCCGGAGGCGGCGATGCCGGTGATGGAGGGGAAGGCGATGCTGTTCAAACAGCTGGCAGGCATTGATGCTTTTCCACTATGCTTAAATACCAAGGACCCGGATGAAATTGTGAGCATCATTAAAGCGGTCTCGCCTGGATTTGGCGGCATTAATCTGGAGGATATCTCTTCTCCGCGCTGCTTTGAGATTGAACGGCGGCTTGCCGCTGAACTGGACATCCCTGTCTTTCATGATGACCAGCATGGCACAGCTATCGTTGCTTTGGCGGGTCTGCTGAATGCGCTTAAGGTGGTTGGTAAGTCTATAGCTACAGTCCGAATTGTAGTGATCGGCATCGGAGCAGCGGGAGTGTCTATCTGCAATCTGCTGCTGGCGGCGGGTGCCAGCCATATCGCGGCTGTGGATCGGGAAGGTATACTTCGGCGAGGGGTAGAGTATTCCCATGCAGAATGGCTGCGGCTGGCAGAAGTGACGAACGAGGAAGGCTTGGTTGGTGGTCTGACGGAGGCGATCAAAGGCGCAGATGTGTTCATCGGAGTATCCGGCGGTGGTGTTTTGACCATCGATCATGTGAAAAGCATGGCTCCAGACCGCATCGTATTCGCGATGGCTAACCCGAATCCGGAGATTGAGCCTGAATTAGCGGAACCGTATGTCCGGGTTCTGGCTACCGGTAGAAGCGACTACCCGAACCAAATCAATAATGTTCTGTGTTTCCCGGGAATTTTTCGTGGGGCGCTCGATTGCCGGGCCCGAACTGTGAATCTGGAAATGAAGCTGGCTGCAGCCCAGGCCATTGCTTCGGTTGTTCAGGAGGATGAATTGAATGAGCAGTATATCATTCCGAGTATTTTTAACGAAAAGGTAGTGGAGCAAGTAAGAATAGCAGTAATTAAAGCGGCGATTGCAACAGATATGGCACGGCGTATCCCGAAGGATTTAATATCATAGATAGAAATGTAGGGTGAAGGAATGGTTTTGCTTGGAGCGATGGTGAATGGAATCACGGTAATTGTTGGTACATTATTAGGACGGCTGCTGCGCCGTATTCCGGAAAGCATGAAAGAAACGGTCATGAACGGAATTGGCCTAGCTATTGTCGTTCTAGGTATACAGATGGGTTTTAAAAGCGAGAATTTCCTTATTGTTATCCTTAGTCTGGTAATTGGTGCTGTTATCGGGGAACTCATTTCTCTGGAGGATAAATTCACCTCTGCAGGGCAGTGGCTAGAGAACCGAATCGGCTCCAATGAACCGGGAAGTATCTCTCAGGGGTTTATAACTGCCAGCTTGGTTTTTGTGGTCGGAGCCATGGGCATATTGGGTGCGTTAGATAGCGGCATCAAAGGTAATCATGACATTCTGTACACGAAGGCGATTATGGATGGTTTCATTGCCATTATATTAACGACTACTTTGGGAGTCGGTGTGTTATTTTCAGCCATTCCTATCCTTGTCTATGAGGGCTCTATTGCGTTGTTAGCTACACAGATTACCCGGTTTGTTCCCGATGCCTTACTGGGTAATTGTATCAGTGAATTGACGGCTACCGGTGGCATTATGATTGCTGCTATAGGTTTGAATTTGCTCGGAATAACCAAAATTAAAGTAGCTAATCTTCTTCCAGGTATAGTAATAGCCGTAGTATTAGTTACTGTGCTGTACGCATTTCAGGGATAAAGGGAAATAAGAATTGCCAGAGCTGCGGCATGCCGCTTGCTCGTGACGAACAACGCGGCGGGACCGAGGAAGATGGCAGTAAAAGCAAGAAATACTGCAGCCACTGCTACCACAATGGTAAGTTCACCCAGCCCGATCTTACCTCGGAAATGATGAAAGCAAGAGTTCAGCAGAAGCTGGTGGAATTTGGTTTTCCTAAGTTCATGACCGGTATGTTTACGCGTAATATCCCAAAGCTCGAGCGTTGGCGAAATAACTGCTTGTAAAAAGTGGTTAGAACCTGTTCCTGCGGAGCGTCCTCTCAACTATTCTAGAAATCCTGTCGATATAATGATCAGGATATCTATGGAATAGGAGAATGGGGATATGACATTCATGATAAGGGACAACGCTAGAAAATACCCGAAGCTGCATAAGCTGGCAGCCTTCACAGCAGGTCTGCTGCTCTCCTCTAATATATTGCTGATTCATCCTTTGAGTACCTCGGCTGCCAGTCGAAATGAGCCAAGTGCATGGGCGGCCGAAGAGGTTACCAAAGCCTACGTACAGAGCCTTGTTCCTTATGGTCTTATGAGTAATTTTCAGAACGCAATTACTAGAGCGGAGCTAAGCCAGATTGCCGTTCGTTTATATGAGAATATGACGGGACTCCAGGCAGCCATGCCTGCCGTGAATCCGTTCAAGGATACGAAAGATGAGAATGTACTAAAGGCTTATGCGCTTAACATAGTCGGTGGAATGGGCAACCGAAGCTTTGCGCCGAATGAGCCTGTCACCCGTGAACAAATCGCGGTCATGTTATATAACACGCTTCAAAAGGCGGGTATAGCTGATAGGTTGAATAGCAGCAGCCCACCTACGTTCACGGACGCAAGCGCTGTGGCTGGCTGGGCGGGAAGTGCCGTGAACAAGCTTTCCTCCAGCGGTATTTTACAAGGGACGGAGTCCAAGGGGGGGATAGCGTTCCAACCGAAGGCTAAAGCATCACGTGAGCAAATCTTTGTACTGGCGTTTCGGATCTATGATCTCTATGGGCCGGTCTTTGTTAGAAATGAACATGAGCTGCTGGGGGCCATCGAGCAATCAGACAAACCTCTCCTCTTTCAAGACGACCGTACGAAAAAAATCTATGAGGAATCAGTACGGGTCAATACAGAAATTATCAAGCCGGGCATGAGTGACATGGAGAAGGAGATCGCCATCCATGACTATATTATTCTTCACACCGTTTACGATTACGACAACTACCTGAAGGATACATTGCCGGACGACGTGTTCAGCGCCTATGGTGTCCTATTCAACGGAAGCGCTGTATGCCAAGGTTACGCCTATGCAGCACATCTGCTGCTGGAGCTGGCCGGTATAGATTCAGAGATAGTGATAGGAACGGCGGACGGCATAAGTCATGCGTGGAATAAAGTGAAGATTGACAATGAATATTATAATTTGGACGTTACTTGGGATGATCCGGTTCCAGATGAAAAGGGAAGATTAATATATAGCTATTTCAACGTTACGGATAAGGAACTCATGAAGGATCATATCTGGGAGACAGTAAAGTGGCCTGAAGCTACGGCGATATCGAAGAATTATTATGAGTATAAAGATCTTGTTGTACACAGCGCTATGGAACTGAAGGAGAGGATTGCCAAGACTATTGCAGCCCATGAGACGGAGTTGAGCATCAAGCCTGCTTATGAGGGAGATGCGATTGCTGACCTTACTGCCGCAATGGCTTCGAGCCAGGTGTTATCTGGATATTCATATTCCTATAACGGCATGTCTCTTTCGCTTACATTGGAATATCGTTAGGCAGCCTATACATGATCATGCAATACTAAGCTAGATTAAGCATGACAAGGCCAGACAAGGCCAGACTAAACAAGACTAGACCTGACTAAGCCAGACTAAGCCAGACTAAGCAACCAGAGAGCTTTACGAGGACTGTGTGAGTTTTTAAGTGTACTTTCTACAACTAAAACATCCAAATTAATGGAGTCTCTTAGTGTAGTTGCACAAAGTACACTTATATTTATGATATTCGGCGATAATGCCCCTTTAGCCAGAGTTTAGATGTATTTATTACAATTAAAGCCCTGCGAGAGTTGTTTTTGCATCAGTTAAGTGTATAAAGTGCAACTAAACTAAGATCACCCTTTGGCTAGCCTTGTTTTGCGATTAACGTGGGTTCCGTTACTCATCATCCGCATCCCTTTAATTTAATGGTGTGAATACAAGCAACCGTCTGACTGGAGCGATAGATGAGTAGTTACAAGTTGAGTCATTGCCTGAGAATCATTTACTGAAATCTCCTGAGATTCATTTGCTTAAATTGCTTGATTAGTCGCTAACGTAGTTTACTCTGCGAAGGTAAGAACCGAAGATATACAATTTCTGATGGATAAACTTAAGTTGACAAATGATGGGTTTCTCTGTAACTTATAACTAACTTAAATAAGAAACCACTAGGGGAGCCTGAATGGGCTGAGACGGGAAAATTGAATTCCTGGACCCTTGAACCTGATCTGGATTATACCAGCGTAGGAAAGTGGAGTCGGACTCTTTTTTCATGGTTGGCCTTGGCCGTTTATGGATAAAGCCGCTCCATTGTGGAGCGGCTTTTTTGCGCGCACTCTTATTTGTTGCTGCCAAATAAGCGAATGCTTCTGAAGTGAGTTTTATACTTCTCGGACTCACTGAAGTGTCGCTTACAAACCTTTAGGAGGAATGTAAATGCCTAGCCAAGCGAAGAAAGATACGATTGATCTGTCGGCTTTTCCAGGAAGTCGTAAGGTGTATGTGGAGGGATCGCGGCCCGATATTCAAGTACCCATGCGCGAGATTACATTGAGCCGAACATCGGGTACCAGCGGGGAAGAGGAGAATGCTCCAGTCCGTGTCTATGATACTAGCGGGGCTTATACTAACGACGAAGCGCATAGTGATATTCGTCAGGGTTTAACGCCTCATCGTTTTTTGTGGATTGGAAGTCGTGGAGATTCGGAAGCCTATGAAGGAAGAACTATCAAACCGGAGGATAATGGGAATGCCACGGGTAAGTCGGGTGTGGAGATATTTCCAGGATTACAGCGGCGTCCGCTTAGAGCCAAAAAGGGCCGGAATGTCAGTCAACTTTATTACGCACGGAAAGGGATTATTACGTCGGAAATGGAGTTTATAGCCATCCGTGAGAATGTTACACCTGAGTTTGTAAGAGATGAGGTAGCCAGCGGCCGCGCAATTATACCTGCCAATATTAATCATCCTGAGAGTGAACCTATGATTATCGGGCGGAATTTCCTAGTGAAAATCAACGCCAATATCGGCAACTCCGCCGTGTCCTCGTCTATTGAGGAAGAGGTGGAGAAGATGAGATGGGCCACACGCTGGGGCGCGGATAATATCATGGATCTATCGACAGGCAAAAACATTCACACTACCCGCGAATGGATTATCCGCAACTCCCCTGTACCTATCGGAACAGTGCCCATCTATCAGGCTTTGGAAAAGGTGAACGGGAAGGCCGAGGATTTAAATTGGGAGGTTTACCGGGATACGCTGATCGAGCAAGCGGAGCAGGGAGTGGACTATTTTACGATTCATGCCGGAGTGCTGCTTCGTTATATTCCACTGACCGCAGGGCGGATGACAGGTATTGTCTCACGTGGTGGATCAATTATGGCGGCGTGGTGCCTTGCACATCATCAGGAGAACTTTTTATATACCCATTTTGAGGATATTTGTGAGATTATGAAGGCTTACGATGTGGCATTCTCCCTGGGAGACGGGCTGCGGCCAGGTTCTATCGCCGATGCCAATGATGAGGCTCAATTTGCCGAACTGGAAACGTTGGGTGAATTAACATCGCTGGCATGGAAGCATGATGTTCAGGTAATGGTGGAGGGGCCAGGTCATGTGCCGATGCATCTGATCAAAGAGAACATGGATAAGCAGCTAGAGCTTTGCCATGGAGCTCCTTTTTACACATTAGGCCCCTTAACAACAGATATTGCTCCCGGCTATGACCATATCACCTCGGCGATTGGAGCGGCTATGATCGGTTGGTTCGGCACAGCTATGCTCTGTTATGTAACTCCAAAGGAACATCTGGGGTTGCCCAATAAGGATGATGTACGGGAAGGCGTTATAACCTATAAAATCGCTGCCCATGCAGCCGACTTGGCGAAGGGTCACAAGGGTGCACAGGATCGGGACAACGCCCTCTCGAAAGCGCGCTTCGAATTCCGTTGGCGTGACCAGTTTCATTTGTCGCTCGACCCGGAGCGGGCACTTGAGTATCACGATGAGACTCTTCCTGCCGAAGGAGCCAAAACTGCTCACTTTTGCTCGATGTGTGGTCCCAAGTTCTGCAGCATGCGCATTTCTCATGATATCCGGGATACGGCGAAACAGCAGCAAGAACATGAGAAGGAACACGAGCCGGATGTGGAAGCCATTGCGGCCGGAATGAGGGACAAAGCAGCGGAGTTTAAAGGCGGCGGAAGTGTGATTTATAAGTAGAAAATCGACACTATTGTAAATTCGGTTGGAGACCCATCGGCAATAATTCAATTAAGTGTTGCAAATTTCCATAAACGGTGGTTATGTGCTTGATAAGAACGGGAATGAGATTTAAAGTAGTAGTTATACTTAAGTTTGGGGACCCTTTTAATCGATGGGTGTCATCCTACAAGGTAAAGGCAAGAAAATAGACTAGAGTCTAGATAGCGATTAAAAATTCAGTAGGACATAAAGGATGACAACATGCTTACTCAAAAATTTCAAGAATATCTCCATTTATCAGCACAATTAAGACCGGATTATATTTCAAGCTTAGGCACAAGTGAAGACGGACAGAACACCATTACAAAGCTTTTGCCTGAAGCGCCAATGCTTCTGAAAGCTATATATGGCACGGTTTCCGGAACTAGTAGTGAGGAAGAAGAACCGAGTCTCATTGAATTTGTACCAGGGTACAGGTTGATTCATATCGATGAATATGCCCAGCAAATGCAGGTGTTGTCGCAGATTTTGGAAGAGAAAGGTCACGAAGTAGACGGACTTGTTCTGCCGATCCTTACGAACTACGGTAGTGATTTCATTTGTTACTATCGTTCAACTGACGGTACCGAGCGGGTCTGTGACCTCATGCATGACTTCGGGGACTTGGTGGTTATGTATGACTCTCCTGAGAAGTTCCTGGAAACACTTTGCGAATTCTATAAGCAAGAAGTCTATTTCTTGGACGAAGACGGCTATCTGGATTGTGATTTAATCAGAGAAGGTGAAGTAGGGGCGGAGCTGAATTCAGAGGCTAAGTATTGGTCAGAGTAAATATATTGAAACCCATGTAGGCAGACGATTTGCCGTAGTTGTCACGGATACCTGTGGAGTTACTTCTGTTCTCTTACACAAACTTGACCCTACCCCGAAGTGGCACGTTTCGGAGGTAGTCAGTGATATAGATGTACTTTGTACATTTATTTCTGGCCTTTGGCGCTCGATTGTATGGATAGATGTACTTTGTACAACTAAAAACACGAATATGCCGGTTAAACCCCGGATTACCAAAAAATAAGTGTATAAAGTACAATTAAACATCCTAAAGTGTGCTAAGAAAGCAATATAAGTGTATGTTGTGCAACTATATATATTGAAACCCATGTAGGCAGACAATTTGCCGTAGTTGTCACGGTTACCTGTGGAGTTACTTCTACTCTCTTATACAAACTTTTTGACGATACCTCTTGGTTTTAACTATTCAGAGGGATTAATTTCCCTGTAAATGTTGACCTGGCGTAGCCGTATAGCGGCTAAGGAACTTAGTGACCGTAAAAAAAAGACTGCCCCAAAGCCTAAACGGCTTGGCGCAGTCTCTTTTTTAGCTTCTAGGAATTGCGATCCAGCTCACGCAGCTCCACCCGACGAATCTTGCCGGAGGTCGTCTTTGGAAGATCGCTGATGAACTCGATCTTACGCGGATACTTGTAAGGGGCCGTCCATTCTTTTACATGGGATTGCAGCTCTTTAACGAGTTCTGGTGAAGCTGCTGAGGCATCCTTCAGAACGATGAAGGCTTTAACCACATGGCCCCGAATTTCATCGGGACTGGCTACAACCGCACACTCTTTAACGGAGGAATGTCTCATGAGCGCTTCCTCCACTTCAAAGGGGCCGATGGTGTATCCGGCACTGATGATGATATCATCGCCCCGGCCCTCGAACCAGAAGTAACCATCCTCATCCTTGCGTGCACGGTCTCCCGTTACAAAAAACTCTCCAGTCGTACAGCTCGCTTTGCGCTCTGGGTCTTTGTAATAAGTGTGAAACAGAGCTGGCATGGTCAAATGAACTGCGATATCACCCACCACTCCCGGTGCAACCGGAATTCCTTGCTCGTCTACTACCTCAACTAGGCCTGGGGCCATAGCTTTACCCATTGAACCTGTGCGGATCGGGGTGTCTTTAAGTGTTCCTATTAAAAGCGTGCTTTCCGTTTGTCCGTATCCGTCTCGGATGGTGATATTGAAATGACGCTGGAACTCGTTAATGACTTCCTGATTTAAAGGCTCTCCGGCAGATACGGCACTGCGGAGTCGAGACAAGTCATAGGTGTCCAACCCTTCTGTTTTGGCCATTAACCGGTACTCAGTTGGAGTGCAGCACAATGCCTGAATTCCTTCATCCTGCATTAACTGCAGGTAGCGGTTCGGCTGGAAGGGTCCGTTGTAGACAAATCCTGTGGCTCCGTTACCCAATACAGCCAAGAACGGACTCCAGATCCACTTCTGCCAGCCGGGTGCAGCTGTTGCCCATACGGTGTCTGATTCCCGGATATCCAGCCAAGGTGACGAAGTAATCCGCAGGTGAGCATATCCCCAGCCATGACTATGAACCACAGCCTTAGGATTGCCGGTGGTTCCTGAGGTATATGCCAAGATAGCCATATCGTCTCGGTGAGTGTTAACCGCAGTCAGTTGATCCGGCTGCCCAATCATTAGATCCTCTAGCTCCAACCATCCGGAGTCCGCTCCATCTGCGGACACAGCAAGGCGGAAATCCAAAGCAGGCAGGTCATCACTGATTTTATCTACCTCGTGAGTAACCTCCGACCAAGCGATTACAGCCCGCGCTTCAGAATGACGGAGGCGGTAGGATAAGTCCTTGGCCCGGAGCATTTCTGAGGAAGGGATAACGGCTAGTCCCAGTTTTAGACAAGCTAAGTAGATAACGTACGCAATGATTCTACGGGGAACCATCACCAGAACTCTGTCGCCTTTATGTAGTCCAAGGTGAGCCAAACCACCTGCCAGCCGATTGGCTTGCTGCAGCAATTCACCGTAGCTGATCTCTTCGCGATCACCTTTTTCATTCAACCATTTGAGTGCAATTTTGCCGGATGGATGATGCTCCATCTCCGAGGTTAGATTGTAATATTCAGGTGCAATCCATTGCTGATCATTCAATTCCATCCATCTCCCATATTAAAAAGGTAGTAGCAACCACAATACATATTATAGCATGAACTCTTAGTACCAGATTCTAAACAGTTTTGCCGAAACTATAAACATTATTTGAACGGGGTTAGCAACACGGGGTTAGCAGCCCCCAAAAGGGACTGCATCAGTTTTTATATAAAATTATTCATTTGTTCTTTATAAAGTACAAAAATAATGTTAAATTAAAGACACATATATCAAATCGACTGTAAATCAAAGATAATCACTCCTTTGTTCGTTATGGTGAATGAAATAGGGCGTATTTTATAAATGGAGGAGAAGGAAATGGAAAAAACGAAGGAGTCCCCTATTCATAAAGACACCCTATCCGATCTTTTGTGTAAAAGGGCCATCACGTTTCCTCATGACGTTGTATTCAGCTTTCCAGAGCTTGGGCAGCATTATTCATGGTCACAAGTGTGGAACGAAGTACAGCTCTTGGGTAAAGGCTTCCTGCAACTGGGAATCCAAAAAGGTGACCGGGTCGTACTGCTTATGCAGGGGCGGATAGAGCTGATCCTATCTATGTATGCTGCTGCTAGTATAGGTGCCGTAATCGTTCCTCTAAATGCATATTCCAAAAAGGAAGAGCTGCTAACCTACCTTCAGGATTCCAAGCCTGCCCTTATGATCATGGGTTCTGGAGGCCATCAACAATACTACCCGATGATGATACAGGAGTTGATTGCGGAGACTGCATTAGACGGAACTGACAGCTCATGGCTGCCCCCTCATATGTTTGTGCTGAATGAGGGTACATTCCTCCAAAGACCATTCCGTCCCTTTTCAGATATATATCAGTTGGCCGCTATGATGGATGAACACGTCTTCCGTCTTGCATATCAGTCTATCCGAGCGGAAGACCCGTTGATACTTCTATACACCTCAGGAACCTTGGGTTCACCGAAAGGGGTTCTCCGCTCCACAGCTTCCTTTCTGGTTAAGAAAAGGGGAGAGAAGTCAGGGAAAAAGGGATCCGCGCTGATGGCCGGCTTAACCGATCGGGTCGCCCATAAATTCTCGCTATTCAGTCTACTGCCCTTATATCATCTGGGGGGCTTTGCTACCCTATTTACCGCGCTGAAGGTATGCAATATTCGAGTCGTCATGCTGACTCACTTCAATCCCGTGAATGCATTGTCAGTACTTGAACTAGAAAAGTGCCAGATTATGACGGGAACGCCATTTATGATCCAACAAATGCTCACTTCCTCTAGAAGAAGTGAATTTGATTTATCTTCCCTGGTAGGGCTGGCCTTTACATCGGCAGCTATAAATAATACCTTGCTGAAAAAGGTCAGCAGGGACCCGGGCTTGAAGCTTGTATTTTTTATGGTAAGCTACGGCTCCTCCGAGGCAGGTTCGGTTGCAAACGGTATCTGCTTCCTAAACCGGAGGAAAAATCCGCTGTGGTCCTTGCTTTATCTATTGCTGAGCTATACCTCTTTCCTTAGTGGAATGATAGATCCCAAGGAATTAGAGAGGGGTGGCTTTAGCTTTGGCGGCAAGGTAGACAAGGGGGTGGAAGTTAAAATTGTAAACCCGGAAACAGGAGAGGATCTGCCTCAGCATGCGCATGGTGAAATTGCAATTCGCAGCCACAGGGTCATGCGGTACATGAAAGAGAATACAGTCAGTCCCTGTTTTACGGAGGACGGATGGTACCGATCGGGGGATTCGGGCTTTCTGGATGAACAACGGAATTTGATGATTACCGGGAGGTTGAATCGCTTGATTTCACGTGGGGGAGAGAAGATCTCTCCTGTAGAAATTGAGAACCTTCTAGTAAAGCAGAAAGGGGTAGAAGAGGCTTTTGTAGTAGGCATTCCGGATGAACTTTACGGGGAACTGATCTGTGCCTGTATTATCCCTGAAAAAGGGGCAAGTCTGACAGAGGAGAGGCTGAAGGCAGAGCTCACACCTCATATGTCAGCGTTCAAAATTCCACGTTATATTCTATTCCTGCCATCTTTCCCCTTGTCTGCCACCGGGAAGATATCCGTCTCTGAAATTCAGCTGCTGGCGCTGGAGCGGATCGGAGAGCTTAAGAAAAATGCGTAAATATTATTCGGGAATTACTTTTTTTAAGCTCGCAGGCTCATTAACGGTATTGGTTGCCCATGTCATCCTTTTCAGGTACCTGGATCATCTGCCTCATACGCAAATGAATTTTATCTTTAACGCGTCCAAGGTAATCGTGCCGTGTTTCTATATGATTTCCGGTTTTCTTGTTTACAAAGGCTGGTCGAATGCAGCAGATTCCCGGTTATATATCAGGAGATATCTAATGAGTCTTGGTTGGGTATATGTCTTCTTTAACCTGTTTTTCTGGTTGGAGTTTATTGTGCCTGCTGTGACCTCTGGAGGCTTATCTCCGGGGAACCTCTTCCTTCAACTGAAGATTGCAGGGATTGCCTTTTTCCTGAATGGACCTTTTATCCAATTGTGGTTCATTCCGCCGCTTCTATTCGGTGTTTGGATGTCGTATCTGCTGTATACCAGAATGTCCTTGCGGTCTGTGGTCACGCTGACATTGTTAGTCTATTTGATTGCTCAGCTTCTGGTAGGCACTTTACGAATCGGACTCGACTCCATTGCAGGCGGGCTTTCTTTTTTGGATTCAAGTTACGGAAATTATTTGGAGCTATTCGCCGAAAGATATCTGGGGTACGGCTTAACCTTTGTATCCGCAGGAGTGTTGATGGGAAGGTATGAGGAGAAGTTTTTGCAAGTTAGAGCCATTCCCCTGTCGATCTTGGCAGCCTCACTTTTGGTGGTGGAAACATTGTTACTGTTCTTTTTTGCGGATTGGAATTCCGATTATTCCCTGTCCCTAAGCATGATCTCGAGCACCATCCTGCTGTTTTATGGTATTTTGAGAATAAAAATGGTTACAATCCAGAAATATCACCCGTTTATTAATGGATTCAGCAAGGTCATTTTTTTCGGACATATCCCCTTAATGAAGCTGAATGTTCTGCTAGGCGTGGGCGATTTAATGGGTGTGGGGATTGTTCAAGGGTTGGTATATTTACTTGTGACCCTTCTGGAATGCCTGGCGCTTACCTATCTCTTTGAATTTATTTACAAATCACCGAATTCGGTATATTCTTTATAAAGAATCATTTAAAGTAGGTCATTTAGACTAGAGGAAAGTGGGGACCGATAACATGTTCAGGTATATAAAGAAGTGTACCAGGCTGACGTTGATCGTTGTATTGATAAGTACAATCATGCTGCCTGCTTCTGCCTATGCATCTGCTTCGTCGGTGTCACAGAACACCTCCTCTTATGCCACTTCCTTTTTTTCATCACTAGCCGGTGAAATCTCTTCATTTTTTCAGAAAGATAAGACCACCTATTATTACAATGATACTAAGACAGTCAGCAATAGCTGGTTCAGCTGGTTAAAGGGGAATGACGTCAAGAATTGGTGGGAAGACAAGAAGGATGACTCCTTTATGCTGTGGGAGAAGTATTACTGTTATTGAAAGCGCATAAATAAAAGGCCGATTCTCCTGCCAGCTATGGCCGGGGGTCGGTCTTTTTTTGCAATAAAAAAGGAAAGAGCCGGGCCTAGGCCCGACTCCCTCCTTCAATTATTTATTTAAGATGTTCAAGCTTTGAAGGTCATTTGCTTTTAGCGTTAAGACCGCTTTATTTAGAGTGTTATTCTGTATCAGGTACGACGGTGCGCCTGTTCCGGCATAAATGGTTGAAATACCTACCGCGGCTATATTAGAGGTTATCGTGTTGTTATTGATCGTTACATTAAGCACATCATAAGGATCATTTCGTTTCCAGTAATCATTAATCTTGATTAGTTCAAGGGTGGTTCGAACCATTTTCATCGCTTGAATCGAATTATTCTCAAAGACTACCTTTTTAGCGGTCTGAATGGAGATAGCGGTAGCATCCCCCAGCACATTAAAGGTGGAGTTGCGGACGGTCAGATCCAGCGCGGCGTTCTCGCCGTAAAGGGCCGTATTTCCGGTAGTATTTGAGGTGAAAGTGCAATTATTGAAAATATATTTTCCGGCGCCAAGCTTCGGCGATCCCATTTTATAACCCTCAGCGGCTTGAAAAATACTGTTGTTGTAGGTTCCGAGCGGTAAGGTGATCCCATTATTTGAGTTATACCCAATCATCTTAAGACCTTCAAATATACTTCCTTCTGCTACAGTTCCGGACAGACTGCCCAAACTTCCTGCTCCGGTGACAGTGACATTAGTAAGGCGGATAGGTTGATTCCATATTCGAAGCCCTGCATCAATGCTCTTGGTAATATTAATATTTACATTGGAGAGTGTGACTCCAAACGGTGTTTTGGAAGTGACAGATAATGTGCCGTTGGTGATATCCAATCCGTCAATATTAATATTAGGTCCCTCAAAAAAGGTAGATGAATCATTCATACGGTTATTTAGAAGTGTTGTATCGTGATAAGCAATCACCCGTGTTCCGTCAAAATGGTTTCCCTTTACCAGCGCACCTTGGAAAGGTGGAGAAACCGCCAAACCTATGACTCCTTTTGATGCAAAATGATTTCCTTCTACGGTTGCATGATTGCCGTCATAAAGAATCAAATCATAAGAAGCATTATTGAAAAATTCATTATTTTGAATAGTAGTGTTTGTAACCAAATCTCCGTTCTCTCCATAACCACCTTCAAGGTCAATTCCGGATTGTGGAGCAATGCCCTTAATATCATGCAGGATGTTGTTCTTGATCACAATGTTGTCCGAGCCGATCAGGCTGATCCCTTGGCGACGGTTGAAGGCGGACTCTGAATTCATAATTACAGAATCTCTGGTTAACGCCCGGTTCCAGTACTCTACATAAGCCCCGGTATATGAGGATTTAGCAAATACGAGATGAAACTGTGTAACCCCCTGAGGAATATATATAATATCCCGCATACTTTTATCGGCCATTTTCGAGTGAAAGGTTCCAGCAGACGTATAGAAGTAAATATCAAACTTGCCCGGCAGGTTTACCGGATTCATCAGTTCGAAATAAGGTTCTTTTTGAAAAATCGGATTCGTCAGCTGCTGCATTACTTTTGTTCTTGTTTTGGAGGCGTCCGTAATGGTTTGGCCGCTGTCATTAACGGAACCCGAAACGAAGCTTTGCTCATAGATATCCTTCATCGTGCCGTGTCCTGCCAGAATAATGCCGTCACCCGTAAAGTGGGTGGTCTTTACTCTGTCGATGACCAGATTCTTGACACCTCTGGCGATAATACCGTATCCAAATTCATGTGTACCTGCTGAACCTACATGATCCTTCTTGGAATAGTCATGCGTCAATCGGTCACCGATATAGGTGCCGCCTCTTAGTGTCACGTTGTTATCTCCATAATCGAGAGAGACAATCTGGTAAGATTCCTTGTCATTGGTTTCTTTTTGCAAAACAACTTCCATAGTAAGGTCAAACAGCATATTGGGAACCATATTAATTTGACTGGCTTTATCGATTAGGTAAGTTCCAGGCGTAAGTGTCGTTGCGGTTATGCCTTGCTGATAAGCCCAAGTTAGGGCGTTATTAATTCCTTTGGTCGTCTCCACCGGATGGGTGCCGTCATTGTAGATCCCCCAGCGTGATAATTCAATTAAATGGTGACTGGGTGTAAAAGCAGCAACATCACTGAGTTTTGAGATGTTTCCATTTATATCAACAGCCTCTAGCGTCAGGTTGTACATTTTGCCAAACTCAAGGTTACCTAACTCATAAGAGACTTGGTTAATGACTTCGCTGTTCAACTTCATGTCATTTACATAGATGTTGTATCCCGCCAGATCCGTCTCCGCATTGGCTGACCAGGTGAAGTTTATACTGCTGGCACCACCCACAGCTGAAACATCGGCAGGCACGGCAGGTGCTGTAATGTCTTGGGTGCGGATGGAAACGCTGGTTCCATTTGATGTATTGTTGCTGCTGTCCACTGTCTTGAGCGTGTACTCATATTCTGTCTCGCTCACAAGGTTCTTTACTGTAAAAGAATCCTGAGTGGAGGAGCCTACCAGAACATCGTGTTGATAAATATCAGTGCGCACAAAGTCTAAATCCAAAGGGTTACTCCATGTCATGGAAATAGAAGTGCCATCGTCCTTAGAGGCAAAGCCGCTAACTTCTTCGGGAGCAAGGATATCCGGAAGTCCAGGAACGACATTAATCGTTGCGGAGGGTTCCGACTCTTTGTTAAGCGTATCTAGAGTGGTCACGAACAAGTTGTAGGATACGCCGTTAGTCAACCCCTTAACTGCATAAGTGGCTTGAGTAACCGACGTCGTATTGTATTGGTGACCGTCCAGATATACGTTGTAGCCTGATACATTACTTTCGGAATTGCTTTTCCACTGCAGATGGAGAGCACCGTCATCAGGGACGGCAATCAATTCTTCCGGTGAAGAAGGAGGAGTAGAACTTGCCGTTGTATAGCTCATGGTTTTACCTGCTGATTCATGATTATTTCTGTCAACGGTTTTAAAGGTAAAGCTGTATGAAGTAGAAGGCGAGAGTCCGCTTTCCTCATAGAACGTTCCGGTGCTGGAAGCGACCTTGGAGCCTTCTTTATAAATATTTACTTTCTTAAAAGAGGCATCGCTTGGATTGACCCAAGTAAGGGATAGGCTTGTCTCCTTAATACTTGCTTGGAGGCCGGAAATCTCAGATTGAACCGGTGCCATACTAGGACTAGGTATTGGTGTTTGCACAGGAGCAGTTCCCATAGTGGGGACGGGTGCTGGCTGCGGCAGCGGGGCTGCCAAACCACCTGATCCAGATCCTGATCCAGCTATATTTGTATCAGGTGACGGTGTAGGTGAGGGCGATGGTAAAGGTAACGGGATAATCTTTACACTATTATCCGTCTTGGGCTTTTGTACCATTGGGTACTTCTCACCAGCCGGCTCTAAGCGGAATTCTTTATAAAGCGTTCGGGCCAGCAAAGCTGCAAATTCAGAGCGGCTTACCATTTTGGCAGGCTGGAAGTTGCCGTTTGCGTCACCTACAGCTACACCATTATTAATTAACTTAGAGATAGAGGAAGCTGCCCAGTGATTTGCGGCGATATCATTGGGTTGGATGGTAGTTGAGGAGGGGCTGTTGAGTTCAAAAGCTCGTGCGATCAGAACCGCACTATCTGCCCTTGTCAGCGTTGCCACAGGCCGAAACGACCCGTCTGCATATCCTGTAATGAGGGCATGTTTCTCGGCAGCCTCAATATAGGGAAAAGCCCAATAGGAAGCTGGAACATCCGAATGGGTCGGTTTTACGGTGAGTTCCTGTCCAAGGTCAATATTGCTGGTTTGTACAATTATCTTGACGGCCTCAGCCCTTGTTATGGGCATATCGGGACGGAAAGTTCCATCACTATACCCACCAATCACGTTTTGTTCCTGCAGTCGTTCAATTTCTCTTTGAGCCCAGTGTTTTGACGATATATCAGAAAAGTGGGTGATACCGGCGGCATGTGTTACGGGTGTAATAGGTATCAGGAGGGTGGTGAACAGCAGAACAATAATCAATAGTAAATTTCTCATTATTGTTTTCCCTTCTATTAAAAACCAGATTTTTCAATTGCCTTACCACCTATTTATCGGTAAATAAAAGTAGTATTTTTAGGAAGAAATCAAGGATTATTTGGAAAAAGGAGATGTCTAAAGTTCTATCTTTTTAAAGGGTATATATAGGCATTTAGTAGTGTGATAAGCAGCTCGGTGTCTTTTTAACTTTTTTTTGGATGGAAAGCATGGTAGTCTAGATGAGTGCATTCGTTTTAGAGAACGTTCAGACGGCAAAGACGTTTCATCTGGTGAAAATTAAAATCGGGGTGATATAGGTGAGAAATATATTCGGCAGGTTATCCATAATGATGATTTTGTTACTGATTTGTGTTCCAGGAGATGCTTTTAGTGAGGACAGTGCAAATACAACAACCGCCCAAATGATTGATATTGCCAAATGGGGGATTTACAAGGACGGGACTCATCCGATAGAAACAACCAAAGGGATTAACGAAGCACTGATCTGGGCCAATAAGAATGGAATTCGAGCAACTTCGCTTCCAGCCGGAACCTATCTGATCGATAAGGACAGCCGTATTAACATGGTTAGTGATATGAAGTTTGCTTTGACATCTGATGTGGTGCTGCAGAAAGAGACTAATGGTAAAGAAAAATATGACTTGATGTACATTGGTTACGGCATTAAAAATGTAAGGTTGAGCGGAGGCGTATATGTAGGAGATAGAAAAACGCATGATTACTCTAAAAAGGATAACCTATACAGCTCGGGGACTCATGAAGGCGGATACGGAATCCACACGGATGGTGCCTCTAATATCGTAGTTGAGGGTGTGAAAGCTGTTGATTTTACCGGTGACGGTCTGATCCTTGGCGGTTATGGAACCATGATTACGGATTTATATGAAGCCAGCTTTGTTCCGGGGGGAATGACTAATCTGGGTATTCCGGTTAAAAATGCAGCGAAAATCCGTACCAAAACAGCGATAAAACTGGCAAATCCGATTTTTAAAACGGAAAAGTTTTTTGAACTTTCTAATTTTATGAAGGTGCGCAAAGGCTTTGAGGTGTTCTTTTACAAGGCGGATGGGACCTTTCTGAAGAAAATATATGCGCAAGCACGTAACCAGGTGGGTATTCCAGTGGGTGCCGATCACTTCCATCTTGTATTCAGCCAAACATCCATTAAGGGTGTCTATCTGGAAGTATGGAGCCGTATAGCTACTCGGAATGTTATCGTTAAGGACTCGGAGTTTGCCTTTAACCGCCGTCAGGGAATTACTGTCGGTGGGGCTGATAAAGTGCTCATAGAAGATAGTGTGTTTCATGATATGAAAGGAACGGCTCCCCAGTCCGGTATTGATGTAGAGGGTGGGTTCCAGGTTAACGGGTATTTTAACAGTAACGTTACAATTAGAAACAATGAATTCTATAATAACGCCGCCTATGATGTCATTCTCTATGACGGTGAGGGCGCGGTGGTTGAGGGGAATCATCTGGGCTCAAAAGAACGAATCGGTGTTGCTGTCTCAGCTCCCTTTGCGAATGCAAGGGTGGTCAACAATCATTTCGACGGAACACGGATTGTTGCAGAGAATGATGCTGTGTTTGTGGGGAACAAAATGAATGACTCCTACGCGTCCTTTCAAGGTTCCAAAATTATTGTGGAAGGATTGGAATTGACGGACTCTAAACTGGCGGTTACCGCAAAAGACTCCTTTGGAGTAGAGATTTCAGACGTAACCATTACTAATAATAAAAGGTATGATTCCGGTCTTATTCTATGGGGAAAACCGGTTCGAATCACCAACCTGACCATCTCTGGGCAGTCTACCATGCGTTCAGTGACTGGCGGAGGCACGGGGGGATCTATATTTGAGAATTTGAGAGTTCTTGATTATAACCCTACCTATGGGCTGACTCTTCCTCCCGGCACGTATAACAATTGCTTCTTTGAGGCGGCAGAAGGCAGTGGGATGGGCACCATATCGGCTACTATGCCGGGCAGTTATATCTTCAACGGCTGCAACTTTAAAACCAATGCGGCAGGTGCGGGCGTACTGCATGCAGAGCAAGCTAATCTGAATTTGACTGTCAAAGACTCTACGTTTGATGTGCTTGGCAATGCGACGGCAATCAGTGTTCAAGCTGCTCAGAGTGCTCTGATAGAAAATAATGTAATTAACGCACTTACCCAAACGGCAAACAGTGTTGAGCTTATTAAGATTAACAGCTATTGGACAAAAAATGCTCCATTTGATATACTCAGCGCCACGATCCGCGGCAATAAGATCACAAGTAATATGCAAGCTTATGGAATAACCACACAGAATGCAGGAATAAATGCACCTCCATATGTTATTGAGAACAATGTATTAAGCAAAGCGAAATTGGTAGCTAAACCCAATGACAAGTTAAGCAATAACACATTGCTGCCGTAGCAGATACAGCACGGTATAAATACAGTTGAACGGTAACAGGGATGGGCGATTTCGCTCATCCCTGTTTTTGAAGAAATCAAGGTTGACACGTTCTGTATTAAGAACTAAAATTGACAAATAATGTTCTTTATTGAAGTCATTCTCTGAAGTGGGTGATAGCTAGGGGGACGAATTGTGTTCTCAACTATGAAGCTCTGGAATAAGTATTAATATGTTTCGAGAGACACTATGGATACGATTCATCAAAGAGGGGGTTATTTATGAAGGTTGCTTTTATGGTCCTGGCTCACAAAAGTTTTGAACAGATTGAATATCTAATTCATGCTTTGCATCACAGTGCAGTTGATGTCTACATACATGTTGATAAGAAAAATGAAGAGTTATATTCTCAATTATCGGATAAATATAAGCATAGCGGTAGGGTGTATATTCTGAAGAATAGGGTAGCGGTTAACCGTGGGGGACTTTCTGTAGTTGAAGCCTCACTTGCGCTAATGAAAGAAACCGCACAAAAAAAATATCAATATGTTTCTTTGATAAGCGGGCAATGTTTTCCAATAAAATCTATAGAATACATATTAAACTTTCTGGAAGACCATAAAGGGAACCAATATATTGAAGGAGGGGAAATAGGCCCTAATTTCTGGAGATTAAAGTGCTTTAACTTTTTTTCAGAAAATAAACATAATAGAAAAACAGTAATCAGAGTATTAGATAATATTTGCAGAAGACCGCAGAAGGTATTGATTCGACGTAAAAACTTCAAAGGGTTCGATCTTTATAAAGGGTCCACCTGGTTTACAATCACTTATGATTGCTTGAAATATATGCTAAACCATATAGAGCAAAATCCGATTTACCTAAAGGACTATAAATATTCTTATTGTCCCGACGAGTCTTTTTTTCATAATTTAATCCTGAACAGCGAATACAAAACAAATGTAATCAACGATGACCTAATGGAGATTGATTGGATCAACCACTTTCAAGGGAGTCCAAGAGTATATACGATTCAAGATTATGGAATGTTGAAATCAAGTAATAAGCTGTTTGCCAGGAAATTTGATATCGAACAAGATATCGAGATCGTCCTGAAATTGATGAGTGATGCCGGGGCTAAAGAGAAAACAATGGGGAAAATATTATACTTGTAAGCTGGAAAAGCCGCTAGTGATGATGAGCAAAACGATAAATGAACATTTTGTTCTTTAAAGAGAACAAAATGTTAAAGACACCGTAACAAAACAGTTGATATCAACAGGGATAGGCGAATAAGCTTATCCCTGTTTTATGTGCAAACGATCCATATAACGAACAAAAGGTTAGCTAAAGACCCAATCAAAGGTTGACATGTTCTATATAAAGAACTAAAATTGACGAATAATGTTCTTTATTGAAGTCATTCTTTAAAGTGGGTGAAAGCGTGGAAGAAGAACTAATCTTAAACGAACGGGCCAAGGCATTCAAAAGACCGGTCAAAGAAATCAATCTGAAGGAACTTTTTTCAGTGATTACGAGAAGGCTGTGGATTGTTTTGCTCTCAACGGCTTTATTAGGGTTTCTGGGCGGTCTTTATAGCTCGATTCCTGAGACTCCTATGTATGCCTCCTCCGCCAGAATAATGCTTGCATCAGGCAGTCCTGAAATGCTAACCACCTTGCGGGCGTTAATACGGGAACCTGTTGTTATGGAGAAGGCCATTAAGGACCTCAACCTGAAGATGTCCGTTGGAGCCCTTCGGGAGAATGTGAATGTAAGCGGTGTGGACAATTCGATTATAACACTCGTTACAGTGTTCAATGCCGATCCTAAACTTACTGCGGGTATGGCTAATGCAGTAGTGAAGGCTTTTACGGATGAGGCAACGAAGAAGCTGCAATTTTACGGAGCCAGTGTATTGTCCAATGCAGTCACATCGCCCGATCCCGTACCCATTAATCCTCCGAGCAATCGCGCTCTATACATTGGGATCATGATGGGTTTGGTCTTTGGGGTGGGGATTACATTCCTGTTGGATTCTCTAGACGATACCTTAAGATCCGAGGATGACCTTGAAAGGTATTTGGGCATTAAGCCGTTAGGCTCAGTTTCTAAGATTAGCAAGAAAGATCATTTTGGAAAAGTGAAGCGGAAGAATGAATACATACGGGGTGAGACTATTGGCTCATAGGGAGAAAAAACCGGAAGAAGGTAGCATTAACGCATGCTTGATCGCTCACAACAACACTCAATCCGCAATAACTGATCAGTACCGTGCTATTAGGAATAATATCCGTTTTTCTTCAAGCAGTGAAGAGTTGTCCACCTTAGTCGTTACTTCTTCCTCCGAGGGAGAAGGGAAATCTACGGTAGCGGTAAACTTGGCCATTAGCTTTGCGCAGCATGGGGGACGGGTGCTGCTGGTTGATGCCAATATTCGAAATCCAAATTTAAATCATGTATTCAATCTTAAACTGTGGCCGGGACTAACGGATGGACTGGCGAATCACATTGATATTCTGGAGACTATACACCAGAGCAACATCGAGAATTTGTCGGTCATTCCCGGCGGCTCTTCACTCCCCAATGCAGCTGATTTGCTTGATTCATGGGCCATGAAGACCTTTCTGGAGCTTGCAAGAAACCGTTACGACATTATTATTTTTGATTGTTCCTCGGTATTGGAGTCACCGGAGACCATCGCGCTTGCCCGAAGATGCAGCGGAGCTATTGTAGTCGTAAAGAGTGAAAAAACACAACAGAAGAAGGTTCTGGAAGCGAAGAGATTGCTGGAGTTGGCGAATGTCAACATAGTGGGCGCAGTCCTAAATAAAAAGAAGAAGTAGCATTTTAGTATAGAAGGGGTGAGCGAACATTGATTTATAAGAATCGATTGTCAGTATTGTTATTGATGGATTCGCTTATTGTACTGTCGGCTATTTTTATCAGCTGTTTTTTGGTAAACGCCTCTTTTAATGTCTTCACACAACCGGTAGTGGTTAGTTCCATCACTTTGTTGTTGAGCTATCATGTGTTTGCTTTGGTATACCATCTTTATAAAAAGGCATGGGAATACGCCAGCATCGGCGAAATGATCCTAATTGCAAAAGTGGTTTCCTTCTCGATTATCTCAGCGGCTACCGTTCAATTGGTTATTTCTCAACAGATTCAATATAGGCTGCTGGCTGTCACTTGGATGCTGCATATCTTTCTTATCGGAGGTTCAAGATTCTGCTGGCGTGCCATAAGAGGCCGTATCATCAAGCAGGATCTGCCGTTGATCCCATCCAGACGCACCTTAATTATTGGAGCAGGATCTGCCGGGACGATGGTAGCCAGACAATTACTATCCGGCTTCAATAAAGAGCTTAAACCTGTTGCATTTGTAGACGATAACGTCAAAAAGCATGGTCTGGATATTATGGGAATCCCCGTTGTAGGAAGTACGAAATCTATAGAAGAGATCGCAGCGCAGTATCAAATCGACAATATCGTTATTGCCATTCCCTCACTCAATAAAAGTGAGATTAAGGCGATCTATGCGGAGTGTGCGAAGACGACTGCCAAAACGCAAACGATGCCTATGCTTGAGGATCTCGCGAGCGGTAAGGTATCCGTAAGTCAGTTCCGTGATGTACAAGTGGAGGATTTACTCGGGCGGGAACTGGTAAGGCTGGATCTGGAGAGCATATCGGGCTATGTCACCGACAAGGTTGTTTTAGTTACAGGGGCTGGCGGTTCTATAGGGTCGGAGGTATGCAGACAAATCACTAAATTTAATCCGAAAAAACTCGTTCTGCTCGGACATGGCGAGAATAGTATTTACTCCATTGAAATTGAACTGAAGGCTATGTTCAGGGACCAAGGCGTTCAATTCTATACGGAGATTGCGGATCTTCAGGATGAGAGCAAAATTATCAGTGTGATGAACTTTCATCGCCCGGATGTTGTCTATCATGCCGCCGCCCATAAGCATGTGCCCTTAATGCAGCGGAATCCGGAAGAAGCAGTTAAGAACAATATTATTGGCACCATGAACGCGGCTAGAGCAGCAAGCTTATCGGGGGTTGGAACCTTTGTAATGATATCCACTGACAAAGCTGTCAATCCAACCAGTGTCATGGGCTCCACCAAACGGATAGCGGAGATGATTATTCAGCATATGGATCGCTTCAGCCAGACGAAATTTGTTGCCGTTCGTTTCGGCAATGTTCTTGGAAGCCGGGGGAGTGTAATTCCATTATTCCGCAAGCAAATTGAGAATGGCGGACCCGTTACAGTCACCCATCCGGATATGGTCCGTTATTTCATGACGATACCGGAGGCCTCCAGGTTGGTTATCCAAGCGGGTGCACTCGCGCGCGGCGGAGAGGTATTCGTGCTCGACATGGGTGAACCTGTGAAGATCGTGGATCTAGCGAAGAATCTCATTCGAATGTCCGGATATTCTCTTGAAGAGATTGGAATTGAATTCACCGGTATGAGACCGGGAGAAAAGATGTATGAAGAGCTTCTTAAGGATACCGAGGTGCATGACGTCCAGGTATATCCCAAGATTTATATCGGAAAGTCAACCGAAATGAATTTTGACGGAGTCGATCACCTGTTGCAGGTCTATGACACGCTTACTATAGAAGAGCTTAGACAGATGCTGCTTGATATCGCTAACAACCGGTTTGAAATGGCAGCCCCGTTAATGAAGGCGACAGTAGGATGGAAGTAACCGGGAAGGGGAGGCGGCGAATGTCCAATAAAATATTATTTTGTGCAACCGTCGACTTTCATTTCAGCTCATTTCATTTGCCTGTGCTGGAATGGTTCAAGCAGCAGAATTGGGAAGTCCATGTTGCCGCACAGGGCGAGATGGAGCTCCCTTTTGTAGATAAGAAATTTAATATCCCTTTGGAACGCTCGCCCTTTAGCCGAAATAACTTAGCAGCGTACCGTCAGTTGAAAGATATTATGGATCAGAATGATTATCAAATCATCCATTCTCACACACCTATGGGTGGTGTTCTTGCCCGGCTGGCAGCCAGAGGATCGAGAAAAAAAGGGACAAAGGTCATTTATACTGCACATGGATTTCATTTCTGCAAAGGATCTTCTCTTCTGAACTGGGCAATGTATTACCCGATTGAGAAGAATCTCTCCCGCCTCACGGACTGTTTAATCACAATAAATAATGAGGATTACAGCCTGGCCGTAAATCACAGGTTTAAAGCGAAGCAGATTGAGCATGTATACGGAGTGGGAATCAACACCGAACGGTATAGACCTATAGCGCAGGCGGAGAAAGCTCTTCTAAGGAAGGCGTTGTCCTATGATCCCAATGACTTTCTTATGTTCTATGCCGCTGAATTCAATCGCAATAAGAATCATCAGCTGCTGATCAGATCCCTTGCCAAGATTAAGGATCAGGTTCCTCAGGCTAAACTGCTGTTCGCGGGTCGGGGAAGCCTGCAGGAGGAATGCAGAGAACTGGCTGCACAGCTCGGTGTGGGAGACAGGGTTGAGTTTCTCGGTTACCGTAACGATATCTATAAGCTCCTGCCTTTATGTGATATTGCTGTTTCAGGAAGCTTGAGAGAAGGTCTTCCCGTTAACATCATGGAAGCGATGGCCTGCGGACTGCCTGTGGTTGCAACACGCAACAGAGGACATCTGGAATTAGTGAAAGTTGATGAGAATGGTTTCCTATGTGATCCTGAGCAGGTTCATGAGATGTCTAACCATATGCTGACGCTCGCAAAGTCTGATGTGATTAAGCAGCGAATGGGCAAGCAGAGCTCGGAATATATCAAGAAGTACGATCTGAGACAGGTAAGAGAACAGTTAAGCCGAATTTATACCCCGCTTATGGAGCATCCCGCAGCTACCGCAGAACTTCTACAGCTGTCAGGTCTTAGATAAGTGTGGAATCCCAAATATTACTTCTATTATGAGGTGAACATGAGAACTTTAACTGTATTTACACCCACCTATAATCGCGCCTACTGCTTACATGTACTATATGAGAGTCTTGCGCGGCAATCCAATACGGATTTTGAGTGGCTGATCATCGATGACGGTTCCACAGACAACACTTCGGAAATCGTAGAGCGGTGGATGCAGGAGAACTTGGTATCTATCCGTTATTATCGGCAGCAGAATCAGGGAATGCACGGTGCACATAACTCTGCCTACGAGCATATTAAGACCGAACTGAATGTATGTATCGATTCGGATGATTATATGCCGGAAGATGCCGTTGAGAAAATAATATCGTTCTGGAAGCAGCATGGGAGTGATAAGGTAAGCGGATTTATTGGTCTGGATAGTTATTTCAACGGTGAAATTATCGGAACACGGTTACCTGAGAATGTGAAGACAGCCACATTGTTTGACCTTTACTACAAGTATGGTGTAACGGGGGACAAGAAGCTGGTATACCGTACGGCGTTAATGAAGGAATATCCATACCCCTTGTTTGAGGGTGAGAATTATGTGGGCTTGGCTTACAAGTATTACATGCTGGATATCCATTATGAGCTCTTGATTATGAATGAAGTTCTGTGTTGTGTAGAGTACCTTCCAGATGGATCTACTCGCAATATGCTCAAGCAATACCGGAGGAATCCGAAGGGCTTTGCCTTTTATCGGGTGGAATTAATGAAGCTGCCCTTTGCGGGGATACCCTTCAAGATTAGGCAATCCATACACTATGTATCCAGTTCATTGATGACGAGGAATAAAAGGATGCTTAGAGAAACACCGGAAAAGCTACTTACCTTACTCACGTTGTTCCCAGGTTTTGCTCTATATCTGTACATTATGTCCAAGACAAAGACTAGCAGCTGAAAGGGATGAGCGCATGACGATCATTTGGCTTACGCTCATGGTGGGTTTTTTCTTCTCATTTCTTGCCCGTTATTATGCTGTACCCAATATGAACAGCCCTGTATTCATTAGACCCAGTAAGTTCTTTGCTTACGTCGTTGCTGCTGTGATTGTGATCTGCTCGGGCCTGAGGAACAATATTGGTGATACCTTCTTTTACATGCACTCTTATCGCGTTGACGATTTGTCGTGGCTGGGGATCCTTCAGAACAAGGATATCGGCTTCGGTATTCTTCAAATGGTATTGAAAAGCTATACTGACGATCCGCAAATCCTAATTGTAGTTACAGCCTTGATTACCAATTTCTTGATTGTAATGGTGCTGTACAAGTATGCAAGATTGTTTGATCTGGCAGTTTACCTCTATATTACATCGGGTGCATTTATCGTCTCGATGAACGGGATTAGACAGTACCTTACAGCTGCCATTATCTTTGCCGCCACCAAATATATTCTGGAGGGCAGCTGGAAGAAGTATATGCTCGTTGTTTTGTTTGCCGCATTGTTTCATCAAAGCGCCTTAATCCTGATTCCCATTTACTTTATTGTGCGTAGAAAGGCTTGGACAACGGCATCGTTTTTAATGCTGGGATTGGCGGTCCTAATTGTTCTAGGCTTCAATCAGTTCTCGGATATTCTCTTCTCTGCTATTAAGGATACTCAATATGGTGAGTATCAAAGCTTTAGTGAAGGCGGTGCAAATGTCTTCCGCGTCGCATTTTATGCACTGCCGCTTGTCATTGCTTTTCTGGGAAGAGAGAAGCTGAGGATGCTGTTTCCACACATTGATATTATAGTGAATCTCTCATTAATCGGGTTGCTCCTAATGATTATTTCTACACAAAACTGGATTTTTGCCAGACTGGCCATCTACTTTACGCTATATCAGATCATATTGACCACATGGGTAGTCAAGGTGTTCCGCAAGAAAGATCAAAAGCTCGTATTTTTAAGTTTTTTGATCATCTATCTCATCTTTTTCTTCTATGAGAATGTGATTACACTGGGACTTCAATACAGGAGCGACTATCTAAAGTGGTTTCTATAAAGGAGAAATTTAGATGGAGGATGTAGAGAAAATTCCAAGGATTATCCACTATTGCTGGTTTGGAAGAGGAGCAAAGCCAAAAATCCTGCAAAAGTGCATCATTAGTTGGAAAAAATATTTACAAGGTTATGAATTTATGGAATGGAATGAAGATAACTTTGACATCAACGCCAATCCATACGTTCGAGAGGCCTACGAGGCTAGAAAATTTGCTTTTGTGAGTGATTATGTACGGCTGCATGCTTTATATGAACGGGGCGGTATTTATATGGATACCGATGTTGAAGTTATTCAGCCGCTGGACCGTTTTCTAGTACATGACGCTTTTTCAGGTTTTGAGGATGAGAGCTTTCTCCAATCAGGAACAATGGGCGCAGTGAAGGGACATGGCTGGATTAGAGAATTGATGGAGTATTATAACTCCAGAAGTTTTAAGCGTTCTGACGGTTCTTACGATACTACCACCAATACTACCGTGATTAGCAATATCTGCCGTGAACACGGCTTGCAGCTGAATGGAAAGTACCAGGCACTTACCAACGGCGTAATCTTTTACCCGCGCTGCTACTTTAGTCCTTACGATTATATTAATGGAGGGAACTATATTACGGAGGAAAGCTACACGATACATCATTTTGCCCAATCCTGGCTGCCTTTTCATATTCGGATGAGAAGTCAGCTCAAGAAAACGGTTAGCCGAGTAATCGGTCATGAGAATGTATCGAGAATAAGGAAGATTTTCTCTTAGGGAGCTACTGGATATGAAGCGAATATTTGATCTCATAGTTACCATTCCCGTATTTCTTGTGTTTCTGCCGGTGATCACCATTACGGCTCTTCTCGTTCGCATCAAGCTAGGATCACCGGTCCTTTTTAAGCAAAGCCGACCGGGTCTGCAGGGGAAGTCCTTTTACGTATTTAAGTTCCGGACGATGACAGATGAGTCGGATTCCACGGGTCAGTTGTTGTCTGATCATCTCCGCTTAACCACTTTCGGAAAGTTTCTGAGAAAATATAGTCTGGATGAGCTTCCGCAACTATGGAATGTGCTCAAAGGTGATATCAGTCTGGTGGGCCCTAGGCCGTTGTTAGTGGACTATCTGCCGCTGTATTCACAGGAGCAGGCCAGAAGACATGAGGTTAAACCCGGAATTACTGGCTGGGCTCAGGTTAACGGCCGCAACACGATCTCCTGGGAGGAAAAGTTCAAACTGGATATCTGGTATGTGGACCACTACAGCTTCATTCTGGATCTCAAAATATTATGGCTTACGCTGCTTAAGGTGGTTAAGACTGAGGGTATTAATAGTGCGGATCATGCTACCATGCCGATGTTCCAAGGAGCTGCTAAAAATGAAGAGGGAAGTAGAGGGTGAGACCTATGACAACCAATAATCGGATCTTTCTGTCTCCGCCTCACATGAGCGGTAGAGAACAATACTATATAAATGAAGCTTTCGAGACCAACTGGATCGCTCCGCTTGGACCCAATGTAGATGCCTTTGAACAAGAGATTGCCGACTATTCGGGCGTGCGGGATGCCGCGGCATTGAGCTCTGGTACCGCAGCCCTTCATATTGCCCTGCAGCTGCTTGAAGTCGGTAAGGGAGACCTGGTGTTTTGCTCGACTCTAACTTTTGTAGCGAGTGCGAATCCCATCTGCTACCTGAACGCAGAGCCTGTCTTCATAGACTCTGAACCTGATACATGGAACATGTCTCCAAGCGCCCTGCAGCGTGCTCTGGAAGAGGCTAATCGTATAGGCAAGCTTCCCAAAGCCGTCATCGTAGTGCATTTATATGGGCAAAGTGCCAAGATGAATGAACTTCTATCCCTCTGCAATCAGTACGATATTCCGCTTATTGAAGATGCTGCTGAATCGCTTGGGTCTACATACCAAGGACAGCCTAGCGGATCGCTTGGGAAATTCGGAATCTTTTCCTTTAATGGCAATAAGATTATCACCACCTCCGGTGGAGGAATGCTCATTTCGAATGATGAGGAAGCCTTGAGAAAAGCGCGTTTTCTGGCGACTCAGGCCAGAGATCCTGCTCCGCATTACCAGCACAGCATTATGGGCTACAATTACCGGTTAAGCAATCTTCTGGCCGGTGTAGGCAGAGCACAGTTGCAGGTGCTGGATGAGCGGGTGGAATCGAGAAGGGCTATATTCGATAGGTACAAGGTTGCACTCGGGGGGATAGATAGACTCCACTTCATGCCTGAGCTGGCAGGTACAAAGTCAAACCGCTGGCTGACGGCCCTTACTGTTGACGAGGAAGAAAACGGAATTAAGCTGCCAGAGTTGCTAAAGGCGTTGGCGGATCAAAATATAGAGGCACGGCCTGTATGGAAGCCTCTCCATATGCAGCCATTATTCGCAGGTAGCTTGTTCTATTCCCATAACGATGAATCTTGTGTATCCGAGCAGTTATTCCAGACCGGACTGTGCCTACCTTCGGGTTCCAGCATGAGTCTGGGTGAACAGCAAAGAGTGATTACTTGTATTGAGGAATCTTTAATGACTGTTTCTCCCCAGTCCCGCTAATCTTCATTATCGCTCTATTCTCTATTGGCTATAGGTAGCGTTCCCCAAGCAGACGGGTACGTACAATTCGGGCAGGAGTGCCGTAGGCTACACAGTAGTCCGAGATATTAGATAATACGGTGGATCCTGCCCCAATAACTGTATGTTCTCCAATGACAATAGAGTGGATGATATTGGCACCTATGGAGATCACGCTGAAATCACCGATATGTACATTTCCGCCGGTAGCGGTATTGGGAGCGAAGGTCACGAAGTTTCCTAACGTACTATCATGATCAACCGAGGCTTGGGAGTAAAGAATGCAATGATCACCGATGATCGTATCGCTGCCGATTACAGCACCGGCCATAATCACACTTCCCTGTCCTATGACAGTGCCTTTAGCGACCATGGCGGAGGGATGCACAGCAGAAATGAAATTGAAGTCCGGATGTATGGAAGTTAACTGGTTAACGAGCTGTGATCGTCTCCAATTATCCCCGATAGCTATAATACCGCCATAGATTTGGCCCCCCATGTTGGAAACCACCTGCTCATCACCAAGAATTTCATAACCGTAAACTATGGAGCCTGGTGTCTTATAGCTGTCCAGTATTCCGATGATCTCGTACAAACCTGCTTTCTCAATAACATCAATTACGGCTTTGGCGTGGCCTCCTGCACCGAATACAATGATCTTTTCCAAAACTCCATCAGCCCCCGTTTCTATTCTCAAACTATATCATATTCATCTGGTGAGCCAGTGTAATTTGTAGCTTTTTGTAACAATCAATTGACAACTTTCCAGATAGAGTGTTACGCTTTATTTGTGTTCGTTAAATAGAACAAAAAGCATTAACTTTGTTCGTTATCTGCTTAGAGTGAGGAGAAACCCCATGGGAAATGCTCTGGGTCTTAGCACTGGTACTTTATCAAAAGAAATGCGGCTGTTGATTGCATTTCTTGCTGAAGACCATAATCCTAATGATCTGCCTGAGTCTCAACCGGAGTTGTTCCGGGAGACCGATTGGGAGATCTTTATAGAACTTGCCCGGCATCATAGAGTTTACCCTTATCTTTATGGGCGGCTTAAGCCTATGAACGAAATATGGGTTCCAACCTGGGTCGTTAGGACAATGCATGACTTATATACCAAGAACACCTTTCAGATGCTTCATTTAAGCGGTGAGATGGAACAGGTCGGCAAGCTGTTTGCAGAACACGATATTGATTGTCTTTTCTTAAAGGGGCCAGTTATTGCTAAGGATCTTTACGGGGATATCTCGCTTAGAACCTCTTGCGATCTGGATTTGATTCTTTCTATTGAAGATTTGTCAAAGGCAGAAGAAATCCTGCTTCAGCAGGGTTATCTCAAAGATGATTACATACGTACCGTTTTGAATGATTGGAAGTGGAGACATCATCATATTGTATTCTTTCATTCCGGGAAGGGTATCAAGGTTGAACTTCATTGGAGGCTTAACCCTGCTCCTTCTAAAGAACCGGCATTTCCCGATTTGTGGAAGCGTAGAAGAACAAGCAGTTTAACCAAGCACCCCATTTATTATTTGGGACGTGAAGATTTGTTCCTCTTTCTTGTATCCCATGGAGCAAGACATGGTTGGTCGAGAATACGTTGGCTGCTGGATATTAAGCAGCTGCTTCTACAGCCGCTTACCGCTCCGAAGCTTATCGCTCTTCTCCGTAAGCATCATTATTATTACATTGGAGGACAGGCGCTGGCGCTTACTTCAAGTTTGCTATCTGTTTCGATAGATTCTCAGCTACAGCCTATGGAGAGTACCAGCAAGTCCAGACGATTGGCGCAAGAAGCCCTATTTTATCTGGAACGGATGGTTAATCTGCATTCACCTCCTATTCCACCTGAAGTAGAGAGTTATCATAAGCGGCATCAATTCGCATTATTGACATTTAGTCGTAAGTTCTTGTTCGTTCTGAGCTTTCTATTTCCGTACCCGGAGGATGCGGAGACGTTACCGTTACCGAAAAGTCTACATTTTCTCTATGTTCCATTGAGGCCGATCTTATGGGCGTGGAGGAAGACGATTGGAGGGCAAGGATGAAGAAGATACTGATCACCTCATATGATATGGAAGTGGGAGGGGTGGAAAGAAGCCTTGCCAGCATGCTGGAGCATTTTGACTATGACAACCATGATGTGGATCTGATGCTCTATCGCCACCAGGGTGATTTTCTGGACTTGCTTTCCCCGAAAGTGAACTTGCTGGAGGAGCAGCCCGCCTATTCAACCTTTCGAAAAACAATACAGGAATCATTGAGAGAAGGTCACTACCGCATCGCGATGGGACGTATTTTGGCAAAAATCCATACGGAATATATCCGAAGAATCCGGAAGATACCTGAACCCGGCTATTATCAAATGCAGCTGATGTGGAAGTATGTGCTGCCTTACCTCCCTAAGCTTCAACAGGAGTATGACGTTGCGATCAGTTATTTATGGCCTCATTACTTTGTGGCCGATAAGGTGAAAGCCAAGCTGAAGATCGGATGGATTCATACCGATTATTTAACGATAGAAACGGATATCCAGGCTGATTTTAAAATGTGGAGCAAATTTGATTATATTATCGCGGTGTCGGAAGCCTGCAAAGTCTCCTTTCTGCAGAAATACGGGTCACTGGAAGAGAAAGTGGTTGTGATCGAGAATATTACATCCCCTGATTTCATTAGAATAATGGCAAATAAAGAGGTAGAGAACCCTAACCCCATGGTGGATGACCCTAACTTCAAACTGGTTACCGTGGGGAGATTGTCTTATCAGAAAGGGTTCGACCTTGCTGTAAAAGCCTTAAGAAGCTTGAAAGACAAGGGATATGACAAGATCAACTGGTACATTGTCGGGTATGGAAATGATGAGGCCATGTTGAAAGAGATGATAGCTGAGCATCATTTGGAGGACAGCTTTATCCTGCTGGGTAAACAAACCAACCCATACCCATATATGAGTTCATGTGACTTATATGTTCAACCTTCGCGCTATGAGGGCAAGGCTGTGACAGTTACTGAGGCCAAAATTTTAGGGAAACCGATATTGATCACCAATTACTCCACAGCACCCAGTCAGGTTACGGATGGATTAGATGGTTCCATTACAGAGCTTTCAGTAGAAGGAATTGTCCAAGGCATTGAGCGTTTGTATTTGAATGCGGACCTGCGCCAAAGGCTCTCCGGTCATTGCAGCAGATCTGATCATAGCAACACCTATGAATTGGAGAAGCTCTATGGCTTGATCAGCGAAAGGGAGGAGGCTGTTCTCAGTGCAATATAAGGTGAGTGTTATCATCCCCGTATATAATGCTGAACAGTATCTGATTCCGTGTATAGATTCTCTTCTTTCCCAGAGTCTTCACGAATGCCAGTTTGTATTTGTAAATGACGGTTCTGAGGATGGGAGCTTAGGTATTCTTAAGAAATATGCAGCGAAGGATTCGCGAATGGTTCTGGTGGATCAGGATAATCAGGGGGTAAGTACAGCTAGGAACACAGGCATGACGGCAGCCTCGGGAGAATACATCGGTTTTGTGGATGCAGACGATACCGTGGAGAGAGAAATGTTCAAAACTCTTTATTTAGCTGCCGTACAAGATCATTGCGATGTGGTGATTTCCAATTTTGAGAGTGAACTCGGACTCCATACTGTCATTACCAGATACCCTTTCCCCGTGGAAGCGGTCCTTCAGGAAGAAGATATCAAGCGGGACATCCTTCCCTATTTTATCAAAAACGATAATTGCAATACAGCCTGCAGCAAGCTATACAAGAGACAAACATTAATAGAGCATGGCATTGTTTTTCCGGAGAGAGTGGCCTTAGGGGAAGACGGGATGTTCAATATGAACTTCTTCTGTGTTGCGGAGAGAGCCAAATATATGGACTATACCGGATACCACTATCGGGAGACCCCTGGGAGTGCCACAAGAAACATAGTGAAGCAAGACTATTTCAAAAGAGCGTTAGAGGTTTACCAATCCGTATTACCCGATGCTTATGTTGTTAAGCTTGAAAATGCCGATATTGGAAGACTCAAATCCATAAGGCTCATTCATTCGGCTTTAGCCATTCTACATATTTATATGGAGCCAACCCGTGAGGTTGATTTCAGAACGCGATACGCCTACATCAGAAGTGTAGTAAACAATGAACAGATACAGGCTTCGCTTCCTTTGTACTACGAGGCAGAATTTAGTTCACTGGGCAGATATCACAAGTGGATTATTGGAATGATGCGCAGAAGGCAAGTCGGCGGTATTTATCTGGCTATTCTTTACAGCAGAATCCGTAACCAATCGCAGGGGAGGAAAGCAATGTGAGAATCATGATGTTCGCTCATGGAGGCAGCTTGAATAGGGGATGCGAGGCCATTGTCCGCTCCTCTACAGGAATTATCAAAGAGGGAATAGGTGGAGCTAAGGTCTTCTTGTTATCCGATAGACCGGATACGGATCGAATCATCGGCACACTTGATCATATCTATGACGGTTCTGCAATACCTATCTCCAAATATTCACCCCAATGGTTGATGTCATTGCTAAGAGTAAGGCTGTTCAAGGATGAGAAATATGCTCTCGGTCAAATTCATCACAACGTCATAAAACGTATTGGACTGGCTGATGTCTGTATGTCAATTGGGGGAGACAACTACTGTTACGGTGAGCAGCCGGGCTGGTACGAAATCAATCGAAGAATTAAGAAAAAAGGGAAAAAGCTGGTGCTATGGGGCTGCTCCATCGGTGAGGAAGATATTACCCCCCGTAAATTGGAGGATTTGAAGCTCTTTGACCTCATTCTGGCCCGGGAGACCTTGACCTATAACATGCTTAAGAATAAGGGACTTACGAATGTAAGATTAGTAGCCGATCCGGCATTTACCATGGAAAAGATAGAGTTAGCTCTTCCTATAGGGTGGCAGGAGGGGAATACCATCGGCCTTAATTTCAGTCCTTTGGTTATGAACCGAAATCAACAATCCAAGGGGGCGATTCGGGAACTGATCAGCCATATACTGCGAACTACGGATATGACGATTGCCCTGACTCCTCACGTCATTGAAGATGGCAACAATGACTTTGATGTTCTGAATGGATATTATCGGGAGTTCAAGCATACAGGTCGTGTAATTCTGCTGCCGGGCAACCTTACGGCTGTGCAATACAAGGGCTATATTGCTAGAATGAGGTTTTTCATAGGCGCAAGAACTCATGCGACGATTGCTGCGTATTCCAATCTGGTTCCCACTATAGTGCTGGGATACAGCGTGAAATCAAAGGGAATCGCCACAGATCTGTTCGGTGAGGAGAAGCTGGTGCTTGGTATCGAGGAAATCTCTTCGGGTGAACTTTTGGCCTCTAAATTTGAGGAAATGGTGCGGGAAGAGCAAGAGATCCGAGACAGACTGAAGCAGGCCATACCGCAGATCAAACAAATGTCTTATCAAGCAGTGGAATACTTAAGAGAATTGGCATGAGGTGACTATGAGAAAAAAACTGCTGTTTATTATGCCCGGGTTAAGCTCCGGCGGTGGTGAGCGAAGCTTGGTTAATCTGCTGAGTCAGGTTGATTATGAAATGTATGAGGTGGATTTGTTTCTATTAAACCATGATGGGCTTTTTATGGAGTTTATTCCGAAGCATGTCCATTTGCTGCCTTTGCCGGATAAGTATCAGCAGTTCACCCTGGCGTTGTGGAAGTCTATGTCACAATTGCTTTTGAAGGGCGAGGTTGGCCTTGCCTACCATAGGTTTATGTTTGCACTGAAAAATAGGCTGTTCAGATCGACTGCTCTCAGAGAACAGTATAGCTGGAAGCATATGTCCGTCTTTTTTGAATCTTTGGCACAGCCTTATGATACTGTGGTTGGGTTTATGGAGAAAACATCTATTTACTTTAGTGTCGATAAGGTACAAGCAAATACAAAGGTTGGATGGATTCACATTGATTATGACCAGTTGGGAATGGATCCTAACTTCGATGTTTCGTATTTCAAGCAGCTGGATCATATTGTTACCGTCTCAGAAGAGTGTGCTGACATATTAAAGAACCGTTTTCCGCATCAGCGTGAGAAAATCAGTGTCATTCATAATATTGTTTCTCCAAAGGTTATTAGACAGCTAGCTGAACAGAGTAAAAATGAGACTGCGGCTACCAAGGATGAGGAAATCTCCATATTATCCATCGGACGGTTGCATACCCAAAAGGCATTTGAACTGGCGATTGAAGCCTGTCGGAAGCTTGTAGATAAAGGATATCCTGTTCATTGGGCCATTATTGGGGAAGGGGAGGAAAGACAGAAATTATCAGACTTGATCCAAGCCAGTGGACTGGAGAATCATTTTACACTGCTCGGACTGAAGTCTAATCCGTATCCCTATCTGAAGAAGGCGGATCTTTATGTTCAAACCTCCAGATTTGAAGGGAAATCAATTGCGATCGATGAAGCGAAAATATTGAGTAAACCCATTGTTGTAACCCGCTTCAGCACAGCCAAGGATCAGATTGAGGACGGTGTGGATGGCTTGATTGTCGATATGAATGCAGAGGCTGTTGCAGCAGGCATTGAGAAGTTGATTCAGGATAAAGCACTTAGAGCCAGAATCACCGATAGATTGGCACAATCGTCACTGGGTACCGAAGAGGAAATCCATAAGTTCTACAAATTGCTGGTATAGGTGGAATTCCGATGAAGCAAAAGCTCCTGTTCGTTATGGGTAATCTGAATTGCGGTGGTGCTGAGAAGTCGCTGATCTCCCTGCTTCAAAGTCTGGATTACTCCAAATATGAGGTCGATTTATTTCTTTTCAAGCATGAAGGGCTCTTTTTTAGCAGGGTCCCTGAGCAAGTCCATATCTTGGAGGAACCTGAATTCTATAGGCATTATGATATGCCTGTCATGGCGGCTGTTAAGGATAGTTTGAATAAAAGAAAACCGGGGCTCGCGATACACCGCATCCGTGCCGGGCTGATTTTTCGCACAGAAACCCATCCGGCGGTTCGAGAGCAGCGGGTATGGAAGCATTTATCCAAATCACTGCCGCGTCTAACCAAACGTTATGATGCAGCCATCGGTTTTATGGAGAAGAGCCCTATATATTATGTTATCGAGAAAACCAATGCCACCACAAAGATAGGCTTTATTCATAACGATTATGACAAGCTGGGCATGGACCCTACCATCGACGAATTCTACTTCCGAAGTTTGGATTATCTGGTTACCGTGTCGGTGGAGTGCGGGACTGTATTACAGAATCGTTTTCCCGATCTATCTTCCAAAGTGCAGGTGATTCAGAATATTGTTTCCCCGGAGCTCATTCATAAAATGTCGTCAGAGAAGGCTGACTGGAGTCACCCTGAAGGAATCAAGCTATTATCTATAGGAAGATTGACCTTTCAAAAAGGATTCGAATGGGCGGTTGAGGCCTGCCGGCGCTTGGTGGACCTAGGTTATGATCTTCGTTGGTACGTGATTGGAGAAGGCGAGGAACGAAGCAGTTTGGAGAAGCTGATTGCCGAATACTCGCTGCAGAGAAATTTCATCTTGCTTGGGCTTAAGGAGAATCCCTATCCCTATATCAAGGAAGCGGACATTTACGTACAGTCTTCAAGATTCGAAGGGAAATCCATTGCTATAGATGAAGCGAAAATTATGTGCAAGCCTATAATCGTAACTGATTTTTCCACAGCCAAGGATCAAATTCAGGATCATTACAACGGTTTGATCGTAGACATGAGTCCTGAAGGCCTTACTGAGGGCATTCGCAGATTAATTGATGATAAAGAACTTAGTAGTAAGTTTGCTCGGAACTTAGCGGAAGAGGATCTGAATACAGAATCAGAAGTTGAAAAGATATATCAACTAGTGCAGTAATACCGAACGGAGGAATAGCTGTGATCATCCAATCCATAGCAGGAATCTTATTACTCATTGCCGTTATCGTCCTGCTTATAGATGTTGTTCCGATTGCCGGGGATTGGCTGGGCCGCATTCATATCGGCAGGTTTACCAATAGGCAGGTATGGGGGCAGTCTATAACGGATAAAGGAATTGTATGGCTGAATAAGACGCCAAAGATCAAGGTGACGGATCATACAAGGTTAATTGTACTCGATATGCTCCAAGGGAATTACTCCAAGTCGGCCATTCAACATTGGCAGGAGGCAGCCATTCTACTGGGTCTTAACGAATCCATGCGGCACCGTGAAGATAAACGGTCTGCCAAATCGATAAGACAATACTTGAGTTCCAAATTTTCGGAAAGCGGAGATTGGAAGGTTAACCCGGACCATGTGGATGTCGGCATACTAGCCTATGCTGTCATGAATCAAACTGTAGTAGATTCCGGGCATTACAAGCCGGCCATGGATAAGTTGTGGCAGTTAATTCAGGAGCATATCGGTGAAGACGGTACCGTCCAATATCGAAAGTGGATGAAGGATTATCGTTATGTAGATACAATCGGCTTTATCTGTCCGTTTCTGATTTCGTACGGGTTGAAGTATAACAAACCGGAATGCGTGCAGCTTGCGGTTAAGCAAATTAAGGCGTATGAACATTTCGGAATGCTGAATGAGCAGTACATACCTTGCCATGCTTATCATATTAAGACCCGTTTCCCGCTTGGTCTTTATGGCTGGGGAAGGGGATTAGGCTGGTATGCTATCGGTTTGATTGATGCATGGAGGGAACTTCCTGATCACCACGAATGCAAGGAGACACTGAAAGACTCTGTAATAAAGTTTGCTCGTTCTGTACTGCCTTTGCAAAATCCTGAAGGGAATTGGAACTGGACAGCGACCCGTTCCGAGTCTAGAAGTGACTCTTCTGCCACAGCAACACTAGGTTGGTTTATGCTCCATGCCTCCTCCATAGAGGAATTAAGCGAGGATTGTGACAAAAGCGCTGACCAGGCCGTGAACTACTTAATGAAGGTTACTCGCAGGAACGGAGCCGTTGATTTCTCACAGGGTGACACCAAAGACATCGGTGTGTATTCCTCACTATTTAATGTGTTGCCTTTTACGCAAGGATTCTGTATTCGGACAATCCATAAGAGGGCTGTGGAAGTTGATGATCAAATTATTCAATTGGTTAAGAGCGAGGATAAGAAAGATGCTCCTAGAGGAGTTATGGCTTGAAGATTACCTCAATATGGGTATGGTAGTCGGCAACAATCCATCTATTCAACCGGGGGTAGTCTTCGATTATTCCCATTGCTGGCTCATAGAAATTGGAAATAATGTAACGATTGCGCCCGAAGCTTATCTGCTTGCTCATGATGCTAGCTCAAAAAGACTGATAGGTTTCACGAGAATCGGTAGAGTGGTTGTCGAGGATGACGTATTTATTGGTGCAAGAGCAATTATTATGCCCAATGTCACTCTTGGAAAGGGTTGTATTGTTGCCGCCGGAAGCGTAGTTACCAAATCCGTTACGGCAGGCGATGTAGTGGCAGGTAATCCGGCTAAAGTTATCTCTAGAGTAGAAACCTACATTAATAAATGCCAAGACCAATTGGTTGAAAGCCGGAAATATGATCACTCATACACAATTAGAGGGAATATTTCTTCGGAGAGCAAGAAACAGATGGTGGAAGAATTACAGAATAATAATGGATTTATAAGATGAAGGGATGCCTATGAGAGTAAAAAACTCGCTGATCAACATAACCGCAGGGATTGGTAACCAGTTAATTATCACGATGTTAAGTTTTGTCTCCAGAACCGTATTTATTAATTCCTTAGGGATTGAGTACCTCGGTGTTAATGGCTTGTTCACCAACATATTGATGATGCTGACACTGGCAGAAGCGGGTATTGGTACCAGCATCATGTACAGCTTGTATAAACCTATCGCGGACAATGATTACGAGAAAATCAACAGACTGATGCGGTTGTACAGAAGCGCCTATCTGGTTATTGCCTTAGTAGTTACTTTGCTGGGCCTGTCGCTGCTCCCTTTTTTAAATACCATTGTTAAGGATACAAGCATAGAGAATTTACATCTCATTTATCTTATCTTTCTCATTAATACGGTGACCCCTTACCTTTTCTCCTACAAGAACTCATTTCTGAACGTCAATCAAAAGGGCTATATCGTAACGGTTGCCTTTTCGGTTTCTTCTATTATATCTACCTGTCTCAAAATTGGGATTCTGTATTATACCGCGAATTACATTATGTTCCTCATCATAGACAGCTTCATCACAATAACAACAGCCATAACGTTAACAACCATAGCTAATAAGAAATACCCTTATTTAAAGAAAAAAGTTACCGGGAAGCTCGATGCGGAGACCAAAGGCGGAATTATTAAGAACGTCAAGGCCATTGTCCTGCAAAATGTCGGCAGCTATCTGGTGTTGGGTACCGAGAATATCCTCATCTCATCGTTCGTTAGCGTTGCTGCTGTCGGACTGTATTCCAACTATAAGATGCTGGTGGATATCGCTCGGACGTTTATTAACCAAGTCTTCGGTAACTTGTATCACAGTGTAGGTAACCTCGTATCCAGCGAGAGCGAAGAGAAGATATACAGCGTTTATAAAGTAATGCTGCTGCTTACCTTCTGGCTGTATTCTTTATTAACAATTCTTTTGTATATTCTGATTCAGCCTTTCATCTCATTGTGGATCGGGAAGTCGTTCCTAATGTCGAATGGGGTATTGGTAATACTGTTGCTGCTGTTTTTTGAGAGGGGGATGCGGAACCCCATTTCGACGGTAAAAACAACGGCCGGTATATTTCATGAAGACCGATTTGTACCCTTAATTCAAGCGGCAATCGGCCTCATTATTTCTATTGTTCTTGTCCAATCCATCGGTATTCAGGGAGTGTTTATAGGTTCCTTGATCAGCTCGATGGCCATGCCTTTTTGGACCACCCCTTATCTTGTCTATAAGAAGGTGTTTCATCAGTCTGTTGCGGATCATTATCGTAAGTATACTTATTACGTTTTGGTAGGCATAAGCGCTTTTGTCATTGGTGATTTGGCAGGTGGATTCATTGAAGCGGATACTTTTCTGCACTTGATAGCCAAAGCGCTGATTGTTTTTACTTCTATTAATATCTTCTACGTTCTCGTGTTCTATCGGAAAGAAGAGTTCGAGTACCTGGTAGGTATAGCCAAAACCATGCTGGGGAAGCTTACCGTGAAAATTAGACCTAATTTAAATAATGGAGGTTGATTTCAATGGCAATTTTAATTACCGGAGGTGCCGGCTACATTGGCAGTCATACGACAGTTGAACTGCTGGAGGCAGGATATGAGATTGTAAGTGTAGACAATTTTATTAACAGCCACCCGGAGGCCATAACACGGATTGAAGAAATCACCAATAAGTCGTTTACCTTCTATGAATTGGATGTACTGGACGCGGAAGCCCTGAACAACGTATTTGCTGCACACCGCATTGATGCAGTCATTCATTTTGCCGGACTTAAGGCGGTAGGTGAATCGGTACAGCTTCCTCTTAAGTATTATCACACCAATGTTTTAAGCACACTATGCTTATGTGAGACGATGGAACGGCACGGCGTATTCAAGATTGTTTTCAGCTCCTCGGCGACTGTTTACGGCGCACCGGAGAGCGTTCCGATCAAAGAGGATGCCTCTATTGGCGCTACTAATCCGTATGGACGTACGAAACAGATGATAGAGGAAATTCTACAAGACTTAGCCTTGTCCGATCCTCGCTGGAGCATTTCTATTCTACGTTATTTTAATCCGGTTGGAGCTCATCAAAGCGGGAGAATTGGTGAGAATCCAAATGGTATTCCGAACAATCTTGTGCCTTATATATCCCAGGTAGCGATAGGTAAGCTGAAGCAGCTGAATGTGTTCGGAAGTGATTATCCTACTATAGATGGAACGGGGATTCGAGACTATATTCATGTCGTGGATTTGGCGAAGGGGCATATTAAAGCACTGGAGCGGATAATGAATCACGCAGGAGTGGATGTATATAACCTAGGTACCGGTAAAGGTCTGAGTGTACTGGAGATGATCACTTCATTTGAGGATGTCACAGGACGCAGAATCCCTTATGCTTTGACTGAGCGGAGGCCTGGAGATATAGCGGTGTGTTATGCGGACGCCTCTAAGGCAAATCGTGAACTGCAATGGAGTGCGAAGAAGGATATATGGGAAATGTGCGAGGATACTTGGAGGTGGCAGTTAGCTAACCCGAGCGGTTATAGTAAGGAGGAATGGGAACAAGCAAATTGAAGAAAAGAGAATAGAGAAAAGAGAAGAGCGCCTCTAAAGTAGAATTCTACTGATGAGACGTTTTTTTTAATCACGCTTCAGCTTCCATTTATTATAATCCAGAAACTCTCTGAACTGCACTTTGCTAACTCCGGAATGCATAGCTTCCTTGACAAGAGCCGTCCACTCCATATCAATAGGATCCTTATTATCTGCTGTATTCTCCTTGTGGAGGAATTCCTCTACAGTAATACCTAATACCGATCCTACTTTTTCTAGGAATTGAATAGAAGGATTTTGCTGAATCCCGCGTTCAATGGAACTTAAATAAGACTTCGCGACGCCTGCTCTTTCAGAAAGCTCAGTCAGGGAGTAGTTATTCTTTTTACGAAGCATTTGAATGCGTTCACCAATCATAGATTATACCTCCGTTAATTGCTTCATAGGAAGAGACAGTGCCGAGAACTATCTACATAGCCTCTTCCTGATTACTCAACAGACTGCTAAATACCCCACCTTGTTCGGAGGCAAGACCTGTAAATTTTCCTTGCTGCACAACATGGCCACCGTCGATAACTAGAATTTGATCCGCGTTGCGGATGGTTGAGAGCCTGTGGGCAATCACAATGATGGTGATGGAATGCTTCAAGCGCTCGAGTGCTTCCTGGATATTCTTTTCGTTCTCCGTATCCAGTGCGCTGGTAGCTTCATCTAGAACCAGAATCGAAGGTTTTCGAATCATAGCTCTTGCTAAGACTAGACGTTGACGTTCTCCTCCGGATAACCGTACTCCCCGATCACCGATTAAGGTATCCATTCCGTCAGGCAGCCTACGTACAAAATCAGCCGAGGATGCGAACTCTAAAGCTTCCCATAGCTCGTCTTCCTTCGAATCAGGCTTAATCATCATCAGGTTATCCCGGATAGTTGCATTATATAGAAAGGGATCCTGCGCAACATAACCGATCGAACGTCTAAAGGGGAGTAAGTTACTACCTGTGATTGGCATTCCGTCTACAAGGATTACTCCGGTTTCAGGTTGCATCAGACCCATTAGCAGATCGATAAGGGTGCTTTTTCCGGCTCCTGAACGGCCTACAACTGCTGTCATACGGTTAGCTGGAATGTACACATTAATATCCTGTAAGGAATATTCAGGAGCTTGCGGATGATAACGAAAGGAGATGTCTCTTATCTCTAAACCTTGCTTCATACGTAGTGGAGTCACCGGTAGATGGTTGTGTGGACCTAAGCCCTGCTCTTCGTGATCACGGCATTCTTCCTGAAGCTGCTGCAGATTCTTAAAGGAGGGAATCAAGGAAGCCAACTGCTCAAGAAGGGACTGCAGAGTTGTAAATGTGGGCCATAATCTGGCGAAAATAAGGATGACCAACAGAAGATAAGGTCCGTCCATGTGCAAGAACTGAAAGGAAAAGAAAACAAAGGAAGCGATCAGTAGAGCCGACGACATCTTGTATAGAAGCTGTGAGTTCATTCTAAGTTTTATGTATTGCAGCTGTTCTTCCTTCATCCCTGAAGTCATTTTCTGCAGCCAATCTAATCGGGAAGGCTCGAGATTATTACTTTTAATATCCTTAATTCCATTCAATTGATCCGTAATGCCGGCCAGATAAGTCTGTGCAAGCTGTGAAGTGCGGCTGCCCAGTTTTTTCGCGCTGCGGATAAACCTGCGGGAGAACAAGGATAAAGCGAGGCCGCACCCAAGAACGACCAAGGTCAATTGGGGAGAGAGCCAAAAGGCGAAGCCGATTTGCACCAGAGTGAACAGTAAGGAAGTGATAAACTGCAGAAAGGAGCTAATACCGCTGACTACACGTGCAGATTCAGTAGTCATCACATTAACCAGATCCGAGGTGCGCTTCTTCAGGAAGAAAGGCCATCCGGCCCTGAGCAAGGCACTGTATACCTCAAACTTTAGCTTGCGGCTGAAATCCTGTTGAATACTTACATTCCGAATCATAATTATTCGGGTAATGACGTTCTGACTCATGACAATGGCCAGATAGATACTAAGCACAACTAATAAAGCGGAAGCCTGGGGCATTTGCTGCAGTTTATTAAATATATTGAAGTTATAACTGCTGCCTGTCCCTCCAAGCTGAATTCCCGCCATACCCAGCATAGGAACTAATAATAGAATCGCTGCACTTTCCAGCAGACCGCTGATGACCATGCCGATCATATTCAGATAAAGCTTGATTCCTGAAAATGCATGCAGTTGCTTAACATAATGCATGATAGATTTCATAGTCACACCCCGATCAGTCTGTTCGAGCCTCTTTGGCGAACTTTTCTACGACCACAAAGCGTTTCATAACATCCGCTCCGGATATATAATAAGGGCCGCTGCGAAGCCATGCGTGAGCAATCATGCTTCCGTTCTCATCCTTGGAAGTTCCGAGATAAAGTGTGCTGTCAATACGTCTTCGCTCCAGCATTTTCATTCCCGCAATAGCCCTTATCAGACAAGTGCTCTCCCAAGGTGTATGTCCGCCTACAGTATGTATGGCGCTGATAATATGTTTGATAGGTTGAATATCTTCATCCTTGGAGACTGCATCCGTTTCTTTAGACTTTGTTCCAAGATAAGGAGCGATGGTAGCAAATTTGAAGAGTAGAAGAAATCGTGCCCAGCCTAGAAGCAGAAGGGCTTCGGTAAATGTAAAAAGCGTTTTGCTGTCAAAAGTAAACAGCAGCCGGAATTTCCGCAGAGTATTCATTCAGGCATCCAACAACGTGATTAATTCCTCATCTAGAAGATGCTGTAGGAAGGAAATCACGTCCTGCTGACAGATATCGGCTTTGACCTCATAGGCTCTTTCTATCGTACTTGTAATCTCTGCCACAGTTGCAGGTTTGCTGAGAGCATTCCAAATGTCTCCGCCTACCTCGCCCAAGTTATAGTATTTGCCCTTCTGCACACTTAGCATGACCTTCTCGCCATCCATATCGCTTACAATATTACCTTCAGCTTGAACGACAATATCGCTTGGGTGTAATGTTGTTATTTTGCGCATCATTGATCCACTCCTTCATAAATAGCTTCTAATAGAAGAGAAGTTTGCCGGGGAGCGCTGAAACCATCCGCAGGACGGCTTAACCGATACATCGGCAGACGATTTACAAACCGGGCAAGAGTACTGAAATGCCACTCCCTGATCCCCATGCGGTCTATCATTAGCTTTTGGTAGGTATGATTAAATAACGTATTGAACTTTTCCAGACCTTGGATCGGTCCAATCGCTACAGAACCTTCTGATTTAACTTCGAGTTCAAATACTCCTGCAAGCGGCAGCGGCTCATTATGAAATTGATTATGCACCGGCACGGCGAATTTGGTCTCTCTTTTAAAAAGAGGACGATATTCAGAGGATTGCAGACCCAGATGCTGCAGGCTTTGTTCCCATAACTTTTGCTGAGGATAGCCTGGAATGGCCAGTGGAACACCCTCCGTTAACATGATCGGAATGACATCATCACTAATCATGTAGTAGCCCTGATCCATGAGATAAGAGGCGAGCGTAGATTTACCAGCGCCTGACTGACCCAATAATGCGTATGCCTTGTTATTCACTACAATTGCGCTTCCATGAAGAGGAAGGATATTTCTTTGCATCAGGAGCACGCCCATACAGCTTCCTAAAATATATAGCCGGATACAGTCTTCATCAGCCGCTGCAAATGGAGATACAACGATAGAATGGCCATCTCGTATAGAGAATATAGCGATTTCCGGAACTTGGAACATTACCTCATGATCAGAAGAAACACCAATATGAGAGCTTAGCTTCGGGATTTCCTGCCATTTAGAGGATAATTCCTCACGGGTTACCGATATCGCTCCTAGAATACCCGGATCGTCACAAGTGGGCAGCTCAGGCAAAGGAAATTCACTGTTAATTTGTAATCCGAAAGCTTTATATGAGAGACGTTGTGCTGTATTTGTCATAAGCCTCACTCCATTGAGTCGTTTTCGCACACCACTTCTGTGTTTAAAAGATGGCCCTTATATCCTCATGTAGATAAGGACATAAGGGCTAATGTAGGTTAAATCCTAGGAGAAGTTTACGATTTCATCCGGATCATCCTGAACGGAATCCGGTTTTGCTTTACCAGGACCCAACAGGGTCATGTTTACATCCAACACTTCGAGAGAAGGTCTGCTGTATTCTTTTTTCATATATATCACCTCCTTTCAAGTAATCCTGCGTTACATCATCCTTTGCATAAAGCGGTAAAAGATTAATCCCCGCATAATTACACGGAAGTCAAAGCTATAGATGATGTCTGGAGCGGGAGTTGAGCCGATTCGGTTCAGGCACTCACTCAGCACATCTGTATTCAAGTAAGAAGAGGTGTTGGAATCTTTAATCATGGACTTAACCTCAAGGACAAAATGGTTCCATTCCGGAAGCATACGGTGAACACCATCGGCTCCTTGAACACCCCGTGTTTTACGATTTAGTCGAACCTTGTCCGGCAAGAGTCCATCCATAGATCTGCGGATAAGGGAACGATCTACACCCTCCTGTACATACTGATTTTCCGGTACTGACAGGCAGAAGCGAATCACGCGTAAATCATTGGTTGGATCCCTGTCCCAAATGCGGTATTTAAGCGAATGTTTGGTTGCTACCGTTCCATTAACATTCCAGAAGTGGGGTTGGATGAAGTGGTCTCTTCTAACATCGTAAGCGCTCATAGCAGAGCCCCACTTCACAATTCCTGATTCTTGCAAGCGCGCTTGCACATTTGTTTGTTTGGCAAATTGCGGATGTATAAGGATGGGAAAGGGTTCTTCATCATCTGGAGCAATAAAACGGGCCAGTGGCGGAAAGACCTTCTTGCCGACAATTTGCCGTACCTGCTTCTTGTTAGCATGAGTGGTTTGATAATAACGTCTGTTTTCCCAAAAAAAAGTAATCCACTTGAACTCTTTAAGCAGCTTAGCCTGATAATCAAGCGCCGGACCCCAGGAAATGGTGAAGTTCCCTCTTTGCCCACTGAGCAGAACGCCAACACCCTTGGCCGCCGCATTCTCGTAGATTCCTTTTAGCCAAAAGGAATTCTCGAAAAACTTATACGGCATTTCCATCGTATCCAGTAAATCATCGATCTCCGAATATGGGTTCATTGTTGGAAAGTTTAGAAAGTTCGGCTCCATGTTGCCTACATGGTCTATTGTTGATTGGATATATGGACGTTCATCTGCAAACCGGCGGGGCAAATTGAAATCGTTAAATCCATCCACCGGATAAGAACTGAACGTATGTAATGGTTTACCTCTCTTGCGAAGCTCTTTCGCCGCAAAGCTGACTACGGAACCGGAATCAAGACCGCCACTCAGATGTGCTCCCACTTCATGAAAGGTTCTTAATCGGTCCGAGACGGCTCTACCGAATACATCCCGAAAGGCCTCTTCATACTCACCGTTTGATCTCAGACGAATCTGGGACTGAGGATATAGTCTACAATATTGGGAGAAACTGACCGTTCCGTTGGCAACGGTTATCGAATGGGAGGGGAGAAGCTGTTCAATACCTTCATATATAGTTGAAAAAGAATCTACGGAATCCGTTACCGTTTGAATCGCTAGAAATTGCGCGGCCCATTGTTCATTCAGCACTTTATGAACTCCGGTCAGAGTAAATAAAGGATGGATTGCGGTGCAAAATGAAAACTGCCGTGAGGAGCGATGGAAATATAAAGTTCGGCTGCCCGAAAAGTCTCTTGCACCGAATAATGAGCGTTTCTTCTCATCCCAGATCATAAAGGCGAAGTCCCCTACTAAATAAGAAGGACATTCATTGCCCCATTTTTCATAAGCCAGAAGAATAAGAAGACTGTCGGGTATAGATAGTTGATCGGATCTAGGTACTTGTAGCATCTCGAACAACTCGGTGCGATTATCAATAATCGCGTCTGATGTTATAGCCAGTCCCCTCTCAGTATCGTAATAGGGCAAAACTTCGTGGATGGATTCAGGTGTAATCCATTGTGCATGGCAACCTAAGAAGACATCCCTATCCTGCCAGGTAAGTACCCGGTCTGCAGGATATTTCTGCAATGCGTCCATCATAAGAGAACCTTCCTCAGGATCTATGATGCCGTGCTGTAGGTGGTATATACCGGCAATTGCGCTCATCCTAGTCCCCCAAGCGTTCTTTAAATGAGTACATCTTTTCCTATTTTGAGACTGTTTTGGCTATAATAACTCTATATTTCGCTTAATTATGTTCTTTATAAAGAACATCTATCTATAAAGTACCATTCCTTTCAAATCATTGTCAACTAACTTTCATTATTTTTTATGGAGTTTATAGGGGTGTGCACTTATTTACATGGTGGATACAAGTTGGAAACAACTTAATGGTTAAATTGAATTAAGCAGTAAGCCAGATAAACTATAAATAAGAGGAGACGATTATATTGAAAAACAAGAAGATGATCATAGCGACAATGGTGTTCGGGATGACGGCAACTGGTTCGGCGGGTGTATATGCAGGAACTAGTATGGAAAAGATAAGTGCCTTCCTGAATCACAGCATCGGGTTCACAATTAACGGTTCATCCTATACTCCGGTTGATAATAAAGGGAATGCATTAGCACCTATCACCTACCGGGATACAACTTACCTGCCAGTTCGCGCCTTAGCCGATGTTCTGAAGGTTCCTATAACCTATAATGCCGCAACCCATCAAGTAGTAATTGGAACTGGCACAAATACAGGGTCCACTAGTAATCTGGAAGCAGTAGAGTACAGCGCAGCACAAAAACAAGCTATACTAACAGCTTTCGGAAGTTTTCAGGGCTTTGAAAAAGCGTATGCCCCGAACCAAATGGTTAAGGGGGATGCCTTCCAAAAAGTAGTCGCGTCCGATGACGGTATAAGCTTCTTGTTCGAGCATATGAGAGTAGTAATTTCACCTAGAGATTATTCTGCCGGCTATGACAGCCAAGAAGTACAACTCTCCAACGGAACGAAAGCGAAGTGGTACAGCCCTTCCACAGATAACCTGATGTTAGGCTTTAGCTTGGATGACCGGACGGTAACGATTAGTTCACCGGATAAGGCCCTGAACAAAGCGCAGATGGAGAAAGTCGCTGTAAGTGTAGCTAAATTGATTAAATAACAACAGATAATGAACAAACAACCCGTCAATCCCTTTGGATTAGGCGGGTTGTTTGTTTTTGAATCATTTAAGTTCTATTTATTTGTGCCGTGCTGCTTGGTGGGTAAATTTTCATTTGGAGTTCCTTTGCCATGTTTTTTGTTCTTTTCCGCTTTCTTTTGGGTATCGTGCAGTTTCTCTACAAATTCATGGGTATTGTCCATTATTTATCCTCCTAAGGGTTATAATCTTTATAGTTACTGTAACCATTCCTCCCTAAAATCATGTGTAGAATCACCAAAAGGAATAAGGATTATAGTTAGGTCAGAGAGAAGGCGGGCTCATGATGAGAATTAATACATATATAAGTGATACAGGATATTGCTCTAGAAGAGAAACCAACCGATTACTTCAAGCCGGAAAGATTACGATTAATGGTGAGGTTTGTAAAGGCGATGCTGAAGTCGAGCCAGGGGATATTGTGCATATCGACGGCAAAGCCATTCCAAGTAAAGGGGAGGCTGTTTATATTGTCTTGAATAAGCCTGCAGGTATCGTTTGTACGGCTGCAAAACAGGTCAAGGGTAATATTATTGATTTTGTAAATTACCCTTCTCGGATTTTTGCAGTCGGAAGATTGGACAAGGACTCTGAAGGGCTTATTTTACTAACCAATGACGGGGATATCGTAAATAAAATGATGCGCTCAGAGAATAGTCATGAAAAGGAGTATTGGGTAACCGTAGACAAACCAGTAACTGAGGAATTCCTGCAAGCTATGTCTTGTGGTGTTGATATCCTTGGAGTAACAACAAAGCCGTGCGAAGTGACTTCCTTAACTGAATATGAGTTCCGGATTATTTTGACACAAGGTCTTAACCTTCAGATTCGCAGGATGTGCAAAGCTCTCGGGTATAGAGTGGTGAGATTGGAGCGTATTCGAATAATGAATATATCAATAGGTGATTTAGAACGAGGAACATGGAGACATCTTACTAAGGATGAATTAAGGATACTTCTTGCTCAGTTATATTGACTTCCGTAGAAGGAAAAGGGGTTGACTGAACCCGGCGTAATGAAAAACATCATGCAAGGACAATAACAATCTTTCCTTCTATATAATAGCGAAAAGACATAACGAAGGATAGAACACGGATACAGCAGGTTAAGAGTGGAATGCTATATAGCAGATTGGTACTGACTGCTCACCGATTAGGATTTGTCATGCAGCCCCCAACTCTATAATAATACTCATCGGGAATATATCGAAGAGGGCAGTACTATGCAGATGTTTTTTCTATTTATTAGGTAAAACTAATAAGCCATTCCCTCAAACCATGAGGCGGGATGTAATGAGATTATTGGTAACTAATATTAATATGAAAAAAAGCTTGCAATTGATTTATATACATGATATATTCTTATTCCGGCCAAGAAATGTTGATGCCGAGCTCGAAAAAGAAGTTGAAAAAAGAGCTTGCATTACACGGTTGGATATGATATATTATAAGAGTTGCTGGTGAGACATTAACCGCCGACAACGAAAACTTGATCTTTGAAAACTGAACAACGAGTGAGTGGGATTTTACGAGAGTAAAATCCAAAATCATGGACTTCTTGAAGACCATGATCAGAGAATTTTTTAATTCTCGTCAGATGTTTCAAAATGAGTAATCGCTCTTTCTAAATACAATTTGGAGAGTTTGATCCTGGCTCAGGACGAACGCTGGCGGCATGCCTAATACATGCAAGTCGAGCGGAGTGATTTTGAAAGCTTGCTTTCAAAATCATTTAGCGGCGGACGGGTGAGTAACACGTAGGCAACCTGCCCCTTAGACTGGGATAACTACCGGAAACGGTAGCTAATACCGGATAATTTCTTTCCTCTCCTGAGGAGAGAATGAAAGACGGAGTAATCTGTCACTGAGGGATGGGCCTGCGGCGCATTAGCTAGTTGGTGAGGTAACGGCTCACCAAGGCGACGATGCGTAGCCGACCTGAGAGGGTGAACGGCCACACTGGGACTGAGACACGGCCCAGACTCCTACGGGAGGCAGCAGTAGGGAATCTTCCGCAATGGGCGAAAGCCTGACGGAGCAATGCCGCGTGAGTGATGAAGGTTTTCGGATCGTAAAGCTCTGTTGCCAGGGAAGAACGTCCGGTAGAGTAACTGCTATCGGAGTGACGGTACCTGAGAAGAAAGCCCCGGCTAACTACGTGCCAGCAGCCGCGGTAATACGTAGGGGGCAAGCGTTGTCCGGAATTATTGGGCGTAAAGCGCGCGCAGGCGGCTATTTAAGTCTGGTGTTTAAACCTTGGGCTCAACCTGAGGTCGCACTGGAAACTGGGTGGCTTGAGTACAGAAGAGGAAAGTGGAATTCCACGTGTAGCGGTGAAATGCGTAGATATGTGGAGGAACACCAGTGGCGAAGGCGACTTTCTGGGCTGTAACTGACGCTGAGGCGCGAAAGCGTGGGGAGCAAACAGGATTAGATACCCTGGTAGTCCACGCCGTAAACGATGAGTGCTAGGTGTTAGGGGTTTCGATACCCTTGGTGCCGAAGTTAACACAGTAAGCACTCCGCCTGGGGAGTACGGTCGCAAGACTGAAACTCAAAGGAATTGACGGGGACCCGCACAAGCAGTGGAGTATGTGGTTTAATTCGAAGCAACGCGAAGAACCTTACCAGGTCTTGACATCCCGATGTAAGCATTAGAGATAGTGCCCCTCTTCGGAGCATCGGAGACAGGTGGTGCATGGTTGTCGTCAGCTCGTGTCGTGAGATGTTGGGTTAAGTCCCGCAACGAGCGCAACCCTTATGCTTAGTTGCCAGCACATTATGGTGGGCACTCTAAGCAGACTGCCGGTGACAAACCGGAGGAAGGTGGGGATGACGTCAAATCATCATGCCCCTTATGACCTGGGCTACACACGTACTACAATGGCCGGTACAACGGGCTGCGAAATCGCAAGGTGGAGCGAATCCCAACAAAGCCGGTCTCAGTTCGGATTGCAGGCTGCAACTCGCCTGCATGAAGTCGGAATTGCTAGTAATCGCGGATCAGCATGCCGCGGTGAATACGTTCCCGGGTCTTGTACACACCGCCCGTCACACCACGAGAGTTTACAACACCCGAAGTCGGTGGGGTAACCCGCAAGGGAGCCAGCCGCCGAAGGTGGGGTAGATGATTGGGGTGAAGTCGTAACAAGGTAGCCGTATCGGAAGGTGCGGCTGGATCACCTCCTTTCTATGGAGAATCGTTTCCTGTAACGGAAACATTCGAACAGAAGCGTTAAGCTTCTATAAGGACCCTTGAAGGTTCGAACCACTCACTCGTTGTTCAGTTTTGAGAGTTTAAGCTCTCAAAAATCCTCGTTATTTTCGACCAACACATCCGTGATTGGCCCGAAAACAAGCGAGATTGATCCTTGAAAACTGGATACCGAAACGAATTTGCGTTTTAGAACATCTTATTACTGTAACTTGTGCAAACAAGTGAAGTGAAATTATGGCTTAGCGGAGATTTTCGATTGTGTAAACAAACGAAACATCGAAGCGTTGGTTAAGCTAATAAGAGCACACGGAGGATGCCTAGGCGCCAGGAGCCGACGAAGGACGTGGCGAACAACGAAACTGCCTCGGGGAGCTGTAAGCAAGCTTTGATCCGGGGGTGTCCGAATGGGGAAACCCAGCTGTGGTAATTCGCAGTTACTCATACCTGAATACATAGGGTATGTAGAGGCAGACCAGGGGAACTGAAACATCTAAGTACCCTGAGGAAGAGAAAACAATAGTGATTCCGTCAGTAGCGGCGAGCGAACGCGGAACAGCCTAAACCAAGGGGCTTGCCCCTTGGGGTTGTGGGACGTCTCACATGGAGTTACAAAGGAATCTGGTAGGTGAAGAGGTCTGGAAAGGCCCGCGATAGAGGTAAAAGCCCTGTAACCTAAACCATGTTCTCTCCGAGACGGATCCCGAGTAGTGCGGGGCACGTGAAACCCCGTATGAATCCAGCAGGACCATCTGCTAAGGCTAAATACTACCTGGCGACCGATAGTGAAACAGTACCGTGAGGGAAAGGTGAAAAGCACCCCGGAAGGGGAGTGAAATAGAACCTGAAACCGTGTGCTTACAAAAAGTCAGAGCCCTATCTATGGGTGATGGCGTGCCTTTTGTAGAATGAACCGGCGAGTTACGTTTAACATGCAAGGTTAAGTCGAGAAGACGGAGCCGCAGCGAAAGCGAGTCTGAATAGGGCGATAGAGTATGTGGACGTAGACCCGAAACCGTGTGATCTACCCCTGTCCAGGGTGAAGGTGCGGTAACACGCACTGGAGGCCCGAACCCACGCATGTTGAAAAATGCGGGGATGAGGTGGGGGTAGCGGAGAAATTCCAATCGAACTCGGAGATAGCTGGTTCTCCCCGAAATAGCTTTAGGGCTAGCCTCGGTATTAGAGTAGTGGAGGTAGAGCACTGATTGGTTGCGGGGCCCGCAAGGGTTACCAAGATCAGTCAAACTCCGAATGCCATATACTTATTGCCGGGAGTCAGACAGTGAGTGCTAAGATCCATTGTCGAAAGGGAAACAGCCCAGACCATCAGCTAAGGTCCCCAAGTGTGTGTTAAGTGGGAAAGGATGTGGAGTTGCACAGACAACCAGGATGTTGGCTTAGAAGCAGCCACCATTGAAAGAGTGCGTAATAGCTCACTGGTCGAGTGACTCTGCGCCGAAAATGTAACGGGGCTAAACACACCACCGAAGCTATGGCTAGATACTTAGTATCTGGGGTAGGGGAGCGTTGTATATACGTTGAAGGTATACCGTGAGGAGTGCTGGAGCGTATACAAGTGAGAATGCCGGTATGAGTAACGAAAAGATCAGTGAGAATCTGATCCGCCGAAAGCCCAAGGTTTCCTGAGGAAGGCTCGTCCGCTCAGGGTAAGTCGGGACCTAAGGCGAGGCCGAAAGGCGTAGTCGAAGGACAACAGTTTGAAATTACTGTACCACCGTAATCCGCTATGAGCGATGGGGTGACGCAGGAGGGTAGTGACGCGGACTGATGGAAGTGTCCGTCTAAGCAGTGAGGCTAATGTGTAGGCAAATCCGCACATTGTTAGGCCAGGCTGTGATGGGGAGCGAAAATTGTAGTAGCGAAGGTCATGATCTCACACTGCCAAGAAAAGCCTCTAGCCAGGAGAAGGTGCCCGTACCGCAAACCGACACAGGTAGGCGAGAAGAGAATTCTAAGGCGCGCGGAAGAACTCTCGTTAAGGAACTCGGCAAAATGACCCCGTAACTTCGGGAGAAGGGGTGCCCCGGTAGTGTGAATAGCACGAGGGGGCCGCAGTGAAAAGGCCCAAGCGACTGTTTAGCAAAAACACAGGTCTGTGCGAAGCCGCAAGGCGAAGTATACGGGCTGACGCCTGCCCGGTGCTGGAAGGTTAAGGGGAGCGGTTAGGAGCAATCCGAAGCTGTGAACCGAAGCCCCAGTAAACGGCGGCCGTAACTATAACGGTCCTAAGGTAGCGAAATTCCTTGTCAGGTAAATTCTGACCCGCACGAATGGCGTAACGACTTGGGCGCTGTCTCAACGAGAGATCCGGTGAAATTTTAATACCTGTGAAGATGCAGGTTACCCGCGACAAGACGGAAAGACCCCATGGAGCTTTACTGCAGCTTGATATTGAATTTGGGTACGATCTGTACAGGATAGGTGGGAGCCAGAGAAGTAGGAGCGCAAGCTTCTGCAGAGGCGACGTTGGGATACCACCCTGATCGTATCTAGGTTCTAACCTAGTGCCCTAATCGGGTACGGGGACCGTGTCAGGCGGGCAGTTTGACTGGGGCGGTCGCCTCCTAAAGAGTAACGGAGGCGTTCCAAGGTTCCCTCAGAATGGTTGGAAATCATTCGAAGAGTGCAAAGGCATAAGGGAGCTTGACTGCGAGACCTACAAGTCGAGCAGGGACGAAAGTCGGACTTAGTGATCCGGTGGTACCGCATGGAAGGGCCATCGCTCAACGGATAAAAGCTACCCTGGGGATAACAGGCTTATCTCCCCCAAGAGTCCACATCGACGGGGAGGTTTGGCACCTCGATGTCGGCTCATCGCATCCTGGGGCTGAAGTAGGTCCCAAGGGTTGGGCTGTTCGCCCATTAAAGCGGTACGCGAGCTGGGTTCAGAACGTCGTGAGACAGTTCGGTCCCTATCTGTCGTGGGCGCAGGAAATTTGAGAGGAGCTGTCCTTAGTACGAGAGGACCGGGATGGACGTACCGCTGGTGCATCAGTTGTTCCGCCAGGAGCATGGCTGAGTAGCTACGTACGGACGGGATAAGCGCTGAAAGCATCTAAGCGTGAAGCCCCCCTCAAGATGAGATTTCCCAATTAGTAAGACCCCTTGAAGACGACGAGGTAGATAGGTTGGAGGTGGAAGTGCAGCAATGCATGGAGCTGACCAATACTAATCGGTCGAGGGCTTATCCAAATATCTAAACGCAAATTTGTTTCGGATTCAGTTTTCAGGCGATCAAACGCTTGATATATTCTATGTAATTCGTTTGGTGGCGATAGCGGAGGGGTTCCACACGTACCCATCCCGAACACGACCGTTAAGACCTCCAGCGCCGATGGTACTTGGACCGAAGGGTCCTGGGAGAGTAGGACGCCGCCAAGCGAATAACCACAATGACTGTGGTATTTTTTTTGCTCATAACATTTACATGCGTTAGAAGGGCCCTTAGCTCAGCTGGTTAGAGCGCACCCCTGATAAGGGTGAGGTCGGTGGTTCGAGTCCACTAGGGCCCACCATTTTCCCTGATAGCTCAGTTGGTAGAGCACTCGACTGTTAATCGAGTTGTCACAGGTTCGAGCCCTGTTCGGGGAGCCACTTTGGAGAGGTGTCCGAGTTTGGCCGAAGGAGCACGATTGGAAATCGTGTAGGCGCCACAAGCGTCTCGAGGGTTCGAATCCCTCTCTCTCCGTTGCAATACTTGCTTAGCAAGGGATGAGAACCCTCAGTGGTTCATCGCAGTAATATTTTCTTAGTAGTTTGGCCCGTTGGTCAAGGGGTTAAGACACCTCCCTTTCACGGAGGTAACATGGGTTCGAATCCCATACGGGTCATATCATGGAGGCTTAGCTCAGCTGGGAGAGCATCTGCCTTACAAGCAGAGGGTCGGGGGTTCGAACCCCTCAGCCTCCACCATAATTGTATATTGCTTATGACGCGGGGTGGAGCAGCCCGGTAGCTCGTCGGGCTCATAACCCGAAGGCCGCAGGTTCAAATCCTGCCCCCGCAACCAATTATCTTTATGTGATATTTTCTTGAGTAGTGGTAATGTGGTATAGTTAAACAAGCATATTAGTTACTGACGCGGGGTGGAGCAGCCCGGTAGCTCGTCGGGCTCATAACCCGAAGGCCGCAGGTTCAAATCCTGCCCCCGCAACCAATTATCTTTATGTGATATTTTCTTGAGTAGTGGTAATGTGGTATAGTTAAACAAGCATATTAGTTACTGACGCGGGGTGGAGCAGCCCGGTAGCTCGTCGGGCTCATAACCCGAAGGCCGCAGGTTCAAATCCTGCCCCCGCAACCAATACTTACTTATGTAATTTATCATGGAACCGTGGTGTAGTTGGCCTAACATGCCTGCCTGTCACGCAGGAGATCGCGGGTTCGAATCCCGTCGGTTCCGCCATTTATTTATCGACAAGGATGAGAGCAAGGAAGTTGTTCCGCCATTTCGTTAATTAGTATTGGGGATTAGCCAAGCGGTAAGGCAACGGACTTTGACTCCGTCATGCATAGGTTCAAATCCTATATCCCCAGCCACTTCACCTTATCTTGTGAAGTTAAGTTTCAAAGGTAATTCGAGTAATACTCGGAAGCCTCTTCTATGCGAGCCATTAGCTCAGTTGGTAGAGCACCTGACTTTTAATCAGGGTGTCGAAGGTTCGAATCCTTCATGGCTCACTTTTATTAGTATCGTGCGCGTGTGGCGGAATGGCAGACGCACCAGACTTAGGATCTGGCGTTTCACGACGTGGGGGTTCAAGTCCCTTCACGCGCACCATATTTTGCGGACGTGGCTCAGCGGTAGAGCATCGCCTTGCCAAGGCGAGGGTCGCGGGTTCGATTCCCGTCGTCCGCTCCATATAGATTTTGCGCCCTTAGCTCAGCTGGATAGAGCGTTTGACTACGAATCAAAAGGCCGGGAGTTCGAATCTCTCAGGGCGCGCCATTTATATTCTTATCCCATTTTTAATGTCGGGACGTAGCTCAGCTTGGTAGAGCACCTGGTTTGGGACCAGGGGGTCGCATGTTCAAATCGTGTCGTCCCGATTTTACATTTATGCGGGTGTAGTTCAATGGTAGAACTTTAGCCTTCCAAGCTAATAGCGTGGGTTCGATTCCCATCACCCGCTTACTGATAGACCAAATTAGGAGCTGCGGATTTTCGCGGCTCTTTTTTTTGTTTAACGAAAAAGGCAGTCTAAATCATGGAGATCATGATTAGATGCCTTTTATTCTTTACTGAATTACTACTGTGAATGTCACAATTGCAGCTAAATCAGCTTTGGGTATGGAGCCAGGTGGATTATAGAGAGTGACCAGAAAGTGTAATGGGGAAAAGTATAAAGGGATAGTTTTCAGTATAGACGCTATGATTTCCAAAAAATTTGCAATTATGGTCAGGGAAAAGGGGTGATCCAGTTGCCATTGCATGGCGTGGATCACCCCTTCATCTATAACATGCTATATTCAACTAATGGTTAGTCTTACCCTTATACTTCCTGCGGAGCAGGTAAACCAAGCCCGGCGGCGATACGTCGCCCGAATTCGGGATCGGCTTTGAAGAAATGCCCGATTTGGCGGATTTTGATATCATCTCTGTCGACGGGAGCCATGGCAACCACGATATTTTGCACAAGCCGTAAACGCTCCTCTTCACTGAGCAGACGGTATAAGTCACCGGGCTGTGTGTAGTGATCGTTATGATCATAGGCAACACTGTCTGCTAAGCCGGACACTTCAAAAGAAAGAGGTTTATGTTGTGGTGATTCTGTCGGTCCGCCGTAGCTGTTAGGCTCGTAATAAACGGAACTGCCACCGTTATTGCCGCTAGTCATGGAGCCGTCCCGTTGGTAGTTCTTCACTTCCGCCTTGGGCTGATTAATGGGCAGACTGTTATGATTGGCACCTACACGGTAGCGATGAGCGTCGGAGTAGGCGAACAGACGGCCTTGCAGCATTTTATCAGGAGAGGCTTCAATTCCCGGTACGAAAGAGCCAGGAGAGAAGGTGGCCTGCTCCACTTCTGCAAAATAGTTCTCCGGATTACGGTCCAGCACCATGCGCCCCACTTCAATCAGAGGGTAATCCTTCTGCGACCATACCTTTGTAACATCAAACGGATCGAAACGATACGTATTGGCGTCCTCGATTGGCATCATTTGTACATGTAATCTCCAGACTGGGAAATCTCCTTTATCAATCGCGTTGAATAAGTCTTCTGTATGGTAATCCGGGTTCTCACCGGCAATTTTTGCAGCCAAATTCACATCTAAGTTCTGTACGCCTTGCTCTGTTTTAAAATGATATTTCACCCAGACTGCGCCACCCTCTGCATTTACCCATTTGAACGTGTGGCTTCCGAAACCGTGCATATGTCTCAGTGTAGCTGGTATCCCACGGTCTGACATTAGTATAGACACCTGATGCAGAGACTCAGGAGATAGTGACCAGAAGTCCCAGACGGCATTGGGGTTCTTGAGGTGAGTCTGCGGATGACGTTTCTGTGTATGAATAAAGTCTGGGAATTTGATGGCATCACGAATAAAAAAGACCGGTGTATTATTCCCTACTAGGTCATAATTTCCTTCTTCTGTATAGAACTTAACGGCAAAGCCACGTGGATCACGAACCGTATCAGCTGAGCCCAGCTCGCCGGCAACTGTAGAGAAACGAATGAACATGGGTGTACGTTTTCCTAATTCGGATAAAAAGCTCGCTTTGGTATATTGGGATAAGTCATTGGTTACCTCGAAATATCCATGGGCTCCAGCACCCTTAGCATGGACAACACGCTCCGGGACACGCTCTCGGTTAAAATGCGCTAATTTCTCAAGCAAATGAACATCTTGTATTAAAGCCGGGCCACGGGAGCCTGCTGTCATGGAATTTTGATTATCCCCTACAGGAGCACCCCAGCTCGTTGTAAGGTTGTTATTGTTGTTGGAACTCATAAATAGGTTCACCTCTTAGGATTTGATTTTAGATTAAGTATAAATACTATGATAACAATTCTCATTTAAATTGTAAACCCTTTTTATAATAATTCCAAATAAGCATATGTATATGATTAAACATAACAATCCCACCCTTTAATCAGGATGGGATTGTGGATTAGCTTTCGTGAAGATGATTATATAGATTGAACTTGATAAACTGACAAAAAGGATTGAAGTAACGCAGGGGGATTTTGGAACTGGAAGAGCGGTAGCGTCCGCCTTTGTCTCCGGATTTCATCCGCTAATAGCGGTAAAAATCCAGAAATCCGGAGACAACAGCGGCTGGAAGTCCAACATTCACCGTAGTTACGACCCAAACCCAATGTAGCAAAATCTTAAGTTCATCTTATATAGTTATTTTTTAATATACATTCTGTTGTAGTACTCATCGAGCATACGTTTTGTCGCAAATTCAGTTCGTGTAGTCTCGATACTTCTCTTCATCATTTCAACCCACTGATCACGTTGATCATAGAAGGTTGGAAGTACACGGTTCAGAAGCGTGTCATACAGCGCATCGCTATCATGTTGATCGAGGACCTTGAAGTCAGTGGTTTCGAAGCCGTCCCCAATTTGCCAGCCGTTCTCGCCATCTATACACGCCTCTGGCCACCAACCGTCCAGAATAGAACAGTTAAGTACGCCATTCATTGCTGCTTTCATGCCGGAGGTCCCGCTGGCTTCCAACGGACGACGCGGATTATTCAGCCAAATATCAGAGCCTCGGGTCAACTGGGCCCCAATGGTCATATCGTAATTCTCCAAGAAGACGACGCTCTTCGGATATTTTTTCATCATGGCTACTAGGTTGCTGACAATCTTCTTGCCATTATCATCGAGTGGATGAGCCTTGCCGGAGAAGACGATCTGGATCTTGCCGCTTTCCAGATACGGCTCGATAATATCCGGCTGCGAGAAGATCAGGTCACTCCGTTTGTAAGGTGCAGCTCTGCGTGAGAAGCCGATCAAGAGGTTGTCAGGATTCAAGGAAATCCCAGACCGATCTTTGATGAACTGAATTAACTCGCCTTTGATCTCTGTATGAGTAGCCCACAGATCTCCACCCTCTTCGAAGGCTTGAGTTATACGTTCATCCACCCAGGTAGGGGTATGAATAGCATTGGTGATCCCGATAATCTCGGATCTGCCGGCGACTTCCTTCCACATCTTTCTTGCGGTTACGGCATGGAGTTGAGCTACAGCGTTGGAGATGCGTGACAAACGTAGTCCAGCAACGGTCATATTGAATGGTTCGCCACCAATGCGTTCCATTTGCTCACGGGATAACCCGTTGAAGGCGCCCATATATTCGAGACGGTCCAGAGGATGGGCTTCATTACCCTCCATAATTGGAGTATGGGTAGTGAATACGACTTCTTCCCGTGTTGCCTTCCATGCTTCCTCAAAGGTATGGCCCCCGGACATCTTTTCACGAATTAATTCAATGGCCGCCAGAGCCGCATGCCCTTCGTTGAAATGATACACATCAATAGGTATATCCAAGGCCCGCATTGCTTTTACACCGCCAATACCCAGGACAATTTCCTGTGCAATCCGTTCCTCACCGAACCAGCCGTACAACTGACCGGTAATCCAGGCATCGCTATTCTCTGGAATATCTGTATCCAGCAAATATAACGGTTTGTTGCCGAATTGCTCTGTTTTCCATACCTTACAGATCACATCGATCTTTCTAACTTTAACTGTAACCCGTACTCCGGTGTCTTCCAGAAAATCGTATACATAATTATGATAGGAGTCGTATGGACGTCCTTCTGCATCAATCTTTTGATCGGTATAGCCTTGCTTCCACTTCAATCCGATAGGGATGATCGGTGCATCAATATCCTTGGCTCCTTTAATGTAATCACCTGCCAGAATCCCCAGACCCCCGGCGTACATTTTGAAATCGGAATGCAGTCCATACTCCATACTGAAATAAGCTACTGTGGGTAATTTGTTCTCGTTCACTTGATAAGCCTCCTAATAACGAATTAGATTGAATTAAGGTAAATCTGTCGGCATTATCTTAGGTGCAAACGTTTGCCCAAAAAGACATATGGGACTTGCTGGAAGCGATTGCACGTATAGTTTAGCACACATGAAGCGGAAAAGCATATCAGAAGTTTTTGAATCCTTTTTATAGTAGGTAGGTTTGTCTAGTGCTTAAGTAGCGTTCCATTTCTTACCCCGAGCTATATTTCCCAATTAATACGTCTTCTATAACAAAACCTAAACATACAACCGAAAATAATAAAGATACATACAACAACCTGGGAGGTACAGAACACATGAAAAAAAGCTTTTTGATCCTTGTTAGCTGCGTTTTGGCAGTTAGCCTGACGTCGGGTGCAGCATTGGCTAAATCCGCAAACGGGAATGGAAACGGAAATAAGCAAGGTGCCACTGAAACTAAGCCTGTTACTGCACCAACAAAAACTAACGACAAAGTAATTAAAGACAAAGCAACCGTAACTACTGCTACGTACGCCACTTATGGAAACAACGGAGGCAATGGATATAAAGGACTTCTCAAGGCGATCGAAAATGTTAAGGACAAGCCAGCCGGTGCTGTACTTGCCGACCTTTTGCTGACTAAGTACAACACTCAGCTTACCCCTGAAATGAAAGCTAAGCTTGAAGCAATTAAGGAAAAGGATGCAGCGTTATCTGCACTTGCTGACATTCTGGCCCAAAAAGGAAGCGTAACCGATGCGGTTTATGTGGAAAAAGAGGCTATTCTGGCCAATGTCAAAAACCTCGATTCCTATAAGAAGCTGGGCAAGCTGTACGAAAAAAGCGGTAAAAAAGGTATAAAGCTGTTCGTTAACGGTGTAGAGTCCTCTTCGGAAGTTGCTCCGATTCTAACGTCTGGAAGCACATTGGTGCCTTTCCGTGCCATTTCTGAGGCCTTACAAGCAGAGGTGGTCTGGAATCAGAAAGAACGCTCCGTTACCGTAACCCGCGATGGAGTTACTGTGAAGCTCATTATTGATAAAAAGACCGCATACGTTAATGGTCAACCTGTCACACTGCAAGTACCGCCAGCCATTGTAAAAGGCAGCACAGTTGTACCAGTACGCTTCGTGAGTGAAGCCCTGAAGGCTACTGTGAAGTGGGAGCCGGAATCCCAAACGGTTGTAATCTACGAAGAGTAGGGTTATAAACTGAGGTATATCAAGATTTGTAGAAGTAAAAAGTTAGTTAGAAGGGACACGGCATAGCTGCCGTGTCCCTTTATGATTTCAGGATGGGTGAAACGGTTGGTTGATTAAACGGGGTAAAGCCAATAAGATAGAGTGTATGAGCATTTAAGCCGCTTGAAGCCAGTGGCAGATCTATCATTAAGGACATAAGGAGCTGTACTATGAGCCGCACAGTAACCGTGAAAAATGTAATCATCGGTGAGGGTACACCGAAGATTTGTGTGCCGATTATGGGGGCCACTGTATTGGAATTGAAGCAGGAGGCAGAGTCGCTGAGATCGCTATCTCCCGATTTGGTCGAGTGGAGAACAGATTTCTTTGAGCAAGTAGAGGATATTGAGGCCGTAAAGGGTGCACTAGTAGAAATCCATTCTATTATTCCAGACCTGCCGCTCATCTTTACCTTTCGCAGTGCCAAAGAAGGCGGTCAGAAGCAGATTAGTGCAGAGTATTACATATCGCTGAACAAGACAGCTGCGGGAAGTGGCCTGGTTGATATTATTGACGTTGAATTATTTAATGATGAGGCGGTTGTCGAAGAAATCATTGCAGTCGCTCATGCTCGGGATGTATTTGTAATCATATCTAACCATGACTTTCATGGAACGCCTCCCAAGGAGGAAATCGTAGTACGCCTGCGAAGAGCTCAAGAGCTTGGGGGAGACCTTCCGAAGATTGCGGTGATGCCAAACCATGCGGGGGATGTACTTACTCTGCTGGAAGCGACATATATCATGAAAGAACAATATGCAGACCGTCCGATTATTACGATGTCTATGGCGGGGACAGGTGTAATCAGCCGTCTTGCGGGGGAAATATTCGGTTCGGCCCTGACTTTCGGAGCCGCTCATAAAGTCTCAGCACCTGGCCAGGTGGCCGTCGCTGAGATGAGGGATATGCTGTCTTTGTTACATCGAAATCTATAAGAACTCTCCGACTATTTGCAGGAAGAGTTGGATTCATACTAACTAACGGTATCCGGAGCAACGGATGCCGTTTTTTTGTGCGTCAAACCGTGATCTGGGATAGGAGGATAATACTTCCTGGCTGCCATTATTATTTATGTATTGCAAACCCAAAAAAGCTGTGCTATATTTGTGTGGTACCGCTACCACATCATATAAAACATATTAATACTTCGTTTTTTGTTTTATATGGAAGCGATACCACATGATTATAGTCGGGAAGTGAAGCTAGGATGGCAACCATACGCGATGTAGCTAAATTAGCTGGGATCTCTGTTTCTACAGTCTCTCGCTACTTGAATAAGAGCGGATATGTAAACGCTGAAACGGAATTGAATATTAAGAACGCGATCGATAAATTGAATTATCAACCCAGTGTAGTTGCAAGAGGGCTTGCCGGGAAAAATACGAAGACTATCGCTTTGCTGCTCCCGGATATCACTAACCCTTTTTTCCCAGAGCTAGCGAGGGCGGTTGAAGATGTGGCTACCATTTACGGATACACCGTTATTTTTTGTAATACAGATGGTCAAGTGGGAAAGGAAAAGAAGTATATAGACGCATTAAAGAGTAAGAATATCGATGGCATTATCTTTGCCTCTAATACTTTAGGGCAAGAAGACGTAGATAAACTGGCCTCTTTCAATATTCCTTATGTGTGCTTAGACCGGGCACCTACCAACGGAACTTGCAGTGTTGTTCGATCTAACGACCTGGAAGGCGGGAAATTAGCAGTACAGCATCTTCTGGATTCAGGCTGCAAGAAGATCGGACATATCTATGGCCCACAGGATCTAATAACTGCTAAAGAAAGATTAATCGGATATGAGGAATCTGTGAGAGTGTATGACTGGTTCAGCCCAAGCTTGATGGTACCCGGAGATTTTGGAATTGAGGGTGGAAAAAAGGCTACTGAAATTTTAATGAAGCGACACCCGGATATAGACGCTATCTTTGCAGGGAATGATCTAATGGCCTTCGGTGCCTTGAAAGTTCTGCATCGCATGGGCATTAAGGTTCCTGAGCAAGTAGCTGTGATTGGGTATGACGGTATCAATATGACGGAGATCACTGAGCCTGAGTTAACAACCATTGCGCAACCTACTTATGATATGGGGGCGTTGGTCTCCAGAATTTTGATAAAGAAAATAGAAGGTGACATTGAAGAAGACCAAATTCATGTGCTGGATATCAAATTAATCTCAAGAGATTCAACAAGGAGGAGGGGATGAGATGAAGACACCTCATATAGTTGTTATCGGCAGTTTAAATATGGATATTGTCATAGAAGCAGATAGATCCCCACAGCTGGGGGAAACCATACTAGGACAGAATGCTCGGTTCATACCGGGCGGTAAAGGTGCAAATCAAGCGGTAGCGGCTGCTAGACTGGGTGCCAGAACGACAATGATCGGCGCGGTCGGAGCAGACAGCTTTGGTCAAGATCTCTTGCTAGCCTTGGATAATGATAAGATCCATAGAGATTCCGTTAAGATCGTTGAGGGCAGTTCTACGGGAGTAGCCTCGATCTATATCACTAGCGGTGATAATAGCATTGTGGTTGTACCGGGTGCTAATTACAAGCTGTTGCCCGAGGATATCGATAAATATGATGACATCATTCAGGATGCGGATATCGTTCTGCTTCAACTGGAGATTCCACTTGAAACGGTGCGTCATGCGGTGACAAAGGCCAAAGCGATGGGCAAGACAATTATTTTGAATCCTGCACCTGCACAGGCTTTACCTGAGGATTTGCTAAGAAATGTAGATTACATTACACCTAACCGGTCAGAACTAAGTTTACTTACAGGGATGAACACTGAAGGCGAAGCGCTGGAAGCTGCAATGAGGAATCTAACACAACTAGGAAGTAACGTAGTAACAACACTTGGGGAAGAGGGATCGGCCTTTTTGGGAGAGAAGAGCACTCTTCAAAAGGTATCCGGTTACAAAGTTCCAGTTATCGATACTACAGGAGCAGGAGATTCGTTCAATGCGGGATTAGCCTATTCGCTAGCATTAGGGAACAGCTTGGAGGAATCCGTTGCATTCGCAGCTAAGGTATCTGCATTAGCCGTCACTCGGTTTGGGGCCCAAGCAGGCATGCCTAGCCTAGAGGAAGTAACGATGTTCGGAAATCATACTATGGGAGTAGAAAGAGCATGAAAAAAATCGGAATTCTAAATAGCGAAATCTCAAGAGTCATCAGTGAATTGGGGCATACCGATAAAATTGTAATTTGTGACAGCGGACTGCCTATTCCTCCCCACGTAAAGCGTATTGATTTGGCTTTGAAGCAGGGTGTTCCATCGTTTATGGATTGTCTGGTCACTGTGCTTCAAGAAATGCAGGTCGAGAAGGCCTTTGTTGCCTTGGAAATGGATCAGAGAAGCCCGGGATTAAAGAAAGAGATGGAGTTGGCGTTAGAAGGTGTGACTGTGCATGAGCTCAGTCATGAAGAATTGAAAGCGCTAACTCATGATGCCAAGGCAATCATACGAACAGGTGAGTTTACTCCCTATGCCAATGTGATTCTTCAGGCCGGAGTAATCTTCTGAAAGGAGGCAACGAAGTGACAGCAAACCTACTGGAAATGAAGTCAATCAGCAAAAGCTTCCCAGGTGTTAAAGTATTAAATCAGGTTGATTTTACATTGAAGGGTGGAGAAATCCATGCGCTGATGGGAGAAAATGGTGCTGGTAAATCTACACTCATGAAGATACTAGGCGGAATTTATATTAAAGATAGCGGTTCCATATTTGTAAATGAAAGCGCTGTCGATATTGTATCTCCTTCGATGGCACAGAGCCTCGGGATCGTTATTATTCATCAGGAATTAAATTTGGTTCCCCATTTGACGGTTATGGAGAATATCTTTCTCGGCCGGGAATTCACTTATGGCAAGACAAAGCTGATCAACTGGCGCCTGATGAGACAGCAAGCCCAACAATATTTATCCCAACTGGGATTAAGCATAGATCCGGGAACCATCGTTAATGAGCTTTCTGTGGGCCAGCAGCAGATGGTGGAAATTGCAAAGGCTCTTTCAATGAACACACAAATTCTTGTACTGGATGAGCCTACTGCGGCACTAACAGATCGTGAAATTGATGCACTATTTCTGGTTATTGATTCACTTAAGCAAAAAGGTGTAGGCATGATTTATATCTCTCATAGGATGGAAGAAGTATTCCGAATCTGTGATCAGGTTACCGTGATGCGTGATGGACATTACATCGGTACCGAGACTATTGCTCAGACCACTATGGACCAGCTGGTCAAAATGATGGTAGGCCGTGAAATTAAAGACCGTTTCCCCAAAGTTGCAATCCCACTTGGAGAGGAACGGTTAACCGTTAAGGGGTTGTCTCAAAAAGGGAAGCTTCATAATATTTCTTTATCCGTGAAGGCTGGAGAAATAGTAGGGTTGGCAGGACTTATGGGAGCCGGCAGAACGGAGCTGGCTAAAGCCTTATTCGGAGTAACATCGGTAGATCACGGAAGCATTTCCATTAACGGAAAACCCGTGTCTATCAAAAAACCAATCGATGCGATTCAGGTGGGAATTGCCCTGATAACCGAAGACCGCAAAGATGAAGGGCTGCTGCTGCCTTTATCCGTAAGTGATAATTTGGCGCTTCCCAATCTGGACTTACTATCCTCCTTCGGGTTCATGGACCGTACGAAGGAACGTGAATTATCCGAATCTATGATTAAGAAGCTTTTGATAAAAACACCGAACAGTGAGCAAAAAGTCGGATCCTTAAGTGGAGGTAATCAGCAAAAAGTAGTCATTGGGAAGTGGTTAGCTACAAGTCCGCAAGTCTTGATCCTGGATGAGCCTACCCGGGGTGTCGATATTGGGGCGAAGAAAGAAATCTACGACCTCATGAATGTGCTTGCTTCCCAAGGTGTAGCCATTCTTATGATTTCCTCCGAGCTGCCTGAAGTTCTGGGGATGAGTGACCGAATTCTCGTTATGCATGAGGGGAAAATAAGCGGGGAATTCACACGAGAAGAAGCCACTCAGGAAAACATTATGTTATGTGCGACAGGGGGAGAAAAACATGCAGGTTGACGGCAAATTAATAAATAAATTGAGATTGGATAAAGTCCAGAGTCTAGGCCCGTTAGTAGGGTTGATTCTCATCGTAGTCTCTTTATCTGTAGTTAGCGGTGACTTTTTGACCGCAGGCAACTTCTTCAATGTTCTTCGTCAAATATCCATAAATGCACTAATTGCCTTCGGAATGACCTTTGTTATTCTGACGGGAGGAATTGACCTTTCTGTAGGTTCGATATTGGCATTATCCAGTTCTCTGGCTGCAGGCTTGATGGCCGGAGGGATGAATACATGGCTAGCCGTAATCATTGGTCTGGTAGGCGGGATGCTCATGGGAATGGTGAACGGGATCTTAATCACTAAAGGCAAGGTAGCCCCGTTCATAGCCACTTTAGCAACCATGACCGTATTCCGTGGGCTAACCTTAGTGTATACGCAAGGCAAGCCAATTACCGGATTCAAAGAAGACTTTTCCTTTATAGGTAAAGGGTATTTCCTGCAAATTCCAATGCCGATTATTTGGATGGTGGTTTCATTTGCAGTGTTATATATCATTTTAAAGCACACGACTTTTGGCCGGCGCGTCTATGCGCTAGGAAGCAATGAGGAGGCGACTTGGCTCTCAGGAATCAATACCACTAAGGTAAAGATCATGGTGTATTCGATCAGTGGGTTACTGGCAGCAACTAGCGGTATGATCCTAAGCTCCAGACTTAACTCCGCTCAACCTACAGCAGGGGGAGCCTTTGAACTGGATGCAATCGCAGCTGTAGTCCTTGGCGGTACCAGCTTGTCGGGAGGAAAAGGCTGGATTGTGGGTACACTGATTGGTGCAATGATTATCGGGGTTCTGGATAATGGACTCAATCTAATGAATGTTTCTTCCTTCTATCAACAGGTGGTCAAGGGTATAGTCATTTTAATTGCCGTATTATTGGATCGGTCGAAGTCTAGAAAATAAAAACATATTAAAGGGGAGTTCACAATGAAAAAAATGTATGCAAGTTTGACTGTAATCATGGCGATCGTATTGGTTCTGGCAGGCTGTTCTACCAATTCCAACAAAGAGGCTGGAGCTAATAATAAAGGAGACGGAACCGGGAAAATAACCATTGGTCTTTCGGTCTCTACACAAAACAATCCATTCTTCGTTACTCTGAAAGATGGAGCTGAAAAAGCAGCTAAAGAAGCAGGCGCAACCCTGGTAGTTGTAGATGCTCAAGATGACACAGCGAAACAAATTAGCGGGATTGAAGATTTGATTCAGAAAAAAGTAAGTGTCATTCTAATCAACCCAACAGACAGCGATGCTATAGTAACTGCAGTAGAGTCTGCTAACAAAGCTAATATCCCTGTAATTACAGTTGACCGTGCGGCAAACGGCGGCGAAGTGGTTACCCACATCGCTTCTGACAATGTGAACGGCGGTAAAATGGCGGGTGAATATATCCTGAAAGCACTTGGTGACAAAGGCAACCTGGTTGAACTTCAAGGTATTGCCGGTACTTCAGCGGCCAATGACCGTGGTCAAGGCTTCCATGAGGCTGTAGACGGAAAAGACGGAGTTAAAGTGATTGCTTCCCAACCTGCAGATTTTGACCGTGCAAAAGGACTTTCGGTAATGGAAAACATCCTGCAAGGCAACAAAGATATCGGCGCAGTATTCGCTCATAATGATGAAATGGCCCTGGGTGCGGTTCAAGCCATTCAAGCTTCTGGTCAAAAAATCCTGGTTGTAGGTTTTGATGCTACCGACGATGCTGTAAAAGCTGTAAATGACGGCCAAATGGCTGCAACCGTAGCTCAAAAGCCAGCTTCTATCGGCGAAACTGCTGTTAAAACAGCTTTGCAAGTATTAAAAGGTGAGACTGTAGAAAAAAGTATCGCGGTGGAACTGGAATTGATCACAAAAAAATAATTTGAATGTAAAAAGAAATCGCTCCTATTATAGGGCGATTTCTTTTTTTAACTTAGTTAATTACTTCTCCGTCCCCGTATACTGATGCACAGCATCTCTGAGGAAAGCTGCAAGGCCGGGCTGGCGTTTGTCGTAATAGGCGGTGAACCGTTCATCGTCTACATACATCTGGGCAACCCCGGCATGAGCTTCCTTAGAATATGTGCCCCAGTAAAAGGATAACCACTGACGGTGCAGATCAGCTGCTTTTTGTGCCAATACACTGGAAGGGTCGCCTTCCTCCATAGCATCCACCAAGGATTCGAACATTTCCTCCTCCAACCTTTGGATATCCGCTTGCTGCTCTTCCGTCATGTTTTTTACTTTTTGGTTCGATTGATCTACCGCACTATCACCGTATTTCTCCCGTATTTCCAGTCCATACTTTTCCTCATTGTCATCAATCAGCTTTTGCTTGAAACCCTCGAATCTTTCTTTATCACTCATTGTTATTCTCCCTTCTGTAGATGCCAGTGTCTTTTCGACATTGGCGATTAACAGGTTTAGTTGGTTTCTTTTCTCCAACAGCTTGTCACGGTGTTCCTGCAATGCTTTAGCCCCATCAAATGAAGGTGCGGTTACAATCTCCTTGATGCTCTCCAGACTTAAGCCAAGCTCACGGTAAAAAAGAATCTGCTGAAGTCGGTCTACCTCGGCCTGCCCATAAATTCGGTAACCGGATGAGTTGATTCTTGCCGGCTTAAGAATTCCAAACTCATCGTAGTAACGTAGGGTTCGAGTGCTTATCCCTGCCAGCGTTCCCAGCTTTTGCACAGTGTATTCCGTAGTACCACCCCCCAGATCTGTTGTCAGCTTGTGCTTACAAATTAACTGTACTCCTTTACGTAACGGCAATGTCAAACAGAATTTTTAAGTCAGAATGAAGCGGAAGTAGTATGTAAAACAGCGGCAGTTCCCTATCATAAGTGCAAGGGGACTGCCGCTATTGGTTTAAGTATGAGAATTAGGATAGAGTTTAGCTCTTATTGACTTGGGCTGCAAAGTAATCCTGAAGTTCTGCTAGCTTACGGGGATCCGCTAATGTCTTTTCCGGGAAATAATGCTCAGCCACAAGATCCCAGGTAGGGACAATTTTTTGAGCGGTGATCGCTTTGATGGCGATTTTTACCGTTTTGCGTTCTCTGGCATTGGAGAAGGTATCCTTGTAATGTTGTACCCGTTCGAAGTCCAGTTCATTGAAGACGGCCCGGAAGATCTCCGAGGTCATACGGGCATCATCTAGCGCCCGGTGTGCAGAGCCTGAAGGATCCAGCTCAAACAGCGCCATAGCTCCCTCTACACTAATATCGTTACTAAGGCCGCGAGCCCGCAGAACACCCTTCAGCAGATCGAAGTACGGAGCTGCCAACCAGTAGGAAACATCCATTTTGTGTATACGGACATCCTGTATAATTCGCTTCATATCCTCGCCGCCCCATGTAAGCAGCAGAACTCCGTCTGTGCTTAGGTCGAGCCATTCTCTAAAGTCGGTGATAACCTTGGGGAAGCGATCGGCTACGTCGATCTCCTCTTGGGGAATACCGGTTTTTTTCTTAATAAAGGAATTCAGGGTCGAGAAATATATGGGTTTGATCAAGGAAGAGAATTCATCCTTATACTGCAATGAAGAGTCTAACCGGACGGCTCCAATCTCAATGACCTCCATGGGGTGGTCGCTGGCAAACTTACGGCCGTTGAATTCGATGTCCAGAATAATATAATCCACAGGTACTTGCCTCCGTTTCCGTGACTGACGCGTAACACGTACTTGCGCCGACAACTCTATTTTAACAAAAAAAGCGGGACAACGGGGAATTAGGAAGTAAATCAAGTATGTGATGCTTATCGTGTTTGTATCCTTCGTTTGTAAACTTTTCGTAAAAGGGTTGAATTGATTAGAAGGAACAGCTTAAACTAAATTGAAATTCATTTCATTAGCAAAGGAGTAACCCTGTATATGGAAAATGACCCGCAAACAGAAGTAACGCCGAGTATCGGTAAAGGGAAGTTAGCGGCACTTATCGAGGTATGGGGTGTATCGACAAAACTTGGATTAACTTCTTTCGGAGGACCGATTGCCCACCTTGGTTATTTCCATGACGAGTACATTCGGCGGCGTAAATGGATGGATGAACGAAGCTACGCTGATCTGGTTGCCCTCTGTCAGTTTCTTCCCGGTCCTGCTAGCAGTCAGGTTGGGATTGGTATTGGAGTCGTTAGAGCCGGACTGCTGGGCGGCATCGTTGCCTGGTTAGGCTTTACGTTACCTTCTGTCATAGCTTTGGTCGCTTTTGCTTATCTTCTTCAAGGCTTCGATATTGGACATGCCGGCTGGATTCATGGTTTGAAAATTGTAGCTGTAGCGATTGTAGCTCATGCCATCTGGGGCATGGGGCAGAAACTAACTCCGGACCGAGTTCGAATCACCCTAGCGGTTATCGCAATGGCAATCACTTTGTCGTGGCAAACGGCTTACAGTCAGGTCATTATTATTCTTGCCGCTGGATGTATTGGATTAGGGGTGTATCGTAAAAAAGCTGTGGAGGGTACGCAGAGCTTGCCCATTAAGATAAGTAGAACGTTTGGTGTGGTGTGCCTGACTATATTTTTCGCTCTAATTCTATTGCTGCCATTATTGAGACAGTGGGGGGACAGCAAAGGCCTGTCGATGATCGACAGCTTTTACCGTTCAGGGTCCCTGGTATTTGGCGGGGGGCACGTAGTGCTGCCGCTTCTGCAGCGGGAAGTGGTTCCTGCAGGCTGGGTAACACAGGCGGACTTTTTGGCTGGGTATGGAGCCACTCAAGCTGTCCCAGGTCCTCTTTTTACCTTTGCAGGTTATCTTGGAGCTATGGCGGGAGGCGTGCCCGGGGCAATCATTGCTATCTTAGCCATTTTCCTGCCGGCCTTTCTTCTAGTTGTTGGGGTGTTGCCTTTTTGGAACGGCTTAAGAAATAATCCGAAAATCCAAGGTTCATTGATGGGTGTAAATGCGGCTGTCGTTGGAATATTGCTGGCGGCTTTATACGATCCCCTTTGGACTACGGCCATTCTGCAACCTATGGATTTTGTCTTAGCTGTTTTATTATTTACCATGCTTGTATTTTGGAAGCTGCCCCCATGGATAATTGTTCTGGCAGGAGCTGCTGGAGGATGGGTAATTGGTCTTATTTGAGCAAATAAAAGGCTATTACGGGATCTACCACAAAATCAATGCTTGACTATGTAGCCGAAAAAATGGGGCTTAGCTCCAAACGGACTCAGAAGGCACTATTACTTCCAAAAACACCCTTTATGAGGAGGAAAGGGCGGGTTCCGCCAAATGAGATGTAAAAGTGCAATTGAATTGCCCTCGGATGGTGCAATCCGCTATTGTACCCTTTACACCTTGTCCTTTCGGTCAAGTACTAGTTTTGGTTTTGAGCCGCAGGAAGAGGAGAATATTAATGAAAAGACACCCTCTTCTAATCAAGAGAGTGTCTTAACAGAGCTTACATCTATTCTGGAAAAATTTCCGCTGAAGGGCATGAACAAGCTTGCTGTTATTAGCCACAGTTTCCCGAAAGAGGTCGCTTTAGATAGAAATTCGCTTGTATTCATTAGGTGTCACACCCACTACACGCTTGAAGAGTTTGTTGAAATAAGCAGGATCGGGATACCCGACTTCGCTTCCAATTTCGTGAACCTTTAGATCAGGAGAGTTTTTAAGCAGCTGTTTGGCTTTGCGGATTCGGATTTCGATAATGTAATCGGTTAAGGTCATTCCCGTTTCCTGCTTGAATAGTTTGCTCAAATAGCTCGGCGTCAAGAATACTATGTTTGCCAGATGATTCAGCTCCGCGTGTTGATTATAGTTGGCTGTTATCCAGCGCTTCACCGTCTCTACTGCGGTACCTGACATTTCTAGGCGACCCGTTCGGATTTCATTCAATGCAGACGAGAAAACGGAGGTGAAGAGGTTCTCCATTTCCTTGAAGCTCGTACACGACTGTATGTTTTCCTGCAACCGGATGTGGGTTATTACCCTTTTATAAACAGCCTTGAACTCCTGTAGTTCCTTGCTTGCAGTCTCCTCAATGAGATGACAGATGTGCAGAATTTGATCCGAATAAGCTTGTTGTACTCTTAACTCTGAAAATATTTTATGAACAGATTCCATTACTCCCGATACATTCAGAATTTGCAGGTCATGAATTAGAGACTCACTAAAAGCAGAAAAGGGAGCTGTAGTTACAGTCCCCGACTTGCTAATCTCTTGGATATTCGCGTAATGGAAAGTCTTAGGGCTGTATATACCGGCATCACATGCCTGTTTGGCTTCTATATAGGCTTGTCTAAGCTTCGAAGGATCATTATAGGAGCAACTGGAACCTAAGTGCTGAACATGCTCTGGGGGTTCTCCCATAATTAGATCAGCAATATCCTTCATCTCGTCAGAGGTGAGTTTCCGTTCCGAATACCAAATCAAGACATGGAGGCCCTTATGAACTTCTATATCGTCGAATAGAGATTCCTTCTCTTGCCGCAGACTGTCTGCACAAAAGCAGACCGTTTCTTGACAGCTTTCCTTGAGAACAAATGTCGTGAAATAAGGCTGGGGCAAGGTAAGGCCGGTCATTAGAATGGTAGAAGGTTCTTCGATATGAAGCAGTGACAGCAGCAGACCGGATCGGTACCCCGCCTCTTTCTCTAACTGTTGCTTCCGTTCTACATTCAGCCGGTACAACAATTCAAACAGCTGCTCTTTATCGATAGGCTTTAGTAAATAGTCCACAGCTGAACTGCGTATAGCTTCCCGGGCATAATTAAACTCAACAAATCCGCTCATCAAAATAGAACGAATATGGGGGTGGCTGGCTTTCAGCCGTTTAATTAGTTCCAGGCCGTCAATTTGCGGCATGCGGATATCCGTGATCACGACATCGAAGTGGAGCTCTGGCAGTCCATCAAGTACCTGTCTTCCATCTGGATACGTTCCGACTATATCAAAATTATCGCTTTCTTTACTGATCATCCGGGCCAGACCTTCACGAATCAGGACCTCGTCATCTACAATCACAATTCGCAGCAAAACAGTTAACCCCTTTCCAAGCATGTCTATTATTCTTCGCTGGCCTTAGTCGAAGGGTCTTCAATCCGCAAGATCACACGGGTTCCTATGCCAAGTTCGCTCTCCACACGGAGCCCAAACGCACTTCCGTAATGCAGTCGAATTCGTTCATTCACATTTCTTAGTCCAATTCCGAATTTTTCTCCCGTGGCACCGTCCATTAAGCTGTTATTCAAAGAAATCAGTGTATTCTCATCCATTCCGACACCGTTATCCTCCACACAAAACACAGCATGACTACCCTCAAATTTAGCGGAGATCATGAGTGTACCGGGACCTTCTTTTTGATCCAACCCATGAAAGACCGCATTCTCAACAATAGGCTGAAAAACCAGCTTAATAATAGGAAGACTGAGGAAAACTTCCGGAACCTCAATCTCGAGCTTGAATTTATCCGGAAAACGGATTTGCAGAAGATGAAAATAATTTTTCACATGCTCTAATTCATGTTTGACCGTAACCGTCTCGTCACTGCGGGTAATGCTGTAACGCATCTGAAGCCCAAGCAGATAGGTAAGCTTAGCTACACGTGGATCATCATTGCTCTCCGCAAGCATACGGATGGATTCTAAAGTATTGTAAATAAAATGTGGATTAATCTGATTCTGAAGCGCCCGCATATCCGCTTTCTGTTTGCGTTTCTCGGTAACGGATACTTCCTGCAGCAGATCTTTAACTCTGATAATCATTCGGTTAAAATGACTGCCGAGCATCCCTATCTCATCGTTATATTTAGGGTGCAGCCAAACATCAAGATTACCATGCTGCACTTGCTTCATTAGGCGGACCATTGATTTCAGAGGTTTGGTCAACGCATGTGAAATTACTGTAGCAACGAAGAGTGCAAAAGCTACAATGATTAGGGTAGTAAAAAGAAGCGTATTCCGATTTTTCTGAACAGGGGATAGGATACGGTCTTGAGGAATCGCAACCAATGTTGTCCAACCCGTCTGCTTAGATATGGTGTATACCACCAAGAACGACTGGCCTTCCAGATCCATTTGAAAATGTCCCTCTGGCTGGGTTGCCTTCTTCAGCAGTTGCTGCGTGTTAAGGGACAGCTTCTTATCCGCTTGTTCTCCATGGACAGCACCATCATAGATTAGATCACCTTTGTTATCTACAATCAGCGTATTTCCCTGAGTAACGGCGTTGACGGGATCAATAATCCCTTTGAAGAGATTAATGTCCACATCAAATGCGATAATGCCGATTTTCTTTAAGGTGTTCACAGAATTTACAGTACGGAGAATGCTGAATACATCCCGTTGTTCACCGGAGTTTACTCGGATGGTGTGTCTGCCTTGAATGACCGGGGCCACTCCCGCAGCTTCAGTTAGACTTTTCCATTCCGTTTGTTGTTCCTCTGGAAACAATTGATTAATACTAGGATCTCTATTATGAAAAACAGTTCCGTATCTATCCACTAGGTAAACGGCAAGAATTTCTTCCTTTGTATGATGCAGATAGCTGAGGAACATGTTCAATTTAGTGTTCTTATCCCAGTCTGTAATCTTCTGCTCCAGATAGAACTGGACATCCATATTATACAGCGGAAGAGCAGTATAGCGCTTTAAGTCGGCAACATAACGGTCAATGGTATCGGAGGCGTTAGAAGTCATTTGGCTAGCACCCTCGGTTGCATTAACCAAAACAGAGTTAACCATGGAGCGGGAAGTCAGATAGCTCACATACGTTATAGGTATCGAGACTAGAAATACGAATACGACGATGAGTTTCCGCTCCATAGGCAGGTTGGCCAGGAATAACCATATGTTGCGTAATATCCTCCGGATGTATGACACCATAGCTGTTATTCCTTTCCGTACTCTGCCTTACTTCACTGCGCCGCTGGTTACGCCTTCAAAAATATAACGTTGGAGGAAGATGTATAGGATTACCGTTGGCAATAGAATGATCAGAATGGCTGCACAGATGAGATTCCACTCCCCTGAATTGACCCCCTGAAAACGCATTAGAACGGTAGTAACTACACCCAGACTTTGTTTGGGCATATAAAGATAAGGGATGTACATGTCATTGTAAATACCGATGGTCTTCAGTATAACCAAAGTAGCTGTAGCCGGTGTCAGCAGAGGAAAGATGATCGACCGGTATATTTTAAATAGGGAAGCACCTTCAACCATCGCATTTTCATCGAGATCAAAAGGGATGTTCCGAATAAATTGCATATATAGAATGATTTGGATAACGTCAGCACCTATATAAAGTACGATAGGAGCACCTAGAGTGTTGTATAGACCAAGATCCTTGATAATACCGAAGGTCGCTACTTGTGTTGTAATGCTCGGTATAATCGTAGCCACTAGATAAGCACCGAATACAACCGGCTTCATTTTGAAGGAGAAGCGGCCAAGTACGTACGCTACCATTGTCCCAAAGAGAATGTTCAGGGTCAATGTAATTATGATAATGAATAATACATTTCCAAATCCGCTGAGTAAACCTCCGCGCTCAAACACAGCAACGAAGTTGTCAAAGTTTAGAAAACTTTTCGGAAGTGCCGTTGAACTAGTTGTATTAAACTCATCCGTAGACTTAAACGCATTGACTATCACTACATAGGGAGGGAAAAGTACTACGAATACGCCGATCAGCAGCGTAAAGTATTTAATGAAATCAATGAAGCGAAATTTTGTATGTGCCATATCTACTTATCTCCTCCCCGGTTAAGAACAAGCTGCTGTATCAGCAGTACAAACACTACAAAGAATAGCAAGATAATACTCATGGCCGAAGCAAGACCGTAATTGTTGTAGGCAAAGGCCGTATCCACTACGCGCATAACATAAGTTTGACTGGCACCCGCTGGACCGCCTTTAGTAAGTACGAATGGCAGGTCGAATACCTCTAATGCGCCGGTAACGGTAAGGAATAAATTCAGCTGTATAACAGCTTTCATGTTAGGGAGTGTAATTCTCCAAAGCGTCTGAAAAGTGCCGGCGCCGTCAATTTTGGCAGCCTCATAAATATCTCTAGGAATAGCCTGTAAAGAGGCGATATAAATAACCATGTTATAACCCATAAAGCGCCAAAATCCAGTAGAAGCAAGTGAATAGTTGACGAGCCCTTCGGTTCCTAGCCAGCTAGTCTCGGCAAGACTACTAAGGCCAATGCTGTTCAGTAACATATTCAAGGAACCGTTCGTGGTATCGAAGACGTAACCGAACATGAAGGCCACGGCCACACCGTTCATAATATAAGGGAGGAACAGCATAATTCGAAATGCATTTTTACCCCGAAGCTTGCTATTTAGAACAACCGCAAAATAAATGGCAACAATATTCTGGATAATACCCATTACGAAATACGCGAAGTTATGTTTAAACACTAAGAAGATATCCGGAGTAGAGAAAACCTCACGGTAATTGGCCAGACCGACCCATGGTTTCTCGGGGCTATAACCGTCCCAGTTAGTAAAGCTATAATAGATCAGTTTGAGAGCAGGATAAAAAGTGAATGTTCCTAGCAAGATCAGTGGAATTAACAAGAATGAAACGATGATTATATTTTTCTGCTTACTATAGGAAAGTGTTCCAAACATCACGGCACCCTTCTTTCATGGATATTGACGACAAAATGGATTATCCACAAAGGCGATAATCCATTCTGCGCCATCATACGTTTTACTGCGATTGTGCAGCTTGTAGTTGTATTCCTTCAGTATTAAGATCCGTGGTTTTTAGTAGCCCAGATCTTTTTTTGCTTTAGCCCAAGATTTGTTCCATTTGTCAAATACACTTTGTGGGTCTTTAGCAAGTACGAACTCTTGAACCACAGCTGGCAGATCCAGTTGGGCTTTATTGCTGATTTCTGTAACTTGAGCGTTATCAGGAGTGCCTTCTTGCAGTACAACACCTGTTGACTGGAATTCTTTAAGTTGAGCCAATGACGATTCTTTGCCTTTAAGTGGTGAAATAAAACCTGCGAAATCTTCATAACCGGAATCAGTAATCATCCATTTAACAAATGCTTTAGCAGCATCAACATTTTTGCTATCTTTGGAAACCGCATAGAAGAAGTCAGGACTAAGTGGTGCTGCTGGTGTGCCTGAATTGTCATAAGGAAGTGGGAAGAACCCTACATTATCAGCAGTTGTGCCGGCGCCAATAACCTGATTGATAACCCAGTTGCCTAGGAAGTACATAGCGAACTTGCCTGAAGCGATATCCTTTTTCGACTGCTCCCAGTTTGTGGAGTTAATATCCTTTTCCAGATATCCTTTTTCATTAAGCTCTCTCAACAAACCGAGTGATTTTCCGTATCCATTGTCCATAGTAAAGGGAGTATCTGTGGTTAGCTTTTCGTTCGGGAAATCTGCTTTGCCTTCAATTACACGGGGAACAGCATACACCCAGTCATTGAGGGGCCATTTATCCTTGAAGTTTGAAGCCAATGGAACAACACCATTTGCCTTCAGCTTTTCACAGGCAGCGAGGAACTCGTCCCAAGTTTTTGGAACTTCAGTAATTCCTGCATCAGCGAATGCCTTTTTGTTGTAGACGATACCTGATGTGGAGTTACCACTTGTAATTCCATAAAGCTTACCATCTTGGGATTTGAAGTCTTTAAAAGTAACTTGATCGTTCAGACCCAGATCATCAAGGGATGCAAAGTATTTTGGGAGATCAGAGTTAGGGATGGTAGGGATGAACATTACGTCAGGAAGCTCACCGCTGGCCATTCTAACTTTTGCTTGTTGGTTATAGTCGGTTTGAGAAGCTTCAAATTCAACTTCAATGTTTGGATACTTTTCATTAAAGCGCTTTACATATTCGTCATACTCTTTACCGATCATATCTGTTCTGTTTGTCAGGAAGGTGATTTTACCGCTGATATCAGCTCCACCTGCTGCAGGTTCGGTTGTTGCATCGCCTGCTGCGGGTTCAGTTGTTGCATTTGCTGTCGGCTTCTCTGTTGCTGTAGCATTGTTATTATTGCTCGAACCGCATCCTGTCAGCGATACAGATAAAATCAGAATAATAACAAAACATAACGAAAATAACTTTGTTCTCATTTAATTCTCCCCTTTTTCGTTTGTTGTTAGCGCTTACTTCATCAGTATAACGTTAATTTTGCACCTGTTAAATGGATTCAATTATTATTTATTGTCTTTATTTGTTTTAATTATAGGTTTATAATTAGTGTTGTGCTAACAATAAGATAACAAAGTGCAATGAATACCAAATGGTATCAATGAAAAATGAGAAAGTGCATGATATTTTGATTAAGTGCCATCACACTCTACATTATGGAGGTATTATGAGACAACAACAAATGAGTCTTTCAAATTGGGAATTTAGAGCCTGCGGTGATAAAGAGTGGCTTTCAGCGACAGTACCAGGTACGGTCCACACGGATCTGCTGAAGAATGAAATGATTCCAGAGCCCTTTTATGGAAAGAATGAGCACGAATTGCAATGGATAGATAAGAAAGATTGGGAGTATAGAACAACCATTCAGCTTGACGATCAATGGGAGAGTTTAGCAAGCACGGAGTTGATTTTCAAAGGGCTGGATACGTACGCTGACGTTTATATCAATGATGAGCATGCTCTTTCGGCGGACAATATGTTCAAGGAATGGAAGCTTAATGTAAAAGGACTACTAAAGACAGGAGAAAATGAAATCCGAGTAAAGTTTCGTTCAGTGGTCACGGAAGACCTGCCAAAGCTTGAGCAATTGGGATATGCCTTGCCTGCTGCGAATGACCAATCAGAGCTGGGCGGGCTTGATGAGAAGCGTATTAGTATCTTTGCCCGAAAAGCTCCATATCATTATGGGTGGGATTGGGGTCCGAGATTTGTAACTAGCGGGATTTGGCGTGAGGTAATTCTAGAAGGGCGGGATACTGCTTCAATAGCTGACCTATATATTCGGCAGAACCATATAACGGAGAAGGAAGCGCGTCTGACGGCTGTATTAGATGTAGCTATTCCGGAAGCGTGGGAAGGATTGCTGCGTATATCCGCAGACGGACAGGAATGGATGCGGGCGGTCTCACTGAAAACCGGCAATCAAACCGTTGAAATGGATATCGTCGTGGATCAGCCGCGCTTATGGTGGTGCCGGGGTCTGGGTGATCCTCATTTATACAGTTTTCAAGCGGAATTGGTTCAAGGTACGGAAACCGCAGCGAGCGCGAATGTACGAACCGGACTTCGGGAGATCAAGCTTATTCGGGAAAAGGATGAGCGGGGGACTTCATTTGCTTTTGAATTAAACGGAGTATCGGTCTTTGCCAAAGGTTCGAATCATATACCGAACGACAGCTTTTCCACAGAAGTTACTGAGGAACGTTACCGTCATGAAATCGCAACCGCGGTGGAATCCAATATGAACATGCTGAGAGTATGGGGCGGCGGGATTTATGAGGAGGATATCTTCTACCGTCTGTGTGATGAATATGGAATACTGGTGTGGCAAGACTTTATGTTCGCCTGCAGCATGTATCCCGGTGATGAACCGTTCTTGGAAAGTGTCCGTGGAGAAGCAGAGTACAATGTGAAAAGATTGCGAAACCACCCGTGCATGGCCTTATGGTGCGGTAATAATGAGATCGATTCGGCTTGGGCGCATTATGGAGAAAATATGGGCTGGGGTTGGAAAAAAGAGTATAGCCCTGAAATTCGGGATGTGATGTGGGGACATTACCAGGAAATTTTCCATCGTATTCTGCCTGAGGCTGTTGAGGCCCACCACTCCGGTATCGACTACTGGCCTTCGTCTCCTCTGCGTGATCTAACAGGAGATGTCAATCAGCATGCTACACGTACCACAGGTGAAGGGGATGTCCATTATTGGGGCGTTTGGCACGCAACGGAGCCCTTTGAGAACTATAATCTGAATGTCGGCCGCTTCATGAGTGAATATGGCTTCCAGTCGTTCCCGGAGCTGAAGTCAGTGATGAGCTATGCGGAAGAACAGGATATGGAGCTAACCTCGGACGTTATGATGGCCCACCAAAAAAATGGGCGCGGCAACTTGTTAATTAAAGATTATATGGATATGTATTTGCCGAAGCCAAAAGATTTCACAGCCTTCCTATATATGAGTCAGATTCTGCAGGCTGATGCCATACGCATCGCCATCGAAAGTCACAGAAGAAATAAACCCTTTTGCATGGGAACTTTGTACTGGCAGATGAATGACTGCTGGCCGGTAGCCTCTTGGGCGGGCATGGATTATTATGGGCGCTGGAAGGCTTTGCAATATGCGGTTCGCAAAAGCTATCAAGAAATTATTCTCTCTGTTGAGACTACCGATGCCGGACAACTGGATGTTCATGTAGTCTCTGATTCAAGGAAAGCACTAAATACTGAACTGTCGATCAAGCTGCATCACTTGGATGGTTCGGTACTTGATGAATGGTCTAAATCTGTAGTTCTGGAAGCAGACTCCGCAGCGGTTGTATATTCGATTTCAGTTGCTGAACTGCTCAATGGACATGCACAAGAGAGCGTAGTATTATCCCTTGGGTTAGTATCAGAGGGTCAAACCTTAGACAGCAAGGAGCACTACTTGGTTCCGGCAAAGGATATAAAGATCAGCAAACCTGAAATTACGATCGTTGAATCCCCGGGCAGCGGGGGACTCAGCTTTACCGTTACAAGTGACATTCTCTCCAGAGGCGTTTATTTAACTTCAGAGGACGAGGGGATTTTCTCGGATAACTTCTTCGATCTTTTGCCGGGTCAGTCGAAAACTGTGGAGTTCTCTCTAAGAGGTACAGGCGGTAAGGACTGGATTCCAGCGGCACCTAAGGGACTGAAGGTTCAATCGATGGCCGATTTTATAGATGAGAGTTTGCTATAAATCCTGTTAAGAATATATATCTGATGGAGAGAAGGGTTAGTTCATGGGAATTACGGTACAGGAAGACAAGGGGCTCTTTCATTTACAGAGTAAAGGAATGAGTTACATTATCCAGCTTATAAACGGATATCCGGTTCACGTGTATTGGGGAAAATCATTGCGGAATGATGGCAACTTGGACGGTATGTTAAATCAGGGCGGGCACACTGGCTTGGACCGTCTACCGCAGGAATATCCTCAATACGGATCAGGCGATTTCCGGAATCCGGCATACCAAGCCCGATTGGATGATGGAACACGGGTAACCGAGCTGCGTTACAGCAGTTACCAGGTTATAGCGGGAAAACCCTCCTTGGAGGGGCTGCCTTCGGTGTATGTGGAGTCTGCAGAGGAAGCTGATACTCTGGAGTTAACGTTGACGGATGATTACGCGAAGCTAACCGTTATTCTTCGTTATACGGTTTATCAGGAGATGGATGTAATCGCAAGGTCGGTGCAATTCGTAAATCACGGGGAGTCTAAACTACAACTTCTTCGTGCACTTAGCGCCAGTGTAGATTTGCCGGCAGGTGAGCTGGATATGATCTATTTGGCAGGAGCATGGGCAAGAGAGGGCAATCTTACCCGCAGACGTCTGGTGCAAGGGGGGACTAATATCGAGAGCCGCAGAGGCATGAGCGGTCATCAGTTGAATCCTTTTGCGGCTCTTGCAAAGCCCGGAACGGATGAGAATCAGGGAGAGGTATACGGCTTCAGTCTGGTGTACAGCGGTAATTTTGAGGCGGAAGCGGAAGTTGATTCCTTCGGTTCTACGCGCTTTTCCATCGGGTTGAATTCCTTTGACTTTAACTGGCTGCTGGAGCCCGGGGAGGAATTCCAAACACCGGAAGCGGTTATGGTCTACTCCGCACAAGGGATTGGCGAAATGTCTCGGATTTATCATCGGTTATATCGGACTCGGCTATGCCGGGGGTCTTTCAGAGACAAGGAACGCCCAATTCTAGTGAATAACTGGGAAGCGACATACTTTGACTTCAATACAGATAAGCTGGAGTCCATTGCAGTCGAAGCCTCGAAGCTGGGTATTGAGCTGTTCGTACTGGACGATGGATGGTTCGGCAAAAGAGATGCTGATAATTCCTCCCTCGGAGATTGGGTAGAAGATCTTCGAAAGCTGCCCGGTGGACTGAATGATCTGGCTCAACGTGTGAACGGACTGGGTCTACAGTTCGGCCTGTGGGTAGAACCGGAAATGATCTCGCCGGATAGCGATCTATACCGCCAGCATCCCGACTGGTGTCTGCATGTGCCGGGCCGCCGCCGCAGTGAATTGCGCTGGCAGCTGGTTCTGGATTACACCAGAGAAGATGTTAGGGAGTATATTTATGAGTCGCTGAGCCGTATTTTCTCTACTGTGCCTATCTCTTATGTGAAATGGGATATGAACCGATGTCTGACGGAGATTGGTTCAGCTCAAATTGCTCCTGAACGTCAGGGTGAAACCGCACATCGATATGTGCTCGGCTTATATGAATTGCTGGAAAGGTTGACGACTAAGTTCCCTAAGATCTTATTCGAGAGCTGCTGCAGCGGAGGTGGACGTTTCGATCCCGGAATGCTGTATTATATGCCGCAGACCTGGACGAGCGATGATACCGATGCGGTTGAACGTCTGAAGATCCAGTATGGGACGAGTCTGGTGTATCCTGTAAGTGCGATGGGAGCACACGTATCCGCGGTGCCGAATCATCAGGTTGGACGCATTACACCGTTGTCCTTCCGCGGAGACGTTGCTATGTCCGGTAACTTCGGCTATGAGCTGGATCTTACCAAATTCACCGCAGAAGAGAAGGAGTTGGTTAAGGAGCAAGTTGCGAATTATAAAGAAATCCGCAGCCTTGTTCAACAGGGCAACCTGTACCGGCTGCAAAGTCCGTTCGAGGGAAATGAGACGGCATGGATGTTCGTGTCTGACGATCAGCGCGAGGCGTTGGTCTATTACTTCCGGGTGATGGCTGTGCCTAACCCACCGCGCCGCATTTTGAAGCTGAGCGGCTTAGATCCAAGCCTCGATTACACACTGGAAGGAAGCGGAGAAGTATATGGCGGTGATCGGCTAATGCAGGCTGGACTATCACTGCCGGATGAGCAACGTGATTATGTAAGTGGTTGTTATAAGCTGAAGGCTCAATAAGAGACGGATACGCTAAAAAGGCAAGCCAAGAGGATAGTTCTTGGCTTGTTTTTCTTGTATGGGTGGAAATGAGCTACTGGAGCGGAATGAAGTGTATAAGTACAATAGAATTGGCGGAAACGGGTCGCTAGGGCCGAATGAAGATTGTATTTTCCCTGAATATTCTCTACAGGTTTCTTCACTTCACATTGACTTGAATAATCCTCACCCCTATGATGATTAATAAAAGTAAAGAGATGACGAGGAGTGGCAGACATCATGGCTTTGGAGATTGAACGCAAGTTTCTGCTTCCGGAATATCCGGAACAGCTTATACAAGACGGAGAGCTTAAGATATACACCCAGCAGAATATCGACCAGACCTATCTGGCGATTGAGGATGGTCAGGAGCTCCGGGTCCGCAAAATTACGGATCTCGACTCAGGTGAGATAACCTTTACGCATACGTTCAAGGATGGCAAAGGGATTAGCCGCGAAGAGATTGAATATTTCATCTCTGAGGGTCTATATAATCAGGTGATTGAGGCGGTCAAGGCTATACCGTTGGTTAAAAAACGCCTCACAGGCGAATGGAACGGAACAACAGTAGAGATTGACGTTTATACGCAACTGGAGTTATCCGTACTTGAGGTTGAATTCGATTCACTGGAGGAAGCGGAAAGCTTCAAGGCACCGGAATGGTTCGGTGAGGATGTTAGCACAGACTGGAAGTACAGCAACAAAACCGTTTGGAAAGAGCTCCAGAATAAATCCTCCAAATAAATATCCGGAGGCCAAATCTGACATAAAAATAACGGACTTTAACGCGTAAACGTGTTACTATGTAAAGTGAATTTAAGCATCATGCTCTGAGGCTTGAATTCAGCTTATTAGGTTAAATAAAGAGGGGTTCAGGAGGATGAGTATGAAGTATATAAGCACAAGAGGCAATGTGGAAGCTAAGGGCTTTATTGATACTGTCTTAATGGGGTTGGCCGATGACGGTGGATTGATGATTCCCTCCGAGATTCCGATAATTTCAGCAGCTACTTTGGAAGAGTGGAGAAGCCTGAGTTATCAGGAGTTGTTCCTGAAGATTTTCTCCTATTACACGAACGACGAGATTCCCTATGAGGATTTAAAAGAAATGGTATACACCAGTTATGCCAATTTCCGTGCACCGGAAGTAACGCCTGTTCATCCAATCAACGATTCTTTATATGTATTGGAATTATTCCATGGCCCTACCTTTGCGTTCAAGGATGTAGCGCTGCAATTTATGGGTGAATTATATTCTTATATCTCCAAAAAGCAGAACAAAATCATCCACATTCTCGGCGCAACCTCGGGTGATACCGGAGCAGCAGCCATTCAAGGTGTTCGCGGCAAGGAAGGAATCAAGATCTGTATCCTGCATCCGCATGGCAAGGTGAGCAAGGTGCAAGAGCTGCAAATGACAACTGTTGATGATAGCAACGTTTTGAATTTGTCGGTAAAAGGCAACTTTGACGATTGCCAAAAGGTGATCAAGGATCTGTTCGCGGATCTGGACTTTAAGAGCAAATACCACCTTCGGGCGATTAATTCAATTAACTTTGTGCGTATATTGGCGCAGACGGTTTATTACTTCTATGCTTACCTGCAGGTTGAGGGAAGTGCAGACAAGAAGATTAATATCAGTGTACCTTCCGGTAACTTTGGTAATATCTTTTCAGGATATCTCGCGAAAAAAATGGGGCTTCCGATCAACAAACTGATCATCGCCACAAACGAAAACAATATTCTGGAACGTTTTGTGAATACCGGAGAATACAAGCCTGGCGATTTTACAAGCACATACAGTCCTTCAATGGATATTCAGGTGGCGAGCAACTTTGAACGGTATCTGTATTATCTAATTGGCGAAGATACCGAGAAGCTGTCCGCGTATATGTCTGCCCTGCAGAGTGACGGCAAAATCACTATCGAAGGTGAAACCCTTCAACAGGTTCAATCGGACTTTGCAGCACTCGGCGTAAAAAATGAGCTGTGCCTCGATACCATCAGCAAATACCAGAAGGCTCACGGATATCTCCTTGACCCGCATACTGCCTGTGGCATCGCGGCTTATGAAGCCTTTAACGGCCCGGATGAGTTGGGAATTACCTTTGCGACTGCACATCCTGCTAAATTTGATGAAGCCATTGCCCTAATCGATATTAAGCAGGAGTTCCCGGAGGAAATTGAAGCATTGTTCTTGATGCCTCAGCACCAGACGGTGGTAGATCACAACAAGGATGAGATCGTACAACTGCTGAAGTTTTTTTATGAAGTAAATTAGCTTGTAATATATGTAGTGCAACAGACCCCCGTGCTTGGTTAAGGCGGGGTTTGTTTCGTTTATCATAAATTGTCGGAATTTTGTCGTAAAAAGTAGACATTACTACCTAGAGAGTGAGAAAATAGAATTTAGAGTCAGTAAGAACAAAAAAAGGACGGGATGCTATATGTCAATTCGATTCGGGGTTGTAGGAACAAACTGGATTACAGACCGCTTCGTTCAAGCCGGCCTGGAGAATGAGGAATTTATCCTGACTGCAGTGTACTCCCGTACGGAAGAAAAGGGACAATCATTTGCTGCTAAATATGCAGGAGCTGCTATTTACACTAACCTAGAAGAGATGGTGTCCAGCAGTGATGTGGACGCAGTATATATTGCCAGCCCTAACTCCATGCACGCAGAGCAGGCCATCATCTGCCTGAATCATGGGAAGCATGTGATCTGTGAGAAGCCTATCGCTTCCAACAGCGCAGAACTGAAAAGAATGATGGAGGCCGCGCGGAATAATGATGTGTTACTGATGGAGGCTTTGAAATCCACCTTCATGCCTAACTTTAGAATTGTGAAGGACAACCTGTATAAAATCGGGCGTGTTCGGCGCTATTTTGCAAGCTACTGTCAATACTCTTCTCGTTATGATGCATTTCGGCAGGGAACGGTGTTAAATGCTTTCAATCCTGCTTATTCTAATGGCTCACTAATGGATCTGGGCATCTATTGTCTGTATCCGATGGTAGCACTTTTCGGCAAGCCGGAATCCGTTCAGGCAACGGGTGTTTTGTTGTCCTCGGGAGTAGATGGAGAGGGAAGTATGGTAATGCGTTATTCAGACATGGATGCCGTTGTTATGCATTCCAAGATTGCTGATTCCTATTTGTCCGCAGAGATTCAGGGTGAGAACGGTACAATCGTTATCGATAAAATTAATCAGCCTTATGAGGTGAAAATACATTACCGTGACGGAACAATTGAGGAGTTAACTCAGCCGCAAGTATTTGAATCCATGTATTATGAGATTGAGGAATTCATCACGTTGCTTAAGAACGGTGAACGGGAGAGCGGGATTAACAGTCATGCCAACTCTTTGGCAGTAGCTGAGGTTATGGAAGAAGCCAGAGCACAAATCGGACTCCGCTATACCTCTGATCTTTAGAACCTAAGGAAGGAAAGGGAGCAGAACTTGAAAACTTTTAAAAAGGTATACATCGAGATTACAAGCGTCTGCAACCTGGCCTGCAGCTTTTGTCCGCAAACCGTTAGGCAGAAGAATTTCATGAAGCTCGATACGTTTAATACCATACTAGATGAAATTAAGCCGCATAGTAACCATATTTACCTTCATGTTAAAGGCGAGCCGCTGCTTCATCCCAAGATTGGGGAACTGCTGGATGCCGCTCATGCCAAGGGCTTCAAGGTCAACATTACCACCAATGGAACGCTGATTCATAAAGCGGGACCCAAGATTATCGGCAAGCCGGCTTTGCGTCAGATGAACTTTTCTCTGCACAGCTTTGACGGGCATGAAGGATCCGAGAACCGCGAGGGGTATTTGGCTGAGATCATTTCTTTTGTAAAAGAAGCATCTGCACAGGGGGTTATTGTTTCTTTCCGGTTATGGAATCTTACGGAGGACAACCGGACGAACTTGGAGAAGAAACGTAACCGGGAGACCTTGGCGGTTCTGGAGGAAGCTTTTAACCTGGACTTTAATATTGATGAGAAGGTCGTTCCGGGCAGTGGTGTCAAAATTGCAGAACGAATCTACCTCAATCAGGATCATGAATTCAGGTGGCCGAGCCTAGAGGAGCCGGAAGATGACGGCAAGGGCTTTTGCCATGCACTTCGCGGTCAAGCAGCGGTACTGGTCGACGGTACGGTGGTACCGTGTTGTCTGGATGGTGAGGGCGTAATTAACCTTGGGAACATCCACAAGACGCCATTCTCCGAGATTGTTGAAGGGGAGCGGGCCAATAATCTGTTCTACGGATTTTCCCGAAGAGAAGCCGTGGAGGAATTATGCCGTAAATGTGGGTACCGACAGCGGTTTGGGACTTAATTGATTTAAGAGTGCAGCTGTCCCATGACGGCCGATTGCCCTGCCCCCTTCCTGAATTCGGAGGGGGAGCATTTCATGGCTTTGCGGAACACTTTAATGAAATAGCTTACGTTATCAAATCCGACCTCGAGTGCGATGTCGGATATTTTTCGTTCACTTTGCTGAAGTAAATCGGCAGCCTGGCGGATTCGGTAGGAATTGATATAATCCACCGGTGTTTTACGAGTCATTGCTTTGAAGAAGCGGCAGAATTGTCCTTCACTCATCGGGATCAGTTCGGATAAATCGTGCGTTCGGATAGGTTCGCGGTAATTCTCCTGAATGTAGAGAATGATTTTTTTGAGACGATTAATCTTGGTGGTATCAGCGTCATCGGACTGACTATGGTTTACGGAACGTCCTTCTACGGCGATTTGCGATAGCATAATAAGAAGGGAGCCTTTCATAAAAGCTTCATATCCGGGCATTTTAGTATCGTATGCCATCATCATGCGCTCTAAATGGCGGAGAAGCTCCTGCTGCCATGGAATATCGGGCTTAATATGGCGGGGGAAGCTTTGACGTTTCTCCTGTAGCGGCAAAATTGTATTCTGCTGTATCGCATCATATTGGGCACTGGCTAATAGATCAGGGTGAAAGACTATGGCACAGAATTTGCAGGGAGACTCGCTCTGTATATAAGCGGCATGTATATCACCGGATTCGATAAAGATAGCTTCACCGGCCTGTACCGGAAAGTATTCGGTATCCACCTGAAATAGGATTTCTCCTTCCAGCAGCATGAAAAACTCTGCTTCCTCGTGCCAATGCGTATCGAGAACAGGAGCCCCGGCCGGGAGTTCAACCCAATAGGCAGCTAGAGGAAACATAACATCGCCATGCACCCGGTCTTCTTTTAGCAAACGTTGGGAAGTTCGATCCATATTGCGCCTCCTTTTTCGATAAAACATCAAAATAGTGTTATAAATAAGCTATATTTTATTAGTTTTGTGTTTTTATTATCGGTATAATACAACTATAAACACCAAATTGAAAGGTGGCAAGGTTCAAATGAAATTTACAGACGGTCTTTGGCTGGTTCGTGACGGAATTTCGATTAACGGAGCCGTACAAAATTATGCTGTGGAAAAGACTCCCGAAGGTTTAACGGCAATTACCCAAACCACTCCTATTACAGGGCGTGCAGCAACTCTGAACTCAACCCTGCTTACTGTAAAATTCCATTCCCCGCTTCCGGGCGTAGTAGGAATCAAGATTATTCACCATGATGGTGTACAAGAACGTGGACCGGTTTTTGAACTGACCAAAGGGACCGGAGATCATGTGGAAATAGAGGAGACTGAGCTGGAGACGGTTCTGATCAGCGGAGGACTGCGCGTCGTAATCAGTAAGGGAACGCATTGGGCAGTAGACTTCTACCGTGGCAGTGAGCGTATTACAGGTAGCGGTTACAAATCGATGGCCTATATCACAGATCAGGACGGAAATACGTACATGCGCGAAGAGCTAGACATTGGCGTAGGCGAGTATGTCTACGGTCTGGGTGAGCGCTTTACCCCTTTTGTAAAGAACGGACAGGTTGTTGATCTCTGGAACAAGGATGGCGGCACCAGCTCCGAGCAGGCCTACAAGAACATTCCTTTCTATGTAACAAGCAAGGGCTATGGCGTATTTGTTAACCATCCTGAGTTAGTGTCGTATGAAATTGCTTCGGAAAAAGTGAAGAAAGCTCAGTTCAGCGTAGCCGGTGAAAGCTTGGAATACTTTGTAATCGAAGGACCTACTATTAAGGAGGTTATCACCAAGTATACTTCCCTAACAGGAAAGCCAGCGCTGCCGCCGGCATGGACTTTTGGACTGTGGCTGACGACTTCGTTTACCACCGACTATGATGAAGCTACTGTGAACTCCTTCGTCGAAGGCATGGCAGAGCGTGATCTGCCACTGCACGTATTCCACTTCGACTGCTTCTGGATGCGTGAATATCAATGGACGGATTTCCAGTGGGATGAGCGCGTATTCCCGGATCCAAAGGGAATGCTGGGACGCCTGAAGGAAAAAGGTCTGAAAATCTGCGTATGGATCAACTCTTATATCGGGCAGCGTTCACCTTTGTTTGAAGAAGGTAAGAAAAATGGTTACCTAATCAAAAAGCCAAACGGTGACGTATATCAAACCGACCTATGGCAAGCGGGAATGGGGATCGTGGACTTCACTAATCCAGCTGCGTGTGAATGGTATGCCGGTTACCTGCGTGACCTAGTGGATATGGGTGTGGACAGCTTCAAAACCGACTTCGGCGAGCGTATCCCAACGGATGTTGTATACTTCGACGGTTCGGATCCGAATAAAATGCATAACTACTACACTCAATTGTACAATAAAGTTGTGTTTGGGGTTCTGGAAGAGAAGCTTGGCAAAAATGAAGCCGCTGTATTCGCACGTTCGGCAACGGCCGGCGGACAGCAGTTCCCGGTTCACTGGGGCGGCGATTGCTACGCGGACTATGAGTCTATGGCAGAAAGCTTGCGCGGCGGCTTGTCGCTCGGCTTGTCCGGCTTTGGCTTCTGGAGCCATGATATCGGCGGCTTTGAGAATACCGCTCCGGCTCATGTCTTCAAACGCTGGCTAGCCTTCGGACTGCTCTCCAGCCACAGTCGTCTGCACGGCAGCACCTCGTACCGGGTGCCTTGGGCTTACGATGACGAAGCTGTGGATGTAACCCGTTTCTTCACCAAGCTCAAATGCAGCTTGATGCCTTACCTGTATGATGTTGCTGGTCAAGCCGCAGAACATGGCTGGGCTTCGCAGCGTGCGATGGTGATGGAATTCCCGGAAGATCCTACTTGCGAAGTGCTGGACCGTCAATACATGCTGGGTGAGTCCTTGCTTGTAGCTCCTATTTTCCAGGAAAGTGGCGATGTGAAGTATTATCTGCCAGCTGGACGCTGGACACATCTTCTTAGTGGAGAAACTGTGCAAGGCGGCTCATGGCGCAAAGAGAAGTTCGACTTCTTCAGTCTGCCACTCTTCGTTCGGCCGAACACCTTGCTGGCTATCGGCAGTATCGACAACCGTCCGGATTATGATTTTGCAGAAGGCGTGAAATTCAGCTTGTATTCACTTGAAGACGGTACTGCAACTTCGGCAACCGTTCGTGATCTGAAAGGTGCTCCAGAATTAACTGTTACCGCTGAGCGTAAGGGTAGTACATTAACAATTACTGCTGAAGGCAGTGGTAAAGAGTTTACCTTCTCACTGAAGGATCTGGGGGCTATTGCATCAGTTAAGGGTGCAGATCAGATGGATGATACAACAGTGAAAGTAAATGCAGGCAGCAAATCCGTATCGTTCAGTATTGAACTGAAATAGATCGCACATGTAAGCGAACCTCTCTTATGAAATGGGACTTAGCAGTCTTTCATTTCATAGAGAGGTTTTTTTAAAAAAGCAAGGAGGACAGAGGCCAATGAACAACAACCAACACAAGGAAGCGGGGCTCGAAAGTGTAGGCCAATCCGGTTATACTTCCGCAACGGTCGTTTCGACCGCCGCCAATTTTATTATGAATAAGAAGGAGCCAATCACGCATACCTTCCGAACTTACATAAAGGTTAGGGCGCATGGAAAGCTTGACCTGAAGCTTTGGCATAGCAACGCTGTGGATTCCACATGGGATATGGGGCAGGAGGCCGTCGGAGGCGAACCGGGTGGTATCTGGGAAATTGTAGAGGCATATATAGCAGATGGAGGAACGGAGCTTGACGGCAGTATCATCGAAGATACACAAGCTGCGGTTACCTTTGGAGGTCATGTCTCACGAACGGTTGCAGCCGGGAAAAGCTTCTGGAGCGACGAGGTTCATTTGGAACTGCCCGACGGGCACTATTTAGCGTTCACGTGGACACTTAGAACTCTAGCTCCTGGCAAATCCTTCCCATACAACGTAGAGGGAATGCTAGTAACCGCTTATGATGCACCCGGCAGCCTTGCCGCTCAGGAATCGGCTGAGTTTTTTAAACCGTCGGAGAATCTATTGGTCTTACCGAGCTTTATAGGTTATAAGAAAAATGTGCAGAAAAAGCTGGTGTTTCTGGGAGATTCGATTACACAAGGCGTAAGAACATTTAAGGATGCCTATGAGTACTGGTCAGCCTTGATCGCAGATGGATTGGGTTCGGATTATGGAGTCTGGAATATCGGCTCCGGCTGGGGAAGAGCCTATGACGTAGCTGCCGGAGGACCCTGGCTTCATAAAGCCAAGCAGGGTGATGAGGTAATGATTGTTCTGGGTGTGAATGATTTGGACATTGGTCAGCGTTCGGCTGAGGAGTTGCTTCGTGACTTGATGGTGATTATTTCTGAGTTAAGAAGCGCTAATCCTGAAGTGAGCATTCTGCTTACAACAGTACCTCCGTTCAATTTCGAGGGGGATAAAGAACAGGCGTGGCGGGAAGTAAATACAAGCATTCTCACAAGTCCTCCGGTAGGCGTAAATCGTGTGTTTGATATCGCCCGCGTGCTGTCCATGCCCGCTCCTTATGAACATCGCATCAGATCGGAGTATATGAGCGGCACCGACGATCCGCATCCTAATGGGGCGGCTGGCCAGAGAATTGCAAAGGAATTTCTAGAGTGGTATTGATACAGAGGGGACGTGAACATAGCTATGTATAACCAGGTTCAAATCGGCGTTGATTATTACCCAGAGCACTGGGATGAGTCTCTGTGGGAGACCGATATCAGGCTGATGAAGCAGACGGGAGTCAAAGTAGTTCGGGTCGCTGAGTTTGCATGGAGTAGGCTGGAGCCGACAGATGGAGATTTTCAATTGGCTTGGCTGGATAGGGTTATTGATCTTTTTCACCAATACGGTATACAAGTTGTCATTGGAACGCCCACCGCCACTCCACCGCGCTGGCTGACGACGAACTATTCGGATGTGCTTCCGGTATTTGCGGACGGGCGAATTTTTCACCCGGGGGTCCGCGGACACCGTTGTTATAACAGCCCATCGCTACGTGAATATGGAAGCCGAATCACCCGTAAGCTAGGGCAGCATTATAGCGCACATCCGGCTGTTATCGGCTGGCAGACCGACAATGAATTCAGCATGATCGATTGTCACTGTGAGAATTGCAATGATGCGTTCCGTAACTGGGTTAAAGAAAAGTATGAGTCTTTGGAGGTAGTAAACAGGGAATGGGGTACCGTGGTTTGGAGCGGAGAATACAGTGCTTGGAATGAACTCACAGTTCCACTTGGGGGCTCACCGCATCAAAATCCGTCCTTTTTGCTGGATTTTCAACGTTTCCAGTGGGATGCAGTAGTCGTGTTTCAGAAGTCGCAGATTGATATTTTACGCTCGACATGCCCACGGCATTTCATCACCCATAACTTTCATAGTTACCCGCAACGCTTGGATTTGTACGCTGTAAGCGCGGAGCTGGATGTAGCTGCTTTTGACTATTATCCGAACACCTCTCCGCTGAAACAGGAGACCACTCCTTACAGTGGAGCACTTTCCTTGGACTTGACCCGGGGTATTAAGCGCCGAAATTTCTGGATTATGGAGCAGCTCAGCGGTTCTCCGGGCTGTTGGATGCCTATGTGGCGCGCACCTTACCCAGGTTTTATCCGGGCTTACGCCTGGCAGACAATCGCCAGAGGAGCAGATACGGTCGTTCATTTTCGATGGAGAAGTGCAGTCGCCGGAGCGGAACAATATTGGCATGGACTGATCGATCATAGCAACGTCCCAGGCCGTAGGTTTGCAGAGTTCAGCCAGCTATGCAGCGAAGTGAATGCGTTGGGCGGCAGATTGGAAGGAACTACTCTGAACAATGAGGTAGCTATATTGCATTCCTATGAACAGCTGGCAGCGCTGCATATTCAGCCTCAGGCTGAGGGGATGGATTATTATGAGAATATTAAGCAATACCACCGAGCGATCACCAAGCTTGGAATGGGCTGTGATGTTATTGAATGGAAACAACCGTTGGATGGCTATAAGGTAATCATTGCCCCAAGCCTGTACTTATTAGATGAGGAGACTGCCTGTCGGCTGGAGGATTTTGCAGCTGCTGGTGGGACTTTGATCATAACGAACCGCAGCGGCGTCAAAAACATGAACAACATCGGCGTAATGCAACCGCTGCCGGGATTACTCAGCCATGCGGCAGGTGTCCGAGTGGATGAGTACGACCCTATCGGCAGCGAAATGCATACGGTAGTGGATGCAGAAGGACAAACCTATACATGCAGTCAATGGTCTGATCTGTTGACACCTACCACTGCGGAACCTATTGCTTGGTATGGGGACGATTTCTATGCTGGAATTCCAGCCGTTACGGTGAACGTCTTTGGACAAGGAGAGGTCTATTACCTCGGAACCCATGTGGAAGAAAGCTATTGGTCTGTTCTACTAACGAATATGGCCGAGAAGCATAAACTGATGCATTTTGCAGGACTACCCGATGGAGTCCAGGCTTCTGTTCGCACAGGGGAAAGCGGAACATTCCTGTTCCTGCTAAACTTGGACCGCAAGCCGCAAACTGTCCAGTTAGCGCGTGATTACAACAGTCTGCTTTCTGGCACCTTGCGTTCCGGTCAACTGGCGCTCGAGCCTTATGGAGTAGAAATTCTAGAGATGTAATATTGCTTCTGCGAGCGAAGTGATGCTATTGAGAGGTATAAGTACATTTGAATTGGTGGAAACGAGCTGCTGGGGCGGAATGAAGTGTATAAGTACACTTGAATTGGTGGTTTTGAGCTGCTGGGGCGGAATGAAGTGTAAAAGTACATTTGAATTGGTGGAAACGAGCTGCTGGGGCCGAATGAAGTGTATAAGTACACTTGAATTGGTGGAAACGAGCTGCTGGGGCGGAATGAAGTGTATAAATACACTTGAATTGGTAGAGACGAGCTGCTGGGGCCGAATGAAGTGTATAAGTACACTTGAATTGGCCTCTGCGAGCGAAGCAATGCTAATGCCTCCGCTGAAGATGCCTCTGCGAGCGAAGCGATGCTAATGACTCCGCTGAAAGTGCCTCTGCGAGCGAAGCGATGCTAATGCCTCCGCTGAAGATGCCTCTGCGAGCGAAGCGATGCTAATGACTCCGCTGAAAGTGCCTCTGCGAGCGAAGCGATGCTAATGTAGGTACAAGCACATTTAAGTTGTGCTCGGCGGCCGATTGAGGCCAATCGAGGGCACACTTGCCCTCTCCACCCCACACTGTGTTCTAAAAGTGTGGGGTTTTATGGTTTTGAACTGCTATATTGGGTGGTATATGACCCGGATATTGCGGAACGAAGAGAAATTTTGGAACTGTAGAAGCGTTAGCGTTCGCCTTTATGGATTGATTCCAACCGCGTAGTCGGTATAAATTGAAGGAATCCATCCATAACAGCGATCGGAAGTCCAAAACTTTCTCGTAGTGGCGCACCAATTCCGAATCATCATCCCCACCGTGCAGTTCACCCCAATCGAGTCCCCGCAAATTTAGTGCAGTCTTCTAAATTGCTCCGGAGTAGTCCCTGACTGCTTACGAAACGTAGCCACGAAGTGGCTGACATCGCGAAATCCAACCCTCTGGGAGATTGTTTTTACCGTAGTTGTCGGTTGGCTCACCAGCAGTTCCTTCGCTTTCCGCATACGCAAACGTACAAAATAGGCGTATGGAGATAATCCGAAGGTCTGCATGAACAAGCTGTTAAGATAGCGCCCGGATACTCCAAGTTGAGTGGAGAGATCATATAAGCCGATATCGGGGTCCCCGAAATTAAGGTCCATCCATTTCAGCAGGGGCTGAAGCTTGTCGATATTGCGGGAAATCGCCGCATTGTTATGAAGCTGGCCGTATTTACTGAGGGTAATTAAAAAATGATATGCATCCGTGGAGGCCTGAAGGCCGAACATATCCTGATGCTCTTCCTGCCAAGCCAGCATACCGTTCAGCATGTCCGACAGGGGGGCTTCATTCTCCCAACGATATAGAGAGGAGGACTTGATGCCGAGTGCCTCCACAATCTGGCGAGTAGAGCTGCCTCCAAAGGTTAAATAATAGGTCTGCCAATCAGCGGTTACGCCTTCATAACGGTGAGGGGTATGGGGGAGCAGAAGCACACCGCTTCCTACCCTTAGATTAAGCGTCTTATTTTCAAAATATATGTTGCCCTCACCGCGTACGGTCTGTATCCAGTGGTACACAGGATAACCGTCGGGGCGGGTTACTTTTTCCTGTTCGGGGTTGTGACCCACACTGTCCAGCGTAATAGGCAAATGCTGTCCGCCCTCTTGAGTGAATACGATTCTTCGATGAACTGTATCCGGCACGTGATCATCTCCAATTAAGTTCCATATTATTATAGTGTGAAGATAGAATATTATATTTAAAGGCGGTAGTGTCAGGTTTACAATAGATATATATTTATACTATAAAGGATGTGTAGACCTTGATCAACGATAAATTGCCGAAGATTTGGTATGGTGGAGATTACAATCCTGAACAGTGGGAAGCTTCGGACTGGGTAGAAGATGAGCGTATGTTCAAGCTGGCAGGGATTGATGTTGCCACAATCAATGTATTTTCCTGGGCATTGATTCAGCCTGCTGAGGACACTTATGATTTCTCAGGACTTGATGCAATGATGGATAGATTATATAAGAACGGTACCTATGTGTGTCTGGCTACAGCAACAGGTGCACATCCGGCTTGGATGGCGCATCGCTATCCTGAAGTCACACGGGTAGATGTACAAGGCAGAAAACGTAAATTTGGCGGACGCCACAACTCTAATCCGAACAGCCCGGTTTACCGCAAATATGCGGCACTGCTGGCTGGTAAACTGGCTGAGCGCTATAAGGATCATCCGGCGTTGGTAGCTTGGCATATCTCTAACGAATATGGTGGATATGACTATTCCGAACAATCCGCAGCCGCCTTCCGCGTATGGCTACAGGAACGTTATGGCACACTCGAAGCCCTGAATAAAGCATGGAATACCCGCTTCTGGGGTCACACCTTTTACGATTGGGAAGAAATCGTTGTACCCAATGAGCTGAGTGAAGAATGGAACGGAAATCGTACCAACTTCCAAGGGATCTCACTGGATTACCGTAGATTCATGTCGTACAGCCTGTTGGAATGCTACAAGATTGAATATGAAGCCATCAAGGAACACAGCAAAGACATTCCGGTTACAACTAATCTAATGGGCTTTTATCCGGAGCTGGATTATTTCGAATGGGCCAAGCATATGGATGTTATCTCTTGGGACAACTACCCTTCATTGGATACACCGGTTAGCCATACCGCAATGACCCATGATTTGATGCGTGGACTCAAGAACGGCCAGCCGTTCATGCTGATGGAGCAAACCCCAAGCCAGCAAAACTGGCAGCCGTACAACACCTTGAAGCGTCCGGGCGTTATGCGTTTGTGGAGCTATCAGGCTGTGGCACGGGGTGCAGATACGGTGTTGTTCTTCCAGCTCCGCCGTTCCATTGGTGCCTGCGAGAAGTACCACGGTGCTGTTATCGAGCATGTGGGTCATGAGAACACACGCGTGTTCCGTGAATGTGCAGAACTGGGCAGAGAATTGGAGCAGCTTGGAGATCAATTGCTGGATGCCCGTAGTGAGGCTGAGATTGGGATTATCTACGATTGGGAGAACCGTTGGGCGCTTGATCTTTCGAGCGGACCGTCGGTAGCCTTGGATTATGTTAATGAAGTGCATAAATATTATGACGCATTGTATCAACAGAATATTGAAGCTGACATGATCGGTGTTGAAGAGAATCTCTCTAAATACAAGGTTGTCATTGCACCTGTGTTATACATGGTTAAACCGGGTTTTGCTCAGAAGGTAGAAGCTTTTGTTCAGGCCGGGGGCACCTTTATTACGACCTATTTCAGCGGTATCGTCAATGAGAATGATCTAGTGACTGTAGGCGGTTATCCGGGGGAATTGCGGAAGGTGTTGGGAATTTGGGCGGAAGAAATTGACGCGCTGCTGCCGGGTATGAGCAATCAAATCGTGATGAACAAGGAGTGGGGCGGACTGAGCGGTACTTACACATGTGATCTGCTCTGCGATTTGATTCATTCCGAGGGTGCAGAAGTACTGGGTCAGTACGGTTCTGATTTCTACAAAGGTATGCCTGCACTCACGGTCAACTCTTTCGGTGAAGGTAAAGCTTATTATGTTGCCACAAGTCCGGAGGCGGGTTTCCTGCAGGGCTTCCTAGCCAACGTGTGCGCTGAGAATGATATTAAGCCCCTAGTCCAAGCACCTGAGGGTATCGAATCCGTTCAACGTGTAAAAGACGGGGTCTCCTATTTGTTCCTGTTGAATCACACCGAAGCAGATCTTAGCGCCGAAATTGGTTCTGCTCAGCGTATGGATTTATTAACTGGCAAGACGGTAAGTGGTTCAGCCGTTGTTCCTAGCCGTGGCGTATTGATTCTAAAGGGTGAAAAGTAACAGCAAAGCTATCGATCTGTATTCTTCAGTTGGCGACTAATAAAAATGCGATGGAGTATTCTGAAAAGAAGATTACCATCGCATTTTACTTTTTTATATATGGACAGCCCTGGAAGATAGGTGTAAATTAGAGCCACAAATGAACGCACGTTCATTGTGAATGCGCATACAAGGGAGAAGCGAAATGGACAAAAATATATTGGGTACCCAAATCGTTACACAGATCGGAATTATCGTTAACGACATCGAGAAAGTATCGCAAAGCTACGCTGATTTCTTTGGTATTGAGAAGCCGGAATGGTTCTGGACGGATACGGTGGATGTTGCCCAGACTGAATTTAACGGGGAATCATCCATCGCACGTTCCAAGTTAGCTTTTATAGATGGTGGACAATTACAGATTGAATTAATTGAACCCGACCATAACCCTTCGACTTGGCGCGAGTTTCTGGATGAGAAGGGTGAAGGCGTTCACCATATAGCTTTTGGAATTAAAGGAATGAAAGAAAAGATTGAACTGCTGAACCGCAACAAGATGCCATTAATTCAAAAAGGGGAGTACACAGGAGGACGATATGCCTACATGGATTCCTTTGATGAATTGAAAGTGCTCATTGAACTGCTGGAGAATGATAACTAATCAACAATTAAATTAATTCATTACATTCAGGAGGACATGGAAAATGATCATACTTATAACTGGAGCCAGCCAAGGTCTAGGTCTGGAAACGGTACGAGCGGCTGTTGAACGTGGTCATCAAGTTATTGCAGGAATTCGCAGCCCAGTCAAAGATAACGAACAGCTTAGGGAATTGCAAAATACTTTCGAAGGCAAGCTCACAGTTATACAGCTAGATGTCAATGATGAGGAGGCCATAAGAAAAGCGAAGGACGCGGTTGAGAAACAGCATGGTAGTATTGACGCTATTATTAATAACGCAGGCATCCTCCTTGCGCGGGAGTGTTCAATAGAAGAGCTGGATTTTGCAGATGTGGAACAATCGATGCTAACCAACCTGTATGGACCGATGAAAGTCGTTAAGCACTTCTTACCCCTGCTGCGCCTAAGCGCTTCTCCTTGTATTATCAATATCAGTTCTGAAGCAGGAAGTTTCAGCGGGGCTTATGGCAAGGACTATCCGTATGCGTTATCAAAAAGCGGCCTGACCTATTTCTCAGCTCAATTGCGGAAAGCGCTTACCCCTGAAGGATTTGTTGTGTATTCAGTTCATCCCGGCTGGATTCGAACGTCTATGGGCGGGGAACAAGCTACTGGCGATCCCAAGGATCCAGCTTTGGGGCTGGTTCAACTTGCTGAGAGAGAAGTTCTACCTGCACAAGAGTCTTGGATGATCAATCATAAAGGGGAGCCGATGTCTTTCTAATCCAGTATAAGGGGACGGGTTATTATGAAGAATGTTGTGGCTATTGTCGGAGATTATTATCATGATTATGAGCTCGCAAAGCAATCTCTGGATCAAATTCTAATGCCCTATGCAGATGAAGGGATTGTGAAGGTCAGCTATGTATCCGTCGAACAGATTTCTGCTGAGCTGGAGAAGCAGCCGGATGTGGTGATCTTATTTGCGGAGGATCGCACCGATCCCCAGAATCAGCCGGAGGCACGCTGGATGACAAGCGTAGTCTCTCAGCAGATCGAATTCTTTGTGAATCAAGGCGGATCATGGATTGCCTGGCATTCCGGCCTTGCTTCTTATCCGGAAGAAAGTGAGTACGAAGATGCTTCGAGGGTACTTTCTCTCCCATCCTTCCCACCATTCAGAAGTCACTTATACGCCGATCGAAGGAACAAGGCTTGGATTGGCGGATGAATCCTTTAGCTTCAAGGATGAACATTATTTTGTTGAATGTGCGGAGGATAAGACGGAAGTGTTCCTGCGGTCCACCTCTTCAGACGGTGCTTCAGCGGCTGGATGGGCCCATTTTTTCGGGAGAGGTCGAGTGGGATGTATCACCCCGGCACATTTAGCTGAAGGGCTGTTAAATCCAGATTTTATCGCAGTGATGAGACGGCTGTTTACTTGGTGCGCTGACCTGGCTGTATAAAGTAACAACATCCCGAGCTGCACAAAGCGGCTTGGGATGTTGTTGTTTAAAATACAATGCATATCTTTCCAAAATATGAACCCTCAGCTAAATGATGCAAAGCCTCTGTGGCTCGGTCAAAAGTGAATATACTATCTACTACAGGACGTAGGTTGTGCTGCTCGACCGCGAGGTTCATGTTCTCAAACATAGCACGGCTGCCAACATTAATCGCTTGAAGACGTGCTTTCTTCATGATGGCGGGAACAAGAGCAAAGTCTTCTACGCTGGCACCTGAAAGAATACCGACGATGCTAATCTGTCCGCCTACCTTCAACGCGGAGATCGAGCGATTTAGTGTAGACGCGCCACCTAGGTCTAAGATATGATCAGCTCCCCGTCCTTGGGTGTAATTGAGAATGGCTTTATCCCAATCTGTATTTCGCTTATAGTTAATACCGTAATCAGCACCCATCAAATTGGCGCGTTCTAGCTTCTCATCACTGCTTGAGATCACAATTACCTTAGCTCCTTGGAGCTTGGCGAATTGTAGAGCGAATAAGGAAAAGCCACCCGTTCCTTGAACAACTACCGTATCCCCCGCTTTCACCTTTCCTTCTTCCACGATGGCATGCCAGGCTGTTACCCCGGCACAGGGCAGCGTAGCGGCTTCTTCATCGGTCAAATGTCCGGGGACATGAATGAGTCCTTCCTCCGGCAGAACGACATATTCAGCAAGCAGTCCATCAAGCGGACTTCCTAGTGTAGTCACCCAATTGGCCTGTGTCGGTTCACCTCCCGTCCAACTTTGGGTAAAGATTCCGCATGCCCTATCTCCTATTTGAAACCTGGAGACATCCTCTCCTATAGCAATAACCTCACCGACTCCATCAGACACTGGAATAAGAGGAACGGTCAGATTGGGGTTATAAAACCCATCAATGACTCCTAGATCACGTGAGTTAAGAGCTACGGCTCTCATACGGAGTAGAACTTCACCCGGTCCTGGAGTCGGAACAGGACGATTGACTTCAATGAGGTGATCTATGCCAAAGCCACCTTGAATAACATATGCTTTCATTATATAAATCCTCCTTCACGGGTTATAGACACACATTAACTCATGGACTAAAATTTAGTAAGAGGGCACTTTAAAGTAGGCTACGAACCCAAAAGTACGTGAGGAGGATTAAAAAGTATGAAAATACCGGATATTTCAATATCGGCTTGCGGTTACAGCCAGGTGCTTGAAATTATATCTAACAAGTGGGCCGGATCGGTCATTTATGCCTTAGAGGATGGAACCCTCCGGTATGGAGAGGTGAAGAATCGTATAGAAGATATTTCGCAGAAGATGCTAACCCAAACCTTAAAACAATTAGAACGGGATGGGCTGGTAAGAAGAGAGGTCAAACCATCCGTCCCACCCATCGTTGAATACTCATTGACAGATTTAGGAGAAACATTGATTCCCTGCATGAGGATGTTGAAGGGCTGGGCGTTGAATCATTATTCTTCAGTCAATAAGGCTAGAGAGGAATATGACCGGACAAATTAAGGCTTGTAGGTAGTAACAAGAAAAGAGGCATCCCATGAAAACCTTACTGGTCACAGGCTACCGTGCCCATGAGCTCGGAATTTTTGACAACAAGCACCCGGGAATTCCATATATCAAAAAAGTGTTGGCCGCCCGAATAGCTCCGTTCGTTGAAGAAGGCGTAGAATGGATTATTACTCCCGGTCAATACGGTGTGGATTTGTGGGCTTGCGAGGTCGTCATTGAGCTGAAGCGCCAATATCCGGACCTGAAGTTGGGCATTATTACAGCTCATGCTTCACCGGAGGAAAAGTGGAAGGAAGATAAGCAGGACCAGTATCGGCGGATAGTAGCTGGTGCCGATTACTACGGGGCGGTCAGTAATGCTCCTTATGATGGCCCCTGGCAATTTCGGGCCAGAGATGATTTATTGTTCCGTAAAAGTGATGGAATTCTGCTCTTTTATGATGAAGATGCCGCGGAAGGAAGTCCTAAGTTTTTTAAGGAACGTGCTCTGAAGCTGCATGAGGACAGTGATTATGGGTTGTTTCTGATTCATTCGGAAGAAATTCAGAATATTGCGGATGAGGAGAACCAGCGGGGTTATGATTGAAAAAAATCCGCAGCTACAAGCTGCGGATCAGGATTCAGTATGTGTGCATCTACTTTAAATAAAGCTGCGCAATGATGGCGGTTTTCGTACCTTGGAGGCTTGTTCAAACGCATAGGCCATCTTAATGAGTTGCGGTTCTTGGTATGCCTTAGCCGAGAAGGTTACACCGAAAGGGGCACCTACCCCTGTATAACCGGAAGGTACGACAATGGATGGATATCCTGCTCTGGAAGTGATTCTGGCACCGAAGTCTGCCGGGAAAAGCAGTGCATCCAACTGATGCTCTTTCATAACGGCATCTATGCCTTCTTCCTTGCATAACTTCAGGTCGGTAGCTCGGTCACGAATGTAATGCGGTTCGGTAAATGTACCGGAGGTAGTATATTCAGCCTCAATCAGCGTTATCTGACCGTATTTTAAGGTTTCTATGGGATGAGCGTGGTTATAATCTATGATTTGCTTCAAGGTTCTTATTGGAGCACCCGGTCCCAAACGGGACAGATACGCATTCAAGGAAGTTTTGAACTCGTTCAAGACGACTGAGGAATAGCTGATTTCCCGTGCTGTTCTAATATCGGCAGGATCTACAATGGTTGCGCCCATCTCGCTCATAAGCTCAACAGAAGCGTTGAAGAGAGCTAGCTGTTCCTCCGTCAATTCCTCGAAATAATAATCGCGCGGAATACCGATTCGTACCCCTTGCAGTCCGTCCTTATCGAGAAAATCCGTGTAATCCTCATGAATCCTGCCGTAGTTTGACCCCATCGCAGCGTCACTATCATCTCTCCCGAGCATGGCATTTAGCATCAGCACAGCATCCGTAACAGTTCTAGCCATAGGACCCGCTGTGTCTTGTGTATTGGAGAGGGGTAGAATACCAGAACGGCTTAAGAGTCCCACAGTAGGTTTGATACCGATGACAGAGCCCAAGTTCCCGGGGTTCAGAATCGAGCCGGACGTTTCGGTTCCCACAGACACCGTGCAGAAATTGCAGGCTACTGCCACTGCGGAACCCGCGCTTGAGCCGCCGGTGGGGGAGGATATGTTGTATGGGTTCAGCACCTGACCGCCGCGGGAGCTGTAACCCGAAGGCATACCGTTGGTCATAAAGTTGGCGAACTCGGTCATATTTGCTTTTCCCATAATGATAGCCCCGGCTTCCCGTAGCTTCGTTACAATAAATGCATCTTCTAAGGCAAAAGAATCCGCCAAGGCCAAGGATCCTGCACTCGTATGCATTTTATCACCTGTATTGATGTTGTCTTTTAATAAGACCGGGATGCCGTGCATTGGACCTCGGGCTCCGCGTAACGTTCGTTCTACATCCAGAGATTCTGCAATAAATAACGCATCAGGGTTGATCTCCAGTACGGAGTTAATCGTAAGGCCATTTTTGTCATGATCCGCTATGCGTTCAAGATACATAAGCACTAATTGCTTCGACGTAATTTCTCCGGCATCCAAAGCAGCTTGAATGTCCGTAATGGTGGCCTCAACGATTTCAAAGCTCATGCGTGATCTCACTTCTTTCTCTGATTAGGGTATTGTACGATAATTATAACCAACCTTTGGCAGACCTCATAGTCCTTCTTTTTAGCAGGGATTTTAGCGAAAAACGACCCACCATTCAATTCGATTGAATGGGGGTCGTCCTATTGTGAAATCTATACAATTTATAGATAGTATAATTTAAACATGATGTCCTGATCATGATTCCCGAATTTTTTTCCGAAAATCGTTGCTCCTCCCACGTGTTCCGCATCCTCTTTCACTTCGATTCGAAAGGTCCATCTGTCACAAGCTGAATCCAGATCCTCGATTGTAACGTTGGACAAGGGATCTCCATCAATGTAGGTTCCATGGCTGGTAATTCTAATGGTCTTAAGTAATCCGTATTGGTTGACATTGATTGGCCACCATTTAGGTGTGAACTTCCCTCTAGTGTCTGCAAAGTCCCCTGGACTTCGCCACGTTCCGAGTTCCAAACCGTTCAGAGAAAAAGTGATGTCGGAAGGCCACACATCATTGGAGAAGGGGAATTCAGAAGATAGCTCCAGGCTAATTTCGAATTGCTGCAGTTTCTCCTCGTTTTTCAGAAAGTTGGCAATATTATATTGGACGAAGCCTTGGGTAAACCATAAAATTTCCGCATCTACTCTCTTGGAATCCATAAAATATTTTGGTTCATCTACCCTACCGATGAATTCTTTCTCCGTTGCGAGCCCGCAGGTTGGCTTTAGATCATAATCCGTATAGTGGCCGATAGGTACCGATGTCTCATAAGAGGCAAAGGAATGGAAGATTTTTTTGGGGAATTTGATTTCAATATGATCTACTCTTAATACCGATATTTTTTGGAGCCCCGATTTTCCAGGGATTTTCTCGGTTTTAATGATTCCCGCATCCTCCAGTTTTTGAATATGCTTAATCACTATAGGGCTGCTTAATCCAAGCTGTTCTGCAAGGTCCTTAATGTTCATTTTATTTTTGGAGAGTAATTGGATGATTTTTATTCGAACTTCACTTGCCAGTGCCTCGTACACAACGAGTGAGGATTGATCTATTGCCAGCTGCATGGTTTATTCACTTCTCTCAAAGTATAAGATATTTACCTATCTATAAAGTAACACGAATGATAATTGAAGTAAATATTATTAATGATAAAGCGCTTTTAAGTAAACAAATTTGTTAAGTAAGTTCAAAAATAAATAATTAACTTTATGTTTATGTTATTGACACCGCTTTCACTGACTTGTATACTTAGCCCAAGTTGATTGTTTTCGAATACATATTTCGTTAATAATTACTAGATGATTAACAGGAGGAGAAAGCTTTGAAAAAAAAGTGGGGTCTTACAGCTTTAATTCTCGTTTTTATGGTATCAGGGGTATTGGCAGGTTGTGGAGACAAAGGTAAGAATACAGTTACGTTTTGGACACCATTAACCGGTGATGATGGTGCGTATATGGATCAGCTTGTAAAAGACTACAATGCAACGAACCCGGACATTAAAGTAAAGCATGTAATTACAGCTGATATGTATACAAAGATTTCTACCGTTATGAACTCGGGTAAAGGTGTACCTGACTTATCAATTATCCATGCAGACCGTGTTCCGGGATTTGTGAAGCAAGACATGTTAGAGCCAATAACCAATGTAACAGCAGCACAGCCTGAAATAAAAGAAGAGAATTACTTGCCGCAAGCCTGGTCCACAGGCAACATAGGCGGCACTCAATATACAGTTCCCCTAGATATTCATGCTAACGTTATGTATTACAATAAAGACTTGCTTAAGAAATATAATGCAGAATCCTTCCTGGATGATAATGTAGTAACCGTTGATGAAATGCTCTCTTTAAAAGGCAAGCTAGATGAAGGTGACTATGTAGTTAATGATGCGCTATTGGGTTGGGTGATTTTGGCTCAAATCCAAAACTTGGGTGGAGACATTCAAGAAAACGGCAAGCCTGCTGTGAATACACCCGTATTCAAAAAAGCATTTGAAAGCGTAAAACAAATTAATGATGCAGGATTGATGACACCGTTTGGTGAAGATGGCTACTTGATGTTCCAATCTCAACATGTTCTATTCTCGACAGACGGTACTTGGAGCTCTACAGCCCATGCTGGAGTGGAAGGATTGAATTTCGGAATTACAAATGTCTACTCCACCAACGCTGATAAATTTACGAACAGATCTTCTTCGCACTTGTTCTCCATGCTGAAGAATAAAGATAGAACTGATGAGAAAGAAGCCGCTATTGGTAGCTTCCTTGAATTCATCCGCCAGAACTCTATTGAATGGGCGAAAGCAGGACAAATCGTAGCCAGTAAAAAAGTTAACGAAAGTCCGGAATATAAAAACTACATTCAATCCTTCTTTACTTCTAGTGAAGAAGAAATTAAATCGCTGTTCATTTACACTTATGAATACTATCCATACATCGCAGAAGCTGTAGATACCTACTGTGGGGATATCGTTCGGGGTAATGTGGATATTGATGAAACACTGCAGACCATGCAAAAATTCGTAGAAGATAAAATCGCTGAGAGCAGCGGTGGAGCTAAATAAGCAGGAAAAAGAAAAGATTGTATACAGTAATGTGTCAGATTTCTGGCACATTACTTTTACAAAAGGAGAAATGAACGCCTATGAAAAAGAAGTTGAATTTAGCGCCGGTTTTCTTTGTAGGTCCGCATCTTATTTTATTTGCCGTTTTTATTTTTTTACCAACGCTTTACGGTATCTATGCTTCATTCACCAAATGGAATCTAATGAGCGATCCGGTTTGGGTAGGCCTTGATAACTATAGAACCATTCTTTTTGATACGGAATCGACTTTTCATACTCAATTTAATAATGGACTGAGAAATACGCTGGTCTTCGTCGCTCTTAGCGTGCCTTTATTGATTGTGATTCCTCTAATGGTCGCTGTTGCTCTGGAGCATAAAAAAGTAAAAATGAAAACACTGATCCAATCTATTCTTTATATTCCAGGCCTGATTTCCATCTCGGCAGCAGCTCTGATCTGGTCCCTGATGTTCAACAAGCAGCTCGGAATCACTGGAAATGTATTTGGATCAGATACGGCTTGGGCAGCGCACCAACCTTATGCTTGGATAATCATTATTGTACTGACCGTATGGGGTGGTGTTGGAGGCAATATGATTATTTATCGAGCTTCCATAAGCGGTGTGGGACAAGACTTGTATGAAGCCGCAGAAATGGATGGAGCCGGTTCTATTCGTAAATTCTTTAGTATTACCCTGCCATCTATTCGTTTTCCATTAATCTTTACCTTTGTCATGACGACAGCTGGTGCTTTCAATGTCTTTGGCCAACCTTTAATGATGACCGATGGCGGCCCGCAGCAGAGTACACATGTATTAATGATGTATATTCGTCAATTAGCCTTCGGTAACGGGGAATCTATTGCCGGAATGGCATCCGCGATGGCGGTGTTACTGGGACTGGTTATTTTGGTAATCTCAGCCCTGCAGTATTATGTCATGAACCGAAATGCAACCTAGGTATCGGGCGAATAATTAAATGGAAATGGAAAAGGTAGGTGTAACAAATGGCGAACACAGTAGTGACTGAACCAAGAATCAACAATGAAAAAGGTTCAAGAAAATGGTCCTCGAATATAAGTATATCGAAATATATAGCTTATCTATTTTTGATTTTCCTTTGTGTGATTTTCGCAATTCCTGTTATCTTCGGCATTACCACATCCTTTAGATCTCAAACAGAGGTTGTTTCCGCGGGGTTTAGGCTTTTACCAGTGAACTGGATATTTGATAACTATGTTAATATCTTGGAAAATACATCGACAGCACCTATCATGCTCTGGTTGAGAAACTCTCTTTATATAGCCACCTTCCATACGCTTTTAGTTGTAGTTGTAATTTCGATTACCGGCTATGGGTATTCTCGTATGAATTTTAGAGGAAGAGACACCTTGTTCTTTACTTTGATGGGAATTTCCTTCTTCCCTGGTGTTGTGAACTTAATCCCTTCTTATAAAATTATTGATGCTTTAGGATGGGTAAACACATCTTGGGCAATGATTATTCCTGGTTTGGCAGGCATGGGCAATATTTTCTTGGTTCGACAATTCATGAACAACATACCTAAAGAGCTGGATGAATCTGCTCGTGTAGACGGCGCCAGTGACTTTAGAATTTATTTCTCTATTATATTAGCGCTCGTAAAACCGGTATTAATCGTATGTGCACTATTTTCCTTTACCGGATCGTGGAACGATTTCCTCTGGCCTGTCATCGTATATACAGATGTAGATAAAATGCCAGTAACAGCCGGTCTGCTTTTATTGCAGGATATTTACGGAAACTACCGGATGATTGGACAATTGATGGGTTCCGCGATATTAGCCATTATTCCAACCTTGCTGCTGTTCTTATTTGCACAGAAATATTTTGTGCAGTCCATTAATTTGAACTCAGGGATTAAAGGTTAAATGCATTATGAATCAACAATCAACAACAAATCAAACAGGCATCTTACGCGCAGTCCTTAGTGCGTAAGATGCCTGTTGTGTTGTTAAAGTTAGATTGTTCTAAGCCTGTTCCGAAGCAAATCCTTCTTCCGCCAAGTATTCCTTAGCTTCCTCAATCGTTTCAAACGCCATCTCCAGATGAAGGCCTGCATAGAGATACCACAGATCTTCTTCAAACCTGAGAGTAAGTTCGTTTCCCTCCGAGTCTTTCCAGAGAGTTTCCCCTTGGGCAGCAGCCTTGGCTTTCTTTCTTTTGCCTAGGACTGGAGCTTCCGGTATTTTGACGGATAAAGAGGTAATGGAAGCTTCAAGCAGACTCCGCAGCTCCGACTCCGAGAAATCACGGATGTTCACAAATCCTTTATCGTCCGTCTCATAACCTCTTAACAACCCTGCAAAAACGTAGCCGTTCCCGTTCGGATGAAGATGGAAGGCGACCGTTTTTTTATCATGCTGGCTTTCCTCGAAGTGATAATTCACGCGTCCCAGCGATACGTTTTTACGCTCCAGCTCAGGATATGAATCCAAAATCACTAATTTTTGTGCGAATGTTAACATAAACAGCCTCCGGTTCACGGTTTCATTGTGCAAGTGATTATATCATGTTGTCCTGAAGCCGACTACTTTAAAAGTACTCTCTCCATGATCTGACTATCGTTGGAGCGGTAAAGTTAATACAAAGGTACATCCGGCCTCCGGGAGGTCATGATCACGAAGCTTCAGGCTTCCACTCATAGACTCTGCAAGCAGTGTGCTGAAGGTAAGACCGAGACCTAGACCGCGAAGAGTGCTCTGCTTGTAGCCGCCCCGGAAAAAAGCCTCGAAAATAAGCCCCCGATGCTCCGCTAATATCCCTGTGCCGTTATCGGTGATGATGATTTCAGCAGTACCGCGCCCTGTGTTGTGGAGCTCAATAGTAAGCTTGAGCGGGATGCCCTGCTGCTTGGCTTGGACGCTATTGTTCAGCAGATTCACGATGATTTGTTGAACCCGCAGCGGGTCTCCCCTTAGGAATAAAGGTGTAGTGGGTAGAGTTAGTTCCGGCTCAGACACCCCACTATCCTGTGTAAGGAACCATTGATATACGATTTCGGACAGAAGCGGGATAGCTGCAAGCCTGTCATGCCGGATGGAGATCACCCCTGCAGCCAGTGCATTGTAATCCAAGAGGTCTGCCACCATACGCTGCAGCTTTCCGGCTTCCAGTAGAGCGATATCCAGGAACTCATCCGCTTCATCACCTTCAACAACCTTCTCGCGTACCGCATGAATAAGACCTTTAATAGAGGTAACCGGTGTTTTCAGCTCATGGGATACCCCTGCCAGCATTATAGCCCGGGATTGCTCGAGCTGCTTCAGTCTGCCTGCCATCTCCTGAAAAGATACAATCAGCTCATTGATCTCTCTTTCCTTGGCATTGGCCTGGATAGCGATGTCATATTGGCCGCTGCTGATTTGGCCTGCAGCTGTAGCCACCTTTAGAATAGGTCGGGCCAGTTTGCGGGCCAGGAGATATATAGTCAGCCAGCTCAGGATGATTAAGAACAATAACATGATGGCAAAAAAGCCGATCTCCTCTTGCGGGATATGCTTCAGCGTTTTCTTGGATTGCAGCACGAACACTTTACCCAGTAGGGTACCGTCTCTCTGAATCGAGGCTGTAGCCGCTTTGTATTCCGGAGAACGGACATCGTTTAACTCGTCGTTCAGCTTATGCTGCATCTCTTCCTCGGTTAGAGGGGGCATGGAGAACAGAAGCTGACCCTTATTATTAGTGATGATGACACACATCTCTACGGTTAGTTTGAAGAATCGCTTTCGGTCTTCAATGAGTGCTGTTAAATTTTGGCTTACCTCGATATTGCCGTCCGGCCCCACGCTCCGATCTGCGATTTCCTGCGCTAGCAGTCCCGTAGTTTGCATCCGGTTATCCATTGCTTCTTGCTTAATCCACCAAAAGGTAGTCAGTGCGGTGATCAGCAGCCCTATACTTATGATGATCAAGTAACGGATGGTCCAGTAGGAGAGAATAGAGGTCTGTTTTCTTAAGTTGTCCATAATTGATACCCGATTCCTCTCAGCGTACGGATTTCACCTTCACCAGTAGGCCAATGCGACAGCGCTTGACGGAGCCTTTTGATCGACAAATCCACGGCTCTATCGCTTCCCTCATAGTCCATCTCCCATACATGCTCAATTAACTGGTCTCTTCTGCAGATCTGGTTGGGGCGTTCGGCAAGAAAGAGCAGGACGGATAAATCCCGAGGAGAGAGGTTCACCTCTGCTCCGTTCAGAAGGACGCTTCTCGCTGAGTAATCTATGAATAAGCTTCCAAAATGCCTTTTGCTGCTGCCATCCGACCATTGAGAGGGGCGGCGGAGTACTGCATTTACACGAGCCACTACCTCTTCGGGGATGAATGGCTTGGACATATAGTCGTCCGCACCCCCGTCAAGACCGGCAAGACGATCCTTAATTTCATCCTTTGCCGTCAGCATGATAATGGGGCAGCTGCTTTTCTCACGAATGAGCTGCAGCAGTTCGAAGCCGTCCATGTTCGGCAGCATGATATCAAGAAGGATAAGCGAAGGCGGCGATAGCTCGAAGGCTTCCAGGGCCAAACGTCCATCGGGAACGCGGGTTACGTTGAAGCCGGCCTTTTTTAAATAAACACTCAGAACTCTTGAAATGGCCTCTTCATCTTCTACTATAAGAATAGATTTCAAAGTCAGTTTACCTCCTTGATATTGTAAAAGCATGTCCAGATTCCACAGGATATCTGCTTCTGTTTGCTTAAAATTATGACAAGTTTACCACATCTGGCAGACCTCCGCTTTGACATCTTCCCGACATATTGCTTTGTTAGAATGAGGAACGAGCAAAAGTACAAACTATAAAAAGATGGGTGGAGGAATAAGGATGAAGAAAAAACCTATAGTGCTGGTTGCTGCCGGTATTGTGATCGTAGCTGTTATCTCGGGTTACACAATGCTGAACAAAACACTGGGCAATAATGTGGACATTGAGTCCGTGATTCCTGCACAGAGTCAGGCGACAGACACCGCGGGAAATAAGGATGTTGCTTCAGCGGAGGGGTCAACAGGAGCAGCGGCAGGTGCCGCGGTTACAGCGGAGCAATTGAACGGAAACTGGACAATCGCTGACACCTCCAAGGTATACTGGTCGGTCACAACCTCCAAAGAAACAGTGAATTTCGTGAATCCTACGGTTACGGGCAGCTGGAATGTGGATTTGGAAGATGTGGAATCGATGACAGGTGAAGGCACAGTGAATATGGTTACGCTGGATTCCGAGAATGCCAAAAGAGATGAGCATGTGAAAAGCAAAGACTTTCTGGACGTAGAAGCCTTTCCTCAGTCTACTTTTACAGCTAAATCATTCTCTGAGCTTCCAATCGAATGGGTAGAGGGAACGCCCGTACCGATGGAACTGCAAGGGACCCTCACGGTAAAAGGGATTGCTAAAGACGTCACTTTTCAGTCCGAAGCGGCTTACAGCGGCGGGAAGTTAATGCTATCTGGAACCACAACGGTCAACTTCTCCGATTTTGGAATGAGCAACCCGCACACGGTAGTCCTAGATACTGAAAATACGCTAGAGGTACGCCTCGAGCTTGTGTTAACCAAATAAAAAATGATTTGTACGAGCAGGGACTCTTCCACGACCGTTTAGGTTTGGAGGGGTCCTTTTGTATTGCTGCGGATCTATGATTAAATAGGAGTATTCACGACATAGGAAAAAGGGGTCTTTCAGTGATTGAGGTAGCGGCAGCGATAATATATAACGGTGAAGGACAGCTGTTGATCGCCCGAAGGCGGGAGGATAAATCACAGGGAGGTCTTTGGGAATTCCCCGGCGGCAAAATCGAACCAGGCGAGAGCGTTCAGCATTGTCTGCAAAGGGAGCTGATGGAGGAGATGAGCATCTCTATCCTTCCCTATGCATTTTTTGGGACGAATAAGCATAGCTATGGAAACTTACATATCGAACTGATTGCTTGGAAAGCGGAGTATCTGGAAGGGGAAATGCAGCTAGTGGATCATGATGATTACCAATGGGTGCTGCCTAAGGGACTGGGTCAGTTTGTCTTTGCTCCGGCGGATGTTCCATTTGTAGAGCGGCTGCTGAAGGAGTCTAGGTAAATAAATCAGTGCCCGTACATGAGAACGGAAGCGGTACGGTAGACGAGTTCCTTTTTACTTGTGTACCGTATTTTGATACAATCACAATGATAGAATGTATGACTGGGAGGAGAAACGTTAATGGCTGGAGACAACGCTTACAAGGTGAAATGGGGTATCATCAGTACCGGCTGGATCGCTCATCAGTTCGTAACGGATTTAGTTCATTGTTCTAATGGTGTGGCCTATGCAGTGGGATCTCGTTCGCAGGAAAGTGCGGATGAATTTGCCCGCAATCACGGCATATCCAAAGCGTATGCAACCTATGAGGATTTAGTAAATGACCCTGAGGTGGATGCTGTTTATATTGGAACACCGCACCCTTTTCATAAAGAGAATGCGCTTTTGGCGCTACGTGCAGGCAAAGCTGTGCTGTGCGAGAAGCCTTTTACAGTAAATAGCCGTGAATTAGAGGAAGTTGTGGCTTACGCGCGTGAGCATAAGCTGTTTCTGATGGAGGCCATGTGGAGCCGCTTTATACCGGCAATAGTTAAGGTCAGAGAGTGGATTGCCGAAGGACGGATCGGTGAAGTGCGTCTGGTAAAAGCGGATCTAGGCTTCCGGGCAGATTGGAATCCTGAAGGACGATTGCTGAATCCGAATCTCGGAGGCGGTGCGCTGCTGGATGTGGGCATTTATCCGATCTCTTTTGCCTCAATGGTCTTTGGACCGCATCCTGAAAAAATATCAAGCATAGTGCATATCGGTGAGACCGGGGTGGACGAGCATTTCTCGATGCTTCTCTCCTATGAAGGCGGGCGTACAGCTTCTCTGAACGCAGGAATACGTCTCAAAATGCTGGAGGAAGCGCATGTTTTTGGGACGGAAGGTCATATTATCGTGGAGGGCACCTTAGTAAATCCGAAATCAGCAGCGCTGTATGTGGGTGGAGAGAAGGTAGAATCTTTTGAGCATGAACGCAGCTCTATCGGTTATGTATATGAAGCTGAAGAGGTGGGCCGCTGCCTGCAAGCAGGGCTGACAGAAAGTCCAATCATGCCGCTTGATGAGTCTCTGGCCATCCTGAAGCTGCTGGATGAAGTGCGTGCACAGTGGGGACTTGTCTATCCAGGTGAATAATTCTTAGTAGAACATAAGACCATAATAACAATACAACCCCCGGGCGATGTGCTTTTTGGTTCCGGGGGTTGCTGTATACATAAATCGCGTAGTGAGGTTTGTTTCTGCGAACGGAGCCTGATATCTATTATAATGAGGGCATATTCAATTAGGGGGAAGCTAGCATGACTTCAACATCGAAAAGACTTCTGATTCATCTCGGAGTGTACACGGTACTCTTCTTTCTGATTCCATTTCTCCAAACCAATACAGCGAATGCTACTATGAATGATCTGGGCATATGGATACTCTTATTGCTTATGGTCAATCCGACGGCGATACTGATTATTACAGGTGAGGCAGGGTTGCGAATAGGCTTTAATATCATCATGTGTCTGCTCCCGGCGGTGTTGTTCACCTTGTCGGTATATATTTTCTTTAAAGGCAACAGTAGCGCCTTTTCCTACTCGATCATGTATGGCGTGATAGCATTGGCGAGTAATGGAGTTGGTGCTTATTTTAAAAACAAAAATAAGAACAAAAAGAAATAGTAGATCACACTCAGAAATAGTAGGTTTGTGTGCCCATGCGCTCCATGCGTCCGCTTCTAGATGGAATGAGTGAAATAAGAGGTAAAAGTACAATTAAATTAGCTTCCGAAGCTGAGAATGGTGAAATGAAGGGTAAAAGTGCAATTGAATTAGCCCTTGGAGCTGAAAATCGGAGGTAGTCAGTGTAATAGATGTATTTTATACACTTATTTCTAGCTTTTGGTGCTCGGATGTATGGATAGATGTACTTTGTGCAACTAAAAACACGAATATGGCGGTTAAACCCCGGAATACCCAAAAATAAGTGTATAAAGTGCAATTAAACACCCTAAAGTGTGCTAAGGGAGAAATATAAGTGTACATTGTGCAACTATAAATATTGAAACCCATGTAGGTAGACGATTTGCCGTATTTGTCGCGGAAACCCGAGGGAAACGGCGAGATCAAGCAAAAGAAAAACAAAAGTAAAATCAAAAACAAAAGCACGGGTCTTCCTCCTAAATGAAGCAAATCACGGTTTTTTTCATTGTTTCCACGGAAGACTAATCGGCTGTCACGGTTGAATTTGGCTGAATTTGGAGATCCAGAATCCAGATAAGACTTTTATGCAGAAGTAAAAAAAGGAGCTGCGGCAAGGAGCTCCTTTTCATTTATACCTGATGTTCATGTTCCTTTATTAAAATTATCGTGCCCCGTTAGTTCAGTAATGGATAGAAGCAATCATTGCATGCCTTCTTGGATCAGACAGGGCCTAATCTTTATATTTTTTAATTGCTTCTTCTTTTAATTTATTGAAATGATCGGTATTTTCACCAATGTATTCAACATTCTCTAATTGTTGCTCCGATATTGCATTACTCTTGAACTCCGAAATTTCATCTGCATTTTCAATATTAAATTTCCCCTGGTACGATCCATTTATAGCATATGTGTTGTCTCCGGTTTTCCGTAAGAATAGCATATACTGATCAGAATCGTTCATTTTGACATATCCCTCTAAATTATAATATACGCCATTTTCTACTCGTCCATCTTCCATTACGGTTACTAGAGTTTCTTTTGTGATATTGTTGCCCTTTAATACTTTATCAATTTGAAATGGGGTTTTGCCGAGTGTATCAATTACCTCTCCATTATCAGTTTTAACTTGATAAGTATCTTGCTGTCCTGCGACATGTCCAATTACAATAACTTCCGAATAGTTATCTAAAGTGTTCAACTCTTCATAATACGGCATTTTAGCGTGACTCGTAGCAATTTGATAATTGATATTATTTTGGGCATCTACTACTACAGTACGATTTGCATCTCCATTAGCATTGATAATACCGAACCCGATAAATGAGACGATCGCCAAAGAGGAAATGATATAGATAGTTTTTCTCATTTTTCACTCACTCCTTTTAGTATTTATAATCGATATTTGAGTAGTCAAGAGTCTGGGGAGAACCATAAGAGGTGACTTTTGAGATTGCCATGACAGACACTTCACTATCTGGTTGATGGCGCAAACTTAATGAATGCCCAATTTCATGAATGGCAACGTCCAGTGTCTGTGTACGATTCATTGGCCCACCACCAGCTGCAGGAGAATGTTGAATGTAATAGTTGGCGATAACTAAATTACCTTTATAAAAGGATTTATTAGGGTTTTCTACGTCGGCATCAGTAAACGCGGTTCCTGAAGAGTCATACGGTTTAAATACCCCATAATAATTAACGTTTGCATCATTATGGACATAAAATCTTAAGGTAGCACTATCAGCTGAGGTTTTTTTGCTATAGCCTACGTTAGCTGCACTTGCCGCATCCCATTTTGCCCTTGCATCACTTAAAATTGTTGAGTATCCTAGGCCGGCTACTGTAGAGTCTTCCCACCAAGGCATAGCTGCAATTGTTGTTTTTGAGAATCCTTGACTGTTAAAAAAGGCATCTTGTGCCTGATAAGCACTTGTAAGAGTTGGAAATAATAAAGATAATGCAGCAGTAAAACCAAATACTTTTGTTAATCTCTTTTTCATCATATACCTCTCTCTGTCTAAACGAGTTAAATTGAGCATAAGTTGCATTTTTATCAAGTTTATGTATTTTATAGAATAACTATAGCACTTTTTAATCTAGGAGAATAGAATAATCTACCAAATGAAGAAATATAAACCTTCAGATTCCCCCAAAATCGTCCTTCAGGGCCGATTTTTTGTTTTGCCGGCAGCAGCAAAAAACGGCCTCTGTTCGCATCGATGGCGACAGGGTCGTTTTTTGATTTTCGCAGAAATGCTCCGATTTACTGGAGTGTCCGGTTGCTTGGGGCGCAGACATGCGCACAAAATATGTCATTTGGTACATATATACATACAAAAGGCCGGCAATTAGCGCCGGCCCGTTCAACACCCTATCGGTAATAACGCAAATTGGCTCATGATAAGAATGAGCGATGTATTAATATAATTAGTTTTTTTTAAAAATCATCATAATCTCCTTTAAATTTTATAAGGTTAATCATTGTGGTGGTTTTATATAGGGATTTTGGTACAATGAGGTCTGGCGACATCAAACCCTGAAGTGCTCAGTTTTAGAGGACGGAGCTTTCAACTTGACGATCGCCTTTCTCTATTCCTTCGCTATTAGCCTGGATAGCTTCCAAGTATTCTAGGACGCCATATTTGCATCTTCCTTGAGAATCGTAATGATCCTTTTTTTATTTCAACCTGTTTTATCTTCTCGATAGTTTCTGGCGTAGCTAATTGCTCCAGAAACTATCGATTCGCGCCCCTCCCAATAATTAACTCCAATGCTAAGCTTCATATTTCCAGCACCGGACGACTAGGATCTGGAACAAGTCATCCGACCGCCCTTTAGCTTTTTGTGTTTAAGGTTCCTGAAGACTTAAACTCCCTAATGAATTTACTATAAAAACAGGGACGTTCTGCTCTCCTACATCAGTCATTACGGTTTCATAGCCATTTTGGAATTGCCCAGTAACCATAGTATTTCCCGTGACGTTAATATCCCCCAAAAGTGAAATATAGCGCCCATCTGCATACGTAAAGGTATTTCCGTTGATATCCAAGTAAATCTCAACACTCAGCGATACATTCTCATAAGGGTGAAGCTCTAAATCTACGGCCGAAATCAGGGGATACTCCTGAACGATTTCCGCAAATTGGTACACCCCGTCAACTATGCGATACAGGGCCTTTTGGCCTTCAACTCCATCACCTATGTCCGCATTATTAAGAATAATAGAGCCATCTGGCTGCAGTTCATAGCTATCTCCCCTTAGCGTGAACAAAATCGATAACCCATCCGGCCTCATCTCATAGGCATAGAAATCGCTACGCCCTCCTTCTCCGTTGGCCTCAGCCAGAACAACCGGCAGACCGGAGGAGGAACTGAGAGCTTCATTGAATGTGAGACTGCGAAGACTCTCATATCCGGGAATAATATCTCCCGTTATACTAACCACGCTATTATCATTCTTCATTGCCGCGTAGTACAATCGGCCGGTGCTGTCAGTGCCGGCTACATATACCTGGGCGTCATAGCGTTTTTTGCCAGAGATTACATGACTATATCGTTCCGCCTCTTCGCCTCCCGGCAGCAATCGGACCGGCTCTGCGATATTCCATGACAGCAATGCCGCTGTAATCTCCGCTGATGTATCCTGAAGTGGATCTAGCTGTCCATATAACTGGATCGCTTCTGTAAACTGTCCTGCCCGAACCATGCGCCCGGCGCTTTTCAGAAGTTTACTCAGGCTGTTGTCCACGAAATGAATTACCTTAGATGAACTTAAATCTGCAGCATCTGCAAATTTTCTGTACAACAGAGCATGCTCAGTGAAAGCCGTGATGTTATTCCCCTCCACATCCTTGCTGAGGATCTGCTGTCCGCTTTTCTCTGTTTGTTCTAATACCCAGGGAGCTTCATATTGATGTAACTTGTAGCTATTCATTTGCGTCTGGGCATTGTTCAGCAAGCTTTCAAGTTGTCCTGCTGCCGCCAGAGCCGACAGCTTTCCCTTGTCATAAGCTTCGAATCGGGAGGCCAATTGCTGTTGTTTTAGCTTGGATCCGCCGAAATAAGGATCTGGAATAAGCAGGAGATTCCATTTGAAGCTATCATCCGTACTCTCTAATATAGCCTTACTTTGTGTCAATTCCTCATAGAATTGCTTCTTAAACTGCTGGAAATACGATGCTATCCTGTCTGAAATGCCTGAATTCGCTGATAACTGGCGATAATAGGTTTCATAGGGACTTCCAGGCTTCATGTAATTGGCTTTCAAACGGATAAGAGATTCATAACTTTTCATCAATCCTGCAAAGTCCTTGGTCGCCGCCTGTGCTTGGGAGGATAGGTCTAACTCCTCCAAGCCGTTTCGTATCAGAGTAATCGGGGTGAGCTTCTTCAAGCGGGCCGAAATCTCTTCATCCATATATTGAATGGAAGAGTTTGCAGCCGCTTCCTGGTACTGCTCTTCAGCGGCGATCAGATCCCCTGCAGCATACAATCGGTCTGCTTCCTGTACGGCATTTATCTTGTCCGAGATCAATAAAGCCTTCTCTCCAAGAAGTACCAACACAAAAATACACAAAATAATCATAAAATTCCGCGGGTTTATCAGTTGTTTGAACGTCATATGTAGTGACCTCTTTCGCCCTTACGGCTAACTATTGAAATTCCGGGTCCCAGCGATAGTTGGATTCAACGATTTGGGCCACGGTTTCATCAAGACCGTTCCAGGGTTCATGGGGGTTAGCGGCAATCAGCTTGGATAACCTCAGGAACCGGTCTCGGGGCAGCTCATGTACATATCTGCCTATAAAAGTGGAGTACAGCAAGGCATATCGTTTCATACGAACGGCTGCCCCGGCAACTCCGGTTAGAATAGATCGACCGTTCTCCATACGAAGAATTTGCGACTCATAAGTTTGCGTATAACGAAAGGTACGGTCTTTAATGAGGTCATGCCGAACCTTGGCAATTTCACCGATGTATTCTGCCAATAGCGGTTCAAAATCCTTCAGGAGCAGCTGTTCCATCTCCAGATCCATATCTTTGCGCAAGTGAAACCCGTGCAATAACGCCACACGCTGTCTGGCAATGCGATCACCGCGCAGAAGGATGGAGAGCTCGCGCAGCTTGTCGTAAGCCAGAACATCATTCTCACGAAGAACGGAGACGGCCTCCTGGCGATTCAGTTCTAATCCTTCTTTGATGAAATATATGTTCTGAGCTAGGAGTTCGTTCAGGCTTCTTAAATTCTCGGTAGAACGCACCTTGCGCTGGGCGTAATAGAGTAGGCCGATTAACAGCAATCCCCCGGAAGCGCAGAGTGCCATTTGGAGGAAGTCATGGCCGAAGTAGACGGAGATAAGCGTCAGTAATAGGACCAACCATAGGCGGGTACTCATTTTACGCCCGGTAATTGAAGCGGCGCGACTCTCCACAGGTGTAAGGGAGGCTTTATCACATTTCTTACATCGTTGCTCGGAAAGAGCGGTATAACTTCCGCAATGACGGCAGATACGCAGCTTGTCATAGGCATAACGCGGAGCTTTGAACGGACGGAACGTAACAGGTTTCTTCTTATTCATCAGCGCTTCTCGCCTCCGTTAAGAACAGCCAACAGTCTTTCATCGATGTCCTCGCGGCTATGCGGTTTACGCCCGCGCGAGACGTAAATGAAAATTTGAATTACGACATAAAGGAACGTAATCCCTAGGATAACGTATGAAATCATGGAAATGTCCTTTCTATCAGTCGCGCCTGTCAGCCAGAGAGGTTCCGAAATGATTCTAAAAAGATACCATCCTACTGGGCCGGCGGTCCTAAAGTTGAAGTTTGCAAGCTTTAATTATATCATTATGGCATACAATTGACAGATTTTTGAACCCTTATCCAGCTTGCCATATGTGCCAACTATAACACAAGAGGAGCCCTATTTATGCTTCATAAACATCTTAGCAAACGTACAATCAAGTCTCAAATATTCAGTATTGTTCCTGCTCTATTCCTAGTACTTAGTTTGGCAATAAGCCCGTACGCGGCTTCAACTGCACATGCCGCTGCCCCGGCACCTTCACACATTGATGCTGTCCTGTTGCTGGATGTCAGCAACTCTATGAACAAGAGTGACAAGAACAAAATCGCCAGTGAAGCGATGAAAATGTTCATAGATATGCTATCGACGCAAGGAGACAAGGTCGGGATTGTAGCCTATACCGACAAGGTACAACGGGAGAAGGCCTTGCTGCAAATCAGTTCCGCTGATGACAAGCAGGATCTGAAGGACTTCATCGATGGTTTGGACCGCGGCTCCTATACGGATATTGCCGTTGGGGTAGAAGAAGCGATTAAGGTATTGCAGAACGGAAGCGACCCTTCTCATGAGCCTATGATTGTTATGCTTGCGGACGGGAATAACGACCTGAACGAAGCGACGGGGAGAACGCAGAGCCAGTCGGATCAAGAGTTAAATCAGGCGGTAGAAGCGGCCAAGAAGAACGGGTATCCCATCTATACCATCGGTCTGAATGCAAACGGCAAGCTTAATAAGCAAATTTTAGCGGATCTTTCAGACAAGACAGGAGGTAAAGCCTTTGCGACGGATTCAGCGGATGATCTACCCCAAATCCTGAGTGAAATCTTTGCCAGCCATCTGAAGCTGAAGATTGTACCCGTTCAATCAATTACGGCGAATGGCAGCTATCAGGATGTGACCGTGAATGTGCCGAATGCCAACGTGTTGGAAGCCAATATTTCTATTATGTCGTCACAGCCTGTAACCGCGAAGCTGACGGATCCATCAGGGAAAAGCGTAGCGATTCCGTCTGGGGATGTGCTGTTATCGAAGTCCAAAACATACAGCCTAATCAAGCTATTGACGCCGCAGCAAGGCGATTGGAAGCTTCAAGTGAAGGGTGTCGCTAAGGACAAGATCGATATTAATCTCGTATTCAACTATGATTTGGAGCTGAAAATCGATCCGCTGTCTTCGAATGCCTATAAAAAAGGAGACAAAATCGATATTGCCTCCCATCTGTTCAGCAATGGGACTCAGGTAACACTCAGCAACTTGTATCAGAATATGAATGCGGTATTGCTGGCTACCGATATAGACACTGGGACGGTTGAGGAGATTCCGCTGGATAACTCTGGCGATGTTTTTAAAGGGACATTCGAGGTGAAGGACAATCATAATTATGAATTGAAGGTTCGGGCGGAAGAGAGCAGCTTTTACCGAGAGAGTGATACAGTTAAGGTTAATGCCGTGAAGGGTACAGCGGGAACCGGCAGCACCGGAGCTGGAACAGGAACCGGAACGGCGGGAGCTAATGAAGAGCCTACTGACACTTCAACCTCCTCCAAGACACTGTATTTTATCATCGCTGGAGTTCTTTTGTTACTGGCTGCAGGTGTAGCCTTATGGATGTTGTGGAAGAAGTCCACACGGGGTTTTGTAGGTCAGATGGTACTGGAAGTGCGTGATGGAAATACGGGTGAGAAAACCTATCCTCAATATAAAAAACTGAACGGATTCAGAGGGAAGTTCACCCTTCATCAATTGCTGCAGCTGGCGCCGGAGCTCAAAGAAAGTGAGAAGCTGATCTTCACACCCGGCAAGAATGACAGGTTGCTGGTTCGTGGGGGAGATGGACTGACAGTGGAAAGGTCAGGACGTAATGCAGATGCCTCCCGGGGTATGGAACTGAAGAGCGGTGACCGGATTTCGGTGCTGCTGCCAAGCGTGGACAAGACGATTATGATCGAATATTTAGTATAGTACTGAACGCAGAACTTATAGGGGGAAAGCATATGAAACCGGTAGTGAGAGAGCATATTCAGCAGTTGGACGTATCCCTTGGCGGGGGTATTGTGAGCGACAAGATCAGAGTGGATACCATTGATAATCCAATGCTGATCATAGGACTTGGCGGGACGGGTATAGACGCGCTACTGCGTTTGAAATATCAGATTAACCGCCGCTTTAAGCTGCCTGAGGATCCGTTGTCTAAGAAGAAACGGGATAAGCCCGATAATGTGGAGTTTTTAGCTTTTGAGACCAATGAACAGGATCGCGGTAAAAAATACAAAGGCATCGGGCTCGACCCGCAGAATGAATTTGTGCTGCTGGCGAATGCCGAAATCGGTGGACTTCTGCAAAACCGCAGCATCCTCGAGCCTTATATTACGGAATGGCTGTCTCCCGAGATGAGTATCACTGACGGTATGAACGGAGCAGCAGGTGTAAGACAAGCTGGCAGATTGCTGTTGTTTACGAAGATTAATCAAGTAGTTGCCGCTATTGATAAGAAGATCAAGACACTCTCTGTCGGCACGAACAAGAAGCTGATGGTATTCCTGCTGACAGGTCTTTCGGGGGGTACAGGCAGCGGTGCGTTTCTGGATATTGCCTATATCGTGCGGGGGATTATTGAACGCGACTTCGGATCCGCAGGTATTGATCGCGTCAACACTTTGGGGTATCTGTTCACACCGGACGTGAATTTAGCGAATAAAAGTCTTAGTGAGCATACCCGTGAATATATCCGCAAGAATGGTTACGCGGCGCTGAAAGAGCTGGATTACTGGATGAATGTAGACAGCCGGGGGGAGAGATTCCGCCAGCAGTACGGTAATATTTTGACGGTGAATTCCCCGCTTCCTCCGTTCAATCTATGTCATCTGATCTCTGCAACCAACACCGAAGGCAAGCTTCTGGAGAATGCCTATGATTACTGCATGAATGTAACCGCGGAGAATATTACCAACTTTATGGCCAGCGAGGAAAAGCAATCGGGTGAAGAGTTCGCCATCCATGACTATATCAGCAACATTCGGACGAATATCGCCCAGATGAATAAAACGTATCCGGCTAACTATGAATACAACATCATCGGGGCTTCTTCCGCTGTGCTGCCTATTGAGGAAATGACAACTTATCTGGCGTTTCGGCTGTTCGAGAAAATGGAGAATATGTTCCATCAGGCACCGGGTCAAGAGGATGTAGAGAAGTTTGCCCGCAAGCTTGGGATTGACCTCGACAGTATGATCAAGACCTTTGAAGCCCGTGTGCCCGAGCCGCTGCCGGGTTATCAGAACAGTGAACGTCTCAGCCATGCCAATGTGATCAAGAATCAAGTCGTAAGCATGGATACCGAGCTGGAACAGAACTTCCTGGCCCGTGCGCGTGAAGAATACATTAAATCCAAAAAGCAGCTTCCCGGTGAAATCGTTGGACGCTTCGGAGAAGAACTGGAACGGATCTTCCTGCATCCGGAGCAGGGACCCTTTTACGTATCGCGCTTACTGTTTACCGAGAAAGGCTTCTGCATTCTGAAGCTGATTCTTTCGTACATCGAGGCCTTGCGTGAGAGCCTGCTTCGTCTACCGCGTGATATTGAAACGGCGCGTGACAGTGCAGATGACAAGCTGGGCGATGCCCGCAGTGCTTTTGTATCGAAGGAAAAGAAGAAGAACGCCTATATCGAAGCCAAGATCAATGAATACTGGCTGCATGCAGATGTAGAACGCACAGAGCGCATGATTGAATTTTATGAGGACTTATATGAGCGTCTTAACGAAGAGAACAACCGGATTTACGGCGTGTTTACAGAAATCTTGAGTGCGCTTAGCTCGATCTTTGCCAAAAATGGTGAGATTCTCATCAATGGTGAAGAGCAGGCTGATCACAAAGGAAACAAGACGTATTACTGGAACATTGTTAATGTGCCGGATATTTCAGCAACGATCTCGAAGATCATGGATCAGAAGGACGGCGATGATCTGATTCGTGACTTTACCCGTGAAATGCTGAACCATTCCGGCCGTTGGGTGAAGGAGCAGGAGATTGATATTGTCCGTTCCATTTCAGAATTCTTAAGTGATAAATTCGGGGATCTGATCACCCGCTCAATGGAAGATTTCCTGGTTATGAAATATGGCAACGATGAGCCGTTGGACAAATTTGTGGAACGTATTGTCGCAGGTAAGCTGGATGAAGAAGCTGTGCCTACCTTCCATCTTAGCAACAGCTCCGGTAGCCTGCATTTCCCGTCATGGGGTTTTGTGTCCGTGCCAGTTAAAGCACCGGGAATCCTGAAGGGTATCCGCAACTACCAGAATAATGCGCTGGGCAAATCGCAGTTCACGATTAAGGAAAGTCAGGTCAAGAACCGTATTTTCTGGTTGAATACGCGGAATGGGGTACCGCTGTTTGTGTATACTCCGCTGCGGGTGTTTGAAGAAAATTATGAACGGACCATTCTGGATAAAGAAGGCATCGGCCGACATCTGGTGCAGACGGATAAGAACAACTGGACGTATCTGCCTTCTCCTATCCCTGAGAAATCATGGGGAGATACTTATGTCAACAACCGTGTCCGTGATTATAACGCTAGAGTACGGGCGGATTTCGCGCAGGCGTTGGAGCTGGGTATCATCAAGGAAAAAGGAGTAGACGAGAATACAAGCAGCCGTTATTCGGTTATCTTCACCAAGCCATTTGATCTGGAGGCGTTCCTTCGCGGCTATAATCTTCAGCTGCAATCGGGACGGCCGAATATGGGAGAAGTGAAGAAGGCAGCAGATGATCTGAATAACCTGCGCGACAAAGGGTTGGAGCGTGAAGGCATTAAAGATATCTTCGGCAGTATTAATAGAGATCTGGCTCAGGAGAACCTGATCCGTTCGCCGCAGCTCATCTCCCGAGTACGCGAGGAGCTGGCGAAATACGCGGTATTAGCAACTCAGGCCGCAGAGCTGGAAGCCCTGCTTCATCAATTTTTGGATGAAGAGAAATGGATGGATCAATTCATTGAGGCACTGTATACGGACAGTATTATTAAGAAAGGTGCGCTGTACGTGTATGACCGGGATGAGGAAGAGGATGCCTGGGAACCGTTCGCCAATTTAATGAAAGAACGCAGCTATGTAGAGTTTGCGGTGTACCGTCATTTCCGTGAGCTGGATGAGAAGAGCCGCAGTGTGCTGCTGCGCAAGGCGGCACGCCGTGCCGGTGAAATGACCGCTGCGGAAGACGTATCACCGCTCCTGTATAAGCTGGAAGGCCTGTATGTCACCTTCCTTGAAGCGCGAGACAGCCTTGAATATGAACGGGTGGAGCATGCCAACGGCGACGAGATGTATGGATTCTATAAGAGCATGACTGGTAAGCTAAGCAACATCCGCAGAAAGCTGAAATAGTCCTATGACCAAATCATTGACATTATCTTATGCGGAGCAGTATGCCGCCAGAGAAGAGGCGCTGCAGAATAAGGGAGATGGACGCAGCAGCATCCATTATCCCGCCTTGTTTCTGTTCGTTGGCGACAAGGTGACTCCTGCAATCGGTCCCGTGCTGGATAGCTGTGAGCGGAAATGGGATAACGCTGGCGGTGTTATGGCTATCCATGCAATCCCTGAGGCCGGGGACAACAATCGGGTCGCCGACAACAGAACAGAACGAGTTCAGCAAATGATTCTGCCAGGCACTGAAGGCCGTGATCAACATACTGTACGGCACGATATTTATCGTGAGTTTCATGAGCAGATCCGCTTTTTGGCGGAGATGAATCGTGTATTCCGACGGATTAGCAACAGCATAGCGGATTACGGACGGCTCTATTCCTCCTTTGATGTAATCCATCTGTCTATTATTACGCGGGTCGATGACCCGCTTAATGTGTTCTTGCCGGAGATTACTCTATTGGCCCGTGCCGTTCTGGGGCAATCCTTCAAGTCGGTTCAAACAGATGTATATGCATTAATTCAGGAACGGGAACAGGGCGACCAGTTCGGCTATTCCAGCTCTGTCGGATTAGCTTTTTTACGTGAGTTGGAGAATATGCAATCCGCGGATTATACCTATAGTGCACCGCTGCTCGTGACCGAAGAGGGCTTTGCCATCCCTGTGAACCATGGACCTTCCTCACTGTTCGATCTCGTCTACCTGTTATCGGATAAGAATGAGCGCGGAATGCTGTCACTGGGGGGGATGAGTGACAACTACGAGATCATCTCTCACATCAGCTTGCTCAAAAACAGGGTGCGCTCTTCGTCCGACCCTGCCCTTGGACAGGGTGGCTACAATAATATGACTTTTAAAAGCGGTATAAGAGGCAGCACAGGGCGGCAGAGTTATGCTTCAGCAGGTTTCTCCAGTGTGAGAAGGCCGAATCGGCAAATTGCGCTGGCTGTTCTGTATCATGTCTTTCGGCGTCTCGCAGCAGAAATGCGTGAAGGCAGTCCTTGGAGTATGCGTGAACGGCAGACTTTACTGATGCTTGATCCGGAGAGATTGCGGGAGAGAGCAGTGCAACTGCTGCCCGATGAAGAGGGGATCTCGGAAATGACGGGGCTGATGAGTCATGGTCATCCCTCGTACAATGAACTGAAACGAATGTCCCTACAGGAAGCGGAGCAGGTACTCTTCGGAGACGGCGGTGTGGCGTATTTCCGTAACAACTTTATTTCAGTGTCAGCCAAGCGGTTGGAGCCGTTTCAGCCAATGCGAAACTGGAAGTCCTTGCTGGTGAATGGGGAAGAGGAAACACGGGCTGTATCGTTCTATCAACTGGCTGAATGGACGGCAGACCGGGATGCCGGTTCGGGAAGTGTCCTGGTTCAGCTTCGTCAGCATATGGGAAGCTTGCGATCCATGATCTCCGCTTGCCAGGAGCAATTGGAGGCCTTGTACGCTGAGAATGTGGAAAGGCAGCCCTTCAAGCGTGTTCCCTTACTGGAGAAACGTACCGTGCGTAATTTCATCCATTATTTGTTCTCGACGGTCTATGGCAAAAAGTATGAACTTCTTCGACTGGAGAGTGAGCTCCTAGTATGTCAGCGAATGGAATCCGGCTTGGAACAGCTTCACGCTGAGTGTGTAGGCAGGGTGAAGCTCATGGAAGAACTTGAAGAGGAGCTACGAGCTACAGCGCTAAATAGTGTTGGACATACTGGGGATGAGATCGGTCAGAATATCATGGAGTACTACCGGGTGGTCACAGACGAGGTTATGAACGATATGGTGGCAAAACGTGGTGCCGGTATCTTTTTCAGTGAGCGTTACATGGGTAATGTCTCGGTGTTGTTAGATAAAGGGAAACAGGCCGTTATTGAACGGTTGATCGAGGTCTGTCAGCGGGAGCTGCTGAAGGCGGAGCCGTTTGCTCTATCCTTTGAGGAAGAGCTGCTGCGGCGTGCCAATGTTGCGGCTGCTTATGAGAACCGTCAGGTGATGTCCAGAGAAGAACTATTCAAGCGACTGTACCGCAGTCTAGAAGAGGGCTCGGTCGTCAATGTCCGATTGTTCGAATACACGCAGGAGCACCGGCATGAGGAGAAGTATTTCTTCGGTGACAGCGGTTCTGAATTTCTGCGGTATGCCTTCACCGTAGACGAGACCACACGTATATATAGGCTAGGTTTCGTTCATGAGCAGCGCCGAAGCGGTGTGGAGAAGCTGAATCTGATGGGAGGCTTCCATCTGGAGGATCTTCTATACTATCGGAATGGCAAAGTGTATTACGAAACCTATGTAATGAACGGTTATAAGCTGCATGGTGTCGACCCTGATCAGCTTCCTGAATTACGCTGAGGGGCAAGTGAATGTTACGGAAAGGATGAGTGAATATGCAGCGAAAGATCAATCTCCTTCTGCTCTTTTTTAGTCTAATCGGAGGCGGGATCGCATTTGTAATTGGAGAAATTCTCTTGACCCGTTGGCTCGATGAGATCCCCTCGATTCTCCTTGTCGGTCTTTACTTTGCAGTGGTCGGTTTGGGTGTCGGGCTAGGCTGTCTGATAGCGGAAATGGTATCACCCCGATTGAATGGAGCCTCATGGAAACAGAGATATCTAGGCTTATCTTGGAAGCTTCTGCCGATTATGTTGGTTCTGCTGTTTGGCGTCGGTGCGGTAACTGAATTCGTCTATGAGCTGAACTTCGGGGGTGCCAAGCCGGTCAAGGATGTGGTTCTGGTTATTGATGATTCCGGCAGTATGATGCAGAGTGATCCCAATAACAGCCGTTATACGGCAGCGCAAGCTCTGGTGAAACGTATGGACAAGGATAATCAGGTGGCTGTCCTGACCTTCAGCGACGTTGCGAGTGTAGCTCAGCCAATGACTTCATTGGCGAACCCGGCAGATATTGATCGGGTAACCTCTGCCATTGCCAGTTTGCAAACAACAGAGGGCGGCACGAATATTAGCGGCGCCCTTTCGGAAGCGATGAGTGTTATTAACGGCGATGAAGCAGCAGACCGGGGGGCTATGGTGATCCTGTTGTCGGACGGGTTCAGTGAATTCGATACCTCGCGGGAATTACAGAATTATTTGGACCGTGGGGTAAAGGTGAATACGATCGGTCTAGGGCTGGATGATCCGTCAGGATCTTACCTGCTGCAGGATATCGCCACAACAACCGGCGGACAATATTATGATGTTACGGATGCCAATCTTCTAGGAGATGTATTCCAACAAATCTATGAACGTTTGGGTGACCGGACGCTTCTTACAGAGCGAACTGATGTAACAGCAGATAGTCCTTACTATGCTGCAGTACGTATCTTGTCACTTCTGATAATTGGGGCAGCGCTTGGACTCGGTTTGGGAATCATGTTCGACAACCGCTATCTCGCCAAAAGCTTTGGATTAGGCGGTGCAGTATCCGGTCTAATCGCCGGTCTGATTCTTGAATTCGGACTGAGCGGACATTCATTTCTCAACGGAATCATACGTTTGATTGCCGTTCTTATATTAGCTGGAATTATTGCATTGTTCACCGTTGTTGTTCCCATAGGGGAAGGTAGAATATCTCGTAGGGGTCAAAAGGGAGTACCCTCTAAAGCACCAGCATCCGATCATTTCCCTAATCCGCGCAGAGATCGGAGCAGTAAAGGATTCTAGTAGAGTTGAAAGGAGATTATAGACATGAGGTACACCGAGAAGGATGGCTCTACGCCGGTAATCAGTGACGTAACTTCCAGGGTGGAGGATCGTTTCTGCACATTAAGATGGCGTTGGCCGGACGGTGTGCAGGCGGTCTGTATTCATAAAGCTGCTGCGGATGAGCCGGAGAATGCTGAACTTCCGCCCGGCGGGCTAAAGCTATATACGCGGGAAGAATACAAAGCCAATAACGGATATAGAGACCGATTGGATGATATTGGTCTAGTGTCTTATACGGTATTCGCCCGTCTCTGGGAGAGCGGACAGACTGTATTGGTGAGACAGCCGGAGGGCGACAATCGTATTGTCGTCAGTGCAGGCAAAGCACGCATCTATTATTCCACTCTCCATAAAAAGGGTTTGTTCCAGAAGGCCAAAACTGTACATATGGCGATTACGGCGGAAGTGCCTGTGGTGAGAGATGTCCTCTGCTATGTCAAAAAGCGGGGCGGCTATCCAGCGGGTAAAGACGACGGCGTCCTCTTCCCTTTTGTGCAGGATTTTGCAGCCGGACGAAACGTTCTGCCGCCTATTGAGATTGGCAAGGATGACTTTGTGCGTATCTTTTTCACAGATGGGCGCAAGTACGGACTTTATTATGAGCTGGTTCCGGAGTGAGTCGGGACAGTGTTTCGGGGAAATGACCGGTTTAATTGCATGATGTACAACTAAAAAGCTCCCTTTCCTCTAAAAAGATCACTTAGTTGCATGTTGTACACTTATTTTCTCGGAAATCTGCATTAACACTTGTTGAACCCAATTATAACTGCACAAAGTGCAATTATATGGCTGGATGCTAACTTCTGTTCCGAAATAATTGCACAAAATGCAGCTATATTATTATTTTCAGCAGAGGATTATATGATGTCGGGAAGTACGCTACGAAGTATGGTTTAAGGAGGAATGAACATGTCATTTTTTAGCCGCTTTATGAAGAAAGCTCAACCGGCGCCGCGTCCGCTTTTTTACGATATTGTATGTCCCTATTGTTTCAGCAAGTTTTCACCCGAGGAGGTTGTGTTTCGGGCTATGCACAGCCGGGAGGACGATGAGAATTATGCGCTGGGTGAAGATGATGCCCTGAACAAATACCGGGAACGGTTTGGCCTGGATTCAGTGGACGATATTGAAGCAATTATTAAACCTGTCGATATCCCGGAGGAGCATCACCATTTCACAGATCATGTACTCACCGGACTTACAGACCGCTACGGGGTGCTTACGCGCAGACGGCTATGCCCGTCCTGTCATAATGAACTGCCGATTACAGCTGGTAAGGTGCCGAGCAATATTATCTCTATTATCGGGGCTTCCCAAGTGGGTAAGTCGGTGTATATGACCTCTTTGATTCATACGCTGCAGCATACAACAGCCGGTCATTTTGATGCTGCCTGCATGCCGCTGAATGCCGAGATCAGCCGCAAGTTCCGGACGCTCTACGAAGAGCCGTTGTTCGAACGCGGAGATTTGCTGGCTTCCACGCAGAAGGAGAGAATGCAGGAGCCGTTTATTTTTCAATTTGTGTTCAAGGATGAGGAGAAGCCGCCGCTGACGCTCGTCTTTTTCGATGTGGCTGGGGAAGGGATGGTCGATCAGGATTATCTCGGACTGCACGGCCAGCATATCAAGAACTCCGCAGGTATCCTGTTCATGGTAGACCCGCTGCAAATCCGTTCCATTCGGGAGAAAATCCACATTAATCTCGGGGATCGTCCCGGTGAATGGGTATCGCAGTATGATGAGCCGCGTGATGTGGTGCTGACCATGTTCGGTGATTTTATCGCCTATCAGGAGAAAAGCAAGACCGATATCCCTACAGCCGTTGTTCTCGCCAAAAGCGATATGTTGCATTCTCTCAAGGATGAGGAAGGCGACTATATTAAATCGAACAGTAATGTGTTCAACAACTATGTGCACCGCAAGACGATTAACTTAGACGAGTTCCATAATATTGACGGTGAAATCCGCCGATTTATCGGGAAAGTGGATCGTCCCTTCAAGGATACGATGGATGTGTATTTTTCCAATACCGGATATTTCGCCGTATCTGCACTGGGCAGCAATCCCGTGAATCAAAAGATTGAGGGTGTTGTCAGTCCCATTCGTGTGGATGAGCCGTTCATTTGGCTGCTGCACAAGCTTGGTTTTATTGAGGGGAGCGACGGTCCGTGAATACTTCCTCAGGGTCCGGGATCACCCAGCAAATGTATACCCGCGAGCGGCGAGGGATTTATCGTTCTGCGGAGGGCTTTGATACGGTAGCGAAGTCTGAGAGCCTGGATAACAACTTTGTCAAAAAAATTCTCCATCCTTTCTGCGTCTACGATGCACCGGTTGAACTGGCCTCAAGAGGCGAAAAGGACGAGTCGCAATACCCGTCCGCATTGCATCTTTTTCATACGGAAACTGGGGAGACCGTTATCGGGCGAAATCGCTATCAGGCTGTGGATTTTACCGGACAGCGGAGCGCCTTTTTTGCCCATAACTTCGTGGTCCCGTCCACAAGGGCAGATGAAATCCTGCAGTACTACGGGGATTGGCTGCATGCGGACTTCGCAGGAGAACTGGTAGGGGAGCCGGGTACGGTGTTGCCGGAGCTGAGCGCAATCCCTGTCCATCATGCGGAACGAAGACGTAAACCACTGGATGTTCTGCAATTTCTGGGAATAGGTGAAACCTTATTTAAGGGTATGCTTCAGGCTCTTATGACCTCCGTAGCAGGGAAAAAGAAAGTATATATCTCGCTGGATGTGCCTATTGAAGAGCTATCCACTTGGGCCGTAGAACTTACGGAAATTCTATTCCATGCACTGCCTAATGAATTCCGCCGCAGACTGGGTGTAATTACGTACGCCAATGAGCCTAAGAGCCGTAAATATATAGATCTTACCTTTGTTGAGAAGGGTTCCTTGCGCCAGGGAGACCGAAGCATCGAGAAGGACTTCACTTTTGATCTGGTGTCCGGACGGACGGCCAATGTAGATTTTGGGGAGCAGCGGCAGCCTTATGCCGATTTTGCCTGGACCTCACTGGTACGGAATGCCTCTGCTTTGGAGGACTTTGGAAGGTTTGCGGATGAGATGCTTAGAGGAGAGAGCGGGGAGCGCTTAACCTCTCTAGCGGTCTACAACGAATTAGCCGTCTTTTATGAGATAGAGCAGGGTAATGAAGACCTATATGAGGATAACAAAAGCATAGTGTTAAACGGGATTTTATCCTATCTGAGATCTGACGGTGCACTGGATTCCAAGGTAAGGTTGAACGATTTGTTCCTGGAACGGTTTGATCGTGAATTTGACCTTATCCGGCAAAAAGGGATTCTTGTTCCTGCTATCATGGAAAGCTTCAAAGCCTACTTTCTGCTGAAAGGCCATACCTATAAAGGCAAAATCGTGGATTACTTCATCAATGGAATGCTTAACTGTCAGGCCGCTGGCCGTGAGGACGTGGTCAGTGCAGCCTATGAAATCGTGGAGAGCAATGATGAACTTAGCCGGGCCTTCTTTGCAAAACTGCTTCCGCAGCCGATTTTTAGGACAACCTTGTTTGAGCCTTATATCGAACAGCGTCTAGCCTCAACAGGACGGGCAGCGGACATTATGAGTTTCGTGACCCGTTGGGATCGCTTCCTTCCGGAGGCACTCCAGCAGCCTTTTTTCCGTGATGCGGTGCGGGATTATTTACTAGAGAAGCTTCAGCAGGAGAGTGACCCTGTCGGTGCAGTGGCGGCGATCCATGAAAAAGTATTAAAGGCGGAGAAGGACCGACGCAAAGGACCCGGTATTAGCTCAGAAACGTTATCCCTATTGCAATTGATGGCAGCAGCGGCAGACCGTTTTCTGCTAAATTCCTTGTCCGTGGAGGATATGTCTCGGGACCAGCTCCTAGAGATTTCCTTTGTGCGATATCCTGAAGAGGTTGCGAATTGGCATCCGCCGCTCGATTATGTAAGTAAACGTAAAGCGAATGTCCTGCGGGCCGTTTACCGTTGGTTTGGGGAAGAAGGCCCAAATGAGCAGATTTTTGCCCAGCTGACACCGCAGGAATTGGATGATGTACAGCTGCTGGGCCGCCGATGGTTGAAGGAGTCCACTCAGGTGGAGCCCTTTGATCAGATTCCGCTGGCCTTCTATTACGGCAGTGAACGTGAGGGAGGACCGCTGGACTATGATGCACTGCTTGATCTCATTCGGCGTAAAGCAGGTTCTGACAAAGAAGGGATCTACCGTTTTCTAGCCTGGGCTCAAGGTAACCCGTTGTTCACACTGTCTGCTAAGAGACTTCAACCGGGGTACCGAAAGGCGATTCTGAAGTATTTATTGAGCCATGACCGTGAGGCCTTTAAGAATAAGGATTTCCGCAAAAACTATGTAGCAGCCGCAGGGCCTGCGCTGCAAAATGTATATAATGAGGCCCGTGTTCAATTGGCTTCGCCGCTGGCACGGTGGATACGCCGCAGTCGATTTCAGCTCCTGATCTTTACCTCGTTCATAGGTATTATAATTATCGTATCTCTTATCTTATTCAGTGTCCTCGGATCTAAAGGGGAGACGGCTCTTCCGGAAACAACACCGCTGCCGACAGCAGTAGGAGGTAATGAGGATCAAGGTTCCGATTCGGCGCTTGCGGCTGTCTATCTGAAGGGTGCTAACGGTAGCAATAATGTAGGGAAAAGTCAGTTAGTCTTTACCTTTGCCGAAGCTAAGGATTGTGATGCATTCAACCCTACCGAGATTAGTGTTGAATCTTCTAATGGGGTCGCTGAGTCCTTTAAGGTTTCCGTGTTGAAGCAATCCTGTACGGTTCCCTCGGTAAGTCCTTCTGCTGGTGATACCGAAGAAGATAATGAACCTGCTGTTACCACGGAGCCCGTTACGACGGCAACCGCTGTAACTTTGGCAAGCTCCCCCTTCCGGGCTGAGGTTACGTTAGATTCCAATGCGGCTTTAGTAAAAGGGAATATGATTAAAGCAGAGGGTTACTCGTTAACGCTCTTTGCCGATCCCCAAGTTGCCGGAACCGTAAAACCTGACGCAACCCTAAAACCTGATGCGAGTGCAACACCGGAAGCTAGTGCGAGCCCGGATGCTACAGCTGAATAATAAAACACTCACTCCTGAAAACTGCAGGGCTTAATTCGCCGATATTTGCTGCAGCTTTACAGGAGTTTTTTTGGCACGCAAGACCGAGACACATAATATTCACACTTAAATGTGATTAAAGTCATTTATAATTATCCTATCATGTAAGGGATCGTTAATGTGACGGTACGGTTAGGGAGGTCTGAACTCAAGTGAAGCAAAGAATATATAATATTGTGATTGTATTAGTGATTGTTCTGTTTATGCTGCCGGCCCCGGTTAGTGCCCATGCAAAAGTTCTACAGTCTGTTCCTGCAGCAAATGCTAAGCTTCAGAACTCCCCATTGGAGATCAAGATTCAGTATAGTGAAGGATTTAATGCTGAATTAAGCAAAATCATCTTGCAGGATGACGCCGGCAAGCCTATTACAGGTAAGCTAACCACAGGAACGGACCAATGGTTAATCTATCAAATCCCGACACTTTCGGGGGGCGCCTACACGGTGAAATACCAAGTGCTCTCGGAGGATACACATGTTGTGGAGGGCTCTTTTACATTCACAGTAGCTGCGGTGAAGCCGACGGCAACTCCGGTGGCAAGCACGCAACCTACGGATGCAGCGGCTGGTATTACAACTACACCTTCACCGGCGAACACACCCAAGGTTATAGAACCAGACATAATTATTAAATCCTCCAGTATACTTATGCCTGTGCTGCGTGTAATGGAAGTACTGGCTGTCATCGCTGCCGCAGGTTTTATTATTTTCCGATATGGAATATGGAGCAATATTTACAAAGTTGAGGTGCCGCCATTATTCTCAAAGCGAAATGAGAGAGTTCTTTACATTGCGGTATTCGTCCTATTCTTACTATCTGGAATTCTACAGGCAGGCCTACTTACTGATCAGCTTAGCGGACCGGGAACAGGTTCCTTCTGGACCTTATGGCAGAAGATTCTGACGGATACACTAGTCGGTGCTGCTTCCTGGCTCCGGCCTGCCGCTGCTGCAGTTCTGCTATTAACTACTCTGGGATCCCGGAGTCAGGGACGGTTAGCTTTTGTTATAAAATTATCTGCGATATTCGTCATCATCCTGCTGTTCCCTTTGACCGGGCATGCTTATGGGGCGGTGAGTGGCGTAACTTATGCGGTCCTCTCACAGGTCTTACACATTGGATCTGCTGCCGTTTGGTTTGGGGGATTAATCGGAATTCTGGCTGCTATTCAGAGCAGGAAGCAATCCGCATTGAGTTATGAGCAGCTAAACAGGCTGATAGTACGCTTTTCCGCTATAGCATTGCCATCTGTGATCGTAATAGCATTAAGCGGCGTTTTTCTTGCCTTGCTAAGACTCGGCAGCTGGAATGCTCTGTTGCATAGTGAATACGGGCGGATCATTCTGGCTAAGTCAGCGATCGTTCTATGCATATGGATCATTGCAGCTTACCACCGTCTGGTGTTACTGCCGCGTATGAAGAATATCCTGCAGATCAGCACCGCCGATAAGGAACAGGAGATTCCGAGGCGGTTTATTGTAAATGTTCGCACGGAGATAATATTGGCTGTCGCTGCATTTGTTCTGGCAGGTATGCTCTCTACGACTCCGCCACCTGAACAAGCTGTGGTTGCGGCCCCGGTCTATTGGCATGTTATGGGGGAGTCGGCCCATATGTCGATGAGAGTAAATTTTAAGGAGGACATAGGTCAAACTCTTCAACTGGATGTGTGGCTGCCAAGCGGAATGGGCGCTCCAAGCGGAGTGGACGTTCAACTCAGCCATTCCGGTGAGCAGGACATAACGTTAACTGTACCCTTCAGGTTTAGAACCGGGGGAACGGACCCTTACGGTTATGAGGGCTTTGACAAATATACGTATGGAGCAGCGGGCCGTTACTTTACCGAAAAGGGAGAATGGAAGGCTGTGATCACATTTACAGACTCCAAAGGAACTGTTCATAGCTATGAAAAAGTCATAACCTTGTAGGGCATCTCTAGGAATACCACAGCTTTTCTATAGACATATACGGAGATTATAGATATGATTATTGATATATTTTAAATTAAATAGTTTGTCGTAAAAGAGGTGCGGGTCCACAGCAGGGCCTGCTTAAAAGGGAAGTCCGGTATATTCCGGCGCGGTCCCGCCACTGTAAATGCGGAGCGACTCTATCTAACGCCACTGTTCAAGAAGAATGGGAAGGCAAAGAGAAGCGTTGATGCATGAGCCAGGAAACCTGCCTTTTTTGTTAAAGTTTCTATTCTTCGTGGGGTAAGAATAAGGAGCATACTTATAGGGAATTTGTGTCTTAAGCCATTGAGAGACGACCTCCTAACACAGTTGTTCTTCAGACCGCCCTTAAGGGGCGGTTTTTATGTTTTGTCCTTTATTCCCCAAAATACACACACAGAAAGAGGTTAATCATGAAGCGAATTTTATCATCCAAGTTCTTTTCGTTAGGCATGGCCTTATTAATGGTCATTTCAATTCTGGGTACATCTTTTGCTCCATCCGAAAAAGCTTATGCCGCAGAGCCGAGTAAGGCAGTTACGTCAGCTACTGTATCCGAAGCTACTTATGCTGTTACAGCGGCTATTTTGAAAAAGGGAATACAGTCTGACTGGCAAGCTATGGGATTGGTTCGGTCCGGCAATAAGCTTCCTGCAAGCTACCAAACCGCTCTTGAGAGTGAAGTGAAAACAAACAAAGGTACATATACCAACGTCACGGATTATGCACGCAGAGTGCTTGCCTCTACGGTGATCGGTATCGATGCTACGAATTTTGCGGGATATAATCTCGTAGAGAAGATTTACAATAATGAACGTATGATTAACCAAGGGATTAACGGTGTTATATATAGTCTCCTGGCGTTGGACTCTGGTCATTACAGTGTGCCTGCCAATGCTAAATGGACAACAGATAAACTTGTTAGCGAAATTTTATCCAAACAAAATGCAGATGGAGGCTTCACCCTATCAACGGGTGCAAGCGATCCGGATATAACGGCGATGACTTTAACGGCTTTGTCAGCTCATTTGGACAATCCTGCAGTAAAAACTGCCGGTGAGCGCGCAATTGCTTGGTTATCCCAAAAACAGCAATCCCACGGGGGTTACGGGGATAGCAGTGAAAGTGTCTCCCAAGTCATCATTGCTTTAACATCTAATAAAATTGACCCTACAGAACAGCGTTTCACGAAAGATGCGCATCATCTAATTGATAGATTGCTCAGCTTCCGTACGGCTGATGGAGGTTTTGCCCATACCCTTTCCGGGGAATACAACACTCTTGCTACGGCACAGGCTTTTCAGGCTTTGGTGGCCTACCAGCTGTATACAAAGGGTGAAGGTGGATTCTATAATTTCCCGCAGCCTGTGAAGCAGCCTCTTGCTGTATCGGCTATGGTTGTTATTGAAGGGCCGCAGGGCTTTATTGCCGAAGGCAATGTTCAATCCGCCAGTGCGCTTGATGCGCTCAAGAAGCTGACCACAGATAAGAAAATCGTTCTTGATTTAACGAGCAGCTCTTTCGGTGATTATGTATCCGGCATTCAAGGAACAAAAGCGGGTCTATATGGCGGCTACGACGGCTGGAATTATGCGGTGTCCCGCGGAGGCCAATGGATATTCCCGAGTGTAGGTATGGGGGATTTCATCCTTCAGGCAGCAGATCGTGTAGTTGTCTATTATGGCGGCAGCGAGACCCAGGTTGTAGGTGCGGTAACCGTTGCTCCAACTAAAGTGGCAGCTGGTAAATCATTTACGGTGAACGTGCAGAAATCCTCCCTGAATTGGGAGACCGGTAAAGTAGTTAACGTTCCAGCCAACGCTGTACAGGTCAAAGTGGGCGCAATAACCGTGACCACAGATACTTATGGAGCGGCGGTCTTCCCGACAGGAACGAACGGCGGAGTTCAAACCTTGACGGTTACGGGTTACAGCCCAGGCAAAGCCCCAAGCGTGGCACGATATACACAGCGCTTATTAGTATCTCCGGTATTCGCAGATCAGAAGAGCATTTCTTCATGGGCCACTACATCTGTTCAAAATGCCATTGAAAAAGGGATTATGGAAGGGATTGGCGGCAACGTCCTTACCTTTGCACCCAAAGAGAACATCACGCGGGCGCAGTTCGCAGCCTTGCTATTGAGATTAACGAATAACCTGCCGAACGGAGCAGCCTCAGAATCCCCGTTCAGCGACGTGAAGTCGGATGCATGGTATTATGGATACGTGCTGAAGGCCAAGGAACTGGGTATCCTTGAAGGCGTAACGGCTACAACCTTCAAGCCGAACGGAATCATTACCCGCCAAGACATGGCTGTCATGATTACCCGGGCATTCAAGCTGCAGGATTCAGCTTCAGCTTCAACGTTCAAGGATCGCAATTCAATCAGCAGCTACGCTTTGTCATCTGTAAATGTGGTGACGGAGAGCGGTTATATGACAGGCTTCAATGGAGCATTTGATCCATCGGGCGCTGTTACTAGAGAAATAGCTGCTGTCGTTGCAGTTAGACTTCTAGATATTAAATAAGTGTTGAATAAGTAAGCTATAGTTATATTTAACGGAACGGGGGAGTCTATGCAACCCTCGTTCCTTTCCCTTTTTAGGAGGCGTGATCTTAATGACCAAACAAGCGGTACGCCGTTTCTTACTTGTACTGTCTGTAATCCTTTTAGTGGGTATATTCGCTGCTGGATGTGCATCAGACAAACAAGTATCCTCGGAGCAAAATAAGGTTGAAAGCTCCCCGGGAATCGCATTACAGACTACAGCACCTGCCTCTGGAGATGCTGTAGCACCTTCACCGAGCTTTGAATCAGACTCGACTCCAACCGTAGAATCACCTGAGCCGGTGGCTGGCTCGGATCTAGCTTCGCAGGAGCCTCCTGCTTCTAGCGGCTCTCCAGTTTCAACACAGGCCCCAACAGCTCGAGAGGATATAACTGCGGCCCCATCTACCAAAGCTGGCGCTGTCAAGACGCCAGCCCCTGCCAAGGCCCCGGCAGTGGTGACGGATAACCCCTCGGCAACCGTTAGACCTGCTTCCAGTCCTTCCGCCGCTCCGGCCGGGAGTAACGAGAAAGCAAGTACGATTACCTTCTCAGTCACCGGGGATTCTGAATCCGGGGTTATTTTAGCCCCTTCTGTAGTTGAGGTGAAAGATGGAGATAGTGTTATGGATCTCTTGAAGCGGATTACCCGCAAGCATAAAATCCAGATGGAGTTCAAAGGCATCGGCTCGATGGCCTATGTTGAAGGCATCGATAACCTCTATGAGTATGACAAGGGGGCGGAGAGCGGTTGGATGTATCGTGTGAACGGAGTATTCCCTAACATAGGTGCGGCCGGCTATACCGTAAAACCCGGGGACCGTATTGAATGGCTGTACACGCTCGACCTGGGCAAGGATCTTGGAGCCAAGACGCCATGAGCAACGGCTTTGGGTCTGTACATCCGTCGGTCGCATTGCTGTATTACGTAGGGTTGCTGCTGTTTGCAACCCTTTTGTTTCATCCTCTGTTTCTCCTAACGGAGATTGCAGCTGTGCTGAGCTTGCTTCTTTTACAGGGACAGGGACGTCATCTACTGCGCGGTCTGCCTTTTTATCTGCTTATGGCAGGATCGGTGGTTCTATGGAATCCTTTATTTTCACACAGGGGCTCCCATATTTTGTTCTATATGTTCGACCAGCCGATTACTCTCGAAGCTATTCTATACGGTCTGATGATGATGCTCGTGTTATTGACTATAATGTTCGTCTTTATATCCTATAACTTTACGCTGACTACAGACAAATTCATGTATTTGTTTGGAACTGTAGCTCCGAAAAGCGCACTGCTAATTCTCATGACTATCCGTTTTGTACCCTTGTTTCAAAGGCGGCTGGGTCAGATTACATTAATTCAAAGCTCCAGGGGCATTACCGTTAGTTCGGGGAAATTGCGCAAAAGAATGTCGGATGGCATGACGCTGCTGAAGGTACTGTTAACCTGGTCGCTGGAGGAAGCGCTGCAAACGGCCGACTCCATGAAGGCGCGGGGCTACGGCATACGTAAACGCAGCACCTACGGTGTTTTTAAGCTGGATCGCCGGGATCTTATAACCTTGATTGGTTTAGCTGGCAGCGGCATGGTCACATTGATTTTTAGTATGCAGGGATATGGAATGGTAGAAATTTATCCCCGTTTAAAAGCTCCGGTCTATACGGTAGAAGATGCTGTGATGTACTGCAGCTTCTGTATGTTCTTATTGATTCCCGTAGGGCTGGAAATAAAGGAGAAGTGGTTATGGAGATCATTCGAGCGGAGGGACTTTCCTTCAACTATCCCGATCAAGAAAGGGCCTCATTACATGACCTCTCGTTCACGGTAAACGAAGGTGAATTTGTGGTGCTCTGCGGTCCCTCTGGATGCGGAAAAACCACTCTCTTACGCCATCTGAAACGAGAGCTGAAACCGGTTGGAACCTGCGAAGGTGCGATTTGGTATAAAGGTCAGCCCATGGATGAACTTACAGCGCAGACAGCCGCTGAGGACATAGGCATGGTATTCCAGAATCCTGAAGCGCAGATTGTTATGGATACGGTATGGCATGAGCTGGCCTTCTCGATGGAGAATATGGGTTACTCTCCAACCGTTATGAGGAGCAGATTGGCGGAAATCGCAGGATTGTTCGGGCTGGAGCCCTTATTATACAAGCCGGTGCATGAACTGTCCGGTGGACAGAAGCAGCTGCTGAACCTGGCCTCTGTACTGCTGCTTCGGCCTAAGCTGCTGTTGCTGGATGAACCTACTTCACAGCTTGATCCTGTGGCAGCCCGTGAATTTATTCATATGCTGCACCGTCTCAACGAAGAGATGTCCATGACTGTAATCATTAGTGAGCATCGTCTGGAAGAGGTATTCCCGTTGGCGGACCGCGTATTGCTGATGGAAGAGGGGTCTTTGAAGGCCGAAGGTACTCCGAGTGAACTTGTGCAAAGGATCGGTCATGAAGAACAGCAGCAGCATCTCTCCTACCTTCCAACTGCGTCCCGGTTGTTTCTGGCGCTTTCACCACCAGAGGAGAGAGCCGCCAAAAAGTCTATACCCCTGACTGTGCGTGAAGGCAAGCGTTGGTTGCAGGGACGTCCAGCACTGCTGAAGAATGACGGACACGAAGCAGCAGTGGAGAACATCGTAACCGTAACCAACAGTATTCGTAAGGAGCAAGAGACTCTGCTGAAGTGTCAGGAGGTTACTTTCCGTTATCAGAAGGAAGGGCCTGATATTCTCAGCAAGCTGTCGCTTTACTTATATCGCAACGAAGTTCTGGCTATCCTCGGCGGAAACGGAGCAGGTAAATCTACTCTGCTGTATCTGATGGCCGGGTTATCGAAACCGCAGCGGGGCCGGATAACGCTTGCCAAGGGAATCACCGCGGGGTACTTGGCGCAAAATCCCCTGCTCTATTTCAGTCAGGATACAGTCGAGGAAGAACTGCTGCATATGGCGAGGTATGCCGAGTTATCGGAGGCCGATGCTCAGCGGGAGATTATAAAGCTTCTGGATATATTCCAGCTTCACGAGGTGTATAACAGTCATCCGTTGGACATTAGCGGTGGGCAGCAGCAGAAGGTAGCGCTGGCTATGGTAATGCTGCTGGGTCCGGATATTCTGCTGCTGGATGAGCCGACTAAGGGTCTGGATCCCGGGGCTAAGGAAAGGTTAGCCAGCCTTCTAAAGCTTTTGTGCGAGGAAGGGAAGAGTATTGTGCTGGTTACGCATGACGTGGAATTCGCGGCCAAATATGCCACACGCTGCGCGATGCTGTTTGACGGGGGCATTACCGCGGAAGGGCCGCCGGATGTGTTCTTTAGTGCCAACTATTTCTATACCACGGTTGTAAATCGTATTGTAAGAGACTGGCTTCCCCAAGCGTTGACTATAGAGGATGTGACTTAATCAAATGCTGCGTTATCGCTACCCGATTTTTATAGCTTTGGCTTTATTTGTAGTAGGCCTTGCTTTAACCGCTGCGTTGCAAGATCGACACTACATCCTTCTAAGCCTTGTGTTGCTTGCTGCGGCCCTCTTTCCGCTGTTCGTAAGATTGGAGCGCCGCCCCATTGAATCGCGGGAGCTGGTGCTGCTGGCTGTGCTGTCAGCCGTAGCTGCCGTAAGCCGCATTCCCTTTGCGGCATTACCAAGTGTGCAGCCGGTATCCGCAATTGTTATTCTGTCGGCGTATGTGTTTGGAGCGGAGGCGGGTTTGATCATCGGAGCCATGGCGGCGCTTGTCTCTAATCTATACTTTGGACAGGGCCCTTGGACGCCTTGGCAAATGTTTTCGTGGGGGATGGTGGGACTCACAGCAGGCTGGCTGCGAAATACCAGGTGGATGAGAAGCAAAATAGGGATGATGGCCTTTGGTTTTATTTGGGGCTTTCTCTTTGGCTGGATTATGAACATTTGGTACATCATCAGTCTTCCGGATGCTTTTAGCTGGGGACTTGTAGCTGCAGCATACGTATCCAGCTTTTACTTTGATCTGGCACATGCCTTATCCAATGTAATCTTTCTATCTATCCTTTCGGGGAGTTGGATTAAGGTTTTGGAGCGTTTTCGTAAAAAGTACGGGCTGCTATAGAGGGAAAAATTACCATTAGTGAAATGTTTTATTGAATAGTTCGACATTATATCTTTTTTTTCGACATTTCTTATGATGTTTATTCAAATTTTTTCTATTTCTGCCGATGATAACTATAGAGCATATAGAGAGGGCGGGAATAGAGAGATGAAGCATTTAAAAGTAAAATTTAAAATGGCACTGCTAATGGTCGTAGTAATTCTTGTGATGATCGGTGTTGGAATCATGGGGGTTCTGACTACTGCAAAGATGGCGGATAGATCGCAGGAAACCTATAAGGAGAGTTTGCTGCCGATATCCAGTGTTAGCCAAATGCGTACTAATAATCGTGCAATTGAATCCTATGTACTGGAAATTCTGCTGACAAAGGACATCGCTGCAAAGACTGTACTAGATGAAAATATCAAAGAAAAAATTAAGAGCAACGATGATCTGTTGGTTAAACTGAAAGAGATAAACTATAGCGACATCAACATTACTACTAAATTAAATGATTATATTGCCTTATTGCCGAGTTACAGAGCTCAATGGGATGAAATCATTCAGCTTGGAAATAAGGGTCTGAATGAGAAAGCGTATGCCTTGTATTCTGGAGAGTTCAGTACGTACCGCGAGAAAATGATTGATATGCTTAAAGATGTAACGAATGAACTGCTCAAGGGGGCGGATGCCCATGATGCAGCGAGTACATCCGATGCAGACAGATTTCGGTCGTTAAGCTTAATTATTATCGCCATAGCGTCGATGTTGTGTGCGGGGATAAGTTTTGTGATAATCCGATTAATCACGAAGCCTCTTAAGGAACTTCAAGGACTGATGCAGCGAGCGGAAGACGGAGACTTAACCGTATCCGCTGTATACGATTCCAAAGATGAAATCGGACTGATTAATCGTTCTTTTAACAGAATGTTAGTTAGTTTGCGTACGATGATGCTTAGTGTAGCAGAGAGTGCTGAAATGTTATCCGCATCCTCTGAGGAGATGAGTGCCAGTTCAGAACAGACCACCCTCGCCTCTCAGATGATAGCGGAGACCTCCGGGGAAATAGCCTCAGGATTTGAAGAGCAAAATGAAAATATTCGCCGTACTTCAGAAGCGGTACAAGGTATGACAGACGATATTTATTCCGTGGACCAGAGTACCTCTGAAATGTCGAGTCTCATGGGTATCGTAGCGGAATCCACAGATCGTGGAGCGGTTGCTGTAGATGAGATCATTGATCAAATGAAGGAGATCGACGCAAGTGTGGCAGGAAGCCGAGTGATAGTTAATAATCTGGCTAGCCTGTCGGAAGAAATTAATACAATCATTACAACGATTAACGGTATCGCTAGCCAGACCAGTCTATTATCACTAAATGCTTCAATCGAAGCAGCTAGAGCAGGGGAACACGGAAGAGGTTTTGCAGTAGTGGCAGGGGAAATTCGTAAGCTCTCCGAAGCAACCGGAAGAAGTTCGCTGCAAATTACAGACATTATTACTCACATTCAACAGCAAACGGAGAGCGCAATGAAATCAATGGCGCGTGGCTCTCAACTGGTGTCGCAGGGAGTAACCCAAAGTAATTTGGTGTCACAGGCTTTTAGTGAAATCCAGACCTCGATTAAGGATGTAACGCTGCAGACAGAGGATATCCGAACGGCTGTTGAGCATATTTCTAAAGAATCGCAGGGTGTGAAAGTGGCCATGGAGCAGGTAAATGCGATCTCAAATGCTGGGGCCGAAGGGATTCAGGATACTAGTGCTGCGAGTCAGGAGCAATTATCCGCGATGGAGGAAATGACGAGCTCAGCACAATATCTGGCTACTTTGGCGGAGGAATTACAGAAGAGCTTGTCCGGCTTCAAACTATAGTTCAGAAGAGTTGAAGCGTGGCTGGCTCGGCAATCATTATTCCAAAGCTGATGGGACATCCCTTTTAATTGCACTTCATAGTTAGTTGCACTTTATACATCTATTTGTTGCCATAAAGGCTTCCCCCGGGGATTTAGTTGCACTTTGTGCAACTAAATAAGGTCAAAGGTTGGCTTACAGGCCTATAATCGTGATATAACTGCACAGAATACAACTAAAGGGCCTATCTCCGCTGAAATAGGTCATTTAGTTGTACAAACTGCAATTAAAGTACAGAGATAAGTTTCATCACCGTGCGTATAAACAATAACAGCCCGCCCCGGGATAAACTCCGGAGGCGGGCTGTTTGTGTTGAGTATAGCGGGTGTGACTGGAATTAGGAATACCAGCCCCATACAAAGATATACAAGGTTCCGAATATCGTGACCAGACCCACGAAGAGCGCATAAGCAATATTGATGTACAGTTCTTTCTTGCTGTCGGCATTTTCTCCGATATGCATGAACACGAACAGCTGCAGAGAAGCCTGAATGATAGCTGTAACGAACAGGATAATCATGTTCGCAGACGTAGACAGGTCCCCGTAGATGACAATAAGTGCAGCGGCGGAAAGGACCAAAGAGGCCAGATAACCCATCACATGGCGAATTGGAAACAGTTGCTTCATCATGTTACATCAGTCCTTTCAGGTAGACGAAGCTGAAGATAAAGATCCAGACAACGTCCAGGAAGTGCCAGAACAGTGAGAAGATAAATGCTTTATTAGCGGTTGCCGGCGTGATCCCTTGACGCCACAGTTGGATCATAATTACAACGCCCCACAGGAAGCCGAAGCTGACGTGGGCACCGTGCGTCCCGAGCAGTACGAAGAGACTGGACAGGAATCCGCTGGTTTGAAGAGTAGCACCCTCATGAACATAGGTGAAGAACTCATCAATTTCTATGCCGATAAAGGCGAGGCCCATCAAGAGTGTGATGGCCATAAAGACCATCATGGCTTTCTTGTGGCCTAGGCGCATGGCATGAACCGCTAGACCGATGGTGAACGAGCTGGATAGCAGCAGGAAGGTTTCAATCAGCACAGGGCCGATTTCAAACAGCTCACTACCGCTAGGGCCGCTGGCAAAACGATTAACCATTACAAAGTAAACAGTGAACAATGTAGCGAACAACGGAATCTCCGCTCCTAGGAACACCCAGAAACCGAAGATCTTGTTGCTGTTTTCTTCTGTTGAATATTCAAGCGGCTTGGACGCATCTATTTTCATACAGTCTCACCCCGCAATTTCTTTTCTGTAGCAATAACTTCTTCAGCCGGAATATAGAATCCATGGTCTCTGTCAAAGGACATGGTAGCCAACACAATGAGGATACCAATCCCGGAAAGAATCGCGGGAATCCACAAGCTGAATACCAGGGAGAATCCGAACACGAAGAAGATGACGCCTAGTATAAAGGGTTTACCGGTATTGCTAGGCATATGGATCTTGGTGATATTCCCCTCATACAGAGGAATGTTATCCTGCTTGGCGGACCAGAATGCGTCACGCGTCTCCACCTTTGGAACAATAGCGAAGTTGTAAGCAGGAATTGGACTGTTTGTAGCCCATTCCAGAGTACGTCCATCCCAAGGATCTCCATTGGTATCCTTCGGCATGTAGCGAGTGCTCCAATAGATATTGTAGACCAGAATGAGGAAGCCGATAGACAGCCCGACTGCGCCTGCAAAGGAAAGCATATTAAGCGGGCCGTAACCCGTTTCGGCAGAATAGGTGTAAGTCCGACGCGTCATTCCCATCAGTCCCAGGAAGAATAACGGGAAGAAGGTTACATTGAAGGAGATAGCGATCCACCAGAATGCATGTCTTCCCAAGCGGTCATTCAGACGGAAGCCGAATACTTTAGGGAACCAATAATGGAAACCGGCTATTACGGCGAACACAGCACCCGGAATAAGCACGTAGTGGAAATGCGCTACAAGGAACATGGTGTTATGGTACTGATAATCCGCACTGGCCATAGCCAGCATGACACCTGTTACTCCGCCAATTGTGAAAATTGGAATAAAGGCCAGGGTGTACAACATGGGTGTGGTAAAGGTGATACGCCCTTTTCGGAGCGTGAACAGCCAGTTGAATATTTTAACCCCTGTTGGAACGGCTATAGCCATGGTTGTGATGGAGAAGAAGCTGTTGACCATCGCACCTTGACCCATCGTGTAGAAATGGTGAGCCCATACTAGGAAAGACAGGACTGAGATAATCAGCATACTGAATACCATGGATGTATAGCCATACAGGTTCTTTTTGGAGAAGGTGGCGATAATCTCGCTATATATACCGAAGGCCGGCAATATAACGATATACACCTCGGGATGTCCCCATACCCAGAACAGGTTCGCCCAGAGCATATCCATGCCCCCGTTGGCCATCGTAAAGAATTGAGAGCCGAACAAACGGTCGAACATCATCAAAGCGAGCGCTACGGTAAGCACTGGAAAAGCGAATACAATGATAATGTTTGTAATTAGTACAGACCAGGTAAACATAGGCATTTTCATCAGGGTCATGCCTGGCGCACGCATTTTCAGGATCGTTACAATGAAGTTAACGCCTGTAATTAGTGTACCGATACCTGAAATCTGCAGAGCCAGTGAGTAGTAGTTATTGCCCACAGTAGGGCTGAATTCTAGACTTGCCAGCGGGAAGTATGCGGACCATCCGGCATCCGGTGATCCACCGATAACGAATGAAATATTAAGCAGCATAGCTCCGAAAAAGAAGAGCCAGAAGCTTACCGCATTCAGCCTTGGGAAGGCAACGTCTCGGGCACCGATTTGCAGCGGGATGATTACGTTCATCAGACCAATGATAAACGGCATCGCCATGAACAAAATCATGATCAGGCCGTGGGTGGTGAAGACCTCGTTATAATGCTGGGCATCAAGAAATTTCAATTCCGGTGCCGCAGTTTGCAGACGCATCATCATGGCGTCAATACCGCCGCGGAACAACATGAGCAGCGCGGCAAGAATGTACATGACTCCAATACGTTTATGGTCAACAGTAGTCAGCCATTCACGCCAGAGATATCCCCATTTTTTAAAGTAGGTCAATCCGATGATAATTCCGATCGTAGCCAGAGCAATACTAATCATTGCTCCGTAAATCAGGGGTTCGCCGTGAACCTTAAATCTTTCCAAATCCATTAGGATGGCTCCTTTCAGGTTGCTGAGTTAAGCAAGTAGGCTTATTTACTGTTATGTGATGTATGTTCTTCTACCGGTGAGCTTGGAAGCGGCTGATCCAGTTCAGGGTTTGGTTCACCGTCGAACTCTGTCTCGGCAGAAGGCTCTGGAGAAGGATGAATTTCTTTGTTATCCTGATGCTCCATATTCCCGTTGTCCATATCCATTTGGTCGTGATCCTGATCTCTGTCCATTTCACTATGATCCATAGGAGGAGGACTGAATGTTAAATGAGTGGAGGAGAACGTTTTGCGGCCTATATGCTCAATAGCCAGAAGATCTTTGAAAGTATCCTCTGTCAATGGCTCCGCAGTATCTTTGACCTCTTTCACCCATTCATCATATTGTTCATTGCTCAGTACAAGCGCTTCGAATTCCATATGGGCAAAGCCTTTACCGCTAAAGTTGGCGTTCTTACCAATATAAGAACCCTCTGTATCAGCTGAGAGGTGAAGCGTTGTGAGCATATCACTCATTGCATATTTCTGTCCGGCGAGTTGAGGAATCCACAAGCTGGTAATTGTGCCGAAAGAGTACATTCTAAATTCTACGGCCCGATGAACCGGCATATTAACGTAGTTTACAGTTTCAATTCCCTCTTCGGGATAACTGAAATGCCATTTCCAGTTGGAGGAAGAAGCATAGATAACAAGCGGCTTCTGATCTTTATATTCCTCTGCAACGTTCTCCACTTCATTGGTAGTCTTAACAGTTACAACAGAGAGAAAGGCTACGATGATAATCGGGATAATAATCCAGATGGCTTCAAGCCATTTGTTACCCTCCTCATGCTCAGGGATATAACCTTCGTTACTTTTCTTTGCCCGATACTTCACAAGTACAAAGATGTATAAGATGTAGACAACCGCAAGGACACCGAGCATCACTAGAATGGATAGGACAATCGTGTCAGACAAAGTTCGTGCAGCCGGCCCTTTAGGATTGAGTACAGCAATTGAGCTGCAACCTGGCAAGAGCAGGACAAGACTGAGAAAAAAAGCGAATAACGGCCCTTTTTTGTTCATAATGAACTCCTTCCTTTAATAATTCTTTTCATTTACCGAATACCTTAACCTCTCTATATAGTAAGAACTCCATAAGGAGAAAGCAAAAGACATAATTTGGAATTAAGTCTATTTTTGTCCTTAAAAATGGCGATTTAGTTAAATATGTGTGTTCAAATTGTTACAATCAATCAAAGATATGATTTAAATCACTGTAGTGATGCAGTTTTGTGGACATTTTTATTTGTTCATACTTTGTTCAACATTTCATCATTGTTACTAACTCTGTCACATTATTTTGCTCCATGAAGAGTGACTTTAACCTCCTTTTTTTGTTGCTGGGACAGTATTTGTAGTCGATTACCTGACTTTCTAAGAAGTAACCTAGAAGTGCCTTTTGGATAAAAGATAGTAACAACATTTTCTGATTTCGGTTACAAACTCTCAAATTACACTCCCTCTATCTATGGTAAATTATAGAGACTACTACATAGATGGGAGATTAAATCTGGTGTATATAAGGAAAATAATGCTATTATTTGTTGTTTTATTCTTAAGCTTAAGTTTTGTAAAAGAGTCGGAGGCGGTTGGAGCCCAATCTATGCGATTAGGTGTGAATGATAAATTAACCGAGATCAAGGCTGTTTCCGTAAAGGGAACCTATTATGTTCCGCTTCGCGATCTTTCCACAGAACTGAATTTGACCCTGACAGGACAATCCGACGGAATTGAAGTTAAGGGGCCGAAGGGCTATGTAAAGCTGTCTTTAAATGAAGGGGGCAGTGTTACTTCTAATGGAATTGTATTTTCGCTGAATACCTTCAATCAGGATGGAAAACGGATGGTTCCGCTTAAGGTTGTTGTACATCTCGGATATATAATTTCCTATAAACCCGAACAATATTTATTGAGAGTACATGATGACACTGCTCAATTAGATAACGCTGCCTTTGTGAACAAATATCAAGAGGAATTAATGGCTATAAAAGAACCAGTACCCACACCTCAATCGGACAAAAGAAAATCGGGGCAGGTTGTATATTTAACCTTTGACGATGGCCCTACGGTTGTGACCGGACAACTGCTCGATCTTTTGGCAAAGTATGATGTGAAAGCTACATTTTTTATGATGGGTCCCCACATTAATAAGTATCCTGATCAAGTGAAGCGCATAGCGAAAGAAAAGCATGGTATGGGTCTTCATGGTATCACACATCGGAAGGAAAGGTTTTACGCATCTCCGGCAGCGGCATTAGCTGAAATGAAAGGGGATCAAGCTATTCTGAAAAAGGTAACCGGGATAAGTAGCATATTGATCCGCACGCCATACGGTAGTAAGCCATACTTTACAAAGTCCTTCCGAGATAAGGTGCTGAGTCAGGACTTTAATTTGTGGGATTGGAATGTTGACTCCGAGGATTGGAAGTACAAAGAGGACAGCGCAAAAATTTATAATTCTGTCATGAATCAGGTACACAAGCTGCAAAAAGGGAAAGTTAACCCTGTGATTCTTATGCATGATCAGAAGTCTACTCTTAAAGTGCTGCCGCAAATACTGGAGTCCTTGAAAAAGGAAGGATATCAATTTGAAATCATTACGAAGGATCTGAAACCGTTGAATTTTTGGAAAGATTTACGGTGAGGCGTGGTAGAAGTGGTGATAAGTATCTGCTTTGAGTGGTATAAGTGTACTTCGTGCAACTAAATGGAATCATTTTGCTTATAAAAACTCTTTAGTTGTATTTTCTGCAATTAAAAACCCGGTATATAGCTAGAAGGAGTGATTATCAGCTTTTTAAGTGTAAAAAGTGCAACTATTGCCCAGTTTATCCCTCTCCAGTCCCGAATAGTTGTAAAAAATGCATTTAAAGTTAGATGTATTCTTTCCTTGCAGTTCAGTTTCGACAGATGTCCTTCATGTACGTGAAAAGAGAAGGATGAGGCAGCAGCTTTACTCCGAGCGAGTAAGTGCGGCTGCTTTTTAATTTTGACACAGTTTCCTGTTTCTTCTCTATCGACTCCACTGAAATGCTATGATATTATGATACTCTGATAACGTGTTAACGAACTAAAGCACACACATTATAATGTGTTATTTTACTAGGGGGAATAGAGATATGAAGAAACAAGGATTACTTATTTTATTATTGACTGTTGTAATTTCAGTATTGGCAGGTTGCTCCAGTTCGGGCAGCAAGGACGGCAAGCTGGTGATCGGTATAGATGATAAGTTTGCGCCGATGGGATTCAGGGATGATAATAATGAAATCGTTGGTTTTGATATAGACTATGCAAAGGCAGCGGCTGAAAAGATGGGCAGAGAAGTCACCTTCCAGCCGATTGATTGGTCTGCTAAGGAATCAGAACTGAATAGCGGACGCATTGATATGATTTGGAACGGTTACACCATTACAGATGAACGTAAAGAAAAGGTTTTGTTCACGAAACCTTACTTAGAAAATAGCCAAGTAGTTGTTGTATTAGGGGACTCTTCACTGGTAAAGCTGGATGATCTGGCTGGTAAAGAAGTAGGCTTGCAGAGTTTGTCATCGGCGGCTGATGCCCTGAGTGCAAGTCCAATCAAAGATAAGGTTGCGAATGTCTCCGAATTCCCGGATAATGTTCTTGCCCTGACTGATCTCAAAACAAAACGACTAGACGGTGTAATTATTGACGAGGTGGTCGCTAAATATTACATGTCCAAAGAGCCGAATACTTACAAGCTGCTAGATGAATCACTTGCACCTGAACAATATGGCATCGGACTTAAGAAAGGTAATGAGGCGTTGCTGGAGGAATTGCAGAAGGCTCTGGATGAAATGAACAGCGATGGTAAAGCGGCAGAGATTTCAACGAAATGGTTCGGAGAGAACAAAGTACTGAAGTAGATAGTTAACATTTAGGAGTCGGTTAGAGAAATGAATTTGGAATATATCATTAGAATTGCTGGTCCAATGCTGGAAGGAGCAAGAACGACGGTCTTGCTGTTTTTGGTTGTTATCTTATTATCCATTCCGTTGGGGTTCTTGGTAACCTTAATGGCTAAGAGTGTTATTAAGCCGGTGTCATGGATCGCTCACACTTACATTTATGTGATGCGGGGCACTCCGCTTTTACTGCAGCTGTTGTTCTTTTGTTTTGGGTTGCCGCAGATTCCGGTGATTGGGGAATATCTGGTAATGGATCGCTTCGCTGCGGCCTGCCTTGGGTTTATTCTGAACTATGGAGCTTATTTTGCGGAGATATTCCGCGGGGGAATGCTCTCTATTGATAAAGGTCAGCATGAAGCTGCCAAGGTGCTTGGTCTAAGTAAGTGGCAGACTCTTCGCAAGGTCATATTGGCCCAAATGTTTAGAGTTGCGCTGCCTTCTGTAGCTAATGAATCCATTACTTTGGTTAAAGATACAGCGCTGCTCTATGCAGTGGCTGTACCGGAGCTGTTGAATTATGCCAAAACTGCAGTGAACCGTGACTTTACGGTTACGCCGTTTGTAGTCGCGGGCGTTATTTATTTACTAATGACACTGGTGTTGACGGTGTTCTTCAAGTCACTGGAGAAACGTTTCAAATTCGAGTAAAAGGAATGTCCGAATATGAGCAACATAATAGAAGTGAAAGAATTACAGAAATCATTTGGCAGTCTTGATGTATTGAAAAAGGTTACCTTTTCCGTCCAACCTGGAGAAGCTGTGGCGGTAATAGGCCCATCCGGTTCCGGTAAAAGTACAATGCTGCGCAGTCTTGTGCATCTGGAGGACATTACCGGTGGAAGCATCTATATTAACGGTAAAACATTAGTAGAGAACGGGAAATACGTAAACGGCGCCGATATTCGGTCGATTACTGCAACCATGGGTATGGTATTTCAGCATTTTAATCTCTTTCCGCACCTGACTGTACGGGGAAACCTGGAGCTTGCTCCAAGAACCCTGAAGCGGGAGAGTATAAAGGAAATAACCGCCAGAAGCATGGATTTACTCACGAAGGTAGGTCTTGCCGATAAAGCTGATGTATACCCCTCAACGCTGTCAGGCGGTCAGAAACAGCGCGTGGCTATTGCCAGAGCCCTGATGCTGAATCCTGACATTCTGCTGTTCGATGAGCCGACTTCGGCGCTTGACCCTGAGCTGACAGGGGAAGTACTCCGCGTTATCCGTCAGCTTGCTGAAGAGCACATGACGATGATTATCGTCACTCATGAGATGAATTTCGCCAGGGATGTGGCGGATCGAGTGATCTTCATGGACAACGGGGAAATTGCGGAATCGGGAACACCCGAGGAAATATTCAACAATCCCAAGCTGGAGCGGACCCGGATGTTCTTAAGCCGGGAGTAAAGCGGCAATAAGCGGTGAAGGATGCGAGTGCTTACCCTATCATCTTCTGAAATTTGAAAAGCCTGTAAAAATACCTTGAACCTACAAGGATTTTTATGGGCTTTATTTTTATTTTCCAGGTAGGTGTTATGGCTGGAAAAGGTTGACAAATACAGTATGGATGCATTATTATCGGGTTCAATTCAATCTCATGAGGAATTCCACGTTAGAATAAAACGTGATAGGTGGAATGGCGTATGAAAGAGGTAGCAGATCACTTGGAGCAAGGCCTGCAGATCGTTTTTATCGGCTTTAACCCGAGCATTCGTTCTGGAGAGGTCGGTCATCATTATGCAAATCCCCGCAATAACTTCTGGAGAATATTGTTTCACTCCGGTCTTACCCCTCGCTTATACGATGCTTCTGAGGATGGAGAACTCCTCAAGCTTGGTTACGGGTTCACCAACATAGTGGCTAGACAGACCCGTGGCGCAGAGGATATTACGAGAGAGGAATATATACTAGGGCGAGAGCTTCTACGGGACAAGCTTGAGAGGTACCGACCGCAAGTAGCCTGTTTTGTGGGCAAAGGTGTGTACACGGAATTTAGCCGCAGGACTAAAGTGGATTGGGGATTTCAGAATGTCGCTGAACCTGTGGTCGACGGTGTCTGTGAATTCGTCGCACCTTCCTCCAGTGGGTTGGTTCGAATGCCGATGAGTGATATTGTAGACATATACCGGAGGCTGCATGATAATTTAAAGGAGTAATGTTAGAACCCCGATGAACTTTCCAAGGAAAAGGAGTAGACCATGAAATACGAAGTTATCTTATTTGATGCGGATGATACACTGTTTGATTACGGAATGGCGGAGGGGCATGCCCTGAGCAGTGTATTTTCCTTTTACGGGATGCCTACAGGAGCTGATGATTATACAGCAAGCTATAAGGAAATTAATCATATGCTTTGGGCAGATCTGGAATTGGGCCGTATTACCTCCGAAGCGCTGCGGGTGGAACGATTCCATCGTTTATTTTCAGCTCATGGGCTTACACTTGACGCTCAGGAGTTCAGTGATGCCTATCTGCGTTTTTTGGGAGAGGGGACATTCCTGATTCAGGGTGCGGTAGAGATATGCAGTGGGCTATCCGGTATCAGACTCGCTATAATCACTAACGGGATCAAAGAGGTGCAGACCTCCAGAATTCAGGATTCGCCTCTTTGCGATACGTTTGAGCACATCATTATCTCCGAGGAAGCAGGGTATCAGAAGCCGGAGACCGGTATTTTTGATTATGCTTTTGCCAAGTTAGGAATCGAAGATAAAGCAAAGGTATTGATCGTGGGTGACTCGCTGACCTCTGATATCCAAGGCGGCATTAATTATGGGATTGATACTTGTTGGTTCAACCCCCTAGGTAAGTTAAATGCGCTGGACATAAAGCCTACGTATGAAATTAACAGTCTGGCAGAGCTTTTAGACATTGTGGGCATTAAGGATACATGTACAAACGTGTAATCAGTCTGAAATCATGAATTATATAACTTCAATCAGAAAATGGGAGGGTATCGTATGAAGAAGAAATGGATGATCGCAGCGGTTGTCGCGGGAATGACTGTAACTGGTTCCGCCGGAGTATATGCTGGAGCTAAGTTAGAGCAAATCAAGGCTTACCTGAATCATAGTATCGGCATTGTAGTGGATGGGACTCCTTATGGCTTGAAGGACGGCAATGGCAAGGCATTAACCCCTATTACCTACGGGGGATTAACGTATCTTCCGATCCGTTCAATTTCAGATGCTTTGGATATTCCGATTTCCTATGATGCCACCAATTATAAAGTGCGGATTGGAACCCAGCCAGAAGGGACAGGGGGTTCAACAGGAGTGCCGACATCGACAAAAACTCGTCCAGTCAACCTTCCCACCGATTTCCCGATTCCCGGAGACGCCACCATTAAGATCACCGCGGATTCGGATGCCACAGGGGTAAAAAAGGTAGCCTTTACCTATACCACTGAGGAAACCCTAGATATTATGGGGTTTGTATACAGTGAATATGTACGCATTAAGCATTTGGACAGCGGCTCGCAGACCGTGACGGCAAATACCGTTAAGATAAGCGGTCTTCTTGGAGGGACAAGTCCGGTTTCTATAACAGGACAAGCTACGACCGGTAAGCCTGGATTCAACACCTTCACGATCACATGGTCAGAGAGCTAGAGATTGTTGCCTATAAAACTAGCCAGTCTCAAGTTAAATCGAGACTGGCTAGTTTTTATTTATGATCCGTAGGGGCTAAGATCCGGCTGAATGAAATGTAAAAATACAATTGAATCCGCTCAAATGGTGCGATTTGGCTAAATGAAATGTAAAAATACAATTGAATCCACCCAAATGGCGCGATTCGGCTAAATGAAATGTAAAAATACAATTGAATCCACCCAAATGGTGAGATCCGGCTAAATGAAATGTAAAAATACAATTGAATCCGCTCAAATGGTGCGATCCGGCTAAATGAAATGTAAAAATACAATTGAATCCGCTCAAATGGTGCGATCCGGCTGAATGAAATGTAAAAATACAATTGAATCCGCTCAACGCTACGTTCCGTTCGCGGAGCGCCCTTCTCGTAACACCAACATCTTCTTACTGCCGCGTATCAAGCGGTTGCAGGTGCGCCTCAATTTGCTCGCGTTTGGATTCAAGGAAGGGTGGTAGAGCGAGAGCTTCGCCTAAATGCTCCACATCCTCATCCGTAGCGAAGCCGGGGCCGTCTGTAGCCAGCTCGAACAATATACCGTTGGGTTCCCTGAAGTATAGAGAACGGAAGTAGAAACGGTCGACGAATCCGGAGTTGGGTAGTTGGACGGTGCGAACACGCTCAATCCATTGCATCAGTTCTACTTCATTGTCTACACGGAAGGCTACATGGTGAACTCCCCCTCTCCCAAGCCGCTCCATTGGCAAATCATTACGTTCCTCAAGATGAACTTCCGTGCCTGAACCACCTTCCCCGGTTTCAAAAACAATGACATCTGGTTGTCCAACCATAGTCGAAGTGTACGTACCTTTTCGGCGGAAGCCAAGCAGGCCCTCCAACACAATAGCTGTATTCTCCGCAGATTCGACCGTAAGATGTGCCGGACCTAAGCCAACGATACCGTACTTCGCAGGAACCGGGCTTTTAGCCCAAGGAATGCCCCCGGGTTCACCTTCATCATGCTCGTCTGATACGAGAATAAATCGTTGTCCCTCGTGATCCCGGAAGGAAAGTGTCTGACGTCCGCCTAATTCCTTGATGTTTCCGTGCTCGACATTATGCTCAGATAGCCGCTGTACCCAATAGGTAAGAGACTCGTCACTTGGAACACGTAAAGAGATGGCAGATATACTATTGTTGCCTTCGCGGTTACGCCCTGACATCGGGATTTCGAAGAAGGTTAGCTCTGTTCCGGGATTGCCCTTTTCGTCCCCGTAGAATAAATGATAAACTGAGATATCATCTTGGTTGACCGTCTTTTTGATCAGTCTTAAACCGAGTACTTCGGTATAAAATGTAAAGTTTTCCGGTGCTTTTGCCGTAATGGCGGATACGTGATGTAGTCCTTTTAGTGTTAATTCCATAATTGATGACCTCCAATGGGTTGATAGTATAGTAGGGAAGCATGAGATCAATACATTATATTTTAGGAAAATCTAATAATAAATATTAAGTTACTATAATTTTAATAGCAACACTTGATTTTTGCAAGCCAAAGAAGGAGAGCTCATCCACAGCATAGCTTTTAAAAGATATATTAGTTATACCCCGTACCCCATCAACAAATTTAATCACGCTTATCGATACTAAATAGTTGGGTTGCTAAGGAGAGAAGGAGAGAAAACGGACATGCACAATACAGCTAGCTTGATGAAACAAATGGAGGCGTTGGGATTAGACCCGAAAGGAACCGTTCTGGTGCATTCTTCTTTTAAAAGTATCGGAGACGTGGAGGGAGGTGCTGAGGCTGTATTGGATGCTATGGCTCAGTATATGTCAGACGGTCTTCTTGTAATGCCGACGCATACCTGGGCTTATGTCAACGCGGAGAATCCTCGCTATTCTGTTCTTGATTCACCATCCTGTGTGGGTATTCTACCGGAATTATTTCGAAGCCGCCCGAAGGTTGTCCGTTCCTGGCATCCGACCCATTCTGTGGCCGCTCTAGGGGCTGATGCCATTGCTTTTACTGCCGGAGACGAGCGCTGGGACACTCCATGTGCCCGAGGTTCAGCTTGGGGCAAGCTATTAGATAGGAAAGCTGAGATTGTACTGCTCGGTGTAGATCTGCGTAGAAATACGTTTATCCACGGTATTGAGGAATGGCTGGACATCCCGGGAAGACTAACGGACGATCACGAAGCTTTATATACGGTTACACCGGATGGAACCACCATACTCGTCCCTTCGCGCAGACATTACGGACTTTCCTGGTCGCAGCATTTCTGGAAGGTTGAAGGTGTACTTGAGGCGGAGGGAGCATTGCGAAGAGGCCGGTTTGGCGACGCATCGGTCATGGTATGCAGTACAGTGAAAACTACTGAAATTCTAAGCAGAATGCTGATCGAGAATCCACATCTTTTCTCGGATAATGAGCCGCTGCATGGAGAAGCGAAGCCCGAGCCGCTGCCGAAGACGCCGAGGCTACATCCGGGTGATCACTAATTTTCTATAAAGGTTCCTCTACCCAATCTGGCTAGACCCTATCAATGTATGGTATATTATTCTCACAAAACTAAATCATAGTAAGGAGATTGGAAATGGAAAAGACATTAATCTTTGGCCACAAAAATCCGGATACGGATACCATCTGTTCTGCAATTGCTTATGCTGCTTTGAAAAAAGAGCTGGGTTGGGATGCTGAAGCCGTTCGTCTAGGAGAAGTCAGCGGTGAAACACAATATGCATTGGATCATTTTGCGGTAGCAGCTCCACGTCTGGTGGAAAATGTAGCAGCTGAAGCGAAGCAAGTCATTCTGGTAGACCATAATGAACGCCAGCAAAGCGCGAATGATATCGATCAAGTCCGTGTTATCGAGGTTATCGACCACCACCGGATCGCTAACTTTGAGACCGCTCATCCCTTATATTACCGTGCAGAACCAGTAGGCTGTACTGCTACAATACTTAACAAGCTGTATAAAGAGAATGGAGTTGCTATTCCAAAGGAAATCGCTGGTCTCATGCTTTCCGCCATCATTTCTGACTCCCTGCTGTTCAAATCTCCGACCTGCACACCTGAAGATGTAGCTGCTGCACGCGAGCTGGCTGAAATTGCCGGTGTTGATGCCGATAGCTATGGACTGGAAATGCTGAAAGCAGGTGCAGATCTTAGCGACAAAAGCATTGCTCAACTGATCTCCCTGGATGCCAAGGAATTCAAAATGGGTGAATACAAAGTAGAAATCGCGCAGGTGAATGCGGTGGATACTAACGATGTCCTCTCCCGTCAAGATGAACTGGAGGCAGCACTTACTTCCATTATTGATGAAAAGGGACTTGATTTGTTCCTGTTCGTCGTTACAGATATTCTTAACAATGACTCTGTAGGTTTGGCTTTGGGCCGTGTAGCCGGTGTTGTAGAGCAAGCATACAACGTGAAACTTGATGACAAAAAGGCTATCCTTAAAGGCGTTGTATCCCGCAAATCGCAAATCGTTCCAATCCTCACTGAAACTATGGCAAAGCTGTAAGAAGTTCTTGAAATTATTCTTGTTAAGCGAAAGAGCCCTGCCGCAATCCTTTTTTAAGGGTCTAGGCAGGGTTCTCTTTTGCTAAAATAGTGAATGAAGCCTATACTTATGGAGTATGACTAGCAGGCGGGAGGAGGGTGAAAGTTGACAAAATCTCGAAACACCGCATATCTCCAATATAGATCCTTTGGGCTGGTATTGCAGGCTTTGGTCATTATGGCTAGAAAAGGAAACACCTGTTCAAGCTGTGAAATTGCCGAGCTTCTTTCAATGGAGGCTACGCAGTTAAGGCGGATTCTTGCTAAGTTAACCCGTGAACATATTCTCGTAACTCGGGAGGGCCGGGATGGAGGATATATGCTCAACAAAAATCCCGAGGACTTAACATTAGCTGAAATATATCAGGCGCTCGAGGTCGGGGAGTCCTGTAATAAGGCGGTCAATGATACGATATGTTTCAATGATTTCGGAGTGCAGATGAAGGCGGCTTGCGGAGATATTCTGGAGGAGATGGACCGTAGTGTTCTTGGAGTGCTGGAGCAATACACGGTAGCAGATATGGTGCGTAAGGCTGGATATTGACAGGATCTGTATCTTTGAATTATACTGTGCATATTAAGTTACAGTTAATGAAATATGGATATTCTAGGATACGGAGCAAACCGTATTGCATTTTTTTAGATTTAACTGTGCATTTGAATGCACAGAATATAGAGAATGGATGAGGAGGATACTGCGATGACAACAGAATTACAAGCAGTGCAGGAATTTAACAAGGTGATTCGGGACCGGCATTCCGTACGTAAATATGACCCATCCTGGAAAATATCCGATGAAGAAATTAAGGAGCTTCTAGGTGAGGCTATTCTAGCTCCCTCTTCTTCTAATCTTCAGCCGTGGCGCTTCATCGTAATTACAGATCAGGATTTGAAAGAAAAGCTTCTACCGATTGCTTATAATCAACAGCAGGTTGTAGATGCATCTGCCGTTATTGCTGTACTTGGTGATGTGGAAGCTTACCGTAATGCAGAAAAGATATATGATCAAGCGGTATCTGCTGGATTAATGCCTCTCGAGGTTCGTGATACGATGGTCGAAAAAATCACAAATGGTTACCCTAACATGGGTCCTGAAAAACTTAAGGAGATCGCGTTAGTAGACGGTGGGTTAATCTCCATGCAGCTGATGCTGGCAGCAAAGGCTAGAGGTTATGATACGGTTCCTATGGGCGGCTATAATGCGGAAGCCTTCCACGAGCTGTTGCAAATTCCACAGCGTTACACCACGGTTATGTTGATTGCGCTTGGCAAAGCGGCCGTTGAAGGCCGTTCATCCGCTAGATTGCCATTGGAGAATGTAACCTACTGGAACGGATTTCAGGATTAAGCAATTAATAAATATACTTAGTTCCAAGATAAATCAAAAGAGGGACTGTCCATAAGCCATAACGGCTAGGGGCAGTCCCTTATTTTGTGTTGTGCTTCCTTATTCTTTATGAATCACTGAGGCTGCCGTCGCTGCCGTCATTGAGGGGCAGCCTTTTCAAATAACTGGCTGTTATTGTAGAATTAGCTAAGGAAATAAAAGGAGATCAGCTAAATGAGAAATGTTATTCTATTGTGGATGTTATTGCTGACACTTATGGTTACAGCTTGCGGAGATAGAACGGAGAGCCTTAGAAATGGTTTACCCAGTACATCCGCTCTTCCTGATACGTCTACAACAGGTTCTAAATTAGAGGAAAAAGATGACGCGATTAGAGCTATTGGTAATCATGTGGATGGGCGTTTACTTGTCATACCTACTACTAAAGTGAAAGCATCCCCTTTAGGAGCGCCTAGCTGCTGGGGTCTGGAGACTGACTTTAGGTGGTCAGGGGATTATGAGTTGGTGTGGGAATCCAAATCAGGAGAGCATTCAACCAAAGTAATGAAATTTCCAATGGATTTCGAAATTGTACAACCCAATGATTCACCGATTGAAATGCAGCAATTCACCTTGGAAGGAACGGATATATTCGCGTTTGTCCCGCGTTATACCGATTGTCATGCTCTAGAGACTTACCTTTATGGCGTAAGTAACAATGAAGCTTTTCCGATATCTTTTGAAATAAACTCAGACGAGATCTGGACCCATATAGGCCAATTGTCGAGCCGTTCTTTACAAGCTATCAATGGGGAACTTATCGTGACGGGTGGTTATGGGGCAGGTCAGGATTTCATAGAGATCTATCATTTTCAATATGATTTGATGAAGAAAACAATGGTCCTAAAAAGTACTGATTATCTTCAACCGAACGATATTCTAAAGTAGTGATAAAGAAGAGAGGGATAGAAATTGATAAAAGGATTGTATGAAGCCCATTTACCCGTGAAGAGTTTAGAACGCTCAATCGAGTTTTATACAAAGTTGGGATTGAAATTTGCTTGGCGTGATGATAATACTGCTTTCTTTTGGATTGAGGAAGGGAGGAGTTGGATAGGTTTGTGGGAAGGGAAGGAATATGAAACACCATACCACCCTTCGCTACGCCATATAGCTTTTCAGGTATCCTTTGAAGATTTAAAGGTTTCTTTAGAATGGTTGCATTCAATTGAAATAGAAGCCGTACCTTTCGGAACCAGAACTTCTATTGAGCCATTTGTTCGACCAAATCAGGGGAATGCATCGGTTTATTTTAATGATCCAGATGGAAACAGCTTAGAATTAATGTGTTATGTTGAAGTTCCGAAGGAACTACAATCTTTAACTAATAAGCTGTCCTTGACAGAGTGGGAGATAGTATGAAAAAGGGAATCCGCAGTAAAGATTCCTCCGATTCCCTTTTTCCTGTATACTGTTTTTAAATTAAGATGTGGCGCTGATATTGTGCCGCTTAAGTCTTACCCAAGTAAATCGTAAAATCACTGAAAGGTGATGACACAAAGCTATGGATCTAAAACCGTTAAGCGGTCATGATTGCCAGGCCGCCTAAGGGATGAGGGGAACTACCGAAAAGGTTCCGGGGCTCTATATGCCTGGAGCCTTTTTTTGTTCTGTTTTTTAGTTGAATGTGTGGTGGCGGGAGGTAATACATTGAGGAGTATTTAGATTATACGCGTTAAGTATTATAGCGAAGGGATGACTACTTACATGGCACAAATAGGAAAGATCAAATCGAACAGTTACTTTGAGTTACAGCAAGACCCGTTTTCTTTTTACCAACCGGTATGGCAATTTGCACTTTTATCTATACTTACGTTTGGAGTCTATGATATCTACTGGTATTACAAAAATTGGACAAGGATAAAAGCTTATAAATTCCTGAATTTCAGCCCTCAATTAAGAACAGTAGGATTATTTATTCCTATTTATAATTTCTTTCTAATTTATAAAACGCATAAAGAATATCGTGATTTAATCAAGGAAAGGGAAGTTGAACGCGATATCTATCCGGGTCCTATCGTTTTGGTGATCACTATCTCGTTCGTACTAATGAGGTTATCTGATCCTTATTGGTTGTTATGTTTCATATCTACCCTTCCGCTTGCAATGGTACAAAGTGTCTTAAATGATTTATGGGATAAGGTTCAGGTCGGTAAACCCAGAAGAACTGGATTGCGGGGACGACAAATACTGTTAATTGTGCTGGGTTCGCTATCCTGGATCTTTATTTTAATAGGAATGTTTATGCCGGATTGATCCGACACTCATGAATCTGAATTTAGAGTCTACACAAAAAGCTGCTTTCCCGTCATAAAGAGACGGTAGAGCAGCTTTATTGCTACTTAAATTTCATTTTTGGGAACATTATTTAAACTTGGGACATAATCGGCAGCTTTCTCGCTTGTCACCGTTTTGGCTTCTTTAGTGAAATTATCTACACTTTGTTGATACTCTTTTCGATCTGCTTTATTATCTGCACGGTCATATTTGGGATCTGCACTATTTTTCGGCATGACATTCACCTCCATCTTTTTATTCTTAGTATGAGAAGGTGAGTTGCATTTTATCCCAACGGTTTCGATCTAAAGGGCGGGCTGCTGTTTTTTTGTTTCCCTCCACTTTCTGCTACAATATTTTTAAGCTTGAATGACAAGGAGGGATACAATGATCCAGGTATACTCAGCGGAATCCGCCCATCACTTTGGTCATGGCTGGCTTAAGGGCAGTCACATCTTTTCGTTCGGGGATTTCTACGATCCTGATAATACGAGGTTTGGTCCCATGAGGGTCTGCAACGACGACACTATTGCTCCCGGTAGAGGGTTTGGTGCTCATCCGCACAGCGATATGGAGATCGTCTCGATTGTATTGTCCGGAAGGTTGCGGCATGAGGATAACTTAGGTAATGTAGCCGAAACCACCTTCGGCGGCATTCAGCGGATGTCGGCAGGTACGGGTGCAATTCATACGGAACATAATCCGTCAGAGGATGAGCCTGTTCGTCTGCTGCAACTATGGTTTATGCCCCGAGTACGCGGAACTGAACCATCGTATATGACTGGACGATTCGATCCCGTGAAGCTCGAAGGCGTGCTGCTTCCTGTTGTGGCTGGTGTAGGCGCAGAAGAGGTCGTGGATATTGCTCAGGATATGACCATTTATCTGGGACGCATGAGCGAAGGGCAGGAACTGGTGTTTAACCAAGAAGCGGGAAGACGTACTTTTATATATTTAATGGAGGGACAACTGCAGTTAGGCGATGAGTCTCTGTTGCTCCCGGGTGATTCGGCACGAATTGAGGAGATTAGTGAGCTTAACCTTGCTGCGCCGGAGGGTGCTTTTCTTATGCTGATTGATCTACCTTAAAATGCTTACGAAGTGAGCTTTGCTAGGCAAAGCTTATGTGAATGCTTACGAAGTGAGCTTTGCTACGCAAAGCTTATAGGAGGTTAAACGATGCATGAAAGAGTATTGGTTAAGCACTCGGTTACAGGTCGCATGTTCATCAGTAGCACAGAGGGGCTGAACTACACCTTTGATAAGAAAGGTGACCTTACGCTGATCACGATTTGCGGTGTACCCGCTGACAAAGGTGCGGCGGTAGTGGAGCAGAAGTCCGAGCTGAATGTTTTTCGTTTCGAGGAACCGGCAAGTGGACCTGTGATTAAGCATTGGTATTATGTTGGTGACAATTCGGTTGCCTATGATGAATCGTCAGGGTGCTTGACGCTGTCTGTGCAGTCGGAGATTGAGTATCGGCCGGATCAGTACTGGGAGTAAGCATGTGTTTCAATCGAGCGATATATTTAGTTGTAGTTTCTACACCTATTTCAAGCGTTTAGCCCACTCAATCTCCTTTAATTGCACTTTATGCAACTAAAAATGGAGGAGAAGCCTCTTTACAGGTAAAACCCAAATTATAGATGTATTAACTGCAACTATTTCCTTTTTCATAGATACATAGGGTGTTTTAATTGTATAATCTACAACTAAATGTACTTCTGTACATGCATCCTTAAGTTAATCGCACGCCGCACCGTTATTTTAACGCCGCACCCATTGAATTTTACATAAAATAATACACTGTGGGAGTAACATGAGCATGAGCAACACAAAGATAGTTAAAGAGAGATAGGAGAATGGAGAACATGGAGTTGTTTGCAGCATTGGAGAGGGACGATTATGAAGAGGTGTTATTTTGTCAGGATAAGGCCTCGGGATTAAAAGCCATCATAGCGATACATGATACGACACTAGGACCGGCACTGGGCGGGACACGGATGTGGACCTATGCTACAGAGGAGGATGCGATCATTGATGCTCTTCGTCTGGCTAAAGGTATGACTTATAAAAATGCGATATCCGGTCTGAATTTGGGTGGAGGAAAAACGGTTATCATTGGTGATCCCAAAAAAGATAAGAATGAAGCCATGTTCCGAGCCTTCGGCCGATACATTCAGGGTTTGAACGGACGTTATATTACAGCTGAAGATGTGGGAACAACGGAAGAGGATATGAACATTATTTATCAGGAGACAGATTATGTTACCGGAACATCTACAACGTATGGTTCCTCCGGCAATCCTTCCCCAGCCACAGCCTTTGGTGTTTATCAGGGAATGAAGGCGGCGGCGAAAGCGGCTTTCGGCTCTGAATCTCTAGAAGGTAAGCGGGTAGCTGTTCAAGGTGTTGGCAATGTGGCTTTTACTCTTTGCAAATATCTTCATGAAGAGGGAGCGCAGCTTATCGTAACAGATATCCACAAGGATGCTGCGCAGCGTGCCGTTGCGGCCTATGGAGCCACTGCCGTTGATCCGGCTGACATTGTCAGCGTAGACTGTGATATTTATGCTCCGTGCGCACTGGGTGCTACTATTAATGATGATTCCCTTCTGCTTATGAAGGCAAAGGTTATTGCCGGTGCGGCCAACAATCAGCTAAAAGAGCCGCGGCATGGCGATGCTCTCCATGAATTAGGCATTGTGTATGCACCGGATTACGTCATTAATGCGGGAGGCGTAATCAATATTGCCGATGAACTAAACGGCTACAATAAGGATCGTGCGTATAAGCAGGTAGCGAAGATTTATGACAACATTAGCCGTGTGTTGGAGATGTCACGTACAAGCGGCATTCCAACCTATGCAGCTGCAGATCAGCTGGCTATGGAACGAATTCATTTGTTAAAAAACAGCCGGAGTACCTTCCTGCGTGACGGTCACCATGCCATCAGCAGAAGATAAATACATGTAATTAAGCATTTATTGGATTTATGGTGAAAAACATCATGGTTATTTTATTGGATAATTAGGAAAATAGGTCCATATTGAAGAAGAAGGTGGTAGATGATGTCTGCTATAAATATGGATACGACTGTTCACTACGGAAGAGGAGAGTCTTATTTTGACGGCTCACTTCTGGAATACGTCGGTTGGTGTCTAGTTGGCTGGTTAGTGACGATGTGTACCTTAGGGATCTGCTATCCTTGGTCTGTGGTTATGATTTATCGTTGGAAAGTGGAGCATACTGTGGTCGAAGGACGTCGTTTGCGTTTTGAGGGGACAGCCGTTAGTTTATTCGGACAATGGATCAAATGGCTGCTATTATCGATTATCACCCTTGGTATTTATGGGTTTTGGGTGTTCATCAAGCTGGAGCAATGGAAGACTAGAAACACCTATTTTCAGTAAAGTTTTTATCTAATAAACAACAAAAACTCGGCAAGCTCGTCCCGATCGTTACATGGGAAGCTGCCGAGTTTTATTGTTGAGCAACCACAGTTCAGTTAATTACTGTACTTTTTGCGGTTCCGGGTAAGTGACACCAAGCGTATCAACCGTTACCTTTTTCATCACAGGCGGCTGTTCTGGACGGTCACTGCTGTCACGGGGCAGGTTAACGATGGCGCTCACGATTTCAAGGCCCTCCGTAACTTTACCAAAAGGAGTATAATCTCCATCCAAATGCGGAGCAGCCGCTGTCATCACGAAAAATTGCGATCCGGCGGAGTTGGCGTCCTGTGATCTTGCCATGGATAGAATACCTTCTGTATGCAGCAGGTTATTCACAAATCCATTACTGGAGAATTCACCAGTTATGCCGTATCCGGGTCCGCCCATACCAGTTCCGTCTGGGTCACCGCCTTGAATCATGAAGCCAGGAATAACTCTGTGGAAAATAGTACCGTTATAAAAGCCCTTTTGAATCAGCGAGATGAAATTGTTTACTGTATTCGGTGCAACCTCGGGATAAAGCTCTGCTTGGATGATGCCGCCGTCGTTCATCTCAATGGTTACTACAGGATGGCTTGCTGTTTCCGAAGGGACACCTTCCGTTGGAGCAGTAGCTGTTTCTTGGGGAGCGGGACTGGCCTCGTTGCCGGCGGTATTTCCTGCGGCCCCGCTGCTGGTGCCGTTGTTGGTACTCGAATTGCTGTTAGCGGTCTCATTACTACTGCTGTTATTGCTTGGTTTGTTACCGCAGCCTGCTACAATGACCAGCAGCAAACACATCATCATTAACAACAGAGTCGATTTTCTTCTTGTGAATTTCACGGTTTACTTCTCTCCTTTAGCTTGGATGATCTCAAATGTCTTAGTTTATCATAACTTGTTTTTCACGGTATTTGCAAAAAAAGGGCTATCCCTATCGCCTGTCGGCTGAGGGATAACCCTTTTTTATAAGCCATGAAGGCCGTTATTCTCCCTTTGACCCATTAATTAAATCAGTGCCGTGTACAATGACTTGGGGAGGAGAGGCTGGATCAACCGGGGTATCAGACTCAATTTCATCGGCGTCCGGCACATCCTCCAGAGGAAGATCCTCTTCTTCACCAATCCCCTCTAAATCTTCCTTGGCATAATCTATAGCGTTTCCTGTCAGTCCGGCGGCCATAGCGAATTCAATGGCATCGGACTCGAGCACCTCATCCCGATCCAAAGCATTTAAGTTATTCAGGCCGATATCTGAAGAGAGATGATCATCATTGACCAGGACAGAATCGATTTCCTCATCGCCAACCCCATCTAGACGAGCGGCTGTAGCCTGAGTGGGTTGCTGAAATTCTACTACAGGTATATCCTCATCGGACGTAACGCTTCCCATTTTATTGTAACGTTCATAAGCGATGTCTGCTTCTGTCTTTTTATAAGCATCAGTCATACTTGTTCAGCTCCTTATCCTTAGTTCCTTTTATTTCACTGTAGGCAGCCTCTTCTTTAGGAAGTGCATGATTAATGGCCTCTTTTTGGTCCTGATCCGCTAAGGCGTCTGGGAACGAATCTTCTTGAAATAACCCGAACTTCTCATCAATATCGCGTTCGGTTATCAAAGAGTCGGGCTCGTTAGCTTCTGCTTGTGATGATTTAAAGACACTCATAGGTTTGTCCTCCAGTAGCATAAGGATTTCAAAGGCTATATAACTTCTTTACCCTTTTACACGGTATCGAATCGGTATGGATACATCCACCAGTCTTAATATATTCAGTTAGGACAAGCATTAAACATTTCTTATCAATAATTCGTCCTTAATCGCGGTAATTTGCAGAATTAGGAAGGTATAACTCGAAGCGTGTCGAAAATTAATATCATAAGCCTGGTAATTTCCAATCAATGATTTATTTGAGGTGTCCATATGAGATTGTCTTTACATAAAGCAGTAGTGGTAATTGGAATTATGCTGCTGTTGATTGCTATAGTTACACTAGGAATTATATTAAAGTGGGGCGGACCCGCAGGATCTGTGCTGCCGGGTTGGGAAATGAAATGGAGTCATGCAGGAGGAACTGCAAACCCTGACGACAGCTTGAACGGTTTTGAAGGGGAATGGATGCACGTCAGTTCGAATACTGAAAGACTGGAAGCTCCAAAGGGAGTATCATCTGTCTGGACACGAATAACATTACCGGACAACTTAGATAACTCTGCGGTGCTGATTGATTACATTTATGGAGAAGAAATTAAGGCATATGCGAACAACGTATTAATATACAATTCTAACGGTGCAATTAAGGGTAAAGGAACCAAGGTTCTAATCCCCTTATCACGAGAGCTAACAGGGGAACAACTTTATGTAAAGAGCAGTGGCGGGGAGGGCAACATTGGTATTGAAGGCAGCATTTTATACGGAAGTTACGGCAAGCTGCTAGCTCTTTACGTGAAGCAGGATGTAATGGATCTTTTCATTGGAGCATCATTAATTTTTATGGCTTCGGTGTTTGCCGTTTGCTCTATATTTTTGAAGAGGGAGCTGTTCTTCAGCGGCTTTTTGCTTGTGCTCGTTATTTTATCCTGCGGGACGTTGGTGATTACGAACTCTGCTTTTCTCCCCATTCTGCAGAGCAATCCCGGCAGATTAGTAAATATCCTTTACAATCTGGCTTTAATTACATTGCTAGTTTCGTCTATTCTGTTTTTTGAAAAGATATTTGGTCCCGGAAAGAACGAGATCGTTACCAAAGTCCGTAAATGTATGGCTGGTTATTCCCTCGTATACTGCGGCTTGTGGATTCTTAATTTAAGTCTTTCCTATCGCTTGGATAGTCTGGCCTTATACGCTGAGACCATAACCGGGGTGCTAATCGCCTTGCAGCTTTTATTCCTGCTTGTATTGGCGGTCGTTTCTGCGTTGCGCGGTAAGATAGATAGTATTATTTTTTCCGGAGGGTTTGCCATCCTGATGATCTCTTTATTTACTGATCTGGTCATGTACTATGTGTCCGAGGGGAGTTATCACTTGTATTGGTGGAAGTGGGGCGTGGTAATTCTTGTTATTTCACTGATTGTTATTGTGGGACGAGGTTTTATTAAAAGCCATGAGCAGGTCGTACACTATTCCTATGAACTGGAGAAATTCAATAATGACTTGCAGCGATCTGAGAAGATGGAGATTATCAGCGAGCTGGCTGCTTCTGTCGCGCAGGAAGTTCAGAACCCACTACATGTTACTCGGGGCTTCCTTCAGATTCTTGGTGAGATGTCCGGACAGAAGGAGAAGACGTATTTGCAGATGGCGGTTACAGAGCTGGACAGGGCAGCAATGATTATCACGGACTTTCTCACATTTGCCAAACCTGAGTTAGAGTCGGTAGAACGGCTTGACATTTCCGGAGAACTTAGGCATATAGCAGGGGTTCTGGTTCCTTTAGCTAATCTACGCGAAGCAGAGATTATTCTCAAGCTGCAAACCGGACTTTACGTGGAGGGAAGCTCTTTCAAGCTGAAACAGGCATTCCTTAATATTCTCAAAAACAGTGTGGAATCCTTACAGGAAAACGGGCTTATTACTATAACAGTTTGGCAATCAAGTACCTACATAATCGTAAGTGTTCGGGATAATGGTGAGGGTATGAAAAGCAGTGAGTTAGCTAGACTTGGAGAACCCTATTATTCTAATAAGAGCAAAGGTACAGGCCTGGGTCTTATGGTCACATTCAAGATTATTGAGGCCATGAGAGGAACTATCAAATTTCATAGTCAATTGGGGGAGGGCACTGAAGTTATAGTGAAGCTCCCTATTGCCAGACCTGAAGAGGAAGAGGTGCTTGCATGCGTATGACGGTTAAGAATATTCTCCATATAGCAGCAGTACTATTTCTTGTGTTCATGACCGGTGGATCGCTGTATGCATCAGCCGATAATGCTCACCCTTCTGCTGAGATAACAAAGTGGCAGATGAAATGGGGAGACGAAAGAGGCACGACGGGATGGATGGATGCAGGATCACTCCAGAATTCACCCCAGATGCCAAAAGGAGTATCTTCCGCATGGATTCGCGTCCCATTGCCAGAAGTAAAGTGGACGTCTCCTTCTGTATATATTGATACCTTATATGCCCTTCATGTGAAGGTTTATGTAGAGGATCTTCTGATATTTGAGGGTGAACGGAATTACATCAAAGACAACTATTCCCTGTTATTCCCTCTAAGCACAGAAGACAGTGGTAAAACCTTATACATCTGGACAGAGACACTTCAGGACAGAATCGGGATAAAAGATAAGGTTGTTATCGGCGAGCATGACCTTCTTATCCATCAGTATGCCAAGAATGGGCTAGTAGACATTATCTTGGGTGGCGCCTTTATCTTTGTTGCTCTCATATTGTTTGTTTGTGCCTTTTTTCTGAGCAAGGAGCATTTCACTATTTCATCAGGCCTTGCCGTAGTCATTGCTTCAACAGGGATTTTGTCGATAACTTACTCCCCTTATATATATACTTTTTATAGTTATCTAGGTCCTATAAGTATAATGTTTTTGGACTTTGCCCTATTGTCGCTTTTACCGTCGCTTACCTTTCTGTTTGAAAAAATATTTGGTCCGGGTAAGTTTTACATCATCAGACGGTTCCGAAAGTTTCAGGTTCTCTATTCCGTGTTCTGCCTATGCTGTATGGCTGTCAACATTCTATCCGGCAACGAGTATGTAGAGTTTTATTATTTTGTTTCCACAAAAATTATTGGGTTCATAATGATTATTCAATTTATCCTGCTCATTGCCTGTGTAATCATTTTCTCCTTCAGACGTAATAAGGATGCTCTTATTTTTGCCGTAGGGTTCGGTTCAGCAGCGCTTACAGGAGTATTGGAACTGGTCTGGTATTATGTGCGTGCAGGCAACTATGATTTATACTATTGGAAGTGGGCCCTTGTTATTTTTATTTTATCTTTGATTGTGATTTTAGGACGAAGACTTGCCCTTGACCATGCTCAGGTAGTTAAATACTCCAAAGAACTGGAATTATTCAACAATGAACTCCAGCGTTCGGAGAAAGTGCAGATCATTAGTGAACTTGCGGCTTCCGTAGCGCATGAGGTTCGTAACCCTCTGCAGGTAACTCGGGGATTTCTACAGCTGCTTAGTGAGAAGTCGAGCGGTGATGAGAAAGAGTATATGTTCATGGCTCTCAGTGAGCTGGATCGGGCATCGAATATTATTACGGATTTTCTGACTTTTGCCAAACCTGAGTTCGAACAGATTTTAATTCTTAATGTCTATGATGAATTCAAGCATATTGAGAGTATTCTCCTGCCGCTCTGTCATCTGAACAATGGGAAAATCATACTTGATGTAGATAATAATCTTTGGATTAAAGGGAACTCTTCAAAGTTCAAGCAAGCTCTAATTAATATTATCAAGAACAGTATAGAGGCTTTCCAAGACGATGGGTTGATTCATATCACTGCATACGGAAATGGAGACAAAGTATTCATTCGAGTTAATGATAATGGTGAAGGAATGAACTCTGATGTGCTGCTTCGGTTAGGAGAGCCCTACTTCTCCCAAAAGAACAAGGGAACGGGGTTGGGACTAATGGTCACGTTTCGGATTATTGAAGTGATGCAGGGAGAAGTCGTTTTTCACAGCAAAAAAGGAGCAGGGACCGAAGTTGTTATTACGCTGCCTATGGCCGCACCTTCGGGGGATCCCCACTCCTTATAAAGTTGAACATGATGTTGGTTTACCAGGAGCCTTGTGTGCTCACATCGGTTTTTAATATTCCTGATGACGGACTAGGGGGGATGACGAGGTAGAACTCATTCGAGCCTTCCTCTACAGCTTTCAGGGTGATGCTGTCAGGAATAATTATGCCTAATGCTTCTTTTAGTGCTGATTTCGGATCAGTTAATAAGCGTTGCTTAAAACTTGGATCTTCCCAGGCCTTTTGAATCACTTGGTTTGTAAGAATCATATCTGACAATGTAATCATCCTTCCCTTTATAGTTATTTTTCCCTATGAATATATCATACGTTTATTTTGAATACTATTACTTTTCCCTGAATATATTACATATTTTTAGAGAGCCAATAATGGAGCCCGCCGCTCTGCAGAAGCTTCTTTTCAGTTTCTATGGCTGCTGAGATCTGCATCAGGTTATTGGTTAGGCGATGATGGAAATCTAGTAGATTCGGGACTTTTAAGCTATAGCCCAGCAATCGGTTATGGTGGTCCCAGGCTATTTGGGTAAAACGTTCCAGACCTCTGTTTGTATAAATGAATTCCTTAACGTCTGCTTGGGTTAGACTGTCTTTATCGCAATTCAACTCTTGGCGGGTGAGAGATAGCAGACAATTATAGCTGCCTTCCTCCAGATCTTCCTTCCAATCCTCGTAATCATCCAACATTTGCAGCGTTAGAAGCACGTAATGCAGCATTTCCTCCGACTGTGGGATTAGTGTATCCTGATCCGAAAGCAGCAGAGCCGCGGTGCTGGATAGCTTCAGCGGACTGGCTTTATAGGCAACCTTCACTTGCTCAACTCGAAAATAATCCTCTCTATTCTCATTGCTTACACTTTCTGCCCATTCTGAAATATAGCGATTAAAATAAGTCCAAAATGGAGATTTTCCCGGGAAATAAGACCTATAGATATTCAGAAATTCAATATATAGCAGATTTGCCAGCGGCAAGGTTGAGAAGGCAGAGGTTGTGGAGGTATCCATTAAGTCATCCTGAATGAAGAAATACAGCATTAAAAAGACATTTCCGATGGACATTTGACGGCAATCTTGTGCAGTGAGCCGACCGTTCTCCTGAAACCAGAAGGGTAAAAGGTAACATATGTAATTCTTGTGGCTTTCCGTTTCGAATACATTGAAATGATGAAGGTAGGATAGTCCATAAGCATTCAGCGGGTCTGGGAATTGTGAGATGATATGCCTGCAATCGTGGAAAACAATGCGGAGCTCTTCCTCATAATCATGAAGCCAGTTCATAATTTCATCTCCTGAATCACAAATGTAATAAGGGAATAAAAGGAATATTTGATCTGAGTATAACTTGTCCAATAATCCTTTACAATGGAAACTTAGAGGTACATACAAGAGGGGGAATATTAATGAACAAGGTCCAATTCGGTTTATTGGGTGGAGGTTGGAGAGCAGAGTTTTATCTGCGTATTGCCAAGCAGTTGCCAGAACAGTTTGTGGTGGGAGCTATGTTCGTCCGGAATCCTGAGAAGGCAGAAGAAATGAGACGGGTATGGGGAGTAACGGTGTACACCTCATTGGAGGAATTTATATCCAGTGCCGCCTATTCATTTGTGGTGCTAAGTGTGCCTAGAGAAGTATGTGCGGAATACATGATAAAGCTGACTGCTGCAGGGATTCCGGTATTAGCCGAAACTCCTCCAGCTCCTGATATTGAATCTATGACAGAGCTTTGGAACCAGGTAGGAGCTGCTGCACGCATTCAAATCGCAGAGCAATATTTATTTCAGCCCATGCATGCCGCTAGAATTGCTCTGGCCCGTTCCGGACGCCTCGGGGAGATTAGTCAGGCACAGGTATCGGCGGCACATGGATATCACGGAATCAGTCTGATTCGTCAATTGCTAGGCATTGGGTTTCAGAATGTGACTATACGCGGGCAGAATTTCCAGTCATCCATACTTAAGGGTTCGAATCGCAGCGGTCCGCCGGTTGCCGAAGAGGTAATTAACTCTATACAGACCTTAGGAACTTTGGACTTTGGAGGGAAGCTGGGAGTGTTTGATTTTGTGGGCGACCAGTATTTCTCGTGGATTCGACAGAATCGAATTCTCGTACGCGGAGAACGTGGGGAGATCGTCAACGAGAAGGTAGCCTGGCTTGAGGATTTTGATTCCCCTGTTTATAGTGAACTCCGAAGAATAGATACAGGACATGGGGGCAATCTGGAAGGCTTCTATCTTAAAGGTATTATGGGGGACGGAGAATGGCTGTATCGAAATCCCTTTGCTCCCGCAAGACTAGCCGAGGATGAAATTGCCATAGCGGAAAGTCTCGCCCGAATGGGGAGATATGTTCAAGGTGGACCTGCTTTTTATAGCTTGGCTGAAGGCTGTCAGGATCATTATTTGGCCATGCTCATGGCTCAGGCTGCAGAAACGGGGGAGGCTATGACTTCGGTAAATCAAGTCTGGTCACCGGATTATTTGTGCGCTCGGTGAGGACGCTCCGCGAACGGACCGTTGCTCCAATCGCTGTTGTGTCCAGATTTTTTGAATTTTTACCTTAGCGGTATAAATCCGGACACAGCTTATGCTTTCGAAGCTAGTTTTCCTTCGGAAAACTTTCGGGCGAACGCTACCGCTTTTCCGCAATCAGTCCGTCCTCTCCGCTGCATTCAGCGGGATCCCTTTTTCTGTGAAAATCAAAACGCTCGCATGAACGGTCTTCGTCTCTGAATGTTTAGCATGTTTCGTGAAATGACCAATAGGATACCCGGCCCTTTAGTTTTTAAGCATATGGTAAGCAATGACCAGCATCTTTCTTGCTGTAGCGATACACGCTTTTTCTTCCCACGCCGAGAAGCGATTTTCCAGAACTTCGTAGATAGTTCCGTGTTTCGATCACAGCTTTTGTATTTGCGTTGGATATCGACAAAAAGTGATTATTCCCAGTTAAACCCTTTGATGAAATAATCCACGTAAAGTGAAATGTAAAATGGGATGCCTTTGAGATCGATCCCAAGTAGTTTTTTAGGTGTCGAGAAATAGAATAGAGGCTGTAAAAAGCATATTAAACACTGAATGAAGTTAGTAAGATAAATAGAATTGAGAAGCTTCTTAACGGGGCTTCTTTTTCCTTTTCCTTCTCTTGCAACCTAATGGATTATACGTCTACAAAAGTACATAGTTTCCATATTATTGGATTATATAGTTTAATTTCCAAATAATACCTGTTACTCTTGTAATATATTAAAAAGTTACCATTCATGGAAATTTATTTGATAGAAATGTGTAAATCCATTGCCGATGGTTAAGCTGGCCAGCTAATCATAAATATTCTTACTAAGGAGAGATATCGTTGAAAAAAAGATTTTTATCGATTGTTGCTTGTTTTTTATTTTTAATTAACTCCGCAGCTGTAAGTGCCACACCCAAACCAATCGACATTGATTCAATTTATACCCAAATTACTGAGATGATTAAGCAAGGTGCTACAGAACAAGAAATTCAAGAATATAAAAAGAAAAATGGTTTAACAAACTTGACAAAAGAAGAAGTGAAATTAGACAAGGACGGAAACGTTATTGCCCCAACTTCTTCATCGTCTATTAGCATACAATCTCTCACTCCAGATGCGTATACACTGACAATATGGATAGACCGAAATGACAGAGAACGTAGCACTAATTATATTTTTACAAATGTGAAGATGGGTTCGTTTTCGGTAGAGAAATATCCAGCATCTTATGATATACTCTCAATTAATTGGAGCAATGATGTTTATAACTATGTTAGTTGGTCTACCGGGAACACAAACGCAACTGCTAACTATGCTCCTTGGTTAGCGGATGCAGATCAAAGAAGTTCGGGTACAATTCTACTGAACTTTGAAGATTCTGACCCTTATTGGGCTAACCCATTATCCGCCTGGGCAACTGTTTCTGTTAAATCTGGTAAGCTAGGAACTGCAACATCTGCCTCAATGAAATTGACCCATACTTATGACAGTACAGCTTCAAGTACTAGCCAGACTGGAAGTGCAAATTGGACTTGGGGTCAACCCTTAAGCGTAGGGGTATCTTACACAGTTAATACAAATACGGTCGAAAAAAATTGGTCCAAAGCGGCTACAGCTTCTTGGACTCCGTAATAAAAAAATTTGAGTGGAGGAATTGAGATCCTCCACTCTTTTTTGAAGGGGATGAAAATGAAAAAAACTAGATCATTCATAATTCTGTTATGGAGTCTTCTGTTATTAACTTCGTGTAGTGTCCCAAATAATAATGAAAAAAATGAAGACGATCTTAATTTACCTTATTTATATGCAGAGAAGGTTAAGGCAGATATATCGTTTCTCCAGATTATTGCACAGTCCAGTTACGATGAGGCAAAACAAATTTCCAAAGGTTATTTAATTTCCTTTGATAATAGAGAAATCTATCACCATAGTGAGCAAAAAATTATTGACATTTTAAAATCAAGTGACTCAATTTTAGGTGAAAATATAATTAAACAAAACCAATCAATAGAAATTCTAGTTGGGAAAATAAATGAATTACTAAGAAACAATTCAATGGATGATAGCAAGTGGGAGCAAATTATCAAAAATGAAGAATTATTAAATATGCTAAACATAATTGAGCCGCAGAAAGCGTCAAGTTCAGATACTGACATTACTTTGTATTATTTAACAGAAAACTTTGCAGGAGTATTAAAGGAACATAAAAAAATTGAAATAGAAGGTTATCTCTCTCTACTTAATGAGAAAATTTTAGCATATGTTAGTAATCTAAATAAATTTAAATAGATTGAAGAATGGCTGTATGTGCTTTAAAAAGTCGTACTTAAATGATACTTTTTCCGAACGCGGGGTTAGTAAAAAAACTTTAAATCATATCATAGATGTTTAGAGGAGCTGCCGGTTAGGCTGCTCCTTTTTTAGGTGCGTCGGGTGCCCAGAAGCACGCATGATTTAGTTTATATTCCTTCACTTTACGGCCCTCTGCAAGTCCATTTAATTTACATCTAAGCTAGGTGGGATTTTGAGAGGACGCTCTGCAAACGGACCGTTGCTCCAATCGCTGTTGTGTCCAGATGTATTGAATTACACTTAGCAGTGTAAATCCGGTCACAGCTTATGCTTTCAAAAAGCTATATAAGCTGAACAAAAGAAAATAAAAAAAAGCGAAAAGGAACGAAATTTGGAACTGGAGGAGCGAGAGCGACCGCCCGAAAGCTTTCCGTAGGAAAGCTCGCTTCGAAAGCATAAGCTGTCTACGGATTTCTACCGCAAAAAGCGGTATAATTCAAAGAAATCTGTAGACAACAGCGGCCGGAAGTCCAAACATTCACCGCAGTGCGACTAATCCTATATTCTAAAAATTCTAAGTTAGTGAGAGTACTGAGCTTCCAGCAAGGTTTGATATTCCTGACGAAGCGAGAGCAGCTTAGAGACGCTCTGTTCCAGTCCCCCCATACGGTTACGCTCGGACCATATTAACCGGTAACGGTGTAGAAGAACATCAAGATCCTGAATCTGCTCCGAAAGAATTTTCTTATCGACTTGGCCTGGTGTAAGTACCAGCTGGCGTTTTATGAACCCAAGCTTAATGGCATGTTTGACGAAATGGATGCCGTTCCTAAGCTCGCTCAGCACAAGCTCCCCATCCTCGCAATACAAGGAAGCCTCTTCCAAACGTTCCTCTATGCTGTGAATATAGTTTGTCAGTTGTTCCAAATGTTGATCCGACAGCTGTTCCACGATAAGTACATTGCCCAGTTTGCTGCGGAGCAGCATAGACATTTCCGTATCGTTCGGGCGGGACAGGCCGGATTCCAGCTTGTAGTAATTTCCTAAGTCCAGCATGAGATTTCCCATGATGCCGGAAGGGTCGAGGAATACAGATCGATTCAGATAGCCGGAAACATCCGCTTGCAGGCCGGCCTCAACATTCCAAGCGAGAGCAGCTCCATGTACATAGCCAGCGTAACTTACCGGGAGATGCTGCCAGTGTCCGAAGTCGCCCCAATCCGTAATTAGATAGCCGATAGCCCCATTGTTTTTACCATGAATAGCAGCACTGCGCAAATTAGCCATCATGTTATCGCTTCGGCCGGTAAGTGAATTCCATGAACTCGTTCCTGGGCAGACATAGAAAGGGATTTCGGCTTCCTTGAACTTTCTTGTGTCCTCCTCGAAAGGGTGCTCTGCACTATAGCCCCACTCCATGGCAATCACATTCTTGGGAAGCTGCGGGATGAGTTCGGGGTATTGAATGATAATATCCCCCCAAAATTGCATGGTTTTGCCCCGTTTGGTTACTAATTTATGAATCTCCTGCAAGAAAGATAAGTAGAGTTGGCCTTTCCCCAGTTCATCAGCCTTTTGTTTGCTTTTGCCCAGGCCAAGCTCATACGTTTCATCACAGCCCACGTTGAACTGATCTGAACTGAAATAAGGGAGTAAATCATCGTACATGGTTTCCAGTAAGTCCAGAACCTTTGGATCTTCCGTATGAAAGGTACCGGGTCTCATGAATAAGCCTTCTGGATAAAAGTCGGCAGCATACATTCCCTCCGGCAACATAAAGCCCTCCGGAATTTCAGCCAAGTGGTTGAACTCAGGGCGTGAAAGCCAAGCTTCCATATGTCCAAAGCTATTCTGATTAGGAACCAGTTCGATATAACGCTCCCGGCAGTAGGCATCTATAAGTAATATTTCCTCTCCAGAAATCGGGGTTTCAAGCTCCCATACCTTTGGAAAGGACTCATAGGCAAAAGGTGTACCTTCTATATATAGCTGCAGTTGGTTCAATTTCAAATCGGCCATAAGATCAATAATCCGATATATGGTTTCCAACTTGGGGATCTTGTTTCTGCTGATATCAATCATTAGACCTCTTGCCCCGAAATCGGGATGGTCCCGAAGGGTAAGACAAGGTACAGCTTTTCCGGTTTGTTCTATAATTTGCTTAAGTGTAGCAACGGCGTAGAACGCGGCTTCCGGGGTACTATAGGTAATCGAGATTCCGTTCTCTTGGATGGTCACCTCATAGGCCTGTGCGGGAAGATCAGGGTTCTGGGAAAAAGAACAGACGGCTTGAACGGATGAACGGGTGCCTATGGAGAGTGGCAGGGTCACATGCAAGGCTTTGGATATTACGTTCTGGAGTCTGCGTGCAGCAGGTAGTACAATCGTGTCTACCTTGCAGCTAAGAACAATGCTCCCGGCGGAAGGTATCTGAAAGATGCCGGAGGAAGGACTTAAATGCTGCGGGTAAGGCATTAACAATAATGAATTTGGAGCAGACATAGCAGCTTCACCTCTAATTCATGTAGAATATGATCATCAACCACATAAACATATCACTCGGAATTCAAGGGAGGAATGCATTCGATGCCCAATGTGATGGATTATATGATCAGCCCTTATCCTATTCGGATTATTGACCCTAAGGTTGATGCTTCCAAATTAAAGCTAAGAACGATTCGTGTTGGACAAGTGGGACATCTGCCAGGAAGAACGCTTTTTCGTAAGGGTGTATTCTTCGAACACTGGGCAGTGGTCTATATTGTATCGGGTTCAGGAGTTTATGCTGAGAACGGCCGGGAGGAGCAGTTGATATCAGGAGAAAGCCTCTTCTTTTTTAGACCGGGCTGTAGCTATGATTTCGGCCCTCTGGAAGGGGGAAGCTGGGATGAGTACTACATTAACTTCAGTGGAACACGAATAACGGAATGGCTGGAGGCCGGTTTAATCGCCGGAGGCGATGTATTTCAGGTTCGTTCCGACAAGGGTTTTATACATTTTTTTGAGGATATTCTGACGCGAATGGAGGGAGGAGCTCCTGCGGACGCAGATAGAGCGGCATTATTGCTGGAGGAGCTCTTGCTAGAGTGTTCCTTCGTACTTAAGGGGAACGGCAGACCCGCGCAGGAGGATTCGATGCAACAGATTCGGGAGGATCTGCATTCCTGTATTTACGGACATCTGACTGTGCTGCAAATAGCGGCCAAACACCATATCTCCATGTCCACATTACGCCGGTTAGTACGGAGGAGCAGCGGATATCCACTGCATGATTACATTCATCGACTCAAAATGTCTGAGGCTAAGCATCTGCTCCTGAATACCTCTTTAAGAGTAAAAGAGATAGCCGGTAGGTTACATTACCAGGATACCTTCTACTTTTCCCGTCTCTTTAAGAAGTATATGGGGATATCACCCCAAAATTGTCGTCGCAACGTTTAAATTTCGACAAATCCCTTCTGTATCTGCTAACGCCATTGTCATAATTTGTTTCTTTTTGTTGACACATTTGAAAAAGAAATGGTATTATTTAGGTAATATCTGCTGAACTTTAGCAGGTCTTAAGGATTATGCTGGAGATGAGAACATTGAGAGAGTTTTACTGCATAAGATGCCATAATCTCCATAGGGTCGATATTAAAAAAAATCTACATTTTTTACGAATTCTATCTACCGGTTATCATATTGTAAGCGAGCGGCGGTACCAAACTTGCATTTGTGATCCTTCGGGTCCATCCACATCCGACTTGTCCAAAGGAACGCATGGTATTAAAGACATACATAACATCAAAGAATAAGAGCATAAACTCAAAAACACCCCGTCTACTCAGTATATGGGGTGTTTTTGATCCATACATAACATGAACTTAACGCCAAAACAAACAGATTAAGGCGACTTTGATATATGGATGCGCTTTATCCCATAAATTGGAATAAAATTACGTTAATTATTTGTGATGTAAGCGGTCACAGGAGGTGAGCCAACTTGTTATTGTGATTTTTCTCATGTATGATGCTTTTAAACAAAGACATATAAGCTCGCATTTTCCACAAAATTGGAGAATAGGGTGGTTGGATGAAAATTAAATCAACTTCAGAAGAGAAAATGTTTGCCTTTTATAGATTTTTTTCTTTGTCCCTCACATCACTTATGTATATCCTGGGTAAATCGGGGCCTTCTATATTATATAAATCGCTACTTATACTTCTGTTACTTATCCTCGCTCGGGGATTTACACTTACTTATCGAAGGTTTCGCGACAAACCTCAGGCTCTAATGCTGGTTGTGAGTACAGAGATGGCAGGTATCATACTGCTTACTCTATTAACAGGCGGATATGAAAGTCCATTCAAGCTTTATGTTCTTAATCCCGTTCTTGTAGCTGCAGGATCCTTAACCTTCTACTTCGGCTGGAGTTTGCTCTTCGGTTATATCGGAGTCATCGTCGTATTTTGTTACCTTTTTATGAATACTGAGAGCAAAAATGTGTCTTCTGCAATTTTAAATAACGGAAACTTGTTTCTAAGCCTAGTACTTACGGTTACTATTATGCAAATGGTTGTTCGGATGAAACGCCAGCGTGAAGAAGCGGATGCGCGAACGAATGAAACCATGGAGCACATAAAGTCGCTCTATAACATTGTAGAAACGTCGAGTCAGCATGATTTTTTGAACATCGGGCAGGTAATCACCGATTATGTAGTTAAGCTTACGAAATTAGATAAGGCATTATTCTGGTTCGCTAAGAAGAGCGGGGAACCTGCTCCTCAGAGCCGACAGACGGGATGGCAACAGCAGGAAGAATTATATCTGTTTGCAGAGCTGGAAAAGCATGAACATGAATGGAGATTGCAGCGGGAGCCAATATTTAAAAGTCTACCAGGATTAGGAGACTTCCTTCTTATGCCTGTACGGATGAGCACCCGGTTTGTAGGGATGATTGGCGTGAAGTTGGAAGCGGCAGAAGGACTGGAAGGGCGACGCTGGTATATTCAACAATTGATGTTTCTGTCGGAGCTAAGCGCAATTATTCTGGAACGTCATGAGCTCGGTGTAATCGAGAATCGGTTGATTGTTACGAATGAGCAGAACCGGATTGCCGATGAAATGCATGATAGTGTATCCCAAAGTTTGTTCGGAATCGTGTATGCGACACATTCCCTGAAGCAGACTTGGAGTACCATGACAGAAGCCCAGTTAGAAGAGCAAATAGAACTTATTCACGATTCGGCTACAAAGGTTGCCAAAGAGCTGCGGATTACCATTTATAGCTTAAGCTCTAAGAAGAGCGGCGGTCCGACCTGGCTCGGGATGGTAAGGTCACATTTAAAAAGCTTGTCACGATTAAACGACGTGGAGATTGAACTAAAAATAACGGGGGATGATTTCAGTCTCCCTTATCCATATCATAAAGCTCTCTTTCGAATTATTTCGGAAGCTACAGGCAACGCCATTCGTCATGGTGCTGCCAGAAGGATAGAAGTGGAGCTGTCACTGAAGCCGAAATGGATAAAGCTCTCTATAAGCGATGACGGGGTAGGATTTGATACCAGCCTGCTGTGGTCAGAGTCAGAGGAACATACGGGTGGGCTTGGCATGAAGAACATGCAGCATTTAAGCCAGTCCCTAGGCGGCGAGTTCCAACTTACAAGTAATGAAACTGCGGGAACAAGAATAATGATTTCTATACCGGTTGGTGTGGCCGAATTAAAGAACGCATAAAATTAGCAAGGAGGTCGTTCAATGAAAATCGTCATTGTAGATGATCACCCGTTGGTTAGAAGAGGGCTGGCAGCAGTCATATCTATGCAACCTAATGTGCAGTTTGCTGGCGAGGCCACAAATGGTACTGAAGCACTTCGTGTATTTCAAGAAATTCAGCCTGATTTAGTATTGATCGATCTGAAGCTTGCCGATGAATCAGGGCTGGATGTAATTAAGATGGCTAGAGCAAATGGAATCACTAGTAAATTTATACTCTTAACCTCCTCCGCGAGTCGAGAGGATTTCCTGAAGGCTGAGGAAGTGCTGGTAGACGGCTATGTATTGAAGGAAGCCCTGCCAGAGGAATTGCTTTTTGCCATCCAGTTGGTCCACAAGGGACGTAAATATTATGACCCCGGGCTTATGGAGGATAAAATGCGAATGAGCGTCAGCAGTCCGACCGATGAATTAACACCGAAGGAAAAGGAAGTGTTGATTGAACTCGGACAGGGTGCGTGTAATCGGGAAATTGCTTCCCGGCTATATATCAGCGAATTTACGGTCAAGAAGCATGTGAGCCAGATTCTTGCAAAGCTTCAGGTAGCGGATCGTACACAGGCCGCCCTTTATGCCAACGCTGTAGGAATTACGAAATACGAAATGTCCTACGAGTAACCTTTAATGCACGGACGTTATGTCCGTGTTTTTGTTTTTTTCTAAGGTCCAACTAAACATCTTCTGAATGAATCAATAGTTTTACGACTAGCTTCTGCGAGGGCCTTGCAGGGGCTTTTTTTGTCGAGCAGCTTATTACAGTTTTGTATATGGTACAAAAGTATACCATACGCCCCCTCGTAAGCAGTAGACGGACTAACTCGAAAGTGAAGAGGAAAGTGATGGTATGAGCCATGTGGTAAAACAAGCGACTTGATAGAATAAAAGTAAGATAACTGAAACTTTCATGATTGCTTTCAAAGATATTTTATACGGAAGGAGGGTTACTGTGGAAAGGACGATTTTAGATTACATTAACCTGATAAAGAAAAGGTTATGGTTAATCACAATATTTGTAATGATCTCTTGTGCAACAACCTTCTATGTAAGTAAAAACTTCGTTGTACCCGTCTACTCCGCTTCTGGACAGTTGTTGGTCAATAATGTTGCAAATGCACCTGAGGGTAATAAACTTAACGATTTAAATTTCAGCCTCAACCTCATTGAGAGCTATAAGGAAATCCTCTACTCGCCAACCATTATGAAAAGTGTTGTTGCAGCTCACCCCGAGTTCGGTCTGACGGAAGGCGAACTAAGCCAGAAGCTGAGTATTAAATCATCGGAGAAGAGCCAAGTAATTAACATCAGCGTTCAGGACGAGAGCTACACGAAGGCGGCTACGATTGTAAATGCGGTATCACAGACGTTCATTCGGAACTTGCCCTTACTAATGAAGTTGGACAATGTTACATTCTTGACTCCTGCTGATCCGACAGACAATCCTGCACCTGCCAATAGCGGTTTTATGATGAACATCATCATTAGCTTTGTGGTAGCACTTATGGCTGCCTTAGGAATTATCTTGCTGATGGAGACACTCAATAACACACTGCGTACGGAAAAAGAAGCAGAACATGATCTGGGTCTTCCGATTATCGCCACGATTCCGGTAATACGTAAAAGGGATCTTGGGAAGTCAGCAAAAGCAACAGTAGGGGAGGGTGCTTATGTTACGGCTGAATAACAGTCTTATCGCCGACAGCAGTCCTTCATCGTATATTTCGGAGTCCTTCCGCTCGCTGCGGACCTATATCCGGCATTTGGGACTACTGAATAGCAACAAAGGAACGGTGCTGCTGTTCACTTCAGGTGAAGCCGGTGAGGGGAAGACAACAATCCTGGCCAATCTGGCCGTATCTTTTGTACAGGATGGCAAGAAAGTGGCAGTAATTGATTGCAACCTCCGCAATCCCAGCCTTCATTCCGTATTTGGAATAGAAGGCAGTGATGGACTTACGTCCTACCTGAGCGGGGCAGAGAAATCGAGTGATATCTCGGCTTATGGAAGTCTTGCGAATCTCACAGTGATTCCTGCCGGTGTAACCAAAGTTAGTCCGCCGGATTTGCTGGGCAGTGAGAAAATGACGATTTTGCTGGATGAGCTGAAAGAAAGCCATGATCTAATCCTGCTCGATACTCCGCCGGCAGTAGAGTACAGCGATGCCCGTATACTTGCCCCTTACAGTGACGGTGTTATCCTCGTTGCCCGTTACGGTAAATCGAAGCGGGACTCCATACGTAAGGTTAAAGTACTTATGGAGCAAGCCGGTTCCAAAATACTCGGTATTGCCATGAACCAAGCCAAATAGCTGATCCAAGAAATGAAGTCTAAGCTTACAAAACTTAAGGAGGTTAGTGCGATGAAAAAGGTCAAAAAAGTTATTATCCCTGCAGCTGGGCTAGGAACGCGCTTTCTTCCTGCAACCAAAGCAATGCCTAAGGAAATGCTTCCTATCATCAATAAACCTACGATTCAGTACATTGTGGAGGAAGCGATCGCTTCCGGAATTGAAGACATCATTATTGTTACCGGTAAAGGTAAAAGAGCCATCGAAGATCATTTCGATAACAATTTTGAATTGGAACAGCGTCTGCTGGAGGACGGCAAGATGGAGCTTCTAAAAGAAGTTCAACGTTCTTCCAAGGTTGAAATTCACTATATTCGTCAAAAAGAACCCAAAGGCTTGGGCCATGCAGTCTGGTGCGCCAGACGATTTATCGGGGACGAACCCTTTGGCGTTATGCTCGGCGATGATATTGTAACGGGTCAGACTCCTTGCCTTAAGCAGTTGATCGATCAATATGAAGAAACGCAAAACTCGGTAATCGGTGTACAAATGGTTCCCGATGAATTCACCAACCGTTACGGAATTATTGAACCGGATTTTCAAGAGGATCGACTGTACCGCGTTAACAACTTCGTGGAGAAACCGCCACTGGGGACGGCACCTTCCAATCTGGCGATCATGGGCCGTTATGTATTTACACCTAAGATTTTCAAGTATCTGGACCTGCAAGAGAAGGGGGCCGGAGGCGAAATTCAGCTGACGGATGCCATCCAAAAGCTGAACCAAAGTGAGCGGGTCTATGCCTACAACTTTGAAGGCACGAGATATGATGTGGGCGAACGCTTAGGATATATTTTAACCACATTAGAGTTCGCATTACAAAAAGAAGATCTGCGCTATCCTTTGATGGACGCAATGGCGGAATGGTTAAGCAAGGCTGGTCAAACAGCCGCGAACGGGTAAGGAAATTGATCAAACGAAGCTGGTGCTTCATACAATCCAAGGAGGAATGAGGAGAAAATGAGCATGCAAAAACTGCCGGAAGATTATGAGTACGTCCTGCCGAAACTTTACATGCTGCATACCAAGGAAGGAACGAAAGATTCGGATTCCTATCTTGTAATGAAACGGATGATTGACATCATTTTCTCCGCTCTTGGTCTTCTTGTACTGCTGCCCTTATTCGTTGTAGTTGCTGTGCTGATTAAGCTGGAAGATCCGAAGGGTAAAGTCTTCTTTTGGCAAAATCGTGTAGGCAAAGATGAGAAGCAGTTCCCTATGTATAAGTTCAGATCTATGGTATCCAATGCCGAAGAGCTGAAGAAGAATTTGTTAGCCCATAACGAGGTAAGCGGAGCGATGTTCAAGATTAAGAACGATCCCCGTATTACACGGACAGGAAGATTCTTGCGTAAGACGAGCATTGACGAACTTCCACAACTGTGGAATGTACTGATCGGCCATATGAGTCTGGTAGGTCCGCGTCCTCCACTTCCTGAAGAGGTAGCTGAGTATACGGATTATGACAAACAGCGTCTTACAGTAACGCCTGGGTGTACGGGATATTGGCAGGTGCATGCTAGAAACAGCGTAGGTTTTGATGAGATGGTACAGCTTGATTTAACTTATATTCATATTCGCAGTACCATGCTCGATTTGAAGATTATTGCCAAGACAGGCTTAATGCTTCTTGGTTCAAAAGATGCCTATTAATTTTTTGGAAATTAGGTGAATGCCGATGCGTGAATACGGACTCGTTCCTAAGGTTTCCATTATTATCTGTACTTACAATCGGGCAGGTTTACTTAACAAAACCCTTCAATCCCTGGTGTTGCTGGAGAATTTGGACCTTGCCGAGATCATTGTAGTGGATAATCGTTCTAAAGATCATACAGAAACTGTTGTAAAGGATTTTATCGATAGGAACGTGGATGATATTGATACCCGTTATATTCTAGAACCGGTACAGGGACTTTCCGCAGCACGGAATACAGGAATTCTGGCCTCAAAGTCTCAGCTTATTGCCTTTCTGGACGATGATGCTATTCCTTGCAAGACATGGATCACAACGATTGTGTCCACCTTTGCGGAGAGACCGGAAGTCATGGCTATGGGCGGGAGAATTGCTCCGATATTCGAGAGTAAACGTCCAGAATGGCTGATCAAGCCCTTCGAACTCCCTTATACCATTGTCGATCTGGGCAACCGGATTCGGGAATATCCCGGACGCCTTCATCCCTGCGGAGCCAATATGGCTATGCGGAAAATCGTATTTGATCTCAGCCTGTTTCCTCTGGAGCTCGGAAGAAAGGGAGAATCGCTTCTCTCAGGTGAAGAGGCCTGGCTGTTCGGGCAAATGCAAAAAGAAGGGCATTCCATCCTGTATCACCCGCTAATGGCTGTCGATCATTTTGTACCGGCAAGTCGACTGACGGAGTCCTGGATAATGAAACGATATTACAGCCAGGGCATATCTAACGCTATGAAGCGGGAGGGTCTCACAGGTAACGTGCTCCTGTTGGGAAAAACGGCCGCCAAAATAGTGTATGTACTGGTAGACTCCATCCTTTCAAGGAGTCAGGGAAGAAGGCTTTTGAACAAATGTCGGCTAGAGAGTATTCGCGGAACTCTGAATATGGTCTTTAACCGAAAGAGGGAATCCGCAGCGGGGTGAGGAAAAGACATGACTAATTTTCATTGGGCCTCCAAAATGAACGCCCTGCCATACGGGATGCTCTTGTTATTGTCAGCCCTGTTTCTCGGAACAGCGGTCATCTACCAACCGGTTCTAGCCATTGCAGCAGTACTTCTGATTATCCTATTGGGCGTTTCAATTTCAAGGCCTGAATGGATCAGCTACTTCGTTCTTTTAACGACTGCAATTTCCATTAACTTTTTGTATAACGGCAGCTTGTTCGGGATGGAAATACTATCGCTGTATAAGCTGGCTATTGTCGGGTTGCTGGTACCGTGCATTCTAGTAAACGGTCTGCGTTTCAAATTGAGTTATCCTCTGTGGGTGATGGTAGTCCTGGTCTTCATTACCTTCGGATTTTCCAGCTGGCTGCCGCAGATGACCTCCTCCATTGCAATCAAAGCTTTTATCGGACTTTCACTTCCCTTTGTATTTCTCTTAATCAACTGGAAGAAGGAAGTTGCCGAGACGCATATCCGTATCATCTGCCTTTTGCCGGCAGTCAGCCTTGTAGCAGGTGTTTTACTCCAAGCGGCTAACCTTCATAACCTGTTGGACGTAGAATTCACCGGCGCTGTACGAATACAAGGAGCAAACATTCCAGCGCATCTGGCGATGCTGGCGTTCATGGGGATCGCAGTTTCCTTTATTGAAATCAAGCGAAAACCGCAGAATGCCCGTTTTTTCTACAGTATGCTGGCCTTGAATTTTTTCATTCTAATTGGAACGGGTACACGGGGTCCTATATTGGCACTGGTATTAATGCTTTTATACTACTTTTACGATATTTCCCGTCAATATCTTAAGGGTAGAACGTACTTCCTGATCCCGCTGCTCTGCTCCTTTCTTCTGATTTTCGCCGCTGTGTTTATGCAGCTGGACAATATCAAAAAGCGTTCCTTTGAAAGAACGACGGAAACCGGCATTGACTTATCAGGGCGGGCCGAGGCTTGGGAGTATTTTCTGAATAAGGCTGAGGATTCTCCTTGGACAGGAAGAGGGCTTGGAGCTGTAACTGTAGCTAATGATGGGACGTTGTACAAAGGCTTTGTTGTTCCTCACAACGAATATATCCGGTTTTACTTCGATGGGGGCTACATCGGTGCCATATTGCTGCTGCTTTCCTTGCTCACTGTGTTTTCTCTAATTTACAAAGCTTTGGCGCCGCCGGTCAAACCCTATTATTTGTTCTTTATTGCAGGGTTTCTAATCTATTCATTCTCTGACAACACACTGTCGACGGTCCAATTTATTATTCCATTCTGTTGGTACCTGAACTGCTTGTACCGATCTTCACAGTAGGCCGATTCCCCACAAAAAGAAGTGATACGATGAATCAAGTAAATATGTTCGATGTCAATTTCGATAACTATGATTTCATGGATCTGCTTGATTATATTGATCGGGCGATACAAGAAAGAAATCAATCCTACATCCTAACGTGCAATGTTGACCATGTCATTAAGCTAAGAAAAGACAAGGAGTTTCAAACGATTTATTCAGAAGCAGGCGCAGTGGTTGCTGATGGAATGCCGCTGATCTGGGCATCGCGAATGCTTGGTAAACCGCTCAAACAAAAGGTGTCTGGAGCCGACTTGTTCAGCCGGCTGGGTAATGCTTTTGAACAAAGGAAATACAGGTTGTTCTTCTTAGGTTCCGCACAAGGGGTACCGGAGAAGGCTACGATGAATCTTAAAGCAGCTTATCCGCAAATCAACGTCGTTGGCTGTTACTCTCCTTCTTATGGATTTGAGAATAATGAGGAAGAGAACAAGAGAATCATCCAAATGCTTACGGATTGTCAGCCGGATATCGTATTCGTCGGTGTAGGCGCCCCTAAGCAGGAAAAGTGGATTTACCGCCATTACATGTCCTATCAGGCACCGATTTCCATCGGAGTGGGAGCGACTTTTGATTTCCTCTCAGGCTCAGTAAAGCGGGCGCCGGACTTCATGCAAAGAACAGGACTGGAATGGTTCTGGCGGCTTAGCCAAGAACCTGGACGACTCTGGAAAAGATATCTTGTAGACGATGCCCAATTCCTGGTTCTGCTGCTCAAGGAAATGCGCAAGCGGAAAAAGGTGAAAGGAGGAGGGCTTGAATGAATGTACGGACAGGGAACGCGGGTAAGAAGTTCGGTGAATTCCTTTCGTTTTCCTTGCCTGTCACATTAGCAGCCATTTGTATCCTTCTTCCCCTGATGATCGGTTTTGCCAGTGCCAAGCTTAGTTCAACCAGCAGTCTTCAGGGAGTGATATTATCCGGCATTTTGTTTCCCGCCTTTATACTGGCGATACTGAAGCCGCGGATATTGATTCCTTACACGCTGTTGATTTGGGCCATTGCCCCGGAGCTGCGCCGAATAGCGGATTGGGCAGAGGGAGTCTATCACTCGGTATCACTGCTCAGTCTGGCACCCTTGCTGACAGGAGCAACCTTGGTTATTCCAGTTCTGCGGGAAATACACAAAATGAAGCGCTCCTCTAACCGGATCGTCTTATTATTCGCAGCAGCACTAGCATACGGGGCCCTAATAGGTTTGGCGAAGAACGGCATGGGCTCGGTATATGATCTGGCGAATTACATTGTACCGCTGCTTCTAATCCCATTCTTTGCAGTAACGCCTTTCACTACCAAAGATATGGATCGTCTGCTTCACGCTTACGCCAATATCGCGGTCATGGTCGCAGTATACGGGATTATCCAGTATCTAACCGTTCCACCCTGGGATGCATTTTGGATGAGGCATGCGGATATGATCTCCATTGGGTTGCCATATCCTCTGGAAATCCGAGTATTCTCTACCTTGAATTCACCCGGACCTGCAGCCGCTTTTCTAGTATTCGCACTAGTGCCGATGATTCTGGAGAAAAGATGGCAGGGAAGCCTGCGCTGGATTGGAGTACTACTCGTTGTAGTATGTCTCTTGACCACTCTAGTACGCTCGGCTTGGTTGGTTCTGCTGGTGATGCTGCTGGTGTACATCGGTTCTTCCTCCTCCAAGGGGAAATGGAAAACACTGCTTCAGATTACTTTTGTCGCTTGCGCCTTAATCTGGATCGTTCCCAAGCTTCCCGGAGCGGAAGGACTTGTAGCCAGAATGGAGACATTGACCTCTGTAAAGGAAGATCATTCGTATAACGAACGTCTCGGCTTATGGCAAAACATGCTTCCCATGGTCGCTGCTAATCCTGTAGGTGAAGGTATCGGCAGTGTAGGAACAGGAACTAAGCTTGGGAACGGCGGAGAGCTCGGTGAGTATGGAATTATGGATAACGGGTTTATCGCACTGCTACTAACCTTCGGGGTTGCGGGCGCCGTCTTCTTCTTCGGAGCATTAGGCGCAGTCGTTAAACAAATAGTTGTCAGAGTCATCCGTAAAGACAGCGAGCAGCCATATGCTCGGCTGGCCCTGGCAGCCTGGTGCGGAGCGATTGCAAGTCTAGTATCGGACAACGGTTTTCCCGGTATGAAAGGATATCTAATCTGGATGCTGATCGGTCTCGGCCTCAGCGCTAAAGAGGTTATTGAGAGCAGAAAGAAGGGAACACCACATGCAGCAATTGAACGCAAAATCATTTCCAACTAACTCGGTCTGGTCTTCGTTCCGAAACTTTACGAAGAGCAAAGGCAACAGCTCAGCCGCCGTTAAAACTATGTTTGTCAGCATTCTAATCTTGCTCCTTAACATGCTGACTGGTGTGCTGACCGCCCGTTATCTCGGACCGACGGGTAGAGGTGAACAGACAGCGATGGTGAACTGGTCGCAGTTTCTGGCGTTCAGCATGAGCTTTGGTATTCCCTCGGCGTTAATCTATAACGCCAAAAAAAATCCGGATGATGCCGGTGTGTTGTATCGGATGGCCTTAATGATCGCGCTATTCTTCGGAACCGCCGCAATGATTGTTGGAATAATTGTACTTCCTTACTGGCTGAAATCCTTCAGCCCGGATGTTGTACAATTCGCACAATGGTCAATGATCCTTTGTCCGCTAATCGTCGTCTCCCAGATCAATAATGCAGCCTTCCAGTTCCGAGGGGATTACAAGAAATTTAACTGGCTTCGATATCTTACTCCTCTCCTGACACTAATCATGATCGGGGTATTGATTCTAACTCACACCATGAATCCATTTACCACGGCGTTTGCATACCTGTTTCCTTCAGTACCGCTGTTCATCTGGATGACATTCAATCTTCTGCGAACCTATAGAGTGAAAATGCGGGACAGCTATCAACAGTTCAAAAAGTTATTTACCTACGGTTTAGGTTCGTACGGAAATGATCTGCTGGGGCAGTTTTCCTTCTATATTGATCAGATAATCATTGCAGGCCTGCTCCGTCCCGCTGATCTAGGGCTGTATGCAGTGGCTGTAAGTCTTTCACGGATGGTCAACTTCTTTTCAAACTCGATTACAGTGGTGCTGTTTCCAAAAGCCTCTGAATTATCGAAAGAGGAAGCCATCAGCCTTACTTTCAAAGCCTTTCGGATTAGTACTACCTTTACAATGATCGGATCGCTGATCTTGATGTTGGTGGCCCCTCTAGTGATTCCATTACTGTACGGCAAGGATTTCAACACGGCATTAACAGTGTTCCGACTGCTGCTGCTGGAAGTAACGATTAGTGGAGGGACGCTCATACTGGCACAGGCTTTCATGGCACTGGGAAAACCGAAGTTTGTATCCATACTTCAGGGTGTGGGCTTGATCCTGGTTATACCGCTGTTATTCTTCCTAGTCCCTAAGTTCGGATTGTTCGGTGCAGGTGTAGCCATGCTCTCGTCAGCTATACTGCGGTTCGGATTTATCATTCTTAATATCAGATTTAACTTAAAGGTTAAGATTCCACGGCTGCTCATTAACGGGCAGGACATTCAATGGATGAAGACGACGATGAATTCTTACATTCGCAAGAAACCTATGGATGCTAACGGGTAGAGGCTAAGGCCTTGAAACCCCGGATTTTTAGACAAAAGGAGGAAACTTTCATGGAGTCAGTAACAAGCGTGCTTGGCGGCCCGGGCAGTTACCCGATTTCGGTGGTCATCATCGCCCAAGATGACGAAACTCGAATATCGAGTGCGATTCAGTCTTGCAGACTTTTCGCCGATGAGATTGTGGTTATCGACGGAGGAAGCAAGGATGGGACGGTGCAATTGGCCGAAAGCCTGAATTGCCGGGTGTTCGTCAATCCATGGCCCGGATACGCTAAGCAAAGGGAATTCGGAGTGGAACGCGCCATCCATGATTGGGTCTTCCTCATTGATACCGATGAAGTGGTAAGCGACGAATTGGCTGCGGATATTCTGGAACGCAAGCGTGGACTTACGGATATAACGGTAGCTTATTCCCTTTATAGAATCGGTGATTTTCTAGGCAGGTGGCTGGATCGCGGTGAATACCTGGTTCGACTGTATAACCGCAAACAGTACGGTATCCGTAACAGCCTAGTGCATGAAATGCCTGATGTTTCGGAGGATCGGACGGTCCGACTTGAAGGGGTGCTGTGGCATCAAGGCTTCCGCAGTATTAACGATCATGTGTCCCGCTTCAATAAATATACCGATCTTGAAGCACAGACGGCATATGCCAGCGGCAAGCCGTTCCGGATTAGTCTACTGCTGCTTCGTCCACCGGCACGATTCCTGCAGAAGTATTTCCTGCATGGATTATTCAAAAAAGGGATATCAGGCTTCGCCGTATCGGTGTTCTGGGTTATGTACGAATTCATGGTCGGCTTCAAGCATTACGAACTGCAAAGCAAGAACAGCTTGGCCCAGCATAATGCGGAGGGTCAGGCTGAGAAGGAGAAAAAAGGGGAGAGAAGCTATGCCGTACAGTGAAGGATTGAACATTATGACGACCGGCCTTAGCTGGCCCTCGTTACAACCAGGCGGATTAAATACCTATTTCAAATCCGTTTGTGAGCAGCTCTCCTCACGAAACCGGGTACATGCGCTGATCTGCAGTCAAGAGAAGCCTACAACCTCTGAAGAACTGATTATTCATAACGCCGGTGATCCGAAGGATGCTATATGGAAACGCAAGGATGCTTTTCAGCGTAAGGCGGCTGATCTAATGGGAAGTGGAAGTGGTCGAATTGATATCCTATACACCCACTTCGCACCTTATGGAATCGGTCCTGCTATGGAAGCGAAGAAACGCGGAATACCTGTAGTCATGACGTTTCACGGACCTTGGAATGAAGAAATGAAGATCGAAGGTCAGGGCATCAAACACCGGGTCAAAACAACGATAGCCAAATCTATTGAACATAAAGCCTATAAGCTGGCGGATAAGTTCATCGTACTCAGTGAAACATTCCGTGACATGCTTCATGATCTGCACGGCGTTCCTTTTAATAAAATCATAGTCATCCCGGGTGCTGCCAATGTAGAAAGATTCGTTCCGGCAACCAATCGCCTAGCCATCCGGAGAACCTTGAATCTGCCGGAAGGCGCAACTACCGTCTTGACGGTTCGCAGGCTGGTGAACCGAATGGGATTACTACAGCTGCTAGAGGCTTGGAAGCAAGTGTCGGAGCGTTTCCCTAATGCGATCCTGCTAATAGGTGGCAAAGGCCCGCTGCGCGGAGAGCTGGAAGAGAAAATTGCCGACTATGGCTTAAGTAATAAAGTAAGGCTGCTCGGATACATTCCGGATCATGAACTAACAGGGTATTACCAAGCAGCGGATCTCTTCGTAGTTCCTTCACAGGCACTGGAAGGCTTTGGACTAATTACCGTCGAAGCAATGGCGACCGGATTGCCGGTTATGGCTACACCAGTCGGAGGCAACAAGGAAATCCTGCAAGGCTTCAGACCGGAACTGCTGTTCAAGAGTCCAGCCAGTGAAGATATGGCAGAAGGCATTATCCATATGCTTAGCAATCGAAAGCTCCTTCCATCTCGTGATGAATGCAGAGATCATGTACTTGAGAAATACACATGGCAGCATGTAGCTGACGGAGTAGAAGCTGTATTCCGGGAAGCTCTTGAAAAGGATGTGGCTGCAGGATGCTAAGAGTAGCTTATATAGACCATACCGCTAAGTGGAGCGGAGGCGAGGTAGCCTTGTTTAACATCCTGACGAACATCGGAGAGCAGATTGATCCGCTGGTTATATTGGCAGAGGAAGGCGTGCTGGCTGAACGGCTTAAGGAAAAGGGGATCGATGTACGGATTATCCCCCTGGATGAAAGTGTTCGGTCTCGCGGCCGGAATGCCGTTAATTTAGGCGCCCCTGGTGCATTGTTCAAACTTTTGGCATACGGCCGAAAGCTGGCGCCTCTACTGAAGCAAGAAAAAGTAGATTGTGTTCATACCAACTCATTGAAATCAGCTCTATACGGTACCATTGCCGCCAAAAAGGCCGGCGTGCCCTTAATCTGGCATATTCGTGATCACATCGGTGCTCCGTATTTGAAGCCGGTGGTTGCGAAAGCTATCCGATTACTGTCACGTTTACTTCCAAACGGTGTAATTGCGAATTCCCACTCCACATTAAATGCCTTGGAGCTGCCGCGTTCCAAAAAAACATTGGTTGTCTACTCGGCTTTTGCCAAAGCCATAGGCGGCGGGATCGGGAAGAGAGATCAGAAGGATTTCAACGTATTACTTGTCGGCCGTTTGGCGCATTGGAAGGGCCAGCATATTGTGCTGGAAGCCGCTAAGAAGTTCAGCCAAGACGGGCGCGTGAAATTTTGGCTAGCCGGTGACGCCTTGTTTGGAGAAGAGGAATATAAGAAGGAATTGGTTCAGAAGATTGAACAAGATGGATTAACGAATGTGAGCCTCCTAGGTCACGTGGAAGATATACAAGGAATCATGAACACAGCGGATTTACTGATACACACCTCAATTACACCCGAGCCGTTTGGTCAGGTTATCGTTGAGGGAATGGCGGCGGGACTTCCCGTTATCGCTTCGAACGAAGGGGGCCCAGTGGAAATTGTCATACCCGGTGAGACGGGAATGCTGATCCAACCTGGTGATCCTGACCTCTTGGCAGAATCCATTACATGGATGCTGGAACACCCTGAGGAGAGAAGAAAGATGGCGGACAACGGTATGAAGCGGGTGAAGGAGCATTTTGTAATCGAGAACACGGTCAGGGATATTGTGGACTACTACAAAGGCTTGCTGGCAAGCACCTGACTTAGAGCTTCGGAGAACAGCAAAGGCTTCCGAGGTAAAACTTATTACGATGTGGTAACTCTGATGATGCTCCATAAAACTTTGAGGATGATTCACATGAAAATTGCGATAGCGCACGATTACTTAATCCAAATGGGCGGAGCGGAACGAGTTGTGGAAGTATTCCACCATATGTATCCGGAAGCTCCGATCTTCACGACGGTTTTCAACGGAAGCCGCCTGACTGACAATCTCAAAGATGCGGATATCCGAACCTCCTGGTTGCAAAAAATTCCGGGAGTGAAGACTAATTTTAAAGGGATGCTGCCACTTTACCCTATGGCCATCAAGGATTTGGACTTTAGCGGATACGACATCGTACTCAGCTCCAGCAGTGCTTTTATGAAAAGCATTCAAGTGCCGAGTCATACATTCCATCTATGCTACTGCCATACTCCAATGCGGTTTGCTTGGGATTACGACACATATATGGAGCGGCAGTCCAATTCCGGGTTATACAAAAGGCTACTGAAGGTATATATGCAGCAGCTCAAAAATTGGGATCAGCGGACATCTAAGAATGTGAATCAGTTTGTAGCCAACTCTTCTGTAGTGAAGAAAAGGATTCAGAACTACTATCATCGGGACTCTGATATTATTTTCCCACCGATTAACACAGCGCGTTTTACAAGTTCAAGCACTATCGGGGACTATTATTTAATTGTTTCACGATTGGTCTCTTATAAACGTATTGATTTGGCAGTCGAAGCTTTCAGTAGAAACGGTCTTAAGCTGTACATTGTTGGCGATGGTCCGGATCGGAAGCGGCTGGAAAGTATGGCTAAGAGCAATGTGTCATTTCTGGGCAGGCTTGAGGACGATCAGGTGACAGGTTTAATGGCACAATGCCGTGCGCTTATCTTTCCCGGGGAGGAAGATTTCGGTATTACTCCTTTGGAGGCGAACGCTGCCGGCCGACCGGTTATCGCTTATCAGGCTGGCGGCGCACTGGATACGATCATCCCATATGTCAACGGAGTGTTCTTCCAGCATCAAGAGGTTGAGGATTTACTGGCGGCGATTAACGAAGTTGAATCTTATTCATGGGATATCGGACAAATCATAAGTCATGCACAGAAATTTGACGAAGAGTCGTTCATGGTTAATTTCAAGCAGTACGTCGAACAGGCCTACGTAAACTTTTTAAAAGGAGGATGATTGTATGAAGCTGGCAGTAATCGGTACTGGCTATGTCGGTCTTGTATCTGGCGTATGCTTTACACTTAACGGAAATCATGTCATTTGTGTGGATAAAGATGAGGAAAAGATCAATAAGCTAAACCGCATGGAATCTCCCATTTATGAGCCGGGAATCGAAGCTTTAATTGAAGTGAATCTTCGTGAGGGACGCTTGTCCTTCTCCTCCGATCTTACGGATTCAGTACGGCGTTCTGATATCATCATCCTTGCTGTAGGGACACCTTCCCTGCCGAACGGAGAAGCGGATCTTCAGTATATCGAAGGTGCGGCGGCCGAAGTCGGCAGAGCCATGGATGGCTACAAAATTATTATGACTAAGTCTACCGTTCCCGTCGGAACCAATGAAAAGATTCGCAAGATGATTGCTTCACAGACCACTTATCCTTTTGATATCGTCTCTGCCCCTGAATTCTTAAGAGAAGGTTCAGCCATCAGTGATACGCTTCATCCAGATCGAATTGTCATCGGGTTGGATAATCCGGACCTCGAGCCGGTTATGAGAAAGCTACACCAAGGATTTACGGAGAATGTATTCGTGACCGATATTCGCAGCGCGGAAATGATTAAATATGCTTCAAATGCCTTCTTGGCTACTAAAATCTCGTTCATCAACGAGATTGCTAATATTTGCGAAAAAGTGGGAGCTGATGTAACCGAGGTAGCCCAAGGTATGGGGATGGACCGCAGAATTGGTTCCTCATTCCTGCAAGCTGGTATCGGGTACGGCGGCTCCTGCTTCCCTAAGGACACCAATGCACTGATTCAAATCGCTGGTAACGTCGATTATGAATTCAAGCTTTTGGAATCTGTGGTTGAGGTCAACAAGGGTCAGCGTTTCATGATTATCTCGAAGCTGCATGAATCATTAGGAAGTCTCCGAGGAGCTGTAATCGGAATTTGGGGACTCGCATTCAAGCCTAATACAGATGATGTACGTGAAGCCCCGGCCCGTGAAATCGTTGAGGCCCTTGTTGCAGAGGGTGCCATCGTGAAACTCTTCGATCCGATTGCTGCCGATAACTTCAGGAAGCAATACGATCATCCGCAGCTCCGTTGGTGCTCCTTGCCGGAAGAAGCGGCGAAAGACAGTGATGCGGTCTGCCTGCTGACGGATTGGAGCCTGTTCAGGGATATCGACTTGCACAAGCTGGCGCAAAGCATGCGTAAGCAAATTCTGATTGACGGCCGCAACCTTTATACCAAGCAACAAATCGAGGGCACCGGCCTAGAATATCATTCCGTTGGGCGCCCTCAGATGGGCGGCCTTAGCGGTTATTCTCAGAGTGTGGCTGGCGCGGTATAGGTTGGTTTAATCTCTTATCTCTTATGTCTTATCTCTTTGTCTGTTATCTCTTTATGGTTGGCTTTCCAAGGCAGTATTGCCGCCGGAAAGCTACCAAGTGGTCGATCGCGCTAGCGGAGATAATGGGATCTTTATAAAAACACAGTGTTATGTAAAGGGACGAAGAGGAATTTTGGAACTGTAGAAACGAAGTGTTCGCCTTTATCCTTGGATTTCAACCGCGAGGAGCGGTCACAATTCAGGAAATCCAAGGATAACAGCGATCGGAAGTCCAACATTCATCGCAGTCCCCCAGCCATAACATCCCATTCTTTTATAACAATCCCATAAGGAGGGTTCACTTATGAAACTAGTACTATTGTCAGGCGGTTCAGGAAAACGGTTGTGGCCCTTGTCCAACGATTCACGTTCAAAACAATTTTTAAGAGTATTAGAAAGCCCGCAAGGTGAGCCGGAATCCATGGTGCAACGGGTCTGGAGACAGCTTAAAGAAACGGGTCTTGAGAGTTCCTCTTATCTGGCAACAGGCCGCGGTCAGGTGGAAATGATACAAAGTCAGCTGGGCAGCGAAGTGCCGATCATTGTTGAACCGGAACGGCGTGATACCTTTCCGGCGATTGCGCTCACGGCCTCCTACTTGTATTCGGTGGCAGGGGTTTCCCCCTCTGAGATTGTAGCCATTTTGCCGGTAGATCCTTATGTGGAGTCTTCCTTCTTCGAGAGTGTGGCCAAACTGGAGAGCACAATGGAGGAGAGCGGCGCGAACTTGGCACTTATGGGTGTTGTCCCTGAACTGGCATCAGAGAAGTATGGGTACATTATACCGACTCGCGATGCGGCAGGGGAAAATGGATTTCTGCGTGTGAGTCATTTTCAGGAAAAACCGGACCGTAAACAAGCCGAGGAGCTAATTAGTCGGAATGCTTTATGGAACTGCGGCGTATTCGCCTTCCGGTTGGGCTATCTGCTGGATATCTTACAGAGCAAGGGACTTCCCTTGGGATATGAAGAAATGCAGAAGCAGTATAAACTGCTCGCATCCATCAGCTTTGATTATGAAGTGGTTGAAAAAGAGGATAACATCGTGGTGCAGCCGTATGACGGGTTCTGGAAAGACTTAGGCACGTGGAATACACTGACTGAGGAAATGTCCAGCAATCACGTTGGCAAAGGATTTATCACGGCTGACTCCGAAGGAACTTGCCTGATTAATGAATTGGATATTCCGATTACCGTCATTGGCGCGAAAGATCTTATTATCGCAGCAAGCCCTGATGGAATTCTGGTTACCCATAAAGCGGAAAGTCCGCGCATCAAGGAAGTATTGAAGACTTTTGAACAAAGACCCATGTATGAAGAGCGCCGTTGGGGACATTATCGAGTGATCGACTATGTGAAATATGATGAGGGCAATGAAGTACTTACTAAGCGGATTTTTATAGCCGAAGGCAAAAATATCAGCTACCAGCTTCATCATAAACGCAGTGAGATCTGGACAATAATCAGTGGTGAGGCCAGTATTGTACTGAACGAAAAAATGCATAACGTAAAAGCAGGTGACGTAGTTCGGATACCTGAGGGTACCAAACATGCCATACTGGCTCTGACGAATCTCGAATTTATTGAGGTGCAGACTGGCTCTGAGCTGGTTGAAGAGGATAATATCCGGATCACGCTGGATTGGGATGATATCGAATTACATCAGTTTATTTCGTAGCACAATCTAACTATTTAAACCATTTTGTGTAGTCCTGAAACAGGTACAAAGAACTAATTATTAAAGAATTTTCATAAATGCACTAAACTAAAACTAAATACAGTCGATATTTACGGTAAGAGGGATAAATCCTTCTAAACGACAAAGGCAAACCTATCGAAAGATAGGGACGCAAAGCTATAGGGCCTTTCGCAAGAGTGGCAGCCTGGCTACCGAGAGGAAGATGAATTTTGATAGCTTACCGTAAGTATCGACTGTTATGTTCGTTGCTGTCTCTTGCTCTGTTCTTGACTGCCATTCCGTTGGGTTTGAGTATCGCGCCCCTATCTGCAGAAGCTGCTGTAAGTTTTGCCCCGGTTAATCCAAATGCTTCACCTGAAGCGATCAAGCTGCTGAAGTACGTATCCGATATTTCCGGAAGAGGAATTTTAACCGGCCAGCATGACTATTTGGAAAGTCCGGATGAATTCAGCAACAAGCTGCAGGCAACCAGTGGGAAATATGCTGCGCTACATGGCTACGAGCTGGGTGCAATAAGCGGTCAGACGGAAAGTACTACGGCTTGGCAACGGCAAAATGTGGTCAACAGTGCAATCAGTTGGAACAAAAACGGCGGCATCGTGGCAATGACATTCCATGAGAACCTTCCCGGAACAACGTATGACTGGTCCAATGTCTCAAGGAGCCTAAGTCAGGCTGACTTTGACAAATACGTAACACCAGGAACAGCGCAATACAACAGCCTGATTACTGAGCTTGATAAGGTGGCAGTTTCCCTGAAAAGCTTGCGCGATGCGGGTGTACCTGTATTGTGGAGACCTTATCATGAAATGAATGGCGGTTGGTTCTGGTGGGGGCAAAAGAATAACTTTTCTACCCTTTGGAACATTATGTATGACCGTTATGTTAACTATCATAAATTAAACAACCTGCTGTGGGTATGGAGCCCGAATGCACCGAATGCCTGGGCTAATCCTTATGCCTCGACCTATCCAGGTGCAGTCAAGGTGGATATTCTGGCAGCAGATATATATGAGAATGATTACAAACAAAGCTATTATGACAGTCTGCTTACTCTTGCTGCCGGCAAACCGATCGCGATCGGAGAAAACGGTGAAATGCCCGATCCGGGCACAATTCTCAAGACACAGCCTAACTGGGCATTTATGATGAATTGGGGCAAGATGCTCTACGAGAAAAATACTACGGCTACCATAACTAGCTTTATGATTAATAGTTATACTTTAACCCGGGATGAATACAGTACAGGAGTGGTTCCGAGTGCTACTCCATCACCCACACCAACGCCTGTTCCGACACCCACACCGGTAGTAGGTCTTCTACTTCCGGCCCAAAACGGGCTGCAGGGACAATATTTTAAGAATATGACTCTTTCAGGAACACCGGCACTTGTCCGGAATGATAGCGCAATTGATTTCAATTGGCGGTTGACAGCACCAGCCAGTTCACTTGGCATCAACTACTTTTCCGTACGCTGGACAGGTAAAATCAAACCTCTATATAGCGAGACCTATCAGATTTACACAGCCTCGGATGATGGTATTCGAGTATGGGTAGATGGGAAGATCGTGATTGACAGCTGGACGAAACAGAGTGGAACCGAACGTGTCGGAAGTATACCTCTGCAAGCAGGCCAGTTGTACGACATTAAAATTGAATATTATGAGAACGATGGAGATGCACGAGTTCGTCTAATGTGGGAAAGCCCTAGTCAAATTAAGGGTGCAGTTCCCTCTAACGCATTATTTTTAGCTTCAAATGCATTAAATGTAACAGTATCGACTGTTACACCAACGCCGACGCCAACACCGACGCCGACGCCGACACCAACGCCAACGCCGACGCCGACACCAACGCCGACGCCAACACCGACGCCAACGCCAACACCGACGCCAACGCCAACACCGACGCCGACGCCAACGCCAACACCGACGCCAACGCCAACGCCTGCTACGGTTACATCGCAAAATCAGGAGCCTTTACAAACAGTTACACCCGTATATGAGAATGGACTGCAGGGAGAGTATTTTTCGAATATGCAGCTTTCAGGAACCCCTGCTCTTGTGCGTAAGGATGCTGCTCTCGATTTTAACTGGCGGTTATTATCGCCTAATTCTGCAATTGGTATAGATTTCTTCTCTGTTCGGTGGAGCGGCAAGATCAAACCGCGGTACAGTGAAACCTATCAAATCTATACGGGTTCAGATGATGGAATTCGTGTGTGGATCGATGGGAAATCGGTTATTGACAGCTGGGTGAAGCAAAGCGGCACCGAACGTCTGGGAAGTATAACCCTGAATGCAGGACAGCTCTATGATATCAAAGTTGAGTATTACGAGAACCAAGGAGACGCCAGAGCACGTCTAATGTGGGAAAGCCCAAGTCAGCTTAAGGAGACCGTGCCTTCGAGTGCGCTATTCCTCCCTAACGCTACCCTGAATTGAAGATACAAGCCTTCCGTAACAGCCAACATATTCTTTTCAGTCCATCCCTTACTGGCCCTGCTAATCAGCAGGGCCAGTAAGCTATTAGCCCTCATTGGCGAATCGGTTGCTTGTCCTTTTAGCGGGAAGGCCACCCCTTATGTCTTTTGACGGCAGCCTGGCTACCGAAAGGAAGATTACTTTGAACACTTACCGTAAGTTTCGGTTATATAGTGCTTTATTGCCACTAATTATGATTATGTCTTTTATCCCTTGGGGTGAGGTTAACAGCCTGCCTGTAACGAAGATGAATGTTGGACCGGTTAACCCTTCTGCTTCGGTAGAGGCACAGGAACTATTAAGTTATTTAGTTGGGCTTAGCGGCAAGGGTATATTATCCGGGCAGCATGATTACCTGGAGAGACCGGATGATTATAATGCCAAGCTTAAAGATACCAGCGGTCAATATGCTGTATTGCATGGCTATGAATTAGGTGCTATCAACAATCAGTCTAAGAAGACTGCAGCCTTAGAGCGGCAAGCTGTCGTTAAGAGCGCAATAGACTGGTATAACAACGGCGGAATTGTTGCGATGACATTTCACCAGAATCTCCCGGGAACGCCAGCAGCTTGGTCCAATGTTTCCAAGGGGTTAAGCCAAGAAGATTTTAATGCCTATGTAACCCCGGGAACACCTCAATATAAGAGTCTAATTGCCGATTTGGATCAGATTGCGATTTACCTGAAACAACTGCGCGATGCCGGAGTTCCAGTGATATGGAGACCCTATCATGAAATGAATGGCGGATGGTTCTGGTGGGGAAAGAAGAGTAACTTCAAAGCACTATGGAATATTATGTACGACAGGTTTGTAGATACTCACAAGCTGAATAACCTGCTGTGGACATGGAATCCTAATGCGCCGAACGAATGGTCTGACCCTTACTTACCTTATTATCCCGGTTCGGATAAGGTCGATATACTGGGTGCTGATATTTACAACAATGATTATAATCAAGTTTACTATGATAGTCTGTTGGAATTGGCCAATGGGAAGCCGATTGGAATCGGAGAGAGCGGGGAGCTCCCGGATCCGGAAATGATGGCTCTATATCAAAGTAAATGGGTATATATGATGACATGGGGTAAGATGCTGACTGAAAAAAACAGCACCCAAAAAATCAAAAACTTCATGAGCAGTACTCACACAGTTTCCAGAGATAAGCTAGTAAGCAGGCTGCCAGTTAAGAACCAACCAACGGTTAAGCCAACGAATCCACCTGTGAAGAATACAGCCCATAATAGCCTAAGTGGTGATTATTTTAACAACATAGAGCTGGCCGGAAAACCGGCTTTAAGTAGAAAAGACAATAAGATCGACTTTAATTGGCGGGGAGGTTCCCCGGGTTCTGCAATTGAAAACGACTCTTTCTCCGTTCGCTGGAAGGGGAAAATTAAGCCGCAGTTCAGTGAGAAATATACCTTTTATGCCTCCTCGGATGACGGAGTAAGGGTATGGGTCGGGAATAAACTTCTCATTGATAGCTGGAACAAACAGAGCGGTGTCACACGCCAGGGAAGTATAACTCTTAATGCAGGTACTTTATACAATATAAAGGTTGAATATTTTGAGAATCATGGCGATGCCAGTATACGATTGAAATGGAAGAGCCCGCATCTGAAGGAGGCAGTCATCCCTCAAAGCGCCCTGTTCTCTCCTTAATGAAAGGGCGATTTCAAATTGCCAGACATTCCGGATGAAAGAGAGGACAATGAGATGAGCGCCTATAAACCAAAAAAACTCCTACATTTGACACTGAAATTAGCAGCCTTAACGATCTTGTTTCTGTTCTCCACCTCCCTTTTCGGTTCTGAAAGTGGAGAGGATGGTGCAGTGAAGGTGGATATGTCCAAGTTATCCTCAGGACAAATTACGGCAACGAACCAGCCTGCCGGAACAGTTTTATGGGAACTGGGCAAGCATGACGGGTCCTCCGGGGAATTCGCGGCAGCGAATTCCTCCAGTGCTAACAATAAGGCCATTTCCGCCTCGAGCAAGGTGATTGCCCCCGGGAACATCCCCTCAGGTTTAAATGGCGCAACCAATCCAGAATTACGCATTTCGTATTCATTAGACAAGATCCCGGCTAACGGGGTCTTATTTCACGTAAGCATTCTGGATGCTTACAAATCGATCCCGCAAATGAGTGTTTTTTCAAATAAACAATTGTCGGGCATTATCCAAATTTCAGGTGTATCCGGAACGAACAGTGAGCACACCTTTCGCAAAACGTATGATCTTTATATCCCCAAGGAGCAGTTGAAGACCGGTACAAATGAGCTTAAGCTTCAGACGACCAGATGCTTGTACTGTTCTTCCGCGGAGGATAAATACCAGTGGTGGACTTGGGATGATCTTAGTCTTGAATCGTTGAATGCTCCGGCCACTGAACCTATTCATGGAAGCTATTCCTTAACGGGAACTATGGTCAGCAACAATCAATTTTACTTTGATGGCGGTGCAGTTACACATCTGCCTTATATTATGAAATGGCTTGGGATTGCTTACAGCGGGAACATCATGCGGACCACCTGTGCAAGTGATGTAGGAAGATCCTGCTCCAACATGCTGGAATACTATAAAGTTCTAAAGGATTACAATATGCAGTCCGTTGCAATGTATCTCTACTCTGGTGATATTAAGTTGAAAAGTGACGGTTCGTTACCTGACGATGCGGTGAAAAAACTGACGGAGTACTTCCGCAATTTTAGCCCGTATTTTCAGTTCTATGAGGTGGATAATGAGCCTGGTTTGTTCAATCGATCCAAAGCCGTCAATCTGGCGATAGCGGATTGGCTTAACAAAGAGGGCAAAAAAATAGCTCCCCATTTGCGAACTGTTGCTCCGGGCTGGGCTTATTGGCCGGGATTTAAAGAACATTCCTGCGGTAACCAGAAAGGTACGGTAAAACAGTGCGGTGACCCTGACGGTTGGGAACGGGACCCGAAGCAGCGATTGGAACTGGAGGAGGTTACGGATCTAACCAATGGTCATTCTTATGGAGAATCGTACATTTTCACCAACGGGGGAAGCTTCACAGAGAACCTGAAAACGTTCGAAGGAGCAGCGGAGGGTCTGAATAAGCAGATGCTCACCACTGAATTTGGCACCTCTGACAGTCATACGGATGCACCGCAGTATGGAGCCACCGAACGGAAAGCAGCTGTATTCGACCGGATTATGCGTGCGCATATTGGTTATGCAGATATGTTTGTACAGCATGCCGCTTTTTTCAAGGATTTCAGCTTGTTCAAATATGGGTTCAATCTGGAAGAGCATGACCCGGCCACCACAGAGATCTATTATACCTCTGCAAAGGAAGATTCCCGCGTAAGTATCATGCGGAGATTAAGCTTGGCCTATGCAACACACGGAGCCCCGTTAACGTACCATATTTCGAACAAGACAGCCCTTGCAGATAAGAGCGTCTATGTTCGGGCGGTTGATACCTCAACGCTTAAGCCGCTGGCAGGAACGGGAGCAACTTCGAACAAAGTACTGGTCAATTTCGTGAACTTTGAAGACACTACGCAAACTGTAAATGTAAATATTACAATGCCCAAAAAAACTATATATGAGGGCGAACGCTTCGGAAATGGGGATACTTATGAGTTGGCTCGCAGCTATATAGCCGGTAGAAAAGCGAGTCCCGTATTGACCTTTACGGAGACTTTGGCGCCGGGTGAAGCCGTGCAATATATTTTGCAGCCTTCCCAGGAAGTGAAGGACGTTGCCCCCCAAGGACTCGAAGCCTCCGCAGTAAAGGGCCCTGCTGTTCATTTAAAATGGTTGGAAGCTCCCGGAGCAAGCTATGAAGTGCTTCGGGATGATGGTAGCGGAAAACTGAGTGTAGTGGCGGCAAATGTTAAGGAAACGCAGTACACCGACCGAAACCTGAAAGACGGAACATTGTATACGTATGCCGTAAGAGTGGCCGGATCACAGCTCATGTCCCAGACGCTAAAGATCACAGCCACCGGGCTGGTTCCGCTGGAGAGGACGAATTGGAAGGTATCCTCCAATGTAAATCAGGACGCCTCAAATCCTAGAAGTGCTATTGACGGGGATCGCCGTACACGCTGGGATACGGGGAAACATCAGGCTTCCGGTGAAGCTTATCAAATTGACTTGGGAAGTACCCATAGCATAGAAACTATAGATTTAGATTACAGGCTGTCTCCATATGACTATCCTAGGGCGTATGAAGTCTACATATCCGATGACGCTGTTAACTGGAGATTAATTACTTCCGGTAATGGCCAGAAGGAGAGGATGAAGAGACAATTCCCCCCCGTTAAAACCCGCTATGTGAAGATTGTTCAGACTGGCTCCGGTGGCAACTATTGGTCGATTCAGGAACTGCAAATTTACTCGAGAGAATAAGATCGCAGTATGACAAAATAATACGATCGAACCAACCCGGAGATCCTATCGATCTGCGGGTTTTCTGTCGTCATGGCACACCCGTATATTCTTACTGCTCAGTGCCATACTATTTTTGGGTAATAAAAACTAGGAATATCTATAGAGAAAGGGGTGAAAATTTACAATGAGCCAACTTGCGGATAATGTTATCTTATTATCGGCGGTGTTATTACTAATAGGTGTTCTATCTACTAAATTTTCAACCCGGTTCGGGATGCCGTCATTAGTCTTATTCATTGCGGTAGGTATGGTTCTTAGTCATTTTATTTATTTTAATAATACGTCCTTAACCCAAATAGCCGGCATATTTGCCCTGATTATCATTCTGTTCGAGGGAGGGATGCAGACGAATATGAGGGATATTCGGCCTGTTATTGTCCCGGCTTTATCCTTGTCTACTATAGGTGTACTCTTAACTACAGGAATCGTAGGCTTATTCGCCAAGCTAATCCTTGATGTTCCTTGGGCGGAAAGCCTACTGTTCGGGGCAATTGTCGGCTCCACGGATGCGGCAGCGGTATTCTCTGTATTGGGCGGCAAAAACATCGACAAACGCATCACTTCTACACTGGAAGCTGAGTCCGGCAGCAATGATCCAATGGCTGTTTTTCTAACGGTATCCCTTTTGGAGTGGATTCTTCAGCCGGATATGGCTTTATGGAGCCTGATATTCTCTTTTATATGGGAGATGGGCATAGGGCTGGTGTTAGGGGTTGTGTTGGCTAAGCTGGCCGTTATTGTTATCAATAAAATTAATCTGGAATCTTCCGGTCTTTATCCTGTTATGGCTATAGGATTCGCGGTATTAACCTATGGAGTGGCTGCTCAACTACATAGCAGTGGATTGCTTGCCGTATATGTACTGGGACTTGTTATGGGCAATTCCAAATTGATTTATCATCGCACCATTATGAGTTTCAACCATGGCTTTGCCTGGATGATGCAGATTGCCATGTTTATCCTCCTTGGCCTGCTGGTCTTTCCTCAGGAGTTGGTGAACATCGCCTGGCAGGGACTACTCCTATCTTTTATTCTAATGGTGGTAGCGAGACCGATAGGGGTATATCTAAGCCTTCTATTCGCCAAATTCTCTTTTCGTGAAAAGACATTGATCTCCTGGGCCGGCCTGCGCGGAGCGGTTCCGATAGTACTGGCAACTTATCCTTTATTAGCCGGGCTTCCGCAGGGAAGGCTTTTCTTCAACGTTGTATTTTTCGTCGTATTAACTTCAGCGGTTATTCAGGGAACTACGATTTCTCCGCTGGCTTCCCGGTTAAAGCTCGTGGGAAAAAACAATCCGGAGCTATCCCTGATGGAGCTAGTAGCGCTGGGGAAAACGGACTCGGAAATCAACCATATACGAATTGATGAGCATATGCCCATTGCCAAAAAGCAGATTTCTGACCTGGACCTGCCAACGGATATTCTGTTTACGGCGATCATTCGCAATAATCAAATCGTTGCACCGCACGGGAATACAGTGATTGAGCCGGGTGATATCTTATACGTGCTTAGCCCTAAATCGAAGAGTGAAATGATTAAGGCACTTTTTCGGACCCAGTGATTAAGAAAGCTAATTAGAGATGTGACACAAATAACATGCACTTTAAGGAGTTTATGCTAATATCTACAGCAACAAAATTCGGATACTAATTGCAATAAATGGAGTTTCGTGTTAAGTTGTATATAGATTTAGAATTAGTCTAAATACAACAAAACAACATATATCTTAGGAGGTTTATTAATGACAACACAATTGAAGAGTGCAACAGAACTGCAAGCTGCATTGAACGTCCAAACAGCCAATTGGTCGGTATTAGGTGTCAAGCTGCATCATTATCACTGGTATGTGAGCGGATCCCAATTTTTTACGCTGCATGCGAAATTTGAAGAGCTCTATAACGAAGCTGCTGGTTACGTGGATGAATTGGCAGAGCGCTTGCTTGCTATTGGCGGACAACCGGCTTCTACAATGAAGCAGTACCTATCCTTATCATCAGTGCAGGAAGGGCAAGGCGGCGAGGATGCCAAAGAAATGGTGGGTCAATTAATTAAAGATTTCACTACCGTTGCGGCGGAATTGCAAGGTGCGATTGCACAAGCGGAAGAGCTTGGTGACCAGCCTTCTGCAGACCTCTTGATTGGAATCAGAACCAGTGTGGAGAAACATGCCTGGATGCTGAACGCTTACCTAGGCTAATTAACTTTATCTAGCACCGGAATTAAACCAGCAAATCTCGAGTTGTCTGAGACTTGCTGGTTTTTGTTTGCGGCTATTCACTTAATGAATACCCCGCCAAAAGGCAGAACCTCCCGTAAGAACCGTTTGAATATTCCATCCTCATCATTCGTATCCCGCTCAAACCGCCGGCTTTGCCGCCCTGCCTGAAATAGAACAGGGCCTTGTCCTGTCATTTTCCAGTGATAGCTCATATGCTGACTGGCGAGATGATTCCCATATACGGTAAGCTCCAGCTTGGCGTTCTCAGGGTAAGCGATCACACTTCCTGCGTCTATAAACAGCGGTTCGGACGGATGGAGTGTTGCTTCACATACCGTTCCCTCTGTGAGGATACCGATGCTGCCTTTACCAGAAAACTTAACCTTTACGGTATCCTTCGTGATGAACATATTCTTCACACTTAGCACTCGTGTCTGCATGGTTATACCTTTGCTGTAAAAGAATAAATGTCTGAAATCATATAGGAGGTCACTTTTTCCGTCAAGCTGCAGGGTTTTGATCCTGTACCCAGGAGGAAGCGCAGCAACAAAGCGGCAAGGCCCCGACATATCTGCGCGGATCAGCTTACGCTTACGATACATACCTTTTACATCCATAAACCTGTCAGCCCGTCCTGAGGAGGGACCTTGATAGGCAATAATCTGCTGCGGGTGGAGTACATGCACTTCTTCGTACTCCGCAATGGTAAAGGCCACAGCCTGTCCACTGCCGCTGTCGCCTTCATCCTGGATATCGACATTCACTTGTTATACCCCCTCGTCCTTTGGCGATGTGTGTGGCTGTCTATGAAGTTAGTTAACGAAGTCGATCCCCTTTTCTGGAACGGCGGCGCATGCCGAAGCGAATTAGACGAGTTAGGAGGAAGTAGCCAACTAAAAGGCCAAGTCCGGTGTAGATTGTGATTTTAATTTTATGCAGGTAACTCTCTCGTGCGGCACGTTCGTCCCTTAGTTGGTCTACTGCCTTTGTCAACTGGAGGTTTTGCTCCATTAGAGCAGTGTTCTCTGAACGGTAGCTTTCCATGTCTTTTATTGTCTGTCCTAATTGGTCTTTAGTTTCTCCAAGCTCACCTTTTGTCTTCTCCAGTTCCTCTACCGTCTGCTGGTAGCTCTCCTGTAATTGATTAACCTCATTCGGCAGCTCTGAGAATTGCTGAAGGCCGTTATATAAATCATCGAAATAATTCGCTTCTGCAGCAGGTGTCGGAAGAGTTGACGACAAACCTAACAGAAGGAAAACGGAAACCAACATTCGGGTAATTGTATGATAATAATAGGGTTTCATTAAGCTCACCACCTAGTATATGCTAATCTAGTTTCTATCATCTATTTTAGCATAGCATGACAGGCTTCGACAGCTGATGTGGAACTTGAGGCAGCAGGAATTCATTGAGAAGAAAGGCGGCATATCGTATACTTTGGACGGAAGGGAGATGGAACTCCATGAATAACTGGCTTAAAACTATACTTTTTCTGGCAGGATCTGCCTTATTAACCCGCTTGATTCCCTTTTCTTCACTGTTTCGTAATCTGGACACGATGATCCATGAGTTTGGTCATGCTATGATTACACTGCTTTTATCCGGCTCGGTACTGAGGATTGAATTGTATGCGAATCATAGCGGAGTAACCTATTCAGCCATTCAAGCGGGCGGAAGGGCCGTAGTGGTTTCATTGGCGGGTTACACTCTGGCTTCGTTGTTCGCGCTCTTATTATTCTATCTATACGCCCGGGGACGTGAGAAATGGGGGCTCATACTCACCACCGGGGTTGCACTTGTTATGCTCCTGCTCTATGTACGGGGCGGTTTTGGCATGCTTTGGTTAAGCGGATTTATGATCTTAAATATTTTGATAATTCTAGCGGGCAAGAAGGTTCAGAAGCTCTATTACCTGTTGTTGGCCTTTCTAACTTTGGAAGAATCGGTACTCGGACCACTATTTCTGGTAACGATGTCCTTATATTCACCAACTCGCGCAGGAGATGCCAGTAATCTTGCTCAGCTCACCCCGTTGCCTGCACTTGTATGGGCAGTACTCTTCTTCTTGTTCTCTCTGCTATGTGCAAAATGGGCGCTGGGATTCTTTATGCAGCATTCGCGAAATCAATTTTCGACAAAGAAGTTTTGAGGAGGATTTATTGTGTTTTTGGAATCATTGGGGTTCATGTTTTTTTCAACAATCGAAACGATTTCGGTGTATTACTTAATTATGTCGTTATTCAGACTTAAGGCTAGGGATTATATATGGGAAGCTTTATTTATTGTTCTCTTAGTCAATTTACAAAGCTATGTACTCAGAAATGAGTTCTCACTTGCTTATCTCGTTCCTATAATCGGCATTTTAATCTTCATTTTTTTATTCGCAGTGATAGTGAAAATTCCGTTGGTATGGTCGATGATAAGCACCATCCTGGGTTATGCCATATTTGGCATCATGCAAACAGGCTTGGCGATCCTATTATTCGGGTCTATAGCGGGAGCTATGTCCACAACTTCGAACGGGTATCTTCTACAGTTTGCCAGCGGGCTTATCACATCATTGTTAGCATGGTTTATATTTAAAATAGGTTGGGGATTTAAGTTTGATTTTGAAAGATTGCGCTTTAGGTTCGAGGATATTCTTGTCATTGTTTTAATCTCTGTATTCTTAGTGTTCATTTCTGTTATTTTGTACTATAACCAAATTTTTATTGATATCATTTTCTTTGTATCTACAGTAGTTTTCTTGCTCTATTATGCGATCTGGAAGGAAATGGGCAAATAATTAAAATAAAGCACCGGTAGAACTGTTTAAACAGCGATGGAGATGACACATATGAAATGCCTAAGTGTAACTAAAGATCAGAATGGACTGTCAGGTATAGTACAACTGAATATTGATGATATAGCCTTTTTAGAATTCGATAGCCGATCAGGCAAAATCTTTATTCATACCATAGATAACAACATATTCTACACGGTAGGATCACTGAAGTATTGGACAGAGGTTCTAAATAACACGGGTTACAGATTTTTTGTTGCTGACCGGAATAATTCGGTTCATATCGATAATATTGTTGAAATGAACGAGTTCTTGAAAATAGCTTATTTTGAGAGGAACAGGACGGAGAATTCAAGTCAGTGCACAATGTCAAAAAGTGGATATAAAGAAGTTTCGCAGTTATTGGACAATAGAAAATCTAGTGCGGTTTACACCTAGAGTTGCCACTTGGCAACTCTTTTTTGTTGTATGGTAGACGAATTATATTTCAGATGTTTTATTGAGTATAGTTATAATGTCCTCCGTATAATTACATATGTTTTTTCTGTTACATAAACAGGCTTGTTTGTGTGCGCTCCTTCCATATTATCAAAGCGAACGTACGTTCCATGACAAGGAGTTGTCCACCATTATTGGTACATTAATAAAAGACAAAAAAAGAAAGAGGTGGAAATATGCAAGCAAGTATTCAACCAGACTTTACATGGAGCAAGAATCATATTTTTGCCGGTGGAGCGCAGAATATTGTTTTGCTTGTAGAATGGCGCGGCGCTCCGTCAGCAGAACTGGGTAGTAAAAAAAATCATAAAACAGCAGCACGTGAGATAGAACTGCGATTATGGTTGGAACCGCACATCGTCTTAACCAGAATGTATGGTAGTCGGGCATTAGACGGTGGTGATGATCGCTCGGTGCTGTTGCCTCTTGGTAAAATACAGACTGGACAACGTAAATATATCGCATTGGAATTTGCATTAAAACCGGCGCATGCAGGTAAACATGATGTAGTCTGGCTGCACTGGCAATTTAAACAGCCCTATGGAGAAAGGATCTGCGAACTTCCTATGCAAAAATTAAGTCTTGAATATAGTCATCATACCAGCGTGTTGCAGGAGTCTTGTAGCTTTCATGTCGAAAAGCACCTTGAACTACTTCGAACGGAGGAGGTGCTTGAAGAAGCAGATCTGCTCCGTAGCAAGGAAAAGCAAGGGGAGGCCAGGGAATTGGTTCGTCGACATGCGGACAAGTTGCTTCTCTTAGCAGTCAGAACCGGAGATAGGCTGCTGACAAGAGAAGCTGAGAGCCTGTATAGAAGATCTGAACTAACACCGCTGCCCAACCAATTAGCAGAGGATCAAGATATACGAACAGAGTGTATATAAAAGTAGATAAATATGTAAAAATTCAAATATATATAGACTTTGTCCCTATTCCCAATGACGAAATTATTGCCGAAAAACCTGACATAAAATTGTGGAAATATAGTAAAATAGTTCTATTATATAGATTTTTTATATCATAGAATATATTCCTGTTATAGATACATATAACTATTAACACTAATATTCTGAGCCTATTTTACTAACTATCAAGGGGAACTGAAAATGACAGACAGATTAATTCGGCTAATGCGGATAATAACGCTTGTTCAAGCTAAGCCAGGTATTCTGGCTCGTGAGTTAGCCGAACGGTGCAGCACGAGTGAGAGAACAATTTATAGGGATATGGATGCTCTCAGTGCTATGCATATCCCTATTACCCATTTGGGGCATGGTAAAGGATACACCTTTATCGGTAATTTTGCACTGTATCCCTTAGATTGGTCTGAAGAAGAAGCCGCAGCTTTTTTAGAAATTAGAACTAGAATAGAAGATATAAAACCTCTTATGCCGGATGGCTTTGAAGGCGCTTATGAAAAAGTTATGGCAGCCGGGTACAAGCTAAAGGCGGACAAGGAAGAGAAAATGGAGAGTACTAAAAAAGAACCGGGTTTAAATTGGATGGAAAAAAACAGCTATCAACAGGAGCAATCCATTTTTCTGACTCAGATTCTGGCATCTGTGTTGAAACAGAAGAGCATTCAAGCAGATTATAGCGAAAATGCTTTTGAGGAGTACGGGACATTAATCGATCCCTACTGTTTAGTACCTCTTGAGAATCGTTTTCATCTTATAGGTTATTGTCATCGGTTCGGACGTATCCGAACCTTTCATATAGGCGGACTATCCAATGTAAAGACTAAATCCAGGGCATTCACCAAAGAGCATTTTAATTTGCAAACTTTCCTGAAGCAGAAATGGTCCTTGGATCAAGACAGCCTTCAGGTAGAATTTAAAGTGAAATTCAATGAGCATAGGTTGCTGAGAGTAATGAATGAGGAACCGACGTTTCAACCCATAAAAGTAGATCATCAGAGCCGGTGTCTTCATTTTGTGGTTGATATTGAACAGGATATTCACTTTATCCGCTGGATCACTTGTCTTGAAGAAGAAGCCGAAATTATAGAGCCTCAATATTACCGTGAAGTTATGCGTTATCAATTAGAGAAATGGCTGTCGCTGTATAAATAGCGCAGTCTTTTCCTTTTTTACGGGGCCTGTGCCTAATGATTATATTGAATCGTATATTTGAAAAATTTCCCTTGTCGGACACGGGATTATATAGTAATGTAATAAAAAATAACGTCTGTGTTGGTTTAAAGCGTTATTTCTTTCATGCGATGTTAGATTAACGGATCTCTCTGATACAGAGATTTTTTATTTCTCGGAATTTGACCTTAGTTCAATTTTAAAAAAGAAGATTTTTAATAGAAGATTTTCATCAGAAGAGAGGTATTACCTTGATACAGCCAATTCTGAAAATAGAGAATTTGCACACCCATTTCTTTACCGACCGCGGTGAAGTTCCTGCCGTTGATGGGGTTGATCTTTATGTGAATCCCGGCGAGGTGCTGGGGATCGTTGGAGAATCAGGCTGCGGGAAGAGCGTTACGTCCTTATCGATCCTGAAGCTTGTTCCGAATCCCCCCGGTAAAATCGTAAGTGGGCATATTTATTTTAAAGGCAGGGACATTGTCCCGCTGAAAGAAAAGGAAATGCGCAAGATTCGCGGAGATGCAGTATCAATGATTTTTCAAGAGCCCATGACTTCTCTTAACCCGTTATTTACGGTGGGTCAACAAATCATAGAAACAGTGCGGTTACACCGCAGCCTCTCCAAAAAACAGGCAAGAGAGCATGCTGTCGAGATGCTTCGTAAGGTTGGGATACCGCGTCCGGAAGCTATTATTGACGAATACCCTCACCAATTGTCAGGTGGGATGCGTCAGCGTGTAATGATTGCCATGTCGATTTCCTGTAGTCCTGAGCTGTTAATTGCGGACGAACCGACTACGGCACTGGACGTAACGATTCAAGCGCAGATTCTGGATTTGATTCGCCGGCTTAATGAAGAACAGGGTACGGCGGTTATGTTGATTACTCACGATTTGGGTGTAGTTGCGGAAATGTGCCATCGTGTGGCGGTTATGTACGCTGGAAAAGTCGTAGAAGAAGGCAGTGTCCATGATATTTTCCATAATCCTTTGCATCCTTATACAAGAGGTCTTATCGAATCCGTTCCTCGAATGGATGAGACTCGCGAGCGGCTGTATTCCATTCCCGGGAATGTACCTATACTCAGCAATGATCTGAAAGGCTGCCGATTTGCGCCGAGATGTCCGAATGTTATGGATATTTGCCAGCAGTCGATTCCGCAGCTTACCCTGCAGGAAGAAAGCCACAGCTGCAGATGCTGGCTGCATGAAAGTCAACAGGAGGATGCAGTATGAGTGAGAGTCTTCTAGAGGTTAAGAACCTCAAAAAATATTATCCGATCAACAAAGGTTTCTTCAATAAGGCTCAGGGATTCGTTAAAGCCGTAGATGATATTTCGTTCTCGGTAAACAAAGGGGAGACCTTTGGTTTAGTAGGTGAAAGTGGTTGCGGAAAATCAACGACAGGCCGTTCTCTCCTTCGATTGATTGAGCCTACAGCAGGAGAAATATGGTTCGAGGGACAGGATATCACCAAGCTGTCCATGGAAGAAATGCGTAAACGGCGCCGGGAAATGCAGATTGTGTTCCAGGATCCTTACTCTTCGCTTGATCCACGTAACACGGTTCAGCGGATTTTGGAAGAGCCGATGATTGTACACGGTGTAGGTAATGCAAAGGAACGTCGGGCTGCTGTAGAAAGGCTGGCCGATGTAGTGGGTCTAGCGAAAGCACATCTGCATCGATATCCACATCAGTTCTCGGGTGGACAACGGCAGCGGATCGGGATTGCCCGAGCACTGGCTCTCCAGCCTAAGCTCATCGTTGCCGATGAACCTGTATCCGCTCTGGATGTATCCATCCAGTCTCAGGTTATTAATCTGATGCAGGATTTACAGCGTGAATTTGGATTGACCTACATATTTATTGCACATGATCTCAGTGTTGTGAAGCATATTTGCGACCGGGTAGCTGTTATGTATCTGGGCAGAATCGTTGAAATTACGGACAAGAACAAGCTGTATGCTCAGCCCATGCATCCCTATACACAGGCTTTATTATCAGCCGTGCCTGAGCCTAACCCGGATATTCGCAAGGAACGCATTATTCTACAGGGTGAGGTACCAAGTCCTGCGAACGCACCGATCGGCTGCGCATTTAACACTCGTTGTCCAAAGGTAATGGATGTATGCCGTAATGTTAGGCCGCCGTTGTTAGAGACAGAATCAGGACATCTGACAGCTTGCCATTTATATGACAAGGAATCGATAATAACGCAGCTTGCTTAAAAAAGCAGAATTCCAACATTGGTTTATAGCTGTTCATACAGCCACATATAAACGTGTCATTACTTTCTATTAGGAGAAGGGAGTTTTCTAGATGATGAAGTGGAGTAGACTTGCATTGGTACTAACGTTAAGCGCGTCATTTGCGCTGAGCGGTTGCGGAGGAAACAATAACGCAAGTACAGAAGGAAACACAGGGGGAAATGCAGCGGCTACTAAAGCACCGGAAAGCTCACCGGATGCTGCAGCAACAGCACAAGATACTCTGATATTAGGACGTGGCGGAGATTCTGCTTCACTGGATCCTGCTATCGTAACCGATGGGGAATCCTTGAAGATCGCTCATCAGGTGTTCGACTCCTTGCTGGAATACAAACCAGGCACTTCTGAAGTGCAAGCTTCTCTGGCTGATAGCTGGGAAGTATCTGCTGATGGATTAATTTACACGTTCAAACTTCATCCTGGAGTGAAGTTCCATGATGGTACGGACTTTAACGCTGAGGCGGTAGTCTTTAACTTTACCCGTTGGAGTGACCCGGCTAGTGCATTCAAATTCGAAGGCGATTCCTTCGATTATTACGATTCCATGTTCGGTCCTGAGGGAAGTCGCGCAATTAAAGAAGTGAAAGCTGTTGATCCAACTACTGTTCAATTTACATTGAATCAGCCACAATCACCATTCTTACAAAATATTGCAATGACCTCTTTCGGTATTGCAAGCCCGACAGCCATTCAAGAAAAGAAAGAAAACTTCAAGAATGAGCCGGTAGGAACTGGTCCTTTTGTCTTCAAAGAATGGAAACATAACGATTCCATCACATTGGATAAGAACCCTAACTACTGGAAAGAGGGACTGCCGAAGCTTAACAAAGTTATCGTGCGTTCCATTCCTGATAACTCTGCACGCTTTAATGCATTGCAAAGCGGTGAAATCGATCTGATGGAAGATTTGAGCCCGGATGATTTGTCTACGCTTGAAGGCAACACTGAACTGCAAAAGATTGAACGTCCACCGTTCAACGTAGCTTACTTGGGCTTCAACTTTAAGAAAAAGCCTTTTGATAATGTGAAGGTAAGACAAGCGCTGAACCATGCAGTAAACAAACAAGCTATCATTGATGCCTTCTTTGCGGGTCAAGCAACAGCAGCTGTCAACCCAATGCCGCCATCCCTATGGGGCTATAACGACAGTGTGCAGGATTATGAATATGATCTGGACAAAGCTAAGGCGCTGTTGGCTGAAGCTGGTTACCCTGATGGTTTGCCTGACACTGTAACCTTGTATGCAATGCCTGTATCTCGTCCTTACATGCCTGATGGCAAGAAGGTTGCCGAAGCAATTCAAGCAGATTGGGAAAAAATCGGTGTGAAAACAGTTATCGAATCTCCAGAGTGGGCTACTTATCTGGATGACACGAAAGCCGGCGAAAAAGATGATATCTTCATGCTAGGCTGGACCGGCGATAATGGCGACCCGGATAACTTCATTTATACCTTGCTTGATAAGGATGCTATTCCTGGTAACAACCGTGCATTCTATGCTAATGAAGAGCTGCACACGATTCTTGTGAACGCTCAGAAGGAAACAGATCAAACTAAACGGTCAGACCTGTATAAGAAAGCTCAAGAAATCATCAAAGCTGATGCGCCTTGGATTCCACTTGTACACACAACACCGCTTTTGGCCGGTAAAGCGAACCTCAAAGGATTCGTTCCAGGACCAACAGGTACAGAGTATTACAGTGAAATATACTTCGAATAGTTAATAGAAGGAACAAGCTTGCCGCCGCGAACCGCGGCGGTAAGTTATTTTTCAAATACACCTTTGGAAGGTGAGCCAACTTGAACTCCTACTTATTAAAACGTGTCATGGTACTGATCCCTGTTCTGATCGGGATGACGATTATCGTGTTTTCCATCATCCATGCCATTCCCGGAGATCCGGCAGAAACGATTCTTGGGCAAAAGGCGACGGAGCAATCCAAGCAAGCGCTGCGCGAGCAATTGGGTCTGGACGAGCCTTGGTTGAATCAGTATTTCAACTATATGGGTGATTTATTACAGGGTGATCTAGGCACTTCGATCCGAACCAAAACACCGATTGTCAAAGAAATTCTGCCTTATTTGGCGGCAACTCTGGAGCTAACGGCTGCGAGTATGTTGTTTGCTACCATTGTAGGTGTAAATGCAGGGATTCTAAGCGCCTGGCGCCAAAATTCATGGTTTGATTATACGGCAATGGTTATTGCTCTAATTGGGGTTTCAATGCCGATATTCTGGCTGGGGCTTATGGAACAGTTGATTTTTTCACTAAAGCTGGATTGGCTTCCCTCGATAGGGAGGATGGATCAGCGAAATCCGGTGGAGAGCATTACCAATCTATATGTGATTGATACCATTTTGGCGGGAAACTGGAGTCAGCTCTGGACCGTTACTAAGCATCTTATATTGCCAAGTATAGCTCTCGGGACCATTCCAATGGCGATTATCGCCCGGATGACCCGCTCCAGCATGCTGGAGGTTATGAATTCAGATTACATCCGTACGGCGAAGGCAAAGGGATTATCGCAATTTCTAGTTGTGTATAAGCATGCTTTGAAGAATGCGCTTATCCCCGTGCTGACAGTTATCGGTTTGCAGACGGGCGCACTGCTCGGCGGAGCCGTACTGACAGAGACGATATTTGCCTGGCCTGGCGTGGGACGGTATATATTTGAAGCAATCAGCTCGCGTGATTACCCTGTGATCCAGACGGGTATTCTGATTATTGCCTTTATTTTTGTATTTATCAATTTACTTGTGGATCTTATGTATGCCGCTATAGATCCGCGTATCAACTACAAGTGAGGGGTGAACCTATGACACAGGCAGCAACAACCGTGAATGCAACTCCCCCGAACGTTCCTGAGGAAAAGGTATCCGGTCCTTGGCGTGATGCGTGGAAGGCATTCCGTAAGAATAAGACGGCAATGGTAGGGCTTGGCATCATTGTATTTTTTGTACTGATTGCATTGTTGGCGCCATTTATCGCGCCTTATGGTTTTAAAGAACAGGAACTGGTCAACCGATTGAAGGCACCGTCGTCGGCCCATTGGTTCGGCACGGACGATCTTGGACGGGACCTCTTCACGCGCGTGATCTACGGAGCGCGAATCTCATTATGGGTCGGTTTCTTCTCTGTAATCGGCTCGATCGTTGTAGGTACCTTTCTTGGTGTATTGGCCGGATTTTACGGGAAGTGGATCGATATGCTGATCTCTCGCATGTTCGATATCTTGCTGGCTTTCCCAAGCATTCTGCTAGCTATTGCTATCGTAGCGATCTTGGGTCCTTCCTTGCAAAATGCACTTTATGCCATTGCGATTGTGAACGTCCCTACATATGGCCGTCTTGTGCGGTCTAAAGTGCTTAGCTTGAAGTCCGAGGAATATGTTACCGCAGCCCGAGCGATTGGAATGAAGAATAGCCGCATTCTGATCAGCCACATCCTGCCGAACAGTATAACACCTATTATCGTGCAGGGGACGTTAGGAATCGCGACTGCAATTATCGAGGCAGCCGCCCTTGGTTTCCTTGGGCTTGGTGCACAGCCCCCTGATCCGGAATGGGGTAAAATGCTGTCAGATTCCCGACAGTTTATCTCAAAGGCCCCTTGGACCGTACTGTTTCCCGGCCTGTCCATTATGTTGACGGTGCTGGGCTTCAACCTTATGGGTGACGGTCTACGTGATATCCTGGATCCACGAATGAAGAACTAAAGTATGCAGCAGCCTTTCAGGCGGGAAACCGCTTGAGAGGCTGTTTTTTTATTCAGGTATTTTGGAGCTTGTTATGCTTCATTATGTCTAATTATAATCAAACATAACAAAACATATAGAATAATCCATTTTTCTATGCTAGAATGACTCCTAAATAAAGAAAGCAGCATCCTCGGGAGGAATGGATATGTTAAAGAGATACCTACTAGGAATACTTACAATTGTTCTATTTGTGGTTCTAGCTGTAGGCTTGTCGTCAACATCATCTAACGGTAACGTAGAGGCGGCATCCAAGAAAACGGAGATTATAGTGTCTGCGGCAGCAAGCCTGCAAGACAGTCTGGACAAAATTGCTGTGCAGTTTGAGAAGCAGCATCCCGACATCGACCTTGTTTTTAATTACGGAGCATCCGGTACACTGCAAAAGCAGATCGAGCAAGGTGCGCCGGCGGATATTTTCTTCTCAGCAGGAGAAAAACAAATGAACGCTCTGGTTGACAGCGACTTGATTACCGATCATAAAGTGCTGCTAAAAAACCAATTGGTTATTGTTGTTCCTTACGATTCAAAGGTAAAGCTAACGTCGATTACACAACTTACAGATAAAGCTTTCAAAAAAGTGGCTGTTGGGCAGCCGGAATCCGTTCCCGCTGGGCAATATGCACAGCAGTCGCTGACAGCCAAGAAAGTTTGGGATACGCTGCAAAGCAAATTGGTATTTGCGAAGGATGTTCGTCAGGTGCTAACTTACGTGGAGACTGGTAATGCGGATGCAGGCTTCATCTACAAGACAGATGCTCTAACTTCCAAAAAGATGAGAATAGCTCTTACAGTGGGTGATCTTGTCCATCAAGCAATCCATTATCCTGCGGGCATTGTGAAGGATTCCGAACATAAGAGCGAAGCTAAGGACTTTTACAATTTCCTTCAATCCAAGGAAGCGGACGATATTTTTACGAGTTACGGGTTTTTACTTCCCTAATAAAATGAAGATAAGCGGGTTGAATGGATATGGACGTGAATTGGACTGAATTTTTAACCCCAGTATGGCTTTCGATAAAAATATCAGTGATTACCAGTATTATCGTCTTCATTCTAGCTGTCGCTGCCGCTAAGGCGATGGCAAATCGCAGATTCCGCGGCAAAAGCCTGGTGGAAACGGTACTGCTGCTTCCACTTGTTCTACCGCCTACTGTGGTCGGTTTTGTACTACTGGTTCTATTGGGTCGGCGAAGCTGGATAGGAAGGCTGTATGAACAATTAACGGAACAGACCATTATTTTTACGTGGGTAGCTGCAGTTATTGCTTCTGTTATAGTAGCTTTTCCCTTAGTCTATCGTACGGTTAAGTCAGGTTTTGAAAGTGTAGAGCGTAATCTGGAGGATGCAGCCCGGGCTCAAGGGGCCAGTGAGTTCCAAGTACTGCGTTATGTGTCTCTCCCGCTGGCGAGTCGTTCACTTGCTGCCGGCTATGTTCTGGGATTTGCACGCGGACTTGGAGAATTTGGGGCTACGATCATGGTGGCCGGCAACATACCGGGCCGCACGCAGACAGTGCCAACAGCGATATATGTAGCCGTAGACGGAGGCAACATGGTCCTTGCTTGGATGTTGGTGTGCTCAATCATTGCCATTTCTGCGGTAATGCTAATGTTCGTCAATCGGAATTCTTAAGTAGTAAAGAATCCAATATATATAACGAGCTGTCCGTGTTTACGGTCGGCTCTTATTTTTTGTGCGTCCGGGACTGTCGCCTAACCGCCCCCCACTGAATACATCTGAAGTATAAGATTATTCAGGAGAGGATGTTGGCCGTGCAAGCTGTTCCTCATGATTTGGTTCAAGGATGGATCGCCTACACGTCGGACCGTGGCGGAGTGTTCGACATATGGCTGTACCGACCGCAGGACGGGTTTAATTTTCAACTTACACAGGGGCTAGGTGCGGAGTTTTCCGTTCCTTATTGGTCTCCGGATAGCAGGAGAATCGCATTCATCGGCATTGGCAACGTGGTACACCTGCTGGATACCGTTACGCTCGCCGTTGCCCGGATCGACCAAATCGAACCCTACACGCTGCTGGACTGGTCCCGGGACAGTAGAACTCTCGCGTATGTCAAAAACGGGCAAATCATCATCTATGATACTTTCTCACATATCAGCTATGCCATCCCGCAGCCTGGTGCCCGCGATGTCCAGTGGTTCCCTTCGGGTGCAGAGCTTCTGTTCTCGGCTCCGGACTCCACCGGTATCACCCAGCTCTTCCGCATCCGGGCCGATGGCACAGACCGGAGACAAATCACGCAAAATACGGACGGACCGCTCCATAACGTTCGAATTTCTCCGGATGGAACGTTTGCTCTTTATACGTTTCCCGGTGCAAGTATCTCCATCATTTCGACGCTGGATCTCGCCACAGGCACCATTTATACACTGGAAGGCGGACCTCTCGCCAAGAACTATTTCCCGGCATGGTCCCCAGACTCCCGTAGCATCGCCTACAGCGCGACAGCCTATGAGGAGCCGAATTATTATTCTCTTATCCAAATCGACAGTCGTACCGGTAAGAATCAAAGGACGCCTGGGACCTCCGACTGTTTTGCCACTCCCGTCAGTTGGTCGCCGGACGGTGGCCAAATTGCGTATTTATCAGGATGCAAAGGTGTAGAAAGCGCAAGTCAGCTCTGGATTGTCGATATCAGGGGGCAGAGGCCGATAAACGTCCTCAGTGGCTACCGGATTACCGCCCTGCAGTGGTCGCCTCGCTTCAGAAGGGTTCGGGAAAACAGGTACACAAGCTTTGTGTACCGGGTATCCTTTCCTTATCCAGCAAACTGGCGCGGAGTCAGCGAAGAGAGGTACGAAGGGCCTGATGGTTTTTTTCAGGTATCTGCGATTTCAGCGGGCGACCGGATTTCCGATGTATGCAACTCCGAAGCTTTTCATCCATTGATGCCTTACGGCTCTTCTCCTCGGATTGTCATGAGGACCATACAAAACCGAGAGGCTTGCTTCATTTTTCCGTCGGCCGACCAACCCGTGGAGATGAACAAACAGGCCGCTCTCATCGTGAGATACCCCCGCCCAGTCCAAATCGGGGAGACGTTCTACAATTATTTTATCCTGTGGGCCGATGTCAACCACATCCGCCAAATGGGTGAACGGCTGTCGTTCCTTTAGTTCATCACAAACCAATCTATGACCCATCCAATAAAGGTAAGTGGGTTGATAGGGTGTCTAATAAAAATACTTATCCAGATCGTCGCTCCTGCCAGCGAGAGGAGATAGAATAAAACGATTTCCTTCATGCTGCTTTTCTTAATGAGCAGCGGATAAGCGATGCACATGGCAATAACGAACAGGGTGATAAATGCCCCCACTATTTGGATCCCCCTCTAACCTTACGTCTGTAGGCTTTCAGCCAGGTAAGCAAAATCAACAGAATAGGAAGAAAGACACCGTATAAAGAACTATGAACGAATGAATATTTGTCCGTCCATTCGATATCTATAACGATATTGTCCGTATATGTAAGAGCTAAGCCAGATATAATCAGGATGAACGGAAATCCCACTACAGCGCGATTGTTAATTTTCAAGAGCTGGCACAATCCGGCTACGGTACAGTAATAGAGAATACTCAGCTGAATATACAGTGCACCGAGGTACACAACAAATAGAACGACTTCAATATGTTCAATGAAACGGGCAATTTCCACTTCAGTTGCCAAAGTATAGATTGGGAAAAGCAAATGGGAGGGTCGGGATATCCCCATAATCCCTATAATGAAAAAAATCAGAATGCTAAGAAACACCCCTCCTAATCCGATTCCTGCAAGAAACGGTAAGCTGGCTTTCTTTTTGACAAATGGAATAATCATGGTAAAACAGACGGCCTCGAGAAACGGAAAGGAGAAAAAGGTGTTTGTTTTCTTTATGGTACTCCAAACATCAAGCTGCATCACCGGTTGAAATTGCTCCCAATCCCATTCTTTTAGCAAGGGCAGTACAACGAACATAACGAAGAGCAAAAATAACGGCATGATGAGTTCGCCCATTCTCGCAATCCCTTCAAATCCTTTGATGACAGCATGATAAGCAATCAAGAGAAACATGATATGAAAGACCGAAAGGGGTGTTCGCGGCATAAGAGTAAGTTGAACATAACTGATGTTTCGCGTAATCCAGACCGAGGTATAGAGGAAGAACCAAATGAACAGTAGGGCTAATACACTTCCCACTGTTTTGCCTGCCACACTACGGCATATTTGAATGATACTTAACCCCGGATGTAGTCTCATTAAATATAACCATAGGCTTGCTATGAGAATCCCCCATACCGCACCCCATAAAGGAATCAACCAGGCGTCCTGTTTGGCAGCGGCTATAAACGGTCCTGGGAGAAGAATAAAAGCGGATCCTACAATAAACAGAAACGTTAGCATAAAAAGCTGCCGTCTGGAAATGTGAACTTGTTCCATAGTCAGTCCCCTTTATATGGATGAATAGAAGTTCCCGTTGTTGTCACCTGTGAATGAATGGTTAAGGATACGTTAACCTTTTTCCAAAATTCAGGATCTTCCTGAGCTTCATTCCATAAGGTTCCCCTTTTTTTCTTCACTTGCTCTTCTATGCTAAGTACGTCCCAATCCTTCTGTTTGGCAAATTGCAAAAACGTTGTTGCTTGTTCGTGAACTTGTTCATTAAATCGATGTTCAATCTCTTTGACTTTATCCTCTGTAAGCATATCCTCCAGAGTATTGGAGGCGATCTTAAGCTTAAACAAAATATCAACTTTCAAACTTGGCTTATCCGAAGCGAATAGTAATTTCTTAGAGAACTTGGGATTGCCATCGGCTTGAATTTCGACCACTTGTTTATCCGGAAATTCTATAGCTTGAAATAAATTTTGAAGATGATCATTGAGAAGGTTGTACCAGACTTGCTGCGCTAAGCTGATTTCTCCAATCATTCGACCATGTTTGATTATAGCGGCTCCTTCAAATTTAATGTTTCCTTTATCTGCGTTGATATGTTCGAACCGAATGGAGGATGATTCCGGGTTCTCTGTTCTTAATCGTATGATGGGAAGTGTCATGAGCTGGCTGCTTTCCATAGGTTTCAGTACATCTTTCACTCTTGATGAAGGGGGGATTTTTCCCGTTTGTTTCGAACCGTTATCGATTAAAGATTGTATGGAACGACCGGGCAACCTTTCTAGTGGAATAAAGGTATTCATAATATCAGATATTGGGGATTCCGTAATCACCATATGTACCGTGGCACGACGGTTCGGTTGTTGTTCAATATAATTTAGATATTCACGCATCCCGTCCATAGCCAATTTTTTCGAAACGATGAGGACTTGGTAATGATCAGGAAACAATTGTCTTGGGATAGAAAGGTAGGTTTGATTGGCCGCTATTCCCAAATGCTTTCCCTCTACTTTATAAACATATACAGGTGATTTGACCGGAGCAGCCCCTACTTGTCCGGATATTCCCGAAGGATTAATTACTTGGTAAAACACCTCATATTGACCGCTTTTCGGGTTTTTATCGATACCTGCTATGTTGACAATCGCTAATTGATTGATTTCAACTTGATCCCAACAGCCTGTCAACATACTGCAGAACAAGGCGGAAACTATGATTTTCAATGATTTAATACTGAGCTTGTATGAGCGCATAGGTTTACCTGTCCTTTCGTCTAGGCTTCATAGTCTTCGGTAAAGTTTTCATGGAAGGCCTTGGAACCCGAATAATCGTATCTTTCCAATCTGCTAGGATGGTGGGGGCAATCGGGGCAAAGTAGGGTACACCAAACGATTTCAGGGTCACAAGATGTGTCAACATAAATAATACTCCGCATAAAACACCATATAAGCCCATAAATCCCGCTAAAAATAACAGGGCAAATTGAATCAACCTTTGCGAAATTCCGAGGCTGTAAGCTGGAGTAACGAAATTCGAAATTGCCGTAACGGCTACAACAATCACCATAGATCCAGAAACAAGACCGGCTTGTACCGCTGCTTCTCCCAATACAATTGCTCCGACAAAAGAAATCGCCTGTCCTGCGATCCGAGGCATTCGAAGTCCCGCTTCGCGTAAAATTTCTAACGTGACCATCATTACTAAAGCTTCCACGATGGCAGGGAAAGGAACGCCTTCACGCTGTGCGGAGAAGCTTATCAACAACGGAGTGGGGAGTAATTCCTGATGATAACTCACAATACCTACAAAAGTGGAAGGAAGGAGTATCGATAATAGGAAAGAGAAAAAACGGAGCCAGCGTAGGACCGAGGCAACATCGGCTCTTTGATAATAGTCCTCTGCCGCAATGAAAAATTGAAAGAAGGTACAGGGACCAATCAATACATTCGGTGCACCATCAATAAATACGACAACCCTACCTTCTAGCAGATGTGCTGTCACTACATCGGGCCTGTCGGTGTTATACAGCGTTGGAAAAGGGGTGAATGTTTTGTCCTGAATCCATTCCTCAATATAGGCGCTTTCCAGAATACTATCTGTCTTTATGGAGCCTATACGATTGCGGAATTCGTTCACCACCTCAGGTGAAGCAACGTCCTGCAAATACGCAGTGATGACTTTGGTTTGGGTTGAATCCCCGAGTGTACATTCTTCCATACGCAGATGTGGAGTTTTTAATCTTTTGCGGACTAACGATATATTGGATTCTATACTTTCGATAAAGCTATCGTGGGGCCCGCGTATAGTAGGTTCGGATTTTGACTCGGCGATCTCTCGGTATAAGTATTTGGATACGTCGATGAGTAATACTTCTTTATTCGGGGGTATGAAAAGAATAACGTGACCTTCCAAGATTGATTGCACGCATTTTGAAAAATCCGTTTTTTTTATAACTATGACAGGTATCGCAGAAAAGACATAATTGACGGCTTGAATAATACGCTCCGGATGTTCTGTCTTCAGAGCGGGAGCCTCGATTAAAGGCCGAATGATATAATTCTCAATTTTTTCTAAATCGGTGATGGTTTTGATAAATATGCAGCATCCGATCAGATCGGAGGAGAGGTGAAAGTATTGTATCGTTAAATCAGGAGGATTGCCTAACGCCGTAGTGATCTGATGGACAAAATCATCGCCGGCTATGTTGTAATTGCCGTACATCTTAGCTCCCCCCATGAAATCAGGACATAGTAAACTAACGCTTACTATGTCCTGATTTACAACAAATAATTCCAAAATTTTCGCTAACGTATGAAAACCGTAATATTTAGCATTCTAATACTGTAGTACATGATGCATTTCCAGAGGAGGCTTGCCCGAGATGAGTCAGCAGAAGCGTAGAAAAGAAGCTGGGTGGAAGTCCCGTAAGCAGGATCAACATCCCCATGGTGAAATTAAGTCGCTGAAAGAGCTTTCCAGCGAGTATGATGCGGAACATACTACGTCTTAACCTATTTCAAAGGGTAGGCTACCGATTTCATTCGGTAGCCTATTTGGGCTGCCTGCCTTACGATTTTACAGGTACACATATCTCGCAATAATCGTTGTCAATCAGATCACTGGTGTATCTTTCGAGAATTGGTTTGTTGTCCATTTGATATCCACTATTGTGTAAGTACGGGAAAATTTCAGCCCATGCTTTTTGAATATCTTCCGCTGTATGTTTGACTTTGCAAGTAACATACTTCCCATCAGAAACTTCACTTTCGCAAATGGAATTATCCATTTGATAATCGTTTGAAAGGACAATACAAGCATCATATCGACAGTTTTCAGGAAGTGTAGACTCCGGGTTGTCTTGCGGAATTCCGAGTATGATTGCAGATTCAACAAGTAGATTCTTCTCCTTTGCCCATTTTTTCAACTGTTCCATGGCTGTGATGTTTCCAGGACCATATGGCCCCACTTGCCGCACATACGCGATGCGATATTTCGGGAGAATTTCGACTTTAATATTCATATCTTCTTCATCCTCTCTGTATCAGATCTAATACATTTCGAATGCTATCATGATATAAAAATATAATCATTTTCTTTTTTGAAATTCTAAAAAACAGCGGCAGTCAGGACTTTATTAACGTCCATGGCTACCGCTGTTTTATTAGGGTCTATTAATACTCGGTGTTGAAAACATCAACTAAACTAACGTTTCATGTACAACATTTCCTGATGCGCTTAAGTCATACCCGTGGATGGAGCCTAGCTCGCTTCGGAAAGCGGATGAACGCAGAATTTCAATAACAGAGCGGATCCACGGCATATTCTCCGGTTTTTTTAGCATGACCAGATCGTATTTCTCTTGGATAAGCGGGATGAAATCAACGCCATCCACAATTTTGGCCGCTTTCTCAATCCCGATGCCAATGTCGGCCTCGCCTCTGGCCACCTTACCGGCTACCGCCAGATGACTGTTCTCTTCGGTTTCATAGCCTCTCAGAGTCGCTTGAGATATTCCGAGCAGCCGCAGTTGTTCATCAAGCAGAACACGGGCACCGGACCCCCGCTCACGATTAATAAGTCTGAGCTCTGCCTGCTGCAAATGAGTCCATGATGTAATTCCTTTGGGGTTGCCTTTCTGCACGTAGAATCCGGCACTCCGTGTAAGCATGTGGATCACAATATAGGGGAAGCCTACTAACAGCTTACGGATGTAAGGTAGATTATACTCACCCGTATCACCATCCAGCAAATGTGTACTGACAATATCCGATTCTCCATGATACATAGCAATCAGACTGTCCAAGCTACCGGCGTAGGAACGAAGGGGGCGGTCCGACGGCAGGCTGCGCTCCAAATAGGTCGCCAATATATCCAGGGACATATCTTGTCCGGTGATTACGATACTGCGTCCGGATGACTTATTGAGCGGGGACGAAGCCGAAAGCACAGGTAAGTCCTGAACAGGAGAAGGCTCCGCTACTGAAGGGGGAACTGCAGAAGAAGTTACTCCGGTAGCAGTATTCTTGGCAGACTGGCTGCTTCGTGAATGCTGCTTATACGTCTCCAGATCTGAGGCATCAACACGCATTTGTTTGCCCACCCGATAGGATGGCAGCTCCCCTTTTTTGATCAAGTCATATACTTTCAATTTGGATATCTTCAGCAGTTGGGCGATTTCTTCGGTCGTATAGGATATATCCTGAGACATTACGTTCCTCCTGAGGGATAACGGTTATATTTTAATGGAATAAAACGTGATTTAACTGTATTCTGTACACTTATTTTCCGGGATTATCAACCCATATGAGTTTAGTTGTAGTTTATACAGCTATTCCCAAGGAAACCCCCGCTTTTCGCCTTTTCCAAGGAAAATAACTGCAAAAAGTACAATTAAAGCTGCGATTTGAGGCAAATGCGATCTTTTAAGTGTACAAACTACAACTATTCTGCAAGACGCCTTCGGATGAATCCGTAGAAAGCTTTACTTATGGAAAACACTACTCTATTTACTTCAAGGGTGCAATAAGCTGTAATTGGCGGTCTGCATAAAATTTGTTTTTAACGTGAAACTTTTTACGAAAATGACTTATAATGAATAACAAAATATGTTTGGACAGATTGGGGTGGCGGATATGACATTGATTGAGAAAAGAGAACACCGACAGTATCCGGAGATTACCCGCCTGGAAACTTCACGAGCCGCCTATGAGCGCGATTATTCACGTTTGATTCATTCGCCGACCTTCCGTCGGCTGCAGGGTAAATCTCAGGTGTTCGGCGCAGGAACGGGGGATTATTACCGTACACGCCTAACCCATTCACTGGAAGTGGCGCAGATCGCCCGTGAAGCGGCCAAAAGCCTGCTGCGTTCTTATCCGGAGGTGGAAACAGGACAGGCTAAGAACCCTGGACTGGTCATAGATCCGGAGGTCGTAGAGTGTGCAGCCATTGCACATGATTTCGGCCATCCTCCCTTTGGGCATAAAGGGGAAGAGGTATTGGACAGCATTCTGGATAATCTTATTGAAGAGAAGGCTAACCAGTCGGCGATAATAACCGGTGCGGAACCTAAGCAAAGGCAGATTATTCATGAGAATATGAAGCGCAAGTATGAGCATTTTGAAGGCAACGCCCATAACTACCGTTTGATTATGTTTCTGGAGAAACGCGAGAATATTGATGGGCTCAACTTATCTGATGCGGTGCTGCTGGGGATCAACAAATATCCTTTTCCCGGTACGGTGCTTAAAAAGGGCATGTACCTGCATGAATGGGACTATATCTCGGAGATTCGCAGCGAATGGAAAATACCTGACGGTAAAAAAACGCTGGAAGCCCAGCTCATGGATCTTTGCGATGATATCGCGTATTCGGCACATGATTTGGAGGATGGCATCAAGGCGGGCAAAATTGAGGTACATGATCACTTCATGCATGATCCCTATATTCAACGGCTGATTGTTGAGAAAATAACCACACTTGAGGATGCCTTCTGGGAGAATTGGAAGGAGGATGGAATCCGAGCCAAAGTGGAGGAGGTACTTACTTCGTTCCTGCGCGTATGGACGGAGAAAATGCCGACCTGTGAGAATGATTACTCCCGTACCCGCCGTGAGGTAAAGGCTTACTGGGTCAGTACCTTTGTCGCCAGTCTGGGTGTGATTGCGGATGGGGATTGGAAAAAAGTTACCTTCATTAAGGAAGGTAAAGAGGATGACGATATGCTGCGTACAGTGAGTGTCCTGAAGAGCTTTGCTTGGGTGACCATGATCCGGGATTTGCGTGTACAAAGGCTGCAAAAACGAAGTGAATGGATTTTACGGCGGCTGTGGAAAGCCTTTCTGGATCCCGATACCTCTAAATCTATTTTGCCGACCGATTGGCTGCAGCGGTTTGAGAAGGACCAACGCCAAGCTAAACCGATCTGGACCTGGGAGCATATGGTAATTGACTATATTGCCGGGATGACGGACGCTTTTGCCGAGAAGATATACAACGAGCTATATGGGCTGAAGGTAGGCTCGATTTATGATTTAGATTAAGCCGTTAGAGATTTGATTAAAGTTCTGGACGCTGCCTGCCGAAATATAGGAGGGGGCGTTTTTTTATGCCCTTTTATGAAACTGAAATGAAAATAATGTAAACGACTTTGTTTTTAATCGGCTTAGGAGGCGCAGCACAGATGGAACTAGGATCAAAACTCAAAAATGCAATGTCTGGATTCTCGAAAGAAAAGTTTAAGGAAGCCATAACCGTCAATAACAAAAGTATTGGCTACAAAATCGCTGCCAGTTACGGCATACTGGCATTTCTTGTTTTGGTCATGGGTTTAAATGCTCTTTTTCAAACGTATGGCATGCAGAAGAATACCTCGGATATTATTAAAAAGACAATGCCTGCACTAGAACATATTCACGATGTGAATTATTATACGGAGCATATTATGGCTTTGAGTTTGCAGCATATTCAGAGTTCTGACCAGGCAAGTAAGAAGAAACTGGACGAGGAGCGGAACGAGTATATTCGCAAGGTTTCCGAAGCAATAGATAGTTATAAACAATCCATTCGGGAGCCTAAGCAGCAGGAGCAGTTCAAATCTATGAACCGCAAATGGGATGAATACATGACCATTAATAATCATGTTATTACTCTGAGTTCATCAGATGATAAGGAATTAGCGTTGGAAGTTTCCAATAAGGGGATCATTGCCTTTAATGCTATGAAGGTAGATTTGGAGGACTTTGTGAAGCTCAGTCAGAAAGAGGCTGAAGCAAAGGGAGAGCTATCGGTAAGCATCTTCCGTTCTTCGCTTATTATGATAGGTATTGCTATTGTTATTGTTCTAATTATTATTGCGCTTATTAATATGTACTTCCGTCGAACGATGATTAATCCACTGCTAAGAGTTACAGGACATCTTCGTAAAATTGCAGATGGAGACTTGACGGTGGAGGACACCTTTATTCCTAACCTTGATGAAATTGGGGTATTGGCAAAAACGGTCAACGGAATGAATAGAGCCCTGCATGATATCGTTAACCGGATCAGAGAGGTATCCAACATTATCGGGGAGCATAGTGAGATACTGGTTCAATCTATTCTGGAAACGAAGGAGGGAGGCAGTCAGATCGCTTCCACCATGGAGGAGTTGGCCCAAGGCGCAAGCAGTCAGGCAGAAGCCGCAGTAGATGCTACCAGGGCGTTGGAGGAACTAAATGACTTGATCGAGGCTGCTTCAGGCAGAGGTACAGAGCTGTCGCAACATTCGCAGCAGGTATTGCAAAAAGGAGATAGAGGAAGCGCCCTGATGGAAAGCTCTGTGGCTCAGATGGGGCAAATTGCTGAGGTTGTATCTCAGTCCATGGAGACTTTAGCTGAGCTCAATCGTAAGAATGAGGGGATTTTCCGTCTGGTTGGGTCGATCCGATCGATCTCTGAACAAACCCATCTGCTGGCGATTAATGCGGCTATTGAGGCGGCTCGAGCAGGCGATAGCGGTCGCGGCTTTGCAGTGGTTGCCATGGAGGTGCGCAAGCTTTCGGAGGATGTTCAGCGAACCGTTTCTGAGATCACAGGAATTACGCAAGGAATACAGCATGACTCTAAAGCCGTAGTTAACCATTTGCAGAATGGAGTCCGTAAGACTGAGGAAGGTAGCCGTCAAATCATGGAGACCGGGGAAGCGCTGGCCGAAATTAACAGATCCGTTAACGTAATGGCGGAGACGATTATTGAAGTCGGTAATGACCTGGAGCGCATGCATCAGTCCAGTGAATCTATGAACGAGTTCAGTCACCATATTTCCGCCTTGTCCCAACAGTCAGCGGCAGCCGTTGAGGAAACCTCAGCCTCGGCTCATCAGCAGCTTCATGCTACCGGAGAAGTGGCCTCGGGTATGGAATACTTAAAGTCGCTATCCATCGAACTAAAGGAATCGGTATCGCGGTTTCAACTGTAAATGGAATAAATTATAATATAAAATTGCTGACCGCTTTGCCCCACACAAAGGTGTAGCGATTGGCATTCGCCTCGATTTTGGTTGGGTGGTACCTCCATTTTACCAAAGGGGCGATTTCTTTTTGTGATTTTAAAGAAGATTGTAGAAAACTTTTTCTGCTCAAAGCAGCGGAGAGGACGGACTGATTGCGGAAAAGCGGTAGCGGTCGCCTTGCTCTCCGGATTTTTACCGCTAAGGGAAATAAATAAAATCTGGAGAGCACAGCGATTGTAGCAACGGTCCGTTCGCGCAGCGTCCACACCAAGTGCACAAGTCAATCCGACTCAAAAACAGCGGTGCCGTCCCTAGCAGCAATTTCATGGCTTATGGGACAGCCCCTTCTTTGTTCTAAAGAAGCTTGAGACTGCTAATATTGCCGATTATAATCTACAACATTGCGTGAAGGTGAGCCTTCACGAATATAAGAATTTATATTCTCCACAAAAATATCAACCACCCGCTCGGAATATCGATCGGTATTCCCGGCGCGATGCGGAGTGATGATAACTTGCTTCATATCCCATAGAGGATGATCATGCGGCAGCGGCTCGGTCTCAAATACATCCAGACCTGCTCCGCGGAGCTGCCCGCTGTTCAAGGCATCCATCAGATCCGTGGTATTAGTAGTATCACCCCGCCCAATATTGATATAGTAGGAGTCCTGTTTAAAGGAGGCGAAAACTGATTTATTAAATAGATTACGGGTCTCGTCCGTTGATGGTAGTGTGTTAATAACAAAGCTTCCTTCACGAACGGCTTCCAGTAAGTGATCTGTGGTATACATCCTATCAAAATCAGGCAGGGCGGAACCGGAGCGGCTGACACCAACAGTCTTCATGCGAAAAGCCTTGGCAATTCTTGCGGTTTCGCTTCCTATGGCACCTGTTCCTACAATAACCGCTGTTTTATCCGTCAACTCGCTTTCGCTGCCGTCTGATCCCCAGTGGTGAGCCTCTTGATTACGGATGGCTGTGTGCAGGTTGCGCGTAAACATCAGCATATACCCAAAAATCACCGCAGAGATCGGCTCGGCATGCACTCCGCTGGCGTTCGTCAAAAAAATGCCGTGTTCTTGAAATCGTTGAAGCGGTAACCTGTCAATCCCAGCGGACCAAGTCTGCACCCATCGCAGCGGTGAACTTGGAGCAAGCATTGTATCCGCGATGCCTTTGGCCCAACCCATTACAATTTCCGCTTGGCCAAGCAGCTGTAAATCAGGACTCTTAGGATCGCACTGTACTAAGGTATACCCGGGGGCATTTTCCCGGATATTCTGTTGCTCTTGTGGTGTCAAAGTATGAAAACAAACAATTAATTTAGTCAAATAGGTGTCCCCCCTGGTTGTTGTGGGAAAGATGAAATTATAAAGTTTATGTAATAAGGATATCAAATCTGCGGAAAAAGGTGAAATGGCGATGGAACAAAGAGGGATAGATAAAGACTCCGAAAGGTTGTTTATTGCAATCCGGTTACCCGAAGAGCTTCGTGCAGCCTTGGGTCAACGCTGCGGGAGATTGGCTTCTGAGCTGGAGTTTTCCAAATGGGTACATGCTGAGGATTACCATATTACTCTACAATTCCTAGGAGATACTGCACCTGGAAAAATTCCGGCTTTAATTGACGCTCTAAAAGCCGCAACCGCAGGATTCACTCCTTTTAAATTGTCAGTACAACAATGGGGCACGTTCGGGCCGTCCTCTTCCCCACGCGTTCTCTGGTGTGGAATTACCGGTGATTTAATGCCGCTGCACAAGTTGCAACAAGCTGTAACCTCTGCAACCCTTCCTCTGGGCTTTATTGGTGAAGAACGGAAATACAGTCCCCATATCACTTTAGCACGGAAATATAAGGGAGAGCGTCCTTACAGCTCGGGGCTTCTTCAAGCATTACAGAACACGGAACCAGGTGCGGATGAAGGCATCGAAGATGTGCCCTGGACCGTTGATTCCATGGTTATATTTGTTACCCGAATGAACAAAAGTCCAATGTATGAGGTGGTTGAAAAAATTTCATTTTTTTAGAAAATCGACATACATGTTTTCAAACCTCCCATTTTCGGTTACATAGAAGAGGAATGTGCTGATAGGAGGAATTATATGTTGATATTTAAACAAAGCCGCTATATTGCGCTGCTGCTTGGCGTTATTCTAGTGTGCTTCTCTGCAATAGTTTTAATGAATGAAGGGATAGTCTCGGGGGAAAAGCAGAACAGAATACAATTGGTGAAACTGCAATCCTCGGGACTGACGGCTAACTCGCCGTTGACTTTGATAGAAAAAGAAGATCCAAAGAGGACGGGGAACGAAGTTCTCACGAAATTAGATAGATTAGCGGCAGTTCCCTTTAACTCCTCATGGAAAACAGTAGGGAAAGCGGAGTGGATCAATGCCGGGGATTTCATAACCAAGAGCAGACCAGCCCCTTCAGTTGTACCGGTGAAGGCTGCTGTAATCATAATTCCTCCTGCAAAGGGGATTCAGGCCGTAAGCAAAAAGGTCACAGCATCTCAGCAACATCCCCCCACTATCTTATTCTTCACACGGACGGAGCTATTAAGCCAGGAATTGCAGGATAAGGCGACCTGGCAATACGCGGTATCCGAGGAAGATATGCTTCTGCTGCAGAAAATAGTAATGGCAGAGGCAGAAGGCGAACCGTACCAGGGCAAAGTGGCAGTAGCCAACGTTGTTCTGAATAGGCTGCGGTCAGCCAATTTCCCAGACACAATTAAAGAAGTGATTTATCAGAAAAGCCAATTCAGTCCTGTAGCCAATGGGCGTCTTAAACGTGTAAAGCCTAATCAGGATAGTATTAATGCTGTCAATGCGGCGCTTTCCGGAGTTAAAAAGGTTGAAGATGATACTTACTTTTTTCTCTCGTTGAAGCTTGCCCAAGACCTTACCGTGCATCACACCCAGAAATATGCCAAAACCATTGGAAATCATACCTTCTATAAATAGTTCATTCTCGGGATATAGGGTAAACTAACTATATAAACCGGAGGTGGAATCAGAGCTTATGAAAATAACGTATTACGGACACTCCGCATTGCTTGTCGAATCTTCAGATGCAGCGGTAATCATGGACCCTTTTTTGTCAGGTAACCCGAAATCCGGGATTTCACCGGAAGAAATTAAGGTAGATGCCGTTCTACTTACCCATGGCCATTCGGATCACCTGGGAGATGCCATAGAAATCTCTAAAAACAACAATTGTCCTATCTTTGCGGTATTTGAGCTTGCGGAATATTGCAGAATTAAAGGGGCACAAGTCAAGCATATGAACATCGGTGGATCCCATACCTATTCAGGAATTACAGTTAAGTATACTCCAGCCATTCATTCATCTTCCTTTCAGGATGGGGACACTTGGATCTATACCGGACAGGCAGCAGGAATCTTATTGACCATGGGCGGCAAAACTTTGTATCACGCCGGGGATACAGCCCTATTCGGAGATTTGAGACTGATAGGAGAAAGAAATGCCATTGATATTTCGGCACTTCCTATTGGGGATATGCTGACGATGGGTCCTGATGATGCGCTGTTGGCTGCGCGCTGGCTGCGGGCGGAGAAGGTTATTCCACTGCACTATAATACGTTCCCTGCTATTGCTCAGGATGGTGCTGATTTCTGTGATCGTTTGCAACAAGAAGGAATTGTGGGCTTCCCGCTGCTTCCAGGGGAAAGTATAGAAGTTTGAACACTCCCGCCACCTGTAGAGGTGGAGGATTCTTGGGTAGTGCTTCCAATGAAGCAGAGTTATGATAATTCTATTTCCCAACATGGAAAATCGAATCCCAAGCGATCCCTGTGGTTCCCACAGTTGAATGTATCCTACTATTTAGACATTTGTATGATGTTGTGTGCAGCATTCTCATCCCGATCATGAAGTGCATCACAAGATGGACAGGTCCACTGCCTCACCGAAAGGTTTTTCACTTCTTGGTTGATGAAGCCGCACACATGACAAGTTTGGCTGGTGGGTGCGAAGGTGTCAGCCATCTTAATCGTCCGCCCGTACCAACTCGCCTTGTATGTAATTTGGCGTTTAAACTCGCTCCAGGATGCATCGGCAATCGATTTCGCCAACTTATGATTTTTGAGCATATTCGCAACACGAAGATTTTCAATACTGATCGTTTGGTTTTCACGGATCAGCCTGGTGGTGAGTTGGTGCAAAAAATCATGGCGACCGTTCGCAATCTTCTCGTGGATTTGGGCAACCTTCTGCTTGGCTTTAAACCAATTGGAGCCACCTTTCGTGCGACGAGCCATGCGGCGTTGCCAGAAGGCTAACTTCTTCTCGTAGTGGCGAAACCACTTTGGATTGGCCTCACGTATTCCATCGGAGCAGACCGCAAACTCCTTGAGTCCAAGGTCTATGCCAATCTCCTTGTTGTTCTGCGGCAGGGGATGTATGTCAACCTCACAGACAATGGATGCAAAATACTTGCCAGCCGCATTTCTTCGAACGGTGGCAGAAAGGATTCGTCCCTCTAAGGCTCGGGAGTTGGCAAACCGAACCCAACCGAGCTTCGGGAGCTTAAGTTTGTTTTCTTTCATTGCAATGTTGCCGTTGGTCTGTTTCGTAGTATAGCTTTGCACGGGATGCTTACGGCTTTTAAACCGTGGAGCCTGATTCTGTTTTTTAAAGAACCGATCAAAGCTATCTGCTACGTGTCGAACGGCGGATTGCAAGGCAATACTATCCACCGTTTTGAGCCACTCAAATTGCCCTTTGAGAGCAGGAAGTTGTGTGGCACAAGTGTTGTAGGATAAGCCCTTTCCAGTTGTCGCATAGGTATTGTTCCATAGTCCCAAGAAATGATTGAACACAAAACGGCAACAGCCAAACATCTGATGGATGAGTTGCTGTTGTTCCTTTGTCGGATAGATTCGGTACTTATAAGCTTTATGGACACGTTTTTGTGTACCAGAATCTTGATCCGATGACAGCATGCCACACATCCTCTTTCAAAAGAGTTATAGGGATATATTAGCACATATGTTCGGTTCCTTAAACCGCCGATTCATCCCCAACCTATAGAGGTAGGGGTGTTCTTGGCTTTATTGATAAAAAATAGGCAGACCCGGGATTGTTCTTCGGGCCTGCCTATTTCTTTTAGGTAACAATTGCAGCTTCTTCATTTCGGCTCTGAGCCCGCTGAGATCTGGATTCGGTTGAAGTGACGGGATTACCAAGCATTTCAAGCACGGTAGAAGCGCAGTGACCCGGTTGATGCCGATCCGGAGCGAGGCGCCGTTTTCGCTGTTCCTCTAAAGCCGCATATTCACGAAGCATCATAGTGTACCATTTATCCACTACGGCTGAATCGAGCACTTCTGCCAACCCAAGTTCGACAAAATACTGGCAGTTCTTCTCCTCCTGGCCTGGAATAGCCTTGTAGAAAAGCATTGGAATTCCCTTGGCCTGGCCCTCTGTGCATGTCATACCTCCGGGTTTGGTAATAAGGAGGTCCGACGCATCCATAAGCTTGTTGATCTCACTGCTGTAGCCCAGAATTTTTACATTCGGATGACGGAACAAGGGATTGCTTCGCATTTTAGCAACACGTTTGTTATTGCTTCCCATACAAAAAATAAGTTGAATATCATCTACCCTGGCCGTGAGCGAGTTCATAACATCTTTACCGAACATCAGGCCCCATCCTCCGCCCATAATAAGCACGGTGGGAATATCGGCAAGACCCAGCTCCTTGCGCAGCTGCGTTTTGTTCGAACGCTCCCAGAACTTAGGATGCACAGGAATACCAGTCACGGTCACAAGTTCCGGAGATATTCCCCGTCCGGTGAGAATGGACTTAACTCGTGAGGTGGAGACTAGATAGCGGTTCACCTCTGCATTGACCCAACTGCCATGCGCATCATAGTCTGTAATCAGCGTATAGAGCGGCACATCTAATCCGCGTCGCTTCAATCGGGAGATGACTGCGGCAGGGATTGGATGAGTACAGATAATTAAATCGGGCTTAAGCTGATCAATGACCTGTGAGGCATGTGTATAAAAAATCCGGTGAAGCGCCAGCTTGGTCAACCGGTTCAGTGATTTATGATATTGTGTCTTATACATCATGCCGACCAGCTTAGGCTGGCTGCTGACTGTTTTTCTGTAGGCGGAAAGAATCCATGGAGCAACTGTAGGGTTAAGAAATTTACCCAGCTCAATTACTCTGCATTGGACATCCGGGTTCAGCAGCTTTATACCTTCGGCGAGAGCATAGGCTGCCCCTGTGTGGCCCGTCCCGAAGCCTTCTGAAAACAGCAGTACTCTTTTCTTTCGCATAAGTTCACCTGTTTCCTTATCAATAGAATTGCGAATTCACTTTATATTATATACGAAATAAGTGCTTACTCTTCCCACATTATACAAATTAGACGTAAATAGAAAGTAAAAACACTGCAATAAATTAAAAAAAAGATTTACAAAGAGGTATTGCAAACAAGAAGCATAAGTAGTAGACTAATTATTGACCAAGTGACCGGATTGGTAAAACGGTCAAAATTCCGGTGACGACGTATGTTCTGTAGAAAGGAAGTGTACGAGTGGCTGTGGTAGATCGAAGGCAGCAGGTGCTTCAGGCTGCGACCAAATCCTTTTCATTGTTTGGGTATAAAGCAACCACAATGGATCAGGTCGCAAAAATTGCAAATGTTGGGAAAGGTACTATTTACACCTTTTTCACCAATAAGGAGCAGTTGTTTGATGAGATTCTGCGCGATGTTGTGATTGAGATGAAGATTATTGCCGAGCGGGAGATCAGGCGTGATAAGCCTTTTTTTGATAATTTGCACCGTGTTCTAGATGCCCTGTTAGAATTTCGAAGCGAGCATGAGTTGTTCATAAAGCTTTCCCAGGAGAATCGTGAGTTCGGAACACCTCAGGCCGGCGAAGGTCTCAACAAAATCGAGAATGTGGTATTGGAATATTTGGAGCGTGAGGTGGAACACGCGATTCGGCAAGGGGAAATCAAGCCATGTGACCCCAAAATCGTATCGGTTGTAATGTTCAAATTATATATTGTGCTGACCACTGATCTGAACAAACTGCACACACCCCTGGATAAAGAACAAATCAAATCCTATTTTCATTTATTTTTGGCTGAGGGATTGGCAAAGTAATAACAGGCTAATAGGTATGGAGTAACATGGTATCAGCTTTCCCTATAACGGGATTATATTACCTCAAAGGGAAAAAAAGTCAATAATAACATGCCGAAACGGGTACCGTCCATTAAGGACGGCAAAGCCGTTTCTTCTTGTAAAGTTAATTGACTGATTGGGGAAAATGGTCATTTGGTGTTCTGCTGTATTGCAATTTGTTTTCACAGTAAGAGTATATAAAGAGATGATAAGGAGAGAACCAGAATGAAATCATTATCCGTATTTATGAAAGACCTGGGTGCGGCTCTTAAAAACCCAAAGGTGCTAATACCGATGTTTGTAGTCCTCTTTATACCGGTATTGTACAGCGGGCTATTCCTGAAGGCTTTCTGGGATCCATACGGTAAGATGAATGAGCTGCCTGTTGCTGTTGTCAACCAAGATAAAGGTGCCCTTTATGAAGGGAAGCAGCTGACTGCCGGGAGTGATCTGTTAAATGAGCTGAAGAAAACGGATGGCTTCCAGTGGGAATTCGTCTCACGTGAGAAGGCGGAAGCAGGGCTTAAGGACAATACTTATTATATGGCGATAGTCGTTCCGGAAGACTTCTCGGCCAAAGCAACAACGCTGCTGGATGCGGAACCGCAACCGGCCAAAATTATATTTGAACCTAATGAAGGATACAACTTCCTGGCGGGTCAAATCGGCGGTTCAGCCGTGAAAGAGATTAAGACCAAAGTTTCGGCCAAGGTAACAGAAGCTTATACCAATTCTGTATTCGATAAATTCACTGAGATCGCAAGTGGACTGGGTGAGGCAGGAGACGGCGCTACAAAGATTGCTGATGGTGCAAGTAAGCTTGATGACGGTGCCGTTAAGCTGGAGGACAATCTTCTTCTATTAACGGATGGCACAGGCAAACTTCTCAGTGGTGTAGAACCACTCACTAAAGGTGTTGCGGATCTAAATACAGGTGCAGTAGCAATGGAATCCGGTACCACTACCTTAGCTGATGGTTTGCAGAAGCTGTCCGTAGCGCATCAGCAGCTAAAGGATGGCGTACAACAGACTGCAGACGGTAGCAAGCAGTTAAGTAATGGATTGCAGCAGACTGTAGCAGGTACCGTGAAGCTGCAGGCCGGGACACAATCTGCGGTAGATGGCACAGTGAAGCTTCAAGACGGAACGCATTCTGTTGTGGAAGGAAGCGTCAAGCTGGAAGCAGGATTAACTTCTTCCGTAGATGGAAGTGCCAAACTTGAAGCGGGTATTAAAGCATCAGCAGACGGCAGTGTGAAGGTAACCGAGGGTGCAAAAGCTGTAGCCCAAGGTTTGCAGCAACTGGCTCAATCCAATCCTCAGCTGGCAGCCAGTCCAGATATGCAAAAGCTTTTGGCAGCAAGCAAGACTGTTGCAGCAGGCAATGAGCAACTGCTGCAAAGCCAGCAACAGCTATTGCAAGGGGCAACTGCGCTGCATAGCGGACAGGAGCAGCTGCTGCAGGGTGCAACTCAGCTGTATACCGGCTCTCAGCAGTTGGATGCGGGTGTATCCCAGCTGCATGACGGGGCACAGCAACTTAACGCCGGCAGTACTCAACTGCTGGAAGGTCAGCAGAAGCTGGCCGTAGGCGCAACAGCGCTGGAAGCAGGCGGCAGCAAGCTGGCCGCTGGTATGACCGAGTTTGGCAGCAAGCTCAACGAGGCTGCGGCAGGCGGCACTAAGCTGGCTGACGGTGGCAAGGCGCTGGAAGCAGGCACTTCAAAACTCCTAAGCGGTGTGGATCAGCTTGGGAGTGGTATCAGCACTGTAGCAGATGGCTCCAAGAAGCTGGCTAACGGGGCGGGTGAGCTCAAGAACGGTATGGATGAGCTGAAATCAGGCTCGAACGAGTTGGCAACAAAGCTTGGCGACGCTGCTGAACAGACAAGTGCAGTTAACAAAAGCGATTCAATGGTGCAGATGTTTGCTCAGCCCGTGGAAATTGAAGAACATAAAGTAAATGAAGTACCGAATTACGGCACAGGCTTCGCCCCATATTTCCTGTCCCTTGGATTGTTCGTAGGTGCACTGATCTGCACGCTCGTAATTCCTATGCGTGAATCCGAAGTCGTTGGAGCCAGCCGCTTCAACCGCTTTATCAGCCGTACACTTTCCTTCTCGATGATGAGCCTTTTGCAGTCATTACTAGCTGCATTCGTTCTCTTGTACGGACTGGGGCTGGAAGTTCACAATGTCCCCCTGTTCCTGGCCTTCACTTTTATAACCAGTTTGTCCTTCATGTGGGTCATTCAAGCGATCGTTACTTGGCTTGACCAACCCGGACGATTTGTTGCCATCGTTATTCTTATTTTCCAATTGACAACAAGTGCCGGAACCTTCCCGCTGGAGCTGATTCCGAACTGGATGAAATTCTTCAACCCGCTGCTGCCAATGACTTATAGTGTCAGAGGTTTCAAAGCTGTAATTTCAACAGGCGATTACAGTGTTATGTGGAGAGATGCAGGAACGCTCGCAATATACGGGCTGGTCTTCTTGGCCTTTACGTTCGCCTACTTCATGACTCGTGACCTCGAAAATGAAGCAGTAATGAAAAGTGAACAAGTTTTGACTGTATAATGAGGTCGAATTTAGTAGAATTTTAGAATAGTTTAAGCGCCTCCTTCAGGAGGCGCTTTTTTAGTATAAAGGATTAGAAAACCTTTTCTTGATATCAAATCACGGGGCTTAAATAAGATAAAACGCTTTCAACGCATAACTACTTATTCGTTTTTTGTGTATATTTATGCATTGCAAAGATTATTTACGCTTTTACCCACTAAAGCTGTGTCGCAAAAGCAAATGTTAATCAACATCATAAAAAAGTTTAAATTGCGCTCATGTAAGGTCGATGATAAAATAATATAATGAATCTCTATGAATAATTATTAAGGTTTTGATACAAGCCCAAGAAATTTTCCTTTTGCAATATTTTGTATATTTCCGGTGATAATGTCCTACTTTATAATAGAAAGGTTGCGTATGATGAGACACACTGAACTGCCCCCTAAACAGGGCCTTTATGATCCTCAGTTCGAAAAAGATGCATGCGGAATGGGTTTTGTTGCCCATATTAAAGGTAAGCCCTCCCATGATATTGTAAGCAATGCTTTGACTATGCTCTTTAATATGGAGCACCGTGGAGGCCAAGGAAGCGAACCTAACTCCGGTGACGGAGCAGGTATTATGCTACAAATTCCGCATAAATTCTTTGCTGCAGAGGCCAAGGCTATTGGCTTTGAGCTGCCGGAGCAAGGTCAATATGGTGTGGGTATGATCTTTTTGTCTCACAACGAAGAGATCCGTGCTCGCCATGAAGCCCAATTAAACGACATTATTGCCGAAGAGGGCCAGGAATTGCTTGGCTACCGTGACGTACCTACCTTTGATGAAATGTTGGGCAAAACAGCTAAAGCTGCAAAGCCTTATGTACGTCAGGTATTTATCGGACGTTCACTGAATATCACCGATGATCTTGCTTTCGAACGCAAACTGTTTATTATCCGCAAGCGTGCCGAGCTGGCTATTCGCTACAGCGGGGTGGAGGAAGGCGAGTCCTTTTATCTCCCAAGCTTATCTTGCCGCAAAATCGTATATAAAGGCATGTTAACGACTGCCCAGGTAGGACAGTTCTATATTGATCTGCAGAATGAGAATTTGGAATCAGCGATTGCGCTCGTGCATTCCCGTTTCAGCACGAATACGTTCCCTAGCTGGGAGCGTGCGCATCCTTATCGCTTCATGATTCATAATGGTGAAATCAATACCCTTCGCGGTAATGTGAACTGGATGCATGCCCGTCAGTCCCTATTCAAGAGCGAAGTGTTCGGAGAAGACTTGGCCAAGATTAAACCGGTTATTAACCCGGATGGTTCGGATACAGCAATGTTTGACAATACGTTCGAATTCCTGTATCTGGCTGGCCGTTCCTTGCCGCAGGTAGCCATGATGATGGTTCCAGAGCCTTGGAGCAACCATGACAGCATGGATCAGAAGAAGAAGGATTTCTATGAATACCACAGTACTTTAATGGAACCTTGGGATGGCCCCGCTGCAATGGGCTTTACCGACGGTGTTCAAATCGGGGCCATTCTTGACCGTAACGGCCTGCGTCCTTCACGTTATTATGTTACTAAAGATGATTTGATTATTCTCTCCTCCGAAGCAGGTGTTTTGGATATCGCCCCTGAGAACATCCTTTACAAGGACCGTTTGAGACCGGGCCGTATGCTCTTGGTTGATACTAAAGAAGGCCGCATTATCTCGGATGAAGAGGTCAAAGCATCGATTGCTTCCGAGCAGCCTTACCGCCAGTGGTTGGATGAGCATTTAATCAGTCTTGACGAACTTCCGGATGCACCTGAGCTTCCGAATCCTAAGCATGATAATGTACAGCAGTTGCAGCAATCGTTCGGATATACTTTTGAAGATTTGCGTAAAGTGCTAGAGCCTATGGCATCCACTGGTCAAGAAGCTATTGGCTCTATGGGCTATGATTCACCTCTGGCTGTGCTGTCGGACCGTCCGCAGCGTTTGTACAACTACTTTAAACAAATGTTCGCCCAAGTAACCAATCCACCGATTGATGCTATTCGTGAAGAGTTGGTTACTTCTACAACAACAACGATCGGGCCTGAGCGCAACCTGCTCAAACCTGAACCGGAGAGCTGCCGTCAGATCTCGTTGAATACACCTATCCTTTCTAATGAAGATTTTGCCAAGATTCGTCATGTACGCCGTGCAGGCTTCAAGTCCATGTCCATTCCAATTCTTTTCCCGGCTGAGCTGGGTGCAGAAGGAATGAAAATTGCGATTGACCGTTTGTGCGAGGCTGCTGACCGGGTTATTGGCAAGGGTCATAACATTCTCATTCTGTCAGACCGTGGTGTAGACCGCGAGAATGCTGCGATTCCAGCGCTGCTGGCCGTGTCGAGCCTGCATCACCATTTGATTCGTCAAGGTACCCGGACCAAAGTGAGCATTTTGCTGGAGTCTGGTGAACCGCGTGAAGTTCATCATTACGCAGTCCTGCTAGGCTATGGAGTGAGTGCTGTGAATCCATATCTGGCCTTTGAAAGCTTGGACGACATGATCAATCAAGGTCTACTACGGGGAATTTCCCACGAGAAGGCCGTGAAGAACTATATCAAAGCTGCGACTAAGAGCGTAGTTAAAATACTATCCAAGATGGGGATCTCGACCATTCAGTCCTATCGCGGAGCACAAATATTCGAAGCAGTAGGCCTCAATTCAGCATTTGTTGATCGTTACTTCACATGGACACCTTCCCGAATTGGCGGTATCGGTCTTGAAGAAGTGGCGGCAGAAGTCCTCTTTACGCACAACCGCGCCTTTACGGATAAAGACGGCAATGATAAAGTGCTGGATTCCGGCGGTGAATACCAATGGCGCAGCGACGGTGAAGAGCATCTCTTCAACCCGCAAACCATTCATTTGCTTCAGCACGCGGTGCGCAGCGGAGATTTCGCTACGTACAAGAAGTTCGCTGCACTCGTTCAGGGTGAGAACGAGAAGCATTTAACGATTCGATCCTTGCTGCAATTCAAGCCTGAAAATGCACCAGTCCCGCTTGAGGAAGTCGAACCGGCAGAGTCCATAATGAAACGCTTTAAGACCGGCGCGATGTCTTTCGGTTCAATTAGTAAGGAAGCCCATGAGACGCTGGCTATCGCTATGAACCGTATTGGCGGCAAGAGCAATACCGGTGAAGGCGGCGAAGATCCAGCACGCTTCATTCCGGACAGCAACGGAGATTCACGCCGCAGTGCGATCAAACAGGTAGCTTCCGGACGCTTTGGGGTAACCTCGAATTATCTGGTGAATGCGGATGAAATACAGATTAAGATGGCTCAGGGTGCGAAGCCTGGTGAAGGCGGGCAGTTACCGGGACGTAAGGTCTATCCTTGGGTTGCTGAAGTACGCGGCTCCACAGCAGGTGTAGGTTTGATCTCACCTCCTCCGCATCATGATATTTACTCTATCGAGGATTTGGCAGAGCTGATCTATGATCTGAAGAATGCTAATCCACGTGCAAATATTAATGTAAAGCTGGTATCTGAGGTTGGTGTCGGTACGATTGCAGCCGGTGTGGCCAAGGGTCGTGCGGATATCATCCTGATTAGCGGATACGATGGAGGAACAGGGGCATCTCCGATGAACTCTATCCGTCATGCGGGCCTTCCTTGGGAACTGGGTCTGGCTGAGACTCATCAGACGCTGATGCTGAACAATCTCCGTGACCGGGTTACTCTGGAAACGGACGGAAAAATGCTTAGCGGACGTGATTTGGCAGTCGCAATCTTGCTGGGAGCCGAAGAGTATGGATTCTCTACTGCACCGCTTGTCGCTGTAGGCTGTATCATGATGCGTGTCTGTCAGATGGATACTTGTCCGGTTGGAGTAGCAACGCAGAATCCTGAGCTTCGCAAGAATTTTGCGGGCGACCCACAGCATGTGGTTAACTTTATGACTTTTGTGGCGCAGGACTTACGTGAGATCATGGCTAGTCTGGGCTTCCGCACTATTGAGGAAATGGTGGGACGTACAGATTGCCTGGACGCTTCCATAGTATCTACTCACTGGAAGAAAAAGGGTGTAGACCTTTCCAGTCTGTTGCACACACCACACTTGGCTGAGGGAAGCACACGCTTCCGCAGCAAACGTCAGAATCACGCGCTGGAAGAAACATTGGATATGAGCCAATTGCTTGAACTGGCAGCTCCAGCATTAGAATCAGGAACTCCAGTAGAAGTTTCCTTACCGATTACGAACGTCAACCGTGCGGTCGGAACCATTTTGGGAAGTGAATTAACACGCAAATACGGCGCTGCCGGATTGCCGGACGATACCATTCGACTTAACTTCACAGGTTCGGCTGGACAGAGTCTTGGAGCATTCGTACCTAAGGGCATCACAATTACGGTCGAGGGTGACTCTAATGACTATGTCGGAAAAGGACTATCGGGTGGTAAGTTGATCTTGAAGCCTTCTTCGAAAGCGACCTTTGCTGCTGAAGATAACATTATCATCGGTAACACTGCGCTTTATGGAGCTACTGGCGGTGAGGCTTACATCAGCGGAATCGCTGGCGAACGCTTTGCGGTTCGTAACTCCGGTGCTAATGTGGTTGTAGAAGGCGTTGGCGACCATGGTTGTGAATATATGACGGGTGGACGCGTAGTTGTACTGGGCGGAACCGGGCGAAACTTCGCAGCGGGAATGTCAGGCGGTATCGCTTACGTCTACGATGCGGATAATAGTTTTGTTAAACGCTGCAATCTGGAGATGGTATTACTTGAGCGTGTGGAGGAGCAAGCGGAGATTCAAGAACTTCGCGGTCTGATTGTACAACATACGGAGCTCACTGGCAGTGTGGTCGGACAACGTATGCTGGATCAATGGGAAGAGCATCTTCCGAAGTTTGCTCGCGTAATTCCTAAGGATTACAAGCGGATGATGCAGCATATTCAGAAGGTTGAAGATGCGGGATTAACGGGTGAGGCTGCATTAATGGCAGCTTTTGAAGCAAACATGCGTGAACTAGCCCGTGTTGGCGGATAATAGAAGAGATAGCTGAAATCATCATATGACTTGAGAATCATGTAAGAGGGACTCGATCTTCTTCCACAACGGGAGGGGGTCGATCCCTTTTTTTGAGATTATATGTATATTCCAGTTTTGGTAAAAAGGGTAAATGTGGTAAACTGCTAAGAGAAAGGAAGTGAGACTTATGATTAAAACGACAGATGAGCTGGAGCCTGTAGCCCGCTTGCAGGGAGTCACCAAAAAAATAGGCTCTAAAACGCTGGTTGGGGACCTTACGTTGGACATTCCGCCTGGTCAAATATTTGGCTTTCTGGGTCCGAATGGGGCAGGTAAAACTACCACAATCCGTATGATGGTAGGTTTGATCTCAATTAGCCGCGGGGATATTCTGATTTGCGGCCGAAGTATTAAACATGAGTTCGAAGAGGCTATCGCAAACATCGGTGCTATTGTTGAGAATCCTGAAATGTATAAGTTCTTGACAGGGTATCAGAATCTACGCCAATATGCACGGATGGTGCCGGGTATCACGAAGCAGCGGATTGATGAGGTAGTAGAGCTTGTCGGGCTTGGGAAAAGAATCAACGATAGGGTTAAGACTTATTCGCTTGGAATGCGTCAGCGATTAGGTGTGGCGCAAGCGCTGCTGCACCGACCAAAGCTGCTTATTCTTGATGAACCGACGAATGGCCTCGATCCGCAGGGGATCCGTGAGCTTCGGGATTATTTGCGCCGTCTTTGCCAAGAGGAAGGGACCACGGTATTCGTCTCCAGTCATCTCCTGTCCGAGATGGAACTAATGTGTGACCGAATAGCTATTATCCAGAATGGCCGGCTGGTGGATGTGAAACAGCTTAAGGCAGTGGGCAATGCAACGATACCGATGGGTGAAACCTTATTCGAGGTTGATAATGCTGAAGCTGCGCAGGAACTGATTGGCAGTGGAACATTAAAAAGCGGAGGACTTGTAGTTGAGGCGACCCGTGAGGAAATAGCAGAAATAAATGCAAGGTTGGTATCGGGCGGAATTAAGGTCTACAGTATCAAGATGCTTTCCCGTTCGCTCGAGGATCAATTCTTGGAGATCACTGGAGGTGAAGGCATTGGGTGAGTTCGCTGCTCTCATACATAATGAGAATATCAAAATTTATAGTCGTGTCCGCACATGGATTATGCTAATTATTCTAGCCGTCATGAGTGCATTGTTTCCGGTGTTGATCTATTACACAAGCGGAAACGACTCATCCATCGAGTTATGGGGAAGCTTTCAAATCACTATAAGTATCGCTTTCTTCCTGAATACGATATTTACCGTAGTTGTAGCATCCGACTCCGTTGCGGGCGAATTTACCTGGGGGACGATCAAGCTGCTGTTGATTCGCCCGTGGAGCCGCTCCAAGATATTATTGTCTAAATATATTTCAGTGGTGTTATTCAGTTTGCTAAGCACCGGGGTACTCATCGCCTTCGGTTTCGCATCTTCAGCTATATTCTCCTCTTCTACCGGTGAAGGAATGGCAACTGCTGCAAGCTGGAGTCCGGCCGAATATACTTTTTTGATTATCTTGTGTCAATACATTGTGCTGTTCCTGACCGCCGCAATTGCTTTTATGGTATCCACCGTATTTAGGGCTAGCGGTTTAGCTATCGGCTTATCGTTATTTATTATGTTTGCCAAGAATATTTTTATCTCGATCTTTAGTCCGGAGCGTTACGAGTGGGCAAAGTATTTAATATTCTCCCACATGGATTTACAGGGGTATCTAGTATCCAAGACAGGTCCGGGTGGAGTGTCCTTTGGGTTTGCAGTAGCCGTACTTGCCGTTTATTATGTTTTATTCCTGTTGGTTTCTTGGTTAGTCTTCCGTAAAAGGGATGTCTCCACCTAAGAGTTAAAAGATATGCACTCCCTTAACCTGCTTCTCGAGAGCCCTGCTGTTTAGGCGCACGTTTATTCTTCTTGTTCCTGTTGGTATCAATATCTAACCCGCCCGTCTTGTTCTGGGCGGGTTGTTCTGTCATGGACACAGAGCCGTTCAGCAGCCCGCCCTCCACAATGGAAAGGGCACTCGAGGTGATGTTTCCATAAATCTGTCCATTGCCCAACAAGAGGATTTGGCGTTCTGCTGTGATATCTCCGAAGACTTTTCCAGCTATAATAATTTCCTCTGCGACAATGCTTGCATGAACAGTTCCTTGTTCCCCGACAGTAACGGTCCCACTGCAATGAATTTCACCGCTAAAAGACCCTTCAACCCGCAAGTTCGTATCACAATGAACCTTACCCTCGAGAGTTCCTCCATGTCCGATCAGTGTGTCCGTCGATTTGAAAGGGGAACGCTGCTGCCTCTGTTTCCACATATTTAGTCCTCCTATACTTTCCATATTGCTCTGCATTGTACCCTATGAATCCTGCTGTATATAACCCAATGGGTTAACGGGTTTGTTCTGTTTAACGACCTGAAAGTGGAGATGAGGGCCTGTACTGCGGCCTGTACTGCCCAGCCCTCCAATCTGCTGTCCTTTAACCACCTTATCACCGGGAGAAACTTTCATGCTGTTGAGGTGCATGTACCAGGTTTCTAATCCATTACTATGCTTGGTAACGATGTATTTCCCACGTGCACCCATTTGATCTACCGTTATAACCTCCCCGTCCTGAGCTGAAAATACAGGGTCGCCAATATCGCCGGCAATATCAATACCGGAGTGGAAGGCGGAGGATCCCTTGAACGGATCAGTTCGATAGCCGAAGCTCGAAGTGATGACTTTAGAAAGGGTGGGCCACATCACGGCGGATGCCAACTTGGATTGAGAAGTGGTTATTTTTTTCGCTTGCAGAGTATCTGCCTTTTTCGCTTGTGAGATAGTAACAGGTATACTGTTAACCATTTCTTCTAAGATACTGCGTATTTCGGCAAAGTCATCTTTAGTTTCCTGCACCAGATTTACAGCTTCGCTATTGTATACTGCGATGAACTCACCGCCAACCTGAGGGCTGGAGGATAACTTAGCTGCATGGTTTGTGACCCCGGAGCTTGAGCTCGTCGTTGCGTTGTTGTTCTTTTTAGAATCTGAGTCTGTACTGTTCTGTTTCTGAATTAGACTTTGCAGCTGCTGTTCCAACTCACTCACACTTTTCAGTTTGTCTTTAATACTGTCTGCCTCTTCGGAGAGATCAGTTACCTCCATTTGCAGCTGCTGCAGCGCCTCCTCTTTGTCAGCGACCTGTATTTCCATACGTAGATTATGAAGTGAGAGAGCTGCAGCTTCTGCCTCCAGCTGGGCGATGGATTGGGAAGAATGATAGTGCATGGAAGTGACCAAGCTGGAGATGGAGAGCGCAGCTACGGCGGGAATGGCAAAGGCCAGGGGCTTCGAAATCCGAAGCTGTCTGACGGGGCGCCCGGCATCCCGGACGACGAGCAGCGTAATCTGATTATGATCGGGCTGACTCTTCATGACGACTCCTTCCTGCGGTTTCGAGAACCGCTAGAGTTGCTAGTGTAATTATTTTTAACATAAGGGCTCATCCGTTTTCTCTTACTACTCTATGTATTCAGTGATATTGAGGAACATGACAAAGGTTGCTTGAATAAAGGAAGGGAATCTCGGCAAAACCAATAGAGTATGCATACAGGTTATTACTAATAGTACCCGGTCACACAGGGGGGAGTTGAGAGTATGAAGATTGTCGCGATTATTTTCTGTCTTTTTTATATCCAAATGGCTGTTATTTTACTTCTGGAGTTCCGTCATCCGCAAAGAACCGTCGCCTGGTTGTTTATTTTGTTATGCTGTCCCCCACTGGGGCTGCTGTTCTATTACTATCTTGGTCGTGATTATAGGCAGATCCAACAAATAAATAAGCGGAAAGTCCCCTTGTTGCGAGAGTTAAGAGAACATGTAAAAAATAGATGTCTCGTGGTGGAAAATCCGGAGGATAGCGGAAATCCGGCTTTTAACAACCAGATGGATTTGCTTCAACTGCTCTCTCATTTGCCTAAAGGTCCAATTACAGGAAAAAACCAGAGTCGTTTTTTATTTGAGGGTCATGAAGCGTTTGATGCCATGCTTGAAGCCATGGAGTCGGCACAAGAGCACATACATTTGGAATTTTATACCTTTAATTCGGATATTATCGGTGAGCGGTTTCAGGAGCTTCTGATTCGAAAGGCACGGCAGGGTGTAAAGGTACGGCTTCTATGCGATGGTACTGGCAGTTTAAAGTTAAGCCGGAAGTTTATTAAGCAATTGAAGAGTGGGGGGGTGGAATTCCACTTCTTTCTCCCACCACTTTTGAGTTTCATGGAGCGCCGTTTAAATTACCGGAATCACCGCAAGATTCTAATCGTTGACGGTCTCATCGGCTTTACCGGGGGGATGAATGTGGGAGATGATTATTTATTAAAGGCTACCGGAATAGGGAGTTGGAGAGATACTCACCTACAGCTGGAGGGGGACTGCGTCTATTATTTGCAATTTGTATTCCTTAAGGATTGGAGACTTGCTTCCGGTGAGCGGCTTAGTCATCCACGCTTGTTTCCTGTTCACCCCTGCCAAGGTACAGAAGCCGTTAAAATCGTTATAAGCGGTCCTGATGAGGATGTGGATGCATCAGAGGAGATCTGTTTTGCCTCGCTGTGTGCAGCCAAGCGCCGTATCTGGATTACCACGCCCTATTTTATTCCCGATTCCCCCATTATTCGGGCTCTTAAAACTGCACGGCTCCGCGGGGTGGAAGTAATGATCATGATTCCCGGTAAACCTGATGTGGAATTTGTATATCAGGCTACACTGTCCTACGTTGAGGATTTACAGGATGCAGGTGTAAAGTTCTATAAATATCGAGGCGGGTTTATACATGCAAAAATCATCATTGTGGATGATCTTTTAGTGTCCGTAGGTGGCCCAAATCTGGATATGAGAAGTCTCTACACTAATTTTGAATGTTCTGCAGTATTACTGTCTCCAGATAGCATTGCTAAGATTACCGCTAAATACCAGGAAGATCTGGAGCATTCGGACTTGATAGACCCGGAACTTTTTAAAAAGCGCGGCCGTTTAGTTAAACTGAGAGAAAATCTGAGTAGATTGTTGTCCCCGATGTTATGAGAAGATAGTTAGCATTCCTTCATGAAATGAGGTTCATTATGATATAATAAAGTATATAAAAAAAACTATACTGTAATTTTAGGGGGAGTTCTATGAATGTAAGCCAACAAATGGTTACAAAAAAGGAGTACAATAAACCGCGAAAATCCGGGGCTTTTAAAACAGCTAAATTGGCTCAGAGGATCGTAATGATCATTATCGGAGCGTCTATGATGTCCGTTGCACTTGAGATTTTCCTCGTTCCCAATCAATTAATTGATGGTGGAATCACCGGTATTTCCATTATGCTTTCACATATTTTTAATATTCCCCTCGGTCTTTTACTAACCTTACTGAACCTTCCGTTTTTAATCATCGGTTATAAGCAAATTGGCAAGACATTCGCTTTATCCACTTTGTTTGCTGTTGTGCTCATGTCTATCGGTACTCAACTTCTGCACCCTGTGGATCCTATAACGGTTGAGCCGCTGCTCGCTGCTGTATTTGGGGGCGTGATTCTCGGAGTGGGTGTTGGACTTGTGGTGCGTTATGGAGGATCGCTGGATGGTACGGAAATTGTGGCTATTCTGGTCTCGAAGAAGCTTCCCTTCTCTGTAGGAGAGGTCGTTATGTTCTTTAACTTATTTATATTGTCAGGAGCAGGTTTTGTATTTGGCTGGAATAATGCCATGTTCTCACTTATTGCTTATTATATAGCTTTTAAATTGATTGATATAACGCTTGAAGGATTGGATCAATCGAAGTCAGTCTGGATTATCAGTGATAAATTCCGTGATATCGGAGAGGCACTGACCGAACGTTTAGGACGTGGAGTTACTTATCTTGAGGGTGAAGGCGGATTTTCGGGCGACAACAAGAAGGTCATCTTTGTAGTCATCACCCGTCTGGAAGAAGCGAAGCTTAAAGCTATCGTTGAGGATTGGGATACGGAGGCATTTGTTGCTATCGGTAATATCCATGATGTTAAGGGTGGGCGCTTTAAGAAAAAAGCCATCCATTAGCCGGCAGGGGGATTCCTGAAGGTCGTATTCTCATATATAATATTTCCGTTCTAAGTTAGGACGTAAGATAAGCCCACAGCATGTGTGAATGCTGCGGGCTTATCTTACTTTAGCTGTTTGATAATATCCTCTACAGGCTGTGGAGCCACATTCTCAATCAGATCCCCTAAGCGGCTCAGCCGTTCTTCAATATTCAGCAGATGGAAGTCAGTAGGGGTTACATCCTGATCAACCTCCGCCCAGGTAAGAGGTGTAGATACTGTTGCCAGCGGACGAGCGCGCGGGGTATAGGGAGCAGCCAAAGTTTTTCCCCCGAAATGTTGAAGATAGTCAAAATAAATCTTATCCCCGCGATCTTTCTTCAAACGTTCCAGCGTGAATAGCCCCGGGTGTTTTTCGGTGACAAAACGTCCAACAAAATGACCGATTTTTCGAAGCTCCAAAAAGGTGACACCCGGTTTAACGGGAATTATAATTTGAACACCGGTGGCTCCGGAAGTCTTCGGTACGGAGATTAATCCAAGTGAACTGAGCACGCGACCTACAATAGATGCAGCTTCCATGATACGGGGTTCGACCTCAAGAGTAGGGTCCAGATCAATCATCCATTCGCAGGGTAGGTCACTGCCGATATAGTGCAAGGAGGGGTGGAATTCCAGTGCGGCCAGATTGCCAAGCCAGAGCAGTTCAGGCAAACCTCCAAGCACAATGTAAGTGATGTTGTCTTGAGTATAGGTTTGAACGAAAGGAGGCAAGGGATCGGGCGCATTTTTTTGATAAAAAGACATTCCCCCTACACCATGGGGATAGCGGATGACCGTCAGCAACCGTTTCTGGCAATAGCGGAGCAGATACGGGGATAAAGCGGCAAGCTTTTCCAAATAGATTCGTTTTGTGATGCCGCGCTCGGGCCAGAGTAGCTTATCTGGATTGGTGATGGATAAAGTTTGGCCGTGTATGGTGATGGAGCCTTTGACGGATACTGGCATATAAATGTCCTCCTTTCTAGTTTTTTTGCCCCTTTAATCTGCATTCCTGAGGTGGAATATCCACTGAAGCCTGAATCACCGGATGGCGAAGCGTACCGGAAGGATTCCATTCCAGAAAATGAACCTTAAAGACCAATTGAGGGGAGATCCAGAAAGCTCCTGTATAGCGCTGCGGGAGATTGGTGAAGGGCATGGTTGGAACAGCAAGCTTAAGGGCTTGGTTAGTCAACTGGCGCCAGTCCTCCATTTTTAACTTTCCAGAACCTGCATGGCCGATATATTGCAATTTCCCTTCTTCGTCATACAGACCCAGCAGAAAGGCGTTAACTCGTCCATCTCGAAAGGTAACGCCTCCGGCTACGGCTGTGACGTCGGAGATGATTTTTCGCTTCTGCCAGCGTTTGTCTTTTCCGCCTGGAGTGTAGGTGCTAGAAATGTCTTTACACATAATTCCTTCTAATTCATGGGATTGGGCTGAAGCCCAAAGTTCTTCCGGATTCGTATAGCTTGGGACCATCTGAACATGCGGATGTGGGATAAGTATTTCCTTGAGTAGTGCCTGACGACTCGATAAGGGCTGGTTGAGTGTCCAAGCCCCATTGCAATATAGAATATCGAATACCATATAAATAACCTGAATCTCATTCTTAGCTACGCGGATAGCGGCCTCTTTCCTTAAGCTGTCACGCCTCATGACCTCTTGGAAGGAGGGCTTTCCGTTGCTTAGTGCAATAATTTCTCCATCTAGAATAACCGAGTCAGCCTTGCAGTAAGCCTTGATGTCGGTAAGTTCCGGGTATTGTGGGGTTCTGCGATTCCCCCGGCGGTTAATCAATTCCGTGTTAACCCCGTCATAATAGGACAGCATTCGAACGCCATCCCATTTGATCTGGGCAATCCATGTATCTCCAACGGGAAGCTGATTCGTAAGGATCGGCTCAAAAGGTATAATAGGAGAAAATTTCATTAGCCGATCCTCCTAAGACACGGTTTCTTTACTCTTGGCACTTCGCCGCTTGGGCTTGGGTGTGATAACAGGAGCTTCTGCCTTATCTGATTTTGCTTTCGGCGCTGCCTTCTTGCCGCCCGCCGCAGCCTTGCGGGATTTCGGTGCAGTCGCAGTCCCGGGGTCTGAAGGGATGTGTTGTACTGCCTCTATACTGGCCTGTAAAGCTGCCATCAGGTCGATTACATTAGTCGCCTGGCGTGCAGGTACAATATGGAATTCCTCTCCTGCTATCTTGTGGGATATTAGATCAAGCATCCGCTGACGGTAATCATCGGTATATTTGGCAGGCTCGAAAGGAGTGGACAATTGAGAGATAAGAATCTTGGCCATATCCAGCTCCTTATCGTTCACAGCTGCCGCTTCAGGCAGGTTGGGGACTTGGGATACCGGGCGAATCTCATCAGGATAATAAATGGTCTCGATCGCCAGGCATTCCTCCAGAACTCTGATGGCTGCCAGACTGCTTTTAGAGCGGATGGATATTTTGGCAATGCCGATTTTACCGGTTTGTCTCATAGCTTCCATAAGAAGACGGTATGCATTAGTCCCTGCTTGGTCTGGAGATAAATAATAGGTTTTCTGAAAATACATCGGGTCAATCTCAGTCAAGTCTACAAAGTCCAAGATGGTAATATTCTTGGTGCTTTCCTCTGTAAGCTGATTAATTTCTTCTTTATCGAATGTAATGAACTTCCCTTTCTCATATTCATATCCCTTGCCGATTTCTTCCCAGGCGACCTCTTTATCACAGACAGGGCATTTGCGTACATAGGACAATGGACTTCCGCATTCCTTATGGATATAACGTAATGAAATGTCTTTGTCTTCCGTAGCCGAGAACATTTTAACGGGCACATGAACAAGTCCGAAGCTTATAGCCCCTTTCCAGACGGTATGCATGGCTGATACCTCCTACAATTTTTATGCTTAGTATGAAGCGAAAGGCATTTTTCTAGCCGGATGCATTTTTTGTAAAGCATGGGGGGAAAATAAGCTAAGCACAAAAACGAAATCAGTTTTAACGGAGGAATATTGTGGATCATCGATTAAGCGAAACCTTAGGTGAGGGCGTTATCCCGGCTGTTGTAGTGGATTGGGAGGCCGTAACCTCTCTTTCGGAAGATTTTGAATCGGATATGGAAACGAATGACCTAGATCCGGAGGGGACCTTAGGGGATCTCTCCGAGATGGAAGCGAACGAATAGACTTCAACGACCGATGGAAGGGGGACAGGGTAATGGATGTTCAGCGCGCACAGGATATTTTTGCATCCAAGGATATGATTGCCGTTCATTTAGACGGAGAACCGGTATGGATTGAGGAAGTGGATGTTACGAATAAGATGGCTACCGTTCAGGTCGGATCCCGACCTACCAATACGCACACAGTAGGTGTGGAACGGCTAGAGGAACAAGATCACTAATTCATAAAGTAACATAAATTCCATTTAAAGCCCTTGTGCGGGAATATCACACATGGGTTTTTTTGTTTGTATACAGTACATAAGGAATCAGCATCCGACAATTGTTGCGGTAGAGTAATCATATCCGATATAATAAAAGGTATTGAAATTCGGAGGGTATAAGAAAAAGGTGGTTGTTGAGTGGACAATATAACCGAGACGGTTTTCACTTACCGTTCTTACAGTCTGGAGGATACTGAGCGATTGGCAGGCGCCATTGCGGCTGCTTCTATGGCAGGTACTGTCATTGGATTGGATGGAGACTTGGGAGCAGGGAAAACAGCATTTTCGCAAGGATTTGCCCGCCATTTGGGGGTACAGGGCATCGTTAACAGTCCTACTTTTACAATTATTAAGGAGTATTCAGGAAACCTGCCGCTCTACCATATGGATGTTTATCGGCTTTCGATTCAGGAGGCAGATGAACTTGGGCTGGATGAGTATTTTTATGGACAAGGGGTTTGCCTGGTAGAATGGAGCAGTATCATTACAGAGTTATTGCCTCCGCGGCACTTGCACATCTATATAGAGACGGTTGGATTGGGAGAGCGTGTGATCACGGTGACCGGATTCGGGGAGCCCTATGAGGCCGTTTGCCGCAATCTGATCCAGAATGGGGTTAAGTAAGATGACGATTGAAAAGAAGGAGCCGCGTAAGCGGTTTTTGGCGTTGGATACCTCCACGGCAACACTTGGTGTAGCCGTTACGGAGAACAATAGAGTGGTGCATGAGATTAATGCTTCCGGGGAGCGGAATCATTCTGTTCATTTGCTGCCGATTATAGAACAGGCTTTGCAGGCCTCGGGAACACAGGGGAGTTCACTCGCTGGTATTTCCGTTGGAGTAGGACCCGGTTCTTATACAGGCACACGTATTGCTGTTAGTGCGGCGAAGACATTGGCTTGGGCTTGGAATATTCCTGTGGTCGGCGTCTCTAGTCTCCAAGCGCTGGCTTGGGGTGGCTTCATGAAGAGTTCGGAGGATGCTGTTGATGATCATCACGCTCCGGATTGGATTATTCCCCTGCTGGATGCCCGCAGAGGTCAAGCCTATACGGCTTTATTTGCTTCTAAAGGAACGGTTAGCCCAGAGAGGCTTGCCCCCGATGCCATCCGTTTAATGCAGGATTGGGTTCAGCAATTAGTACAACTTCTACAGCAGGCTGAAGCCGAAGGTAATAAGCCGCGCTGCCTTTGGTTCGTAGGGGAGACCTCACTGCATGCGAGTGATGAATCACTTGAACCGCTTAGAGGAATAACCGACACTTGTGCGGTGCCCTATGAGCTTGAAGGCCGCTGGACGGGATTTCTGGGTGAAGAACAGCATTCTCACGGGAGTGATGACATGCATAGCCTGATTCCTAACTATACACAGCTTTCCGAAGCGGAAGCTAATCTGCGTAAAAGCACCCAAGGAGGCTCGAAATAAAAGATGACGGAAGCGGATGCAGTTAGGGAGCAAAGTGACCGGCTTGTATTTCGGCTGATGAGGGTAGAAGATATTCCCAATATTATGATTATCGAGCGGGAAGCTTTTACAATGCCGTGGACCGAAGAAGCGTTCCGGAACGAACTGACGCATAATCATTTTGCTAAATATATGGTTATGGAACATCAAGCTCAAATTATTGGGTACGCAGGTTTGTGGGCTATTGTGGATGAGGCGCATGTCACGAACATTGCTGTGCTTGAAGCTTTTCGGGGGCGGAAGTGGGGAGAAGAGCTGCTGGATGAGCTAATGAAAACGGCCTCATACCTCGGTATGAAATCTATAACCCTGGAAGTAAGGGTATCGAACCAGATCGCCCAGAATTTATATCGCAAAAAAGGCTTCCGGTCCGCCGGCACGCGTAAGGGATATTACTCCGATAACCGTGAGGACGCACTGATTATGTGGGCCGATCTGCCGGCTTACGAGGAAGAAAGGGTTAGGGAAGGAAGCGTGGAATAGGAATGGAGATTGACAAGGATATGGAAAAGGGAGCTACTCAAGCTGTATATATATTGGCGATTGAGACCAGTTGTGATGAGACAGCCGTCGCAGTCGTTAAGGACGGCAGTGAGGTGCTGTCCAATATCATTTCCAGCCAGATAGAAACCCACCGAGCCTTCGGTGGAGTTGTGCCTGAGGTAGCCTCCCGTAAGCATGTGGAGGTTATTACGCTGATCATAGAAGAGGCAATGGCTGCTGCCGGCATCCAGCCGCACCAGTTAGCCGCTATTGCTGTAACTCAAGGTCCTGGTTTAGTAGGGGCTTTACTTGTAGGAGTGGTAGCCGCGAAGAGTCTTGCGCTGGCTTGGGGTAAACCTCTAATCGGTACACACCATATAGCCGGTCATATTTATGCTAACCGGCTTGTGGCAGAATTAAAATATCCCTGTATGACACTGGTTGTGTCCGGTGGACATACCGAGCTGGTTCATATGGAGCAGGAAGGTAAGTTCCGTATAATCGGCCGTACCCGGGATGATGCTGTGGGTGAAGCCTACGATAAGGTTGCCCGGGCGTTAGGTTTTCCTTATCCGGGCGGTCCACATGTGGACCGTCTGGCTCGAGAAGCATCTGAGGCAGTCACCCTGCCGCGTGCCTGGCTGGAGCCGGATTCCTATGACTTCAGCTTCAGCGGCCTGAAATCGGCTGTCCTGAATGTAGTGAATCAGAGCAAGATGAAAGGTCTGACGCCTGACGTGGCTGCGATTGCCCGCGGTTTTCAAGAATCGGTTGTTGAAGTACTTGTAGAGAAGGCCATCCGTGCTGTACGGTCGACTGGTGCCAAACAACTTCTGCTGTGTGGTGGTGTTGCTGCCAATGGGGGGTTGCGCGCGGCGCTTATGGCTCGCTGTAAGCTGGAGGGGATAGAGCTTATCATCCCCCCACCGATATATTGTACGGATAATGCGGCAATGATAGGTGCTGCGGCTTATGTGAAATGGACTCATGACGGCGGTACTCCGCTGGATATGGTGGCTGATCCCGGCTTTTCATTGGAGAAGTGGTCTGTTTAAGCCTATTGACTATTGTTGCAGAACCCGAGTATAATCTTGTCAATTAAAGAAAAGACAAACGCAATGATCGGAAGCATTAGGGCAATCCGGGATAAGAGAGCTGCGGGGTGGTGCGACGTAGTCGAAGGGAACCTGAACTCGTCCGTGAGTGGAATGGTGGAATAAGGATCGCATGTAACGGATCCAAGTACACGATTACGGGTCACCTCCGTAAGAGGGTTGTCATGTGAGTGGAGAGGATGAATGATTCCTTGAAAGTTGCGTGGCTGGTAGAGTGGGTGTCTTGGACTGCATAAGTAATGCAGAAACTTGATATCAACAAGAGTGGTACCGCGATGGTTAACAGCCTGTCGTCTCTTGAATGAGATGGCAGGCTTTTTTGTGTATATATAACGCTATGAACGGGAGTAGTAAAAAGAAACGCGATGACCAGAGAGCTGCGGGAGGGTGCGACGCAGACATCGCAGCTTTTGAAGCTCGCCCGGGAGCGGAACAGCGGAAGGATTAAGTACGCTGTTACGGATGTCTCCGTTACAGGACCTTCGCTTATTCTGGTACTTCGGTACGGGGGTTAGTGAAGTAGAGCTGGACGCAGCTGGGTGATGATTGCCTATGCGTCAAAAAGAGTGGTACCGCGGAGGGGAAACCCGTCGTCTCTTTTATAAGAGATGGCGGGTTTTTGCGTTTTTAATACGTATCCTTCAGAACCATATAAAAAAACTTTAGGAGGAATTTCCATGATTATTCCGGTAAAGAAACGTATCCAAATCTTTGATACCACATTGCGTGATGGTGAACAGGCTCCAGGTGCAAGTCTTACTCCCGAGCAAAAGATACTGCTTGCCGTTAAACTGGCGGATCTGGGTGTTGATGTGTTGGAACCCGGGTTCCCGGTATCGAGCCCCGGTGATTTCGCAGCCGTGGAGACGATTTCTCGTAAGATCCGGAATGTGGAAATTTGCGGTTTTGCCCGCGCGGTTAAAGGGGATATTGATGCGGCTGTGAGAGCTACACGCGATGCTGAACGTCGGCGTATTCATTTGTTTATCTCGTCCTCCGACATTCATCTACGCCATCAGCTGCGTAAGAGCAGAACTGAGGTTGTAGCCGCTGCAAGAGAAATGACCGCGTATGCCCGCCAATTCTCTGAGGTAGTGGAATTTACAGCTATGGATGCAGCACGAACCGGAATTGATGATTTGATTGAGATGGTCGAAGCGGTGATCGAAGAAGGGGCTACTATCATTAATCTGCCGGATACAGTGGGTTATGCATTGCCGGGAGAATACGGTGAGATGTTTCGCAGGGTAAGACTGGGTGCGCGAGGTGGGGAAAGAGTAAGCTATAGTGCGCATTGTCATAACGATTTGGGTCTTGCTGTTGCGAATAGTCTGGCTGCGATTGAGGGTGGAGCGACACAAATTGAAGTAACCGTCAATGGTGTCGGGGAACGTACGGGTAACTGTGCCTTAGAGGAACTGGTGATGGCGCTGGAGACACGCGGGGATGTTCTTGGTGCTGAGACGGGAATTGTTCTGGATAGGTTATATGACGTCTCCCGGTTGGTTAGCGGAGCCATGCATTTTCCTATTGCTTATAACAAACCGGTTGTAGGCCGAAACGCCTTTCAGCATGAATCCGGAATTCATCAGGATGGATTACTGAAGGATCGCAGTACGTATGAGATTATGGATCCTGAGCGCTTGGGTATTCCAAGAAGTATGATTATTCTGGGCAAGCATTCTGGAAGACATGCATTAAAGGATCGTGCTGCAAAATACGGAATCACTCTGGACCCTCAAGAACTGGAGACGCTGTATGAATCTTTTAAGGAAACAGCAGATCGTCAAAAGGTCGTCAGTGATGACCAACTGCTGCGAATGGTAAGCAGCACCACAGGTCAGCAGGCACAGGTCTACGATCTGGGTGATGTGCAGGTCTTGGCCGGAAGCGCACCGCGTCGAATTGCAGCGGTCACCGTTCGTCACTTGAAAAGCGGTAAGGAATCGTCACATACCAGTATGGGAGACGGGCCACTTGAGGCCGTGATCGCTGCGATTGGGCAAGGGATATCTGAGAATATCGAATTTACTGGTCTGGAACTCCACTCCCTTGGAAGCGGGGAGAATGCTCAGGCGGAGGCAGCTGTAATGGTGGAGTGGGAAGGGATGAAATTTAGAGGAACAGCCACCCATCAGGACATTGTAATGGCTGCTGGAATTGCTTATATCGCTGCTTGTAACTCTGCTTTGCTCAGCACCCTCTCTGATTAGTACTACCTACAAATTCACGGCTTTACTAAATAAGGAAACCGAAGCTTGATTTTAGGCTTAAAAAGTAGAGATTTTGAGCCGACGCGCCTTTTGTCAAGATGTGGACAAAGTTATCCACAACTTCTTCTATAATTGTGTAAAAAGCGTGTAAAACCAGCATTATCGCCCCTTTTTTGGATCCTCAAAATGGGGGCTTTTATTAATGTGATAACTTGTGGAAATTGTGGATAATGTGGATAATTCGGTGGATAAAAAATCATTGACAACACAAATAGCGATTTAATGCCTAAAAAAAGGCCCAAAGGGCCTTTTTAGGGAGATAGTTATACACCGAATCTGGGGATACAGCTGTGGATAAGTATTTATGAACAAAACCAGAACAGTTGAAAAATATTTTTTTTTGTAATTTACACTATTCGTCAGCTAGAATTTCCCATTCGCTAAAATATCCTGCCAGCCGCTCTTTTTTGGTTTTTAAATCCTGTTCATGCTCCTGCAGCGCCATATAATCCTGATAAACCTCCGGCTTCGTCATTTCATTCTCTATACCGGCAATTTCCTCTTCCAAGGAGGATATGTTTTCTTCCAGTTCTGCAATACGCCGCTGGCGGTTACGTTCCTCGCGTTTGGCCTGTTTATCCGCTTCAAAGGAGGTTGAAGTTCCTTTTTCTACAACTACGGCACTATCTTTTCCGATATTTTTCGAGGCACCTGCGGATGCTTGCTCTGCTGCTTCTTTGGCAATTTCCTCAAGCTCGCGTTTTTTATCGACATAATCATCGTAGTTCCCAAGATAAGGATCTATACCGCTAGGATGAAGCTCTAATACACGCTCGGCCATTTTGTTAAGGAAATACCGGTCATGGGATATGAATAGCAAAGTGCCTTCAAAATCCATCAATGCGGCCTCAAGCACTTCCCGGCTGACCAAATCCAAATGGTTGGTAGGTTCATCGAGAATAAGCATGTTTGCACCGCGAAGCATGAGCTTGGAGAGGGCTACCCGCGCTTTTTCACCGCCGCTTAATGCCGCAATCCTTTTCAGAACGTCCTCACCGCTGAACAGGAAGTTGCCGAGAATGGTTCTAATCCTAGCTTCCTCCAGCATCGGATATTCGCTCCATAGCTCTTCAAGAACGGTATTACGAGGGTTGAGGCGGGTCTGCTCTTGATCATAGTAACCAATCTTTACCTTGGCCCCCCAGTTCACGATTCCGGCAGAAGGCTCCCGGCTCCCGATTAGACATTGCAGCAAGGTAGACTTCCCGATTCCGTTAGGACCAATAAGTGCAGCTGTTTCACCGCGTCGAAGTTCAAAGGATGCGCCTGTGAACAAGGGCTCTCCCTCCACAAAGGCGACTGCGGCGTCACGAACCTGTAATACCTCTTTACCGGACATGAAATCAGGCTCAAAGGAAAAATTGGCTTTTTTCAGATCACCCATAGGTTTGTCCAACCGGTCCATTTTCTCTAAGGCTTTACGCCGGCTCTGTGCCCGTTTTGTCGTTGAGGCCCGCACAATATTACGCTGAACGAAATCCTCCATACGAGAAATTTCATCCTGCTGTTTATCGTATTGCTTCAGTCTGATTTCGTACTCGGCAGCTTTGAGCTCCATATATCGTGAGTAATTTCCGGTATAGCGCTGGGATTGATGCCGTTCGATCTCAACAATGGTAGTGACAAGACGGTCTAGAAAATACCGGTCATGGGATACGACCAGAATTCCACCCGCATAACCTCTTAAATAATCCTCTAGCCAAGTAAGTGTTGCGATATCTAAATGGTTGGTAGGCTCATCCAACAACAGAAGATCGGGCGCCTGAAGCAAAATGCGGGCGAGTGCGAGTCTAGTCTTCTGACCGCCGCTTAATGTGGAAATCGGTGTGTCCGGAGCAAAATCCCCAAAGCCCATGCCGTGGAGAATACTCCGAATACGTGTATTCATTTCGTAGCCGCCATGATCCTTGAACCAATCTGAACGCTGAGCGTACTTTTCGAGCAGCTCTTCATAACGCTTCGGATCCTCCGCAAGCCGCGGATCAGCAATTTGCTGCTCCAGCCGACGCAGTTCACCCTCCGCTTCGATAAGAGGAGCAAATACAGCCAACATCTCTTCTTGGATGCTGCGCTCGGATTGCAATCCGCTGTTCTGGGCCAAGTAACCAATGGTAGTTTCTTTTGATTTATGAATTTGTCCGCCGTCATAAGACATTTCTCCGGCTAGAATTTGTAGGAATGTAGATTTGCCGGCTCCGTTAACACCCACGAGACCGACTCTTTCCTTTTCATTTACTTGCAGGCTGATGCCGTCTAGTATGCTTGTTATACCGTATGATTTCGTAATACCTGTCGCTTGAAGAAGCATAACAATGAAACCTCCACCCATGCATTTTTTTATTACTTTAGTTTACATGAAAAGCGTTTTCTACGCGAGAGCTTGCAACTGGTGGGTGAGATAACGTATCTAAGCTATCTTGGCGAACCGGGGACAAGAGTGGTAAACTGAATGTACCAACAAGATTAGGGATGGAAAAGAGGAGGAGGCCGCTGATGTCAGGCCACGATGTTATCCTCGCCGAAGAAAAACAGGAACTTCGCCGTCAGAAGGCAGTTGCCCGGGACAGGTTATCCCCCGACCAGAGAGAGTACTTCTCCTCGCTGGTCTGCGGTCATGCTTGGAAGTTTCTGCAGATGAATCATGCAGCTTCTCTTATGACCTATGTTGCCTTTCGTTCCGAACTGGATACCCGGCCTATGATCGGCAAGGCTTGGGAGGAGCAGTGGGAAGTGTACTTACCCCGTGTGCTTCCTGGCAGCGGGACAATGGCTGTACATCGGGTTCACTCCTGGAACGAGATGGCCCCCGGGGCCTACGGGATCCCGGAACCGATTGTTCCCGAGGAAACCGATTCAACACTTCATTCTTTGCCATCCATTGTATTTGTACCTGGACTCGCTTTTGACAAGCGGGGTGGAAGGCTCGGTTATGGGCGGGGCTACTATGACCGTTTACGGGCGACCTGGGAGTCTGTCATTCTGGATGCGGAGAAACCTCCAATTTGGATTGGACTAGCCTACGGTATGCAGCTGGTAGAGAAAGTGCCAATGGATATTCATGATGCCTTCATGGATTTTCTAATTACAGAGGATGGCATACTAGACTGTCGGGAGGAGAATTAGGGTTGAAGCTGACACATTTCAACGAGCAAGGAAGAGCAAGAATGGTTGATGTGAGCGACAAGGAAATTACCATTCGGACGGCTTCCGCAGTAAGTCAGGTCAAGATGTCTCCAGAGACATTCAAGGCCATTAAGGAAGGCTCTATTGGTAAAGGGGATGTCCTTGCCGTTGCTCAGGTTGCCGGAATTATGGCGGCCAAGAAGACGGCAGACTGGATACCCATGTGCCATCCATTACCGCTTACGGGTATTGATATCCGCTTTTCCGATAACAACAAAGATGAACTATATATAGAAGCAACAGTCAAGACTACGGGGAAGACAGGTGTGGAGATGGAGGCGCTGACCGCTGTTTCCGCTTGTGCATTAACCGTGTATGACATGTGCAAGGCACTGCAGAAGGACATGATTATTGGACCGACGATGCTCGTCTCCAAGAGTGGCGGCAAGAATGGGGATTACGAGCGGGAAGAAGGATAATTCCTGAAGCATTACAAAGTACATAGAGAGGAAGGTCGAACCTATGGCGTGGAAGACAGCAATCCTGACAGCTAGCGATAAAGGGGCTAGAGGTGAACGTGAAGATACGAGCGCCCAGGTCATCAGGGAACTGGTTGAGGAGGAGCTTGGGGGCGAGATTGTTGAATACAGAATCGTACCCGATGAGCAGGATGAGATTATCGCGGCATTAATCGAATTAACAGATTATTTTCAGGCCGACCTGGTACTAACAACCGGAGGTACAGATCTGGCGATACGTGATGTAACCCCCGAAGCAACCCGGCGTGTAATTGAGCGGGAGGTTCCTGGACTTTCGGAAGCCATGCGAAGTACTGTTATGCAGAAAAATCGGAGTGTAATGTTGTTTCGCGGGATCTGCGGTATTCGCGGACGTACACTTATAGTCAATTTGCCCGGTACTCCCAAAGGTGTTCACGAGAATCTGGCGGCCATAATGGATCAACTGCCTGAAGCACTTTTAATGGTCACAGGCCAATTTCGTCAATAAATACCTCTGTTCAAAATAAGCCTTGCGGCAGCTCTCCCTGTTACTACATTCGTTACAGCATTCGTCATAGATAAGAGATGCATGTGTGACATAAGTTATGGTATCATTGAATTGTTAGAACGATATCGTGAACGGTTAACAGTAACAAGGAGGGATAACTATGCCGAATATAGGTACACCAGGAATTATTTTGTTAGTCATATTGGCGCTGCTGCTTTTTGGTCCTAATAAACTTCCCGAGCTTGGCCGTGCGGTTGGACGGACTTTCCGTGAGTTCAAGGAAGGTGCGCGTGACGTTATGGGCGATGCGGAATCGACTAATAAGAAAGAAGCTCCTGTTGCGGCTGCCCCGCAGAACGTTTCTGCAGAACTTCCGCAGGACAGACGCTTGCCGGAATAATAGTATAACGAACACAGGGGGCTATCCTGTAAGTCGCAAAGACTTATGGGACACTCCCTTTTTTGCGCTTTAAAAAGCCAATATGAACTTTATAGCTGAAATGGGATGGTGGCTGCATGTCTCTGGAATCGGAAGGAATGTCGGTGGTTGATCATCTCACCGAACTGCGCAAAAGAATCATCTATGTGCTGCTTGTATTTGTAGCAGGACTTGTGGGCGGACTGTTCTGTGCGAGACCCATTTATAATTATCTGATCAGCGCGGATATTGCCCAAGGCTTCGTCTTGCATGCTTTTTCGTTTTGGGATGGGATTGGAATGTATATGAAAATTGCGATGACGGTATCCCTTGTGTTATCCATACCGTTTATCGTCTATCAGCTGTGGGCGTTTATAAGTCCGGGATTGCGTCCGGAGGAACGATCAGCAACCCTGCGTTATGTCCCTTATGTATTCATACTTTTTGTCCTCGGTATCGCTTTTGCTTATTATGTTATTTTTCCAATGGCACTCTCCTTTACCATCTCCATTACTCGAAGTATGGGTCTTGCAGAGACATACGGCATCACGCAGTACTTCAGCTTTATGTTCAGTTTGGTCATACCGTTGGCGATCTTGTTTGAGCTACCCTTGCTCGTTATGTTCTTAACTAAGCTGCGTGTTCTTAACCCGCTGCGTCTGCGTAAAATGCGTAGATATGCTTACTTTGCACTTGTCTTCATTGCGGTGGTCATTACTCCGCCTGACTTCATTTCGGACTTTTTAGTCACGATTCCGCTGCTGGTGCTGTACGAATTCAGTGTGTTTTTATCGGCAATCGTGTATCGTAAGCAGCTTTCTGCGGATGCGGAGCGGGAGTCGCGTTATACTCAGCCTAAATCAAGATAAAGAGGAGTTTACGTTAATGAATATACAAAGATACGCCGAGAATCCGTTAATTACTCCTTCTGATGTGAAACCGCACCGGGAAGACTTTGAAGTGATTGAAGCTTTTAATGCGGGGATCGCCACTTACAAAGGTGAGGTACTGATGCTGCTGCGTGTAGCTGAGCGTCCTATAAGTGAGGATCCCAATATTGTGAAGGCACCAGTCTATAATCCCGAAACCAATGAATTGGATCTTATAAAGATTCGCAAAAATGACGATCGATATGACTTCTCAGATCCTCGTGTAATTCGGAATAAGACAAAGAGTGGCGATTTTGAATATCTGACCTCATTGTCCTATATCCGTATTGCTAGAAGTAATGATGGACATCACTTCACTGTGGATGATGAGCCGTTTATATATCCTTCTAACATTCAAGAGATTTTCGGAATCGAAGATCCGAGAGTAACGCAGATTGGAGATACGTATTATATTTACTTCTCTGTTGTATCGCCAGTGGGTATTGGGGAGTCCATGGTTTCGACAACCGATTTCGTTACAATGAAGCATCATGGAATGATTTTTGGACCGGATAACAAGGATGTCCTCATTTTCCCTGAGAAAATAAACGGCAAGTATTACGCTTTACACCGCCCTACGATGAAGAGTGTCGGAGATCCGAACATTTGGATCGCTGAATCCGATAATCTTTTATACTGGGGAAATCATAAGCATCTCCTTGGCCTTCGGGAAGGATTGTGGGATAGCGGTAGAATCGGTGGAGGAGCAGTCCCTTTTAAGACGGATAAAGGCTGGTTGGAATTGTATCATGGAGCGACACTTGATCACCGCTATTGTATGGGAGCCGTGCTGCTTGATTTGAATGATCCCTCAAAAGTGATCGCCCGATCGAATAAACCGGTTATGGAACCGGAAGCGAGTTATGAGAAGAATGGTTTCTTTGGAGATGTCGTCTTCTCCTGTGGAGCGATCAATGAAGGTGATATTGTCAAAATGTATTATGGTGTGGCTGATACATCTATGGCGTGTGCAGAGCTCAGTCTGAAGGAAATTCTGGACAGTCTGGATTATATTTAGTTTATGGCATATTTTTTTTCGGAGTGGATAGAATGAAAGAAGGTATGACTTGTACAGGCCCCAAAACCATATTTTTCCCGAAAAAGAGGGCGATTTGTGTAAAAGGACTTGAAATTCCCATTCAAGTTGGGTATCATAAAAATTGTTGTTAGCACTATAGGCTGTCGAGTGCTAATGTGCTGAAAAATATGGAAACAGGCGCTGAATGTTACGCTACATTCATATTTTTCGAGAATATCTGTGAATCTAACGATTCGTTTGATATTCCTAACTATTGTTTTCAAGGTAAAAAACATAATTCAAAGGAGGCTATTTTTTCATGATCAAACCTTTAGGTGAACGCGTATTAGTAGAAGCGAGCGAAGCGGAGGAAACTACTTCTTTCGGAATCGTACTTCCAGACTCTTCAAAGGAAAAGCCGCAAGAAGGTAAAGTTATTGCCGTAGGAAGCGGAGCATTGAAGGATGGAGTTCGTGTACCTTTGGAAGTTAAAGAAGGCGATCGCGTTCTTTTCTCCAAGTATGCTGGAACAGAAGTGAAGTATGAAGGTAAAGAATATTTGATTATGAAAGAAAGCGACATTCACGCGATCTTGGGCTAAGCACAAGATTCTCATAAGTAGTAACCCAATTACTTAACGCTCACAAAACTTTAGGAGGTATATCTAACAATGGCTAAGGAAATTAAATTTAGTGAAGACGCTCGCCGGGCAATGCTCCGCGGTGTGGATGCTTTGGCAAACGCAGTAAAGGTAACACTTGGACCGAAAGGCCGCAACGTGGTACTGGAGAAGAAATTCGGCAGCCCGCTTATCACTAACGATGGTGTTACTATCGCTAAAGAAATCGAGCTTGAAGATGCTTTTGAAAATATGGGAGCACAACTTGTTAAAGAAGTTGCTACCAAGACTAATGATGTAGCCGGTGACGGTACTACAACTGCAACTGTTCTTGCCCAAGCGATGATTCGCGAAGGTCTGAAGAACGTAACTGCAGGCGCTAACCCAATGGTTATCCGCAAAGGGATCGACAAAGCAGTTAAAGCTGCTGTTCTAGAATTGAAAAGAATTTCCAAGCCAGTTGAAGATTCACAAGCTATCGCTCAAGTAGCTTCAATCTCCGCAGCTGACGAAGAAGTAGGCCAATTGATTGCTGAAGCTATGGAAAAAGTAGGTAAAGACGGCGTTATCACCGTTGAAGAATCCCGTGGATTCCTTACTGAGCTTGAAGTTGTAGAAGGTATGCAATTTGACCGCGGCTATATTTCCCCATACATGATTACAGATACGGACAAAATGGAAGCTGTTTTGGAAAACCCGTACATCTTGATCACGGATAAAAAAATCAGCAGCACGCAAGAAATCTTGCCGTTGCTTGAAAAAATCGTTCAACAAGCTAGACCGCTTGTTATCATCGCTGAAGACATCGAAGGCGAAGCACAAGCTATGCTGATCGTGAACAAACTGCGTGGTACTTTCAACGCTGTTGCTGTTAAAGCTCCTGGCTTTGGCGACCGCCGCGAAGCTATGCTGCAGGATATCGCCGCTCTGACTGGTGGTCAAGTGATCACTGAGAAGCTTGGCTTGGATCTGAAAAGCACTACCATCGAACAACTGGGTAACGCTCGTCAAGTGCGCGTAACCAAAGAGAACACTACAATTGTAGATGGAAGCGGCGACAAGGCTGATATCAATGCCCGCGTAAGCCAAATCCGCTCCCAATTGGAAGATACAACTTCCGAGTTCGACAAAGAAAAACTGCAAGAGCGTCTGGCTAAATTGGCTGGCGGCGTAGCCGTTGTCAAAGTTGGAGCTGCAACTGAAACTGAATTGAAAGAGCGCAAACTTCGCATCGAAGACGCCCTGAACGCAACTCGCGCTGCGGTTGAAGAAGGTATCGTGTCCGGTGGGGGTACAGCTCTTGTGAACGTATATGCTGCTGTTGCTGCTGTAGAAGCTACTGGTGACGAGAGAACAGGCGTTAACATCGTTCTACGCGCTCTGGAAGAGCCTGTACGTACTATCGCAGCTAACGCTGGTCAAGAAGGTTCCGTTATCGTGGACCGCTTGAAAAAAGAAGCTATCGGCATCGGCTACAACGCTGCTACTGATGAGTGGGTAAACATGTTCGAAGCAGGTATCGTTGACCCTGCTAAGGTAACACGTTACGCGCTGCAAAACGCTGCTTCCGTAGCTGCAATGTTCCTGACTACCGAAGCTGTTATCGCTGACAAGCCAGAACCAGACAAGGGCGGAATGCCTGATATGGGCGGCATGGGCGGTATGGGCGGCATGATGTAATAAGTTTCAAAAAAAACCCTTGATAGGCCTAGTATTACAGGCCTTACAAGGGTTTTTATTTTGACTAAAATCACGTAAAAATCACATTCCTTGCGGATTTTCGAGATTGAGAAGGCTCCCAAAGTGAATTTTCACCTTTAGGGCATTATCCTTTTTCATCTTGTTTGTGACATGCGTATAAATTTTCATGGTGGTCTTTGCGTCGTCATGCCCCGCCCGTTTCATGATATTGATGAGGTCTATTCCTGCTTCGGTCAACATGCTGATGTGGGTATGTCGAAAGATATGTGGCGTTGCATGCTTTGTAATGTTTGTGTGCTTTAAATATAAACACAACGATACGTTCTTTCTTTAGAACAGCCGCACGTAAGTTGTCCTTTATTCCTTTATTCATAAGTACACCTCTGAGCTTTTTGTTGAAAATTACTGATACTGAGAGTTTGTTATTTGATTGAGTTTGAACTTGATATATTTTAACAGAAAAATAGAAGAGTAATATTATCGACAATATTATACATAATATGCTTTTAATTAACAACTAATGTAAACATAAATCAACTGAAAAGTAAAATAAATATAAAAAATGGGACAAATTAACTAAAATAAAATATTCAAGGGAATATAGTAATTATATTCAATAAAATAGATAATTTTAGTATATATAGTGAAAAGTGTTTATTTTTACGGTGGAATATATTACCATAATGTAGAATCAAAAATCGAAACATCAGGAGGAATTATTTTGAATAAGAAAAAGATTTGGTCAGGTGTTGTTAGTGGTTTTCTTGCAGTGTCGCTCTTTGCTTCGCCGGTTCTTGCTTCTACCGGTCCGGTCACTGAAATTCAAGAGATTAATGTAGCAGATAGAACATTGCCACTTGGGCAGGATGAATTCTCTGCTAGAGTGCTTTCTTCCGTAATAGATATGACTCCATACATTACTGTTGATGCATTAGGTGTGTATCACATTGATTCGGCAGCTAAAGATGTGGTTGCCCTCGATATATATAATCAGTATCTTAAGGGAGTCGAAGCGCTTAATAATTTATCTGTCAATGGGTCGGTTGCAACAACATCTAAAGGTGAAATGTCAACCTTGGTATTTTCAAACAGCTACTGGTGGGGAGTTGCAATTACTTTTAATAATACCGAGACTAAAAACATGGTATACTCCTTACAACAAACTGCTAGCGTAGCGACTTTATTAGCTGGGATCGCCGCATTTATTCCAGTTGCATGGCTTGGTTCAGTTGTTGCTCTTATAGAAGCAACAGGAGCGACCATGATAGCGAACTCAATGAGTTACCATAACGAGGGTAAGGGTGTTACTTTAAATATTCATTGGCTTCCAGTACCTTACTTTGAATCAACTACAAACGGATAAAATTTGAAGGATTTTAACACAAGTGAAAATTGGGGGGAGATAAATGATATCAGCCTATGCAATAATAATTACTTACATTTCAGTTTTGACTTTTATTCTAGTCTTCCTCTCGAAAAAGATTTTTAAAAAAAGTACTGCAGCTGCAATGAATAAATTAATTTATGTTGTTCTTGTTTTAGCAATGGTAGGTGTTTTGACACAGTTGTATCGTGGTGAAAGTAATCCAAATGGTTTATTTATTTATTCAGCTGTAATTATTATCGGTATAATACTTCTAAGGTCAAAAAGAAATAAGATAAAAAGGTAAAACATTAGTTGTAAATATTTAAATATATAATGAGGAGCCAAGGATGTTTCTGGGCTCTTTTATTTTTCATTGTCTAAAGAACGTGTGTTTGGTTATAGCGGACGGACACCAGCCAAGATCAGAGAAGGGCGCAGGAACTTGTTGAGCATAATTATATTCAGTGGAAACTAGGAACTCCAATGGAGAGCACATTAATCTTGGAGGTGGGAAAGAGAAGATATGGCAGGGAAAGGGAGCAGCACGCCTAAAAATATAAAAGATTTCTTAAATTTAAACATTCGTTTGTTAACTCCCTTTATATATTAGATGATGGAATCATAATAACAGAAATAGGAAATATGTACTATCAAAAAAACCGCTGGAATTTGCAGCGGAGTTTTCAGAACCATTTTGTATTGGACGGAGATATTAATATATTTGAACCACTCACGCCTAGCGAGTCAGACGCAAGATAGTGTGTGACAGCTTGATATGCGACGGAAGCTAGAGGTATTGAGATTGACGGGTAGGGTACCGAAGTCTTAAACTATATATCGATCATAAATGTCTGAAATGAATCATAAATAAATCACGAAAAAATCACGGAATCGCAAAAGTCGAGGGAAGGTATAAAAAGATTAATACATTAAATACAACTACAAACGATTGTTTCAGCCTTTGTAGAGGATTAAAGAAGCCGTGAAAAGATGACTGAAAGAAGGGCGGCATGATGATGTAATATTTATCTAAATCCCATATGTATCGAGGTTGTATTTTAGAGATATTCACTAAGGGTAACATTTAGGTAACAAACACATATTTTTCAGAGGTTTCGCATGAGTTCTCCGAACTTTGTGAGGCCTCTTCTCTTTGTGGAATCGTAATGTGAAGGTAGATCCTCCTTGGTAAATTATCATAAGTTGAGAAGCGCCACGTTACCGGGTGAGCCTGTTCCACGTAACCTTAAACCTTACTAAGTGATTTATATAACCCATAATCATCTCTTATATTGTTACTTCTACATAAAAAAGAGCATGGGATTAATCAGATTCCATGCCCGCACAGTGATATGATTTTTATATATTTACAGTTTTTGCTAAAAAAATGTTACCGTTAACGTCTTTATATACAAAAACTTGGGGTAATTCAGGTTTTAAATTTAGATCCTATATTTCATACAAACTATAAACGCAAGCATATAAAGGCATCTATAATACTTTTAGTAGTTAAGCAAGCATTCTCTTGTACTATATGGTTTGTTAATAAAGCATTGGCCTAGGGTCTTCGATTTGTTAATCTTCCTAGATATTTTATATTCTTCAAGGATTCTTCCTTATTTTGTCGAATTGTACATATTCATAGACAACATTTCAAAGGAGAATAATCAATTGAGTGAAACTAAAATGAATTGGGATAGTTTATTAAGTGGAATACGTTTAAGAGATGGCATGGTAAAGGATAGAACTCAATATAATGAATATGACCTTCGTAATGATTTTGATGATGACTACGGACGTCTTATATTTAGTTCTGCGGTGCGGAGGTTACAGGATAAGGCACAAGTTTTCCCATTAGATAATAGCGACTTTGTTAGAACGAGATTAACTCATTCGCATGAGGTTTCAACAATTGGTCGTTCCATTGGGGTAAGTGTAGAAGAAAATCTTATTAGAAAGGGCGATCTGAAAGATGAGCACCGGGGTAAAATAAGTGCTTTATTAGCGATTGTAGGGCTTATACATGATTTGGGGAATCCACCTTATGGACATTTTGGGGAAGCAGCAATTCAAAAGTATTTTAAAAGTTGGTTTGATACTAATGAAGGAAAAGTTATTGAAGCAAAACTGGGGGAACAAAGAGCTTCTGATTTTACAAGATTTGAAGGAAATGCTCAAACATTCCGGTTACTATCAAAACTGAATAATCTAAAAGATGAATATGGTTATAATTTATCTGCAGCAACTTTAGCTAGTATCTTAAAGTACCCAAGGTCGTCTATTGAAGGTAATAAGAAAAAGGAATATAGGAAAGAAAAGGGATTAGGTGTAAGTTATAAAAAATTCGGGTATCTACAGTCAGAAGAAAAAAGATTTTTAGCTGTTAAAGAACATACAGGTATTGATACTCATAGACATCCAGTTACTTTTCTATTGGAAGCTGCGGATGATATTGCTTATTCAGCCGCAGATATTGAGGATGGTTGTAAGAAAAAGGTCCTCGATTACCATACAATTGAGAATGTACTAAAAAGACATTTGCAAGAGGGTAGTGCAGAGGATAAAGCGATTCTCGACTCATTCATCAGCACTTATAATAAGAATCTTGATGAGGGTCGAGAGGATAGGTTAGACAATGCAGTTCAGTGCATTAGAATCCAAGCACAAGGTTATATGATTAAATCAGTTGTTAAAGAATTTATATTAAGGCACGACGCTATTCTTAATGGTGAATTTGACGATGAAATTATTGAAGTATCAGACGCTGCCAATGTAAGAAAAGTATTTGCAGATTTAGCCGGCATTATATTTGATAATAAAGAAATTATAATGCGAGAATACACAGGAGGAAAAGTAATTCGTGGATTACTAGAAATGTTCGTAAGTACAGTAGTATCTGATGAAAGGAATAACTCAAAAACAGAAGAGGGAAAGCTTTACTTATTGATATCAGATAACTACAGAGATATAATGAAAAAATATCCTACAGAGCAAACCGGTGGAGAACCTAGTTTGTATGACCGATTGCTACTAGTTACTGATTTTGTGTGTGGTATGACTGATTCCTATGCGCTGGATCTCTATAGAAAGTTAACTGGGATTAAATTATAAGGAGGAAAGATAAATGATAGCTACCTCTCTTATACATAGACTAACTCTGGATGGGATTCGTAGATTAAAACAAGAGGACACCCAGGTATCTATCTTATTTAACAATTTAAATAAATTTGGAGACCTGATTTTAGTCGGTGGTGCTGTAAGGGATTTTACATATTTTAGAACCCCTCGAGATATTGATATTATAGTAGACAGTATAGACTCCGATTTTGATGATGTATTAAAGAGTTTTAGATACCAAAAAAACAGGTTTGGGGGATATAAGGTTTACCTTGATAGTATTGAGTTTGATATCTGGGGGATAAACCACAATTGGGCTTTTAAAGAAAAAATTTTAGATATCCAATTTGAAAATATCTCTAAAGGTACTTTTTACAATTTTGATGCTTTAGCACTCAATATTAATACTTCCAACATAGATGCTGAGAGATTCGTAGAATCTATAAAAGACAAAATTCTTGATATTACACTTGAGGATGAGTACGTAGATAAAAATCCAACACCTGAAATCAACATAGTAAGAGCGTTCATAATTCATAAATATTGGGGACTACACTTTTCTGATAAAGTAATGAATTATATTAAAAATTGGTCTGAGAAAACTTATGATCCAGTAGAAACGTTAGTGAAAGCCGAATATAAACACTATGGTTCGAATAGATTAATAAAAGAAGATTATTTTTTATTTTGCTAACAGGAAAGCACTTCCCGATTAATATAAGGGTCGTGCTTTTTTTAAGTAATCTATAATAAGTTTGAATTTGTAAACAAATTAATATAGGCAGGGCATACCTTTTTAGTAAACTATGTATTAAAAGAAAATTTTATGACGTCTCATTTATAAGGGAACTAAATACTATCACTTTTTAACAGATACTGCACTTGCTTCACCACGAATAGTACTATCAATTGATTTAAACCAAATATGATTGTCTGTACTTTTAGACAATCTTGTTTATAGCTAAGATATTTAATAATGAGAGGAGAAAAATCATGACTTACTCACAGCGTTCTACCCGCTTGTTGGCCTCCTCAGATATAACCCATCTGGAGATTCAGATACAGGCTGCCAAAGAAGAAAGAAAACAAGCCGAGCTTGCTGGCAACCAGACGCAAGTAGATGAGGCTAACCTAAAAGTCGAAGACTTGGAAAGCGAACTCGCCAATTTTGAGGAATAAACGAATTAATTGAACTTGATAAACTAACAAAAAGGACTGAAGTAACGGAGGGGGATTTTGGAACTGGAAGAGCGGTAGCGTCCGCCTCCGGATTTCATCCGCTGAAAAGCGGTACAAATCAAGAAATCTGGAGACAACAGCGGCTGGAAGTTCAACATTCACCGCAGTTACGACCCAAACCCAATGTAGCAAAATCTTAAGTTCAACTTATATAGATAATTGAAATCATACTTTTAACGAATTTAATTTAATCTTCATAAGACTCTCATATTACGTTAAGCTAAGAGGTTTATATTAAACACATAACCCCCTTATAAAATATAACTCGACCCCGCTAAACTTTGGCGGGGTCACTTTTTTAGGGTCCGAGAGGAGAATTGGTGGGATGATTGAGAAAAACTCCAAGGAACAACTAGCCACTTTTGCAGGCGGCTGCTTCTGGTGTATGGTTAAGCCTTTTGATGAGCTGCCGGGCATTATCTCCGTCCTTTCGGGGTATACGGGAGGACATACGGAACATCCTACTTATGAAGAAGTAGGTACGGAAACAACCGGGCACTTGGAGGCGGTTCAGATTACGTACCAAGAGGACATTTTCCCCTATCAACGCCTACTAGATATCTATTGGCAGCAGATTAATCCGGTGGATGATGCGGGGCAATTTATGGATCGCGGTTATTCCTATCGTACAGCCATATTTGTTCATAGCGAGGAACAACGGGGGCAGGCGGAGGCTTCGAGACAGGCGTTGCAGGCAAGTCGACGATTCAAGGGCCGCATTGTTACAGAAATCCTTCCAGCAGGGCCGTTTTACCCGGCAGAGGAGGTTCACCAGCATTATTATAAGACCCATCCGTTTGATTATAAAATGTACCGTAAGAGTTCAGGACGCGACGACTTTGCCGAGAAACATTGGAATACGAAAGAAGATTTGAGGCGTCTGAGAGAGAGGCTGACGGATCTGCAATATGAAGTTACAAAGAATAGGGGGGATGAGCCTCCGTATCAGAATGAATATTGGGACAACGACCGGGAAGGGATTTATGTCGATGTGGTCGACGGAACGCCGTTGTTCAGTTCAAGGGATAAATTCGATTCCAGAACAGGCTGGCCCGGCTTTACTAAGCCCATTGCAGAAGGCCTGATAACCAAGGAGGCGGATTTACGCAACGGCCAAGTCCTGACGGCTCTGAGCAGTCGGCTCAGCCATTCCCATCTCGGACACCTATTCTATGATGGTCCTGAAGCCGAGAAGCTGCACTACCGAGTGAAATCCGCGTCTCTACGGTTTATTCCGAGGGAAGATCTGAAACGGAGCGGGTTGGAACGTTATCTGAATCTATTTGATTAAAGAAAACAAACACCCCTCATAGTTGCATCGGGTACACCATAAGGTGCTTAGCCAATGTCTTCTATGAGGGGTGTCTTTTTATATTGAAAAGTTTGGATCGAGTATTAGCGTAATACCTTCAATGCTCCGCTCCAAGCCACCACTTGGTCAAGCATGCCGTTTACATTGGTGAGGTGTAGATCAGCTGGCTTAAAGACAGTACCGTTCTCAAAATCAGTGAACAGTGACAACGCCGGATGTACACGAACGTCAGCTACAGACAATTCACCCAAAATTCCACGAAGATGTTCTGCTGCACGGGCACCGCCTACGGAACCATAACTTACGATACCCGCTGCTTTATTGTTCCAGGCATCACGTGCATAGTCGAGGGCATTCTTCAAAGATGCCGTAATACTGTGGTTATATTCTTGGACAATAAATACGAAGCCGTCCAGACTGGCAAGTTTCTCGTTCCAAGCAGTCGCTTGTGGTGTAGCATCAACTTCGCCCAGTAATGGAAGCTTGAAGTCTGCGATATCTACGATTTCATAATTGGCATCCCCGCGTTGATTAGCAACTTCTAGTACCCATTCCCCAACCTGTGGGCTCAGACGACCTTGACGTGTGCTTCCTAAGATAATTCCGATATTTAACTTTGACATTGTTTTTTCCTCCTCTGAAGTTGTAGTTCTACCCAATACTTTGTCTAAAAACCCCATTACTGCACCTCTCGTTTCTTCAAGCTTTAGTTATTAAGAAGATAAGTTCTTTATATCTTTAAATTAAGATTCCTTAACATAGGTTAATAATAATACATTAAATATACATTGTCAAGTAACTTTATAATAGTTAGTCCAATTGATAACAGTTTGTCATGGACTACAATGAATGTTTTGCGGAACGAGTTATTCGCGGCTTCGGAGATTCGGACCAAAGAACATCCACACCTACTAACAAACACCCGAGAAGCTACTTTCTACTCTCTTACACAAACTTCTTGACGCTACTAAAACTCGGAGGTAGTCCGTGAAATAGATGTATTTTATACACTTATCTCTAGCTTTTAGTGCCCGGATGTATGAATAGATGTACTTTGTGCAACTAAAAACATGAATATGCCGGTTAAACCCCGGAATACCTAAAAATAAGTGTATAAAGTGCAATTAAACACCCTAAAGTGTGCTAAGTGAGAAATATAAGTGTACGTTGTGCAACTATATAGATTGAAACCCATGTAGGTAGACGATTTGCTGTATTTGTCGCGGATACCCGAGCAGATACTTCTACTCTCGTACACAAACTTCTTGACGCTACCGATTACAAGGTTTTATATGTGATTTACAGGGAAATATTCTTTCTAAACTTTATTTCCGCGGATTCAGACTCCTGGTAGCAAACTGGATCTAAAACAAACTTGTAATTATCCGTTACTCGAGAACAATCAAATCTGTTGAGTCGTACTAATAATTTCCGTATGGCTAAGTACAATCTATATAGTAATCGGTGTAATCTCCTTATACAGATAAATATGAAGAGTTATTTAAAGATCAGATCCTCTGGTCATTATGATCTAGGTAGAGAGCAAATATTATGGTACAATTCGTTTATGTGGAGATACACTAATTTGGAGGATACATATGAAAAAAGTAGAAGCTATTATTCGTCCCGAAAAGCTTAGAGAACTAATCGATGCGCTTCGAGTTATTGAGGTAACTGGTTTCACCGTTACTCAGGCACAAGGGCGTGGCCAGCAGAAAAATACTACGGGAGTTTATAGAGGGAAATCCTACACGGTAAATTTGCATCACAAAGTTAAGGTTGAAATCGTTGTCTCCGACGCTAAAGTACAAGAAACCATTGACACCATTATCAAAACAGCACAGACCGGGGAAATGGGCGATGGTAAAATATTCGTTCTGCCTTTGCTCGAAATGTACAATATTAGAACAGGCAAAACTGATGAAACCATAGACGAATTGAACTAAAATAATCTGATAATCAAAATAAAATAATGCAAATATTCGGAACAGGGCCAAGGCTTTGTTCCTTTTTTATGTTAGCAAACATAACATTTGATGTTGACAATTTACCTCTCTCTTTATAATATTGGTAATGTTATATAAAGTAACAGGGAGGGTAACACCATGAATGCCGGAACAGATGTCGCATTAAATACGATTTGGGTAGTCATTGCTGCTGCAATGGTTTTGTTTATGGAAGGCGGCTTTAGCCTGCTTGAAGCGGGATTTGTTCGCACGAAGAACGCAGTGAATGTAACCATGAAAATTTTTGTCGATCTTACCGTGGGTGTTTTGGCTTTCTTCTTGATAGGGTTTGGAGTTATGTTCGGAAAAGACTATGGTGGACTCATTAGCTTCAACTTTTGGGGAGCTTCACAGTCTTTACATATCGATTTTAATCTTCCTTTATCTGCTTATGTTCTGTTTCAAATCGGGTTCGCTATTGCGGCAATCTCGATCATATCAGGGGCTGTCGCTGAGCGGATGTCTTTTAAGGCCTATATCCTGATTGCTGTTTTTGTAGCAGCGATATTATATCCAATCTCCGGTCACTGGGTGTGGAATCCTGATGGATGGCTTGCTCAGTTGGGGATGAAAGACTTTGCAGGCTCTGCAGCCATTCATGCTCTCGGAGGCTCTGCCGCATTAGCCTTTGCTAAAGTATTGGGTCCTCGCCGCGGGCGCTTCAATACAGACGGAGATGTGAATGTATTTGCTCCAAGTAATATCCCGCTTGCCTCCGCTGGAACTTTTATACTATGGTTCGGGTGGTTTGGATTTAATGCCGGAAGTACTTTGAATGCCTCTGATGTTAATCTTTCGCTTATCGCTTTGAATACGATGCTGGCCGCTGCTGCGGGTGGAACTTCCGCCATGATCTACACCATGTTCCGTTATGGCAAGGCGGATCCGAGTATGACTATGAACGGGGCGTTGGCTGGACTTGTTGCAATAACAGCGGGTTGTGCTTTTGTAACACCTTACTCTTCAATTTTAATAGGACTGATTGCAGGTCTTCTTGTGATCTGGGGAACACTCGCGATTGATAAGCTGCAGGTAGATGATCCGGTGGGTGCAGTCGCGGTTCACGGGGTTAACGGTTCTTTCGGAGCCTTGGCCGTGGGTCTATTGGATACAAAAGATGGACTCCTGACCACAGGACAGTTTCATCTGTTGGGTGTTCAGCTCCTGGGTGTAGTCGTGGTAGTAGTATGGGGCTTTGCACTCAGCTACGGTGCTGCTAAGCTGATTAACGCGACTGTGGGCCTCCGCGTTGATGAGGTGGAAGAAGAAGAGGGACTGGATATGGCTATGCATGGCATTCCGGCTTATAATGAACTGGAAAGATTCAGTGACCAACCGGGAATGGATCCATCCTTGTTTCTGAAAACGGGGTCGGGGGATTGATCAGTGGACCGCAAGGTGACCTTCCAGAGAAGCTGGCCAAACCGGCCAAGCGGGCGCTATTGGGAGCCGGCTATTTACGATTAGAACAGCTGACCAAGCTAAGTGAAGCTGAGGTTATGAAGCTGCATGGCATGGGACCCAAGGCCATGGAACAGCTTCGGCAGGCGCTTATGGTTAAGGGGCTTTCGTTCAAAGAGGAAACTTAAACAAAGAGGACGAAGTTGAATTCACCCTCCGTTATATGGATTTAATGGAAACAAGAGATCTGTCTAGAGTTCATTGAACTTGAGATAGGCCTCTTGTTTTTATGTTCCGTTCGTTTAGAATAAGTAAATGCTGTTTAAATGGAGGGTCTTAGAATGCAATTACTAAAGCGTTTACAAATAACGGAGTGGTTCCGAAATCAGTTGATTCGTAAGAAGATTATGTTTATCTATATGCCTGTCGTTATCATACCTTTATGTATTCTGGGTTTTGTTTCTTACCATGTCTATACAGAGGCTATTGTCAAAAAAACGGTCAAAAGCGTCTCGGACAACTCCACCTTAATCATTACACTCATCAATGGCATGCTCACGAACACGGAGAGTGCGGCAAATATGCTGACGCTGAATTTAAATAAGGTTATTTTTGAAGAACGTTTTACGAAGGATGGAGAAATATCTGACTTACAGTTGTATACGCAAATCACAAACCAGCTAAGTTATGCACTGCTCGTATTCCCGGACGTGGAGTCCGCGGCTTTTATAGATAATAATAATGTGGTGTACGGCTCCAATCTCGCTATGGAAAGCAACGGGGTGCTTGTAGCCGGGAATCGGATTCTGAAACGGTTGGAGCATACCAATGGGTCTAATATCTGGTTTCCGATGGAACGGCGGGAATACTTGGTGACCAGTACGGAGCAGCCCGTACTTACGCTGGGTAAGCGGATTGTTAACATTAATACAGGTGAGCAGCAAGGTTATCTCATTCTAAATATGCGTGAGAGTGCATTATCAGCCATTTACCGTAATATCGGGTCTACACAAGCGGGTTCTTATATAATTTCGGATTCGAACGGTCTTGTGGTATCGGCCCTCGAAACGAACAAGGTTCTTCATCCATTACCAAACGGTGAAATGAAAGATTGGGTACTTGGACCGGAACAGCCCAATGTGATTCAGCCCTCTCCTGGAGGCAAAATGCTGCTGGTAAGCACGGATATTAAAAAGCTGGGTTGGAAGCTGATCTCTATAGTGCCTTACAATCGCTTAACGCAGGACACGATCATGATCACCCGATTAATTATCTTCATTGGATTCATCTGCTCATTGTTTGCGATTCTGGGTGCAGGGGTGTTGTCCCAATGGATTGCCAAGCCAATTATTAGTCTCTCTAGGCAAATGAAGCATGTGAATGAAGGCAACCTGGATAATCAGCTGGAAATCACATCAAGAGATGAAATCGGGATACTGGCGTCTGGCTTTAATATGATGATGCAAAGGATAAAGGAGCTGCTCCAGAATATTAGCGCGGAACAGAGAAAGAAACGCGAGTATGAGCTAGCACTGATTCACGCTCAAATGAGGCCGCATTTTCTGTACAATACCCTGGACGTTATTTATACGCTGTCAGAGATGGGGAGGGCAAGAGATGTACAGCGGACCACGAAGGCCCTTGCCGACTTCTACAGAGTAGCACTTAGCAACGGAAAAGATCAGATTACTCTCGAGGATGAGCTTAGCAACGTTCGGGATTATTTATCAATTCAACGGATTCGCTATTCTGATGTATTTGACTTCACCATTGATATTCAGCCGGAGATTCTCTCCTGTATTATCCCTAAGCTTACGCTTCAGCCGCTGGTGGAAAATGCGATTTATCATGGATTGAAGACAAAGGAATCCTTCGGAGCGCTGATTATTGTCGGGTGGCGAGAAGGTGACAAGGTCATTCTGAAGGTAAAGGATGACGGAGCAGGCATATTGCCTGAACGCTTGCAAACGTTGACAACTGCAATTAAGGATCAAGAAAATCAAGTTGGCTACGGTCTCAATAGCGTCCATGAACGAATCAGGCTCTATTTTGGCGAGGAATATGGTCTACATATCACTAGTATTCTTGGACTTGGCACAGAAGTCTCAATTGAGCTGCCTTATCAGACCCGTTAGGAGGTTTTTATATTGCAAAAAGTAATGATTGTGGATGACGAGGTTATATTTCGTGATTATCTACGTGGGGCGCTGGACTGGGAGATGCTTGGCTTTGAACTAGTTGTGGAGGCGAAGAATGGAATCGAGGCGCTAAGGCTCTGTATGGAGCAACCGGTGGATATTGCGTTGGTCGACATAACGATGCCTTTCATGGATGGGCTGGAGTTAACCGAGAAGCTGAAAGATCAGTATCCTGAGATGAATGTGGTACTTATTACGGGCCACAATGAATTTGAATATGCAAGGAGGGCGCTCAAGCTAGGTGTGGAGGATTATATTCTGAAGCCGTTCTCCAAGGATGAGCTGATGCTGACCCTTTTGAAGCTGCAGAGAGAATACAGGAAAGTTCAGGTAGAGAACCTTACGCTCAAGGAAAATAACCGGATGATGAAGGAAAGTTTCCTTAATCAGCTGATTAGCAATGAATATAATGTGACCGATGCGGATGTACTCAAACGCCTAAGTCAATTTGATATTTTTATTCAAAACCCTTGTTTTATCGTCGCTTGTATCGAGATCGATCATGTCGACCGCAAGTGGGAGAAAGTTAGTGAACGACTCCTGATGAAATACGCTGTCACCAATATCCTGAATGAAGCTCTCGAAGAGGGCTGGAATTATAATATTTTTAACGGGCCTGAAGGTCGAATTGTATGCCTAGTCGAACACTCGAATGCTCAAACGGAGATCACTCCCTCCTTGGAAGGGTATAAGAAGCTGGGTTCGTTAATTAAGAAACACTTGAACTTTACCATCACTATTGGAGTGGGTCGCAGTAAAGGGGGATTTAAGGGGATTTCAAGCTCTTACAAGGAAGCCCTTGAAGCGCTGCAGAACAAATTTGTGCTCGGGCATGACCGGGTCATCGCCTACAGTTCTACCTTGACAGAGAGCGGGAAGCAAGCTTTTTACCCTGTTGAGGTTAACGAAGAATTACTGATCGGGCTTCGAATGCGGAATGCGGAAAGGGTGCAGCAAATTCTGGATGGTGTATTTGAATCTACCCGAGAAAGACGGTTATCCATTGATTATGTGTATGTCATTTGTATGGGTCTGATTGCTGTGAATCTTTCCTATATTACCGAAGCGGGGCATCCCATAGAAGATTGCTTTGGAGAGAACTTTTTCCCTTATAGTGAAATTCGCAAGTTTGAATCCGCCGAAATGACCTTCGAGTGGATTAAGCAATTATTTGACAGAGCCATCCGATATACAGGGCAGTACAAGAATACTAGAGCTTCAAAGATAGCCCAATCCGCCAAAACTTACATTGAACAAAGTTATGCAAACTCAGAGCTTCAGCTTGAGCATGTGGCGCAGCATGTATTTATTAACGCAAGCTACCTTCGAGCTGTATATAAAAAGGAATTCGGTATGACGGTTAGCGACTATGTCACCCAATATCGAATGATGAAAGCGAAGGAGCTGCTTGGACGGGGCGGAATACGCTTATCCGATATCGCGGAGAGGGTGGGATATAGTGATGCGAGTTATTTTAGCAAAAGCTTCAAGAAATTTTACGGGTATTCACCCAGTGAATATGAGAAGAGCCGCGGTTAGTGTTTTTTCATACGCAGATAGTACCAGAAGCACGCAGTTTTTGCATTATCATCCGCGGTTATTCTCTCTATACTCAGGGTAGTAAGAGATCTTGAAGGGGGTTACGAAGTGAGAAAGATAAAAATGGCAGCAGCAGCATTTGTAAGTCTAAGCTTGATTGTTGTAAGCGCTTGTGGATCGAATAACAACACAGTCAACGAGGCAAGTAATACGACCGCCGCTACAAATACAGTGGTTAAGGAAGAAGCGACAGTGGCACCGCAAGAAAATGTAAAACTTCGCATATATGCCCAATATTCTGATGATGATACGAAGCTCCCGTATGATTACGCCGTGGCAGAACTGAAGAAAGAGATGCCAAATGTGGAATTGGAGCTGGAAGTACAGGCTCAGGATGATGGACAGAAGCTCAAAACCTATGCGGCAACCGGAAATCTGCCAGATATCTACCAAGCGGGAGTAGACATTATTAATACTTTCAAAAAATCCGGTAATATCCTTGAGTTGGATCAATACACCGATCTTTATGGCTTTAAAGACAAAATGTTCAGCAGCACAATGAATACATTAACGGCTGATGATGGTCATGTGTATGCCTTCCCGTATGCAGGGAATGAATTCATGCTCCTCTACTATAACAAGGAAATTTTCGAGAAAAACAACATTAAAGTTCCAACTACCTATGATGAGTTGATGACAGCTGTAAAAGGCTTAAATACAGTAGGTGTAACACCACTCGCCTTATTTGCCAAAGAAAAATGGCCAACGGTTGCTCTCTACGATATGTTCGTTACCCGAGAAGATCCAGCAGGTATTGTGAAGTTGGATAAAGGTCAAGCAAGTCCAAGTGACCCAGCCTACAAACAAGCAGCGGAGAAAATAATCGAACTGGTAAAAGCAGGCCTGCTCCCTAAAGGGGCTACTAACCTGAACTATGACCAAGCAGCATCGTTGTTCTATGAAGGCAAGGCCGCCATGTTCCTCAATGGACAGTGGGAAATTGCTACCTCCACAGAGAAGCTTGGAGATAAAGTAGGATGGATGTACTTCCCTGGTGTGGATGCAGCTTCCTATGAGAAGAACAAATATGCCTTTATCGGTGGCGGTGGTCCTGGAGGTTATGCCGTCAATCCGGATACAAAAGATCCTGAGCTTACAGCAAAGGTTGCAGCTTTCCTTTCTCTTAAGTATGCAGAGTACAAATATACACAACGCGGTAACCCAATTGTAGCAACGAAGGTAGAGATACCGGTTGTAAAGGAATATCCGCCGATGATGAAACAGCTTTCTGAAGATATCGAGAAAATTACCAGCACTACCGCGTTTGCTTGGGGCTTGTCTGATGCTAAATTCAAGGCAGCGATTGAAGATGCTACTCAAAGCTTGATGACTGGTGACTATTCGGTAGAACAATTTATTAAAGATGTAACAAAGGCAGTTCCACAGGCTAAATAACAGCAACGGAGGATAGAACTCGCTCAAGATAACGCTCGGGTGAGTTCTATCTGATTTATAAGCCACATAAGAGGCACGGATAGATTCGCAGGGGATGTGATGACATGAGAAAATATTTGGGCAATAAGACAGCGATTGCTATATTCACGCTGCCCGCGCTCCTTTTGTATACAATTATGGTGTTTTACCCGATTATGCAAACCTTCTTTCGCAGTATGTTCGAGTGGGATGGGCTCTCAGCGGGAACCTTTATCTGGTTTGATAATTATAAAGAACTGTTGAATGACAGTGTATTCCATACCGCTCTTTATAATGGACTTATCTTTGCTGCGATCATTACAGTGACCCAGATCGGGATCGGTTCCATTCTGGCATTTGCTGTATCGGATGTATCTTTTAAAGGCCGCAAAATTCTTAGAATAAGCTTTTTTATTCCAGTAGTTCTATCGATCACTGTGGTCTGTCAATTATGGCTGTCTATCTATAATAGTGAATATGGATTGATGAACAAGCTGTTCGACATGTTGGGAATTCAATATCATCAAGACTGGTTGTCGAGTGGGAAATCGGCTATTGTCGCTATCGCTTTCGTCAATGCCTGGCAGTACATGGGCTATCATTTTGCTCTACTGCTTGCAGGTGCGAAATCCGTACCGGAGCAATATATGGAGGCCGCTCGTATTGATGGTGCAACTAAACTTCAGGCGATTGTCAAAATCACCATCCCTATGATGGCTGAAACCTATAAATTCTGTCTGGTCTTTGCAGTTACAGGGGGGCTTAATGCCTTTGCGAATATGTATATCATGACCAGCGGCGGGCCAGGGACTTCAACCTACACGCTTACCTACCTGATGTACCGCTCTGCTTTCCGTATAGGAGAGTTCGGATATGGCAGCGCAGCAGCAGCTATATTAGTCATTGAATGCCTGCTTGCAACACTTATCATCAACCGCCTGGTTGCCAGGGAACGAATCTCCTACTAAAAGGAAGTGTACAAGTATGACCCGGTTTAAGAAGCTGCTTAACAATAACTGGCCTGTCGCCTGTTTCATGTGGTTATACGCTCTATTATCCGTATATCCATTGGTATGGATGATCTTTTACTCTCTCAAAAATAATGATGAGATCTTCGTATCTAATCCGTTTGGGTTTCCAACTCACCTACGGTTTGAGAATTACGTGGATGCTTGGTCCAAATACAATGTTCCGGTCTATTTCTCCAACAGCTTAATTGTAGCGATTGCCACCGTCATTGGGGCGATTACGCTGTCAGTAATGTTCTCCTTTGCGGCAGCAAGACTGCAGTGGCGTTTTCGGGGGATTGCACACACTTATATGATGATCGGCATGTTCATACCGATCCAGGTCATTATGATTCCACTGGCTATTCTCGTTCGAGATTTCCATATCGCCAATACGTATGGAGCCCTGATAATACCCTATATCGCCTTTAACCTGTCTTTCACTTCTATAGTATTTTATGGCTTCTTCCGCAGCATTCCCGTTGATTTGGAAGAGTCGGCTTGTATTGATGGTGCAAGCATCTATCGGACATTCTTCAGTATCATGCTGCCGATTATAAAACCTGCGCTCGCGACTATGGTCATTTTTATATTCCTGAATTCATGGAATGAGTTTACTATGGCTGTTATTCTGATTACCAAAGAAAGCTTGAAGACGCTGCCGCTGGGACTTCTGTTCTTCCAGGGACAATTCACGACCAATTGGGGGGCAATGGGAGCCGCGATGACGATTGCCAGTCTACCAACCGTGTTGATCTACATGTTGTTCAGTGAACAGGTCGAGAATGCGCTCACCGTTGGGTCCGCAGTTAAAGGGTAGCAAAATAGCTTAATAAAAAGACAGTCAACGACTTTTAAACTGAAGTCATTGACTGTCTTTTTTTGAGCAAACTTTGGTATATTACCATCAGATAGATAAGAGTAGATTCTTCGGCACTCTATAGTGGATTGACCGCAAAGAGGGAATGAATGTTGCCGTCCGGATCTGCAAAAAAACCGGTTGTGTGTCCCCATGACTTTAATTGAGGGGAAGTAATCGGGGTGGCTCCCTTTCGGACGAGATCATCGTATACCTGATGGACTTGTTCCGGCGATTCCAGCTGGAAATTCAGTTCGACGGCCTGTCCCTTTCGCTCCTCGATAAACGAATGATGATTATTCGTATTGTCTGCCATCAATGCATTCAAACAAATGGCAAGCCGCACGCCTTCGTTCTGGAATTCCGCGTAATGGCTCTCATCGACCACACATTGGAAACCCATCACATCCCGGTAAAAATGTGCCAATCGGGATACATCGTTCGTAAGCAAGGTAATACCTTCCAGTTGAACTTTCATTATCTCCCATCTCCTTTAATTTAAATCATAACACAAAAGGGGTAGCACCTCTGATGCCTCATTGGAATAGGCTAACGCATACCTATTTAGGAGGGATTTTGATTGTCTACTTATCAAACGCAGCAACACCAGCAACAGCAACACCAGCAACAACACCACCAGCAACAACAACACTTGGCTTGGCATGAGACTATGGAGCTGCACGAATTAACGGCATTCCAAAGCAATTCATTAATGCATCTGAAAATGTCCCATCATGACGTTAAAGATCCTCAGCTTCACGCTTTATATTTAGAGACTATTAGAAGTGTAGAGCAGAATTTAAGAGAGCTGCTGCAATATTACCCATTGGCTCCTCAGGGAACACGAGCCGGAAACATGAGCATGGATATGACGGCCTTCTACGGCGTCCATCTATTAATTTTCGTGAAAACTTCTGTTCGCAATTACTCAATAGCCATAACCGAAACGGCAACCCCACGGCTTAGAGATACCTTGCAGAAACAATTGAACACCGCGATACTCCTCCATGGAAGAGTATTTCACTTTCTGCATGAACGTGGAATTTATCCTTCCTATGATCTTCCTAAGCTGCTATCCAATGATGTGAACAATGCCAACAAGGCGCTCACACTGTAAAAGATAGGAGTTTACCAACATTTAATCGCAATTGTCTATCACTAGACGTTTGAATATTTCTAATATACAAAAAAACTAGCAAGCCCTCATTGTTGGAGGCTTGCTAGTTTTTGTGAAGATAGTGGTTATTTATTGAGTAGTAGCGGCTCTCATTGCTGAAATTAATACATGCAGTGCCATTATATACTGTTGGTTTGTTGAGTTAGGTTGAGCTAAAGTGGTTTCTGCCCTAGTGAGGGGCGTTAATAGATCCGTTCCATTCGTAACATGGGCAGACAATGCTTGGGCTTCAACGATAGTCTGCTGTAATGCTGCGAATGCTGTAGGGACTGTTAATATGAATTCTTTTATCACGTTTGCATAACCACTTCTTAGTTCTAGCTTAACTTTGTACTGGATAGATTCATTAGTTCCGTTATAACCTTCAAATATAACGTTGGAGTAATTCGAGTACAGATAGACTGAATCCGTTACACTAGAAATAGGGGTTAGATCGAGAACCTTAATCTCGAGGTCTAAAGGCAGTGGTACTAGTGGATTAGCCAAGTATACAGCTTCTCCTACAGTTGAAGTGCTAGGTATCTCGTGATCAGAAAAAGCTCCAGCAATTGTCGTCGTAAGCACTGTGTAATCTTGCTCTGATAATACTGGGATTCTTCTCCGTACACTTTCTTGTCCATTAGAGTTTGTTACGGAAATATAAATGGTTGTACTTGGTGCACCAAAGTTGAGTCCTGTAATAGTGGCAGTATCTTTTCCTGCTTGGATCGGAACGGATTGGATAGGAGTACCACCAACTTCATCAGTGTACACAGAGATAATATCTCCTACGGAAAGCTGACTCACCTTCACAACATCTTCTGCGCCTATGTGGTTCTCAACACTAAAGGCATCATAGTTCGGTAAATGATTGACAATACCAGGTTTGTTACTTGTTAGAACGTTCTTATCTTCAAACGTTAAGTTACTGCCATCTACGGTCATGTTAAAAACATGCCAGAACATATCCTTGTTGTCCCCGACAGGAACATTGTAGATCTTAACTGGAATTGAATTGTCTCCGTTATAAATTTCAACTTTGCCGCCTGAAGCAGAAAGGGTGTCAGCATCGTTAATTCCGTTGCCGCTGAAATTCTCAATATAAAAGGTGTAAACTCCATCTACACGTTTACGAATTGTAGTAGTTTCTGGTCCATAAGAATTTGTGTCATCATGATCCAGATCCGCGTATAGAACGTAATCGTAATAAAACTCTCTATCGGAGTACCATGTATGGAATGTAGTGTCGTTCGGTGCGGGCCCGATTAAATGAGAGTCTTCATCCCACGGTTTCAGGTTCCAAGTCAGGACGATTCTGATTTCATCAGCAGCGGGGATCTTGATTGCAGTAGCATCTTGTCCAGTATTTTTATGAGTTGACAATGAGACGCCTACTACATAAGTTGTGATAAAACCGGATTTAACTATTTGACCGGTATAAATGCCAGGGCTGAGATTAGCAAAGTAATTGCCGTTTTCATCTGTAACTACGGTTCCGTCAATTGTTCCTGTAGTAACTCCCAATCCTTTACGGAAATGGATAGTTGCGTTAGATAATGGTTGGTTATTTACGTCGATAATTTTACCCGCGAATCCATACACCACGCCTGTAACTGTGTCCGGATTGCTACCAGATCCAGATCCAGATCCAGATCCAATGATGGGTGCTCCAATAGTTACCGAAACATTGTTGCCCCGTATTAAATTTCCAGGAGTTTGGGCAAATGTTGAGCCTGAGACATTGACTGTAGCTGCAGCTATTGTACCTTGTCCAGTGATTCTTGAAATAGCATTAAGAATTAATGCGTTAAGTCTGGCACCGCTACTAATATCAATACCAGTATTAGCTGCAGTAGGAGCTACTTGTAGATTCTGAACTGAGCCTGAAGTCAAATTGATCTGAATAGCAGTTGCGAGTACATCAACAGTTTCAAAGGTTCCAGCTAATGAAACCTGTGCATTGGCCGGGATCACCCCAGAAAGATTGACATTACCAAAGCCGCTGCCTGTTCCAGCACCCTCTTCCAGCAAAGCTCCGGATTGAAGAGTGATCTGCTGCACAGAGCTGTTACCTTCTGTGACAATGCGGATACTCCCGTCCTGTTTGTTCACAATAACGGTTACTAAGACAGAATCAACAACATGAATACTATTTTTTCCGCCGCCGGATATAGTTGTTGTTCCTTTAACTGTGACGTTCTTTAGGGTTACGTCTCCTTTTCCAACGCCTTCGCCTATTTGCAAGTCACCTGTAATTATAGTGTTGCTTAAGACAACTCCTGGTGCGTTAATATATACGGAACCCGTGACTGTAGCTACGCCTGTCTCTGGGCCGTAATTACCAGCTTTGTCATAAACGACTGTATTCTGGTTTTTAGTTAGTTTCAAAGCCCGTGACAGCAAGCTGACAGCTTCTGCTCTTGTGGCATTAGCCAGTGGTCTGAATTTATGGTCATATCCGACCATAATTCCAGCCTCAACTACCGCACTGATCTGACCTTTGCTCCATTCGTGGCCAGCAATTGTATCTGTAAAAGCAGCAGGAGCAGAAGATTTCTGGAGCTGCAGTAAAGAGGCTACTATAACGGCCATCTCTTCACGGGTAAGCGGTTGGTTCGGTTTGAAGGTTTGGTCTGTATATCCGGTTATGTATCCTGCAGATGTTGCTTTAGCAATATCGTTATAGAACCAGTCCGAAGGTTTTACGTCCTTAAAGGTAATGGCCCCTGCATTTGTAAAGCCAAAGGATTTGTTAATCAATACTGCAAATTCTGCACGGGTAATCTTAAGGTTGGGTTTTAAAGAACCATCTACATAGCCATTAAGAAGACCTTCTGCCTGCCACTGTTTAAGAATGCTCTCTGCCCAGTGTCCTGTAGTATCATTTCCTTTGCTAGCAGTTTCCGTAGCAGCAAAGGCTTGGCCGAAAGATACTAAATTCATACATATACATAAAAGCACTATTAGAGTTTTCTTGTTAAATCCATTCTTTTTCCTCACTACAACACCAGCCTCATTTCGTTTAGTAGTTAACAAGTAACAAGTAAATACTTAAACCTCCCTACTTTCTTTTAGCTATTAAAGCACTATATAAAAAATACAGTCTATTTCAAATATCGGTTTTTTTGAGGAAATAAGTAAGATATTGTCTAAAAACAGGGAATAGGGTATAGAAACCTACGCATTTACGCAAATATAGAAGAGTTTTACTATTGAACATAACAAAAAGGCAAATGAGTACGAGGTAGTGGTAAACTACTCGGCTCAGTTGCCTTTTGTATGTTATAGGTTCTAGCAGATTATCCGCGCAGAATATTCTCGATTTGCTCCAGCTCTTCTGTGCTGAGCTCTGGTGCATTTAATGAAGCAACAGCATCCTCAATTTGGCTTACTTTGCTGGCACCAATAAGGGCAGAGGTTACTTTGCCTCCACGAAGTACCCATGATAGTGCCAACTGGGACATCTTCTGACCACGTGCAGATGCAATATCATTCAACTTCCGTACCTTACCGATAACCTCTTCTGTAATTTCCTTCTCAGACAGGAACACGCTAGGTCCGGCCGCACGGGAATCCGCAGCGATACCGTTCAGATAACGGTCTGTCAGGATACCTTTTTGAAGGGGAGAGAAGGCGATAGAGCCGATACCTTCTTCTGCAAGAACATCTTGCAGGCCATCTTCAATCCAACGATTGAACATGGAATAGCTTGGCTGATGGATAAGGCAAGGAGTTCCAAGTTGGCGAAGAATTTTAGAAGCTTCACGAGTTTGCTCCGCACTGTAGTTGGAGATCCCTACATATAACGCCTTACCTTGACGTACGAGCAAATCCAGTGCTCCCATAGTCTCTTCGATAGGTGTGTTTGGATCTGGACGGTGGTGATAAAAAATGTCGACATAATCTAATCCCATACGTGTCAAGCTTTGATCCATACTGGACACCAGATACTTCTTGGAGCCCCATTCACCGTAAGGTCCCGGCCACATGTAATATCCGGCTTTGCTGGAGATAATCATCTCATCGCGGTGTGCGGAGAAGTCCTTAGTCAGAATTTGTCCAAAGGTCTCTTCTGCAGAGCCTGCTGGAGGACCATAGTTATTGGCTAGGTCAAAATGAGTTATTCCGAGATCGAAGGCTCTTCTTACCATGGCTCTTCCGTTCTCAAATACATCATTGCCTCCAAAATTATGCCACAATCCGAGTGAGATCGCCGGAAGGCGCAAGCCGCTCTTGCCTGAACGGTTATATGTCATGCTGTCGTATCTGGTAGGACTGGCGTTATACATTTATTGTTCCTCCTAAAATTTTATGTTGCCTTGGACAATTAGCTATTTCTGCTCATCAAAACCGCTTTCGGTACACAATGCTTCTTCGATTATCTGCTTCGTAAGCGGTTCCTAACTTAACTGTGTCACGTTCAATTGTAGCGAAAGAGTGGACTTATGCGTATGTCAGTATGGAAGGGATTTATAGAACAATGTCATTATTGATCTGCCTAAATCGATATTCCTTCGGTGAACAACCCTTTACCTTCTTGAACATCCGTGAAAAGAGAAGCGCATCCTGATATCCAACAGAGTGGGCAATTTCACCAATCGTGCACTGAGTTTCTGCAAGCAGATCGCAAGCCTTGGCTATGCGGAAGTTCAATAAATACTGCTGCGGCGGGAGACCGATGGATTTTTTGAAAAGGGATGATAAGTATTTGCGATCCAACTTTAACGTGGAAGACATCATCTCTACTGTGACATTCTCACAATAATGTGAATGTAAAAAGTGGAGGCACTGCTCCACATAAATGCTTTTTTGCTTAGGCAAAGGAAGGATGTCGGGAGAAGTAGGGACGGTTTGCAGCAGTAGGGCAAGGAACTGGTAAAGGATTGCTTTTAAAGGCAAATCAAGACTATCTCTAATCTCCGCAGCCTGTGTAAGCCGTTCATACAGCTCGGGCATTAATTCTAGATCCATAGGAAATACGGGATGTTCAGGAGACAATGATGTTTTGGATAAAAGATATTCAACTTGCTCACCCGTAAATGCGATCCACGAATAAGTCCAAGGGGTATACAGATCAGCGGCGTAGGAAGTAACAACATGAGGGTAGGTTAAAAAAGCTTGTCCTGCTTCCAGAGAATGAGAACATTCTCCTACAGAGACCCTTCCTGTACCCTCATGAATGAAATGAATCTTATAGATCTCACGAACCCCGGGGCCGACAGAATGTCCCGGCACACAGCGCTCACGCCCCCAGTAATGTAGATGCAGGTCAGGATTACCCCGAAAGGGACGCTCGGTATTGCAATTGAATATGGACATGGCTCTTCAGCCTCTTTTCTAATAAGGTTTCGTTACTTTTAAACTTTTGTGAGTTTTTTAAGTTCATTCTATATAGTATACAATATTTTTTAACGGACTGATAAAACGCAAATAAGAGGTGTCTCATAGCCCCGAAAGGCTTGATCACCTCTTTTTATGTGTATCGTACAGAACGTTTATGCCTCCATCTTCAGCATAATGAGCTCTTCCACGGGCTCGCCCTTAATCAAATGCTCCTCAACAATTCGCGGAACATCTTCCAGGGTTAGATTGTAGTACCAAATTCCGTCAGGATACACAATTAGGAAGGGGCCGTTGCCGCACAATCCCAAACAGCTTGTTTTGTTCATCTTTACCGTCTTGTGAATACCCTTCGCCACCAGTTCTTCCTTGAAAGCCTGCATAAGGTCCTCCACCTCTTGATTGGAGCAGTGCTCACTGCAGCAAAACAGCAAATGGTCCTTCAATACCTTTAACCGCATGTTCATGGGTTTGCCTCCTGTAATGTTGCATTTGTTAACATGATTACAAAAAGTATAGCTTCATTAAGGATGCGGTGGAAAGTAAAATAACAATTGTTCCCAAAGTATTAACAAATACTAATATTACGTAAATTATGTGTTAGATAATATCACTTTATATAGATGATTTTGAAGAGAATGTGTCCACTTGCCCACTTTGAATTCGTAAATTTCAGTTTATTTGATATGAGTTTGGTTAATATAGCTATGTGCAAGGCATACTAACTTAAATGAAATCTAACTAGCAGGAGGGAATCGTTATGAACAAGAAAATTGTAGGTGTTTTTCATACCGAACATGAGGCTTCTCAAGCTATTCAGGAATTAAAGCAGCATGGTTTTCAGGCTGATGATATCTCAGTCATTGCTAGAAATAAAAAAGATGTAAACACTATCAATGATGAAACGGGAAGCAAAGGAGCTGAAGGATTGGCTTCCGGGGCAGCAACAGGTGGCTTCCTCGGCGGTTTGACTGGGCTTTTAGTAGGTATTGGCGCATTAGCGATTCCGGGCATTGGACCCATCATTGCAGCAGGGCCAATCGCCGCTACACTTGCAGGCGCTGCTGTAGGTGCGGGTACAGGTGGATTAGTAGGCGGACTGATTGGGCTAGGTATTCCGGAGGAACATGCCGAAAGCTACGATAAACATGTAGAAGAAGGCCGAATTCTTGTTATGGTAGATGCTGACACCTCGAAGGCAGATGATATTTATTCTGTTTTCCGTAAGTATAATTCCGCTAATTCTGACCACTATACAAATGCTAATACCGATAACAATACTCTTGGAGAAAAGGTGGTTGGTACTATGAAAGAGACTGGCAACACGGTTGGAGATAAAGTCGGGGATACTGTAAAAGGCGCACGCAATGTGGTTGAGAATACGGTGGATGCCGCATTTAACGGCTCTGGTTTGGAAGGACGTACGGATACTGGACTTGATACCATGAATTCGGCAACGATGGCTGGGACAACACCATTAGATAATGCTTACAGACCGGGAATGACGGGAACTGTAGACACCGATACCGTGGCTATCACGAGCGCTACAACGGCTGATGTAACAGACCGTGATTTGGACCGGGATGAAGATCGCAAGCTGCGTCTGCGCGAGGAGCAACTGGATGTTTCCAAGATAAATGTGGAAATGGGCGAAGTATTTGTTCATAAAGATGTTATTGAGGAACAAAAAACAATTAACGTTCCTGTCACTCGTGAAGAGGTTGTTATCGAACGCCGGGCTATTAATGATGATCCTACAGCAGAATCCGTCGGTATTGATGAAACGATCCGCATTCCAGTAAGTGAGGAAAGAGTGCAGGTCAGCAAAAATACAGTAGTTACGGGTGAAGTTGAAATTCATAAACGGGCTGTTACGGATACACAACAGGTTCAGGATACTGTTCGGCATGAGGAAGCTCGGGTTGATAAGACGGGTAATGTAATGGTTAATGGTGACGATGATCTCACCACAGAAGGCCGTATCTAAGATTGGGCGAAGAATTTTTCAAGATTTGAAAAAGGTTTGCTGATTTTCAAGCAAAAGGGGCTTGGCCGGATTACCGGTCAAGCCCCTTAATAATACATAAGCACGTACTAAATAGATTGAACTTGATAAACTTCAAAAAGGATTGAAGTAACGGAGGGGAATTTTGGAACTGGAAGAGCGGTAGCGTCCGCCCGAAAGCTTTCCGTAGGAAAGCTCGCTTCGAAAGCATAAGCTGTCTCCGGATTTCATCCGCTAATAGCGGTAAAAATCCAGAAATCCGGAGACAACAGCGGCTGGAAGTCCAACATTCACCGGAGTTACGACCCAAAACCAATGTAGTAAAATCTTAAGTTCATCTTATATATATCAGATTTTTTTGGATCAATTGCTTCAATGCACTGCCATTTACAAGCACGGTGCCCATGATGATGGTTGCTACGCCAAGTAGAGTGATCCATGAGACAGCTTCGTTATAGAACAGCACGCCCACGCCGACTGCAATGGGAGGAGAGATATACAGCCAAGTAGCAGGAAAGACCGGATTGGTCTTAGCAACGAGCCAGTAATACAAGCTATGACCCACCATGGAGCCAATCACCATGAGATAAAGCAGTGATCCGGCAGCCTTCAAAGAGAATAGGACTTCAACATGCACCTTCTCCGTAAAAAGAGACAATACAAGCATTAACGCTCCGCCGTACATCATTTGCGCCGCATTTAAGGCGATAGGAGAGACCTTCGGGAAGGTTGCGATTACTTTTTTGGAATAGAGCGTTCCTGATGCATAGCCGAGTTCACCGATTAGAATCACAATGCAGCCTATCACCCATAGGGAGGAGACATCCACGGAAAGGTTTGGCAGGACCAACAGAAGCACACCGGTAAAGCCGATGAGACAGCCATATAAGGAGTGAGTAGGTGATTTTTGTCGTAAAAATAAAGTTTGCAGCAGTAGAATCATAATGGGGCCGGTAGCCGACAGCACCGCAGCAAGCCCTGAGGATACGAATTGTTCTGCCCAGTATAGAGCCGAGAAGGTTCCGAACGTCAGTGCAGCTCCCGTAATCAGCATTTCTTTGCGAAGCAGCAGCGAGAAGCTGACCTTCTGCTTCCAGACCATCCATAGGAATAGAACAGAACCTGCTAGAAAGAAACGTAATCCAGCGGAGAAAAACGGGGGCAGACCTGCATCCACGCCGATTTTTATCGCGAGAAAGGTCGTAGCAAAGATTAGACATACCAAACTATAAGCCAAAAATATCATTTTCAGTTCCCCTTTAGCCTCTAAGTATTCCGTTAATCATAAAGGGGAGGACATAGAACAGATTATCAACAGCAGAACAGATGAGATGCAAATTCGTGTACAATATAACAAATGAGTGGTGAGAGAGAGGGATACGCTATGAAAAAGGCAGTCGAAGACCAGCAGACACATCCGCTATTTCGACAGGTGTATGAATACATAATCAACCGTATGGAGCGGGGGGAATGGAATGCGCATGATAAGCTGCCCTCTATCCGCCTGTTGGCTGAAGAGGTGAAGGTGCATCGACTGACCGTATTCAAGGCGTATAAGCAGTTAAAAGAGGACGGAAAGGTCTATGTTCGAGATAAGTCCGGCTATTATGTATCTCCGGGGAACATGCTCTCGCCTGATTTTGAGGACAATGCGATAGTGTCTTCCTATCTGCTCACGAACCCGCTGTCTGACATTCAACGTGTACCGGCTAAGTATCAGTTCTCCCAGGCGCTTATTGATCCAAATCTGCTGCCTAATCTTTATTTATCTGACTATGTAAAAAAAGTGTTCGATCTGTACCCGAAGGTCATGGGAACATACTCCACCGTTCAAGGGGATGAGGAACTTCGGGAGACGTTAAGCCGACATTTCAAGGAGCATCATCGGCTGCAGCTGTCGCCGGAGGAATTATTGATTACTTCGGGGGCTCAGCAGGCCATAAATCTGATTGCCAAAATTGTGCTGGGACCCATGGATACGGTGCTAGTTGAGAGGCCGACTTACAGTGTAGCTATGGATATTTTTCGGCGGGAAGGTGCGAGGCTTGTCCCTATTGAAATTACTCCGGAGGGCTATGATCTGGAAGAGATCGAAGCGTTGATGGCGAAGCATAAGCCCCGCATGTTCTATATGAATCCTACCCATCACAATCCTACTGGGTATACGGTTCCGGTGCGGCAGCGCAAGCTCTTGGTAGAACTTGCAGAGCGCTACCGCTGCCTCTTGGTTGAGGATGATCCCTTCCGTGATATGTATTTCGATGAGGAGCCGCCGCCGCCCTTTTTTGCCTATGATACAGAGGGCTGGGTGATTTATATCAGCAGCTTCAGCAAATATGTAGCTCCCGGTCTGCGCATATGTGCCGTGGCCTGCCGTTACCCGTTCATGGATAGACTAATTACGGCCAAATCTCTTGCAGATAACGGGACGCCCCTGCTGAATCAGAAAATCTTCCTCCATTACTACACCTCCCCGCGCCTGCAGCAGCATCTCGTGAAGCTGAGGATTGCACTTCAGGTTCATAAGGAGATTATGGAGGAAGAACTGGCTGCTACAGGCTGGGAGTGGAAGGCTCCGCAGGGCGGGTTGAACTTATGGGTGAAGCTGCCGGAAGAAATCTCTGTTGAGGTTTTGTTCCGGTTATGTGCACAACAGTCGATAGCCTTTGTCCCGGGCGAGATCCTTGATCCCCTCGGAGAGATGAAATCGTGGATCCGTCTGAGTTATTCTTTTGCGAATGAAGGCCAGCTTCGTGAAGGCATGCGGTTATTGAGGGCAGCAGCCGGGAGTTTGCAATCCTAGTAAATCATCTTTTCATTCGGTTACCACTGCTGTCTCCTTGTTAAGAAAAAAGGTATCCGATCGCAGCCCAAGCCTTAGTGTTTCCAGAGGAATCGGGTCCGTGAAGGGGATGTTAGCCAGGTTCACATCGGGTCCAGCCAGCTGGATGAATATCGTTTGCAGTTTTTTGGAGGGAGCCTCAAAAATAATTTTTTGCAGATCAATCCCGGTTTCTACGATTTTATCAATAATTTCTAATCTCATTTCTCCATTGTCACGGCATATCCCGCTGGTACCACTTTCTCTGGCTTCCGTAATTACCCTCGACGAGCCCGCTTCCAAATCCTCCTGAATCCACTCCACCCATTCGGATGCATCCTGAAGCAGGGCCTTGGAGCTATCCTTAGCGCCAACTTCACTGAAAACTACAAAGTCTTTGGAGAGGTTTTTGATATACACAGCTTTTTCCTTATTGGTCATCTCCAGCGTCCCGTTCGATATCTCGATATATTTACAATTGAACCTGTTGAGATACCTTACGAATGCACTCAATTTATTTTGGCTGATGAATTTCTCAAATAAGGTTCCGCCAAAAAAGAAGTCGATCCGGTTTTCTTGAAGGCAGGCTATCTTTTCCTCCAAATGCTTAGTTACCACGGAGGTTCCCCAACCGAATTTTACATAATCAATATATTGCCCTGAGCTGAGAATAGTATCTTGAAAAAACTGTAAAGGGACACCGGTATCAATGAGCGCGGTAATCCCCTGTTCTCTCGGTTTGCTGCTTCTCTCGGGCAAGTTAAGTCCAGTATCCATCACAGGTCAACCCTCACAATCCTTGGCAAATTATTATTTTGGCTCACTTTCATGACAAATGGAGTGTGCAGTTCTTCCAAACAAAGTTCTATATCACCACTCCTGAATTCCGGTCTTTTCAAGTCGTAAAACTTATGGGCAGCCTCTGATGTTATGATTCTTGAAGCGGTTTGAGCCGCAAGTCCGCTATCGCCATTCTCCAAAATATCCTTCATATACTCCGCACAGGCTAGATCTTCATCTCCGGTAGGATGGGAAGCGATAATTTGAATGCTCTGATCGGGTCCGCAGATTTGTAGAATGTGTTCAGCAGTTGTTCTGGCATTTGTAAAACCGGTGACGAACACATGCTTTGCGTCCAGCGCATTCAGTGCCGCTTTCACTCCATTGGTAGTTTTCTGGACAAGTGTTTTCCCTTGCAGATCGACCTGAAGAAGACTGACTGGAGAATTATCAAGATCAAACCCGTCGATATAGAGTCCATTGGTTTCCCCTGCCAGCATGCATTCAGGGTAGTCTTCCTTCATTTGAAATGCGGAATCGGTTGTTCCGGCCAGCAGAATCTCCTGTACCCCTTGAATAAAAGCGTAATGGGCAAAGGTAAAGGCCCGTATGACATCGATGACAACATTCACTTCAGCATGTGACAAATGGGGAGAGTGCCCCTGATAAAGTTTAACTGCCATCACTTGCTCCTCTCCTTTTCAATACTCCTTTACTGCCGCTAGCAGTAGGGTTTAACCGCTGCCCTTCTCTGTGTATCAGCATATGCCTAATGTATTCGCCCGTTTAACGGATGGTGCCTGACATGGATTACGCACGTTATCGGAGGGGAATGTGAGTGGATACTCTGTGAACAAAGCTAGACTATTAACACTTGTACGGAGAGGCGTGGGGAGTGTGGGGTGAGGCGTGGGAGAGTGTACGGGGAAACGTTCGGAGTATGTTTGGAGACATGTACCGAGCCACACGAACCGAGACGCGTACCGACTCGCTTTCCGCACAAACTTACCGAACTCAACTTCCTTCGTGGCAAAATATGAATTAGAGGGATTTACCCCCTCTAATTGGACGCATATAGGCTTTTTTAATAAATTAGAGGGATTTGCTCCCTCTAATTTGGAGTATTTAGCCGAATATGCGGTAGCGTCAAGAAGTTTGTGTATGAGTAAAAGTATCTCCTCGGGTATCCGCGACAAATACGGCAAATCGTCTACCTACATGGGCTTCAATATTTATAGTTGCACAAAGTACACTTATATTTCTCCCTTAGCACACTTTAGGGTGTTTAATTGCACTTTATACACTTATTTTTGGGTATTCCGGGGTTTAACCGGCATATTCGTGTTTTTAGTTGCACAAAGTACATCTATCCATACATCCGAGCGCAAATAGCTAGAAATAGGTGTATAAAATACATCTATTTCACTGACTCTCTCCGAAACGAAATGGGGCAAACTGTACCCCAAGAAAATGCAGTTGAAGCTGTTGGATGAGCGGTGTGGTGGTGTAGTGTTGAAGTACATAGGTAGAAGTGTTATATCGGGAGTATGCAGGTGGACTGTGCTGTTGGAGTATGGGTGGTGTGTGGGAGAGGTGTTGGAGTAACTAAAAAGAAATAGTGTGTTGAAGTAAGTTGATGGACTATGGCGTTGGAGTAACAAGGGTGTAGTGGTGGTGGGATGTCAGAGTATGTGGGAGGAGTAAGAAGTTTATTCGAGTAAAGGGTTAGCAGCTAAGGCATACAGCTAAAAGACCTATACCCTTAGGCGCACCTAAGAATATAAGTCTATGGATTAAGGTGTGGTGTGGGATTCGATCTGTGATTACACCCAGCCGAACAAACGGACAAGCTGGGCGACGGAAAAGGTAACCGTAATAGCGATACCGAGTGGGATGACTGCTGAGAGTACAGCCCACTTCATGCTTTTGGTTTCTTTATAAATATTAATGAGCGTCGTACCGCATGGATAGTGGAGCAGGGAGAATAGCATCATGCTGAGGGCTGTAAGCCAAGTCCAACCTTGCGCCAGAAAGATATCCTTGATGCTGCCGAGACTCTCGATATCTACCATGGCTCCGGAGGACATATAGCCCATCAGCAGAATGGGGAGTACGATTTCATTCGCAGGGAGCCCCAGAATAAAGGCCATAATGATAAAACCGTCCATGCCAAGCAGGTGAGCGAAGGGATCGAAGAAAGCAGCCATATGGTTCAGGACGCTATCCCCTCCGACAAAAATATTACCCAGCATCCAAGTGATAATCCCGGCTGGAGCCGCAACGATAATGGCCCGGGTTAGCACGTTAAGCGATTTTTCCTTGGAGGTAATGAGTATGGTTTTCCAAATTTGCGGACGGCGGTAAGGCGGGAGCTCCAGCGTATAATGGGTGGGAACACCGCGCAGCGCTGTTTTGGACATCACCCAAGAGACGGTTAGAGTTACGACAATACCGATTAGGACCAGACCCATCAATACGGAGGCCGTTGCAAGTGTTCGAAGGGCCCCCGTAGTAGCCGCACCAGCCATAAATAAGGAGGACAATAGAATCAGAGTAGGCCAACGGCCATTACAAGGTACAAAGTTATTGGTTAAAATAGCCAGCATGCGTTCCCGAGGCGATTCAATGATACGTGTAGAAAGAATAGCGGCGGCGTTACAGCCGAAGCCCATGGACATAGTCAAAGCCTGTTTGCCGTGTCCGCCTGACTTCTTGAATAGGCGGTCCATGTTGAAGGCCACACGGGGCAGATAGCCGAAATTTTCTAAAAGAGCGAAGACAGGGAAGAAAATTAACATCGGCGGCAGCATGACGCTGATTACCCAAGAAGTTCCCCGATACAATCCAAGAACAAGCACGCCATGCAGCCAATCTGGAGCATTAACGGCCTGAAAACCAGCGGTGAGATAGCCTTCCAGGAAGCCGAAGAAGGAAGCGAGCCATCCTGAGGGGTAATTGGCTCCGGCAATGGTGATCCAGAACACGACTCCCAGGATTCCGAGCATAATCGGAAAACCCCATATTTTGGAGGTAACAATATTATCAAGCTTATAAGTGCTTTTCAGTTTTTTCTTATCGTGATAGGTTACAGCATCGCTGCAGATCCCTGCAGATACACCATAAATTCCACTGACAATCTCATCTCGAATGGCTCCGCCATCAGCTAGTTTCTTGGCCGCGAGCAGCAAAGAATCGATAGCTTCAGAACCCTTAGTCGTATGCGGTGACTCCATGGCTAATAACCTCCTTTGTTCCAGACATTGTTTTTCGGCCGATGTTGCCTTTAAGTGAAGTAAGCAGGCTGTCGTCACCGTCCAGCAGGCGAAGTGCTATCCAGCGTGCCGGGTATTTGGAACCGATCGTTTGCTCTACCATCGGTAGAAGCTGAGCAATCCCTTTTTCAATTTCATCGTTGTAAGTGATATGGAGAGGTTTGGCTGTAAAAGCACCTGTAGCGACACGTTCCACCTGATCAAGCAATGCTGAAATACCGATTTTATTACGCGCTGATATGGCAACGACAGGGACGCCGAGTCTTTTCGAGATAGCCTTTAGATTAATTTCAATACCAAGTCTGCGGGCTTCATCAATGAGGTTAATGCAGACAACCGCCCGTCCGGTAATCTCCAGAACTTGCAGAGCAAGATTTAGATTGCGCTCAAGCGACGTAGCGTCAAGAACCACGAGTGTCACATCCGGCTGCTCGAAGATAATATAATCTCTGGCAGCCTCTTCGTCAGCCGAATTGGAATACAGTGAATACGTACCCGGAAGATCGACTGCTTGGTATTTATGACCATTGTGACTGAATTCTCCCTCGGCAGTGATGACCGTTTTGCCAGCCCAGTTGCCTGTATGTTGGCGCATACCAGTCAACAGGTTGAAGAGAGTGCTCTTACCCGTGTTGGGGTTGCCCGCAAAAGCGACAGTATAATGACTCATGAATCTCCACCTCCGATGCATTCTCCGTAAATCAGTGAGCTTTCTTCTCTGCGCAAGGCAATCGTTGTGTTGCTTATCCGAAAGGCAGTAGGGTCTCCAAGCGGGCTGCGCCGTAGAACCTCCACAACATTGCCGACCACAAATCCGAGGTCAAGCAATCTTCTTCTTAACACACCTTGAACCTCTATACCGCTAATGCGCAGCATACTTCCGTTGACGGCTTCTGACAAAGGAATACTTGTTCCGGTCATCATAAGATCTCCCTCTTTCATTATGGTTTGGTTAATGAGCTATATATAAGTTGGATTATCATCGATAGTTATTTTGTAGTAAGCCACAATAGTAGTATACGTAAATAACTTTGTCCCTGCAACAAAAATGTTTCCCAAGGGCAAAAAATATACCCCTGCCCGAAAAGCAATGCTTCTCAGTAGGGGTATAGATATGAAGCTCTAATTTATATGCTTAATGTGCGCTGTCAGCGACTTGTGACTGCTATTCCCAGCTCCCGAAATCAAGGGTTCTTCCGGTTTCAATCAGCGTTTTTGTATTGCTCATAATCTGCCACCAAGCGCTTTCGCTGCCCGCATAGGAAGGATCGTCAGGATGCCACTCATCGTGAATTAGGGTCAGTTTGGTACAGCCCCCGACCGGGTCAAGCAGATAGGATATCCGGGACTCATAATTTTCGCCGCCCTTAAGATAGGAAGGCCCAACCTTATGATTGAAGCGGAGAGCCTTGTGTGGTGAGAACTCCAATATTTTACCGTATACATGCAGGGTTTCGTCACCTTCAGCACCCGGCCCAATATACTCCAGAAGTTCACCTTCCTTGAAGCTGGAACGAATCACGCTTCCGTAGTAGATTTGCTTCGTACTGTCGGGGGAGATTAAGTGTTCCCACACCTTTTCGGGGGTTGCTCCAATATAAAATTCGTATTTTAGTTCCTTCATTAATCTTCCTCCTTTAGGGATATTGTCATTTATTCCTAAGACATAGCTTTACTATACATAAAAACCACTGACAATTACGGTCAGTGATCTTAAAAGTTTTTGTTTAAGTTTCATAATGGCGTGCCACCCCGGAGGCAACAAGAGCCAGTTTTTGCTTCAGGGCTACGGGTTCAAGGATGGTTAAGGTTGTACCATAGGGTAGAAGGAAGTAGGGAACATAGGTGAATAAAGAGGATTCATCCAGTTGGAAGCGTGCTTGCCCCTCAGTTCGCTCCTGAAGTGTATGTCCGAACAACCAGTGACTGCATAAGTCATTCAAGATTTCTTCTCCGGATTGGATGAGTACCGTAACCAACTTCTCCTCGTCCTTAGAGCCGGGAAAAAGACCTTTCAGCAAAAACTCACGTGCGGAGAAATCGATAGGACGTTCAAAGCTCGCACCCGTTCTTAGCAATTCGATCATCCGATCCACCCGAAAACTACGAATTTCCTGTCGTTGATGGCAATAGGCCACCGCATACCATTGCCCTTTCCAGAGAACAAGCCCATAAGGGTCGATAGCTCTTGAGGTGGGTGCTTCGGTGTTTCCCTTGCGATAATCCATGTGCAGTGTGTGGCCGTTGGCCGTACAAAATTCCAGCTCCTTCAGTAGATGCTCCAGTGGTGCGGTTGGGGAGTGCAAGGTTTCAATACCGCTCTCGTGGCGCTCCATGTGCTCTAATTGTCCGGAATTACTGTACCTTTTAAGCTTATTTATCGCTCGATCTAAAGCTTCAACATAGGGATAGCCGGTTCCCCGGGCGAAGGCAGAGGCTTGTACGAGAGCCTGCTGCTCTTCGGAATTGAAGAATAAGGGGGCTTCTTTAAAATGCTCCGGGAGGCTGTAACCTCCACCAGGCCCGGCATCGGCGATAATCGGTACGCCGCTGGCGCACAACGAATCAATATACCTGTACACTGAGCGGACGCTTAATTCAAGCGCTTCAGCCAGTTCCCCGGCCGTTCTTTTTCGTTCCTTCAGCATCCAGAGAATGGACAACATGTGATCGGCTTTTGACATTATAGGGTTCCTCCCGTACGGCGAATCAAGCACAACTAGTGTACCGTGAAAGTCCCGATCCGCCAAACCCGAAGTTCTACCCTATACCATCATCTTCTTAAGGCTGTGAATATAACGTGACTTAACGATGAGGAAGAATACGGTTTGTAGGATCAGATAAGCGGCAAAGGTAGTTAGAACAGGCTCTACTGCATTCGTAATACCCATTTCAGTAAGAATAGGGCTGATCACCACCAGACTTTGAATCGCTGACACAACGATAGGGATATAGAATAAGATGGCAATCTGTTTCGTTGCCGCAGCAGACATTTCACGAGTACTTAGTCCGATCTTGGACAGTGCGCGATACATACGAATGTCAGCCGCCAGCTCGCTATGGAGCTTAAAGTATAAGAAACTGGCTGATGAGACGGAAAAAATCAGTGCGACAAAGATACTGATGAAGCTGAGCATGGCTGTACTTTGTTTAAGGAACAAATAGTTACTGGCGCGCATTCTTAAGTAGAAGCTTAAATCGCTGTTATTTTTATTTGCCGATTCATTCCACTCCGTTAAATAGTTTCCAACCTTAGCTTCTTGACTGTTCACTGTAGGCAATGATCCTGTATCCCACGCCGGGACCTTATATAAAAACATGATTGTAGATGTGATGTTTCTTCCTGATTGAGCAGACTTAGCCACCGACAAAGTCTCTATCCACTTATCCGGGACAATGAGCAGAGGGGCTTCAGCAGGTGAAAAACCTAGAGAGTCACTAACAAGAATATCCTTAATGTAAAGTTCAGTAGTCGGCTGTTCTTCTAAAGTAAGCATTCCATTATGAACATAGTCAGAGGCTTTCCTATCCTTTGGAGTAATGAGAATAGCCTCATTTAGCCCAAGCGAGCTTTCCGCAGGAAGGTCGATTAAGGGACCTAACTGCTTATATTGTGATAGGCCAAGAAGCTGTAATAATCCACGCTGGCTTCCCTTGGTAAACCCGTCTAGGATATCGGCTCTAACCTCCGTATAATCTACCCCTGCTGCCTTCAGTTGTTCAATAATTTCACTTCGATTAGGCTCAGTGACAGGTTTTTTGTTGTAATAGGTTTTTGTGATGGCAAAAGGATTGGCGAAATAAATCTCACGTCCAGCCTGATTAATCGAAAGGACTACCCCTGCGCCCATGCTTGCTATGGCAGTGACAACGGTGATCAGGAACAGCATTCGGGAATTATCCCGTAGCTTATAGCTCATCTCTGAGATCCAGAGCAGCCGTGTGCCGCGCCAAGTGGATCTCCTGCTGCGCTGCAGTATACGAATGAATAATACGGATAACTGTGAGTAGAAGAAATAAGTTCCGGTAATGCCTGTTACTGCTGCGAGAACAATCGCCACAGGACTTAACTCCCAGCGTAGAGCGTAGTATCCAACGGCCAACAATGCAGCCCCGAATAGAGACAGAAGTATTGAGGCTTTGGGTTGTTTTTTTGGCTTTGCATTTCCTTGAAGCAGCTCCAGGACCTTGTTTTTGCGAATAAACAGTAAAGTGAAGATCGATATGACCAGAAATAACGAGAGAAAAGAGGCGGAGGTAATTACTATAGCCTTCATCGGCCAGTAAAAGGGAAGCTCCTTAATTCCAATCGTTTTGGTGCTGAGCAGCAGAAAAAATTTGGAGAGCACCATGCCGCCGGCTAAGCCGGTTACAATCGCGGATAGACCAATGATCATATTTTCTAGGAAAATCAGCCTGTTAATCTGACCCGGCCGCGCTCCCAGTATGGACAAAAGGCCAAATTCCAAATTGCGCGACTTGAGAAAAGAGCTGATAGAATACAGCACGAAGAAAAAAGCAAAGACGTACACAATGTAAGCCGCTACCTGCATGCTCGTTGCTGCTCTCGGGCCCATATCACTGTTTGTAATTCCCGGGTGATAGATGAACACGCTATAGGCAAAAAACACCATGACCATAAAGGAGCTGCTTAGAAAATAAGCAATGTATGCGCGCGAGTTGCGGCGAACATTATTAAACGCGAATTGAGGAAAGTTCATGACTATTCCCTCCCCAGAACGAGAGTGTGTCGATAATCTTTTGGAAGAAGGCTTGGCGGTTGTCTCCACGGTGTATTTCGGCAGCGAGCTTGCCGTCCTTGATGAAGACAATTCGGTTGCAATAGCTCGCTGCCAGTGGATCATGTGTCACGAGCATGATGGTGGTTCCTTCTTTACGATTGATATCCTCTAGCGATTCCATCACGATCCGTGAGGAGTTGGAATCCAGCGCACCTGTCGGCTCATCGGCCAAAATCATAGCAGGAGAGGTTATAATCGCCCGGGCAATCGCTGTCCGCTGCCGCTGTCCACCTGAGATCTCGAAGGTTCTTTTATTCAGAATATCCTTGATATTCAGCCGTCCAGCCACCTTGTCCAACAATGACTCCATTTCACTTAACTTGCGATTATCAAGTGTTAGCGGCAGCACAATATTCTCGGCTACTGTTAATGTGTCGAGCAGGTTAAAATCCTGGAAAACAAACCCGAGCTGTCGACGCCGAAAATAGGCCAGCTCTTTTTTATTCAATAGGTAGGGATTGCTGCCGTTGATGTTTATCTCCCCTGAAGAGGGCTGGTCGATGGTAGATACCATGTTAAGCAAAGTGGTTTTTCCGCTGCCTGAAGGTCCCATAATTCCGACAAATTCTCCGCTTTCTATGCTGAGATGAATATCGGTTAGCGCTTGTGTGGTCACTTTACCCGGGTACACCTTATTTAAGGCTTTAACTTCCAGTACGTTCATGTAGGTCAATCCTTTCCTGTAGAAGCATATGTTGATGCTTCTTGGTATGCTTCAAATGTACAGGATACCGCGCTTATGTACTATGGATTTACCTTAACGTTATCTTACACCGTGAGTAAGGTTATGTTCGTATAATTGATAAAGGATACTCCTTATCTGAACCAGACATGAAGTACCCTTTATTTACTTTGGGTAGCTATCCTTATTGCAAGCTTCGGGTGCCACTGAATATCAGTCGCAGAACAGTTCCTTCCCCGGGCCGGGACTCCAGCTCTACCTTATGACCGAGCCTAGTGCAAATCTCACGAACCAGATACAAACCCATGCCGGTTGATTCATGATACTGTCGTCCGCGCTCCCCGGTGAAATAAGGATTAAAAACCCTTTTAAGATCTTCGGGAGAAATACCGATTCCCTGATCCGTAATTTGGAGGATGTTATCCATCCCTTGAGAATAGGAAGTGATCGTAACGGATTTATCTGTTCCCTGCGTATAATTCACTGCATTGGTTAAGATTTGGGTCAGCATGAACCGCAGCCATTTGGCGTCGGTGTACACAGAGAGTTCCTCACTAATTTGAATTACCGGGCGTATCCCCCGACGGATAAACAGTCTGCGATTCTCGCTAACCGCCTCACTCACCGCCTGGCGCAAAAATGTAGGCTCAACGTGGAAGTCATCCTCAAACCGGTCTAATCGTGCGGTGTAAATGACCATCTCCAGTCCTTTGCGCAGCCGTTCCAATTCTTCCTGAATGCTGTCGGCAGCGGCACCCTCTACATCCTGCAAGGTAAGCTGAATGACAGAAAGAGGTGTCTTCATCTGGTGCACCCAGCGATTAATGAATTCGATATGCTGATCCATACGCCGTACCTGTGTGTTCAGCTGTTCTTGATTGTGTTGGTCGTATCTGCGGATGAGTTCATCCATGGCTTCAGGCAGCGGGGCAGTTCCAAGTGAAGACCGATAATCGAGCCGTGCAGATTCAGGGTGGCTCAGTCTTTGGTACAGTCTATAATGTTGAAGGTAGCGGAAGCCAAGGTATAAAGCAAGAATAACAAGATTAAGTGACATTCCGTATAAAATAATTCGGATAGGTCTGTTCTCCCCTGACAACCAATACAGCAGAGGGACGAGTACGGTTTGGGCCGCATAAATTAACAGCAGAGGCAGCTGATCCTTCCAGAACAGCCTCATCATTCGTTGATGCCGCTTAGACTTAGGCGGTAGCCGGCGCCTCTTATGGTCTCTACAGCCTCTTCAAGTCCAAGATCCTTAAGTTTCTTGCGAACCCGGGTTATATATACGTTCAATGTATTATCATCAATAAAATGCTGGTCCTCCCACATCAGGTCAAGCAGACGCTCACGGCTAACGACACGGCCTTCCTTTTGCAGCAATGCCTCAAGCAGGAGGACTTCCTTCTGGGTAAGCTCGGCGGTTTCTCCATGATATTGAATGACTAATCGCTCGGGATACAGGGTTAGGTTGCCGGATTGCAACTTACGTTCCTCCTGATTCTGGGCATAGGAACCATAGGCTCTGCGCAAGTGGCTGCGGATTTTGGCAAGCACAACCTCATAGTGAAAAGGCTTAGTGATATAATCGTCCCCACCGTTTTCCAAAGCCATGACCTGATCCATTCCACTGTCTCTTGCAGAGATAAATAATATGGGACAGAGGGACAGGCTGCGAATTTGCCGACACCAATAGAAACCGTCATATTTTGGCAGATTAACATCCAGCAATACCAGCTCGGCAGAGCTTTCTTGAAAGCTATCCAGCACAGCGCTGAAATCCTTAACAATTACCGTATGATATTCATATTTAGACAGGTAAGCACTAAGCAAACCCGCAAGCTTGGCGTCATCCTCAACGATCAGAATGGTCTCCACGTTATCACTCCTCTCCATATAGCTACAGTATCACGGGCAGGGGAAAGCATGCAAAACTAAGGGGAAGGCATGTAAAAAGGCTCTTTGAATTTACATATAGTTGCACAATATGCACTTATTAAAGTGAAACAACCATCATGGGACGTTTAATTGCACAATATGCACTTAAATCGAGGTTATATCGAAAACTCGGCCATACAATGGAAATATAGATGTAGAAAGTGCAATTAAACGGTTAAATTCAGTGGGCAAAGCGATTTTAATTGCATAAAGTACACTTAAATCTGCAAACCCCTACATTGGTTACTCCTACTTGATAGTGTGCCTCACACATATGCACACTCCCACACGCACGAGTACGCACTCGCACACACATGAGTAGACACTTCCACTCGCACGAGCATCCACTCCCACACAAATCCGCTCTTACACACTAATGCTTATCTCTTCAGGCACATTTCAGACTTCCTATTGATATTTTATCACGATGGCGTTGCTGATTTGACGACCGGGTGTCGTCAGGTACTTCCCGTTATAATACAATCCGCTAGAGGCACCGCCATCGAGATTCATGGCCTGATAAGCCCCGGCTTGCTTCATGATTTCTGCCAATTGCGGGATAGTAGCGCCGCTTGAGGTTAGCAGAATCAGTTTGTGGTCCCGTGTCAGACCCAGTGCACTGCGTGCGCCGCCGCCTGTCAGAATTTTGGGGTCTTTGAAGCCTTCACCCTTCACATCAAGCGATATCTTACCGTCAGTGAGCAGACGGGGACCCGCCTGCAGTCCGCCTTCAATCGCCTTCGCTGCGAATCGATCCTTGAAGTCCAAGCCGGGAATAAGTGCGGCCAGATGATTCTTGTCATATGTAAATATCGCCCGACGATCTCCTGAGCTGTTCTTCAGCATTTTTCCGCCACTGACAATATAACCGTAGGGTGCTTTATAATCCCCTTTGGTATAGGCATCAAAGAATGTGCCGTTGATGGCGACAATCGCATTATTTCGTTTTGCCAGACTGCTAAGTTCCTCAACCTTGCCTACCGTATCTCCTGCTAGTACAACATCGAGTTTAACCTTCGGATGCAGCAAGGTAATGGTTACCGTTTGCACACTGAAGGAGCGACTACCGACTTTATAGTTTTTTTTACCACTGACAATCGCCTGTGATTCTTGTTGGTTAAGCGCCCCAGTAAGGACAGGTAGAGTCGCAGATATATCTTCACTCTTAAGACTGATGGATGAAGCCATCGCGTTCCATTCCAGCTGCATACCCAGCGCCTTGCTAACAAAAGAAAGCGGAACATAAGTAATACCGTTATCGCTAAAGGCTAGCTCTGTGAGTGAAACAGGTTTGTCATTGATATAGGCGGTAGCTTGGCCCAAATAGAGGGTGAGCTTGATGTCTTTTTTTACAATATCCATTCGTTTCTCAGCTGGGTTCCATGTCGTAGTTATACCTGAATAACCGTTCAAGAAGCGGAAGGGGATGAAGGAATGGTTGTTCTTGTCCACAAACACGGCATTTTTAACCATGGGTGTGGCTGCGTAAACGGGAGAGCCCGGAGAAAAACCCGTGCTAATCATCATAATAAGAACAGAAATAACCAGAACCAGTTGTGATTGTGTTACATGTTTTTTCATAATAAATGAGAGCTCCTTTGGCATCAAAAGTCTACGGGATAATATTCATGCTTTTTTATATTATCATATGACGGTGCGCTGGGATTCCTATTTACTTCACGCTTCGTTATAATAAGAGGAAAATAATATCCTATAACTGGAAAAAAAGGCGGTTGTAAACTTGACTAAGATAGGCTTGATTCGGCATGGAAGCACCTTTTGGAACAAGGAGGGCCGTGCACAAGGACATACAGATAATGCATTGGACGAGGAAGGCAAGCAGCAAGCGGCTGCTATTGCTGAACGTTTAAGCGGCGAACAGTGGGACTTCATTTACTCCAGTGATTTACTTAGAGCGAGACAAACCGCAGAGATCATTGCAGAACGAATGGGCATTGAACTTGCCGGGACTGTGCCAGGCATCCGTGAGATGAATGGCGGTTTGATAGAGGGAACTACGGAAGCGGAGCGGTTTAAACGGTGGGGGAGCGATTGGAAGACTCTAGATCTGGGGATGGAAACTCCCGAAGCGGCTAGAATTAGAGGCAGTCAGGCTATTAGGGACATTGCCGCCAAGCACCCGGGAAAAAATATACTGATTGTGAGCCATGGAGCCATTCTTCGTCATAGCCTAAGAGGGCTGGTACCTAACCTCAGCGTGGATGAAGTGTTGAAAAACACATCGATTACCCGGATTAATCAACACGAAGGAGCTTGGAACTGTGAACTGTACAACTGCGTGGAGCATTTGGATATCTGAGCCTCTGAATAGCAGCAGTTAACACTAAGTCTGTAAATTAAAATACCCCAGCCCGACGGAATATCTATATTCCACAGGTTGGGGTGTTTTTTTATGCGCCTGGGGTATGGAAACGACTCGCAGACTTCCTCCGTCCCGTCATCATAATGAGGCAGAAGAGTGCTACAACCATACTAACGGACGCCACGTAGAATAATATAGAGTAATCAAATTGATCTATCAATAAACCGAGCAAAGGGGGTGAGGTAATCGCCGCGAGTGAAGACACCAGATAGTACATTCCCGTGCGAGTCCCTATGCTTTCTTCTGTACCTGTAGCCACAACATAAGGGTAGGAATTGATATTAATACATGCCCAGAATAGCCCTCCCAGCAGAAGCAAACTCCGCAATACGAGCAGATCCTTGGCAAAGCCTACGAGTGAATAGACGGCGATTAGGCCGCATACTCCGAGGATAATCATTTTCTTTTTCCCAAAGCGTGCCCCAAGCCAGCCGCTCGGAATAGCAAACAATACGAAAGCTAAAGAGAAGAAGGTGAGGGAGAAGGATGCAGCTTGCTCGCTCAGACCCAGATGATGTTTGCCGTAAAGAGTGAACAGGGTTTCTACACCTTGATAAGCCACGAACCAGAAGAAAATAGCCGCCAGCAGCCATCCGGTTGTACGGTCGAGCTGTCCCCTGAATGAAATACGGTTGGGTTGTACGTTTGCCTCTGTGTGCGCCGTTTCCTGCCCTTGGTTCACACCGTCCCGATGCTCCTTAATGTACCGCGAGACGATAAACAAGCACAATAATGTGATCACACCAGCCACGATAAAAGGCAGAGCAGTATTAGCTTCGTAGAGGATTGAACCCACACCAAATGCCAAAATGGCGCCGATGCCGCCCATAAAATTGACAAGCCCGTTCGCTTTTGTTCAGTGAGCATTGGGTGTGATATCGGGCATCAGCGCAACGGTTGGAGAGCGGTACAGACTCATAGCCAGATTCATCAGCATCATATACAGCAGTAGCGTAAAAAGTCCGGTATGGAAGGGGATCAGCATGGTTAAGACAGCGGCCAAGGGCATGCCGATCATCAGATAAGGCATTCTCCGCCCCAGTCGGGTGGAAGTTCGGTCACTCCGGTTGCCGATCCAGGGCTGCAGGAATAATGCGAAATAATTATCAATGGTCATCAGGAAGCTGATCAGCGCAACGCTATGCACGTATTGTTCCAAGAAGAAAGGTACAAAGGCGTTGTACAAGCTCCAAGTAATGCTAATGCTGAAAAAGCCAAAGCCGAGCAGCCAGACTTTTTTCACGCTGTCACACTCCTTTAGCAGCCAGAAGTTTGGCCAACACATCGGGATAGTCCGTGATGATTCCGGATACACCTGCCTCTAGTAGAACTTTCATCCGCTCTGGATCATTAACTGTAAAAGGATGATAGTCCACACCGTGTTCTGCCGCCTCAGACACAAATTCGGGTATAACTGCATAATGGTAGGCGTGCAGAGCTGTTGCTCCAATCGTAGCTGCATAGTCCCATGGACGATACAACCCTTCCATATATAAAATTCCTGTACGGATTTCCGGGGCCAACCTTTTGCAATAAGCTAGTGAATAATGGTTGAAGCTCGACAATAGGACTTGCTCAGACATGTTAAAAGCTTTGACGGCTTCGATCACCTTTTCCTCCATGCCCGGGTATAGAAAGACGCCATTCTTCAGCTCAATATTGAGGATGATGTCCTGTCCTTGCAGCAGTTGCAGCAAATCCTCCAGAGTTGGCAGGGTTTCGCCGCCGAAGTCTCTTCCAAACCAAGATCCGGCATCGAGCTTTTGAAGCTCTTCCAGTGTGTGATCCTTCACATAACCCGTGCCGGTAGTCGTACGTTCCAACTTTTCATCATGGATGAGGACAAGCTTCCCGTCATTGGTCATTTGAACATCCGTCTCTATCCCTGTGGCTCCTAGTTCAAGGCCTCTGCGAAAGGCTACCATCGTATTCTCCGGACATACTGCGGACGCACCCCGGTGCGCAAAATTCACAATTCTGTTCATTGATTTCTTGTCCCTCCAACTCATCGTTTATCGTTGCCTCAGGTTCAGGCTACCCTTCTAATTCCACATCCGGCAGAGAAACCCTGTCCGAAAAACTTTAAAGAACTAGAAATTGTACCGGCCTCTAATATTGGTTAAAATTATAGCTGGACTTATTTATAATACTGGAGGGGAAGGCAACTTGAGACATTGTCATGAGTGTGGAGCAAAACTGGTCGATAAAGAATGTAACGGGGAGGGCTTAATCCCCTATTGCGAGCATTGCGATACCTTTAGATTTCCGATTTTTAGTACTGCGATCAGTACAGTTGTTTTGAATAGAGACAAGAACAGGGTTCTTCTTATTCAACAATACAACCGCCCGGACTATATTCTGGTGGCGGGTTATATTGATAAAGGGGAGAATGCGGAGGAGACTCTTATCCGCGAGGTCAAAGAGGAAGTTGGGCTGGAGGTTGTAAGCAGTGAATATATGCGCACCCTATACTTCGAGCCTTCAAATACCCTTATGCTTAATTATATATGCGTGGTGGATTCTGAGGATTTAAGTAATGTCAGTTCAGAAGTGGATAAAGCCGTTTGGTTCAACCTGGAGGAAGCTGCTGCTGCCATTAAAAAGAACAGCTTGGCCGAGACCTTTCTGTTATCGGTTATTAAGAAGCTGAGTTGATTCATGGGTTTGTATGAAAAGAGCGAAGCCCTTGCAGATTATTCTGCAGGAGCTCCGCTCTTTTTTTTGCTATATTTAGATGAACTTAAGATATTAACTTAAGGCTCAGGCGTCACTAAAGTGAAGATTTGGACTTCCGGCCGCTGTTGTATCCAGATTTCTTTGATTTAATCCGCTTTTTAGCGGTTGAAATCCGGATACAAAGGCGGACGCTATCGCTCCTACAGTTCCAAATTTCCCTCCCGTTCCTTTTGCTTTTTGTTTTTTATTTTGTTCAGCTTATACAGTTACAATTTATACAGCGGCTTGAATTAAAACCTGGATCTCATCGGCATTAAAGCCTTTGACGACCACATTACCGGCCACGGTTACAGGAACTCCCATAAACCCTAGCTTTTCTACCTCATCTTGATACTGTGTGCTGGTCATTACATCTCTTACTTCAAAAGGGACACCTTGCTCCGTAAGCATCTTTTTCACCATATTACATTCGCTGCAACCGGCTGTGGAGTATACAATTACTTGTTCACTCATACGTTAACAGCCTCTTTAATGGCTGACTTTGTGATTTTCCAGTGGGAGGTATTCCAACGGACTTCACCATTCTCCACAAGGAAAATTTGCGGGGACTCATGCTTGATTCCAAAATCGTCAGCGATTTGAAGGGACAAAGGGCGATCTTCAATAACATGAACGATAGCCGCAGACGTATCCGCATCCTTCAGGAATGCCTGGAACTCATCATGAGCCTTGGCGCTGATCGGACAAGTCGTACTATGTTTCAGCAGCAGCTGTTTCCCGGGTTGGTCTAGAAACTGCTGTAAGTCTTCTGGTGTATGAAGTTGTTTAATGGACATATTATCACCTTCCTGAAAATGATTCTCTTATTTTGGAACTGTACTGATGATTGTAGCATAGTTCAAAATTAAATCAATTACAGTACATGAAAGTGTTATTCAGGCTGATTATGGTTAGTTGAAAGCTTAAGAGCCAAGCGGATGCTCAGGTGATGATATAGATGTATTTTATACACTTATTTCTGGCTTTTGGTGCTCGATTGTATGGATAGATGTACTTTGTGCAACTATCTGTGAAAACTAGGGTCTTTGATTGGAATAGTACTCCTTCAAATTACACATTACGTGAAAAATGACATAGACCAAACCCTATTAAACCCTTATTATGAGTTATATAAACATTTATAAACCGATATACACCTATTCGTACCCGGGAGGGCATAATAGCTGATAATCACATTTTAGGGGGACTTCCATAATGATCGTTGATTCTTTAACACATCTATTAGAAGACAAGGCTGCTTTTGGACCAAAGATTCAAAGAGGGCTGCAATTTTTACGCGACACGGATTTTACCGGGAAAGCAGCGGGACGTCATGAAGTAGACGAGGAGCTCTTTTATTTCATCAATGAGTACGAGACCAAGGCTGCCGAGGAATGTTTCTGGGAAGCGCACCGAAAGAATCTGGACCTTCATTTCATTCTGGAAGGCAAAGAAAAAATTGGTTATGCAGCCATTGAACGTCTTGATGTAAAAGAAGAGTACAGCGATGAGAAGGATGCGGTATTTTTCACTGGAACTCTAGAATCCACCGTAGCTGTAAGCTCCGGAGATCTTATGATCTGTTACCCGCAGGATGGGCATATGACGGCTATTATGGCGGGCGAGAAAGAAGCCGTTCGTAAGGTTGTTTTGAAGATTAAGATCTAATTTTGTTGGAATGTAACAATAGAATCGCCTTTGAAATGGTGGGTTAAACCCTCTATTTCGAGGCGATTTTTGTTTTTTAGGAAAAGTCTTCGGATCGTAAGTAGTAAAGTACATGCAAATTTCGATTTCACACCTCTAATCAAGTATGGTAGCATGAGTCATATCTTATTTTCGGCTAGACGCGCAAGGCAACCTAACTCCTATTGTAAGCGGATACATAGATGTGGTTCGATGTCAATCTAATGTTAAGGGAGGGAATGGAAATGATGAGAGTGATGCTTGTGGATGATGAACCTTGGGTTCTTGAAGGATTAACCACAATGATTGACTGGGGGAAGTACGGCTTTGAAGTTTGTGGAGAGGCGTTAAGCGGCCCGGATGCATTGAGACTGATACAGGAGCTTAAACCTGATTTGGTCCTTACGGATATTCATATGCCGGTAATCAACGGCCTTGAGCTGATTACAAGAATCAATGAGCTGATGGCCAGCCCTCCCAAGTTTGTTATCCTCAGTGGATATGATGATTTTAAATATGCCAGAATTGCGCTCCGTCAGAAGGTTAATGAGTATTTACTAAAACCGATTGATGATGAGGAAATAGAGGCCTTATTGGGCCGGCTCAGTACCGTTATTCAAGATGAAATAGCCTTGCAAAAGATGGTTAACAGGAGGCAGTCTTTGGTAGTGAACAGCCTAATCAACCGTTTCATTCAAGGGGAATTTGATGAGAATTTGGAACATCAAGCCCAAAGATTAATGAACCTTCAGGGCGAAGCCGAACTGCTGTGTATAGTTATGGGTGCAAATCCACTGGATCAGCAGCTAGAAGATTATTTTCCTAGAGGGTTAGCTTGTTGCTTTCAGGATGGAACCGGGAAAACCGGCATTCTAGTCCAATCCGCTTCGGTTACCCAAGACAGTCTTGAGCTTATGGTAACGGAGCTTCGCAGAGCTATAATGGAATGTTCGCGGGAGCCAGCACTCCTTGCAATCAGTGAGAGAAGGATCGGTGTCCAGGGCATTCGCGGAATCTACCTACAGTCATTGGAGGTATGGAAACAGAAATGCAATCAACAGAAAAGCGGGATTTTTTATTATAGTGAGATACCCAAAACCAAAAAGAATGATGACCTTCATGAGGAGAAGTTTAAGCAGCTGTTGGATAAGGTAATTGCTCATGACACGGAGAGAATAGATTCTTGTGTGAAAGAGGTCTTTGCGTCCTTTGCTGATAACCTGCTTACGAATGAGGTTGTACAGATTGATGTGGCCCATCTGGAATTAACCCTTTGCAGGCTGATTGCTGAGATCAATGGTGAGCCGAATCGCATTATGAATACCTTGCAGGTAGAGGTTGGGAATTTGGGGGATCAGAATGACTATATAAGACTAAGCCGGTATGTGAGTAGATTGTGTACACTGGCGGCTGGCTATTTATTTGAATTGAAGCAGCAAAATGAAGGGAATACGATTTTTAATGTGATTCAGTATGTGGACCGCGAATTCCGCACAAAGCTGCAGCTTCAAGATTTAGCCAGACAGTTTCATATGAACTCCACGTACTTGGGCCAGTTATTCCGAAAACATGCCGGTCAAAGCTTCAGCGAATATCTGAACGAGAAACGGATTGAGGAGGCCAAAAGCCTGCTGAAAAGAACACAGCTGAAAATATCTGATATTGCCGTACAAGTGGGGTACCCGAATACAGACTATTTTATAGACAAATTTAAGAAGATCGTTGGGGTAGTACCCTCTGTATATAAAAATACAAGCCAAACCAAGCAGCTATAGGGGAAGAAAGGTGCTCTATGAAGATCAGAAAATTTAAATTTGGGAACATCGTTAATAACATTCCGCTGAATTATAAGTTTTTCCTCATTTATTTCGTAGGTGTACTTCTTCCGATTATGATCATCAACCTAGTCTTCTTAGATCGGATAACCGATTTGATTAAGTCAAGAGAGCAGCAGAACCTAGAGATCTCTCTGGAGAGAGCTAGAAAAGATATCCAGGATTTTATTGAGGGAGGGGTGGCGGTCAGTTACGCTCTGTCTACCGATAAGAACCTATATGAGATGCTTGACCGGACGTATAAGGATCCGCTGGATTTCTACGATACCTTTAACGAACAGCTTAGGGACCGTATGAGCAGCTATATGCCGGTAAATAATCAAATTCAGCAGATTAGTGTATTTACGAGTAATCACTCCATTGTATCCGGAGGCAATTATCATATTCTCAATCCGAAGCAGTTGGAAAGTGACTGGTATAAGCAGACCCTGGCTGATAAAAGCCGTCTTTTTGTGACCGCTTACCGTTTAGCCGAGACCACCAATGAATCCTCCACGGCACCCTATCTGAGTGTAATTGAAAAAATGGACAACTATGAATCGTTTAGTACCTATGAAAAGCTGCTTAGAATCGATTTGGATCTGAGCAAAATCTATGACTACATCGTTAGAGAGAAGGATTATTTAAGATTGTCCCTGATCAACGAGCAGAACCAGATTATTATGTCAGCAGATAGCGGTTACCAGAGGGGGAAGATACCCTATCCTGTATTTGAGCTGCCCGATGATAAGAACCAAGAGGATGTCCATGTAGTACCCATAGGCTCAGCAAAATATATTAAAGGTTGGCGCATTGTTGGAGTTACAGAGGGAGAGCGTATTTCTCAAGCCATTCTGGAAATGAGAGTATATGCGGGAATTCTGGCCTCCACTGTAACCTTGCTCACCTCTATTTTTATATACATCATGTTGAGATCTTATAATTATCGGGTGAAGCGGCTGTCGAGACATATGCACAAAGTGACGAACGAGAAGTTCGATTTAATTCAGATCGACGAAGGACGCGATGAGATTGGCGGATTAATTCAGAATTTCAACATGATGACCTCCCGTATGAATTCTCTAATTAATGATGTCTATAAGTTGGAGATCCAGAAGAAGAATTTGGAGATGGAAAGGGTGCGGGCCGAGCTGAACTTTTTACAGAGTCAGATGAATCCCCATTTCTTGTTCAATACGTTAAATGCGATACTTGTGGTATGTACCAAGAACAATTACTCCGACGTTACAGATATTATAAAAAGTCTATCCCGATTGCTCCGGAGACTGCTTAGCTGGAAGGAAGATCTCGTTTCCCTTCAAGAAGAAATGACGTTTATTGAAATGTATTTGAAAATTGAGAAGTTTCGCTTCAGAGACAAGTTTGAATATCAGTTCGAACTTGATGAGCAGTCGCTTCAATATAAAATTCCGAAGCTCAGCATGCAGCCTTTGGTGGAGAACTCCTGCAAGCATGGCCTGCAGACGGTGGAGGGACTTGGGATTATTAAAGTGAAAACTTCCGTTCGGGATGCCCGATTGCATATCACGATTTCAGACAATGGGAAAGGGATGGAAGAAAGCCTGCTGAAGGAAATTATGTTCTCTGTTCGGAATGAGGGCCCCTCCGAGACGAATATCGGTATTCGGAATGTATACCGAAGACTGGAGCTTTATTATGAGGATCAAGTCCGTTTCGATATCAGCAGCAGTCCCAACCAAGGTACTGTGGTCTCCTTTGACATCCCGCTAAGACTGCTGGAACGGATAAATTAACATCGGAAAGGAGAAAGACCATGAAATTTAAAGTTTTATTGATTGATGATGAGCCAAGTGCCCTTGAGGGGCTGCAATTATGGATTGATTGGGAAGAACTTGGCTTCGAGATATGTGGAACCAGCAGTAATGGTGTTGAAGGATTGAAGCTGATACACCAGCTTGAACCGGATCTGGTCATTACGGATGTGAATATGCCGCTGATGAACGGGCTGGATATGATTGCGGCCTGGAAGCAAGAGAAGGTAAAGGACATTAAATTTGCTATATTAAGTGGTTATAGTGAATTTGAATATGCACAGACAGCGATACGCTACGGAATTAACCATTATCTGTTGAAACCGATCATCGCTGAAGAAGCAGAAGAAGAGTTAAAAGAAATATACCTGGAGCTGGAACAAGATCTGCAGAAACAGAATCTGAATCAAAGGGCCACATCAGAACAGGTGGTTACCCTTATAAAGGGACTGTTGAATGAGAAACCGGAGGTTGAGACAGACCTAACAGTACTTACCGAATTATCGGCAGGCAGATTGGATTGGAACTTCTGTCTGATTCAGACGGTGCCCGGAATATACGCTGAGCTAAGAGGGAGAACGGCGTCCATTGTAGCTGATAAAAGTTCCATGTTTCTCATGGATCTGGAGCTCAGTAGTTTCGGAATTGTCTATGGACGTTCCTCTTCGGATTCTAGCGAGAATACCAATCTTAACTATGCCTTGAACCAACTGCAGCAGATGTATCCAAAAGACCAGTTGTCTATTGCAAGGGGTGCCTCTGTGAAATCCTTGAGCAATATCTTAAACAGTTACCGTACCGCTAAAGAAGCGTTAATGCACTATTTTTACAACCCGGGTACTTCCGGCATTCTATCCTATCAGGATATACATCATAAGCCTTTCAGTTACCACTACGATCAAATGCTGCTGATGGACGACATGATTAGACCTATTAATCTGCTGGACAGAACAGGCTTTATTCAAGCCGTGGATTCGGCAGCCGCCAGTTTTCGAGAGATGCGTATAGCTCCGGAGATTGTGAAGAAGATCGTGATCCACCTTGTATACAAAATCATAGAGTACACACGCGAAGCCGGTGATGTTCAGGTAGCGTCTTTACTGACGAAATTTAGAATTCCTGAAATATTTGATTCAATGATTACATTGGATGCTTTAATGATTAATTTATTAGCTTGTGGTGAGGAGTGTATTCATACCTTATTGCTCGAACAAACGAAAAGATCGCAGGGGATTGTGCAACAAATTAATGATTATATAGAAGAGCACTATCGTGAGGGACTTACGATAAAGAAGCTGGCTGAGGTTTTTTTCATGCATCCGGTCTATTTGGGCCAATTATTGATGAAGAAAAACGGTATTCATTTTAATGAGCAGCTTCACAACCTTCGAATTCAGGAAGCAGAGCGTCTGCTTCAGCTAAATAAATTAAAGAACAGTGAAATTGCAGAGGAAGTCGGCTATTCCAATTATGGTCAGTTTCTGAAGCAATTCGAAAAGAAGATGCAAATGTGCCCAAATGAATATAAGAATATCAAGACCTAAACTTTTTGGGGTTACTCCTTTAATTAGGTCGTATTTTCGTCATACCATCACTCCTATAATTAGGGTTGTAAGGGCTTACATCATTGTGCAACACCAAAAATATTGGAGGTGCTTTATGGGGGGCAATTCAAAAGCAAGGTTCAAGCTTAGTTTGATCGCATTGTTAGCATTAAGTTTTACCCTGTCAGGATGTGGTGGGAACAACAACAAAAATACATCTGAAGGTAAAGAGAACACAGCAACACAAACAGCTGCAGCGAATGCGGATGGCAAGGTAGAGCCGTTTGAAATTAGTGTCTTTATCGGCGAAGCCGGCCAGCAACCTACACCAGATAATAAAATTTACAAGAAGATCAAAGATGAACTGGGAGCTACTTTTAATTACGAATATTTAGCTGGTGATCTCAACCAGAAGCTTGGGGTTATGATTGCCGGTCAAGATTATCCAGATGTAATGACCGGAAATACCAAGCTTACGGCAGCCGGCGCCTATATCCCGCTCGAGGAACTTATTGAAAAACATGCTCCAAATTTGAAAGCGCATTATGCGGATTATTGGAACATGATGAAGGACCCGAATGATGGACACATTTATATCCTCCCGAACTATGGTGTCTACAACGGCAAAGTAAACAGTACTTATTATAGCGGGCCAGCCTTCTGGATCCAAAAAGCGATCCTGAAAGAATTCGGCTATCCGAAGGTTAAAACACTGGATGAGTATTTTGATCTCATTGCTAAATATAAAGAGAAATATCCAACGATTGACGGTAGCCCTACCATTGGGTTTGAAATCTTGAACAATGACTGGAGAAACTGGGGATTATTCAATGCGCCTCAACATTTAATTGGTCATCCTAATGATGGCGGAGTTGTAGTTAATGATGGCGTAGCGGAAATTTTTGCCGATAAAGATTACGCTAAGCAATACTACCAGAAGCTTAACGAGGTTAATCAGCTGGGTCTGCTTGACAAGGAAACCTTCGTACAAAACTATGACCAATACATGGCTAAATTGTCCAGTGGTACGGTTCTGGGTATGTTTGACCAACATTGGAACTTTGGTGCTGCAGAGGATTCCTTAAAGACTCAAAAGAAGGATGAAAGAACATATGTAGGCCTTCCTCTTGTGTTCGATACCAATACAAAGGACTACTATCGAGATCTTCCGGTTCTTAATTTAAATAATGGCTTTGGAATTAGCGTGAATGCCAAAGATTCGGTAAAGATCATCAAACTGCTGGATGCGCTTATGGCCGAGGATTGGCAGAAGACACTCTCCTGGGGTATTCAAGGAGAAGATTATGAAGTCAATGAGAAAGGCAGATTTATCAGAACTCAGGAACAACGGGATAACGCAGTGGATTCAACATGGATATTAGCTAATAAGGCCAAGACGATTGTTGACTTTGCACCGAAGATTGAGGGCAGCTATAGTGATGGGAACTCCACAGGTGCGGATTCTCAGATTGAAGAATATCAAGCCGGACTGAAGCCTTATGACAAGGAAATCCTGGATGCTTACGGATACAATAGTTACGTTGATTTCTTCAGTGAGCCGCCAGCGAACCCTGTGTATTATCCTGCCTGGTCTATCGATCTGGTGGAAGGTTCAGAGGCTAAAGTTGTGAATACGAAACTGAATGATTTGTCTACAAAGTTCCTGCCAAAAGCAATACTGGCTGAGACTGCCAAATTTGATTCAGCTTGGAGCGAGTATGTAGCACAGATTGGTAAAGTTAACGTGAAGGCCTATGAAGATAAAATCAATGAGCAAATTAAATGGAGAATTGATAAGTGGAGTAAATAAGCAAAAGATTCTTTAAACAAATCAGAAGGTGGAGGGCAGTGCCTTCCACCTTCTGAAATATAAGCATTTGGTGGGGAGATCAACTATATATGGATGAGACCTTAGCGAGAAAAAAAGTCGTCCGGCATCCTAAAAAACCAAAGAAGCAACCGATCACTTGGTCGATTATAAAAAGCCAAAACCAATTGATATGGATGTCTGTGCCGTTATTGTTCTATATTATTCTTTTTGCATACGTTCCTGTATGGGGATGGACTATGGCCTTTCAGAATTACAGACCGGGGCGCCCTTTTAGTGAACAAAAGTGGGTGGGCTTCGATCAATTTAAGTTTCTTCTTACCGATGATAACTTCCTAAGAGTATTTCGGAATACACTTGCTATGGGTTTGATTAATATGATCCTCGGCTTTGTGACTGCAATCGTACTGGCATTATTATTGAATGAAATTCGGAAGGTATTCTGGAAGAGAACCGTACAGACCATTTCCTATTTGCCTCACTTTCTTTCATGGATCATAGTTACCGGGATTGTGGCGACTTCGTTGTCAATCAATGACGGTATTATCAACATTGTGCTAATGAAGCTGCATCTTATTCGTGAACCGATTCTATGGCTCAGTGAAGGGAAATATTTCTGGGGAATTGTCGGGGCTTCACATGTCTGGAAAGAAGTTGGATGGAACACGATCATTTATTTGGCTGCTATTGCCTCTATCGATCCTGCTTTATATGAAGCTGCTGAAATTGACGGAGCGAATCGTTATAAGAAAATGGCGTTTGTTACCTTACCAGGCATTAAAGCAACAATAGTGATTTTATTAATAATGTCCGTAGGACATGTACTAGAAGCTGGATTTGAAGTGCAGTATTTGCTGGGCAACGGTCTCGTTGTCGATTGGTCGGAAACCATTGATATTTTCGTATTGAAATACGGGATCGCCCAAGGAAATTATTCATTAGCCACTGCAGGTGGTATTTTCAAAACGGTCGTTAGTATAACTTTGCTGCTGTTGGCGAACTGGACTGCTAAACGGCTTGGGGAAGAGAGGCTGTTATAGACATGGGAAATCAACAGATTAGTCCTCAGAAAACTGCAGGCATTGCAATGAAGAAACGAATAGGATCAAATGGTATCGAGCCTGTTCTGTTTAATACATTTAACACTATTTTCATGATCATTCTGGTAACGGTGACGTTATATCCATTCCTTAATACAATTGCTGTCTCGTTAAATGCGGGGAACGATACGATTCGCGGCGGGATTTACTTGTGGCCACGGCAATGGACGACGCAGAATTATAAGGCGGTTTTTGCTTCAGGAACGATTTATAATGCGTTTTGGATTTCGGTAGCGCGGACAGTTATCTCTACGCTGTTAAACATTTTTCTCACCACCATGCTTGCCTACACCTTAAGTCGAAAGGAATACGTGTTTCGCAAGTCGATCACGGTTATATTTGTGCTCACGATGTATTTCAGTGCAGGCTTAATCCCGGGATATTTCCTGATTAAACAGTTGCATTTGCTCAATACCTTTTGGGTATATGTTATACCGTCTATGATTAGTGCCTTTAACATGATTGTAATAAGAACATATATTGGGACGCTCCCTGAAAGCCTCATAGAATCAGCAAAAATTGATGGCGCAGGAGACTTTAAAATTTTCATGAGAATTATTTTCCCTTTATGTAAGCCGGTGCTGGCAACGATTGCTCTTTTTGTCGCTGTCGGGGCATGGAATTCTTGGTTTGATGCCTTCCTGTATACGTCTTCAAGACAAGAGCTGAGTACTTTGCAGTATGAACTGATGAAGCTGCTCTCCTCGACCATGAATTCCAATAGTAACCCGAATGTTGCAGCAGGAATAGGGATGAAGGAGAATTCTGCACTGTCGATGGTGACTCCGATATCGATCCGCGCTGCGGTGACGATTGTAGCATCCGTACCCATTTTATGTGTCTATCCGTTCTTGCAGAAGTATTTTGTGGTGGGCTTAAATGTGGGGAGTGTTAAAGAGTAATGATGAATTCATCTTCAATTACTTATTCGAATCCGATTCTTCCTGGATTCTATCCCGACCCGAGTATCACGCGGGCTGGTGATGACTATTATTTGGTTTGCAGTTCCTTCGAGTATTTTCCGGGTGTACCTATATTTCATAGCCGCGACTTGGTTCACTGGACACCAATAGGTCATGTGCTGGACAGAATTAGTCAGTTGGATACACGGAGTAGTAACAGCTCCGATGGGATATATGCACCCACTATCCGCTATCATGAGGGAACCTTCTACATGATAACAACTGACGTACGGGGGATAGGGAACTTTTACGTAACCGCAACGGATCCGTCAGGCCCTTGGTCTGATCCGGTGGTGATTCCCTATGGAGGTATTGATCCTTCCCTCATGTTCGATGAGGACAGCAAAGTCTATGTCACCGCGCAGCAGGGAGCCGATTACGACTCCCATGTTATTCAATATGAGATTGATATTGCGACAGGAGAAGCTTTGACTGAGCCGGTTATCATTTGGAACGGTGACGGCGGACCTTGGACAGAAGGACCACACTTATACAAAATAAATGGGTTGTACTATATTATGAGCGCTTCTGGAGGGACTGCGAAGGAGCATCGTGAAATTATCGGCCGCAGTTCGCAGCCCTTTGGACCCTTTGAAAGATTGCCGCATCCTATTCTGACCCACAGTGAAATGGATAGTCCCATTCAGTTCTTAGGGCATGCTGACTTGATTGAAGACCGCTACGGAGATTGGTGGGCCGTGTTTCTGGGAGTTCGACTTATTGATTCATCCTACACTGTGCTTGGGAGAGAGACCTTTCTTGCCCCGGTAAGTTGGAACGAAGAAGGCTGGCCCCTGATTGATAACAACGAAGGGACGGTCAAGCTTGGAATGAGCGTACCGCGGCTTCCGGGATTCACACCAGAACCCACCCTTTACGGAAGAGATGACTTTGAGGCTGAAGTCTTGGCTTTTACATGGACATTTCTACGGAATCCGGCTCAAGGGAGCTGGTCTCTAAGTGAACGGCGGGGTTGGTTAACCCTTCGGGGACAAGCGGGGAATTTGAATGAAGCGGGTCAGGTTTCATTCGTAGGCAGAAGACAGCAGCATGTTCGGGCGGAATGGAGTACTTTGCTGGAATTTATAAACCCTGCACTTGGTGAAGAGGCTGGAATATGCGCCAGATTGGATGAGAATGCCCATTATGAAATTATTATGAGGCAACAAGAGGGTCAAAAAGTCATTTCAGCGGTATTGACAGTGGGAGGAAGAACGCAGGTCGTAGCTGAAGTTCCAACTACAGCAGAGCGCGTATATCTGAAGATTAAGGCCGAACTTACAGATTATTCATTGTTGTATTCCTTGGATGGTCAAGGGTGGGTCAAGTTGGCTGCCGGAGCGGCTTATTCCCTATCTCCTCAAGCTGTTGATGGAAATGGTTTCACGGGTGTTGTCATCGGGTTGTATGCAACAGGCAACGGAACGATTTCATCGGAGCCGGCCTGCTTTGATTGGTTTGATTATCATATCTTGTAAGTTTCGTTAGGAGGTCCTTAATACATGAGAGATTTGAACAGTTACACAGAGCCTGCACTGAAATCCGTATTTGCTGAAGATTTTAAGATCGGTGCAGCCGTGAACCCATTGACCATACAGTCGCAGGAAGAGCTATTAGCCTATCACTTCAATAGTATTACAGCTGAGAATGAAATGAAGTTCGCTAGCCTGCATCCTGTGGAAATTGTTTACTCCTTTGGTGATGCAGATCGGCTAGTGGCTTTTGCCCGAAAGCATAACATGGCTATGCGCGGACATACACTGCTCTGGCACAATCAGACGAGTGATTGGCTGTTTGAGGACAGGAATGGCGGACCTGCAAGCAAAGAACTTTTGCTTGACCGACTTAAATCTCATATCCATACAGTGGTTGGACGTTATAAGGAGGATATTTATGCCTGGGATGTAGTGAACGAGGCTATTGCGGATGAGGGAGATCAGCTTCTCCGTCCGTCCAAGTGGATTGAGATAGCCGGAACCGATTTCATCGCTAAAGCGTTTGAGTACGCCCACGAAGCAGATCCGAAAGCCTTGCTGTTCTATAACGACTATAACGAATCCGACCCAAACAAAAGAGATAAAATTTACACGCTTGTGAAGTCGTTGCTTGAACAGGGAGTACCTATCCACGGCGTTGGCTTGCAGGCACATTGGAATTTATACGATCCAACTCTAGATGACATTCGTGCTGCTATCGAGAAATATGCTGCGTTAGGTCTGCAACTGCAGCTTACGGAGTTGGATGTATCTATGTTCCGGTTCGAGGATAAAAGAACAGATTTGACTGCGCCCGGTGCTGACCTTCTTCAATGGCAGGCAGAGCGGTACGAAGCTTTATTTCGACTGCTGAAGGAATACCGTAACGTGATCAGCTCGGTCACTTTCTGGGGAGCGGCTGACGATTATACGTGGTTGGATGATTTCCCTGTACGTGGTCGGAAAAATTGGCCCTTTCTGTTCGATGAGCAGCACCGGCCGAAGCCTGCCTTCGATCGGATCGCTAATCTAGGTAAATATGGTGAGTAAACAAGGGGCGGTTAAGGAATATGCGGATAGTCCTTTATATAAAGCTTGGCTGCAATATTCTCCTGTAGAAAACCAGATCATTCGGAATCAATACGGCAGACTTCTTAGCCGAATAGTTGTGGACGCAGAGTTGACAGGTGTTGTGGCAGCAGCGGTCGAGGAACTGCTGCGGGGTGCCCGTTCTATGTTGGATGTGGAACCCGCAATAATGACCGAAATTCCTAAGGGCTCCTATCTCCATATCCGCCTAATTGAGGATGCGGGGTATAGACGTAATGAAGGACAGCGCTGGAAGCTGGAACGAGATGCTTTTACTTTAAGGCAGGTTCAAACGCTTGAGGAGGATCGGCTACAATTGATCGGAGGCTCAGCAGCAGGAGTGTTGTACGGTGTTTTTGAGCTGTTACGCTTTATTTCTTTAGGGATAAGTCCCGAGGGTCTGGTGATAGAGGAATGTCCTTCCAACCGGCTTCGCATGATGAATCAATGGGATAACGCCGATGCTACAATAGAACGCGGTTATGCTGGGAACTCCATTTTTTATGAAAGTGGAAGAATCGTAAAGGATGTAAGTAGGGTCAGAGACTATGCCCGACTATTGTCCTCTGTAGGAATTAACGGAATATCCATTAATAATGTCAATGTTCACGATATTGAGACTTCATTTATAACAGACGAATTTTTGCCGGATGTTGCTCGTCTTGCTGACCTCTTCAGAGCCTATGGGATCACCCTATTTCTAAGTATTAATTTTGCGGCACCGATTACGATTGGTGGACTGGATACCGCCGATCCGTTGGATGATACGGTTCGGGCTTGGTGGGGAAACGCAGTGAGTCGGATATATGAGTATATTCCTGATTTCGGCGGTTTTCTGGTTAAGGCAGATTCGGAGCACCGTCCAGGACCTTATGCATATGGACGGGATCACGCCGATGGCGCGAATATGCTGGCAGAGGCATTGGAGACCTATGGTGGAATAGTGATATGGCGATGCTTCGTTTATGACTGCATGCAGGATTGGCGGGATCGTACCACGGACCGAGCACGGGCGGCTTATGAGCATTTCAAACCATTGGATGGCAGGTTCTGCGACAATGTTATTTTGCAGATTAAAAATGGACCCATGGATTTTCAGGTTCGTGAACCCGTTTCTCCGCTGTTTGGAGCCATGAAGGACACCAATCAAATCATTGAATATCAAATTACGCAGGAATATACCGGACAGCAGCGCCATCTTTGCTATTTAATCCCGCAGTGGAAACGGGTGCTTGATTTCGATACTCAGGCTACAGGTGCTGGCAGCGATGTGAAAAGGGTGGTGTCCGGCTCGCTATTTGGAATGAAATACAGCGGTATAGCAGCAGTATCGAATATCGGTGATGATGAGAATTGGACAGGACATCCCTTGGCGCAGGCTAACCTATACGGCTACGGACGTCTTACGTGGAATTCCGATTTAACCTCTGAAGAAATTGCGGAAGAGTGGACGCGGATGACTTTTGGAAATGACATAACAGTCGTGAGTACTGTCCTCCAAATGTTAATACAGTCTTGGCCAATATATGAAAATTACACGTCACCACTTGGTGTGGGCTGGATGGTAACCCCTCACTATCATTATGGCCCGGATGTAGACGGTTACGAATATTCACGGTGGGGCACTTATCATTTTGCAGACCGGAACGGTGTGGGGGTCGATCGTACAAAGGCGACGGGTACAGGCTACGCCGCTCAGTATTTTCCGCCCCATGCTGAAATGTATGAGTCATTGGAACGATGTCCGGATGAACTGCTTCTGTTCTTTCACCATGTTCCCTATGTCCATCGTCTGCAATCGGGAAAAACGGTCATTCAGCATATCTACGATACCCATTTTCTCGGAGTGGAACAGGCGGAACAATTACAACAGAACTGGGCGGCCCTTTCAGGTCTAGTCGACACGGCTCGTTACGAACAGGTTGCAGGCCGACTGGCTGAACAGGTTGAACATGCCCAATATTGGCGAGATGTTATCAATACGTACTTTTATCGCAAATCCGGTATTCCAGATGTAAATGGCAGAACGATCTATTAAAGGATCATTTATAAGAGAGGCTGGTAATACATGATAGATTACAAAGGCGCTTTTCATACCGGAGAATATCGGAATGTACTGGAGGAATACGGATACGATCCTCTGCTAATTCAGGAACGTTTGGCTGATACATGGCGGGTGCTGTTTGAAGGAGACGAAGATGCGCGGATCTTTCATAATCAAGGGGAAGATCTTGGCTATATGCTGGATACAGGCAACCTTGATGCAAGAAGTGAAGGCATGTCTTACGGCATGATGATGGCCGTTCAACTGGGTCATAAAGAGGTGTTCGACAGGCTATGGCGATGGACCAAACGTTATATGTATATGGAAACCGGTGAAAACTCGGGATACTTTGCCTGGTCCTGCAACCCGGATGGTTCGCGTCTGTCAGATGGACCGGCACCGGATGGGGAGGAGTTTTTTGCGATGGCCCTGTTGTTCGCTTCTCACCGATGGGGAGATGGCGAAGCCCCTTTAAATTACGGTACACAAGCTCGTGATCTACTCCGTACTTGTATTCATAAAGGGGAAGACGGAATTGGCCATCCGATGTGGAATCCGCAAAATAAGCTGATCAAATTCGTACCTAACTGTGAATATTCAGATCCATCCTATCACCTGCCTCATTTCTATGAGTTGTTCGCGCTTTGGGCCTATCCTGAGGATCGCCACTTCTGGAAGAAGGCTGCTGAAGCCAGCCGGGATTATTTGAGAAGTGCCTGCCATCCTGTAACGGGATTGTCACCGGAGTACGCTTATTATGACGGCACACCCAATAACGAGAGAGGCTATGGTCATTTCTATAGCGATTCTTATCGCGTAGCTGCGAATATTGGTTTGGATTGGGAGTGGTTTCGTGAAGACCATTGGGCATGTGAGGAAGCCAACCGGATTCAAGCCTTTTTTGCAGACAAACAGCCCGAAGATTACAGAAGATATGCGATAAACGGAGAGGCTTTTGAAGAGAAAGCTCTACATCCTGTGGGGCTATTATCTACGAATGCGATGGCTTCTCTGGCGGCAACGGGAGATAATGCCCGGGCAAGCGTAGAATTATTCTGGAATACACCTCTTCGGACAGGGCCTAGAAGGTATTACGATAACTGCCTCTATTTATTTACGCTGCTGGCGTTGAGCGGTAATTATAGAATTTGGACCCCTGAATAAGGGGGAGTTGAGGAAAAAGGGAGCCAGTGGGAGCCAATGGGCTCCCTTTTTTTGACGTTCACAGCTTCTTATAATATATAACAGTCGCATGAAGTTCACCGTTCGCAGACCGTACATAGTATGGAATTCGGCCACCTTCAATATATCCCCGGGATTGATATAGAATATTGGAAGGATCGCCTTCCCGGGTATCGAGCACAATAAGTTCTCTTGCTTCAGAAACCGCAGCAGCCTCGGCTGTGCTCAACAGCAGACCGGCAATTCCCTTTCTGCGGTGTTCAGGATGTACCATTAACTTTGCCATTTCAGCACGGTGCCTGGCGTTAGCTTTGGAGGCCAACTGCAGTTGTATAGTACCTACGATTATATCTTTCTCTTTGGCTATCCAGAGCATAGTTCCGGGTTGGATTACGTTCTGCCAATACAGATGAGCCTCTTCGTGTTTCACCGGTGGCAAGAAACCGATGGATGCCCCGTCCTCAACCACACTAATCAGTAAACGGCTTAAGCTCAGTTCCAGTTCCGTATCTAACGATTCTACTAAAGTCAGTCTAATATTAGTGTTCATCAAAGAATCTATCCTTTCGCTACCCATTTGTAGTACTTGTATTTATTATATAGATACGGGTTACGTTTACAATATGGGTACTAGATAAAGGGGGGAAAAGACGGATGTTACTAGAGATTATTGCTACAACTGTAAAAGATGCCGTTATGGCTGAGCGTGGAGGTGCCGATCGGATCGAGCTGATTACTGCGGTTCGAGAAGGCGGCTTAACTCCTAGTCTTGCACTTATTGAGAGAGTCCGAGAATCGGTAACCATTCCGGTAAGGGTCATGGTTCGTCCTCATGCACGGTCTTTCCGATATGACGAAGAGGATATTGAAGTGATGCGGCGGGATATCACTCATATAGGTTCGGTGGGAGGTCTTGGGATTGTTATAGGGATGCTACAGCATGACAGGACTGTAGACGAGGAGAATCTAAGGACTCTCTTGCATGCCGCAGACGGAATGGAGGTTACCTTCCATCGGGCCTTTGACGAGGTGCGAAACCAACCTGAGGCGCTGAAAGTATTGTCTCAATATCCAGAGATCACCGATATCCTTACCTCTGGAGGTGCTGCAACTGCACCGGAAGGCGCAGACCAATTAGCGAAGCTGAATAGCCTGGCCGCAGGACAATCTCTGGCGATTTTGGCGGGGGCAGGTCTCACAGAACACAATCTCGAAGCCTTTCTTCAGCAATCAGGTGTAAGGAGAGTGCATTTCGGTTCAGCTGTAAGAGTAAATGGTGATCCGTTAATGCTTATAGATATGGAACGGCTGAAGGCCATCCGAGCTATTTTGAATTCAAGCAAGTAAATGTGAGCGGCTAAAAAGTGTCCCTAAGAAGTGTCCTACTAATAGGAATGGAGTCTTCATTGGCCTCCAAAAGATGCCTCATTTTTGTGAATAAGACTAATTAATTAGTTTGAGATGTTAGTTTAAGTGTACTTTGTACACTTATTTACCTTGAAATCCGCTTAGGATGAACTTTAATTGCACTTTCTGCAACTAAAAACTATCTTAAAGACCTATATGACCATATTGTAGATATATAACTGCAGAAAGTGCAACTAAACCGCTTTCTCGCTCAAACCACCCTATTTTAATTGTACAAAGTACATCTAAATGTTTGTGAACATAGCTTTATGCATGCACCAGAATAGGACGGCAGTAGACGTAAGAATTTTGGAGTTGGAAGAGTGGCAGCGACCGCCACGAGGGGTGTCCCATAAGCCATGAAATGGCTACTTAGGACACCCCTCGTTTTTGGAGTCGGATAGATGGTTGTGCTTATAAGGAAGCTCTGCGAACGGACCGTTGCTATAATCGCTGCCCAGTCCAGACTTTATTTATTCGCTTTGAAGTACAAAAGGCTATCTCATTCGTCAAAAATATCTGATTTTGAGACAGACAGCCCCTTTTTGATAAAATGATTGTTACTTAGCGTTACTGTACAACAACACTATCTACATAAATAGAAGTGGAACCGCTTGAATTGGTAGGTGATATGAACTGTATACCCACTTCTTTTACATCTCCTAAATTGGCAACGCCGGATAGATTCAAGGTTAATGTCGTTGCACTCGATGAATTGATTTGTACAGCTCCCGAGTCATACCAGGTATAATCTGAACCTGTTTTGATATAGAGTTTAGCTTGAAGTCCATTACCAATAGTTCCCCAGTTCGCGTGTTTTACCTTAGCCTTCAGTGATTGTTTGCCGCTGAAGTTATGAGCAGTTATGCGGTTTAATATGAATTGGCCACCGCCTAGTTTCACATCTGCTTTTAACGAGCTTGATCCACTAGTAGCCCAATCCGTTACAGACCATGGTCCACCCCCAACATTAGAACCCGTCCAACCTAGAGCACTACCTCCTTCAAAATCATAGAGAGTGGTACCCGTGCCTCCAGTATTAAAAATAGAAGCTTTCACCGAGGTAGCCTTTATTCCGTTGGTACCATTGAAAACTAAGTTGCCCCAGGATGTAAATGTCTGCCAATCACTACCGGATACTAAATCAAGCCATGCATTGGCAGTATCATTTCCCGTCCAGGACCAAGCTAAATACCCGATACCTTTGGACTGTGCTTGGTTCATAACCTCTTGAGCGTTTACTGTGCAAACCAGGTTGTTATTCCCGTTATTATAGTTGTAACCGAATTCACCAATCATTACAGCAAGCCCTAAATTTTTGATAGCCTGAAGTTCGGTGCCAATGCGGGAAGAATCGTTCCAAGAGCCGTACATATGAATGGAGAACATCGTGTTATGATCCGGATCATGAGTCAGAAGGGTATTTCCGTAAGTCTTGATTGGGGATGAGTTTTGTCCCCAGCCTGATGCGTCAACTACTAGCGTATTGTGTATTCCCCCGTTACGAAGGGTTGAAATAGCTGTTTTGTAAGCATCACGCCAAGCGGTATCCGAGAGGCTGCTGCCTCCCCATTCGTTCGCAATATTCACAAGGACGTACTTTTCATTACTGGTCATAATCGGTTTAATATCACTACGGGTGAAGTACTGTGCCATTTGGTTCAGAAGTACAGCATCATCTGAACCTGTACCATCATGAAGCTCGATCATCGCAACTAGGCCAAGTTCTTTACAACGATCGATGATTTGCTGTAAACGAGATGCGGTTCCACCCAACGTCCAGACAATTCGAACCGTGTTCGCCTTGTTATTGTTGATGGTTGGTAGTGCATTATAGGCTTGCGTATCGTACCAAGCATGAGCATTGTTAACTCCCCGCATGACAAAATCATTACCATTGGCATCCTTCAAAGTGGAACCGCTTACATAAAAACCATTAGCCGCTTCGGCTTTCGTTCCCCCTACAAAAGGTAAAATTAATGCGATCATTATCGTGAATACGAGTGCGAGCTTTGTGCTGCGTTTTAACATTTATCTTCCTCCTATGAAATTAATAATACCAAGTATAGAAAAGATCTTCATGAAAATAAATGTAGTGATGATGTGTAAATATGTCATCTTGTTATATTTTTCATTCCTTTGATTTTTTCAACTTTTCAATATAAGATATAAAAGGCGATACTAAATTTTAGCCTAATTAACTTATAATAACCTAACAATATTTGCAATCGCTTACAATTAGTTATCTTACATGACATGATCCGTTTTGTATGGCAGGAAGGAGGAGTATCATCTGTGAATTTAGACCTTCGTTTTATTAATCACGGTCAGGAAGCATGTTCTCCCAATCATCAATGTGGGCCAGATATCAACGAGCAATATAAGATTTACTACATACATCATGGGCAGGGCTCTCTCCATTCCTCAGGGAACAGCTATGCCTTAGGGCCGGGGCATGGATTTCTTATTTATCCACATCAAGAGGCAACTTATAAAGCTGACGAATCTATTCCCTGGACTTATTCCTGGATCGTATTCGAAGGTAATGATGCAGATGATTTATTAACCAGAGCATATTTAAGTAAAGAACATCCGATTTTTTTTGCACCCGTAAATTCCTGGTTCAATACGTTTGCTGCCCAATTTGACCAGACGCTTGCAAAAGAGAATAGTATGGAACTTGCCAGTTGCAGTATTCTTTACCGTTTTTTTAGTGAGTTACTAGAACTATCTACTTCCTCTGTTTCTACCTTCAAGCCCAAAGAAAGATATGTCCAGAAAGCGATCGAATTTATCCATGACAACTACCAGCACAAGATATTCATTGCTGAAATCGCACATATAGTGGGTATTGATAGAATGTATCTAACAAGCCTGTTCAAAGAAATACTTAACACCTCACCGCAGCATTATCTTCACCAGTTCCGAATGGATAAATCCATTGAGCTAATGCAAAATAGAGCACTCTCCATTTCAGAGATTGCCCATGCTGTAGGATATAAAGATCCTCTTTTCTTTTCGAAGATGTTCAAAAAACACTGGGGCATATGTCCAAGTGCATATCGCAATAAAAAAGTTAAAAAGGTATAACAACGGATCACTTCACCTGAATAGAGAAAAAGTAGTCCGCATGCCCTTGGTCCAGGAACCATTCACAGTGAATTCTATAGGTGTAAACACCCTTAGAAGCAGGAGCAGAGTAGCTGTTGAGGTCACCTTCAAAGCCCTCGGTGATATTGCTCATGTTAAATTCCTTAACTCTTGGGGGAGCGTGGTTTTCAATCTTTGACCCGGCTGCTACAACGGTTGATTTCATCATAGGGGGCGCGGAGGCTGCATCGACACTTACAGCATTAATACTACCCCCATTTCCGGATAATTGGCTCCAGCTGTAGGTTCCCCGGTAAACCCTTATGTCTTGCCCATCAATCAGGATGACCGGCAAAGGCGGCTTCTCTGAGACGACCCACTTAGAATATAACGAAGTTACAGGGATAGGTTCAGCTTCAGAACTGTTAGAATGACTTCCCCTCTGATACCCGGTGTAATAAGCACTGGTAATAAGAATAATTGCACTTAGAATGGTAATGATTTTTCTTTTCATGGTATCGCCCCCTGAATATCTAGACGTTGCTTCATGGAGGGAAGTTACACTTTAGGAAAAAAATGATTGTTTATTTGTTGTTCTGAAAATTGGTATCATAGGACACCCCTTGGCATCGATATATTAGTTGGAGACCCAAGAGATAGAGGAGGGATTTCCAACTGAGTTCTTATGTTCAGCGGATCATCAAGTTATTGCTCGTACTAGGTTTACTCTGCTGCGTTTTCTACACCGGAAAAGCAAGCGCTGCAGGCAATGATCTGATCATCATCAACAAGAAAGTGAATCAATTGGCGTTCTTTAGTGATGGAAAGCTGGTACGGACTTTTCCAGTTGCTACGGGCAGAACACACAGTCTAACTCCAGAAGGAAGCTTCAAAATCGTGGTAAAAATCAAGAACAGACCCTATTACAAAGAAAAAATTCCCGGAGGAGATCCGCGTAACCCGTTGGGTGATCGTTGGATGGGACTTGAGGTTAATGGAACTTATGGAACCACATATGCCATTCACGGGAACAGTAATGAAAATTCGATTGGGAAATATGTCAGCTCAGGATGCATACGTATGCATAACGAGGATATTCACTGGCTTTTTCCAAAAGTCGAAAAAAACACCAGGGTCGTAATTACCACAAGTAGTTCGGGGATGGAAAAGATCGCAGCCAAGCATGGATACACACTAGGGAGATCATTGTTTGCCGGAACGTTGATCTTCAACGATGTGTCCACGAAGTTAAATCAGCCTCTAGTTTTGGAGAATTCCCGGGTTTATCTGCCGCTGAGGGAACTCATTAAATTACTGGGTGGAGAGGTGAAATGGAATAATCAAGAGGAGATTCTAACCCTTACAAGGGGTGGAAGGACGATTAGCTATAAGCCGTTGACGAATAAGGCTACTGTGAATGGAAAAGAAATCGCCATTTTGCCATCCCTTAATCAAAATAACAGTGTAATGATTCCGTTGAAAAACATTCCCGAAATGTTCGGACTTCAGGTGAAGTGGAATTCGGAGCTCAAGACGGTGAGTATTTCGGAATAATATACGAGGAAATCCATTCACAAGAATAAAGGGTTGGGCGGGTAATCATCCACCCAACCCTTTTATGTCATGGAAACTTAAGCTCCAACAGACGATTTGCTCTTATTGGAAGTTTCTATTTTGGTTTGAGGATGAATTAATGGAGGATGGATTTGAACCTTGGCTCATTGGTGAGTTCATTCCCATGCCTGAGCCCATACCGGAACTGGAAGTCATACCGGAACTAAAGTTTGATCCCATACCTGAACCGATGTTTGAACTCATACCTGAACCGATGTTAGAACCCATGCCGGAACCAACCGAACTGCCACCATAGTTTGAAGAATACTGTGAGGAAACCGGTGATTGATTAAAGGATGGATTAAAGCCGGTAGCAGAAGTGCTGTAGTTGCCTGCTTGCGAGCTTTGTTCCAGCTGTCTGCAAATTTGGGATACTTGTTGAAGTTGTTGCAGAGCTGTTTGGTGTCCATGAAGCGCAGATTGAATCATTTGAACAGCTTTATGCTCACGTTGCGCCAGTTCTTCTAAACGGATTGCATTTTGTTGTTCTTGTTGCAGCATTTGTTGGTACATTTGATTAGACTGTTGTGTTTGGCTAACAAGTTGTTGAACGATTTGTTCACACTGATTAATTTGATTGCTCAGGTTTGAATTCAAGATAGTTATCCTCCTTGGAATGGTCATTTAGTGAGACTAGATTATTATCCCTTAGGGAGGTTGTATTATTCATGGTGAGAGTCGGATACCTTATACACATGGCGATATACCGTTTCTTTAAAAAGAGAGAACGCTTCCTCGGGGAGTGGTTGAGCATAGCTCATAATCTTTAAAGGCAATTCCGATTGCCCTTCTCTAAGCGGTGGCTGCCTATATTCAAAAGGATTTAGAAAGAAGCCCAGTCTTTCATAGAAACCGACTCTTCGGCGTGACCATTCGTTGAGTGGAGGCTCTACTTCCAGCAGAACGGGAGTTATTGATTCAGAAATATAATCCCGCATCATCCTATCTCCCAACCCTTGTCCTCTTACAGCAGGATGAACTGCAATATGCTCTACAAAACGGAATACCGGAAATTCCCATGCAGCAATAAAAGCGGTAACCCGGCCTTGGTTGTCATAGTCTGTGATCAAGCGGTACCTCGAATCCGCAAGCAGTGCCTTTTGACCATCTAGGGTACGGAATTCGGAATCAGGGAATGACGCTTCCATGATCGCGTAGATTTCATTCAAGGGATGACTATGCATTTGAAGTTTCTCCTTCCTGTGCAGTATTCTGTAGATCAAGCTCTGCAGAATGTTGTATGATGTACAACAATAATCGTCCAAACTATTGTATAACTTCCGATTGTTGTATTAAATGCAGCATTTCAGCAGTGGACGGCTCAAAAATAGCGGAATTCTTGCATTTTATACAGGATTTGCACCCGAAGCAAGAGTTTCTTGTGAAATTGATGTATTTACTACAGGATTCTCAGCGATAGGAGTTTTAGTGTTAATATGCATTCAACAGAAATGTATCCCATCGAATCACTTTATAGACAATTAAGAACTGTATCAGATGATATTTGAGTGGAGGAACGTCTCTCTTCTAAAAAAAAGCTCCAGTCTAAGATCAAATGATCTAGTCTGGAGCTTTTGCAAATCTTCGGCTTGCAACATCATCTAACCTCGAGAAGAGCACCCATAAATTTCTTCAATGCAGATGCATCTGTTTGATCCATCCATTGCTTCAAAAGCTCCGACTTGCCGAGCATATACCAATCAAGTTTTTCCTTCAACTGCTTGTCGAAGACCTCTGGGTGTTGTGCTCTTTGAACGGTAAGTTGACTAAGGAGCGAGGTCCATCGATTGCCATTAGGTTCGCCGCTGTGATCAGGGTAGCGGGCAGCAATCTCCGAAACAGAGGAAAGGGCTTCACCTGCATATAACTCCAACGCCAGATAACCTCCGATAAATCGATGATTGTTATCCTCCTCCAGAGAAATTGCCAACTCCTTTCGGGCTCTATCTACCTCTCCCTGATGCCAAAGAGCAAGGGCGTTGATGGCTCTCATGTAAGAATTAGGCTTCTGATCGGCTACACTCAGGTACAAGGAATAATATTCGTTATACTGTTTCCAGTCTGCCTGCTCATAGAAATATTGTGTCAAGGTTGAAGCATAGCCCTCTGAGGGATACATCTGTAAAAGTTTTTTAATCAATGGGATGGTAGAATCAACCTTCGGTTTACTCTCCATAAAAGTATCCTTTGCCCGCAACAGGTGAACTAACATATGAAGGGCATGCAGATCCTGAGGATTAGCAGCGTAATCCTGTTGGTAAGCAACTATCGCCTGATCGGGCTTCTTATCCAGCAAAATTCGATCAGCATTACTGAGTGTTCGTTCCTTTAAATAGAAAAAGGGGAGATTCCCGACTCGGTTCTCATCTAACCTGTAGCCATTGCTACGTGTGATCAATTTTCCACTCGTATCAAAAGCCTCAATACTCCATGAGTAACGGTTATCTGGATTCGTGAATCCGAGAAGAGAATTCGGCTTAATCGATTGCCAATCGCCTTGGCTGCCAAAAGAAAATCCCCCGCTAGTGTAATACAACTCATTTATCGGGATGGTAACGTGATTATCTGTTACATGTCCTTTGATTTGATTAGTGTACGAGCTGTTTTCGGACCAAACACTGCCATTAAGATTATAGTAAGCGGCTCCGGTTACAGCTTCCCAGCTAAAATTAATATTCTTATCGGTAATAATTTGCTGATTAACGGGCGAATGAAGCTCAAGCAGGGGCTGCAGGGTAACATTTGCTAGCTTGTTCTCCCCTTGTTTGATTTCAATCCAGTCCCCAAACTGTATAGGCCAGGTCCAACCGTCAATTTGATTAAAGTGGAGCCCCAATTCGAGTTGATAGTAACCTGGAATCACCCCGTGAAATTGAAAATGACCTTCTGAATCGGTAAGAATTCGGTACGGTTCACTATCTGTCACGCTGTGATTGACATGGCTCTCATCCCGTAGAAAAATACCTGCGAAAGGGATGGGGGTTCCATCACTTCGTGCTAAAGTCCCCGAAAGGTTAGCAGAGTCTGTATGAGCTATATTCATTGCGGATTCGATCTCCGCTTGAAGGTCTACTAGCTGTCTTTCCGTATCCGTAACAAGCTTTAAGCTGTCCTTGTTATTCCGGTAAGTCTTCAAGCTGCTCTTCACTAATAAATGGGCCTGTTTAAAATTACCTTTTGTAAATAATAGCCGAGCTTTAAGCCAGTTCATTCTTCCGTCCAGCTCAGTTTCATGCACATATGAAGGGGACGTTGACTTTTCTAGGATTGTTTCCGCTGCTGCCACGTCCCCCCGGTCCAAAGCCCTTTCTCCCCGTAGGAGTGCTAATTCTCTTGCTGTTGAGGTGTTGCTGCTTATTCTGGATTCCGCAGTTATCAGTGCCTGTTCAGCATCATCTTCCCGGCTGAGTGAGTCATATTCATACACTAATTGTTTAGATGCTCGTATGTAATAATCATCGACTGGTCCCTCGCGAATGTATTCATCCAAGAAAGTAATTCTGTCCGCCGGTAAAAGATTAATTGAATTGACCTCGTCTACACTCCAATGACTCGATGTAGGTCCAATATATACATCGAATAGGTAGGAACTATGCCTGCTGCCGGTATCTATGATTTTTTTACGAATCAGCTCCAAATGGGGGTTGCCAGTCGATGAATTCAACTGTTGCAGCAGCTGTATACGGGCATTTTCTGGTGAGGATTCTGTAGGAGTAGATTGACCCAGTTTAGCTAGAGAAGGCACCGAATTAAGAATGACAATCAGTAGAATGGCAGGGCCCAACACCCATAGAACTAGATGCTTGATTTTGATCTTAATTGTCATGCTGCTTCACCACCTGCTTATAGACATCCTTCCAGTAAATGTTGCCACCGGCTTCAATTAATTCACGGGTTTCTGGTTGTTGTGTAACCGATAGCTGGGGTTCTTCAATTTGTGTGGAGTGGACTGCTACTATGGTTACTAGAATAATGGCACTCAAAGCAGCGATAGGCTTAAGCGGAAGCACAATTTCCTTGTTCCAGAACATCAGCAGGCGATTTCGAAGAGTAGGAGGGTGCGTCCGTCGGATAACCCGCTCGTGCCCGGTGAATCTGATCAGTTCTAATTTTTCGTCAAGCTGCTGTTTTATGGCTTTCCGTTCCGTATTCATTTGAATTGACCCTCCTTCTCCAATAGCTTTTTAAGTAGAATCCTTCCTCTGGCAAGTCGGGATTTTATTGTATTCTCAGGGATCTCCAACTGCTCTGATATTTCACGGATTGTCATCTCATGGAAATAATATAGAGCGAGACATTCGCGGTATATGTAATCGAGAGTTCTGACAGCCTCTACAAGTCTGACATTATGCCATTGCAGCATGAAAAGCTCTTCCGCACCGGACATGAGGTTTGATTCGGCCAAGTGAAGCTGCTCCGTTTCTGCCGAGGGGAATATATTTCGCCAGCTCCAGGTCCGTTGCCTCATCCGACAGCGATTCACAACAATACGGACCATCCAAGCTTTTAAATTTTCAGGCTCCTGCAGTTGTTCTATTTTGTTATAGGCCTGAATGAACGTATCCTGTACAGCTTCCTCTGCACTTTGTAGATCCTTGAGCAACAAGCAGGCTGTCCGAAGGAGCATATCCCCGTAATCATCCATGAGCAGGCGGAGAGCTGATTCATCTTTTGCTTTGATCCTCTCTATAATATCCAGGTGAAGCTCCCCTTCCTTTACTATAAAGATGCGTCTGAGTGGCTTTAGGTTGCGTTATTTAGGAATATTTTACCTGAAGCTAAAGAACCAAGTTCAAATCCAAAGACTTTTACAGAAATCGGATCTAATATAAGCTGATTGTTGCTCCATAACTGCTGCTCTTAATTGGGTATGGCAGGATAGTTAAGGAACTTAACTTACTATATAAGATGAACTTAAGATTTTGCTACATTGGGTTTGATCGTAACTACGGTGAATGTTGGACTTCCAGCTGCTGTTGTCTCCGGATTTCTGGATTTTTATCGCTATTAGCGGATGAAATCCGGAGACAGCTTATGCTTTCGAAGCGAGCTTTCCTACGGAAAGCTTTCGGGCGGACGCTACCGCTCTTCCAGTTCCAAAATTCCCCTCCGTTACTTCAATCCTTTTTGTCCGTTTATCAAGTTCAATCTATATAGAGTTAAGTGCACTCTTTACATCTATTTAGCAATGAAATGGCTGTTCCCCGGACTTTAAGTGTACTTTCTACAACTATATAGCAGCGATTAACGCATCAAGGCCCAAGGTTGGCGATATAACTGTACTAAGTGCAATTAAAGTACGGATTCCACCAAAACCAGTGATTTTAGTTGCACAGAGTACACTTAAAAATACTACAACCATCGGATCAACGGGCGAGATAGGGGTTCACAGGAATATATATCCTCAGGAATAACTTTCCTTTTTATAGAGGGAATTGGGTGGTATCTCGCGAACTTTCTTTGGGATGAGGTAAGCCAAGTAAATATTAATTCCAAGCAAGCAGGTGAACTATGAGAAAAAGCATTCTGCTTATTCAGCCGGAGAACGAGAAAATTAATCGGTTCCGCCGGAAGCAGTTCAATAATTTTGTACAGATCACGATGCCGTATTTAGCTGGTTTTATTGATGAGACCAAATACAAGATTACTCTAGTGGATGAGTATCAGCAAAAAATCCCGTATCAGCGCAATTTTGATCTGGTGGCTATCACTGTGAACACACCTAATGCATATCATTGCTACACCATTGCTGAGAAATTCCGGGCAAAAGGAGCTAAGGTCATATTTGGAGGGCCCCATGCTACCCTTCTTCCGGAGGAGGCTTCCGAACATTGTGACAGTCTAATAGTAGGTGAAGCGGAAGAGATCTGGCCTAAATTTTTGGGGGATTTCTATCAGGGCAATTTCCAGCAAATCTATCGATCTGACGCTATCCCGGATTTAAAAGATGTGCCCCTACCCCGTTGGGATCTGCTAAAAAGAAGCTCGCTGATGAAAGGGGCGGTATTCTCAACCAGAGGTTGTCCTTACCGCTGTGCTTACTGCAACTTGAAGCAAATCTATCATGACACCTTCCGCTCCCGTCCCACAAGCGAGGTTATTCATGAGATTTCCTTGATGAAATCGAAGTTTTTTGTGTTTTGGGATGATAATTTTTTTGCGGATAAAGCGCATGCTTTAGAGTTGATGGAGAGCCTTAAGCCCCTCCGTAAAAAATGGGCGGCACAGGTGACACTGGCGGATTGCAACAATGATGAGCTCCTGCAGAAGGCGAGGGAAGCGGGTTGTTTGTATTTGTTTGTAGGTCTTGAATCATTTTCTCCATCTGCACTACGGGGTGTGAACAAACAAATGAATCGCGTAGGGTCCTATCAGGATATTATCCATAAGCTGCATAAACATAAAATCATGATACAGGCCGGCATCGTATTCGGCTTTGATGAGGATACCCCGGCAACCTTTCAGCACACCTTGGAAGCCTGTGAGTCACTGGGAATTGACGGAGTAACCGTCAGTATTTTGACACCTCTGCCCCAAACACCTGTACATGCCCAAATGAAAGGTGAGCAGCGCCTTTTAAATGAAGATTGGAGTCTTTACAACGGCAAAACGGATGTAGTTTTCAACCCAATACATATGACGGAGGAGCAGCTACTTAATGGATATAACGATTTTCGGCGTCAATTCTACTCCTTACCCTCGTTTATCAAACGGATGCGCGTATCCAGAACACATTTATTCTATAATTTTGTAATGAACCTCGGGTACCGTCTGGCGATCAAGCGTTAAGTTGAGAGCTAGTATCTACCGCCCCGGGAGCACCAAATGAGCGAATGAGATGTAAAAGTGCAATAGGATCACCCCCGGGAGCACCAAATGAGCAAATGAGATGTAAAAGTGCAATTAAATCACCCTCGGGAGCACCATATGAGCGAATGAGATGTAAAAGTGCAATAGAATCACCTACGGTAGCATCAAATGAGCGAATGAGATGTAAAAGTGAAATAGAATCACCTACGGTAGCATCAAATGAGCGAATGAGATGTAAAAGTGCAATAGAATCACCCTCGGAAGGTGCCTCAGAAAATTTTAGCGGGAAAATATCCCTCTAACTATTGGAATCAATCCCTTTTATATAAATTAGAAGGAATATATCAGACTGTTGAGAAAGCAAACTTTCAAGCTGCAAATATCATGCGGAAACCCAAATGACGGTTAAAGTAGTGAAGGTTACTCTTTTTCATACACAAATGAAAAGCATAGGCCTCCATCTTTGCTAAGTGACGGGCCATTTTCTTCAGATTCTGTGCAATGGCCGTCATCAATGCCTGTTCCTGCATCTTGGCTTTGCCCCGCATTCGGCATCGACGGTACCCGTGGAGATTTTTGGCATCAGCAAAGCTACGCTCAATGGTTTGAGCGCGGTATTTGTAGATTTTCTCGCCTTCGGGACTTTTCCGGTTTTGGTGTACTTTCTCTTTGAAGTCTTCCCATACATGCCGCTGAATCGTACGCTGGTGCTTGGAGTTTTCAGTACATTGAGTGACTTTCGGGCAAGCCGCGCAGTGCCCCTTGGATGATATATACTCGTTGTAGCCTTGTCGGTTCGTCGTTCGGTACGTGAGTGGTTGTCCTAATGGACATACGTATACATCCTTTTTCGCATCATAGGTAAAGTCTTCTTTCGTGAGAAAGCCGGGTTTGCTGGGTGGTTTCCGCTCGGCAATTACAGTCATCCATGGCGTCGTTTGTTTGCAAATATGGGGCACCATGTATCCGGAATCCAAGGCTATGGCTTCGAGGGTGTCTCGAAAACCAAAGGTCTCCAGTTGCCGGGTTAAGCGCTCCATATACACGGTTGAATCATTGACATTGCCTGGCGTCACATACACATCGGTAATCATATTGTATTTGTGGTCAACCGTCCGGTGGTCTAAGTAAAAGAATCCTTCCGGTTTGTTCTTACGATTCATGTAGCCGCTCTCTGGATCAGTCAGGCTCACTTTCAGTTTTTTGGGCTCCTCCTCCCGTTTCCCGCGTGGAGGAGCTAATGGCTTTTTCCCGTGAGCACGGCGGCTTTCATGGACTGCGGTCTCCAACTCTTGCAGATAGGCGTGCGGGGACTCACTCGTCATTTGCTGCGTATAACGATTTTTATTGGCATTCGCCTCGATGTGCGTCGAATCTGTAATTAAGAGCCGCCCCGCAATCATGCGGTGGGAAATGGCAAGCCGCACCACTTCGTCGAAGATTTCCTGGAAGACATCGGTTCCCTGAAATCGTCCATTCCGGTTATAACTAATCGTGGAATGGTCCGGAACTGGTTCACTAAGGCCCAGGCCTAAAAACCACCGGTAGGCAAGGTTAACGTTAATGTCCTGCTCAAGGATGCGTTCGGAACGAATGTTAAACAGGTAGCCAATCAGCATCATTTTGAATAAACGGATGGGTGGAATCGAAGGTCTTCCTTGGGTTGCACTATAATAAGGGCGTACCTTTTCGGTAATGAACGAAAAATCCACATGTTTTTCGACCAAACGAAGGAGGTGATCGGAGGGAACCAACTGGTCTAAACAAACCATCTCCATTTGATATTTTCCGCTATCCCCTTGATCTTTTTCGTTTAACATAAGACACCGCGCTTTCTAGCAAAGTTATCTATATTATACCAAATTAACGCGGTGTCGTGTTGAAATTCGGACTTTCTCAACAGTCTGAATATATCCCTATAATTCCACGATTCTAGCTATTTTCGAGGTAGTTACAGCAAATTAGAGAAAGATTTCCCGCTAAATCATCTAGAAAGGTGATTTACTTACAATTAACTGGAGAAATTCCCTCTAATTATTCACTGTGCGTAGTTGTTTTTAGACTAATCTAAAAAAGGCCAAAGGGATAATGTTCTTCGCGGTAGAAGACAGTCCTCTCTCATGTATTCCATAGTATCTCTCAATATCGCCCATAGTATCTCTCACAATCGCCATAGTATCTCTCACATATCGCCAATATTATCTCTCACATATCGCCAATAGTACCTCCCACATATCGCCAATAGTGTCTATCTATTTCCTATAGATCATAGAAATTTACTGTATTTGCAGTGAGAATCTCTTCGGCTTGGCTGGGAGAGTAACCATTCAAAGCGCCCCATACGGCAGCAACCTCTCGGATCATAGAAGGATGAGTAGAGCGTCCGGCAAAAGGCCCCTCGAAGGGCCAAGGGCCATCCGTTTCAGCCATAACCAGCTCCGGCGGGTAGCGCCTCGCCAACTCCTGAATCTCTGCTTCATACAGTATGTCAGGTGTAAAGGAGATATAATATCCGCTGGCAATCATCCGACGGATGGCCTCTTCCGGTCCTTTGAACCAATGGAAATGGGCACGCTGAATCTCGTGTTTTTCCAACAGATCACAGACAATAAGGGCATCCTCGTATACGGCATGAAGCACGACGGGTTTGGCAAGGTGTGAGGCTAGACCGAGCATAGTATCCAGTAGATTGATATAGGGTTCGGTATTAAATTCCTCACCGCGCTCCAAAGCTTCCGCCCGAGAATAATACGGTAAGCCGATCTCGCCCACAGCAGTAAAATCCCCGGCGCGGGCTTCTATCCACTCCAGCAGTGCTGTCAGTTCATCCACTTTCGGCAGCGGTTGCTCGGGATGAAATCCATAGGCGGGTCTGACGATACCGGGGTACTTTGCGGCCAGCTTCTCTGTACGGATGCATGACTCTAGATTCATCGATACGGCTAACAGTGCTTCAATACCCATTACCGGGAGCTCTTTAAGCATAGGGTCTATAGCTTCCCAATCGTATTGTTCCAGGTGGATATGTGCGTCTATCATGGGGTATATCTCCTTTACAATAGGTTAGTTTTACGTCGAAGTTCGTCCGTCTTTTTTTCCTCTACATATTACTATAGTTACTTGTGCACAGCTTACCCAAAAATAATTCGAACGAAATATTCACTACTCGCCAATATACAGTGTAAGACCGAAGGGGGAATGGCGGATGAACGATCCAGCTGAATACAACAGTCTCATTGCGCTTACGCTAGCCGGCAGCTGTGAAGCTTATAGTGAGATTTACGAAACAACGATTGGGGATGTCTACAAAACCGTTCATTTCCTCGTTGCCAATCGTTCTGATGCAGACGATGTAATCCAAGAGATTTATATGCAGGTACATCGTTCACTTGGGCAATTTGATGTCAGCCGACCCTTTAAGCCATGGATGATGGGTGTGGTTATGCGGCAGGTTCAGGCTTATCGACGAAAGAGATGGACGCATCTCCGGTTGATCCACAAAGCTGAGCGGTATGGTCAAGCGATGGACAGTGATTTTACCAGTGAGGTTGTAGACAAAATAGCCAATCGTCCTTTACTGGCGAGCGTGAACAGTCTCCCTTACAAGCTTAAGCAAGTTGTAATTCTCCATTACCTCAATGAAAACTCTCAGGAAGAGATTGCTGCTATTTTGGACATTCCTCTAGGGACGGTAAAATCGCGTATCCATGCGGCTCTACAGAAGCTCCGTGCGAAACGGAACCCTAACAGTCGAGCTGTGGGAAAGGTGGAGGATTTGTATGAATCTCGATGAACAGCTGCGAGCAGCCCTCCAAGATGAAACCAAAGGATGGGTGGCTCCACCGGAACTCAAGGAAAGAGTACTTAAGCAGGTTGCATCGACACAAGGGGGAAAAAAGATGAAAAAGTGGCTAGTGGCAGGCATAGTAGCTGCTGCGTTATTAATCCCTACAGGAGCATATGCGGGATACAATTACTTGGCGGATACCATTTATGGTTCACAAGAGAACGTAGCACAATTCGGGGTAACACAACAGCAGTATGATCAACTGGAGGCGAAACTCCAAGGGGCTGAGCAAAACTTTAGTGAAGAAGAGTTCGCCAAGTTAATGTCCCTTCTAAAAGAACTCGGTAACTATAATCTAAAAATAGCCGATTCTAAGGGCGTGCTCCACCCTGAGCAACTAAGTGCTAATGAACAAGTGGCGTATACGAAGCTTACTGCAGAGCTTGAGCCATATTTTGCAAAACTAAATAAAGAGACGGCACCGAGTAATGACACTTCCTGGTCTAAGAGAATGAAACAAGCAGAGCAGACTTTCAGTGAAGTTGAATTGGCTGATTTTAAAAGAATTCTTAATGAGATGAAAAATTATAACGACATAACAATGGACTCGGATGGCAGCGTTCATATGGACCGGCTGTCTGAGACAGATAAAATCAATCACCAGCAACTTTATGATCAGATAAAGCCTTATACGGATAAACTAGGCACTGTGATAATGCCACCTAAATGAATGTGGATTTATGATATCAGCAGCCCTCTGACCCCAAGCGTCAGGGGGCTATTTTTTCGGGTAAATACCTCAGGAGTTAATACCCAAATACTACTTTAAATATGCTATATTTGCTGAAATACATTTAATGGAGGCTTCCACATGTCTGCTTTTCCAATCAAAGGATCAAACGGTGTACGATTTGTGTATTATCCGGATATTCAAGTGGATAGTGTCGCGGTAGCAGGGACCTTCAATCATTGGAATGGCGATAGACATTACATGACCCCTATGGAAGTTGCAAGAGGCTGGGAGATCGAGATACCGATAGCCAGGGGCAGACACCTATATAAATTAGTAGTGAACGGTGAAGCTTGGATTATAGATCCATTGAACCCAAATGTGTCGGAGGATGGACAAAATAACTCGTCCTTTACCGTAACCGAGCATGGTGAGGTTCTGATTAGAACTAATGAAATCTCTAAGGAACATCCCGGATACATGTATGACCATTTTACAGCAATAGAGAGCCCCGAATGGATTCAAAAAGCAGTGATTTATCAGCTTCATACGAGGGCATTTACCGACAAGGGTTTTAGAGGACTCTCTGAAAAAATAGATTATTTCAAAGATATGGGCATCAACACCCTGTGGCTTATGCCGTTCCACGAAGTTGGTGTTCAAGGCAGGATCGGTGAGTACGGCGACCCGTATGCGGTTAAAGATTTCTATTCCATAGACCCCACTTTTGGAACCCAAGAGGACTTGTCAGACTTTATTACTAAAGCACATGCGAACGGAATCAAGGTTATTATGGACTGGGTACTAAACCGAACCAGCGTGGATCACATCCTGACAAGAAGCCACCCGGAGTATTTTACACGGAATGATCAGGACGGAATTTATTATGATGTGCCGGGTCGAGATTATTTTGCCGGGATAGAATTCCGAAGCCGCGAGATGAGAGAGTATATACTCGGGGCTATGAAATATTGGGTCGTAGAGTTTGATTTTGATGGCATTCGGTTGGACGACTCGGACATTACTCCTTATGATTTTCTCGTAGAGATCAAGCATGCACTACAAGCAGTAAAAGAGGATCTAATCCTGATCTCACAAGCCTACGATGAATATCATGGCAATCCGCGGATTTTGGTGCGGGAGATGATGGACGGAACCCTTACGCAGAGTGATTTTATAGCAATATATAATTCATATAAGTACAGCTTTCCTAAACATGCGCTCCGTATGAGCTGGCTGGAGGAGAAGGAACGTTCAAGAGCGATAGACTTTTTTGGTGAAAAAGGTGCCGGACCTGCAGCTTCGATCCTTTTAACGCTTGAGGGGGTGCCATGCCTGATGATGGGCCAAGAATTTAATGAAAACACTTTGGAAACTTGGGCCTCACTATTCGATGAATATAAGCTCAATTGGAACTCTTTTGATGCAGAGATGTTTGAGCACTATAAGTATCTCATCCATTTACGTACAAATCATCCGGCTTTCTGGTTGGGAGAATTAGAATTTATTCCGAATTCAGAGGAAAAGGTTTTATCATATACGAGGAAACATGAAGATAGTACATATCTAATAGTCGTGAATTTATCAGTGGATGGCTTGTTTGTAGGTTTTGAACAATATGAAACGTATATCATTGATAGAGCAACCGAAGTCTATCGTACGGGGAAAGACGATTACTGCCAGGGAGAGCATTCATCTTCACTATGGATAGGCAGCTATGAGACTATAATATATAAACTCGATTCTTAAAAATGCAAGAGCGCACAGCATTGATATACCCTTTTGTATAAGAGAGAATTCAGTAAAATACGGATGTAGAAGTGTAGCTATTGGCATTCGCTTCAATCTTGGTTCCGTCTACAAAATAATGATCTAAGGAGACGTACTTTTCCTCGGCCATGAACTGTAACACGGCGGTAAACACGGTTTCGAGGACATCTTTCATCCGCTGGGAACGGAAGCGATTGAGGGTGCGAAAGTCCGGGCGCTGCCTTCCAGCTAGCCACATGAAGGGAATATATTCTCGCACAGCCTTGGCGATTTGAAGAGAGGAATAGATGCGTTGGGTGTAGGCGTAGATAATTACTTTGGTGAGCATTTTGGGATGGTAACTGTCGCGACCACCGCCGGGATAGGCAGCGTCAAAGATGGCGTCGTCGAGCCGATTTACGGCTGCGTTAAAGACACGAACGAGGTGATGTTCTGGAATGTCGTCCTCTAAATTCATTGGCAGGCAAAGTTGGTCCATGGTATATTAAATGGACAAAAAAACCTCTCCTTTGAAATGGTTGTGTAGGAACTCCATTTTACCAAAGAGAGGTTTCTTTTTGCTGTTTTGAGAAGGTTTTGGAACGGTTTCCGCTGAAAGTAGCGGAGAGGACGGAACGATTGCGGAAAAGCGGTAGCGGTCGCCTTGCTCTCCGGATTTTTACCGCTAAAGAAAATAAATAAAATCTGGAGAGCACAGCGATTGGAGCAACGATCCGTTCGCGGAGCGTTCTCACAAGCACAACCGTCTATTCGACTCCATCCAAAAACAAGGGGTGCAGTTCACTTATGGGACACCCTCTTTTCTAGATTCGCTTGAAAAAGCTCTAGAAACTAGGCCTGAACTGTCCTGCAACTATTTTCGGGAAGTGGCGTATATACCAATATTTTCCACTATGGATTCCTCAGCACCAATTTGTTAAGACCTGGCATATCCGATCAGGATGGATCTGTCCCTGTAAAGCTAACATTAATCTGGACGATTTCAGAACGACTCCCAAGACGGATTGGAGGTCCCCAGAAGCCATATCCAGAGGTAACGATAGAGTGGAAGGAGCCTTTTTGCAAATGTCCCCAATCATTCTCAAATAAGGCGTTGGTAATCAAATGTGCAGGGGCAATCTGGCCCCGGTGGGTATGTCCGGAAAGCATTAGATCAATCCCATTCTGCTCGGCAATATCCAGTTCATAAGGCTGGTGATCCAACAAAATTAGAGGAAGGCTAGGGTCTGTATCTTCCATCAACTGAGCCAATTCTGCGCGGTCGGTTTCTGTCCGGTCTTTGCGGCCAATGAGTGTCAGCCTTCCTTCTAGCGTAAGGGTCTCATCGTACAGAACCTGCATGTTGCTGCGTTCTAATGCTTCTACCAACTTCTCGGTTGGACCGTCCAATTTATCGTGATTACCTAGCGATGCGTAAACGCCGTAAGGTGCTTCAATATTACGCAGAATCTTGTCGATCCCTCTGTCCAAATAGGCATCAAGATCATCATCAATAAGATCCCCGGGGTACAACACAATATCAGGCATCAGGGCATTGATTTCCTCTACCATCCGTTTAGCATGTGAAGTCCCGGAGAGTATTCCATAGTGCATGTCTGCGGCCATAACTATCTTCAAATTGCTGAGACCCTCAACCTTTTTATTAATCTGCAGGTCGTATTCACGCACAATTGGGCTGTAAGCATTGAAGGATCCATAACTTAGCAGGGAAACCAACACTACCAGTGTGACTACCCCCGCCCATTTCTGAGCATGGTGACGTGGAAGCGGGGTTAGCCGAATTAGCCAGAGACTTATATGAATAACTGGCAGTAGCAGAATTAGCATAGAAAAGACAGCCATCCAATAGGATCCAATCATACTTAGAACAGAAAAATCACTAAATATCCGACCCAGTATGAAAGAAGTGGCCAAAAAGATTAGAGACAGAATATATACAAGTTTGAACCTTTTTGATACCAACGGTTTTATCCAGCTCCAGCCGCTCCAGCCGATATAGAATACTAGAACACCATATAGCAGCAGAAATACAATTCCAATCAAAACAAACATAGTAGTAAATAACCTCCATTAAATCATTCGTAATAGAATTGAGAATAATATAGTTGTAATGCTTTGTGATTCAGTATACAACAATACCGGCTGATAATATAAAATATAAATCTTGTTATACCGGAATGCACGAAGGCGAAAGTTGCTTAAATACGGATGTCTTCCCTAACGCTTGTCATGCCCGTCTGCATATTGCGGCCAAGTCCCTCATAGACATGTACTAATCAAGGCATTCAAAACAGGTTAAGGGGATGATGTCATGCGCCGGATAACATGGGTACTCGCAATCATAATGAGCGTTACCCTAGTGTTGACAGGTTGCGGGAGTAAGGATTCTGCTTCCATAGTCAAAGATTTGAACGATGTGGCCGACAAGTTGGAGAGTAAGCAGGGAGCATATCAAGGCTCGGGCACGATGACTCTGTATACCGGCGAACAGCCGCAGGAGTATAAAGTAGAGGTCTGGTACAAGAATCCATCGTATTACCGGATCAGCTTATCCAATGTTCAGAAGGATATCACGCAAATTGTGCTTCGTAATGATGACGGGGTGTTCGTGCTGACACCAAGCCTCAACAAAAGCTTCCGCTTCCAAAGTGATTGGCCGGATAATCAAGGTCAGGTCTATCTCTACCAGACATTGGTACGGGGCATTACCTCCGATAACAACCGCCAGTTTGTAGATGATAAGGATAGCTACATATTTGAGGTGGCGGCTAATTATCAAAGTCCTGCGCTTGTGCGCCAGAAGATTTGGTTGGACAAAAAGTCTTATGCACCCAAGCAAGTACAGGTGTCTGATTCGGAAGCCAAAGTTGTGGTCGACGTGAAATTCGACAGCTTTGACTTTAATCCGAAGTTTGCTGAGGATTCTTTTGATATGAAGAAGAATATGACCTCACAAACGACTTCGGAGAGCACCGTAGCCCAGGTCGATGAGAATGGGAACCCGGTGGTACCTGCGGATGATGGAGTATCGGAACAACCGGTCTCTGCTGAGCTTGGGGATTTCGGAATTATTGAACCGCAATATATTCCGGTCGGGGTTACTTTCAAAGATTCCCATAAAATAGAGGGTAGTAAAGACCACGCCGTTCTTATTCGCTATGACGGGGTTTATCAATATACTATTATGGAAGCCCGGCCTCTAGATCGTGCGGTGTCACTGGTGCCCGGCGAGGGAATTGATTTAGGCTTTACTGTCGGCTTACTTAGCGGTGACGAACAGCAGACTTTAACCTGGATGACAGAAGGTCTGGAGTACCGGATTACAAGCTCGAACCTGCCAGTTACGGAAATGATTCAAATTGCCGCTTCTATGCAGGGACAATCGGGTAAATAATAAATAGTAGGCGGATTCTGCGCAATGTGGGAGCACTTCCTCTACAGCGTTGAATCCGCCTTTTTCTTTTTTGGCCGGAAAGGGTAATTATTCCTATTCACTAGATAGCGCTGCTTTCATTGACAGCCCCCTTCTGTAGCATTACCATTACCATTAAGGGCAGTGGTCTATGTGATACTGCAGATGACGTTTATTTTACGTAAGAAGGTGACTTTGAAGTGCAAGCAAGCTATCGACCGACAGTAGCCGAGATTAATCTGGATGATTTACGTGCCAATTACGAAGCCTTTCGCAAGTTTTTGCCGGCGGAGACGAAGTTTATGGCATGTGTCAAAGGAAACGCGTATGGCCATGGAGCAGTGGAAGTGACACGGGAACTTGAAGCCCTGGGTGCGGACTATGTGAGTGTGGCTTTTTTGGATGAAGCATTGGAGCTGCGTCAGGCGGGAATACTACTTCCTATCCTGGTACTGGGCTACACTTCTCCAGAAGGAATAGCCGTTGCCTGGGAAAATAATGTAACCGTAACTATTTTCACTCCGGAGGTATTGGAGGCGATTAAACGTCTTCCCTTGAATCCGGACCATAGGTTGAAGGTGCACGTCAAGATAGATAGCGGGATGGGGCGGCTGGGACTTTTGCCAGAGGAAGCACCTGCATTTATCGAGGAAGTGCATAAGACAGCGCAGGCGGAGCTGGAGGGAATGTTTACCCATTTTGCCAAAGCAGATGAAGAAGACAAAAGCTATACATTGGACCAGCACCGACGGTTCACGGGCGTGGCAGAAGCGCTTCGGGAGAAAGAATTCGTCATCCCGATTATACATACGGGCAACAGCGCTACAGCCATTGATACACCTCATTTGTCCATCAATATGGTTCGTATAGGTATCAGTATATACGGTTTCTACCCGTCCGCCGAGGTGAACCGCCACTTGATAGCTATACGCCCGGTATTGACGCTGAAGACGCAGGCAGTGTTTATCAAAAGTCTGCCGCCCCATTGGGGCATCAGTTATGGTACGCGTTACGTTACGGAGAGTGAAGAGATTATTGCAACGCTCCCTGTAGGTTACGCTGATGGATATTCCCGCATGTTAAGCGGCAAAGCTGAGGTGCTAATACGCGGACGCCGCGTTCCGGTCGTCGGAACTATCTGCATGGACCAGTGTATGGTATCGCTCAAATCTTTCGCTGAAGAAGCGGAACAAATCCAAGCTGGCGAAGAGGTTGTACTCATCGGCCGCCAAGCTGACGTGTCCATCACGGCAGACGAGTTGGCGCTCCATCTAGGAACGATTCACTACGAGGTCATTTGCATGCTGGCCCACCGAGTGCCCCGTGTTTATGTACGCGAAGGCGCAGCTCCTAACCTGGTTAACGCCCTTTTACAGCCTTAAAGTCCTAAGTTATCAGAGTACAGGGAAAATTTAGAAGGATATAGTCGTATACAACTATGTGATCTATAGTCTATACGAACCGCCATTTCTAGTTTATAATGGGATGCAGCATACTTGATATACTGGCGGCATATATTCTTTGTATAAAATTCCTTGTATATTGCTACACTGAAAGACAAGGGCAGAAGGTTTGTGGGGGTGGAAGAGAAGGTGGCCAATTTGCAAAACACCAAAAGAATCATGATCAGCTTGCCCGATCATCTCTTGCAGGAAGTGGATGGAATCGTTCAACTGGAGAATTCCAACCGAAGTGAATTGATTAGGCAGGCCATGAAGCTGTATTTGAGCGAACGGAGGAAACGTTTCATCCGGGAGTCCATGCAGCGCGGCTACATGGAGATGGCTAAGATCAACTTAACCATGGCATGCGAGGCTTTCCTTGCTGAGGAAGATGCAGACAGCACTCTTGGCCGCTTAGTAAGCGGGGTGTAAACATTGATCGTTAAACGCGGCGACGTTTTTTTTGCCGACCTTTCCCCAGTAGTGGGGTCTGAACAGGGCGGAGTAAGGCCTGTTCTGGTGATCCAGAATGATATTGGTAATCGTTTCAGCCCAACGGTGATTGTGGCCGCAATAACGGCCCAGATCCAAAAGGCCAAACTGCCTACTCATGTGGAAATTGATGCGGATGCTCACGGCTTTGACCGGGATTCCGTCATTTTGCTGGAGCAGGTCCGGACCATTGACAAGCAACGTTTGACTGATAAGATCACCCACCTCGATGACGATACGATGAAAAAGGTGGATGACTCACTGCAAATCAGTCTAGGCTTGATTGACTTTTAATCCAGGCAAGGCCATAGATTCTGACATTGAGTTTTATGAAGGCACATCAGCTTAGAGGCTGGTGTGTCTTTTTATTTTTATGCCGACAATGAACCTTAACGCTGGGCTGGGATAATTAATTTAGATGTACTTTGTGCAACTAAAAGGGGCTGTATCGCTTAAAATAGCCGCTTAGTTGTATTCTCTACAGCTATTTAGCCGGCAGAGGGTTGAAAACAGAGGTTTCCAGAAATATAGGTGTAGAAAGTGCAACTAAAACTCAACAATAACGGTGCTGACTCCAAATAGTTGCACTTTATACACTTCAGTCGGTTCTGATTATTTCCGGCGGAACTTTGGGACAGAGAGAATCTGTGATACTATTTTAGATATGGGCAAAACAACGAGAACAGATTTTAGGTAAGGAAAGAGGGATAGATTGACTACTGAAATGAATAACAAAGAAGCGGTAATGGATGAGGCAGCAGTTAAGCAGGAGCAGGAATTGATTACTTTAGCGATCGCCAAGGAACTGAACATTAATGTGAAGCAAGTTCGAACGACTGTAGGCCTGCTGGATGAAGGCAATACCATCCCATTCATTGCGAGATATCGTAAGGAAATGACGGGTGAGCTGGACGAAAATCAGTTGCGCGATATTGAAGAACGTTTGGCCTATTTACGGAATTTGGGTGAGCGCAAGAAGGATGTTATCCGCAATATTGATGAACAAGGTAAGCTGACCAAGGAACTTCACGAGCAAATTTCCAAGGCAGTTAAGCTTCAGGAAGTCGAGGATTTGTATCGACCTTTCCGTCAGAAGCGCAAGACGCGTGCCAGTGTAGCTAAGGAAAAAGGACTGGAACCGCTGGCTGACTGGATCATGGAGCAACGCAGACAGGGGAATCCGACCGAAGAAGCGGCTAAATATGTGGATATAGACAAGGGTGTAGAAACGCCGGAGCTGGCGCTGCAAGGTGCCATGGATATCATTGCCGAGAATATTGCAGATGACCCTACTATTCGTTCCTGGGTTCGTTCATACACAGCCAGCCAAGGGATACTTGTATCTGAGGCAAAGGATGCCTCACAAGAATCCGTATATGAGAACTATTATAGTTATCGTGAACCGGTACATAAAATGCCGCCGCACCGTATTCTGGCCATTAATCGCGGAGAACGGGAAAATATCCTGAAAGTAGGGATTGAGGTGGTATCGGATAAGATTCACGCCTTCATCTCCCGGAAGATTCTCAAAGCTCCGTCGCCTGTAACGTCCTTGCTGGAGGCAGTAACAGAGGATTCCTACAAGCGTTTGATTGCGCCTTCGGTAGAACGCGAGGTGCGTGGGGAAATGACAGACAGAGGAGAAAATCAGGCCATATCCATTTTCTCCGGTAATTTACGCAGCCTACTGCTGCAACCGCCAGTCAAAGGACGTTGCGTTCTCGGCGTCGATCCAGCTTACCGCACAGGCTGCAAGCTTGCGGTTGTTGATGATACCGGCAAGCTGCTGGAGGTCGCGGTGACCTACCCGACACCGCCGAATAACAAGAAGCTGGAAGCTGCTGCGAAGTTCAAGGAGCTGATTGCTAAGTATGGTATCCAACTTATCGTAATCGGTAACGGTACAGGTTCGCGGGAGACAGAGCAATTCACGGCTGAGGTTATAGCCGATATTGGCAATCCAGAGCTGGCTTACCTTATCGTGAATGAAGCGGGAGCCAGTGTCTATTCGGCCTCCAAGCTGGCGCAGGAGGAATTCCCGGATCTGGATGTTGCGGAGCGTAGTGCCGCTTCCATCGCCCGCCGTGTGCAGGATCCGTTAGCGGAGCTGGTGAAGATTGACCCGAAAGCAATCGGTGTTGGGCAATACCAGCATGACGTATCCCAGAAGCATCTGGAAGAGAGCCTTAAGGCCGTTGTAGAATCTGCCGTAAACCATGTCGGCGTTGATGTGAATACGGCATCTCCATCTTTGCTCTCCTATGTGGCTGGTGTCAATGCAACCATCGCTAAGAATATCGTGAAGTTCCGTGAAGAGAACGGTAAATTTACGACCCGCAAGCAGCTGCAAAAGGTTCCGCGCCTTGGGGCCAAATCCTATGAGCAGTGCATTGGCTTTATGCGGATTCCCGGAGGGGATAACACTCTGGATCGGACACCGATTCACCCTGAGTCCTACCCGGTGGTAGACCGTTTGTTCCGTGAGCTAGGGCTGGATGTGAACTTGCTGGGAAGCAAGGAAATCGCTTCGGAGCTGGAAGCGCAGAATGCGGAGGAGCTCGCTGTGAAGCTGGATGTCGGCGTGCCGACTTTGCGCGACATCTTGGAGAGCTTACAGCGTCCAGGTCGCGATCCGCGTGAGGAGCTGCCTTTACCGATCTTCCGCACGGATGTGCTCAAGATCGAAGATCTGGTTCCCGGCATGGAAATGCAGGGAACGGTCCGCAACGTTATCGATTTCGGGGCATTCGTCGATATCGGGATTAAGAACGACGGACTGGTGCACATTTCTCAGCTTAGCGGCAGCTTTGTGAAGCATCCGATGGACGTCGTGTCCGTTGGTGATAATGTAACTGTCTGGGTTATGAGTGTCGACCTTAAGAAAGGTCGGGTCAGCCTGACTATGCGGGCGCCGCGCGAATAAGCCGGTAGCAGTATTTTTATAAAAAGAAAGCCATCTACTTCGCAATGAGTAGATGGCTTTTTTTAGATTACACAATACAACTCTTCGATCCAATAATAAATCTTCTTCCGGCCTTCTGCAGCCACCCGCACCATCTCATCAGCTCCTTGGGAAGCACCGCCAATCCGTAAGACGGCATCACAATGAGCCAACAGCCGGACACAGGAGGGATGAAAAATATCATTAAAGATCTCATCACCCATCTCTTTCGAGCCGGCTGTTTCCATCAGAGGGAGGGCGTACCACTCACCGAGCACTGGCAAATGGCCCAGTCTGTATACTTGAAGAGCAGCCTCATTCATAGCTTGAAGGTTGGCGGCTATTTTGTTGGGATCATCACCTGTTCCCGAGCGATAAGGACCCGCGATAAGGATGTGCATAGATGCAGCGGAGCTCAGTTCCACAAGATCATAAAGCTTGGCATGCTGTAGCAAAAGAATGGTTTTGGCATCTTGGATCTCGCCGTTCTCCACCATTTCCATGGCTTCGGCAAAAGGGATTTCCAGCACCTCAATATTCTCATGTTCCTCGTCAAGCCCGCCCCCCTGTCCGATCTTCATATCGTCTGAATATTCTGCCACGAATAAATGCAAAATTTCCGTGACTGAACCCGGTGACATATAAGCTTGACCGATGCTATGCACTTTGGATAAGCGATAGCCGGTTTCTTCCTCGGCTTCACGTTGAATGCAAGACTCTGGACTGTCTTCATCAAGCAATCCTGCGCAAGCTTCGATAAGCATTCCTGTTTCGTTGCCGTTTACGTATGAGGGAAGGCGGAATTGCCTCGTAAGAACGACCGTCTTCTTGATTTTGTTATATAGTAAAATGGCCGCACCGTTTCCCCGGTCGTAGGCTTCACGTTGCTGCTCTTCCCAAGTGCCGTCACTGCGCTGGTAATCCAGTGTGTATTTTCTCAGCGTGTACCAATTGTCGGATAAAAGCTCAATCTTCCTAATTTGCACCTTCGGATTCATATAGCATTAGCCTCCTTTTTTTCATAACAGAAAAATCCCATATCCTTAGTAAAAGCAAGACTTCCTTTCTCCGCCATTCTTTGCTCCACAAAGGCAGTAAACGGCTCCAGAGCTTCTCCCGTTAACCTCTTTCCGGCATTCATGGGCGTTGAGGTCATATAACTGATTAAAGGACCCGCCTTAGTCACGACCAAAGAATCTGGGTAGTGGATTAGCTTGGCGGAAGGAAACCAGTGGACTAACAGCTCAGCGCCATTATACAGGTTGAACCGTTCAAGGGTATCGTCCAGTACTAGAAGGCTTGGATCAAATTCCCTGGCTAGCTCCTCCATCTCTTTTAAATGACGGCTGCTCATTGTAGAAGCGAAGAGTGTACCATTCCCGTAGAGCACCCTATTCATTTCGGTGGATGCCAGCGGCAGATCTTCCACATGATACAGCATGTGGTTGGCGATTATGATTTGGAACTCGCCATCCAAGAAAGGCAGCGCCTGCACATCGGCCTGACGGAACACAAACCTTGCTGCTGATTTACCGAGAGAGGTCCGGGCATCCTCGAGCATACCGGCAGAGGCATCGGCGAGTGTAATCTCCCAATGCGGGGGAATCCGGTCGATATTCCTTAGCCACAAAGCAGCATCACCACAGCCGATATCAAGAATCTTGATAGGTGCAGGTAGAGAGAGTTGTGAGGCTTGCCGAAGTACGTGTTCAAAAAACCATCGATGCCAGCCCATCGAGTTTGTACTGAAGCGATCGTAAAGATGAATTCGGGACTGAAGCCTGAGCGCATTGTGATACTGCTCGCTCCAATCTCTATCGGTACGGACCGTATGGATGATATCGGTCATCTCTTCCCAATTCGGTTCTTGCTCTTGCCGATCCATGGATTCTATAGAGGCCTCGATGGCCTGTACGACACTATCCATATGCTTAATTTTTTGTCGGATGAGTTTTTTTTGCAGGAACAGGGAGCTCCGTAAATCTGTCTTCGTGCCCTCGCTCTCAAGGATTGCTTTCATCTCTTCCAGCGAAAATCCAATGAATTTAAGAACGGAAAGCTTCTGAAGCTTGAAGATATCCATCTCGCTATATAATCGGGTATCCCCATGATAATTAGATGGCTTAAGTAATCCAATTCGGTCGTAATAGCGTAATGTTCGTACGAACATCCCTGTACGTTTCGCAATTTGTCCGGTAGTGAGGCCCTTTTGTTTCAAGCTTTCACCTTCTTTAAGCTGGAATATTGATCTCATGAACAAAGTATAACAGGTGACGTTACGTTACCTACAAGCTTAAAATTAAGGCACACAAAAAAAACCAAGCCAGTCCCTGCTGACCGCATTCGGTCAAAAGGAGGGACGTAACTTGGTTTTTTTAATAATCTTATTTCGCAGGAGCAGTTGGGACAAACTTAGCAACCGGCTTATAATCGTCAGGCAGATAGGTTACCACTGTAGCCTTGGAGATGACCTGAGGGTACATTTTATCAGGATCCGGTGTGGTAACCGTATAGTAAATAACAGCTGTTTTATCTTTGTTGAATTCAATTTTTTGGATCAGCAAGCCGTAGCCTGGGTTCGGCAAATTGTTCACGGTTAACGACACCTTGTTGACGCCATCGGCAGCTTTGACAATAGCTACCTCGACTTTCTCATAGACAGGAGCTGGAGTCTGATTGGCTGGCGTTATCACTTTTTTGGCAAATTCGGCTGCATCATGGATCCATACTGCAGCTTCTGCTCGGGTAATAGCATCGTTAGGACGGAATTTACTGCCTGCCTCCAAGGAAATGATATGTGTATTCAGCAAAATCTGCAGACTGTTATTAACCTCTGCGGATAGCTTGTCGTCATCCGAAATTTCAAAATACATCTTGGTTACCGGGAACGTCCCTTTACTTAGCAGCCCTTGGGTTAATAAATGCGCGAATTGTGCCCGTGTAATCGAACCGTTCGGATTTACATTGCGATCCAAAGAAAGCCCGTGTTGCTTAGCTGTCAGGAAGGCTGAAGCAAACCATGATTTGTCTTTCACATTGTCAAAAAAGTCGCTTGCTTTAGAATCCGAAGGCTGTGCTTTCAGTTCCAAGCCGCTCACGATTACTTGTATCGCTTGCCCGTATGTCATCTTGAATTTTGGAGCGAACTTCCCATTGCTCATTCCGTTAATGATTCCCTTTTCATGCAATGCATTGATTTTGGCTTCGGCAGGGTTGCCCTTCAGATCGGAGAACGCGAACGCCGATGCTCCAAAGGACACGGATGCTGCCAGTATACTGCACGCTATAGTCATTTTTTTAGCGTGGCTGCTAAAAGATTGTTTCTTCATTTTGCCTCACCTCTTATACTCTAGATGACAAATTGTTCTAAAAGGTTGCAGATCCCTAAAAGAAATTATTAAGATGGAACATAGAAGCGGGAAGCTGTAGTATTAATTGAGAACGCTTTATAAGGTAGTATACCCAAAGGAAACTGAAAAGCCTTAACTGAGAAAATGACGGGAGAACCATAGATGATTCATCAGAAAATTGAGCGTATGAATATCGGTATTTTTGCACATGTCGATGCCGGGAAGACTACAACGACGGAACATATATTATTTGAGAGCGGTCGTATTCGTTCATTAGGCAGCGTAGACAGTGGGACAGCCTTAACGGATTCGATGGATGTAGAACGACAGCGGGGGATATCTGTTCGGGCGGCGTTAGCCTCTTTTTCGTGGAGAGGGGTTCAGGTAAATCTGGTGGACACCCCGGGCCACGTCGATTTCTTGTCAGAGGTGGAGCGTTCCCTTCGGGTGATGGATTGTGCGGTGCTTATTTTATCAGCAGTAGAAGGTGTTCAGGCGCAGACTGAAATGATATGGGGAGCGCTGCGAAAGCTGAACATTCCTACCCTTATTTTTATGAACAAAATGGACAGGATGGGGGCCGATCACGAAGCTGTTCTAGCACAGGCCCGTACTTATTTGTCGGAGAATATTATTCCAGTGCAGCACCCGCTTGGTACGGAGCAAGACTTCATTGGGGCTGCAGATTTGTGGATGGACGGGGCAGAACCCGCTCTGCAGACAGCGCTGTTGGAGGCATTGGCTGAACGGGATGAGGAGCTTCTGGAAACATATATGTCAGGAGAGGCTATTCACTTAGAAGCTTGGAAAGACCATCTTACGGCGGCGGCATCCTCTGCCCAGATCTTTCCGCTTGTGTATGGTGCGGCGGCAAAGAGTATCGGAATTACTGAACTTTTGGATGCTATGCTTCAGTACTTTCCAAGAGCGGGCGGGGATGTAGAGCAGCCGGTATCCGGCATTGTCTATAGTATCCAGCGTGATAAAACGATGGGTCGTATGGCCTTTGTTCGATTATATGAAGGGACGGTACGAAATCGGGAAACGGTGTTGAATTATACTCAGAACATTCAGGAGAAAATCACCCAAATCCGTAAGGTAGAGGGTGGACGTACGGAGGATGTAGGAATACTGGAAGCCGGGGATATTGCTGTCGTATATGGGTTATCCAGTGTAAGAATCGGGGATGTTCTGGGCAGTCCAGACGCGATACCTCAGGAAGCTAAGCTGGCGGTGCCGCTCCTCACTGTCCGTGTGCACTGGGCGCAGGATATGGAGGATCACAAAGTCATTGGAGCCCTTCAGGAGCTTGCCGATGAGGACCCGCTTCTGGATGCTCAATGGCTGCAGGATGAGCGCGAGCTTCATATCAAGGTGATGGGACCTATCCAGTTGGAAATTCTGAGCAGTGTATTGGAGCACCGGTATGGACTTGAGGTTACCTTTGGGCAGCCGTCTGTTATTTATAAAGAAACGCCGAGCCGTATGGGGGAAGGTTTTATTGCGTATACCATGCCCAAACCTTGCTGGGCCATCCTTCGTTTTCTTATTGAGCCGGGACTTCCCGGAAGTGGTATCGTATATGATTCAGTGGTCAGAAGCTCAGATCTGCTGCCGCAATATCAAAATGAGACCGCCCGGCGTGTGCCGGAGGCTCTTCAGCAGGGGCTTTACGGCTGGGAGGTTACTGACGTCAAAGTAACACTTATAGAGGGGCAGCATCATGTCTGGCATACGCATCCGCTGGATTTTGCAGTAGCAACACCGATGGCCCTTATGGACGGGTTATCGAATGTGGGCACCCGACTATTGGAGCCGATTCTTCAGGTGCGTATTGTAGTGCCTGAGGAAAACGGTGGGCGCGTTATGAACGATTTGGTGCAGATGAGGGGAACCTTTGAACCGCCGGTGTTGCAAGGTGAGCGGATGGTCATCGAAGGCCGTTTGCCTTTGGCAACATCCTTGGATTATCCGGTGACGCTCAGTTCCTACACGAAAGGCCGCAGCACTTTTACTTCTTTTTTTGCTGGTTATGAAGCCTGTCCGCCGGATGTAATCGCGGAACGTACCCGCAGGGGAGTGAACCCCCTCGATCAAGCGAAATACATTCTCAGTGTCCGAAAAGCACTCTAAAACTAACGCCGCATGTCTGCAGCTCTGCTTACGTTGAGCTTGCGGGCTGCGGCTTTTTGTTTCAAGGAGGAAAGCAGGAGGGTAATTAAGACTATATAAATAATGTTTAGTTCGATTTATATCACCTGAATTTGAGAGGAGAGATTAATGATGGATCCAAGCTCCAGAGACAGAAGTGTAGAGGTAGAACATACAGAGGTGCAGAAGAAGTCGGATTCCAGCGTAGTCGCATCCACCTTTATTAAATATGCTGCATATATTATTTTATTTTTCGGACTGTTGTTCTTCCTGGTGAAATATGTATTCCCGATGTTTTCCAACTGAGACTGGACAATCCCAAAATAGATAAAGGCGAATTTCCATTCAATTATGAATGAGAATTCGCCTTTATTTTATGGATTTTTTCTGCCTCGATAAATGTCGTTAGGGTTCACGTAAGGTAATAGAGTACAATGAACGTTTTGGCGGACGGGTGTTTCGCGGCTTCGCTGATTTAGAGGGAAACTCGGACGTAGGCAGTGAAATAGATGTATTTTATACACTTATTTCCAGCTTTTGGCACTCAGATGTATGGATAGATGTACTTTGTGCAACTAAAAACACAAATATGCCGGTTAAACCCCGGAATACCAAAAAATAAGTGTATAAAGTGCAATTAAACACCCTAAAGTGTGCTGAGGGAGAAATATAAGTGTACGTTGTGCAACTATATATATTGAAACCCATGTAGGTAGACGATTTGCCGTAGTTATCTCGGATACCTTGGGAAATGCGTCTACTCTCATACACAAACTTCTTGACGCCAGAATAATGATCCCTTAACTAGTGCATCACTTTTGGCAAGTTTAGTCAGGTGGGTGTCCGTGAGCTCAACACAATTGTTCCGCCGACCAGAAAGCCTCACCTTGTGCATCCGGATACGGGATAGTGTAATTTGATTGCAATACTAAATGTTAAGAGTCAAAGTTGAAAACACTAGCCAGTCTCCATATATGGGACTGGCTAGTGTTTTGTTTTGCCCTTATTCATTCAACTATTTGGATGATTCTAATGATTAAGCCTTACTATGTGTTTCGCTGGAGTTCCGATAAAAGTACCAGCACTCATTCAGAAGCTTAATCTGCCGACGGTCCTTCTTGTAGTAAGCTTTCATTAGCTGTTGGCAGAGCCATTGCGGCAAGGATATCCCTCCTCCGGCATGCTTATATAGAGATAGCATATGGAGGAGAGGCCTTAAAGGTTCGAATTAATGAATAGCAGCTTCTTCATCTTCTTCATACCATTGTTCCAGTTGAGCCTGAAGCGCTCTAATCTCAGTCAGCAGGGAAATAAGGGGATAATTCTGTTCCTTAATACCGGCAAAAGCCTGTTCTAGAACATTGATATATTCCAGACCGGATTGCAGCACGTACTGTTCACGGAGCAGCTCCAAAGAATCACATTCCGCCACGGCGAGCGGCAGATCAGGCACATTCTCGGCGGTCAGCTTATCAATTTCTTTGTTAAGACGAAGATTAAGTGCGCTGAGCTGGTAGGCATATTCCTCCGGCATTTCTACGAAAAGAAGCTCCTGATGTTGCTGTAATATTACATATCGCATTTTCGGCATAAATATTCTCCCTCCGTACTAGTCTTCCTTCTTGACAGTTTAGCGTATGCGCAAGTTACAATTCAAGTAAGATCTTAAATCTCTTCCGAAAGGACTTGTGAGAACACACTATGGAAAGTATGAGCAACGAAGAATTGCAGCAGTGGATCGAGCAGGTGTCCCGGGAGAACTTCGGGGTGCCGTTTCGCCATAAGGCGTCCTTTAACAGTCGATTATCTACAACGGGCGGGCGTTATTTTATGAAGAGCCATAACATAGAGATTAATCCCCAACAGCTGATAACCTATGGGCGCGAGGAGACAGAGCGGATTATTAAGCATGAGCTATGTCACTACCATTTGCATATAGCGAGGAGGGGTTATAAGCACCGGGATGCTGATTTTAAAAACCTGCTGGCGCAGGTAGGAGGCAGCCGTTATTGTCAGACGCTGCCGGGAGCGAAAGCCCGGAAGCCCTTGCCTTACCGGTATAAACTCGTATGTACAGCTTGCACAGAGGAATATTTGCGTAAGCGTAAGGTAGACCCCAAACGCTATCGGTGCGGAAAGTGTGCGGGAAAGTTGAAACTGTTATCTATAGAGTAGTACAGAGGGGGACGAGCCTTATCTTAGTCCCTCTCTTTGTAGATTCGTACAAACACACCCTGTCTGAATACAATTGCACATCGTTTCGTAAGCGCTGCCAATCTAATATGGAAGGGAAGTCCATATCACTTAGAGGGGGCACACTTATGAAGAGATTTAGGTCCGCGGTGGCGGGTCTACTAGTTATGCTGCTGATTTTCTCAAGCTTGCCTGTATATGGGGAAGGCGGAAATTCCGCTGGAACCGGAGGAACAGGTGCAGGGCAAGTGTCTACAGGCACGGTACTTATCCAGAATAAGTGGAAAAGCAACTTTTTGTACGAGACATCCCAAGGAATCGTCCGTTATGGAATGACCAATCCAGCGGATGCTTCTGCCCAGTGGATCGTAGTGACAACGAATGGTCTGTCACGGATTAAGAATGTGAAGACAGGTCATTACATTACATTGGCCGGCAACACTGGAAAAGAAGACTCACTAAAGACAGCAACAGAGGGGGGAGCTTCGGCGGAATGGCTGATTGATACTTCAAATCGGGCCGGGTATATGGTGATTCGAAGTGCAACGGCTCCTACCAGCAACCTTGTCATTCACGAGGAGAATCAGCTGGGTTATGCCCAAGTAAGTTCAGACATTAACGTCACTTTTGAGAGTCCGCAGTGGGCTTTTGTAGACTTGAACGGAACACCGGTCCGTCTGGAAAGTCGGATGCATCCCGGAGCCGTAATCTATGAGGATACAGGATATGTACAAGCACCAGACAACCCTAATGGGAATCTCAAGCATGGACAGAAACCGTCGAATGATACAACCTCACAATGGTATATCGAGCCGGGCAGCACGGACGGAAACATCAAGTTCCGCAACCGGGCTACAGGACATTATATCAAGCAGAATGAAGATACGGGGTATGGCATTTTTTCAACGGAAATCGATCTAGATAAGGTCAGTTTAAGCGAATGGATTCAACAAAGTGCTGATGACCATGATTCGAATACATCCGATGCAGGCTACGTCACCTTTGAAAATGCAGGATTAACAGCAGGTGGCCCGCAGTGGATGAATCCACAGTTCCCGAATGATAACCATGTTCGCTCCAATGGATGGCCGGGGTGGTCAGGGAATGTTACAGCTCATTGGAAAATAGTTCTGGTCTCCGACCTGCAGGCCACTCGTATAACAACCTATACCGATGCACAGGTGGTTTCAGATTTTCTATATGAAACAGAGAACGGTGAGTTGAAACATGGAACTATCACTGACCATTCACTGAATGAGATGAATGATTTGTGGTACGTCGAGGATTACGATGGCAATAAGCGTATTCGAAATGCGGCAACGAATCATTATCTTACGTACAGTGAGGGGCAGTTGACGGGAAAGGCATCAATCGAGAGCAGTCCCTCGGATCAATGGAGATTTAAGGAGTCTGATGATTATGATGATTACCAGACCATAGGGAACATAGGGACGAATGGAATTTACTTGTCACAGGAACAAGGCGGGATCGTAGGGGCTTCTTCAGATGCAGCCTCTTTAAACGTACAGTGGCAATTCATAGATCCAAATGCACCCATGGATGGCTCGGAGCATTATATCCGCATCCAGAATGGCTGGAAATCTTTTTACTGGTATGAGAGCAGTGACGGTCTGCTGAAATATGGAAACCTCCAAACAGATCAATCAGATCAGTGGCTGGTTGAGAAATATAACGGTCGTAAGCTGTTCAAGAACCGTAAGACGGGCCACTACATTAATATGGTGGAAATGCCGAGCGGACATATTCAGGTTACAACATTGACCAGCAAGATAGATGTCAATCCGGGGTATATCTGGACAGGGAAAAATACAGGCGACAACCAGTATGTCATCAGCAACGTTTTGGATAAGGAGCCTAATAAACGTCCTGATAAGTATATCTCGTTGCAAAACCTTACTAAATACGCTGAATATAGTGTGATTAATCCGGATTGGGGAAGCCCCAAATGGCGGTTTGTTCAAGTTACGGAGAAGAAGCAGGACTTGTTCCGCTTCAGAATGAATGAGGTTAACGGTGAAGAACAATATCTGAAGGATGGCCCGATGCTGGCTGAAGCCACACAGGAGCTTACGGATACAGTAACCGATGCGACCTATAAGCCAATGGCTGCTGCTGTTAGTGACCTGACAGTCGGGCAAGCAACCTATGGTCCCCTTGATCTTGCCGACAATTCATTTCTGTGGCAATTGAAAGAAATTGACGGGGCTAACGGTGCTGTGAAAATTCAGAACAGAGGAACCGGACGTTATCTATCGCTGGAGCATTTGGGTGGGGCTGTAGAAGAGGATAACCCGGCTACATCGGTTCAAACCCTGCAAACGATTTATGATGTATGGGGAAGTATTAAGTGGTATGTGGATATGAAATCCTCGGGAATTACCACCTTCAAGAGTGGGTGGGGAGGCCATTATATGTATGGAGCTCCGGATGAGGATGGCAATCCAGTCATTCGGATAAGTAAGGCTGCAGGTGCAGTTGAGATGGACAGTGCACAGTTCATGGCGGAGCCAGCATTCATTCCTGCACCCCCAGTACCGGATTATCCGATCCGTTTCAAAAATATCCAAAATGGAGAATATCTCTACGAGAATGAGCACGGTGTTATTCTCTACGGACAGCCGTCGAGTGATAACGGATATTCGCACTGGAGCATTTTATTAGAGAATGGCAAGCAATTTGTTGTAAATAGGGCAACGGGACATTACCTGACCCTGAACGGTGACTATTCCTTTTTGGAGAGTACAGGTACACAACCTGCAACCGATGGATCTTCCAATTGGTCCGTTGATGTAGGTTCGGATGGTCAAAACTATACGATTCGTAGTATGTACGGAGAATACAGCGATGAGTTTGTCAACGTAGAGAATCAGACCGGATATGCCGAGCGCGCTCTGCTTCTGGAAACTTCACCTTCTGCACGCTGGAATTTGGAAAGGGCAGAACAAGACTATATGACCCCTGCCGGAGAACCGAGAAATTCAAATACCTCTACTCCTGCGCAGGATGATACGAACATTGTAACTATAGTGCCTAAAGGGTTGAATGGTTATGTTCTGGCTGAGAAGGAGGGGCAAATTATTCTCGCTGGTACTTTGGATAAGAATGCCAAGTCTAATTGGCGTTTACAGGATTACAACGGACGGAAGCGGCTCTTGAACATCGACACGAAGCATTTTTTATCTCTAGATGATCAAGGTAAGCCTGTTCTATTATCATCGGGAACTACTACGCAGTCGCAATGGACGACCACTGAAAAAATGGGCTACTATTTACTTGAGAGTGCTGATGCTGATGAGGTGCTTATCCATCAAAATTCAGAAGTTGACCTTGGGGCCAATACGTCAGACGATGACACGCTCTGGAGCTTTATCCCTACCGTGACAGATGTAGATTACGCTGGGGAGATTGCTTTCAAGGGTGAGGAAGTCATACGTTTTACAGTTAATGCTGATCATGCAGGAGAATACAAGGCTAATGTCCGTTATAAGAACGCAGGAGCCGTATCGGTACTGACGAAGGTGGAAGTAAACGGCCTGAAGCAGGACGGTCTCAGTCTGGATAGAACAGCCCAGAACACCCCAGAAACGGCAGAACTTCAACTGAACCTTCGTTCGGGATTGAATACTGTTTCATTCAGCGGTGATGGGATGCCGTGGAGTCCTATTGAAATCGATAGTCTGACTATAAAAGACAGCGTGAACAAGTCCTACCGCGGGGCAACAGTCCCTTATATCAGCTATGAAGCTGAAGATGCAGTGACTAACGGTTCGCTTATTGGTCCTTCACGCAAGCCACTGAGCTTATCTTCGGAGGCCTCAGGACGTAAAGCGGTAAGTCTGAAGAATACAGGAGAATATGTGGAATTCAAGCTGGCGAAGCCGGCGAACTCTATCGTACTCCGCTATTCCATCCCTGATAGTCCGGATGGCAAGGGAGCCGAAGAGACGCTCTCCCTATATGTAAATGGTGCCAAACAACAACTGAAATTGACTTCAAAATATGCTTGGGAATATGGGAGCTATCCATGGTCCAATGATCCTAGTCAAGGGAACGGTCATCGATTTTTTGACGAGATTCATGCTTTGATAGGTGATGCTCCGGCCGGTGCAACGATTCGTCTGGTGAAAGAGGCGGAGAATCAAGCCACCTCGTATGTCATCGATCTAATGGATATGGAGCAGGTTGCCCCTCAGTTGAGTAAACCTGATGGCTTCATATCTGTTGCAGACTTTGGCGCCGTTGCCAATGACGGCAAGGATGATACTGCAGCCTTTAAGGCAACCCTTGCTGAAGGAAAGGCACACCATAAAGGTGTCTGGTTCCCGGCAGGAGAATTCCATTTCGAAGACGGATTGCTCGATCTTGATTCTGCTGAAATCCGCGGAGCGGGTATGTGGTATACGACTTTATATGGTGCCAAGTTCTTTGGTCATGGAGGCAAGGTGGGAGTCTACGATTTACAGATCGATGGAGTCATTAATGTCCGGGATGATGAAGCCGTTACCAACGCATTCCACGGTGCCTTCGGTCAAGGATCAGTCATTCAGAATGTCTGGATCGAGCATACCAAAGCTGGTCTTTGGCTCACGCAGCCTAGAGGTGAAAAGGCGCGTACAAATGGACTGCATATGGTCGGACTGCGCATTCGCAATTTGATGGCGGATGGGATTAACTTTGCAGTCGGTACTTCGAACAGTATGATGGAGCAAAGTGATATCCGCTACCCTGGTGATGATGGAATTGCCATGTGGTCATTCACGGATGCCTCACTGGTCGACGTGAACGGTACGGAACGAACGCCGAGTGTGAACAATACAGCTCGTTTTAATACAGTGTCACTACCATGGCTGGCTGACAATATCGTTGTATTCGGCGGCAAGGATAATAAAATTCAAGATAACATAGTGAAGGATACAGTCACTAACGGTGCAGGTATAGCGGTATCGACACGCTTCTCGGCAGAGCCCTTCCAAGGGACGACAATCGTTGAGCGAAATACTATGATTCGTACGGGTAGCTATGATTCCGGTTACGGCCTGAACCTTGGAGCGCTTTGGTTATATGCCGGGGAGAGCGACATGGGAGGTACGATTCGGATTATGAACAATACAGCTCTAGACAGCACCTACTCCGGATTCATAGCACACGGTCATATGACAGTAAGCAATGTGACGCTGTTGAACAATGTGATTGATGGGGCAGGGACAAGCGGGATCGAGATTACAAAGGATCTGAAAGGTCAAATCATAGCTGATAACGTCATTGTACGTGGAGAAAAAATGAATCAGATTTCGAACCAGTCACCTGTGTTTAAAATTATTGAAATGAACCAAGGTTTGTCCACCTCGGTGAAACCGTTCTCTATTGTGCTTGACGATGGTCAGATCGGACCCGTTGTATTAAAACAGGGTGAATCTGCAAAACTGAAGGTGCTGGACAGAGCGGGAGCGGACATTACAGACCAAGCCAAAGTAGATTTTGGAGTCGATAACGTTGCTTCATTTATAAGTGGTAATCTTCAGGCGCTTAAAGAAGGCGTTACAACCTTTAAAGTATCTGTAGGCGACAATGTGAGGAATTATGAGGTTGTAGTTGTATCTAAGTCTGTAACTGGGGGAGGAACGGACCCGATACCGCCGAGCGGTAATCCTTCACTTCCTGCAAAGGATATAGCAATCAATGACGCATTGCTCAAGGATAAGGCAGCTTCTAAGCAACTCATTATTGAAGTAAATGCCACTACCGATGGAACTGCTCGTTTTGGTGCAGAATCTTTACGTAGTGCCGCAGCCGCAAGTCCTGATTCAGTACTCCTTATCCAGAGTGCAGTGGGAACCTACCAATTCCCATTAAAGCTAGTGGAATCTGTATTGAAGCAGGCCAACCTGCCAGGGGGAGTTCTGGAGTTCCATCTTGCCCTGAAGAGTGATAATGATAAAGTGCTGGCTTCTGCCGCAAAAGAGCAAGGGTTCCTTATAAAAGGCACTCCGGTTGAATTCTCGCTAAAGGTAACGGATGGAATGACTACCATTCCTGTTACCGGATTCGGAACCACTTATGTGGAGCGAACCTTCACGATTAGTGAAGAAGTGAATATTAAATCTGCGGTAGCTCTTATCTTTGACTCGAAGACAGGAGCCTTCCATTATGTGCCTGCTCTGTTCGAGGTCAGCAAAGGAGTTACCAAGGTAACTGTTAAGAGCACGCTGGCCAGTGGTGTAGTTGCCATTGCAGTGAACCCGATCACCTTCAAAGATGTATCGTCCGGACACTGGGCGAAGGCAGAAATTGAGCTTCTTGCAAGCAGACTGATTGTAAATGGACAATCAACTAGTGGTTTCGCACCTGGGAAGTCCGTTAGTCGAGCAGAGTTCGCAGCGATGCTGATTCGTTCGCTAGGTCTGCAACCCGATGGAACGTCCGCCTCAATGCCTCCATTCAAGGATGTACCGAGCAGCGCTTGGTATGCAACGGATGCCGGATTAGCCGCGAAGCTCGGATTGGTCCAGGGCTATGAAGATGGCTCCTTCCGTCCAAATGCTTCAGTCACTAGGGAGCAGATGGCGGTGATGGCAGGAAGAGCTATCCAACTGCTTCAGACGGCTGTAACCAAGGATGCCGGAAATGCCACAACTATTCATTTTAATGACGCTGAGGATATTTCGAATTGGGCGAAGGGTGCCATAGATGTACTTGTATCTTCCGGAATTATGAAAGGCCAGCCGAGCGGAGCGTTTGCTCCTGGTAAAGCTACAAGCCGCGCAGAAGCAGCGGTTATACTCGAGCGGCTGCTAACTGAAGTCAAGTTGCTGAATAAATAAGGCCCTTAGGATAAAAAAGCCGTGATAAAGGAAGCTCAATTCCTTTATCACGGCTTATTTTCGTTATATTGGTGTACTCGAAGAGAAATCACTTCACCCGTTCGGTAGAAAGAGCCACCTTATAGTTCCCATACATTAATAGGTTGTCCAAAAAGGCATTTAACTGTTCATGATTCTCTACACGAATACGCATCCAGTAGCAACCCTCACCGCTTACCCGGTGTAATTCATAAATCTGGGAGCTAGTTTTAGCGAACTTCTGAAAAGTTGGATGGGCGGCACTTGAACTGAGAAATACAGTCACGAAGGCTTGAATGTGTAGTCCAATCCTTTCCGGGTTCCAACGTACCGAAAAGCCCTCGATGACTTGTGTTTCCTGCATTTTGCGTATACGAGCGCCAACGGCTTGGCCTGTCATGTGAACCTGCTGCCCAATTGCTTTATGAGTGAGCGTAGAGTCACTTATGAGAATTTGCAGGATGCGGAAATCCGTATCGTCGATTGCCCATTGATCCATATGGCTATCATTCCTTTCTATATGAAAGTATAAAGGCATAATCTCTTTCAGAACAAAATGTACGCAGTAATCATGCCATATTATAATTGCTGTAGTAGATAATTAAAAGAAGGGGTGCAGTTATATGAAGCTCCAACTCATTCGGCACGCAGCATTATGGCTGGAATATGGCGGTATTACTTTTTTAATCGATCCGATGCTAAGTGAGCAAGGGGAGAATCCGCCGATCAAGAAAAGTGCTAATGACCGGCGTAATCCCCTTGTTCCTTTGCCGGGTCCTGTAGATACATGGTTGAAGCCTGATGTTGTACTGGTAACACATCTTCATCAAGATCACTGGGATGCTGCCGCGGTGTCTTCACTGTCCCCTGATATTCAACTCATATGCCAAACGGGTGACCAAGAGAAAATAGCCTCGCAGGGTTTTAACAATGTCACGGTGATTCAAGATGAACTATCTTTAGGCAAAGTAAGTCTAACCCGAACCAGAGGACGGCATGGCAGTGGTGTGATCGGTCGATTAATGGGAACTGTATCCGGTTTTGTTTTCCAAGCGGAGGGGGAGCCTACGCTATATATAGCGGGAGATACCATTTGGTGTAATGAGGTAAAGCAAATTCTTGATAAGTGCCGCCCAGAGATTACGATTGTAAATGCGGGCGGAGCACGTTTTTTGAAAGGCGGTCATATTACGATGAATGAGCAGGATGTTATCGACTTATGCGCCTACGCACCGACTACTGAAGTGATTGCAGTACATATGGATGCTATAAATCATTGTCTGGTCACGAGGGAAATGCTGCATCATAGACTAAATCAGGAACTATTATTAGACAAAGTGTCGATTCCTGTAGACGGAGAGTGGTTTCAAACACAGGTTATGTAAGATTGTCAATGTATTCCCTTTATCCCATATGAAAACGATAACAAAAAAGTTGTCTCCGCTTGACTAGGCCTGGAAATCATGATAAATTATTTCTTATTCAAGTATAGAAATATTCCCTGATAGCTCAGTTGGTAGAGCACTCGACTGTTAATCGAGTTGTCACAGGTTCGAGCCCTGTTCGGGGAGCCATATATTTGGAGAGATACCCAAGTGGCTATAAGGGGACCCTCTGCTAAGGGGTTAGACTGCGTAAGCGGTGCGAGGGTTCGAATCCCTCTCTCTCCGTTGATTAGCATCTCTGTAAGGGATGAGAACCCTCAGTGGTTCGTTGGAGCATAAGCTTCGTTAGGGAAACTTTGCAATCTCTTGCCAAGCAAGAGTATCCCTCTCTCTCCGTTGAAATAACAAACGATTTACAGACAAGAGCTCCCAGTGAGCTCTTTTTTTGCGTTCATAAGTTGATGTGATGCATCAACTCTTTAATTAGTTGATGGATAGAAGCTTTAAAGAGACAAATGTTATATTCTTTACAACAAAATAAAGTATTCTATTATAAAAGGATTAAAATTCCGTTATTTAAAAACTCCAATTATCTTCTGTTTACCTCCATTTACTCCGTATTACTACGAAAATGAAAAATACCTTCCTAATACATTACATATTCGTGTGATGAAACCTAACCTTAATTTCGAACATTGTAGTAAAAAAGTATAAATTCTAGTGACGTAAAAAACCTTCTATGTTAATATAAATAACATCATAAAGAAATAAAGATGAAATGTAAGACAGAGAAAGGGGATTTTTGATTATTATGGGGAAAAGGGGATGGCGATGGAGTACTTCATTCAACAACTAATTAACGGAATATCCGTAGGCAGTATTTATGCTCTGATCGCACTTGGTTACACCATGGTTTACGGAATTATCAAGCTGATAAATTTTGCACATGGTGATGTGTTTATGGTGGGTTCGTTTATCGGATTGTTCAGTGCCAGGTATTTGGCTTCGGTAGGTCTCCCTCCCGTAATCGTCCTGATCATATCACTAATCATCTCTATGACGGTTAGCGCACTGCTTGGCATTTCGATTGAACGACTGGCTTATAAGCCGTTGCGTAAGGCATCGCGTATCGCCGTTCTCATTACAGCTATTGGGGTATCATTTTTTCTGGAATACAGCGGGGTATTTGTTCTTGGGCCTCAAGCCAAAGGTTTTCCGGAAATTCTTAATAAGAAGCAATATCAGCTGTTCGGATCTTCTGTTCAAGTGGATTCCAATCAAATTATGATATTGGCTACTACAGTAATACTGATGATCATTCTGCAGTATATCGTGCACCGTACGAAGATTGGTAAAGCTATGCGAGCCGTTTCCTATGATATGGAAGCAGCGCGGCTGATGGGAATTAATGTAGACCGGACGATTTCGGCTACTTTCGCTATCGGCTCCGCACTTGCTGCTGCGGCTGGTGTAATTTTCGGTATGACTTACAACTCCGTGGATCCTATGATGGGTGTCCTTCCGGGGCTTAAAGCTTTCGTGGCTGCTGTACTTGGAGGAATAGGCAGTGTTCCGGGTGCACTTGTCGGCGGACTGCTGTTAGGAACAGTAGAGACGGAGATTTCTTCTCTGGGTTACTCCTCTTGGCGTGACGGTGTAGCATTTGCTGTGCTGATCCTTATCCTTATCTTTAAACCGTCCGGGCTTTTTGGTAAAAATGTCCGGGAGAAAGTGTAGGGGGGATCATCATGATAAAATTCAATAAATCCTTCTGGTTTGGGATCGTCTTTTCCTTGATTCTCTACGGAATCATCCGCATTCTTTTGACTACAGGCGTTCTTGATGATGTTGCGGAATCCACGTTGATTCTAGTCTGTATTAACGTGATGCTAGCGGTATCGCTGAATTTGATTAACGGGATTACCGGTCAGTTTTCTATCGGCCATGCCGGATTTATGTCCATCGGGGCCTATGTTTCGGCGATCCTTACCTTAAACTTTGATGTTCCTTTAGTATTTGCACTTCTTATCGCTGGCTTTGTGGCGGCATTGTTCGGGGTATTGATTGGTATTCCGACACTGCGGCTCAACGGAGACTATCTGGCTATCGCAACACTCGGCTTCGGTGAGATCATACGTATCGTGCTGCTGAATACCGAATATGTGGGTGGTGCTTCAGGGCTAAGCGGTATTCCGGCAGAGACAACATGGACGACGATTATGTTCTTTTTCACACTATTAACCATTGTAGTCATCAATAACTTTATCCGTTCTTCTCATGGCCGGGCTTGTATCGCGATCCGCGAGAATGAAATTGCTGCTGAAGCTATGGGGATTAACACAACTCTATACAAAGTAATTGCCTTTTCGCTCGGTGCACTCTTTGCCGGGATCGCGGGTGGACTATCTGCTCATAAGTTTTATGTTATTAATCCGGGCAGCTTCAATTTCCTGAAATCATTCGAGATTCTGGTAATGGTCGTACTCGGGGGTCTAGGAAGTACAGCGGGCTCAATTCTGGGTGCAATTGTACTGACACTTCTGTTCACGGCCCTGCAGAATACACCTGAGCTGCGTATGATTATTTACTCCGTTATCCTTATCCTTATGATGATTTTCCGTCCAAAAGGGTTGCTTGGCAGCACAGGCCTGTCATTCATGAAATTTGGCAAAAAGGAGGCGAAGCCGGATGACGTCATCAGCGAAAGTAGTTCTTCTTGATGTCAAAGAGGCCAGTCGCTCCTTCGGAGGGCTGAAGGCACTGAGTGAAGTTTCCCTTCATATTGACAAGGGGGAATTGATTGGGTTGATCGGGCCCAACGGTGCGGGCAAAACAACTCTGTTCAATCTATTGACGGGTGTGTATCCACCTTCCAGTGGAACCATTGTTCTGAATAATCAATCTGTCGGCGGGATGAAGCCATTCCGAATTAACCGGAAGGGAGCCGCACGGACATTCCAGAATATCCGATTGTTCACGGCAATGACGGTGCTTGATAACGTAAAAATCGCCTATCATCAGCACGCTAAGCATTCGATATTTACTTCGATGCTCCGCTTGCCTAAGCATTTCAAGGAAGAAGCAGAGATTACACAAAAGGCGCTTGATATTCTAAAAATATTCAATCTTGCCGATCAGAGCGAGGAAACCGCAGGTAATCTCAGCTATGGTAATCAGCGGCGCCTGGAAATTGCCCGTGCTCTTGCGGCAGGTCCGAAGCTGTTGCTTCTGGATGAACCGGCGGCGGGTATGAATCCAAATGAGACTCGTGATCTTATGAATCTGATTGCTTGGATTCGTAAAGAATTTGACCTGACCATTCTGCTTATCGAGCATGATATGTCGCTGGTCATGGGGGTTTGCGACCGAATCTACGTGCTCGACCGCGGCATATTGATCGCCGATGGTTCGCCTGTAGAAATTCGGAATAACCCTAAGGTTATCGAAGCCTATTTGGGACAGGAGGCGTAGACAGCGATGCTTAAAGTACAAGGAATTAATGTTTATTATGGAGCTATCCATGCCCTCAAGGATTTAAGTATTACCGTAAATGAAGGCGAGATCGTAACGTTGATCGGAGCTAACGGCGCCGGAAAATCAACTTTGCTCAAGACGCTTTCAGGGTTGCTTAAACCGAAGACCGGCAGTGTTGAATTTTTAGATAAATCCATCACGAACCAAAGCATACAGTCGATTGTGAAGCAAGGGCTTATCCATTGTCCTGAGGGTAGACGTGTATTTGCGAACATGTCTGTAGAAGAGAATTTGGAGCTCGGCGGCTATCTTCAGGACTCCAGCAGTCTGCCGGCCGACTTCGAAAAGGTGTACACAACCTTCCCTCGTCTTCTGGAAAGAAAGAAACAGCTGGCAGGAACATTGTCCGGCGGTGAGCAGCAAATGCTCGCTATGGGTCGTGCTATGATGGGCCATCCTAAGCTGCTGCTGCTTGATGAACCCTCTATGGGTCTTGCTCCGCTATTGGTTCAGGATATTTTCCGGATCATTCAGGAGGTTAATGCCTCAGGTACGACCGTGCTGCTTGTTGAACAGAATGCCCACCAAGCACTTAAGATCGCCCATCGTGCCTATGTGCTCGAGACAGGCAGAGTGGTCCTTGAAGGAGATGCTAAGGAATTGGCGGATTCGGAAGAGATCAAGATGGCTTATCTGGGTCATTAACACATCATTATTTCTTAGTTGCATCACAGAACCAACATATAAATATAATACTTAGGAGGCTGGAAGAGGATGAAGAAAATCGGGGCCATTATTTTAACGACAGTATTAACTGCGGCATTGGCAACTGGCTGCGGAAACAACAAAAACAATGAAAGTAATGCTGCTGCTAACGGTGGGGATGCTGCGGCAGGAACCATCAAGATTGGAGCGAACCTCGAGCTTACGGGCGGTCAGGCTTCCTTCGGCGACTCCGCACTGAAAGGTGCTAAATTGGCTGTGAAGGAAATTAATGATGCAGGTGGAGTGCTTGGTCAACAGCTGGAACTTGTCGAAGCCGATAATGCCTCCAAGTCTGAAGAAGCAACCCGTGCAGCGCAAAAACTGATTACAACCGAGAAGGTTGTTGCTATTATCGGTGCTACAACTTCAACAAACACGCTGGGAATTGTACCTGTAGCACAGGACAAAAAAATCCCGCTTGTCAGTTCTTCCGCTACAAACCCTAAGGTGACTGTTGATGAGCGTTCGGGAGATCTGAATGAATGGGTATTCCGCGCTTCCTTTATCGATCCCTTCCAAGGTCAGGTAATGGCTAATTTTGCTACTGAAACACTGAAAGCAAAAACAGCAGTTATCTATACCGATACTTCCAGTGACTACTCTAAAGGATTGCAAAAATTCTTCAAAGAGACTTTCACTAAAAGCGGCGGTACGATCTTGAGTGAAGAGTCCTACCAACAAAAAGACTCCGACTTCAAAGCTGTATTGACTCGCATTAAAGAAGCTAAACCGGACGTTATTTATCTTCCTGGATATTATGAAGAAGTAGGTAAAATCTTGAAACAGGCTCGTGAAATGGGTATTACCGTTCCATTCATGGGTGGCGATGGCTGGGATTCTCCGCAGCTGGCTGAAATTGCCGGTGCAGCAGCTCTCGATAACACGTTCATGTCCAATCACTATTCACCAGAAGACAGCGCTCCTGAAGTTAAATCGTTCGTAGATGCCTTTAAGGCAGCGAATGGCGATCTTGTACCGGACGGAATGGCTGCACTGGGTTATGATGCTGTGAAGCTGGTAGCTGATGCAATCACTCGTGCAGGCTCCACAGATGCAACCAAGTTGAAAGATGCGTTGGCAGCGACTAAGGATCTTCAGTTGGCAACAGGTAAAATTACAATGAACGAAACTCATGACCCTGTTAAAGCGGCAGTCGTTCTGAAATTTGTTGAAGGTAAGCAAACCTTTGAAGCTAAAGTAAATCCTTAAAATAAACTTTCTGACATACTGTGTATTGTAGCTCCGGGAGCCTAGTGCTTCCGGGGTCATTTTGTCTTATGCTGGAATTGGAAATACTTCTAATGAAGGATGTTGTGTGTAAACTTTGGAGGAGGGGTTAAGATGATTGTTGGCGTACCCAAAGAAATCAAAAACAACGAAAATCGTGTTGCGATTACACCAGCCGGAGTAGAAGCGTTGAAAAAAGCAGGTCATATAGTGCTAGTCGAACCATCCGCGGGTGCAGGAGCTGGCTTTGAAGATATAGAGTACCTTGAGAAGGGTGCAGATCTTAGTTTTTCAGCTTCTGAAGTGTGGGCACAATCAGAGATGATCATGAAGGTGAAGGAGCCGCTGCCTGAGGAGTATGGGTATTTCCGCCAAGGTCTGATTTTGTTTACTTATTTACATCTGGCTCCCGAAGCCGGACTTACGAAGGCATTAGTAGACAGTGGAGTTACAGCGGTTGGATACGAAACGATTCAGCTGGAAGACGGCTCTTTGCCGCTCCTTATCCCAATGAGTGAAGTTGCAGGGCGTATGGCTGTACAGATTGGAGCCCAGTTGCTTGAGAAGCCGCATGGCGGCAAAGGTATTTTACTAGGCGGAGTCCCCGGTGTAAGACCGGCTGAGGTGGTAATCGTTGGCGGAGGAATTGTAGGGACAAATGCAGCCAAAATTGCCCTTGGTATGGGCGCGCAGGTTACCGTATTGGATTCGAAGGCAAGCCGCTTGCGTGAATTGGATGATATTTTCGGCGGACGCGTAATCACAATTATGTCGGACTCCTACCACATTGAACAAGCGGTGCGGAAGGCAGATCTGCTTATAGGTGCAGTACTGATTCCGGGAGCTCGTGCGCCTAAGTTAGTGAAAGAGTACATGGTTCAGCAGATGGCAGAAGGGTCTGTTATTGTCGACGTAGCTATTGACCAAGGAGGTTCGATTGAGACGATTGATAGAATTACAACTCATGCGAATCCTACTTATGTGAAGCATGGTGTTATACACTATGCTGTTGCTAATATGCCAGGAGCGGTAGCCCGTACTTCGGCCCTTGCACTCACCAATGTAACTATGCCATATGCGCTGCTAATTGCTAATCTTGGTATTGTAAAAGCATCCGTACAGAATGCTTCGCTGTTCCGGGGGATAAATGTAGCTGCTGGACACGTTACGAATCTGGCGGTTGCAGAGAGCCTTGGCTATGAATTCGCTGATGGGATGGATGTGCTGAAAAGCTAATTAAAAAATTATGCTTGCAAGTTTATACAAGGTTTGATATACTCATTTTTGTTGTGAAAAGAACATATTTTCATAGTGTATGGCCCGTTGGTCAAGGGGTTAAGACACCTCCCTTTCACGGAGGTAACATGGGTTCGAATCCCATACGGGTCACCATATGCGGTAGTGGTGGAATGGCAGACACGCTATCTTGAGGGGGTAGTGAGCGTATGCTCGTGGAGGTTCGAGTCCTCTCTACCGCATTACACGAAGAGGTAAGGAATCCTTTGCTTAGCAGAGGGTACCTTACCTTTTTTTAATTCTCATTAATGTTCTTCAAAGCCCCAGCATATTGGGGATAGAGCTGCCGTATACAATCCGGGCAGATATCGTGTGTGAACTGCAAAGACAGCTTCTGCTGCAAATACTGCTCAATCCTGAGCCACTCCTCTTTATCGTTGCGAATCGATTTACAAGAGGCACAGATGGGGATGAGTCGAAGCTTGTACGGAGGCTTGTGTATGGAGCGAAAGATTCTGGATGGCTGTATATTACGTTCTTTTATAACGGGGCCTAGATCCTTCAATGAGATGATAAGGTTGCAGTTTGCCGAAGTCAGGTCTGTCATGAGAGGAAAGGCTTCCAACTCTAACGATCTACCGCCCTTCTTAAAGGTACTTACAGTGAATTTAGTGCTGAATACCAGGCGTTCACCTTGAAAAATGCTCTGTAAGGAATCTAGCAACGTTAACCTGTGAATAGGGTCGGTGATGAATTCCCTAAATAGCTCATGGCAATTTGCCCCGACACATTCCTTGCGCGGGAATAAACCGTGTTCCTTACTGTACGCAATCCAACTGCTGCTTACAAACTGAATCACTCCATATCTGTCGATAACCCATGTATAGTGTGGTAGAGCTTCAAGTGAATGCGTGATAGAAGATAATACGCTTTCTGACAAAGGTTATCGCTCCTTGAGATCTTCAGGATGGAAGGCTTAGGACAGTGGCAGGTTAAGCAGTTTCTCGATCTGCCGCCGAAACCGTTCGGCTTTGCGTGTTCCGTGAATCAGATTAGAGAGACGATAGGGCGGGATTCCGTGGATCTGACAGAAATCCTTCTGGTTCACACACATTTCTGTAAGGCGTTGTTTAATGGCCCAGCCATAGGGGGTTATGGGACTTTTACTATTCAACGAACTCACCTCTTATCGACTTTCCAGCCCTATGATATAATGAAGTAAGACATAGTATTAGTTAATTATATACTTTTTTGCGTCATATTTCAATAAAATATACCTTAAATAAGTATTTTTATGAGTTTGGAAGGCGGTTTTGTGAATGCAGTCCATATACGAACGTATAGAGTATTTGATCAAGCAAAAGGGACTTACCAAGAAGTCATTTTGTGAGCAGTTAAATATCAGTACAGGCAACATGGGGGATTGGAAAAGAGGAAAGTCTACCCCGGGAACCCATAAGCTGATTGAGATTGGAGCTTTTTTTCATGTTAGTCTGGATTGGCTCATCCTGGGCAAAAATGCCCCCGAAATCGTTCGCGAAAGTGCAGAGGATTATTTTTTTGAGCAAATACGGCAACTGGATTGCCAAACGGATGAACTTCTCCCGAGTGAGAAGGAATTTATTAAGGAATACATTGCCTTTACCGAGTACCGTAAGCTTAAATCGGCGGATGACAATTCCTAAATCTGCATCTTTACTTTTAGTCGCAGTAGTTTTATAATTATGAATGTTGGCCTCAAACAATTTTTACGTCTTTACTCACCGCGCGGTAGTGGTGGAATGGCAGACACGCTATCTTGAGGGGGTAGTGGGTGTATACCCGTGGAGGTTCGAGTCCTCTCTACCGCATAACATTTTTAAAAGCAAAAAACCCTTGATGATTCAAGGGTTTTTTGCTTTCTTTATTTTCATCGAATGGCTACCTTTGTTTTTCTATATAACCTAGTTGACGAATTACGAGTTCCGAGGTTTTGAGGATTCAAGTCGATAAATTTCAATGAATATAATTTAATACAAGGATATTGATTTTTTTGTCTATTAAAAGTAAGATTATTGTAATATTAATGATTAATTACTTTTTAAGAGGAGTGCAAATCTGTGCTGGAGCTTAGTTTTAATGATCCCGAGAAATTGGTTGTGGTGGCACATGCTTTATCCACACGGTCACGAGTTGATATTCTTCAGTTATTAATAACCAAACAACTGAACGTAATTGAAATTGCGGCATTGCTCAAGCTTCCCGTATCGACGGTTGCCAACAATATTAAGGTACTGGAAGCGGCGAAGCTGATCAATACAGAGCTGCTTCCCGCGTCGCGTGGTGCGATGAAGGTGTGCAGCCGTAATTATGACGACATCCACTTTGCATTGAATATTGAAAAGGCGGTGCTCAAGGAGGAGTTTCGCGTCTATGAAGTGGAGATGCCGATCGGTCATTACAGCGATTGCGATGTCTCACCGACCTGCGGAATGGCCAATTCCGAGGGGATGCTTATTCGTGAGGATGAACCCGCCAGTTTTTATCATCCTAAGCATATCAGTGCGCAGATTATATGGTTCCGCAAAGGGTATATGGAATATTTGCTGCCGCTCGAGGTTCCTGCCGGATCGCGGATTGAGTCGCTTGAATTGTCGATGGAGATGTGTTCCGAGGCTCCGAACTACGATAATAATTGGCCTTCCGATATTTCAGTGTGGATTAACGGTGTGGAGATTGGGATGTGGACTAGTCCGGGGGATTTCGGGGACCGAAGAGGCAAGTTGAATCCGGAGTGGTGGTACGATTGGTCAACCCAGTATGGCCTGCTGAAAACCTGGCGGGTGGATAATGAAAAGACAACGCTGGACATGGTAAAAGTGTCGGAGGTCAATCTGGGCCTTCTGAATCTGATGCAAAGCCACAAAGTCCGGTTGAGGATCGGTATTAAACCGGGAGCTGTCCACCAGGGCGGGGTTAATTTGTTCGGCCGGCAGTTTGGAGATCATGAGCAGAATATCATAATGAAAGTGAACTTTATTCCCGTTGAAGACGAAAAATAAAGCCGTTTGTTACATAAAAAGTGTAACAAACGGCTTTATTTTATTTTAATTACAATAATAACGTTTGAAAACGTTGACATTATGCTTTTGCGAAATTATAATCAATTTAAAGATACATAAATTGTGAAACAAAGTGAAATTACTGTTTTGTATCTTTTAATTCAATTTAAAAGGGGAGAAATGCATGAAAAAGAGAAGTATCGGAGTTACGGCCATGACATTACTGCTTTCATTCTCGATGGTGTTGAGCGCTTGTGGAGGCAACGGTAACAGCGGGAATAAAGCTAATGGCAACAATAATGCTGCAGGCGTGGGCAGTGAAGAAAGCGCTTCCGGAGACAGCAGCGGCGAAAAGGTGAGTTTGTCTTTCTGGACCATGTTTGACGGCGGAGACGGAGCCAATATGCAATCGCTGGTTGATGAATTCAATAAAACACATTCCGATATTCAAGTGAAGAATACAAAGCTGGCTTGGGGAGAGTATTACACTAAACTGATCACGGCTGTCGGAAACGGTAATGGACCAGACATCGGTATTTCTCATAGCTCCCGCCTGCCGGATTTGATTAATCAGGGCGTGGTGACAGACCTTGATACTGTGGCTACCGATGCGGGCGTGGACTGGAATACATTTAACCAGAACCTTTTAGATGCTACGGTCGTAGATGGCAAGCATTATGCGGTGCCGATTGATACGCATCCTTTTATTATGTACTACAATGTTAAATTGTTGAAAGAGGCTGGTCTGCTTGGTGATGACGGCAAACCGGTTATGGAGCAATCGGCCGATGGCTTCCTTAATTTCCTCAAAACCCTGAAAGAGAAGCTCCCGGCCAAGGTTACCCCATTTGCGCTAGCCAATGCCAATGACGACCCTTATCGTCTCTGGTGGGCCTTGTATTCGCAGCTTGGGGGCAACGATCTGATTTCCGATGATTTAACCACCGCGGATATCGACATGGAGAAAGGCATACAAGCTGCGGATTATATCCAAAAGCTGTTTACCGAGGGGTATATCAAGAAAAACGATCCGGACTTTTATAAAAATTTCCAAAGTGGAACTGCAGCCATCATGATGACCGGCGTATGGGCAACGGGAACCTGGGAATCTACCAAGGACTTTGAATTTGGTGCAATGCCAATCCCTAAAATCTACGATCAGGAAGCCACATGGGGCGATTCTCATACTATTATATTGCCAACTCCGAAGAAAGAAGATTCTGCTAAGCGTAAAGCAGCGATTACTTTTGCGAACTGGGTTGCCGACAATGGACAAATTTGGGCCAAAGCAGGCCATATTCCATCCAAGCCATCGGTTTTAGAGAAACAGGAATTTAAGGATATGCCTTACCGCAGCGACTATGCTTCCGTAGCAAGTACGGTTAAGTTTAACAAACCATCCGTCAAAACGGCGCAAATTCGTGACAACGTCTCCTTTAAGTTTTTGAATGAGGTCTGGGCCAATAAGATGACTCCGGCTGAAGCAATGGATAAAATGCAGAAGGATGTTCAAAAAACGTTGGACGAATAGATTCTAAACGGTCTGTAGCAAGCCTGCGAGTGGTACCGCAGGCTTGTGCGCAGATTATAAAGAGGGTGGAAGATGAATGAGAATGAAAAAAATGAGAGCGGACGTACAGGCGCTGATGTTCCTGCTTCCGTTTCTGGTGGTATATGTTTTATTTACCATATGGCCCATGATCAAGGGCGTCGAAATGACCTTTTACAAATGGACGCTTATCAAAAAGATGGATTTTATCGGCTTGGATAATTACCGGCAGGTTTTGCAGGATCGAGAGGTATGGGAGGCATTATGGCATTCAGCCATTTTCGTTGTTCTTACGACACCAACCATGATTGTGCTTTCGATTTCATTGGCTTTGATTGCCAACCGCCAATCGGTGCTGCAGAAGTTCTATCGTAGTATCTTTTTTATACCCAGTGTTCTTTCTGTGGCGGTTGCTTCTTATCTGGGGCTGTTCGTGTTCCAACCGTACACTGGATTGGTGAATTCCATCTTGCATCTGATTCAAATGCTGCCCGGGGACAAGGAAATATTTTGGCTAACCGAAAGAAGTCTGGCTTGGATTGTAATCACGTTAATCACGTTATGGTGGACGGTTGGCTTTAATTTTATTTTGCATTTGTCAGCTATTCAAGAAATTCCGGATGAAATTTATGAAGCGGCTAAGTTGGATGGTGCGAATGACAACCAAATATTCTGGAGAATCACACTTCCGTATTTAACTCCAATTACCAAAACAATTATGATGCTGCAAATTATCGCTTCCTTCAAGGTATTTATGCAAATTTATATTATTACCGGGGGCGGACCGCTGGATCAAACTCGGCCGATCATTCAACTGATCTACCAGACGGGCTTCAGAAAGAACAATCTTGGCTATGCGGCGACGATGTCCTATCTGCTGTTCGTTATTCTGCTAGTGCTTTCAGCGCTGCAGTACTGGGTCAATAACCGGAAAGGGGCGGAAGATCGATGAAATGGCTATATCGTTTAATATCGGCATGTATGGCTTTTTTGTTCGCGGCACCGCTGGTATGGATGCTGGTTGTATCCATCAAAGAAGAAGGTATGAAAATCATCACCGTTCTGGACTGGTTTAAGCCCCCGTATTCATTGGATGTCTATAAGGAGATACTCACCGGTACGAAGCTCACAGCCTGGATAGGCAATAGTTTGCTGGTGGCCGTGCTGGTTATGGTTCTGACAGTGAGCGTAGCGGCTCTGGCCGGCTTCGCTTTGTCAAAAATCCCGTTCCGTTACCGCACTTTTATGTTTTTTGTTGTGCTTGCCGGTCTGCTTATTCCCGGAGAAGCTACAATTATTCCCTTGTATCAAGTGGCAAAGGATATGGATCTACTGAATTCATACCAGGGTCTGATTATTCCTGCACTTGCTTCACCAGTGGCGGTAATCGTACTCAAAAGTTTCTTCGACGGTATTCCGAACGATTTGCTGGAAAGTGTTCAGATTGACGGCGGGGGAACATGGCGGATTTTTTTCCGCATTGTACTGCCGCTCACCCGTCCGGCCCTGGCCTCTATGGCAATCCTTACTTTTATCGGTTCGTGGAATAACTTTTTGTGGCCGTTCCTTTCGATAACCGATGATAATTTATTCACGCTGCCGATGGGGATTCCTACACTAATGAGCCAATATTCGGAAGATTACGTGAAACCGATGGTTATCAACGCTATTGCTTCGATTCCAATCATCATTTTGTTTGTTACCTTTGAACGGCAAATCGTCAAAGGGATCAGCATGTCGGGAATTAAAGGATGAGTGTTGTAGGATATAAAAAACGTGAACGGGCCATCGACCTGTTCAAAGGGTTGCTGGTTATCGGCATGGTCTATTGCCACAGTCTGCAATTCTTCAGCGACCAGCAGGTGTACCCTGTCGGACAGCGCTGGATCGACCTAATTAATTTGATTACATTCTCGGGTATTGTCTTTAGTTTCGGTTATGTTTCTCAATTGGCCTACTATACCAAGTCCTTTCGGCAGGCGACAACACGTATGCTGCTGGCTGCATCCAAAACGCTGGCTGCCTTTTATCTGTCAGGAATCGCGTACCGCCTGTTTATCGACGGCAGGCTGCTGGCCTGGGAGAGCATCCGTCCGATTCTGTGGATTGAGGAGATGCCGGGCTGGTCCGAATTTCTGCTCTCCTTCACCTATTTGATGTTGGCCGGGCTTGTGTTGTTCGTTCCTCTCAAATGGCTTGTGGAGCGCAAACGGCTGGGGTTTGCGGTGGCGGGCCTGCTGCTTGCGACGACGTTTATTCCCTACGCCTCCATCCATAACATTAAGCTGGGGCCGTTGATCGGTACGCGTGATTTCGCATCGTTTCCGATTGTTCAATATTTTCCTTATTACTTAACAGGCATGCTTTTCGCCCGGCACCGGATCGTCTGGGATGGTCGTGTATTTACGGGAGCAGCTACGGCTTCTGGCATGTTCGTGCTCAAATGGCTGCTTGGAAGCGAACGGCTGCCAGAGAGGTTCCCGCCTTCCATCGGGTGGATCATGGGACCTGCCTTACTGCTCTATGGAATGTATCTGCTGTCCCGTTTACTACAGCGCTATCCGCGTCTGCTCAAACCCGTGGAGATGATGGGCAGCAATGTGCTTTGGTTTCTGGTGATGAGCAACATGCTTATTTTTGCTCTGAAAGGCAACCAGCAGCCTTATAACTTTAGGGTAGGAGCGCTTGGCGCATTGGGGATGACAGCGGCTATTCTGGCAGTGACCGGTTTCGGTATATGGATTATCACTGTAACGCCCAAGTTCCGGGCGGACTCTGCTGCAGAGGGGCAGACTGCTGCCAGCGTGCAAGAAGAAGAGAGGCCGGTCAAGGAACAGGCTGCAAGGTGACGTGAGAAACGAAGCAAAACGGATGTTCTTCTTACGGGGAGTGAAATAAAGTGGGTAAACAATGGCGGACTGGTATTTTGTTGTTTTTGTTTGTGCTTGGAGGGAGCGGCTGCAGCCCGGATATTCCGGAAGCGCCCGAACCCCAACAGAAAATGTATACGAATCCCATAGCTTTGGCAGACGAATGGGGTGATTACGGGCTTGGCGATCCCTTCGTGTTCGCCTATAACGGAGAATATTATCTGTATGTCAGCACACGGGATACGGATGCAGGCGTAAAGGTATGGCGATCGCAGAATCTGGTGGATTGGTCCTATGAAGGATTATGTACGGAAGATCCGGTAACCACTGGGGCCTATGCTCCTGAAGTAAGGTATTGGAATGGCAAGTTCTACATGTATACCTCGCCCGCCGGACAGGGGCATTATGCTCTGGAAAGCGATAGCCCAACCGGTCCGTTTAAGGTTGTGACCGGCAACTTCGGTCGGACAATTGACGGCTCCACTTTCGTGGATGATGACGGCAAGTGGTACTTTTATTATGCAGGAACGCTGGGGATTCAGGCTGCAGCTATGACCGATCCATTGACCCTGGGGGAAGAAGAGTACCAAAGCCAGGCCTATATGGGCGGCTGGACCGAGGGACCGACGGTGTTTAAACGCGGAGGCAAATATTATATGACCTATACCGGCAATCATGTGTTCAGCAATGGCTACCGGGTGGACGCCGCCATGAGCGATTCCCCGCTTGGGAACTTTGCCGGGTTCGCCAATAATCCACTGCTGCTGGGTACCGAGGGAGCTTCTGTAGGCGTCGGCCACAATTCTGTTGTACGTGGTCCTGATTTGGATGCGCAATATATGATCTACCACAACCTGGAGGGTCATGGTGTAGTCGGACCGCTGAGACACATGAACATAGACCGGATCGTCTGGAACGGGGAACGCTTTAGCGTTTGGGGACCATTAACAGGCCCTCAGCCTGTGCCAGCCATGCCGGCTTTCGCCGAACGATTTGGAAGCGATGGAGCCCTGAGGGATTGGGAGTCTACAGGAAGCGGAAAATGGTCTGTAAATCCAGGTGAAGGGTTGCTGGCAGAGGCGGAAGGTGGGAAACATGAAGGCGCATTCCTACTGGCCAAGCCGCAAACGCAAGGAAATTACACGGCTGAATTCCATGTTCAAGTCAACGATGGTGAATCGGCGGGCGCTGTATTTTCTTATAAGGACAAAGCTAACTATGGAACCGTTCTGCTAGATCGGGCGGCAGGAGAAATCCGGGCAGTGATTCACCGTGACGGCAAGATTGAGACAACAGAATCGGCGGTGCTGCCGGGGAATTTAAATATCGGACAGATGCAGAATCTACGGCTCGAAGTTCAGGGAGACAATGTTCGAATCTATGTCCAGGAGATGCAGCTCCTCCAACTGAAGCTTCCAATGCCCGCAGGCGGTGGCCGGATTGGTTATGCCGCTGTGGAGGCCAAAGCTCGCTACGGATATATGGCGTTTAGCAATGAAGTGGACGGCAGCGGCGTACAGAAAGCTTATGCTCCACTGCCCGGCGTGATCGACGCCGTTCATTATGCACCAATGGATGTACAGACGGATACGGAAGCGATAACTCTGAAGCCGGACGGCGGGGGGGGTTATACGCTCGCGGGCCTTGGCGCGGGAACTACGCTTGGCTATCGGGTCAATCTGGCGGATAGCGGCGGTTACAGTCTTCGCCTGCGCCTTGCCCCAGGTGAGGACGGAGTTATGGGGAGACTGCTGGACGGCGGCAAAGAGATCGTCTCTTTTGAAGAGGAGGCTTCCACCTCCACCGGACAGAATGGAGCGTGGAGGACGGTATCGGTCCACGGAGTGGATTTAGAGAGCGGTCTCCGCAAATGGAAGCTGGAGATTGAAGAAGGCTCGATGGATTTGGACTGGATCAAGGCGGGGTTGTATACACCGCTAGAACCGGCCTCGGATGATTTTGAAGACGGGAATGTGTTTGGCTGGTCCCGTTATGAGGGAGATTGGTCGGTTAAAAACGGACAACTCTCTGCCTCGTCGCTGCAACCCGGAAAAATATTGTACGGCGACTACGGGTGGACAGATTATTCGGTAGAAGCCGATCTGACCGTCCCGGAGGAAGGCGGCCAAGCTGGCATTGTTGTTAGAGCAACCGAACCGGCAAACGGATTGGAGCTAAATCAGAACAGGGATGATTTTCTGCGGGGCTATTCTATTTATCTCAAAGGGCAGCGCATCCATCTGGTCAAACACAATTACAATACGGAACCGCTTGCGGATGTACCTTATGCAGTGCCGCCGGAGGGCGAATGGGTGCATATGAAGGTGGTGGCCGAAGGTACTCATATTGCAGTCTATATGGAAGGCGGAGATGAACCGGTCCTGACTTTTGATGATCGGGGTGAAGAGCCTTGGCTGCAAGGGAAAGCCGGATTGAAAACGGGAGAAACCGCATCACGGTTCGATCGGGTTGAAATAAAGTCCTTAGGCCCACAGTGAGGTCTGCCGGAACAAAATGACCATGTAAAAATAGAGATTGAGAGAGGACAGGTGCATACTAAATGGTAACACAAGCTTACAGAAAAGATTATCCGCGTCCACAATTTGTTCGCGAGGAATGGCTTGATTTAAACGGAGAGTGGGACTTCAGCTTCGATGATGAAAATGCTGGAGAAGCAGAACGGTGGCATATGCATTTTCCTGCAGGACAAAAAATTAGAGTTCCTTTCACATATGAAACCAAGGCAAGCGGTATCGGGGTTCAGGAGTTTCATCCCCGAGTATGGTACCGCAAAAGTTTAGCTATTCCACAGGAAGCAGCCGGCAAACGGGCTATTCTACATTTTCAGGGCGTCGACTACAAAGCGAAATGCTGGGTGAACGGAACCTTTGTCGGTGAGCATGAGGGCGGATATGCAGCATTTTCATTTGACATTACCCCTTATCTTACTTACGGCGGGGAGAACAGTCTGGTCCTGGAAGTCGAGGACAGCCAGAGCTGTACGCAGCCCCGGGGTAAGCAACGATGGGTTCATGATAATTTCGAGTGTTTTTATGTGCAAACTACCGGAATCTGGAAAAGTGTGTGGATTGAATATGTTAATGAAGTTCGGATTGATGCAGTGAAAATGACACCGGATATTGACCGTCATATGATCCGTTTTGACTTTCAGCTGACCGGTGTAGAGGGAAGGGACGGCTTAAAGCTGGAAACCCTGATTACGCTGAAAGGACAGAAGATAAAACAGCTCGGCTTGTCCGCCGACAGGTCCTGGATTACGGTTGAAGTAAATTTGTTTCACGAAGCGGGCGGTCCATGGAAGCAGTGCCTGTGGTCACCGCAGAACCCGAATTTATTCGATGTGGAGTTTGTGCTGTGCCAGGACGGGAAGCAGGTTGACAAGGTGCATTCTTATTTTGGTATGCGGAAAATATCAATCGAAAATGGGCAGATATTACTCAATAACGCCCCCCTCTATCAAAAGCTGATTCTGGATCAGGGGTATTGGCCTGAAAGCCATCTGACCCCTCCGTCCGAAGAGGCTCTGATCGAAGATATCGATAAAATCTTCGCCATGGGCTATAACGGTGTGCGTAAGCACATGAAGGTGGAAGATTCCCGCTTTTTGTATTGGTGCGATGTGAAGGGAATGCTGGTCTGGTCGGAAATGGCTGCCGCATTCGAGTTCAATGACCAGGCGGTTGTCCGCTTTACGAGGGAGTGGATGGAAGTGGTGCCCCAGCAATATAACCACCCATGCATTATTACTTGGGTTCCATTCAATGAATCATGGGGAATCTCCACGATCGCTCATGATGTCCATCAGCAGCGCTTCACGGAATCGATCTATCATCTGACCAAAGCGATGGACCCATACCGTCCGGTTGTGACCAATGACGGTTGGGAGCATACCATTTCGGATATTTTGACACTGCATGACTATGTGGAGAGCGGGGAAGAATTTCTCAAGCGTTACCAAGACAAAGATGCGATTGTAAACAACAGGATCGCATTTAACAACTCGAAATACGCCTTTGCGGAAGGATACAGCTACACGGGGCAACCGATTATAGTAAGTGAGTTCGGCGGTATTGCCTTTCAGACCGAAAGCGGCTGGGGGTACGGAGACCAGGTGAAGTCTGAGGACGCATTCATTGAACGCTTCCGGAGTATCACTCAAGCGATTAAAGCGACTCCTTACATTGCTGGTTACTGCTATACACAGGTTACCGATGTGCAGCAAGAGGTTAACGGGTTGTTGACCGAAGACCGCAAGCCGAAGGTTCCGATTGAAGTCATCAGGGAAATTAATCTGAAGTAGGCAGTGCTGCCAGTCAAAAAAGGTATCGAATCCAGCGGTCTTCGCATCCGTATTCCTATCGGGTTTACGGCGGCGGAGGCCGAGTTCTGCACTAGGAGTAATCAGCCGCCGCAACCTGTGGGGCATATCGCTTCATGACATAATCAGAAAATGGTGATGATGGATGAAGAAGGGGCTTCCGCTATATCGCGAGATACAGTATCAAATCAAGCGGCAGATCGAACTTGGGAACTTGAGGCCCGGAGACAGGATTCCATCAGAGAAGGAACTGGCTGAGAGGTTTTATGTCAGCCTGATTACCGTCAAGAATGCTTTGGCGGGTTTGGCCGATGATGGAACTCTGATCCGTATCCAGGGCAAAGGGACATTTGTCGCCGGTGAATCGCTTATGCGGTTTTTGACCGGTGGAGCAAATGTGAAATAGGGACCTATGCCAAGAACTTTTGAGGAAAGGGATTGCGGGAAAGAAAGGAGGAGGGGCGTGCTTAGGCAGCTATGATCAAATTTTGACTCACAAGAAAGACACTTCGAAGAAAGTGATCTTTTAGTGGGTCATTTGTTTTTTGTGAAAGCTCTAAATGTCCGACTTTCCGGCAGAAACGGCAAAGCAGCAATTGTCCTGTTAATAGGAGAATTGCTGCTTTAAAATTTGGCATTAGGACAGATCCTCTTGTTATTGCTCAGGGATAAACCTGGAAATTATCAAACTGGGTGTTGTTGTCCATGATGCGTAGCCCTGCTTTGCCATGGGTAAACGGATTGGCACTGTTATCGTTGTAGTCGATTTTAGGCACCGTCATATCTCCGACAAAGACTTTGATATTCGTTCCGTTTACGACAACCTTCATATGATGCGCCGTGTTCACCGGCAGCGTGGCAGTTGTATTGGCCAAAGCTGTGTAGCCGTAATTCATTTTGCCGAGAGATACGCCATCCGGTTTAATAAATGCGTAATAACCCTGCAAATAATCGGAGTTGTTGGCCAGTACCTTCCCGTTTGACGGATTATTGACCCGTACAAGGATACCCGAATCTCCCGAGGTTGTTAGCTGCCTAATATCCGTTTCGACAGTGTAATCAGACCAGCGGTCATTGCCAATGGTTGTTTTGGCGAAAGAAGCGGCAGCGGTTGCTGCGTATTGGCCTCCCGTTACCGACCAATTGCCTTCAAACCGCGTCCAGCCGTTATCATTGCCGTCGTTGAAATCATCAAGAAGAGGACTGACGGTCTCACTGCGCGAAAAGGCCATGCTGCTGAAATCAAACTCGCCCTCCGCAATTTCAAACCGCAATTCGTGATTGCCGGCGGTTAGAAAAATGCCCTTCTTACTTGTTGTCTGCCAATTCTCCCAATCTCCCGTATTCTTCAAGCTCACCACCCCGGTAAGGTCTTGTGTCCCGTCCCAGATACGGAACTTGGCGTTTGAGAACGTGGTTGCCGCCCGGACATCCAGATCGTACATTCCGGACTCGGCTACGTTGATTCTGTATTTCATCCATTCACCGGGCTGATTCCAACCGACCACATGCTTGCCCTCAGCCGTTGATAGCCTGATATCCACTTCGCCGGCACGATAGGTCCCGCCTATATTTCCGGTACTGAGATCATGATAGGCCATTCCTTCAGCCCCATTAATATAATGTACGGCTTCTATGGTTCCGGGCGCGGGCTTGTAGGCGTTCCAAGCGCTGCTACCGCCTACTTTATTGCTGAAGGCGACATAACCGAAATCAGCATGGACATCGGAAGTGGTGTAGCCAACCTTGCCGCCGCCAAGTCCTTGGACTGACCGTGTCTGTTTCTTCATGCCGTCGACATAGACAGTAAAGCCAGCACCAGATTTTTCTATCCGGATCTGATGCCATTTCGTATAGTCAAATCCGCCCGGCAATGAGGCATACTGCCAGCCTTGGCTTACTCCGCCTACGACATATTGCGTTTCCAGCCGGTTCAAATTACGGTTTAACACGGCAAGACCATAGTTGGACTCGTTGGTATAAGAGAACACGGCTCCATACAGCGGATTGGCGCTCGTTCCTTGTTTCATTTGCTTGGTGTTAAATTCTGCTGTGTAATCGGAGCCTGTCGAGGCTGCAGTTATCTGCCGGTACCATGCCGTGCTGCCGATTGTATCCTGCCACATGAGCTCCTGATTGTAAATGCCCCAGGTTCCGCCGCCTATATTGCTCCATGAGGTGCTGATTCCAGTGCGGTTGAACCGGTCGGAAAAGTCGGGTAAATCGGGATTAGGCTGGGAGGCAGTCGTTGGTCCAAGCACCGTCATCCGGTCACCATTCCAGACGATCCGCTCAAAATTGATTTTGCGCCCGGGATAGCTGATATTCCCCTGATGCGCATGGCTGTGGTACACCATATAATCGGAATCAAGGTCCGGACCGCGCACGATACTATTATGGCCCAGCCCGACATTGGACCCTTCCGTATCAATTAATACAGGATTCTGACCAGCAGCGGGAATATAATTTGCCGCAGGTGAGGAGCTGACGGCATAATCTACCCGGTAAGCCGTGCTCCAGACATGGTTGCCGGTGTAGGTTATGAAATATTTGCCGCCCCGTTTTATTACTGTAGGTCCCTCCGTCCATCCGGTCATTGACAGCCCGCTTGAAACAGCCGCACCAAAACTGGTTGGGCTGCTCATAGGCCGGATTGTGATCTGGTCAGTTCCCGTCGAATAGAAGTACCATTGGCCGTTATCGTCAACAAATACGGAGCCGTCAATCCCCATGCCCACATTTCCTGTCACCGGAATAAAAGGCCCCAGAGGACTGGAGCTTTTTAATACATAGTGGCCCCCGCCCGCCGGAGATGTGTACATATAGAAATTTCCATCGACATGGTAGAATACTTCCGGCGCATAGGCTGCCTTTGTAATGGGATCAGTGGCGCAGAGTCCCTGGTAAGTCCAATTGACAAGATCGGCCGATGACCAGACCTTAATCCCTGTCTGATCGTCAACGGTACTGACATACAGGTAATAAGTACCGTTGAATTTAAGGATATAGGGATCGCCTTCGCCATAAAGATCACTGTTGACCCATTTCCATGAATTACTTATGCTCAAAGGATTGCTGAAAGCAAAAGTCTGCGCAGGGAATAAAAGCAACGTCACGATCCCCAACAATAGTATTTTTCGCAATTTCAAACTCGATCATCTCCCACTTGTAAAAGACTGGTATCTCCGGTTGTTAGCAGTTAAACAGCTCCTTCCCTAAATTTAGTAAGCGGTTTCAATGACCAATATAACAAAGAGTGAAGGATCTCTCATATATCCAATACAGTATAAAATGGATTGTTAATAGACTGAGACTAGACTGGCATTATTTAAACCTATCGTCCTATCACCTACGGGGAATGCAAGCTAACCGAAATTCATCACGTGGAGGTTCGAGTCCTCTCTACCGCATCAAACAATTAAAGAGATTATTCATTGAGCAGAACGGTTATGCTTGATGGATCATCTCTTTTTTTGTTTACCTACAGCTTGAAAAAATAATTAAACAACAGGTTTTTTTATATTGACTAGGTTAGCGGTAAAGCTTATACTAAAGCCATCAAATGCACAAAAGATATATTAAAAGCACAAATGTGCAAAGAGTTTTTGAAGGGAGTCCAGACGGCTATGAATAATGATGAAGAAAAAAGATTGCTAGTTAAAATTGCCCATATGTATTACCTCAATGATATGACACAAAGTGAAATCTCTAAGAGCCTGGGAATCTATAGAACTTCCATAAGCCGACTGCTGAAGAAAGCAAGGGATGAAGGTGTGGTTCAGATCAAGATTATTGACGAGGGTGGGGGGAATGTTGAACTGGAGAGTCGGATGGAGAAGATGTTCGGGTTGAAAAAGGTCATTATCGCGGCATCCGAAGCGGAATTGACACCCGAGGCCAAAAAGAAAGCCGTGGCCAAAGCCGGAGCTGCATTAATGAAAGAAATTATTATCGACGGAGATATAGTGGGTTTTGCCTGGGGGAGTACGATGGGCAGCCTGATTGGTGAATTTTCGGACTGTCCGCAGCGACAGGCACATTTTGTTCCTCTTGTCGGAGGTCCCGGAACGATGGATACAAAGTATCATGTAAACGCTATCGTCTACAGTATCGCCAATGATTTTGGAGGAGATGCGTATTTAATTGACGCCGCGGCCGTGGTTGAGCGCAAGGAGACAAGGGACGATATCGTGCAGTCTAATTATTTCCGCAAGATAGCTGAACTGTGGGATCAGTTGACCGTAGCCATCGTTGGTATCGGAGCCGAGATCAGCAACTCCAATATGATTTGGACTGGATTCTATGATGATACAGTAATAGACGATCTGAACCAACATGGTGCGATTGGCGATATTTGCTCCCGCTTTTACGATTCCGAGGGTAGAATCATCCAGTCAGAACTGACGGACCGAACCATAGCAATACCGTTAGAGCGGCTGAAAAATACACGTTACACTATTGCACTCGCTGAATCTGAGGAGAAGGCTGCTGCAATCCTTGCTGCAATCAAAGGTCAGTACATCAACACATTGGTAACTACCGAGGAAACTGCTGAGGAAATCATCCGACTCGCTGAAGGTCAAGCAGTACGTTAGAAAGGGGGGGACAGATGACTATCTATTTAATAGTTTTCGTTGGATTGTCCTGGCTTCTGCAAAGTATGCTGGGCTTAGGTCAGGTCAGGAATTTCAACAGGCGATACGCCGAGCTTAGAAGCATGGGTCGTGTGGCCATTGGGAAAAGAACGGGCAAATTCAGAGCGGGAACGCTCGTGATGTTTGTTATAAACCGTGACAATGTGATTTTGAAAGCGGTTAAGATGCAGGGTGTGACCGTTTTCTCAAGAGTGAGAGACATGAAGGGGTTTGAAGGCAAGATTCTGCCCGAGCTTTCTGAAAGCGATCTAACCCAGGTCAATGCTCTAACGAGAATCGCAATCAAGGATGCCTTAAGCAACTTTGACATTATCACTAAAGGAGGTGAGTTACAGATCAAGAAAACCTGGCTGGAGAAGCTTATACCCGCCAAAAAATAAAAAGTTGAGGTGAACAATATGGATATCTTTGTTAACTTGGCATCTGGATTTATGAACTTATTTCGCCAAGGTGGAGAAACGTTCATGAGCCTGGTGAACGGAATCATTCCACTTCTCATCATGCTGCTTGTGGCCATGAATGCACTGATTCATCTGGTCGGTGAAAAGCGTGTGGAGAGAGTAGCGAAAAAATCAGGAAAGAACCCCGTAACGCGATATTTTATTCTTCCAGTTGTCGGAACCTTTATTTTGGCTAACCCGATGACTCTTTCCCTGGGACGATTTCTGCCCGAGAAGTATAAACCGAGCTACTATGCAGCGGCTTCCTATTCCTGCCATACGCATAACGGGTTATTTCCGCATGTTAATCCCGGAGAATTGTTCGTATTTCTTGGAATTGCAGCCGGCATCACGACACTTGGACTTGATACCACAGAGCTAGCACTTCGTTACTTCCTAGTAGGGATCGTAACCAATTTCTTTAGAGGCTGGGTCACTGACTTTACAACTGCATATGTATCGAAGCAACAGGGAGTAAAGCTTAAGGATACAGTAAACTTTTAGGGAGGTGTGATAAGGTATGGCAACATATAGTGCGGTTGTTATTAAAGCAGGGGCAGGCGGGTTTGGCGGTCCTTTAATCATTGCGCCTACAGCGCAGAAGAATAAAGTGGTCTACATTACCGGAGGAACAAGACCGGAGATAGCGGATACTATCGCGGAACTTACGGGAGCCGAGCTGGTAGATGGATTCAAGACGAGCGTACCTGAGAACGAAATCGCATGTGTCATCATTGATTGCGGGGGGACTCTACGGTGCGGGATATACCCGCAGAAGGGTATATTGACCATTAATATTCTGCCTACAGGCAAAAGCGGGCCGTTAGCAAAACATATTACGGAAGATATCTATGTATCCGGAGTCAAAGTATCGGACATTGAACGATATGAAGGTGCTGTAACACCCCATACCGCCCAAGTCCAAGAAAGCAATGTAGAACAAAAAATACAACCTAAGTATAGCTCAAATAAAAAAATAAGTGAACAGCAAAAACCGCAGGGACTGCTGGCTCGGGTCGGCATGTTTATGGGATCCATTGTCAGTGTGTTTTATCAAGCGGGCCGGGATGCGATCGAGACGGTCATCAAAACCATTCTCCCGTTCATGGCTTTTGTAGCTATGCTGATCGGTGTCATTAACGCTTCCGGGATCGGTGATGTAATCGCAAAAGTTCTATCCCCGTTTGCAGGTTCGCTGCCGGGCTTGCTCTTAATCTCACTTATTTGTTCCTTTCCATTGCTCTCACCGTTTTTGGGACCGGGCGCAGTTATTTCACAGGTTATCGGAACCTTAATCGGGGTCGAAATCGGTAAGGGAAATATTCCGCCGCATTTGGCATTACCAGCACTCTTTGCAATTAACTCTCAAGCTGCTGCGGACTTTGTACCGGTAGGACTGGGGCTGGCGGAAGCTGAAGTTGAGACGGTTGAAGTAGGAGTACCCTCCGTTCTTTATTCCCGTTTTTTAACTGGAGCTCCAACGGTATTTATTGCCTGGCTGGCCAGTTTCGGATTATATCAATAACTTAACAGAGAGCAGAGTGGAGGAGACTATACTATGCAAACCATATATGAAACCAAAATTACGAAGATCGGGAAGTCTGTATACGATTTTGTTGAAGATAAAATATTTGTGCTGTTTGGTGATAACGCTCCAGCAGATGTAGCGGATTATTGTCTGCTGATTACGATTAATGAAATAAAAGGCGAGATTAACAAAGGGGACTTCCTCCTGCTTGGTAATCACCAGTATAAAATAACGTCTGTCGGCAGCAAGGTGGCCAAAAATCTGGAGCAACTGGGACATATTACGCTGCAGTTTGACGGTAGAGAAAGCGATGGATTACCGGGAACGTTGTATTTGGAGAACACAGATTTTCATAAGCCTGAAGAAGGCGCTGAAATTAAAATATTTAAACAATAGACTATAAAGGGGATTTGGATATGAGCGGAAACAAAGTAGCAATCATAGCTGGCGGAGGACAAAGTCTTGGGGAGGCGCTTAGTCACAGCTTAGCCGTAGAGGGTTACGATATTATTGTAGCTGATTTGATCTGTGAGAATGCGGAACGCGTAGCCTCGGACATTCGCGGACAGCATAACGTAAAGGCGCTAGCGGTTGGGGTTGATTTAACTCAGGAGGATGAAGTGGCCGAAATGGTACGGCAAACGGTGGAAGCCTTTGGGAGGATCGACCTGCTGGTCTATGTGGCGGGTTTTGCCAAAAGTATAAAAATCACCGATTTCGGTCTTAAAGATTGGACCACATCTATTGATGTTAACTTGACCGGTTATTTCCTGTGCTCACGTGAAGTATCCAAGATCATGATTGAACAAGGCGGCGGCAATATTATTCAAATTAACTCCAAATCCGGGAAGGTTGGGAGTAAACATAACTCGGGCTACTCTGCTTCGAAATTCGGAGGGGTAGGTCTTACCCAAAGTCTTGCCCTTGATCTAGCCGAACATAATATCCGTGTGAATGCAATCATGCCTGGGAATTTACTGAGCTCGCCCATGTTCCAGAGCCTCCTACCTCAATATGCTAAGAAATTAGGTATTGCTGAGAATGAGGTAGAACAATACTATACAGACAAAGTACCTTTGAAGCGTGGCTGTACTTATGATGATATCGCCAACGCGGTAATCTTTTACGCCTCCGATAAGGCTGCTTATATGACGGGCCAGGCCATTAATGTAACCGGTGGACAAGTAATGCACTAATAATTTATCTAATTTATTAACGGGCTGTTCTATGAATCTTGAAAAAGATCCAGGAACAGCCTTTTTAGATATGTTTCTCCAACACACTTCGAGGTGAATGTAAAAGGCGTGTGCTATAATCACAGTAAATATAAACCCGGGAGAGGACGCTCAATGTTACTTAGTATGATACTGGTTGGATTAGTTGCAGCTATACATATTTATATTGTTTATTTAGAAATGTTCCTGTGGGCTACACCCAAAGGGATGAAGGCATTTGGGATGACAGAACAAGTTGCTAAAGATACCAAATCGCTGGCTTTTAATCAAGGCTTATATAATGGATTTCTTGCTGCCGGATTAATCTGGGGTTTGGTATATCCAAATGAAACTGTGGGTCAGCACATTCAATTATTTTTCCTGGGATGTGTAGTAATCGCGGGTATTGTAGGGAGCTTGACTGCCAAGAAATCCATCATTTATATTCAAGCCTTACCTGCTTTTCTTGCTATAATCGCCGTCTTATTCCAAGTGGTAAGTTAATCTAAGATATGTCCGTAAAAAAAGGATACTCACCCACCAATTTAAAAGCTGTTGGGGTAGAGTATCCTTTTTAAAATATGATCTAATCCAGTAATTTAGCAATGTCGGCTTCAATCTGATCCGGAGTTGTTTGTGGTGAATAACGCTTTAATACGCGTCCTTCGCGATCGACCAGAAATTTAGTGAAGTTCCACTTGATGCTTTTGGATCCCAGAATGCCAGGGGCTTCCTTAGACAGGTACTTGAATAAAGGATGAGCTTCGTCACCTTTTACATCAATCTTTTCATACATAGGGAAGGTTACTCCGTAATTAATCTCACAGAACTCGGCGATATCTTCACCTTCACCCGGCTCTTGTCCGGCGAACTGATTGCTGGGGAAGCCTAGTACTTCAAATCCGCGGTCTTTAAATTTCTCGTACACCTCTTGAAGACCTTTATATTGAGGGGTAAATCCGCATTTGCTGGCTGTATTTACGACTAAAAGTACTTTGTCTTTATACTTGGATAACGATTCCTCTTCCCCGCGAAGGGTGTTGGCTTCGAACTCATAGATACTCATAAATAATACCTCCCGAACATATATTTATTACAATTTAATTGTACACTATTAATGAGAATAGTCAAACCTCCAGGAACGGGTAGACAAGGACTTTCATGGCAATAATGGCTAAAAAGAGACAAGATCATTAAAAAGTACTGCAAATAGAGGGCTACTAAGACTGCGTTGGTTGACATCCCCCTTAAAATTCTTTAATATGTCTAGGTATCTGTATATGTCAGTGTGTTCTATTTAACAAACAAAAAATTTAAATAATGGGTGATGAAGATGTCTTACAGACCGAATATTACGAATGTTACCAAAGCGAGCAGCAATGATAAGGATGGGTTGTTCGAGTTCATTATCAAGCTTGCTGATGGAACGGAGTGCCGTGTGTTTTATAATCGGTTTCCGGAATGGAAAATGACAAACATCAGCCGCCTGCTTAAAACACCATGCCCCATTTGCCGCAAAGATTTCATCTGCAAATGCATGGATGCATTCACTCCTGACTTCGAAGGACAAATGATCGGGGATAAATGGATTGAAAAGGCAATTGCCGAGTAACAGAATGAACGGAACATGAAGCGCGGGAGTTTTCCCGCGTTTTTGTTTTGCCTATTTATTCGGATATACTAAGCGTATTACGAAAGGGCGTGGGACTAATGAGCGAAGAACGGGGGCATGAAGGGTTGCAGGTAGATACGGTAGATCCTACAGCAGGGAAATCCATTGTGCTGATCGACGGTGTATGCCATCTATGCCAAGGGTTGGTTCGGTTTATTATTCCACGAGACCCTAAGGGCAGGTTCATGTTCGCCTCCCTACAGAGTGAAATTGCTCAAGAACTGATTCATATGAATGGCATAGTCTTGGAGCGCGGACAATTAAGTACGGTTGTACTGCTGGAGAACGGAGTCTATTATACCGAGTCGGCGGCAGTGCTTCGCATAGCTCGTAGGCTGCGTTATCCGTGGCCTGTTGCATATGGGTTCATATTCTTGCCGCCCCCACTGCGTAACGTATTGTACCGTTATGTAGCTAGGAATCGTTACCGCTGGTTCGGGCTTGACGAACAGTGTCTTCTTCCCACACCAGATATCCGGCGGAGATTCCTGTAGCCGGGTCTTTTTTTTAGGGTTCAATCATTACCTCTGGATGAAAACCATCTTTTTGCACGTAATCCTCTACACTCCAAATGCCTAAGGCCATATCTTGGCTTTTATCTTCAATTTCTTTGAACATATCTACGTGTCGCACATTAGGCGGATAGATATAAGCGACTCGTGCCAATCCCTGTTTCAGTAAAGCCTCCTGCAGCATAATACCATCAACGTATACATATGCGAGTAATCGCGAATATTTATCCCGCTCCGGCCCGTCATCGAATTCTAGCTCCAGCCTCTCGGCATTTTGTATCAGCTTCGCTGTATAGCTTTTGGCTTCCTGTGCATAAGGCTCCTTCCCGTAAATAGAATCGGACATTTCAGGCGTATCTATCAGCAGCAGTCTCACTTTCTCCTGCTTCCCGTTATAGGTAACAGTCAAGGTATCTCCATCAATAGTACGTATGAGCTGAACTTGGGTCCTATTGGGGTCGGTTTCTTGCGGGGTTAGCTGACATCCAACTAGCATTAAAAGTAAAATGAGCAGTAGCATAGCTTTTAAGGTGAATTGATGGTTCATGATGTTCACACTCCTCATCGTAGATTATAGCCTGAATGCTGCACTAAAATCAGTGCTTGATAGGTGACGAGAAGGACAGAAGTCTGTTTCGCACAATAGAGGGTTTTTCTCCCTCTATTTCTGCACCTGGCACCCCGTTTGGGCAAACAGAGGGAATTTCGCACGCTAATTTTGAGAATATACCTCCTTGGGACGGTATGGGTAAGATTATAGGGGTATTTTTCCTCTAATCTCAATTACATAGCGTTTCGGTCGGTATTAGCGGGCATTTTCCCCTGTAATTCACCGAACGTAACCCGGATTTGGCTACCTATAGGGATTTGTTGCCCCGATCCCTGTGAAACATAGGCGAAGTTAGAACGAAATCGTTCCCGGTACAGTGACCTAAACGGAATTCAAGCACTGATTTCGAGAAAGAGCCTCAAAAAACTTAAGTCCAATCTATATGTGAAAAAATAATCATTGATAGCTTTCTGTATATATGCTACTATAGCTGTAAATTAAAGGATAGTAACGGAAGCACCGTTCTATAACCGTTTCACGCGGTTATTGGCGGTGCTTTTTTGCTGTCTTTTTTTAGGGGAAGGAGGAGTTCCATGGCCGCAAGAATTGTACTTGCTGTGCGGGAAAGTCAGTATATTGAACCCTTGCTGCATTATGTTCGTCACAGCGAGTACGGGGACAGGTTGCATATTACAGCTTTTAGCCGGATGGATACTTTTGTGGAATATATGAAGGAAGAGGAGGTGCCGGACGCCGTAGTAGGAGATCCAGCTTTTATTGAAGCTTGGTTGGTAGAGGGCAGAGTTGCAGTTCCATGGGCCGTACTTAGCGAGGAAGGAGGGATGATCGGGAAAATTAGCAAGAGCTTATCCGCCGGACAAGTTATAGCCAAGTATCAAGCACTCCCTTCGCTGCTAACCTCTATGCTGCAGCTATGTGAAGTGGAGCGGACACGGGCATGCTCTGCGGTTGAGGGGGAGACCCTTCTGCTTGGGGTAGTATCCGGCAGCGGGAGCAGCGGAAAAACAGTAATCGCCTTAAATATAGTGAAGCAGCTAAGTGATCTTGGTTTGTCAGTCTTCTACCTCAATCTGGAGAGTGTGGACAGCAGCAGCCTATATCTCCGTTCGATTAGGGACAATATGCCGGGGTTAGAGAGATTGCTCTACGAAATCCAGGCCAACAGAGACTCGGAGGCAGGGATTCAAGGAGAAATACAGAGTTATGCCATACGCCATGAGAACCCGCGGTGTGACGCTTTTAAACCGGTAAGCAATGTAAAGGAAATGCTTCAAATGAACAAGAGGGACACCTTGGATCTAATGGAGCTTGTAGCGTCCGGGAGACGGTATGACGTTGTAATCATCGATACGGGAAGTATCGGGGAAGAGCGTACGGAGGCTGTGATGGAAAAATGCGGTGTCCTGCTGTGGGTGCTTAGAGATGATGATGTAAGTATACATAAGGCTGGGAAGTGGTTGTCCCATTACGCCGCCCCACATGGGGGGGAGCCGCCGGGTCTGATCGACAGGAGCAGGTTTGTTATGAATTGCTTTTCGGAGGTGTCTGGTGAAAGACCACCCCTCGATGGCATACCGCTAGACAGCATCCTACCGTATATATCTTCTTGGAATCAGCCGTACCGCAGCGAGTTGTATCTGAATTCCCCCCTGTTCCATCAGGAAATTCTTCAGCTATGCAGGAGAATGTTGGGGCCTATGCTGCCGCACACTTTTGCTATGGAGAGCCGCTATGAATGAGGAAATGTTCAGAAAGCTTCGAAATGATATTCGGGAAGGGCTTAATGTTACCTCTACAGTGGATAACCGTGAACTACTCACTTACATCGAAAGGACAACCTTTGAACGGGAGAATCTTCGTTATCTCACGGCTCAGGAGAAGCTTGAACTTGTCAAAAGATTATTCGATTCTTTCCGGGGATTAGATATATTGCAGCCGCTGGTTGATAATCCGGCCATCACTGAAATTATGATTAACAGTCATCGCGATATTTTCATAGAGGAGGAAGGGCAGATTCGCCGGCTTCCTTTGGCTTTTGAATCGGCAAGCAGACTGGAGGATATTATCCAGAGTGTAGTGTCCGGTGTCAACAGAGTGGTGAATGAATCTTCCCCTATAGTGGATGCAAGGCTGAAGGACGGTTCCCGCGTTAATATCGTTTTGCCTCCCGTTGCGCTAAAAGGTCCCGCGATGACCATCCGGAAATTTCCGGAGTCACCGATGACCATGGATGATCTGGTACGCCGTGATGCACTCAGTCCAGAGGCAGCAGAGCTTCTGCAAATTTTGGTTGCTGCTAAATATAACATTTTTATAAGCGGGGGTACGGGCTCTGGCAAAACCACTTTTCTGAACGCATTGTCCCAATTCATACCTCCTCAGGAACGTGTCATTACTATAGAAGATTCTGCGGAGCTGCAAATTGTAACGGTGCCCAATCTGGTCTCTCTGGAGACACGGAACGTTAACACTGAGGGAAAGGGGGAGATCACCATCCGGGACCTGATTCGTTCTTCCCTGCGGATGAGACCCAACCGGATTGTAGTTGGAGAGGTTCGTGGCGCGGAATGCCTCGATATGCTGCAGGCGATGAATACGGGACATGATGGGTCATTGTCAACGGGCCATTCGAACAGTTCGAGGGATATGGTCAGCCGGTTGGAGACAATGGTCCTCAGTGGAGCAGATCTACCTATCGCAGTAGTGCGGCAGCAGATTGGGTCAGCCATTGATATCTTTGTTCATTTATCTAGGTTAAGAGATCGAACGCGTCGGGTGTTGGAAATCAGTGAGGTCGCCGGTTTGAAGGACGGAGAAGTGCTGCTAAACCCCCTGTACGAATTTCAGGAGACGGGGGAGCAGAGCGGACGGGTACAGGGAGGGCTGATGCCTACCGGAAACCCTTTGCTGCATACGGATAAGCTTCGAATGTCCGGTATTCATGCACATCCTTTATCTCACTTAAGAGCTCTGGATAGGAATGAGGTGGCGGTTGACTAAGATGGAACTTGCACAATTACTGCCGAACTATACTGTCTATGAACTAACCTTGCTGCAAAAAGTCACAGCCTTAGGTATGGGAGGAATGCTGCTGTTTGGGGTTGGCTATCTCTTTTATCATCATTGGATCTTATCGCTTGCGCTGGTTCCCTTTGCGGGTTATGCTCCCCGGCTATTAAGGAATTATTTGATGATAAGGCGGCGTGCGGCGTTGAATCTGCATTTCAAGCAGACACTGTTTTCCTTGTCCTCCTCGTTGTCCGCTGGGCGATCCGTGGAGAATGCCTTTCGGGAGGCTGTGCAGGATCTGCTTATGCTCGACCCCGAAGGCGGTAGCGATATGATAGCTGAGCTGAATATTATTTGTGCCCGGCTAGAATATGCGCAGCCTGTTGAGGAAGCGCTGCACGACTTCAGCAGAAGAGCAGGAATGGAGGACATTGACCGATTCGCTGATGTATTCACCGTCTGCAAACGGACCGGGGGAGATTTAGTTGAAGTAGTGCGCCGTACCTCAACCGTTATAAGCGAGAAGCTGGATATTCAGCAGGAAATAGCCGTAACTGTTGCACAGAAGAAATTTGAGGCTAAGGCACTACTGGTTTCTCCACTAGCCATGGTAATGTTCATGAGCCTAACAGCCGGCGATTATATGGAGCCCATGTATACAGGGGCTGGGTTTGCAATTTCAACGTTGGCATTGGCGGCGCTGTTTCTATGCTATCTCTGGATATCGAAGATCATGGATATTCCGCTCTGAAGGGGGGTGAAACGATGCGCGGGATCTGTGGTGCAGTCATCCTGATTTTGGCGGCTGCTTGGTTTATACTTCGTTTGAAAAGTGGCAGAAGGTACGTTAATTTGAGGGGCTTACCTATGGAGGGAATTCGACTTCGGAAGGTGGGGGAACCGCTGCTCTTGCTGGTTGAAGCGAGTCGGATCACAAGCTATTTCCCTTCAGTGATATTTAAAATCCAGCGCTCCATTCAAAAAAGCCAAGGCGCACGGCAGGGTGCAGAGCGTACTTTGCTCTTCTTGGGCGAGATGCTGAGTTACAGTTGGTTGCTACTAATAGCTGGTTGCACACTGTCATTGATTACCGGAGAGCGTATTGGAATAGTATTGGGTACGTTTCTGGCAGGGGCGCTTCCCATTGCACTGGTGAGTGATCTGCATAAAAAGGTAAAGCTGCGAGAGCAGCTGATAACGCTGGAGCTACCAGAACTACTGAATAGTATTGTACTGCTGGTAGGTGCAGGTGAGACGGTGCAGAGAGCTCTGGTTCGATGTTCAGCTAGCCGAAAAGGGGATATAAGCCACCCGTTATACCGTGAACTGGCGACTATGATCAGTGAATGGGAGAGCGGTTATTCCTTCCAGCAGGCTTTTGAAAATTTCAGCAAGCGGTGTGCGGTGCAGGAGGTGGCTCTTTTCACTACAACGGTATTGCTTAATTATCGCAGGGGCGGGGGAGATTTTGCTTTATCTCTTCGTGACTTGTCCCGAATGTTATGGGAGAGACGAAAGGCGATTAGCCGGACACGCGGTGAGCAGGCTTCCGCAAAGTTGGTTTTTCCGATGGTGGTTATCTTTCTGATTGTAATTGTATTGGTGGGAACACCGGCATTCATGATGTTAAATATGTAGGAGGATGAGACTATGATATCAACGTTACGGGGAAATGCAATGGGATTTTGGAGAGATGAAGAAGGGTTGGGTACCTTGGAAATGATCTTAATCATCGCTGTATTAATAGCTGTCGTCTTGGTGTTTAGAGAAGAGATTGTAAAGGTAGTCAAAAGTCTGATCTCCACTGCTGGAGAGAAAAGCCAGGAAGTATTTGAGTAATTTGTGGAAAGAAGACGGCAGCTTTACGATTGAAGCCTCACTCCTGCTGCCTATTATTATGTTTATAACGATGCTGCTGCTATTCTTCTGCCTCTACAGCTATCAGAAATCGGTGCTACTTCAGGTGGCCTCTGCCACTGCTGAACGTGGAGCCTATACTTGGGACAATAGTCACAAAGAGACTACGGGCTCCTTTGCAGCAGGTCAATATGATTCTCTTTACTGGCGTATTGGTGAAGATAACCTGCTGGGTTCACTATTTGGAGCAGGAGCGGGAAGCGGGAGTGTGACGGTATTGCTGCCTGACAAGACTGAAGGCTCTGCAGAAGATCTACCGAAAGTGAAGCTAGGGCAATCGGCTGTGAAGGTTCCGGTTAATATGCCGGGAGAAATAAAGTATACATTTGGCCTTACCGGCCGAAAAGTAAGCCTAAAGCTTCAACACCTGCTGGATCTCCCTGTGCTGGATGAAATATTAACAGATGGAGGTGTTCCGGCAGTTGAAGCTCAATCATTGATAGCTGAGCCTGTTGAGTTCATCCGTTCAGTTGATCTGATGCGCTACTACGGTGCTAAGTTTCAGGGACGATCCGGAAATGAAGACTCAGGAGCAGCAATGAAACCAAAGGATGCCTCTGAAATGGTAGGCAAACTCAAGAAATGAAATGAAGTTTCGGATGAATATCGCCATAAGTAATTTATGGACAAGAGGGAGGCTGGTATGAAGACATTAACACCCCGTCCATATATTCATCATACATGTTCCCGGCGGCGTTGGCGGCGGGGAAGACACACTGAGGGCTCAGTCTCTGTATTTCTAATTATGGTTCTGGCGTTTGTATTCCTGTTTGCAGCAGTACTGATTGATTATGCACGGATTGCTGCCGCCAACACGCAAGGAGAACGGCTGGCCCGGGCCGCTATTCGATCTGTAATGTCATCGTATGATATCAAGCTCAAAGAAGATTATGGGTTGTTTGCTTTTGGGGATAGCGATGGAAAGCAGTTATTAGCCAGAGTATTAAGTGATAATTTGCGCAAGAGTGGACGAGGGGATGAGTTCAATCTCCTGTCTCTGGCTCTGGAATCATCCTCCTTGGAGTGGGGCCGGCCTTTAGGTGAATATGCTATTTTCCGGCGCCAAATTAATGAAGAAATGAAGTATAAGGCTCCGATTGATTTCACTCTGGAATTGGCTGGAAAGTTCAAGCCGGTATCTGCTGCTATGGGGGAGGCCTCACGTTCGATAGATCTATTCAGCAAACTTCAGCCTTTATATGACAAACGTGAGGATGAGTTGGATCTAATGCTGGAGCGTCGCAGTCAAGCTGCCGAAAGCGTAAAAGTAATGCTTGAGTTAATCATAAGTCCACCAGGGTCGACCTCAATCCCTTATCAAGGCGTTGGTGGTGTCTCTAATGCAGCGGATATTGTTGGACAATATCGTGATTTCGTTTATAAAGCTTATGCCGACATGGATCTGGAGGAGGATGAGGAACCCAGATATAGGGACAAAATCTCTAATTATTTATCGCAATCCTCTGAGGTTACATCCCGACTCCAGGCTGCACTAATTACTCTTCAAGAGACTCATTCGAGGTTAATGGAGGAGTCAAGAAATGCACTCAATGAGGCATTGAGACTAAATGACAGTATGAAAGCTGTAATAGAGCAGTCAAGAAATACTAATAACCGCCCTGGTTATACTTCTGCTGAATCCTGGGATATTCCCGGGAGCTTAGAGGGAACCAGCGACACTGCAGTACCCAATCTCCGCGAACAAGGGGAGAGCTTGCTCCTCTCCGCATCTGAACTTAGTAGCTTGGAAACAGGGATATCCGCGCAGGATCACGCTTACCAATCGATTTTGCAAGAGGTATCTGGGTTACCGTCAGCTCTTGGGAGCGCCTCAGGCCTGAACGCGGATCTTTCGTGGCTAACAGCTTCTGTGCTAGGGGCCTCGAAAGTGACTTACTCTTATGTCCAGGAGTATGGGAATGAGGGTGTCCAAATTTCCCGTGATAAAGCAGCTATTGAAAGTCACCGCACCTCGGATAAGGCGCGTAAGGAGACTGAGAAACAGAGTAAGGTCAAATTGCGCGAGGCCATGGATGTTATAACTAAGATTCGCAATATGGGCCAACAAGCGGGAGACTCCCTAAAGCGTTATGATACACTCCGGCTATATTATGACGAGAATATCAGCTTTAATATAGGGTTGAATCAGAGCTTGCCTGAAGAAGGAAAGGCATCTTCCGATCCTTACTCCGCTGGAAGTGCGGCTATGGATGATATGGATGGAATATATGAAGCAATGGGCAGTGTCTTAGGCGGGGCAAGGGATCGACTTTTTCAAAATGAATATTCCGCCCTTTATTTTCCGCATTTTGATGTTTCCGGACTCACATCTCTATCGGGAGACGGACAAGGGAACGGGATTCAACAGCTGTCAGATCAGATGGATCCCCATCAGCAAGAGCTGGAATACATTTTATATGGATTCCATAATCCGGCTGGCAATGTAGCAGCGGCATATAGTGAAATATTTGCAATGAGGCTTGCGGTGCGGACTATGGAAGGATTTATTGAGAAGGCGACTCTAGGCAACCCATTGGCAATTACGGCTGCGGCACTGTTATACGGACTTAGTAAAGCTATTGAAGATATGGTTGTTCTGTGCAACAAGGGTTCAATTCCGCTATCCAAATATGTACCGGCTGAGCTTACCTACCGTGATTATCTCCGGCTGTTCCTGTTGCTACACGGTGGTGGAGAAGCACAGCTGTCCCGCATGCTGGCTCTTATCCGCTTGAATACAGGAATCAATCCTGCGAAGAAATTCACGTATGTTTCATCAGAGATCAAGCTGGGAACGCGATTATGGTTCTTGCCCGGTGTAATCAAAGCACTGGATTACACTGCCGGTCTTGCAGGTGATGTGCAGAAGAATACCTATTACAAGGCAATACGGGCGGATTTTTCTTATTAGTAGAAGGGTAGTGGGACGATGAGGTACAGATGCCGTAAAGGGATGGCGGTGAAGAACGAGGGTAGTATGGTTGTTGAAGCGGCAATGGTAATGCCCATCTTTCTGCTCTTTGTTCTATTTCTGATTTTTATAATTCAGATGACCTTGTATTCCACGGCTCTGCAAAGCACCGTATCCGATACTGTCAAGGTAGTGTCTACACATATGTATCCCGCTGCCTTGGCTGTCCAAAAGGCAGAAACTCCCGGTTCTCCAAAATCTGAAGGAGAGACTGCTTCTCGGCCAGCCGCTAATTGGAGTATTCCCCGGTTGTCACTTACGGATTGGAGCGAGAAGTATGCTACCTCATTGCCCGCACCATTAGACGATTGGGTGAGAGGTGCGGTTCAGAAGGGGGAGGGCCCTTTGCAGGAACTGCAGGCGAAGGCTTCACAGAGCGTTTTGGATTTGGCCGTAAAGCCCTTGCTTAAGCCTTATCTGGCTGCAAATATTCTCGAATACCAAAGAATCCATGTAACCAACGTGATCGTTCCAGAGATAAAAGATAATACACGTCCTTATTTCGGGCTCCAGGTTAGCTACGAGCTGCCGATGAGGGTGCCCTTTCTGAACCAAAGAATTGTGCTGGAGGCCAGTGCGGTTGAAAGACTATGGATTGGGGATACGGGGGAATACGGTAATGGAGGAGCGGCAGACGATCAGGGTGAAAAGGATGCAATTATTATTCTGGAGAAGCCCAATCCCGGGGTGGCTAATAAACAAGGTAAAATCCGTGCGAAAATCAAACCCAATGCATCAGCAAATCTAACGATTTTTTATAAGAGTGGCAAAAGCAGTGCTAAATATTTGGGCTGGAAGCAAGCGGACAGTGAAGGGTATATCGAGTGGGAGTGGAAGATCGGGGTGAATACGACGCCAGGGTCATGGCCTTTTACCATTCAGACTGATGACGGCCAATCTATTGAAGTGACCTTTGTTGTTGTGAAATAGAAGAGAGGGCGAAGAAGGAGTAAATCTATGACGGAGTGGGCATTTTGGGGCTGTACACCTTTTTTGGCAGCAGCGTTGTTTACAGATATACGTTCAATGAGAATACCGAACTGGATTACAGTACCCGCATTCTTTACGGGACTGGTGCTTCAAGCGCTTGTGCAGGGTTGGCAAGGATTCTTATTTGCAATTTGCGGTGCCGCGGCGGGGTTTGCTCTATTACTTATTATGCATTTCATGGGTGCGGTTGGGGCAGGGGATGTCAAGCTGTTTGCGGGTATTGGAGCCTGGACGGGGATGTTGTTCACTGCTCAGGTTATTATGTACTCGGTTTTTATCGGGGCATTGATTGGTTGGATCATTGTGCTATGGCGACACGAAACAGGAACTCGTTTACGCAATACCTTTAGCAAACTTGCTGTTTTTTTTGTATTGCATGATCTGAGCGTTCTAAAAGGACGGGGAAAAGAACAGCTGCGCTTTCCCTTTATGCTGGCTGTCATCCCCGGTTCGGTGTGTGCGTATCTATATTTTTAAAATGGGGTGATTGCTGTTGTTTGGATTGACCTGTGATTTTATACAACGGGATGGTATATGTATGGTGCTTGATGAGCCCGATGGATTGTCAGTGGGCAAGCTCAATAAAGTGCAGACCCGGATGATGATAAATACGAAAATTCCCAATCACTTGAAGTTATATCTCAAGGAAATTGATTTAAGAGTTACGCTGGAATACGCGGTCACCGGCAAGAAGATGCTCTCCCATCTTTTGAAAAGTGAAAGGTTATCTATGAATGCCTTCTTCGGACTTCTTCTGCAAGTGGCTCAGGGTATGGAGGAAGGGAGGCTGTATATGCTGGACCCGGTGATGTACGCCTTACACGAGGATTATATTTTTATAGAAGGATCGCTGCAAAACGGCAAGGTGTACTTGGCCTATATTCCATGGGATAATCCTGCTGCAACTCATAAACCCGGGGAGAGCATGCGATCTTTAATTATGGTGCTAATGGCCTCAATCACTGAGCTAAGGGGAACCGGAGTGCAGAGGCTTCTACAGTATTGCGGAGAGGAAGGCTTCTCATCGGGAGGACTGAAGGCACTGCTTGCCGAACTGCTGACGGAAGGCGGGGACTCTATAAAAGCAAACCCTATCTCCACAGTTGAACGTAGAGCAACCATAGCTGCTGTAGCGGTGGAGGAACAGACTGTCCCCAATCGCTTAGTCGGATGGACAGGCGGGTACCCCAGTTTTCAAAGCATGGAGGAAGATCATGTTATCAACAAGTCCGATAGCCTAAACTCCGAGTCAACTAATACATCCAGCTCGAAAATATACATTGTATTGGGTTGTCTATTGGGAGGCGCGTTGTTATGGAAATTCTTATATCTCAATCATCCGAATTCACTGGCTTTATTGATCTGTGGAGTGATCAGCGTTGTGCTAGCTGTTATTAGCGGCCTGGCTTGGTTAGGGAAATTGCATCTGGGAGGGAGCAGCGGTGAAGCAGACGAAGATGAGGAAGCAGAGATAAGGAGGGCTATGACTGGGGTTAAGTCAGGGGATGGAGAGCAAAGATTTAGCAGACCTTCGCTTAGTAGCAGTGGGCCAAGTGCAATACCCCGACATGATCCTGAACCTAGAATAGCCTCTCGCAGCGGCCCAAGTCCCGCTAATTTTCTAGCCGAAGCACCATCGCAAGTGGCTGCATCCATCCCAATGCCAATTCCACCAACCGCTCTGTTATCCAGAGAGAAGCCTACGGTGAAAGAACAAGGGAAAGTGCAGCACCAAGTGCCATATTTGGAGAGGTACGACGATGAGGGAGACGGTCTTAGGGAAAGAATTGAGCTGAATCGGCCCAGCTTCATTATCGGTCGGTCTACAGAAGTAGCACAATATATTGAAAGGTCAGAAGGAGCTTCACGCGTACATGCGGAAATCTCCCGAAGTACAGGCGGGTACATACTTAAGGATCTTGATTCACGAAACGGCACCTTTTTTCAAGGAGAGTCTATGATTCCGTATAAGGAATATCAGCTTGCAGAAGGGGATGTATTTACAATTGTGAAGGGCAATTACATGTTCCGGACTGCATGATATTGCATTCTGATCCATTACAATTTCATTCGGACTTTAACTGCTCCATGGCACCTTGAATCTTAGGGAAAGCATAGGTGAACCCATGACTTAATGCCTTTTGCGGAAGAACACGTTGACCTTTTAACAAAATCTCAGAAAGCTCGCCAAGTGCTGTCTTTAGTAAGAAAGAAGGCAGAGGAAACCAATGCGGACGATGGTATACTTTGGCGATTGTTTTTCCAAATTCATCATTAGTGACAGGCTCCGGGGCAGTTGCATTCACAGGACCTGATATCTCACGGTTAGCAATACAAAAGTCAATTAGGGCAATGATATCAGTGAGATGAATCCATGGCACCCACTGGCGGCCACTGCCGATTTTACCTCCAAAACCAAGTAGGTAGGGCAGCTTCATTTGGGGGAAAGCTCCGCTCTTGTTGCCAAGAACGACTCCGGTACGAAGTATAACTAGGCGAACATCCTTGTAGGAACGGTCTGCTGCTTCTTCCCAATCTCTAACCACTTCCGAAGGGAAATCCATCATACGGGCTGGAGAGGATTCATCAAAGGTGTCCTTCTCGGAAGTGCCATAAATGGCAACCGCAGAGGATTGTATAACAACAGATGGTTTATGCTCAATAGATTCGATGAGTGTAGCAGCTGCGGTAACGGTTTCAAGTCGTGATTGTCTAATTGCTTGTTTTCCTTTCGAGCTCCAACGCTGGCTGAGTGAAGCTCCGGCGAGGTTAACCAAGGCATCGCAGCCTTCAACGGGATTGGGATTTGAGGATAGATGATCCCAGGTCATGTAATGAAGCAGCGGGTTACTCGAGGTTGTGTCTGGTATTTTTCTTCCGATAATCACAACCTCGTGTCCAGCCTGAAGCCAATATTTAGTAAGAGCACTGCCGATAAATCCGGTTCCTCCGCATATTGCATATTTCAACCTGGAGTCCTCCTTTGGACTATACTTACTTCATTAAATGGCGGTATGGAGAATAATCGATTCCGTTCTTTTCCAAGAAGCTGACCAGAAAACGGTTATCACGTCTCGGCGTGGCAACAATATAGCCCTTAATACAGTGATCGCGTGTTACTTCCGGCGCATGGGTCTCCACTGCAATCTTGCCGATTTCGGCAGCAATCGAGTGCTTGGCGATATCGCGGAACGGTGAGGGTACAGGCTGAACCAGCAGATCCAGAAAGGCTTTGGATTCATCGCTCCATAGAGGTCTGCTGCGTTCTACCCAGTAATTTTGCCAATCCAATTTGGATTTTCCGTCAGCTTTAGGGAGCACCTTCAGAAATTTACGGAACATAAAGAAACCGCCTATGCACATGGTGCCCAGCAGTAAAAACGTCCAAAATGCGATGGAGTTCATAAACCAGTTGCTCGGTGATACGGATAATAGACTCAGTTCAAAATTATTGGACATGTATTATTCACCTCGACAATGATTATTGTCACAAATTCTCTATGACCTAAATTATAACGTATATCTATAGTTTTGCGTAGCGGAAAAGGGGATACCCCGGCTTGCCTAGATTTATTTTCTTAATCACGTTAGAATAAGGTTTAATTCGTGAAAGAAAGAGGGAAGTCGCATGCTGAAAATAGGTTCTCATGTGTCCTGCTCACCTAAGGGATTGCTGAGTGCGGTCAATGAGGCAAACGAGTACGGCTCCAGCACATTTATGTTCTATACCGGAGCGCCGCAAAATACACGCCGTAAGCCAATTGATGACTTGTATCCTATAGAAGGAAAATTGGCTATGGAGAGTAGCGGCATCGAAGATACCATCGTTCATGCTCCATATATTATTAATCTAGGCTCTTATAAGGAAAGTACATATAAGCTGGCCGTTGATTTCCTTAAAGAGGAGATCCGTCGTACGCATGCGTTTGGAGTGAAACACATTGTGCTTCATCCCGGAGCATTTACCGATATGGATGCGGAATACGGCATTCAACGAATCGCTGACGGACTTAATGAGGTCTTAGGCGGCACGAATGAAACTGAGGTTCATATAGCTCTGGAGACTATGGCTGGAAAGGGCACAGAAATGGGCCGCAGCTTCGAGGAAATCGCCTCTATGATCGAGAAAGTGGAGCATAAGGATCGAATATCCATTTGTCTCGATACCTGCCATATTCATGATGCCGGGTATGATATCGTGAATAATCTAGATGGAGTGCTGGAGCATTTTGACCAAACGATCGGCTTGGATCGTATCGGTGTTATCCATGTTAACGACAGCAAAAACCCTTGCGGAGCGGGCAAAGACCGTCATACGCCTGTGGGGTCTGGGTGGATTGGTTTTGAATCCCTTAACAAGGTGGTTCATCATCCGGCATTAGCAGGTCGGCCATTCATACTGGAGACGCCTTGGATCGGTAAAGATGCGAAAACTCAACGCCCAATGTACGAGGTGGAAATTGCTCTGCTGCGTGGGAATGTGGAAGAGCGCTTTGGCCCGGAATTCGTCGAGGATGTTCAAAAGCTTCGGAGCTTCTTTGCGGAGCTTGAGCTGGATCACCGTCAATATGTTCTTGATATATGGACCGTGCTGAAAAACGATGCCAAAGCTAAAAAAGAAGATCCGCGCGAACCGCTTGAGCGTCTTTACGATTATGTAACTGCTGCCGAGCTGTTCCCTGACTTAAGTGAGGAAGCAATCAATCATCGCTTGATTGCTTGGCTGGCAGGAAGTTAATAGATCAAGCAGTTCGTTTAACAATAGATAGCGTAAGTAGATGAGAGGATGGATAGAGATCATGGAATTACATGTTAAGAGAGAGCGTTCCTCAGGCGATACCCTGAAAGCAAACCGAGCACGTATGCTCATCTCCTGCCCGGATGGGCCTGGTATTGTTGCAGCGGTATCACACTTCCTGTATCAGCATGGTGCTAACATTGTACAGTCGGACCAATATACAATGGACCCCGAAGGCGGAATGTTCTTTATGAGAGTTGAGTTTGACCTGCCTGAGTTGGAAGAGCGTCTAGAAGAGCTGCGTAATTTGTTCGGTACAATAGCTGAACGTTTCAGCATGGATTGGCAAATTTTCAATGTGAGCCACAAGAAGAAGCTGGCTATCTTTGTTTCTAAAGAAGATCATTGTCTGGTTGAGCTGCTGTGGCAGTGGCAAGCAGGGGATCTGGATGCTGAAATTTCCTTGGTAGTCAGCAATCACACTGACATGAAGGCCTACGTAGAATCTTTTGGCATTCCTTTTCACCATATTCCGGTTACTGCAGATACTAAGGCAGAAGCAGAGAAGCGGCAGCTTGAAGTGATCGGTGATCATATCGATGTCATTATATTGGCCCGTTATATGCAGATCATTTCCCCGTCGTTTATCGAACATTATCGTCACCAGATTATCAATATTCATCATTCCTTCCTCCCGGCTTTTGTTGGCGGCAAGCCTTACGCGCAAGCTTACCAGCGTGGTGTGAAAATTATCGGCGCAACCGCTCACTATGTTACAGAGGAGTTGGACGGAGGCCCGATCATCGAGCAGGACGTTCAGCGTGTAAGTCATAGCGATGATGTAACCGAACTGAAACGAATTGGACGAACCATTGAGCGTGTAGTATTAGCTCGTGCTGTTAAATGGCATATCGAGGATCGCATTCTCGTTCATCACAACAAGACGGTTGTTTTTAATTAATCTTCATATATAAGCTTAACAAAAGAAAATAACAAAAAGCGAAAAGGAACGAGGGAAATTTGGAACTGTAGGAGCGACAGCGACCGCCTTTGTATCCGGATTTCAACCACTAAAAAGCGGGTTAAATCAAAGAAATCTGGATACAACAGCGGCCGGAAGTCCAAATCTTCACGGTAGTGACGCCAGAGCCTTAAGTTAATATCTTAAGTCATCTTATATACTCCTCAACTCCCCACTAATCTAATAACCCCTTACGCATAACAGGTAAAAAAGCATTTTACCAGCATTTTGGATATCTACGCCAAAGTGCATTTTGTCGTGCGCAAATTTTCGAATAGGATCAAATTTAAAGGAGGCGGCGGGTTGTCATATCAGCGGGGTCACCTGTTAAAACGTAATTATTTATTTGCTTTTCTTATTCTACTTGTCGGCTTCGGCGGTCTTCTGGGCTATGATCTCTACTTCAAACCATATGTGCTCTCACAAACAGTGGTTAAGGTCAAGGTGGAGGAGGGGAAGATCCTGCCCAAAAACTATGAACTACAGGGATCCGATCTCTATTTGGATACAGTGCAGACAAAGGATATTCCCAATGCAGTAATTACAGAAATCTCGCAGGTTGAACATAAGGTTACGAATGTAAATCTCACCAATGGCAGTATCTTAACAGAAGCCTTAATTGATATTAATGAGTTGGAGCCTACCCGGGATGAGGGGGTTTTTCCTATTCCGAAAGAGGCTATCTATGGCATCAATGGATCTTTACGAAGCAGGGATCAGGTAGATATTTATCTGGTTAAAGAAGAAAAGCTTAAGAACAACACTCAAGGTGAAACCGATCCTCCAATTTCAGGGGATTCCGCGCCACTTAATCTGCCTGGGCAAGAGGCTTTTCTCACCGGTGTAACCGTCAATTACGTCCGTACGGAGGATAACAACGATGTCTTGGACACGGAGCACGGGAATAACAATAATCGGCTGACCTCTACCGGGAAAGTTGCCTCGCCCGAGCTTAAGCTGAAGAAAAGTGATGGTCAGCGGCTGAAAGGCTATTTGGAACAGGGATTTAAGCTCTGGATTGTACGTGTGGAATAGGAAGGAGGAGGGCAGCAAATGAAAATATTCTGTTTGGGCATGGATCAGCTTTCTATAAACGATATTAAAAATGCCGGATATACCGTTGTAACCCAAACTGTGTTCCCTGAGCCGCTGCAGACAGAGGGGCACATATTAATCGTTTCAAGTGATATAACTCCGGTTTCAGAGCTAGGTGAATTCCGCACCAGATATACCAACACCACCCTAATCTATATGTATTTGCATAAGGGAGTGAAGGGATATAAGGCAGTACATATGCTTTGCGAAAGCCAGGGCATCTACTTTCTGCCTCCGCGCATTACAGCAGCAGGAATGATTGAGAAAATTCAATTTATTGTAGAGGAGGAGGGAGATTCAAGCAGCAATTGGATCGGTTTTTTCGGTTCGGGTCCAGGCATTGGCTGTACGACTGCTGCCAAGCTGTTCGCACGGCGGATTGCGGCAACGGGTCAGAGGGTGATTTTACTGGGGCTCGACCTTTATGACCCCGGTTATGACCGAAAAGCTGTTATTAGTCTCGATAGGCTCCGACCGAGGATTACAGGAAAGATGCTGAATGACGATGATTTTGAGGCCTTCATTAAACAGGAGGGATATTTGTATCTGCCGGGCAATTATGACTTTCTAAGCGCTCAGGATTATCAGGAGGATGAAATACAGTATTTGTTGGCTAAAGCGGGTGAGAATGCCGATGTGGTTGTTGCTGATTTTGGTTCTATACCCGAAAGTGCCGCTTGGTACGTAGGTATGCAAAGTTCAGCTTTGCGTATGATGGTTACCCATCCGAAGCACCAATACAGATTGGAGCCGCTTCTCGAGCTGGCAGGTCAGCTGGATCTGCATGCGCATGATTTTAACATTATAATCAATCGCTGCAATGTGGAGGAAATGCTCTCCCCCAAAAATATGGCGCTCCGTTTCGGCAGTGAGATTTTACTGGAAATCCCGTATTATCCACCCTTTCAGGACAGTCTTCCTTTGGGCAAAAAAGAACTTCAGCTTGTCGATGGAAAGGTTCAATCCCTTCTCGTAGCCTTGGGAATGGTACCGGAAGCCAGAAAGAAGGCGGTTTTTCTATGAACATGCATGGAAGGCCGATAATGCCAGTGGATTCAGCACCTCAGCATTCGCCATTCTCTCTTAAACAAAGCATGCAGCGAAACCGAAAACCCGGTAAAGAGGATTTTAATATCTTCCTGCAGCAAATGAAAAGAGACATGAACGTTAATCTTGAACGCGAGGATGAATACTATTTCGAGCTTAATGCCAAGGCGCTGATAGGAGATCCTCAGGCCGTCAGTTTTTTTATGAATGAAATTGAGAAGTACTTACGAAAAACACCGTTTACCGGGAGAATTCCAGAAGCTTATCAAACAGCGGCAGAGGCGCTTTTTCATGAGTGGAAGGGCTTTGGCCCGGCTTACCGTTGGTTTACTGACCGCGCATACAGTGAATCTACGGGGCTGCAGATGATTGGACGGCAAATCTTTTATAACCATAGAGGAAAATTTGTTGTTTACCCTTATGAAATGCCCTCACTGGATCGGGTTGAACAATTAAAAAGATCCTTGCTCAAGAGCGATCAAAACAAAAAGCTGAATAAAGATAATCCTTCGGTAGAGTTCAAAATGGATGATCCCCTTTGGTCCGGCAGGTTCATTAGACTGGCAATATGGGTATCCCCGCGGGTCTGGGAGGGGTTTACGACGATTTCGCTGCGGAGGCAGGTGGTAGAATTTCTGGATCTGGAAGATCAGGCAGGGACCGAATGTATACCGGCAGAGGCGGTGGAATTAATCAGGGCGCTATCAGGTACCTTTCGCAATACGATCATAGCGGGTGCTGTCGGATCGGGTAAAACAACCTTTGCTAATACCATTGTTGGCGAGCAACTGCTCGGATCTACATCCTGCATGGGTGTCGTCATGATCGAAAAGCATCCCGAGTCAATTCTGCCCTATCAGATTAAAGGGCACCGCATTATCCCCATTCAAGCGAGCAACGAAGAGTTGATGGAGGTGGGTGTGGAGTCGCTGCGGCATGATCCGAATATTCTTTATATGACCGAGATGCGCTATAACGAATGGGAGTTTTATTTATGGAGCGGAGAAAAAGGTTATGACGGCATTACTGGAACTTTTCATACAGTAGATTCAGAGGACATTCCTTATCAAGGCGCGTTTGCGGTTTCTACCCGGATTGGCGGAAGTCTGAAAGGGCATCTCATCTCTGCATTGAAAGCCTGTGAGCTGGTCTTTATTTTGGAGAGTGTCCAGGAGGGAAAGAAGCGGCTTACACGGATTTCCGAGGTGTTCTATGATGAGGAACGCAATTCAGTGTTTGCGAACGACCTGATGCGCTGGGAGGCTGATCAATCGGGCTGGACTTATAATGACAAGCTGACCCAAGGGCTTTTAACAAAAATGAACAAAAAGGATGCCACTACTGCCAGAGTGCTACAACGGGAACTTGGAAAACTTGCAAAGGCTAAACCCATGAAGTTTCCTATGAAGGAAAGCTTGAAATCTCGGATTGTTCTTAACGAATAGGCGGTGAAACTTTGGACCTTTTATTTTATATGCTGCGTTTTATGCTTCATTTATTGATAGTTTGCGGATTATGGCTGCTGGTGAAGCCTCTGGTAGAACGAAATTTAAGGCATATGGGTCATAAGGTTGATTTCAGGATCAGCCTGGGGATACGTGGTTTTGGCAAAAAAGTCAGCAAGAGCAATAAGAGTTTATGGATCTACCGTCATTTTGATAACCTATTGTATTTTGCAGACCGAAGGTATGAGCCGGGAATCAGCGTAATCCGCTTCCTTTTACGAACTGGGATTTTGTTTGCCGCTGTCTTTATATCGGGTCTGCTAACGCTCAGCGAACTGCCGGGACATTTGAGCTTTCAAAATCCTTTTCTGGAGGGGATGAATTTTAATGAAGGAGTTTCAACCGAGAGGGCGTGGCGTTTTCCATTTTTTATAGCTGTTATTGCAGCAACACTTCCCTATTTTCGAATGAGATACATCTACGCGCAGAGGAAGGTGCGGGGCAGCTATGATCTACTGGATGTCGTTAAAATCTCTACCAAGTTTACGCATCTGCCGGTGGATGCTCTTCTTACAAAAACAGCTGATTTTTTGACTGCAGATAATGTCCTGAAAATACCGTTGAAATTACTAGGGAACGCCTTTGCTAATTACAGCAATGAAAGAGAGCTTTATGAGGAGGCGGGACGATTCTCTAGAACCATTGGGACAACCTTTGCCGTTGAATTCTTGTCAGACTTGCTCTATTCAGAAAAGGAGGGGACGGTTTATTTGAAAAACTCGCTAATGATGTTGAACCGTTCAATGGAACAGCAGCGAGAGACTATTCTAACAGTAAAAGCGGGAAGCAGAGATGCCATCAGTCTCGGGTTATACGGCAATCTTGTGGTACTGGTATCTTCGGTCGGAACCTTTATCTACATGCTTAAGCCTGATGTGTATTTCCGGCTGCAGTTTCAGACTTCGGTAGGTCTGACGTTCCTTGCAGTGATTGTTGCCGGTTTATTTGTTTCTTTTATCATCAGTACAATTCTTGCCAAACCCAAATTGGACTACCATTAAGGTGATGAACTATGGATAGATTGTTAGTATTAATCGCTGTATTCGGTGTCGTGTACTTAGCAATACTTGTGTTCGTCAGCAGCAGCACTAAGCAAGAACGGTACCTGCAACGGTTGGAGCTTAGGTGGAACAACTTCGGCAACCGCAAGGGTAATGAACGTCTTCAGCAATTGCTGCATAATGGCGGGTTATCGATTTCTGCGCGAAAAGTTACGATGTTCCGTTACGCCGCCGCATTTTTTTACTTAACTATGCAAGTCTTGGGCGACTATATTCGCCATGATGTATTTTCAGGATATGATGTCCTCGTCAGTTGTCTAATTCTCTTCATTACCAGTCCTTCGCGGTTTCTTCCGTTTGGCTGGCTGCTAGCTTGGCTCCATCAAAAAACGAAAATTCAAAAAGACGGTGAGCTGATCTCCTTTATCCGTCTATATGAGAATAATCGTCTTCGCAGGCACGGGTATATGCAATTTGGTGCATTCTGTGCAGGAACCGCCGCGCATTTTCAATATATTCGTCAGGATTTGTATGAGCTGTCGGAGCGGGCAATAGATGAAGGGGTGGAACGGGCGATTGAAGAGTTTTGTGCTAAGTTCCCGGAAAATCACGCTTTTATCAATGATATTAGGTCTATCTTACTTGCAACTGAAGGGATGGATGATGATGCGGAGGCGGCACGGTATTTGCGTGAACAAGGCAAGATTATATCTAAAATATCAAGTGATCAGTATTTGAAAAAATGGTCCTTTATTGGGGATATCTCTTCCATTATCACTGTGATCCCGTCGATTGCTACTTTTTTGATGATCGTTTCATTGGCGATGCAGTACATTATGTTGATCAAGGGGAATTTTAACGGAATTGCTCTATTCCAATAAAATTATGTCATATTCAAACATCTTATAAAAATATAAAATAAAAGGGAGATTTTAACAATGAAAAAGGACGCTATTTCTACAGGTTTGTTTATCGCTATCGGGTTTCTGTGTGTTGCCATTGTAATTGCCATTTTGATTCCGGTAGTTCGTGATGTGGTGGGTGATGCGGATGATAATAAACCGGTGATCCCGGCAGTAAGTATGGTGGAGACTGTAGAGTCATCGCTATGAAAAAAGACTCTATCTCCATCGCTATGTTCTTAGCCATTGGTTTTGTCATCGCCGGGATCTTCATCTCGGCAGCAACGAATATTATCGGCAGCAGTCAAGATGATGTAATCACGCATACCAAGCAAATAGAGCAGTATTAGGAGAGGGGCATATTCATTGAAGGCGACCGTCCTCCGGGCTTTGTTCATGTGGCTTGTTCTTTTTATCATTCTGCAGCCCATCTTCACCTACATAGATTATCTGCTAGATTTGCAGATCAAAGCCAACACGTCCTACATTACCCAAAAAGCAGCTACAGAGGGGATGGTCACCGCTGCCATGAGGAATGAAGTCACCTCAAATCTGAAGGCTATCGGGTTTTCCGAAGACACTATCGAAATCACCAGCAGTACCGAGATTATACAGGAACGAAAGAAAAGACTGGATGTATATATCAAAGCGCCGCGTGTTCATCTTTTTCCGTATAACTTTTCAACCGTATCAGAGCCCGTTAACTACTATGGACATGGCTCCATTATGAGTGAATATCTCGATTAAAAAGCCTGAGGGAGTTAACGGAGAAGGAAGTTAGGTTTGTAGGAGTGTGAAGCTTAATGGACTATATAGTAAAACTTGCATTTGTTCTGTTGATCTTCATCTATACATGGTTTTTTCAGGTACAAAATCAAGAATGGGATATAGAAAGGGGGCTGCTTAAAGATGCCAATAACATGGCCGTTCACGATGCTGTTCAAGAAATAAATGAAATCGAACGCTCACAAGGCCGCTTGATTATAGAACCCATCATTGCGTATGAGACATTTCAAGACACCCTCCAACTTAACCTGGGATTGGATGATAACTTAACCCCTAAAGCCGGCAGTCGACTTCACGATAAGGTATCAATTGTGAAATTCGTCATTATAGACGAGTCTTCGGGTGTATCCTTTCCATTTTTATATGAAGATGCACAATACGGAATTACAAAATACATACAGGGACCGTCCGTTATCTCCGTAATAGAAACGAAACATCCCGTTCTTATTAGCAGGTCCAAAACCCAAGAAGCTATTCGTGTACCAGCCATTCAGGAATATAAGTACGATAAGTAAAATGATAATACTAAAGGGAGAGATTCAAATGAAAAAAACAATTGTAAAAACAGTGATGGCAGCATCCATGTTGTTCAGTATGGTTTTAGGGCAAGGAGAGGGAACTGCTGTAGCAGTAGCAGCTACTTCAGCAACTACGAAAGCTCCGGTAATGACGGATAATTTGTTCAAGTATGGATTGAAAAAGGATGTTGAGCTTCCGGTGACGGTCACGGCTGGTGGGCTTAGTTATACGCTGGAGAAGATTATGATTTATGATATTAAGTCTGCAACGGCTCAAGAGTTGATTAAGAAATATGGGTATGGTAGCTATGGAAAGTTCTTAGTTTGGACCAAAATCACTATTGAAAATAAAGGGAATAAAACTATTGAAGTTAGCGCAAATGACCCTGACCCAAAATGGATGATCGGCGTAGGCGATGGAGGGATACTTGATCAGGGTATGCCTAGCATAAAGGTTCGTGAAAAAAATAGTAAAGAGGCTCTATGGAGCTACAGCCTAAAACCAGGACAAAAATTAAGTACTTATCAAGGACTTTTTAACCTAGGTTCAACATTTGATTATTTAGTAATTTGGTTAGATGTCAAAGGTAAATCAGGACAAAAATATATTGTAAATCGGGAAGAGTAGATAGATAAATGAAAAGAAAGCTCAATCTACTCGTTCTTAGTTTGTCGCTCATAGCTCCGTTTTTCACTTACTCTGCCACACATGCAACCGATACAACATCGGCAACCGTAGGAATACCTACCTCTATCGGTTTAATCGGGGTAGCTAATAGCGCAAAAACCTATTATCTTGAATTGCCTAATGGGGTAAGTAGCTCTGCAATTAAAATAGGGTCAATTAAATATTCGGGAGCGAATACTCTCATTGATAATATCACGCTTGATAACGGCAAAATAAAGGTTACTCTCAAAGGCAACGGGAATACTCAAACGATGAGTAATGTTCAGGGATTTAGCGGAGAGTTTAAAAAACCTTTTAAGACCACACCGGGCAACTCTATCTGGCTGTATTCAAATGGACGTCGCTGGCAGATTAATGATTACAAGGCATTAATGGACACCATGGACTCCTATGACTTAAATGCAGATGACAACATAACTCCATCCGCTAACCCACCATTAAGGCTAATTACTACCAAATCTAATCTCTCAGCAGAAGGACTTATATGGTATAACAACTCTTCAAAAGTGATCATAGATCCAGATTCAATCATTCAATCTACAGTGAAACCATTGGAATTTTCTAATGATCTATATAATAGAACTCCAAATATAGAAACTGTTCAGTTTAAAGATAATCGAATTATTGTAGATTATATGATTCCAAGAGTTAGCAATGATAAAAATAGTTACCCAACAAAATGGCAAGTAGAACCCGATGATGGAAAGCACGATTTGTCTGGACATGCAGAAGGTCGTCGATATCAAATAACGGAATACTACTATTATGTAGCAGACGCCAAACTAACAACCTACAACTACGCAGGCAACATCACCTTCGACTATAATCTCCCTACCGACGCAGAACTCAACGGAATGGTAACCGTCCTAACTCCAAATCCAAACCCTACTAAATATGAAAATAAGGATGTACCAGTACAGCTCTCGCTGCGAGGCGAATTATTAAGATATACCAACACATCGAATATCTCCGAATGGGTGTTTTATGCGAAGGAAAAGGGTAAGGATAATACGCTTCAAACTAAGAAGGACTATAGCAAGACATTAAATTCGAATAAGGTATTCGATTTTATCATTCCTAAATCAAGGGTTACATCAGATAACTTTAGACTAGAGTATGAACTGACTGTCATCGTTAGATTTAGCAATCCGGTAACGACCCAAAGCGGTACCATTACATACTTGCAGCAACCCTTATCGGCAATGGTAGAGGTCTATAAAAATCAATCCTCCGTTATCTACCCAAGCACCCCGCCAGCGCCGGCACCAAAGGGACAACCACCGGTAGCAGTTTTAATGGTTCCTCCTGTTGTCAAAGCAGGGGAGGATGTTTTTGCCAGAGGTGGAGGTTCGTATGATCCGGATGGGGAAATCAAGAACTATTTCTTTCAAGCACCAGGATCTATTAGTCTACCGACACCTACGGAATCAACATCAACGTTCTGGTATCCTATCGAGAGCATTGGTGAGAATACGGTCGGACTAACCGTAGTAGATAATGATGGAATGACCGGCAGCACGGGAGGATTTATAAAGGTGATTCAACCTATTCCGGATGCCCAGATTGAAATCACCGGGACAAAAAAGCAAAATCGGAAAGTAATCCTAACCAGTAAAAGTACAAGCCCGTTTTACTATCCTCTGGATCAAAGCAAAACGAAAATCACCATTGAGGCCATGTCCGGAGGAACGAATGCAGATATCAAATATGCCGGAACGTTAAGTGGGATAACGGCTAACCCTGTACTTTTTAAAAAGCCGGGTATTTATAGAGCAAGCATTTATGTGGAGAACACGCTAGGATACAGCGCAACAGATGTAGTGAATTTTGAGATTGTTCCGGACGAACCACCCGTTGTTTATTTTTCAATGCCAGGTAGGGCATTCCGTGATCCTTTAAATGGGAACCAAGCAGTCATATCGATAGATGATATGTCGTATTCTCCAGACGGGGACATCATAGATCAACGGTTATGGGAATATCGGTACGACTCTGATAATGATGGAAACTTTAATGAAGAAGCATGGGTTATTTTCAGCAATGAGAATAAAGACCGGCTAAATCTTACAGTAACCGAGGTAGGTAAATATGAGATTCGCCATACTGCTTATGAAACCTTTGGTCAGCCTACGATTGATGCCTTTATCACTTCAGCGGATCGAAAGTTTGCGGATTCTAGCGGCCAGAACACCATCGAAAAAATAGTGGATGTCAAAAATCGAGCGCCACAAGCTGATTGGTCATGGTAGAGAAAGGGGACAGAATGAAAAGGAAAGTATTAAGCTTCATCAAACTTACGATCTGTTTTTCAATGCTCATACCGATTTTGATGTATGGAGGTTTGCAGAAAGTAGAGGCCAGCACAGATCCTAATATTATTGAATATGCCGGTGTTGAACTCCCAGCCTACGATGGATACGCGGAGTATGTCCCTAATCCAATGGAACCGTGGAGACATTTAAGTGACACAACCTACTGGGGGAAGACTTGGACTCACCGTGATGCGGTTTCCATAACGAACATTAAATATAACAAGTACACTAAAATGATTAGTTATGATGTCAGTCAATATCAAACGAAGCAAGATTCCTATAGAGGGAGCGATTTAACGAGTAATGGTCCGCTATGGATTGAGCAGTACTTTGATTGGGATTCGTATTTAACAACGGGTGTCCGTATTGAAGGACTTAGCGCAAGTGGGGTCATGCATTCAAGGGATTTTACTCATAATTTTTACGATATTGATATTTATTACTTTGGCAGCTTTCCGCACTCCTACGCAACAAGAACCATTCCTGCTAGAAGCTATAGTTACTCGGTAAATAATGGATGGATCCAGGAATATGATATTGAAGAACCCAAGTTTCTTGTATTTGAGAACACATGGGGATCTTATGTAACAAAAAATGATTCCAATGCGACTACTCTCGTCAAGGAATTTTATAGGTTTCCTCTAATTGTCAATAGTCCGCCGCAGGTGTCTGTAATCTCCCAGAATAATATGACACTAATTAACGAACCTGGTCTTAGCACGATGGATGTAGAGGGCTACGCACAAGATCCTGATAATGATGATTTAGAGGTAATTGTAGAAGTGCCGAATGTGTTTTATCGCAAAATTAAAGTCACCGGCACGAAATCACCTAAGTACTTTTCAGTGCCTATAGATGTAATCAGTGATTCGATCCCTCCAGGGAGCTATCAGGTCAAAGTGAAGGTTGTAGACCCTTATAAATATAGGGCAGAGGCACCTCCACTAAACTTTACGGTCCAGAATCGATTGAAAAGAAATGCCTTTGTCCTTATTAATTCACCGATCATAAGCCCAACGGTTTACACGGATTCAGAGGGCGATCCCAAATATGCTGAACGGTACAAATATGAGCATGATCCCGCCTTTTTTGATAACAGCATGGGACTCATTTCAGACTCGGGGCAGTGGAGAAGTGCAACCTATGCTTCTTTCCCTTACACGGGCCAATATGTGGCTACGGTACAGTTCAAGGATAACCCCAAAACCAATGACCAGTTTGATAATTACCGCTTGTGGAGTAGAGACAATTTATCCGCTTTAGCTTTTCAGGTTCACCGTAAGCCCATTGCAATCTTCGCAGCTAAAATCGTAAACGGTACGCTGCAGCTCACGGATAGCTCATACGACTTGGATCATATTAGTAGAAATGATAAGGGGCTTAGTGTTTGGCAATGGCAGTATAAACTTACAGAGGATGAGTTTTGGACCGAGGGCCAACCCCCTGCGCAGCTACCTAAAGTCGAAAACTATGATATACGACTGCGGGTAAGGGATATAGACGGTGAAAATGGTAATGGGGTTTGGAGTGACTGGTGCCTGCGTACCGTGGGCAAATCTGCCGCGAATCTTCCACCGGTTGCCTTATTCACCGCCGATCCCAACATCGTCTCCTATAAAAAGACCACATTAATCACGGACAAGTCCTTTGATCCCAATAATGACTACTTGGATATTTATGAGTGGATCATCCGAAAGAGTGGAGCGATCATTTGGAGTTATTCAGGCACACCGACTTTACCGCCGAGCATTACCGGTTATGGCGTTGGGAGTTATGAAATTACTCTAAGGGTACATGATAATCTGGGATTATGGTCTGAGCCTTATACTCAAAATGTTAATGTAGTCAATCATCCACCGATTGCGGCCTTTGAAATGCCTACTGAAGTTTACCGAGATACCTTGATTACACTGCAGAATAAAACACGGAATCCGGATGAGGATGGGGATGCATTAACGTTTGGATGGAACGCACGTATTGACGGAGGGACTTATCGATATGTGGGTGGCAACGAAAACCAGAGCTTAACGGTTAGGGATCTACTAAGCAAATACGGGATATCACAGCAGCAGGCGATCTCAAATGGTTGGGAAATGCGTTTAGAAGCTTGGGACGGGACGTATAACTCTTTCGCTACAAAGTCATTTTCGGTAATCAACCACGTTCCGACAGCTCAAATTACGGGGCCGGTCAGTGTATATCAGTACGATAGCAAGACCTATACTTCGACCGATACGGATGACGACTCTGCGGATCAGAGCAGTCTACGGTATTACTGGAATGTAACGGACAGCAACGGGGGGATCAAGACCTACTCCAATCCTAACATCACAGTGACCTTTGACGAACCGGGGAAGTATACCCTTCAGCACTGGGTGGTAGACCAGATTGGCGATAAATCGAACATAGCGGTATTGAATGTAACAGCAGCGGAGAACCTGAGGCCTTCGATGACGATCACCTCCCCTGCAGGAACCATTGACAGCCCAACGGTGTTACTCTCGGATCCACTAATGAAATGGTCATATTCCGATCAGGAAAACGATGCTCAGGAGAAGTACCGTTTCGAGTTTTTCACGATGGATAGCTTGTTAGCCCAGACGATTGAGAACATCGACACAGTTGGGACAAGTCGGCAATATCAAACTCCAAATCTAACCTTTGAGCGGTTTGTGTATTATACGGTTAACGGTCGTGCTGCCTCACGGGGCCAGTGGTCCGAGGTGTCAAACGAGAAGGCTTTTATCATCGATACGCCTCCCGTTCCTGGATTTACTCTAAATCAGAGTTCGGGGCATCGAAATGAGGACTTTCTCATCACCGGCACGGCTACTGATGCAGATATCTTAAAAGGGGATAGTATTACCTACAAATATTACCTGAAGCCCTTTGGGGGATCGGAAGCACTTATCAGCGCATCGAGTGATTTTGTTAAGCAGTTTACGACCCATGGATCCTTCACAATTAGACAGGTAGTAACCGATTCTCTAGGGATTTTTAGTGAAACCTCACGGAGTATCACCATAAGTAATCAGATTCCAACAGTGGACATCACTTATCCGGGTAGCAGTAACTCTGCAAGCCCTACGGTAGCCAGTACACTTACACCTATTCTCCAATGGAACTACCAGGATGGTGACGGCGATTTGCAGCAGCGCTTCAAGGTGAGGGTTATTGATTTGGCGACAAACAATATCGTTGCACAGTCAGGTGAAACCGCATCTTCAGCCAAGCAATGGACTATTACAGGTGGGACGATAGTAGAGAACAAAAAATATGCGGTGGAAGTTGAGGTATTTGACGGCTATGAATGGAGCAGCATATCACCTCGTAAATATTTCATGGTGAATCTACTGACCATCCAGGGTGGTGTCAAACATACTACGGAATGGAATGATAACCGTATCGGTTACAACTTGAAAAAGAGCGGCAATCCAGACAACCCAAGAGGGTACAATGTGTTTTGGGCAGGAGAGCGGTTTATCCTGCAGGCCGATACAACTGGATTACCAGACACCGTAGAGGTAACGATGCCGGGCGGTTACCATACGCAACTTAGCGCTACTAGTGGTGCCAAGACACTATGGACGGGTGAACTTTATGATCCCTCTTTCGAGAATCTGCCGAATGGCCCGATTAGTTTTACCTTTACAGCTCAAAATGCATTCAGTACCAAAGTAGATACTGTAACTGTCACTATTTCTGAAGAGTGGTCGGAGTTTTCTAGAAGTCACAGAACGAAATAGGTGTAATCTTTAATAGATTGGCAATTAAAAAGACGACTTTACATTATGCTTTCGAATGTAAAAGTCGTCTTTTTTAGTAAAATATGATCCTTTTGCTCACAGTTTACGGTCAACGATGGATTACACAACCCCCTCAACCATTTCCTCTGAACCTCTTATAATCCGTGCTGTAGCTGTCGCTCCCGAGACTGGAGCGGAGTTATGTACGGCAGAGGGACGGGCTGAAATACTAGGTACTCCGCGTAAATAATAGGATAGCTTGCCGCTGTAAATTTTATGAGGGCATAACGAAAGGGCGAAGTCTTCAGGAGTCACGAAGCAGGAGGGCTTATTGACCGGGTGAAACTCCGTATCTTCAAATAGGGACGCTACAAAATGAGAGCAGAAATAAGCGTCTTCCCGATCGATTTTAACATTAAGCAGAACGCCTACTAAACCTAATAGATGATACTTGTACCGTTCCTGATTCTGCATCATCCCTGTAACATGGTTGTGCATCGTATCATATTCCTCGCGGCTTACCCGCAGACGATAGATGGCACAGTCCGCTCCATTATAGAAGGGGTCAACAAAATTCTCTTGAATCAATCCTGCAATGAACGGATTATGCATCTTTTTGCGACCAAAGCTATACACTTCCCGCAATTCGCTGTCAAAGGCAATCGAAGCATGATTCAGATCGGCTTTTGTGAACCATCTGATTACACCGCTGAAGGCGGTACCCGTTCCGGTGAGCACGATAAAGATATCCTTTTTTGGTGTCATGAACGAATTCCTTTCTCCTAAGCAAGGTAAGATACCGATAAATATATTTATTAATAATTCTATCTTACTGTATATTCCAGTTTTATAAAACAAACTTTAGTCGCAAATGAGAACTAGACTTAAGGCTAAGTCCAAACCCGCCTTTTGCCCATATACATTGACGTATATATTTGTATTAAAAATCTAAACATAGAGTGTTGGAATACGGAGTTTTCAAAAACAATTGGAATTGCTTCCATACTAGTGATACAATAAGAGTATCAAAATGACATTCTTGATATTTTAGAGGAGGATATTTGAATGAGTGAACAAAGTCAAGCGATCCAAAAGGAAGAAAACTCTACAATTGATAACCTAGCAATTACGACAATCCGTACGCTGGCGATTGATGCCATCGAGAAAGCAAACTCGGGACATCCGGGCATGCCGATGGGTTCCGCACCCATGGGATACCAGCTTTTCGCCAAAACAATGAAACATAATCCGAATCATCCAACATGGGTAAACCGTGACCGTTTTGTATTGTCTGCAGGACACGGCTCTATGCTACTATACAGCTTGCTGCACCTAAGCGGCTATGATCTTCCAATGGAAGAGTTGAAAAAATTCCGTCAATGGGGCAGCCTTACACCAGGTCATCCAGAAGTTGGGCATACTGCAGGTGTTGATGCTACTACGGGTCCACTTGGACAAGGTATCGCTATGGCTGTGGGTATGGCAATGGCAGAAGCTCAATTGGGGGCTACTTATAACAAAGATCAGCATCGTGTAGTTGATCATTATACTTATGCAATCTGCGGCGATGGAGACCTTATGGAAGGAATCTCTTCTGAAGCGGCTTCACTGGCTGGACACTTGAAACTGGGCAAGTTGGTAGTTCTGTACGATTCCAATGATATTTCATTGGACGGCAAGCTGAACCTGTCTTTCTCCGAGAATGTAGCTAAACGTTTTGAAGCATACGGTTGGCAAGTGCTGCGCGTAGAAGACGGTAACGATCTTCCTGCAATTGAGAAGGCTATTGCTGAAGCGCAAGCAGATAGCAACAAGCCAACACTGATTGAAGTTAAAACTGTTATTGGTTACGGAAGCCCGAACAAGCAAGGTAAAGGCGGCCACGGCGGTACTCACGGTTCCCCACTGGGTGCTGATGAAGCTAAGCTGACCAAGGACTTCTACAAATGGGTATATGAAGAAGATTTCTATGTACCTGATGATGTTCGTACCCGTTTTGCTCAAGTCAAAGAAAGCGGCATTGCGGCGAATAAAGAATGGGACGAGAAATTTGCAGCTTACAAAAAAGCTTACCCAGAGCTTGCTGCCCAATTTGAAACCGTAACGAATGGCGATCTTCCAGAAGGCTGGGATGCAAAGCTTCCTATGTATACCACAGAAGATAAAGCCGTATCTACACGTATTGCTTCCGGTAATGCACTGAACGGTCTGGCAGCGGGAGTTCCTCAGCTTGTAGGCGGATCCGCTGACCTTGAAAGCTCCACAATGACTCACCTGAACGGCCTGACTTCGTTTACTTCCGAGTCCTATGACGGTCGTAATATCTACTTCGGCGTTCGTGAATTCGGTATGGCTGCAGCGATGAACGGTATTGCCCTGCATAGCGGATTGAAAGTCTTCGGCGGTACGTTCTTCGTATTTACGGATTACCTGCGTCCTGCAGTTCGTCTGGCAGCCATTATGAAGCTTCCTGTAACGTATGTACTGACTCATGACAGTATTGCTGTTGGTGAGGACGGTCCTACGCATGAGCCGATTGAACAACTGGCTTCGCTTCGTATCATCCCGGGTCTTACGGTTATTCGTCCGGCTGATGCTAATGAAACTTCTGCGGCATGGGCTTACGCTCTGGAAAACAAAGCTAACCCGGTTGCACTGGTATTGACTCGTCAAAACTTGCCGATTCTGCCAGGAACCGTTGAAGGCGTGCGCGATAACATCAAACGCGGCGGTTATGTTGTCTCTGATGCGAAGAACGGTAAACCACAGGCACAAATCATTGCCACAGGTTCCGAAGTACAGCTTGCTGTAAAAGCACAAGCTGCTTTGGCTGAAGAAGGCATTGAAGTGCGTGTAATCAGTTTGCCGAGCTGGGATTTGTTCGAAAAACAGGACAAGGCATACCGTGATTCTGTAATCCTTCCTGAAGTTAAAGCCCGTCTTGCTGTGGAAATGGCTCAAACCTTTGGTTGGGAACGTTACACAGGCGATCAAGGCGATATTCTGGGTATCACAACCTTCGGTGCTTCTGCGCCTGGCGATACCGTTATCAAAGAATATGGCTTTACCGTTGAGAATGTTGTCAGTCGTGTGAAGGCTCTGTTATAATCGACTGAATAATCACAAGGGGGAGAACTATAATGAGTCAGTTTAACAACGCAACGGTTGAAAAAGCAGCGAACGTATACTATGGAGGAAAAGTGACTAGCCGTACAGTCATTTTGCAGGACGGTACCAAAGTGACATTAGGAATTATGCTGCCGGGTGTGTATGATTTCGGCACAGAAGGCCCTGAGATCATGGAGATTCTGTCTGGCGATCTTAAAGTGCTGCTTCCTGGATCAGAGATCTGGCAGGAAATTAAAGGTGCAGAAACCTTTAACGTTCCCGGTAACTCCAAATTTTCGCTAGAAGTGTTCGGTGTAACTGATTATTGTTGTTCATACCCTGCAATGTAATTCTAACGATATGAATAAAGTGATGTCCCATCTGCTTCGGCTGATGGGACGTTTTTTTATGTTTTTGTAGGATGGAGCCGAAGCTACATAAAGCTCTTTATTTCTACTAATTTTAACGGTTGACGACATAGGTACATTGTCATATACTTCCACTAGCTACTAGAGAGGTTAGCACACCTCAGGCAGATAGAATAGGAGATTGGAATATGATAGAGTCACCTTTTTGCAAGAAAATACATAAGTACACACTATTCTTCTTAAATTTTATGTTCCTTGTATCTTTGTTCGTAACTACGGGATCTGCAGATGCATCGGCAAATATTGTGAACCCCAATCAAGTATATTCCTACACCATAATGCAAAGGGATATTGAGAGATTGGTGAAGCAATACCCCGACCTGGTATCTTATGAACCTCTGGGACAGACCGCTTATGGGCGGCATCTCTGGGCGGTGAAGTTAGGCAGGGGAGAATCCGTGCTGTTTCTTAACGGTTCTCATCATGCCAGAGAATGGATGACCACTTCACTGTTGATGAAAATGATTGACACTTATGCCCAATCCTATAACAGTAATGGGGAAATTGCTAACTATAACGTACGTAGTTTACTGGATGAAGTCAGTATGTGGATTGTTCCGATGGTAAATCCGGATGGTGTAACCTTGTCCCAACAAGGTACGGTGGGTTTGCCGGTGAATCTAGCCAAAACACTGCGTCAATATAATAGAAACAGCACTAATTTTACCCGCTGGAAAGCAAATATGCAGGGAATTGACCTTAACCGCCAATATCCTGCGAGTTGGAATACGATTAAGGCTACCACTTCGTACCCTTGGTATCAGAATTATAAAGGGAAGCAGCCGGGGGAAGCTCCTGAAGTACAGATGATGATGGATTTTACGCATAAAATTGATCCTGAAGTTACAATTTCCTACCATAGCTCCGGCGAAATTATTTTTTGGAACTTCAATACTTTGAAAAGCAATCTTACCCGTGATAAAGCGATGGCCCGAGCACTCAGCTACCTAACAGGCTACTCTCTAGTGAATCCGGAGAAAAACCCTTCGGGCGGCGGTTATAAGGACTGGTTCATTCAAGAGTATGGCCGTCCCGGATTCACTCTTGAAATCGCAAAATATGCCGGAGAGAGCAGTGTTCCGTTAAGTCAGTTCAGCAGGATCTGGTCTGAGAACAAGGAGGTTGGACTTTATTCCGCCAAGCAATCCTATTCCTTATGGTTGGAGAAGCAGAAGCTGCAGTATCTTCAGCAAACCATGAGCCTGCTGGCGGGAACGGAATTTTATACTAAAATTGGAGCGGTAGTCGGTGTCACCAATCTACAACCGCAAAGGATTCAAGTTAGTGCACGTAAGGGTGACTGGTATCAGGTTAAAGGAGATATAGGAGTGGGGTGGATCCATCCCTCACCGGGAAAGCTGGCAATCATCGAGGATATCAAGGCAACTGCTGAGATGAAAGTGAGTATACCCGCCTATAAATATCCAGATACCTTCTCGCCTAAGGTAACGCTTCTCGCTCCGCAGACTGTCCAGGTATCCGGAAGATGGGGAACCTGGTTGCTGGCCTCCACCCCAAGTGGTAATTGGTGGATCGACGGACGAAAGGCAGAACTTAAGTGGCCAATAGAAGAAACTGTGCAAAACGCGGCAACAGATGTTGAGCTATCCGAGCAAATAAAGTAAGATAATGCAAATACTCCGTAAATAGCAATAGAGCCGGCTTCTATATCCTTAGGGATGAGAAGCCGGCTCTATATATTTGATTAGGAGAAAAAACTACTGATCAGAGGGTTTCCCGCCCATCTTCTGGCCGATCCATTGCTCATAGCATTTAACCACAGCGGAGAGATCCTCATCACCGTAGCCTTGGTTAAACCCGGCTTGGAACATGCTCTTAGCCAGACCCAGCATTGGGGATGGAACACTTGTAGAATCGCTAAGCGCGGAAGCCAGCTTCAGATCCTTAAGCATAAGAGCCAAGGAGAACTGGTTGGTGAAGTCGTTCTCGATGATTTTGCGGCCCTTGAGTTCAGCCTGTTTGCTTCCTGCGGAACCGTTCATCACTAACTCCAGGAACTTGTCCGCCGGCACACCGGATTTAACAGCAATCGCGAAGCCTTCCGCAAGAGCAACGTTGTGGATACCAACCATGGCATTGTGCGCCAATTTTGCTGCTGCACCGCTTCCATTCTCACCCATGTGCAGAAGCTTCTTGCCCAAGGTGTCGAAGATATCCCGGGTAGATTCAATAACGTCTGCATTGCCGCCAACCATAAATACTAATGTGCCTTCGATGGCAGCGGGTTTGCTGCCGGTTACAGGGGCATCAAGGAATTGGCCTCCGTGATCTGCCACTGCTGCAGCAATCTCACGGACCAACCCCGTAGAGATGGTGCTTGAATCAATAACTACAGCTCCAGGTTTCAAGGCTTCCAGAATTCCGTCCTTGCCGTAAAATACTTCACGGATAGAATCGTCGTTGCTGATCATGGTAATAATAACGTCCTTGCCTTCTGCAGCTGCATGTGGTGTAGAGGCTGTTTTTGCGCCTTCACTGATAAGAGGTTCACACTTGGAGGCCGTGCGGTTGTACACGGTTACTTGATATCCTGCGCGCAGGATGTTGGAGGCCATAGGCGCTCCCATGGTTCCGAGTCCGATAAAGCCGATTTGTTTCATTTCATTTCCACCTTCACCTTAGGGTCGCATTAGAACTGTAACAGCTTCTAAAGTCATACGTTCCTATCATTTTAACACGGGCTTATAGCATGTTCCACAGCGCTGAATCCATATGGTTTCCGGACACTTCCACAAAAGCTTCAAAAACATAAGGCTGGAGTCCTTGATGTGCCCTAAGACCTTGCCAGTCCCGCGAAATTAAAGTATCCTATTATAAAGTTGTTACAAACCGTGTCACACTAAAGAGATATACAGGAGGTTACCATTACCGTGTCCAAAAAGATTAATTTTGACTACAGTAAAGCCCTTGATTTCATCAACCAGCAGGAGATTGACTTTCTTGCAGCGCCGGTTAAACTAGCCCATGAGCAACTACATAACGCTACCGGAGCGGGATCAGACTACCTAGGTTGGATCGATCTGCCACATGCCTATAACAAAGACGAGTTCGCACGTATTCAGGCTGCCGCTAAGAAGATTCAAAGTGATTCTGATGTATTGATCGTTATCGGTATCGGCGGTTCCTACTTGGGAGCACGTGCGGCTATTGAAGCACTCTCACACTCCTTCTACAATAATCTGTCCAAGGACAGCCGCAAGACACCGGAAGTTTATTTCGCCGGTAACAACATCAGCTCAACGTACATCACGCATTTGCTTGACCTTGTAAAAGGTAAAGACTTCTCCGTGAATGTTATCTCCAAATCCGGAACAACTACCGAACCCGCTATCGCTTTCCGTATCTTCCGCGCTGAGCTGGAGAAGAAATATGGTAAAGAGGAAGCTCGCAAACGCATTTATGCTACTACAGATAAGGAAAAAGGTGCGCTCAAGAAGCTAGCTACTGAAGAAGGCTACGAGTCATTCATTATCCCTGATGATGTAGGCGGACGTTATTCCGTGCTGACACCGGTAGGATTACTGCCGATTGCTACGGCAGGTATTAATATTGAAGAAATGATGCAAGGTGCAGCCGCAGCCGCTGATGAATTCAACAACCCGGATGTTGCGACTAACCAAGCCTATCAATATGCTGCAGTTCGTAATGCTCTATACCGTAAAGGTAAGGCCATTGAAATTCTGGTTAACTACGAGCCATCCCTTCACTTCGTATCCGAGTGGTGGAAACAACTTTTCGGCGAAAGCGAAGGCAAGGACTTCAAAGGAATCTATCCTTCTTCCGTTGATTTCTCTACGGACCTGCATTCCATGGGTCAATATATCCAAGAAGGCAGCCGTAACATTTTCGAGACGGTTATCCAAGTGGCAAATGTAGAGCATCATGTAACGATTGAGAGTGATCCGGATGATCTTGACGGTCTGAACTTCCTGACTGGTAAGACTATGGATTTTGTAAATAAAAAGGCTTTCCAAGGAACGATGCTTGCACATACAGACGGACAAGTGCCGAACCTGATTGTAACCATCCCGGATCAAACGCCATATACTTTCGGATACATGGTATACTTCTTTGAAATAGCTTGCGGAATCAGCGGATACTTGCTTGGCGTGAATCCGTTCGATCAACCGGGTGTAGAAGCCTATAAGAAGAACATGTTCGCATTGCTGGGCAAACCAGGCTACGAGAAAGAAAAAGCCGAATTGGAAGCCAGACTTACAGAATAGTACTCACCTAGAGATTTATCATAGCATTCCAATTTAACAGAGGAGCAGTCCATAGGTAATTCATACCCTGGGCTGCTCCTAATATATATCAAGAGTTCAAGCCATCATGCACATATAAGGAATGGAATGAAATGCTGGAACAATATCGGACGGTACGTTCTTCCGGCTCCTTGGAAGTCGTAATCCGTAAATCACGCTTCATTGGTCATGTTATGCCGGTGGAGAACGAAGATGAAGCAGTGTCATTTATTGAGGACATCAAGAAGAAGCATTGGAACGCCACACATAACTGCTCTGCTTATACGATCGGTGAAAGAGACGAGATTCAGAGACAGTCAGACGACGGTGAACCGAGTGGAACGGCCGGTAAACCGATTTTGGAAGTAATCCGCAACCAGGGAGTTAAAAATGTTGTCATTGTAGTCACCCGCTATTTCGGAGGCATCATGCTGGGAGCAGGAGGACTGATCCGGGCTTATACGGATGGCGCTGTATTGGCGTTGGAAGCCGGTGAAGTAATCACCCGTGTACTGCGGCGAGAGGTGTTCGTAGAAATCGACTACACTTGGCTGGGCAAAGTGGAGAACGAGCTTAGGGGACGGGGAATTAAGACCGGCGAGACTTTATTTACCGATAAAGTTACGCTAACATGTCTGCCGCGCAATGATGAAGGTGACCCGTTTATGGCATGGATAACTGACTTGACCCAGGGGCAGGCTCGTGTAACGGAGGGCCAGCGGCTTTACTACAGCGAAGGGGAATAAGATAATGGCAAGAAGAGCAGTGGAACAGGAGTTGTCGAGGGAAAGGATATTGGAGTCGGCTAGGCATCTGTTCATTACCAAAGGGTACCGGGCCATTTCAATGCGCAGTATCGGACAGCATTTGGGATACAGCCACGGCTCCTTGTACTATCATTTCAAGGAAAAAGCAGAATTATTCTACGCTATTGTTGTCGAGGATTTCAATCATGTAGCTAACCTGTTATCCCAAGCTATGAACAAACCTCCCGAAGAAGGTATGACTCGGGTCGAGCAGTTGCTCATGGAGTTTATTAAATTTGGAATTGATCATCCGTATCAATATGAGATCATGTTCATGATTCGCGATGAAGAGCTGCTTGCTTATTGTCGGGCTGAACAGGGTCGATGTTTTGAACTATTTTCAAGTATAGTACGCCGTCATATGAAGGAAGAAGGATATGTAGCCGAGGATTGGCAGAGTGTACCGCTGACGTTGTTTTTATCTGCCCACGGATTTATATCCTATTACATTCAGGATAAAGTCTCCTTTGAGGATGTAAAACAAGCTGCTGTATCTCATATCAAAGTACTTTGCCGCAGTCTGTAGCTGGGTATTTTTTTATCCTATTACGCTTTAGAGCGTTGCATTGGTATAACTTCGCATAGTGAAAGTTAAAGTTGCTATAATTTGTATAGAGGGCCGCTCTAAGTGATATCTAGAGCGGCCCTAAGTATTGTTTTAACCTTCTACAACTTTGATATAACACTGGCGCCGTCGGGGACCATCGAATTCGCAAAAGTAAATTCCTTGCCAGCGTCCTAGCAGCAGCTCACCTTCATGGATGATCAAGCTTTGGGAAGGACCGCTGGTAATGGATTTCAAATGGGAGGCTGTATTGCCTTCAGCATGACGATACTTTGGATGCTCCCAAGGATAGACTTCATCTAGTCTCATAAGCACATCATGCTTCACATCGGGGTCCGCATTCTCATTAATGGCAATCCCTGCGGTGGTATGTGGACAATACACAACGGCAATTCCGTTCTGAATTCCGCTTTTTTTTACATAGGAGACAACTTCCCGGGTGATATCACGCATTTCATCTCTTTTACTGGTGGAAATCTCAATGGTGTGCAGCATATTTTTCTCCTCTTTTCTGATAATGAATGATGGACTAAGGATAAGTTAGGCGCATAGATTACTACGTATAATATATTTTACCCAAAAACAACTCGAAAGTAATTGACGGTGGCAAGCTACTTTTGGTAAAGTAGTGATTATATTAAACCAAGTATATTAATAGGAATAATCTATGAAGGGTTTTGAAAAGAATACCGACCGGTTTGCCGGAGGTGGGGGGTCATAATCGTTGAATTCACTACTCAGACACAAAGGATGGACCTGGGGATTCCGTACTACAATCTTGTTATATTTTGTAGTATTAATCGTATTGCCAATTCTCGGTGTTTACTACAACTCTTTTTCACTCGGGTTCCGCAGCTTCTTCGAGAGTGTTACTGACCCAATTGCTTGGAAATCGGTATTGTTGACACTGAAGCTGGCTATTGTTGCTACTGTTATTAATGTGGTTGTGGGGACGATGATCGCCTGGGTTCTTATTCGGTACAAATTCCCCGGAAAGTCCATTCTGAACAGCTTGGTTGATTTGCCGTTCGCTTTGCCCACGGCGGTAGGCGGACTAATGATATTGCTGCTGCTTGGGCCCGGAAGCTTCATTGGGAAAGCGGCGGAGGCACTGGGTTTCGAGATTGTTTTTCACCAACCTGCTATTGTAATCGCCATGATCTTTGTAACTTTTCCGTTTGTTATACGAGCGGTACAACCGCTGCTGGAGGAGCTCGATCCCTCTGAAGAGGAAGCGGCTTATACTATGGGCGCTAAAGGCAGCCGGGTCTTCCGAAAGGTCATACTGCCCTCCATGCTGCCCGGTATGATTAGCGGGGGAATGCTGGCCTTCTCGCGGGCACTGGCTGAGTTCGGTGCTGTCGTCCTCGTAGCCGGGAATATCCCGGGCCGGACGCTTGTATCCTCCGTATTTATATTTGGAGAGGTAGAGAGTGATAACCCGGTTGGAGCTGCTGCTGTCTCTGTCATCCTGTTGACCTTGTCCTTTCTCATCCTATGGCTCATTAATATGGTGCAGATGCGGGGGAGAAGATCATGAGGAGATTGTGGATCGCCCTTACTTACCTTGTCTTTTTTCTACTTATTATTGCACCGCTCAGCAAGATGACTACTGGAGCTTTCAGTAATGGTTTTGAAGGATTCTGGAATGCCTTAACCCGTCCGGAGGCGCTGCATGCGTTATTGATGACCGGGCTTGTTGTTATAGTTGTTACCCTGCTGAATACGTTATTTGGAATTATGATGGCTCTGTATCTCGTTCGGGCCACTTGGATAGGACGCCGCCTAAAGGGGCTGCTAAATAGTATTGTCGATCTCCCTTATGCGGTATCTCCTGTAATTGGGGGGTTGATGATTGTTCTGTTGCTTGGTCCAGATAGCCCGCTCGGAGCCCTGTTTGAGGAAATCGGAGTAAAGATCGTCTATGCCTTTCCCGGTATGGTGATTGCTACCCTGTTCGTTACTTTTCCCCTGATGGTGCGTGAGGTGATGCCGGTACTTCAGGAGATCGGCTCTCAACAGGAGGAGGCGGCTTCAACGCTGGGTGCGTATGGCTGGACTACATTTTGGAGAGTAACTTGGCCATCGATCCGCTGGGCTGTGATGTACGGTGTGATTTTAACCGTCGCCCGTTCCTTGGGAGAGTTCGGTGCTGTGCTCGTGGTCTCAGGTAATATTATGAACAAAACCCAAACGGCAACTACGCTGGTATATCAAGATGTGGAGAATTTTAATGTAGCCGCTGCGGGTGGTGTAGCGCTTGTACTGGCTGCTTTCTCAGTGGGACTGCTTCTGTTAATGGAGTGGACGAAGAGACGAAAGGGAGTGCACTGATATGCATGTTGAAGTCCGTGGGTTGAATAAGCATTTTGGAGATTTTCATGCGGTCAAGGACGTTAACTTCGGGATCACCAAAGGTCATCTAATCGGTTTGCTTGGCCCCAGCGGCGGAGGCAAAACCTCTATCCTGCGTATGCTGGCTGGGCTTGAGACACCAGATAGCGGAGATATTATATTTCATGGTCAGACGGTAAACAGCCTCCCTCCTCAGGAGCGCGGGATCGGCTTCGTATTCCAGAACTATGCCCTATTCAAACATATGACTGCTTATGAGAACATCGCATTCGGCTTGAAGGTTAAAAAAGCGAGCAAGACAGCCATTCGTGACCGGGTAACGGAACTGGTGGAGCTAACGGGGTTAAAAGGTTTCGAAAGTCGCTATCCCCATCAATTGTCGGGCGGACAGCGTCAGCGGGTTGCGTTCGCACGAGCGCTTGCCCCTGAGCCCCAATTGCTGCTTCTGGATGAGCCGTTCGCTGCTATTGATGCCAAGATCCGGCAGGAGCTGCGTTCCTGGCTGCGTGAGCTGATTGAACGTGTGGGAATAACCTCAATCTTTGTAACTCATGACCAAGACGAAGCGATTGAAGTGGCGGACGAAATTATGATCATTAACCAAGGTCGTCTGGAGCAAAAGGGTACACCTTGGGATATTTATAAAGAGCCGAAGACGCCGTTTGTGGCGACCTTCATTGGCGAATCTACCTTGATTGAGAGTGCCTCTGAGCTAAAAGGCTTCGAAGGCGCTGGCGGGGGCAAGCCCACCAAAGCACTCATACGTCCGGAGTATATAGAAGTAGGCAGTCTGCATGAATTCAAAATGGCCTCGGCTACCGAGCAAGGTATTGTAAAACATCTGCATTTCCGCGGCAGCGAATGGCTAGTAGAGGTAGAAGTGAACGGCAATAAGCTGGTTACCTACCGATCCTTGGAGAAAGAAACCCTGCAAGTGGGTCAGGACATCTCCGTGTTGGTACACCGGGCTTATCTATTCAATGACAATCGTAGCTGGATTCAGGAAAACCGCCTCAAAGAAGATCCAATGCCTGTGTTTATTTAATAAAAAACTAAAGTTTAACAGTATGGTGTCGGAGTGACGAAGGGGAAGTTTGGAGCTGGAGAAGCGTTAGCGTTCGCCCGAAAGCTTTCCGTAGGAAAGCTAGCTTCGAAAGCATACGCTATGGTCTAATTTCAACCGCAATGCGGTTCAAATTCAAGAAATTAGAGCATAACAGCGATCGGAAGCCCAAACATTCCACGCAGGCACGATCGAGACACCGGACTTTTAAACTTCATACCTCGAAGGATGTGGGCCGTAATGAGGCTTTTTAAAGGGAGCAGACAACTGCACGTATGGCTTGTCACCCTGATGCTTACCCTTTCTGCTCTGTCAGTTATGGGTTGCACCAGTGAGAAGGAGAGTAATAGTACGGAGGTTTTCGCTCCTAAGCAAGGTGATCTAACGCTGGTCGTTGGTGCCTACAGTGTGGCGAAGGATGCCGTGGAGGAAATATTGCCGTTGTTTGCAGCGAAATGGAAGGCTGACACCGGACAGACCCTAGTTTTTCAGCAGTCTTATGAAGCTTCTGGAACTCAGGCTAGAGCTATTGCTGGAGGATTTGAAGCCGATGTAACACTGCTGGCGATGGAGGGAGATATCGAGAAGCTGGTCAAAGCCGGTCTGGTTCTGCCGAATTGGAAGGAACGCGGTGAGGGCGGTATGGTGACACGCTCGGTGGTTGCACTGGGTACCCGTGAAGGCAATCCAAAGGGAATTCATGATTTCGATGATCTGGCAAAGCCAGGGGTTAAGGTGCTGTATCCTAATCCGAAGACCTCCGGTGGAGCGCAGTGGGATATTAATGCCATCTATGGAGCGGGCCTGAAGCGGTCTGAGGAACTAAAGGGAGCCAAAGACCCTGCGATAGCAAAAGCGTTCTTGGAGAGCGTACACGCGAATGTAGAGTCTCTGGACAAAAGCGGACGCGCATCTATGGCTGCCTTCGAGTATGGAGTAGGCGATGTCATCGTTACCTATGAGAATGAACTGCTCGCACGCATTGCCAAAGGCGTCAAATACGAGGTCATTATACCTAAGAATACCATCCTTATCGAAAATCCAGCCGCGGTTGTAGACAAATATGTTGATGCCCGCGGAACACGTGAGGCATCTGAAGCATTGGTAAATTATTTGGTGACACCCGAAGCACAAAAGGTATTTGCCAAACATGGCTTCCGTCCGGTAGATAAGCAGGTCTATGCAGAGAATGAGAGCCGTTATCCGGTTCCAGCCGGGCTGTTCGACATTAATTATCTGGGCGGTTGGGACGAAGTGCGAAGCACATTATATTCCAACCGGGGAATTTGGTATCAAGTGCTTGCTGGCATCTAAGGTTATTATGATGTTTGATTGGATAAATAGAATATGGAATAGCTAAAAAAACCGTGTAGAAGTTAGTTCTACACGGTTTTTACGTTTGGGGTTCAAATATCGGATTTCTCGACTTCCTTCCATTTTAGATCAATCAAAATTGGTGGGATAAAGGTGGGTTTCATCCAGGTATAATCGCTAAACTCTTCTGTCAGCTCTCCTAGTACAATGATTCCATCACGGTTTTTTTGCCACTTCCATTTTCCGCTAGCTACCGCTATACCTTTTTCTTCAACGAGTTTGGAGGCTTCTCGCATATCAAATGTTCTTGCTTCCCTCTGTTCGATTTGTTCCAACATCTCGTGATATATACGACGCTTGTTTTCTCTTATGCTTGGATCTTCTTCAGAATCAAATAACTCTCGGAAGCTGAATCCTGTTAAGCCTTGCTCAATTACCCGATCACGAAATTTATCCGTTACGAACACTTTTGATAAGACTTCTTCCGGCGTTTTATATATGAATTGTCCATCTAATCGATTGGTATGAAATACATATTTTGAAATATCTCTAATCGTTCCGTTACTTCTAGTTCTATACAAAGATTTTTCATAATTGAAACAGTCAATAACGCAAGTAACATTCAGTAAGTAGTACTCTTGAAGATTAATCTGTATGGGCAATATCTGAACATCATTGTCTAACAAATCTCCTGTCGAATTAATTGCTTTTCGACTAAATACCGGCACCTTATTAAGAAAAGAAACTGTATCTAAATTCAGTCCTTTATTAAGTGAGAACTTTGTGATTTCCCATTTTTTTATAATTTCACCATTAAAAGAACCCAAAGGCGCTAATGAATAAAATTTATCTTCCTCCTCATAATAGATAGAATCTTCTCTAGAGGTTCCAAGCTCCCATACCTTCATTTAAAACCCTCCTATTCAGTAAGCTTCTTATGATGAGTATAATCTATCGACTCAACTCCTGATGTTAGATTCTCTCTCCACTTCTTTCCTCTACGTGCAATGCCACAGCCTCTTATTCTATAATAGGTTAAAGACTTCCGTGAGTGGAAATATAGAGGAGAGAAACGTATGGATACATTGGTTTTTTTGGGTACAGGGGATGCCATGGGCGTTCCCCGGGTGTATTGCAGCTGCGATACCTGCACCGAAGCGAGAGCGGGCGGAGTCAACGTCCGGTTACGCTCCTCGGTGCTTATAGATAACGGCAGTGACGTATTGGTGATCGATTGCGGTCCGGATTGGCGGCGGCAAATGGAAGCGCAGGGGATACGCAATATGCGCAGGCTGTTGATTACCCATGCCCATTTTGACCATATTGGCGGCTTGCCGGAGTGGGCGGATGCTTGCCGCTGGATGGGATATAGAGGTGAAATGTACGCCCCGGCTGAAGTCATTCCGATTATTGAACGTCAATATCCGTGGCTTGGCAGTCATATAGACATGATTCCTTGCGATGACGGTATTACGCTTGATGGCTGGCAAATAGATACTTGGAAGGTCTGTCATGGCAAGAATGGCTACTCCTACGCCTATAGGTTGGAGAAAGAAGGCTATTCATGGGTTTACTGCCCGGACTCCATTTCACTGGGGCCAGACGAAACCAAACGGATGCATGGAGCTGATTTGCTTGTGCTGGGGACGAGCTTTTATTATGAGGCTGCTGAGCTCTCGACACGGTCGGTCTACGATATGACGGAAGCTGCTGAGCTGCTGAAGATAGTGAAGCCTCGTCGGGCAGTCTATACCCATATGTCTCATGATGTAAATTTTCTCAAGGACTATACATTGCCTGAGAATGTCACATTAGCGCGAACAGGAATGAAGTTGAAATTGAGCTAAAACAAGGTTATTTTAAGAGGCAATCCCGGCTAAGTGTTACTTAGTAGCTTGGGAATGTCTCTTTTTTTTTAGGACGGCAAAGCCGTTTCTTCTTGTTTACAAAAAATACCTATTCATGTTATAAAGGGAAAGCAAGATGACTTACATATATTTCAATATTATTTTGAGACGGAGGGTTATATTGTGACTAATTCTATAGATCCGATCCTTATTTCTTTTCCTGAAAGCTTTGAAACCGAACGTCTTCTTATCCGTGCAGCACTCTGGGGAGACGGTGCAATTTTGAATGAAGCAATAGGTGAGAGTCTCAATGAGCTGAGGCCGTGGATGCTTTTTGCCAAAACTATGCCTACCCTTGAAGAATCGGAGATATTTACGCGTGAGGCACGGTTGGCGTTTTTGAAACGTGATAAACTGCACATGCGGATTTTTAACAAAAGCACCGGTTCATTCATCGGCAATAGCGGCCTGCATCAGATCAATTGGGATACCCGCAATTTTGAAATCGGATACTGGATTAGAAGCTCTTGCTCGGGTTATGGTTATATGACTGAAGCTGTTAACGGAATTACGGATTTCGCAATACATACACTTGAAGCCAACCAGATCGAAATCCGCTGTAGCGCAAGGAATATCAAAAGTGCTGCGGTAGCCGAACGTGCGGGCTTTACACTGGATGGAATTCTGCGCAGTAATTGCCGGGGGTTCGATGGGGAACTGCATGACAGCAAAGTGTATGCGAAGGTACGCGGGGCGGAGTTTTAATTATAGGAGGAATGGGGTTCTTCATGAATTTTATGAAATCTATAGATGATATCTTTCACAGAAATTTTTTAAAGGCTAGTCCCTTCATACTAGTATTTTCATTGCTAATGTTGACATTTTCCTCGATCAGTAGAGTGTTCTCCATCTTATCTTTTTTAATTATTATGATAAATGCTTTGTACATTCTTGGAAAAATACTGATCTATAAAACGAGCAAGAGGAGTGTGGAATGAGGAGGGACAGATTTTGCATGCTTCATATTATGGCCGCTGTTATGGCTATTTTACTCTTATCTGGCTGTAATGAAGCGACTAATGATAAAGGCAACCCAACCGTAGATTCCAATGCAATAAATTCACCGGTCCCTAAGCAGGAGGGGAAGAACTGTAACAAAATAGCAGATATTGATTATGCTTCCGTACTTAAATTTAACGGCATCACCTATAACCAGAATTACAGGAGTGACATTAACAATTTAGAAAAAGGAAGCAATGTCGGCAAAATCCAATACCGCATGTCGGGCAATGCTTGTCTTGGCTATATTATGCAGGACGGAGATGCTACGCTTCTTAGGGAAGGTACAGAGCTGTATGAGGTAAAGGGATATGCAACGTCAGCAAGGCTGTGGGCGGGTGATTTCCTGTATGAAGCCACCGATAATCCCAAAGCTAAAACAATAAATGATCTACTAGACATCGCCGGGAAAATAAAAACGGTTCGGTTTGTGAACGGAAATGACGGCATAACGCATCTGAAGGACTTTACACCGGAGGCCGCGGCAACGTTTGCCGAAGAATACCCTAAACTGCCTTATGTCCCATACAATAAGATGTACAAGGAGTCAAAAGGTTTGGCGGGTGGGGATTACTGGATTCAAATTGAACTTATCGACGGTTCTTCTTTGGAAGTGATTTATAATTTCAAACATGCTGCGTTCCGACCTGCCGGATATGCCACACCTGAGCTGTCAGCACTTGTGGAGGAACAACGGAAACGTATTTATGCTAAGTAAAACAGAAGGTGTGATAGATAGTAAAAAACCAGTCCGACACTTTTAGAGTGTTGAACTGGTTTTTTTAAAATTAAAAGGGTAATATCCCTAAATCCTACGCATACCGTCCCAATGAAATAACGTCAATATACTTGTGTATGAGAGTAGAAGTATCTCCCCAGGTATCCGCGACAAATACGGCAAATCGTCTACCTACATAGATTTCAATATATATAGTTGCATAATGTACACTTATAGTTCTCCTTGAGCACACTTTAGGGGGTTTAATTGCACTTTATACACTTATTTTTGGGTATTCCGGGGTTTAACCGGCATTTTCGTGTTTTTAGTTGCACAAAGTACATCTATCCATACATCACAGCGCCAAAAGCTAGAAATAAGTGTTTAAAATACATCTATCTCACTGATTATCTCCGAGTTTTGGTAGCATCAAGAAGTTTGTGTAAGAGAGTAGGAAGTAGTATCTCGGATGTTGTTTGTAGGTGTGGTACAAGGGAATTAGGTTGTTTCTTCCTACCTGCCTTCCTGCTCGAATCACCCGTTCACCCAAACGTTCATTTTACTCTAATCTGTGTTATAAAGCAGCCAGCGGCAGATCGTGGTCCTGCGCGGTGTAAGTGGTCTTCAGCTCCTAGGCATATCCTCAAAAATAACGGGCGAATCCCCTCTAATTGCCCAAACGGGGTGTCGGGTGCAGAAATAGAGGGAGAAACTCCCTCTATGAGGCGTAACAAATTTCTGTCCTACTTTTCACATGTAAAGCACTGATCTTGTGTTGAGCCTTTTTTAAATATAAGGAAGTATAAGTTTTCAGTATACATTGCTTATATTTCTACGAGAAATGGATACCTGAAAGCGATACGGAGTATCGCTGCTTCGGAAGCATAGACTCCCATTAAGGACGGCAAAGCCGTTTCTTCTTGTTACGTTTGCTGCTAAGCATTTTGCAAAATAAACTTCTCGATTACATGCTTCACACCATCTTCATTGTTGCTGTAGGTGATGAAATCGGCGATTTTCTTCAGAGCAGGAATGGCATTCTCCATCGCTACGCCAAGGCCGGCAGCTTCAAGCATTTCATGATCGTTCCAAGAATCACCGACAGCGATGGTCTCGGACAGGTCACAGCCGAAATGATTGGCTAGAAATTCTAACGCTATACCTTTGGTGCCCTCATGGTGCATAATTTCCAAGAAGTAGGGCTTGGATTTCGTAATGTGCACAGAGTCTCCCAGAAGTTCGCGGAGGATAGGTGTTAATTCATCCAAGAAATCAGGGTCATCGATAATTAGCATTTTAGGTGTTTTCTGAGGAACGAGCTTTTCCCAGTCCGGCTCCACATAATATTGGGTTTTGTTCAAGGTGGTGTAGTCGATCAGCTTTTGGTTCTCTTCGCGGGCATACAGCTTGTCGTCAATGTAGGTTTGCAGGTGCAAATCATGCTCTACACAGTAAGTAAAAAGCTTGCGTACAGCGTCCTCAGGTACATAACGTTCGTACAAAACTTCTTCGTCCAGCAGATTCTTAATAAGCGCACCTTGGTAGGTGATAATCGGTACGTTAAGTCCGGTCTGACGGGCGATGGCTTGTGCCGATGCATACGCGCGGCCTGTAGCGAGTGTTACAACAACACCTGCGGCAACAGCTTGCTCAAGAGCAGTTTGTGTGGCAGGGGTTACTTCCTTGTCATCATTAATCAAGGTGTCGTCAATGTCGATCGCAATCAATTTGTACATGTGTGGTTTCTCTCCTTATTTCTTTCTAAATAGACGATAGCGGAACCAATCATTACTCTTCAAACGGCTCAGATCCGGTGTAAGCTCCGCCATAAGCATACCGGCTAGTATGAAAACGCAGCCCAGCAATGCAGAAACACCAAGGGTCTCCCCGCCAAAGGCTAACCCGGTGAATGCGGCGAACACCGGCTCCATGGCATAAATAATAGCTACACGTGAAGGTGTAGTGTACTTCTGGCAGGCCGTTTGGATCCAGAAGGCAAAAGCACTGGTCGGACCGATAGATATGAGCAGTGCCAACAGTACATCCGGCTTCCCAATAAGCTGACCTGCATGAGCCAGGCTACCCGGCCCCTCAAATAGGAGGGAGCCCATAGTGCTGAATAGACCCACAACAGCCAATTGCAGGGAAGCCAGCGGGAGGGCGGGATAGCGTGGGGCATAGACTCCTGTATAGGCGATCTGCAGAGCAAAAGCAATGGCACAGAGCAGGATAAACCCATCGCCTTTATTCAAGGACATCGCTGTTCCGGTGAACGTGAGCAGGTATAGTCCGACCGCTGCCAGCACTGCGCTTACCCAGGTATAACGCGAGATCGAGTGCTTCAATAAGGCTAGAGACAGGAATGGAACCAGTACCACCGATAGTCCGGTAATAAATCCGGTATTGGAGGTGGTGGTGTACAGCAATCCAACCGTCTGGAAGCCATAACCCATGAACAGAAACAGCCCCAGCAGCAGAGAGTGACGTACCATCCCCCAGCTTACCTTCTTCCATTCACTTCGATAGAAAACTAGAGTAATTAAGGCCAGCAGTACGGCAGCACCCGTAAAACGAATACTGTTAAAAGCGAGCGGAGGCAAGACTCTGACTGCAGTCTGCACAATCAGAAACGTACATCCCCACATCATCGCTACCAGCAGCAGGCTGAAATCGGCCATACGGGAGCGATTCACAGCAGGTCATCCTTTCTCTGCACATCCCTCCTTTAAGGAAGGGAAGGTCAAGTTGTCCAAATTGTATCCTAAATTTAGAGGCAGGACAAGCCAAAGCTTTGGGGAAAGCCATGATTTGAAAGGGATTTTACCATAAGGCTGGACAAAAAAGGAAGGCCTTGATATACTTCGATAACCGCACACTTGTTCCTGTTTTTTAACATCTAAGAAAGGGGCGGTTTCACTATGATGGGCAAATCCCATTTCATAATCAGCACTGGGGTTACCCTATCGGCTATGAGTCTGCTGGGATATGAGATCTCTATCCCTGTTATTGCCGTAGCAGCGCTAAGTTCACTACTGCCTGACATCGATGAACCCAATTCTCTACTGGTACGCAAGGCTATACCGGAATTTTTGCTGAGAGGGCTGCAAATTGCTTTGTTAGGGGGAGCCGTCTACCTTTATTTTGCTGGTATTGCAGCTCCACCGTGGAATATCATACTCGCCCTGCTTGTCGGCAGTGTCTCTTTCTTACCTGGCAGAAGGCTGAGGCATCTGGTCATGCTGTTGATAGCCTTAGGCTTGTTCGCGTTCGGAGAAGCTTATGATCCGTGGCACTATATCGCAGCTTGTGCGCTTGCTCTCTCGGCACTGGTTCCGCACCGGGGATTGACGCATACGCTCTACGCTGTTGCCGGTTGGGGAGCGCTCTTGTATTTCGCCTCCTTGGGCAGGGTGGATGGTAGTAGCATATGGATAGCAGGCGGAATGTCCTATGCCCTTCATCTGCTCGCCGATTCATTGACCCAGCACGGCATTACGCCGCTGCCCCCGCTTCCCTTTAAACTTCGCCTGAAGCTTATGAGTACCGGGACTAAGAAAGGCAGTGCAGTGGAGAAGGTATGCATTATGCTCACACTGACGCTGTTCATCTACGTATTTATTCTATCTCGTTAATTTAACTAACCCTGAGTTACATAACAGAGGACTCCTGCCGTGGTTCGCAGGAGTCCTCTTTTCGTACAGCTAACGCACTATTCTTCTAGAAATACCAAGCCCATGAAATCCTCAGGCTCAATGCGGCCAAAGTAATGCTTCAAATCCAGACCGGCTAACGCCTCTCTAACCTCCAGCTGCTCATAGCGTTTGCCGCGAAGTGCATTTTCTACATCGGCAACATCACCTACACCGAAGAAGTCGCCATAGATTTTGATATCCTGAATTCTAGCATCCTCAATATCCATCCGAATATCAATTAACCCAGCCGGGAATTTACGCATATGCTTCACATTGCTCTTCGGCGATTGACCGTAGTTCCAATCCCAGTTCTTATAATGCTCTTCGGAGATCTCGTGGATCTTCACCCAGTCCTTCTCTTCCAGCTTGTACTGAGGCACCTCGGAAGGTTCCATGCCAAAGATCGAACGCAGCAGACCCTCGCGGAATGCTTCAATCGTCATATCGGTTCCTAGCAATTCTTTGATGTTGGCTACGCGGCTGCGCACGGATTTGGTACTTTTGGATTTAAATTTCTCCGGATTTACATTCAGCGAGGCTTGTACATCATCCAGGTTCAGATTGAACATGAGTGTGCCGTGACTGAACATCCGTCCGCGAGTGGAGAATTGGGCGTTCCCGGAAATCTTTTGCTCACCGACCTGCAGATCATTACGACCGCTAAGCTCAGCATTTACTCCCATGCTCTGCAAGTAGTCGATTACCGGTTGTGTGAATTTCAGAAAGTTATGGAACGATTGTCCGTCGTCTTTAGTGATGAAGCTGAAGTTAAGATTGCCAAGATCATGATAGACAGCACCGCCGCCGGATAAGCGCCGAACGACCTGGATATTATTATCTTTTACATATTCCTGATTGATTTCTTCAATTGTATTTTGATGTTTGCCAATGATGATAGACGGACTGTTGATATAGAAGAGCAAGTAGCTTTCGTCCATAGGCAAATGCTTAAGCGCGTATTCTTCAATCGCCAGATTGATAGATGCGTCTGTAATCCCTGTGTTATCAATGAAAATCATAGTGAGTTCCTCCGTTGCAGCATGTTTGAATACAGCATTTATTGTAAACTAAAAGAGTTGAATTCACAAAAAGAGAAGCGCTAAATCATTGACGTACTTCCGGGAATGAAGCAATAATGAGGGCAATGGTTTTACATAGGATGAATGAGTACGGAGATAAGGGAGTGCGGTTATGCTTGAAAAATACGGCCACGGCGGAGATTTATTGACTGCGGCGGAGCTTTATGGGAACGAAGATAGCGGATTTCTCGATTTTAGCGCCAATATTAACCCGCTGGGTCCGCCGCCTGAAGTGATGAGCCTGTTGCAGAATTCGCTTTCCTCTATTATTGCCTACCCAGATCCGGGGCACCGTCGGTTAAAGCGTCTACTGGCTGACAGTCTTGGAACGGATAGCAGTTGGTTAACGGTGGGTAACGGGGCTGCAGAATCTATGGCTTTGCTGCTGTTGGCTCTCACTCCCCGGATCGTAGGTATTGTGGAACCCTGCTTCTCGGAGTATCGTCAGCTCTCAGAGCAGTTCGGTGCCGAGGTGCTGTCTGTGTACGGCACAAATGAGCAAGGCTATAGGGCCGATGTAGATAAGATTTCTGGGCTGTTAGAGAAGGTAGAGCTGCTGTTTTTAGGACAGCCGAACAATCCAAATGGCATCCAATATTCGTTAGCAGAGCTTAGACTGCTGGCACAAAAGGCCGAGAGCTGTGGAACCTATCTGGCGGTGGACGAAGCCTTTATCGATTTCATTCCTGAAGCGGAGCGGAATTCCTTGCTGCCGGAGCTGGAGCAATACCGGCATACGATTCTGATAAGGTCGATGACAAAGTTTTACGCGATTCCCGGGCTGCGACTTGGATTCACAATTGCCCACCCGGATCTTGCGGCTGCCATGACGGGCAAACAGGTCACTTGGAGTGTGAACGGCTTGGCGCTGCTGGCAGGAGAAGCCTGCCTTACGAGTGGAGAAGATTATGAGCAGCGCACACGCGCCCTGATTATTTCGGAACGTGCCAAGCTGAGGCAGGGATTATTGAAGCTGGGGTGCGAGGTGCCGCCGGGGGAAGCTAACTTCTTACTATGCGGTTTGCCCTCGCCCTGGAGTGCTGAGAAGATGCAGACCCTGCTTGGCCGAAGCGGTATTCTAGTGCGCAGCTGTGCCATGTACCCGGGGCTTGGGAAAGGGCATATCCGCGTGGCTGTCAAAAACGCTGCTGATTGTTCTCGTCTGCTCCAGCATATGGGGGAGATTATGGCGGAGGAAACAGGAGATAGAATAGGAATGAGAGAGGGCGGGGTACGGAATGAGTGAAATCATATTGCCGTTTGAACCTAAGGAAAAAGAAACGTTATCTTCCTATCACTCTAAGGTGTGGTCAGGACTTACGCTTACGCTGAAGGGAGATCATCTGGAGCTGGAATTTCCGGAAGAGGCGGATGGTCTATCCAGTGCTGTGTATGGCGGAGGTATGATCAGCCTCAAACGGGCCGTCAATTTATTTGTCAACCGGGATTATGAATGCAGCGATCCTGTTCGGGATATGGAAAATAAGCTGGGAGAATGGGGTTATCCGTTATCCGGCTGCGCAGGACTGATGACCGCTGTGCCCCTTGAGCATGCGGCGGTAGCCGAAGAAGACACAGGCTCCGCCGGTATCTTCTGCTGCGTAACCGCGGCCGCCGGAAATGCGGCGCGCGCCGGAGTGAAACGTAATGTACTGGCGGTTTACCGCCCAGGCACGATTAATATCATGCTGGGCATTGACGGACGCCTGACACCGTCAGCGATGGTTAATGCTGTGATGACAGCTGTCGAAGCTAAGGCTGCGGCATTAGCTGATCTGGGCATTACTGACCCTGAGAATGGGCTAGTAGCCACGGGCACAACTACGGATGCGATTGTACTTGGAGTGAGTCAGAACAATCGGTACCGTGCAGAGCATGTATACGCTGGAACAGCCACGGATCTAGGGGGCGCTATTGGGCGGCTTGTCTACTCTGCGGTGACGGCAAGCCTTCAATCGGTTAAGTCAAGGAACTACAATTCATGAGTACAACGTTTAAGCAGGAATTATCTCGAGGTGAGAAGCTGTGATATTCGCCTTGATTTTGCTGGCGGCCTATGGAATTGACCGAATGATAGGCGACCCGCGTAACCTACCCCATCCGGTCATAGGGATGGGCAAAGCTATTACGGTTGTTGAGCGGATCATTCGCCGCTTCGTCTCCCGGCCGCGAAGTCTACGGACAGCGGGAATCCTGCTTCCGCTAACGGTCGCGGGCGGTGCTTGGGTACTAACATCGATACTGCTATGGCTGCTGTCTTTGGTTTCACCTTGGCTCATGTGGGCAGCCGAGGCCTGGTTGATCTCTACAACGATTGCCTCCAAAGGCTTAAAGGATGCCGGGATGGCAGTCTATACGGAGCTGAGTAAGGGAGATTTACCAGCTGCCCGCCGAGCTGTGGGGATGATTGTAGGCCGCGATACTACGCAGTTGGACAGCCCGGAGATTGTTCGAGGTACGGTGGAGACGGTAGCGGAAAATATTGTGGATGCTGTCACTTCGCCGTTGTTCTACGCTCTCTTTGGCGGGGCACCGCTAGCGATGGCCTACCGAGCGGTGAATACGCTTGATTCGATGGTTGGCTACAAGAATGATAAGTATCGTGATTTAGGTTGGGCATCCGCCCGCCTGGATGATGTTGCTAACCTGATTCCAGCACGAATTACGGCGCTGCTGCTCGTATTATGTTCCCGGCTTCTGCGGTACGATTGGGTTAGATCCCTCCGAACGATAAGGAGGGATGCCCGTCTTCATCCCAGCCCTAACAGTGGTTATCCAGAGTCTGCCGTAGCAGGAGCTCTTGGTATCCGTCTTGGAGGCGAGAATGTGTATCACGGTGTAAGTTCCTTCCGAGCCTACATGGGTGATCCGACACGCCCCCTAGAGCCGGAGGATATTATCCGTACCTCACGCATGATGCTGCTCTGCTCCTCAGTATTTGTTGGTTTGTGCGCAGCCATAGCGTGGATAGGATTCGGAGGTTGATTACAAATATTATGAAACCTAACATGCTTGAACTGGTACTTCTCCGTCATGGAAGCACCCAATGGAATGTAGAGCGACGTTATTTGGGTCATACAGATCTTCCGTTGCTCCCTAGCAGTATGGAGCAATTCGCACAGCAAGAAGGGAATTCCGAAGGGTTGGAAGACTTTTGGCGCGTATATAGCAGTGACTTAACCAGATGCCGCCAGACTCTAGCCTGCATAATGCCTGCTCTTAGGGAGGTGGCAGTCTACGACAATCGGCTGCGTGAAATGAACTTCGGGGATTGGGAAGGCCTAACTTATGATCAGTTGAAGATTAGTAGCCTATATCGAAGCTGGTTGGATGATCCCGAGGCGGTTACGCCGCCAAACGGTGAGTCGTGGAAGAAGTTCGAAGAACGAGTAGACAACTTTCTATTGGAGCTTGTTCAAGCCGCAGAAGAGGAGAGCGTAACATCAACATTCACTCAGCCATGCTTTCGGCGAGTCCTTATTGTGACGCACGGTGGTGTCATCCGCCAACTTTTGGCGAGAACCCAACCCGGTCTCACGTTCCGGGACGCTCCTGCTCCGCAGCCGGGGACTGTAACGGTGATAAAGCTTACAGGCTGTAACGGACAGTGGGCTGCTGAGGGATATGCTCGGAGTGAAGTGTTTTGAAGCTAACCATATTAAAGGGAATTCTAGGATTCTACTGAACTTGTGTTCACTTATCCATTAACAATAATAGGTAACTCTCCCTAAGAACCACAGCCGGATGAAATATCCGAGGCGGTGGTTCTTTTTTTACGTGACGGTCTGTGCCATGATAGCTGTGGGGGCGATGTTCTAATGTTTAAAGATTTCAAGCTCGTAGCCGGGCGTCCGGTCTATATCCAAGTGAAGGATTACTTGAAGAATCTTATAGTAAAGGGTGCCTTGCAGGACAATCAGAAGCTCCCCTCAACACGAGAGCTCGCCACACTGTTAAAGGTTAGTCGTAATTCGGTCATTTCTGCTTACGCGGGTCTAGAGGATGACGGCTTCGCCTATACAGTTCAAGGACAAGGGAGTTATGCAGTCTCTACTTCACCCGGCAGCGAAGCTGCTTCTTCCTGGAACATCGATTGGAAATCCCGAATGAACGGGCATGCGCGGTTGGCCGAGGAGCTAGATATTATGAAGCGCGGCATCCGTGCGGAAAAGGGTACCATTTCCTTCACCAGCATTGCACCCGACGAGAGCCTTTTCGACTTGGATAATGTAAAGAGGGCCTTTCTGGACCGTATGTCAGTGGAGGGAAACATTCTGCTTAACTACGGTTATGCCAAAGGGTATAAGCCTCTGATAGAGTACTTGCAGCAATATATGGAGCATAAAGGCGTGAATATGAAGGGTAAGGATATTTTAATTACCAACGGATTTACGGAGGGTTTTAATCTGGTATTGTCTGCGTTAAGCCGGAAGAACGGCAAGGTCATATGCGAGAATCCGACTCACCAGACTGCGATTAAGAATCTTAAGCTTCATGGCTTCGGGATAACAGGAATCCCCATGGAACGAGACGGCATTCATTTAGGGCAGCTAGAAAAAGCGTTATCGGAAGACACTTACGATTGCGCCTACTTTGTCCCTTCTTATCATAATCCGACCGGGATTGTAATGTCCCCTGAGAAAAGACAAGGGCTTATGAAGCTGATGAATCAATACGGAGTACCGGTTATAGAGGACGGCTTCAACGAGGAGTTACGCTATTCAGGATCGCATGTAGCTCCGTTAATTGCAACGGCAGGCGGGGGCAACAGTGTCGTATATCTTGGCAGCTTCTCCAAGGTTCTTTTTCCCGGACTGCGTATAGGGTGGATTCTGGCCGATCAGGAACTAATTTATTATCTGGAAAGCATCAAGCGGGCCCAGAATATTCATACCTCAACATTGGATCAATCGATTCTTTATCAATATTTGTACAATGGGAATTTGGAAAAATACCTCAAAAGAGCCCGTTCGGAGTACAAACGGAAATATGAGTTAACTTTGCAATGCTGTAAAGAGTATGTGCCCTTTACGACCTTGTCAGGGGACGGAGGGCTGCATCTTTTTGTTACTTTTGCTCAGGGCTTTAATGTACGGGTGTTGCTGGAGGCTTGCCGCGAGCAGGGGGTTATTTTTACAGCGGGGGATATCTTCTTCACAGATGGCGGGGGGCAGCATACGATGCGGCTTGGCTTCTCCAGAGTGTCTGACGAGGATATCCGCAAGGGAATCGCGTGTATTGGCAGGGTTGCACGGCAATTAATGGGATGAGAGGTGCTAATCATGAAAGCAGGCGTTCGGAGTGGTCTAATTACAGAGGAAGTCTATCAAGGGGGCGAGGGCATGCTGAGTGATCGGATTTCCCCGCGTGTGCGGGAGATACCCTCATCAGGGATCCGGGCTTTTTTTGAACTCAGTTCCGGTAATGAAAATGTGATTTCACTAGGGGTAGGCGAACCTGATTTTGTAACGCCGGAACATGTCAGAGCGGCATGTATTCGTGCGCTGAACAACGGTGAGACGGGGTATACCCCGAACGCAGGCTTAATCGAGTTGAGGGAAGAAATCGCCCGATATCTGCACAATAGCTTTCATCTCCGCTATGAGCCTGCCCATGAGGTTATGGTTACGGTAGGAAGCAGTGAGGCTGTGGATTTGGCTCTCCGGGCCTTTATATCTCCCGGTGATGAGGTAATTATTCCAGCTCCAAGTTACATTGCTTATTCTCCGATCACCCATTTGAACGGGGGCGTTATTGTTGAAGTCGAAGCGGGTGCGAGGGAGGGATTCAAGCTTACGGCAAAGGCTTTACAGAAGGCCATTACTCCACGCTCCAAGATTCTGATGATGAACTTTCCGAACAACCCGACAGGTGCGGTGATGACCTACGAAGACTGGCTGCCGATTGCGGAGATTGTCAAAGCTAACAATCTGATCGTCATCTCGGATGAAGTATATGCTGAACTTACTTACAACCATACGCATATCAGCATAGCTTCCCTGCCAGGGATGAAGGAGCGTACGATTGTTATTAGCGGTTTTTCAAAAGCCTTTGCTATGACCGGCTGGAGAATCGGCTATGCCTGCGGCAATCGGGAGCTGCTGGCAGCGATGCTGAAAATTCATCAATATACGGCGATGTGCGCACCGATTCTGGGTCAAATTGCTGGGATTGAATCCTTAAGGAACGGCCTCCCGGAGAAGGATGAGATGAAGGCTAGCTATAATCAGCGGAGAGCTTTTTTTATAAATGGGTTGAGGGAGATTGGACTGCCCTGCCATGAACCTCAGGGTGCCTTTTATGCTTTTCCTTCTATCGCTGGAACCGGCCTGAGTTCTGAAGAATTCAGCTTGCAACTGCTCAATAAAGCGGGAGTGGCTGCTGTACCGGGCCATGTGTTCGGAGCGGGAGGCGAAGGATATATCCGCTGCTGCTATGCCGTTTCTCAACAGAAATTAACCGAAGCGCTGGATAGAATCGAACGTTTCATGAGGGTGCTACCGGCGAGAAGAATGACCTCAGTAAGTAATCTATAATTTAGAATAATGTGAGGGCCTGCTGGTGGGGTGGATGTATGATGAAGGATGAGGATGAAGGGTACAGGATGATTCCAATGAGGTGATGTGAATTGTGCTATGCGGCTGCTTTCACTTCTTTAATGGGAAGAACTCCCTCTAATTCAAGAAATAAAACACTTTAATAAGATTTAGACGGAAAAATCCCCTCTATATTCACTAAACTTCTCTATAAACGCTCAGAATGGAGTAATAACTCAATATTAGATGGAGAAAATCCCTCTAAATCTTCTCCTGTGAGTCTAAGCGTCAAAATAATGGGAAAAATTCCAGCTAATTTGGTCATATCGCTTGAGCATGCAAATGTAAGAGTAGTAGTTTAGTTAGGTTAGTTAGAGTAGTTAGAGTAACAAAAGTAGTAAGAGTTAATAAGATAAATATAATTGTAAGCTGTATGCATTTCACCTATAATCCTTAATAGAAGAAACTGGAATTAGGCACCTTCCATAGTGCTGGTTCCGACTCCGCTAAGGGAAAGGTGAACTATAACCTGTATGCCCCCTCTTCTTAGAGTGGGGTATTTCCTATTGGCTGGTGGCTCATAAATTACCCCAGTATTATCCCAATACTACTTAAAAATCAGGAGGAATTGCTATGCAATCAGCTATTCATGAAATAACGGGTCGAATTACGGCTCCCGACGAGAAATCCTCACTTCAAGCGGTTCTTCATCTTAATAACCTTACGAAACCGCCGGGAAGTCTAGGGCGGCTGGAAGCTCTTGCTGTCCAGCTTGCGGGTATTTCGTCTACCGTAAAACCATCCTATACTAAGCGGACAGTGGTAGTAATGGCTGCCGATCACGGGGTGTGCAGTGAGGGAGTCAGCGCTTTTCCGCAGGAGGTAACGTTGCAGATGGCGTTTAATTTTCTGACCGGTGGAGCCGCAGTGAACGTATTGGCCCGTCAGGGCAATGCCGAAGTACAGTTTGTTGATATCGGCATCAACGGTGAACTGAGTCACCCTGATCTTATCGCTCGGAAGGTTCGAATGGGCACAGATAATATGGCTGTTGGACCGGCAATGAGTCGGGATGAAGCGCTTCAGGCTTTACTGGTCGGTGTGCAGGTAGCCGAGGAAGCGGTACAGAATGGGACGGACCTGTTCATCACCGGTGAGATGGGGATTGGGAATACCACAGCGAGCGCGGCGATTCTATGTGCCTTTGAAAATGTATCTCCTGAGCTGGCTGTCGGTAGGGGAACGGGCATTGATGATGCCCAGCTGCGTAACAAAATCAGAGTTGTGAACCAAGCGATACATATTAATCAGCCCAATGCTGCTGATCCGCTCGATGTGTTATCCAAGGTGGGAGGATTGGAGATTGCAGGATTGGCTGGTGTCATTCTGGGCGCCGCCGCCAACCGTGTGCCGGTTGTGCTTGACGGGTTCATCTCCGGGGCAGCAGCACTGGTAGCGCGGGCATTAGCACCTGAATCTATCAGTTATATGATCTCATCCCACGTCTCTGGAGAGCAAGGGCACCGCTTGATGCTGCAGCGACTAGGACTTGAACCGTTGCTGGATTTGGGATTGCGGTTGGGTGAGGGAACCGGAGGGGCTCTGTGTCTGCATTTAATAGATGCCGTATCCCATATCATGAACGAAATGGCGACTTTTGAAAGTGCGGGAGTATCCGGGGCGGAGATTGGAAATCAATGAGATTCCTAGTAACAGGGGGTGCTCGCAGCGGGAAGAGCAGTTTTGCCGAGCGGTTGACGATGTCACTAGCGGTTAAGGCTCTATATATCGCGACGGCTCAAGCTTTTGATCAGGAGATGAAGGAACGGATTGCTCTGCACCAGCAGCAGCGTTCGGATGCGGAATATCCTTGGGAGACGGTTGAGGAGCCTTATGATTTGCCGGGACTTCTGGATCGGCTTTCAGGGAATAAAGCGGTACTCGTGGACTGTCTTACCCTTTGGTTGTCCAATGTTCTTTTATCTGTTGAAAGTGATGAGAATAGACAGGAAGTTATTGAGCAGGAAATAACTCGTCTGGAGCATAGTGTGATGTCCTTTACGGGACCACTTATTATGGTCACTAATGAAGTAGGGAACGGGATTGTACCCGAATATGCACTGGGCCGGCTCTACCGGGATCTGGCAGGGCGTTTGAACCAGCGTATTGCCCGTCAATCCGACCAGGTATTTCTGGTTACAGCCGGAATCGCGATAGAACTAAAGAGCAGGGAGTACTTGATATGAGGGAGCGAAGGGATGCCGCAGCGGCGGCTTTTCAATTTTTATCGCGTTTTCCGGTACGAAGCCAGCCCGGATTCTCCCCTGAGTTGTTGAAACGCAGTGTTGTTTATTATCCGCTGGTGGGTGCAGCGATTGGTCTTTGTACTGCTGGGGGTGCTGCAGCCGCTGCACTTCTGCTGCCGCCTTTGCCCGCTGCGGTGATCACCCTCATTCTATGGGTGGGTCTCACCGGAGGTCTGCACCTTGACGGTTGGATGGACAGTGCTGATGCGCTGCTCAGCTATCGTCCGAGGGAGCGTATGCTGGAAATTATGAAGGACAGCCGGGTAGGGGCAATGGGCGTACTGGCCTGTGTGCTACTGCTCCTGCTGAAGGTATCGCTGCTGGCCGCCCTACTGGAAGGCAGCTCTTGGTTCGAGCTGCCGCTGCTGCTGCTCCCGTTGATCTGGAGCCGCTGGTTCATGGTGCGGGCGATGAGCCGCTGGCCGCTCGCCCGCGCCGGGGAAGGCCTGGCCGGCAGCTTCGCCGGCCTGCCGCCCCTGCACGAGAAGCGCGCGCTGCTCAGCGCCGCGCTTCTCTCGCTTGCCGCCTGTGCGCTGCCTGCGCTCGGCGGCACAGCAGCCTGGCCGCTCCCGCTGGCGGCCGTGCTGCTGCTTCCGGGTGCCGCATGGATCTGCGGCACCCTGGCTGCGCGCCGGGTCTGCAGCCGGCTCGGCGGGCTCACCGGCGACATATATGGCGCGCTGAACGAGCTGCTGGAAGCTGTGCTGTTGCTGTTGCTCGTGCTGCTTCAGCATAATATCCAGTAGCACATGGAAGACCACAAAAAAAGGGCTATTCCTAGGAGTCTGAATCAGACCCTTAAGAAATAGCCCTTTTGTATTTTGCATTTTGCATTTTGTATTTTGTATTTTGTATCTTGTATCCTAGATCTTAAACTTTAATACCGCTTCCTGCAGCTTAACGGCTTGTTCATGCAGATGGTCAACGGTTTGTGCATGACCCTCCAGCTCGGCTTGCTGACGGGCATAGTTCTCTGTTAGTGTACCTGCACTCGCTTGAGACTTGGAGGTAATTTGAGCAGTTTCCTCTACAGAAGCACTTACCTCTTCCGTACCTGCGGAGATTTCTTGAGTAGCAGCGGATACAGATTGAACGCTGTTGCTAATACTGTGAATAAGGACCAGCAGATGATTGAATGCATCACCAGCTTCTCTTACTTTACCTACACCTGAAGCAACCTCAGAGTTCAGATGATTCATTTCTGCAGCAGAACGGTTCATATCTTCCTGCAGACCTAGCAGGAATTCACTGATTTGCTCGGTAGCGTTCCGAGACTGTTCAGACAGCTTACGAACCTCACCCGCTACAACGGCAAAGCCGCGTCCGTGTTCCCCGGCGCGGGCTGCTTCAATGGAAGCATTTAAGGACAGCATTTGAATCTGTTTCGTAATTTCTGCTATACCTTGTACAACCTCGCCGATCTTCTGTGAGCGCTCGTTCATCACCCTGAATTGCGCTACCCCTTGTTCAGAAGCCAGCTCGACTTGACGCATTTGTACTACCGCACTTTGGGCAATCACATTGCCGCCTTCCGCTTCTGAAGAGGCTTCATTCGTTTGTTCAGTGACTTCACCGGCAGCGGAGGCAATATGTTGAATACCTAAATTAATCTCTTCCATCGCACGGGAATTATCAAGTGCGCTGTTAGCGATCGCACGGCTCCCCGTACCAATTTCCTCTACAGATAATGAAGAACGGTCAGCCATATCGTTCAGGACATCCACACGCTCCATCAAATCATTCGAGTCGGAAACTACAGTTTCTGAGGTATTCAGAACCTGCCCGATCATCTCTTTGAGATGCTGAGTCATAGCTTGGAAGCTTTCCGAGAGCTGCCCAACCTCATCTTTTCCTTTAATCGTTAGTTCTTCTGTGAAATCACCTTCAGCCAGACGATTACTGTAAGCAGCAAGCTGCGATAACGGTTTGGTAATCCGTCGGCTCATATACATGGCGGAGGATAAGCCTATGATCATGGACAGCAGCGTAATGCCGGCGCTTGTCCAAAGAATGCTGTCCATTTTTTCTTTAATAAAGCTAACATCCGCACTAACACCCATTACAAGCGTGCTGCCCGGTATTCCTGTAAACGATGTTTTATGTACGCCATGACTATCATTATAAATGGTACTTAGACCGTTTTTACCTTTGGAAGCCTGTTCCATGGCCGGCAGGACTTGAATGGATTCCTTAGCTTTCAGCTTTGAGCCGTGGTCAGCGGTGATAACGGTCGCTTTGCCATCCTTCAAATCTGCGAGGAAAATGGTTTCCAGATCGTATTGCTTTCTCTTGTCCTTAAAATAAAACTCAATATTCATCACGGCCGACTCACTATTATTGCTGGCTTGCTGAGCAAATGTAGTGTTGAGATTCTTATTGATATCCTGAGCAGAGGATGTCAGCAATTTGTCGATCTGCGGCACCACATAGCTGTCAAACGTACTGATGGATATAAAGTAAAAGCTGATACTTAACAACAGTGACGAGAGTAAAAGAACAATAAACAATAAACGTGTGAACCTTCCACTTATGGAATGCCTGATCCGAAACATAACTTTTCTCTCCTTTTCTGTAGCGGCGCATTTATCTTATGTCAAAATAGACGACACGATTGATAACTATTCTATAGAATTAACCCGCGGTTGAATAGGGAGATATGTAGCATTTTATTGAAAATTTCAGAAAAATCATGTTTATGAGGAATATATTCTTGTTTTTTCAATCAATCTTACATTCAATGAGAGGATTATGGGTACGAGTTAGCGTGTGGAATCTTTATCAGGTTATTTCATTTCATATGAACAACCAAACGTCGGATCAAGGCGTGTTCCTTGATCCGACGTTTGGGGAAATTCCGGGCTATGACTCCATTATAGATGGAGTATTGTGAGTTCTTTCGGGAAGCTGGTGAGTGTCTGCGGGCCGTCCTCAGTTACAAGCACATCGTCCTCGATACGCACACCGCCAAGTCCCGGTACATAGATACCCGGTTCAACGGTAAATACATTGCCATTCTCTATTATGTCTTCATTCAGACCATGAAGAGAAGGGTATTCGTGGGTGTCCATACCGAGTCCGTGACCGACACGATGCATGAAGTAGGGACCGAAGCCTGCCGATTCGATTACTTCCCGCGCCGCGTGGTCCACGGATCCGTACGTGGCTCCCGTCTTGGAAGCGGCGATACCTGCTTCATTCGCAGCCAGCACCGTATTATAGATAGTGACCAGCTTGCTGTCAGCTTCTTCCACAGCAAAGGTGCGGGTAATATCCGAAGCATAACCTCCGGCATATACACCAAGGTCGAACATGATGAAATCACCCGGCTGTATGATACGGCTGCCCGGCACACCGTGGGGGAGAGCTGTATTTGGACCCGAGAGGACCATCGTGTCAAAGGAAGGACCGGAAGCGCCAACCTTTTTCATCAGATATTCCAGCTCAGCTACAAGCTCAATCTCACTGACCCCTGTTGCAACATGTTTCAGACCGCGGCGAAGGACTTCCTCTACAAGCTCAGCGGCATGCTTCATTTTGTTTACTTCTTCGGATGTCTTTTTGGCTCGCATACTGCGCAGCAGGGGACCGATATCGCTGATAGTACCCACGGGTACGGCTGCATTTAGTAGCTCGTAACGGGCTAAGGAGAAATGTTCTTTCTCGATGCCTAGCGTACCCAGCTTTGATTGGCTAAGTTGTTTGGAGAGAAGTTCATAGGGATTATCCGTATCACTGTGGGTCAGAATCTTTGAAACGGAAGAAGCCGATTGAGCCGCCTCTTCATCCAGTGCCGGAACGATCAGCACAGGCTCCTCTCCACGTACGAGCAGTAGTCCTAGAAAACGTTCATGCGGGTTGCTGGCGAAGCCGGTTAAATAATAAACATGCTTAGGATCTGTTACAAGCATAGCGTCAAGTCCGTTGCCCGCCATTCCCTGCTCCAGACTTTTAAGAGCATCATTCATTGGTATATATTCCCCTTTCTCCTTCACGCTGAAAATCACAATGGTTACATTATAAATCATAATGTAGCAGAGTGCATCGGAGTTCTCGGGGCTTTTGATCTAAGCTGCCATTCTAACCTCAGCGCGAATGCGGATTTTTTCGATATCATTCTGAAGAGCAAGCTCCAACAACGTAGAAAGCTGCCCCTTTTCATAAGAGAGGGCAAGTGCCTTTAAGTAAGCCCTGAACCCTTCGTCTTCAGAGAGGGAAGGACCATCCGTCACAAACTCTTCCCTGACCGATTGCATCGCCTGACGTGCCCGGAACAAAGCCGCTTTAACAGCACCCTCCGTAGTTTTTAGCCTCTCAGACGTCTCCATTGCAGAGAACCCCAGTACATCACGCATCAGGAAAACGGTTCTTTGCAGCGGAGGCAAATGCTTGATTAAAGCCTGCATAACGATTTCGGTTTCAAAAGAGTTGCTGTCAGGTGCGGCTGTCGCCTTGGACTTTACACGCTCTAGAACTCTGTAAAATATAGCTTTTCTCCGTGTTCCATCGATCCAAGTGTTTTTGGCAATACGAAGCAGCATGGCTTCTGGATTTGTATTCCCCGGCATCTTCAAGACCTCCAACGCCTTTACCCAAGTATCCTGAGCCAAATCTTCAGCCTCCCAAGCGGAGTGGGTCAGGGACAGGCAGTATCGGTTTAAGGCTGTCTGTAACGACCGTAAGCTATTATCATCCAACCTAATGCCGGGTCTATTGTCGTCAAGGATAATCATAAGCGCATATCCCTTTCTATATTTGGAATGGTTTTCTGCTGCTACCTTATATATAAACGAATAAAGCGTGGTTAAAGATACGCTCTTTTGTAAAATAAATACCTGTGGCAGTTTACGTATCCTTTCTGATTTCGTATTCGTTTACAGGTTATCAATACAAGGCCACTTAAGGAGGTTATAAAATATGAGCTTTATTCCCTATGTGATTGAACAGACGAGTCAAGGTGAGCGTTCTTATGACATCTATTCCAGACTGCTGAAGGACCGGATTGTATTCGTAGGGGCTGCCATCGATGATGTATTGGCGAACAGTATTATTGCCCAGTTGTTGTTCCTTGCCGCAGAGGACCCTGATAAAGAAATCCACATGTATATCAACAGCCCGGGAGGTTCTACTACAGCCGGCTTCGGCATCTATGATACAATGCAGATTATTAAGCCGCAGGTGAATACCATCTGCACAGGTTTTGCAGCCTCCTTTGCCTCACTTCTGCTGTTGGCAGGAGCGACCGGTAAGCGCAGTGCGCTGCCTAACAGTGAGATCATGATCCATCAACCGCATGGAGGTGCACAGGGTCAGGCCAGCGATATTGCCATCAGTGCCAAGCGTATTTTGCAGGTTAGGGAAAAGGTGGTCCAAATCACAGCGGAACGAACGAGTCAGCTTCCGGAAAAGGTGCAGAAAGACATGGATCGGGATTACTTCATGTCCCCTCAGGAAGCGCTGGAATATGGCATTATCGATAAAATTATTACAAAATTGTAGACAGAGGAGCGGGTAGATATGCTGTCAGCATTAGTGGGAAAAGAGGTATCGGTTAATTTTCTAGATGGATTTAGCGCTAAGGGTGGCATTTTGGAAGAGATGGATGAGAAGTTTGTTAAGTATCGTACCGATTTTCAGGTGCTGTACATTCCAATTACATCTATACGAGCCATAACCCTTGATACGAAAGAACGGGAACGTCCGCGCGTAGGCTTTGGACAATAGATTTTGTTGAAAACGGAGGAGGCTATCCCATAAGTAGATTTTTACGAGCGGAGAAAGAACCTCTTCATTTTCAAAATCGCAAAAAGTCAACAGAGCAGCGATTCTCCTGTTATTGGAGGATCGCTGCTCTGCGTCTTTGGTCATTTGCAGCTTGCTTTAATAGATTGTGGGCAAGGGAAAGCCACCCGACTTCAAGCGTCACTTTTTCCAAGCCGCGAAGCAGAAACCGCCGGAAGCCCCGGTTATTCTTCAGTTGTCCAAACACACTTTCCGGTTCTGTCATTCGACGTACGGCCAAAGCGTAGCCTTCCTCGCTTTGCAAGATTGCCCGAGCTTGCTTCTGGTACCGCAGTCGTTCCAGACTTACAACCACTTCCCGATTTCCTGTTGCCTTAGTACAGCGTTCCTTCAGCGGGCAACCGTCGCAACTTAAGCTGCGGTAATGACGTTTTCCAATTTCATATCCACTCTCCAAGAGCTCCTTACTTTCCTTGCGGAAATGCAGCGTTTGTCCGGTGGGGCATATCCACGTATCTTTGGCTTTGTCATAGGTCCAGTTCTCAATCTTTCCGACATTCTCTTTCCATGCTTTGCTCTTTTCTTTAGGGTAGCTGCCGTATTTCACTACCGCCGGAATCTCTTCCTTTTTCAGATAGGCGTAGTTTTCTTCACTGCCGTAGCCTGTATCCGCAACTACCGTCCCAGGAAGTTTTCCTAGGATCTGCCTTGCCTTTTCCAGGTGCGGCTGTAAACAACGGGTATCGGTAGGTCTTGGGTGTAGGCTGTAGGCCAAAATAAATTGGTTTTCGGTTCCAATCTGTACATTGTAACCCGGTTTGAGTTGACCATTCCGCATGTGGTCTTCCTTCATCCGCATGAAGGTCGCGTCCGGGTCGGTCTTGCTAAAGCTGTTCCGGTCGCCAAGCAGTATTTGGTACTGCTCATACTTCAGTAGCCTAGGCAGCAAATCCTTGCGAATCTTCCGAACGGCTTTTTTCAGGGGCTTGTCTTTGGGTTTTTCCAATAGCTGGGCTTCAAGCTTCTGCGCTGCTAGTTCGAGTTTCTCGCTGTTCCACTCAGAAGACTCCCCGAGTTCAAGTGGTATATTGAATGTACAAAGAAATCGCTCCTTTTGAATGGTTGGGTGGTACCTCCATTTTACCAAAAGGGCGATTTCTTTTTGTGATTTTAAAGAAGATTGTAGAAACTTTTTCTGCTCAAAGCAGCGGAGAGGACGGACTGATTGCGGAAAAGCGATAGCGGTCGCCTTGGTCTCCGGATTTTTACCGCTAAGGGAAATAAATAAAATCTGGAGAGCACAGCGATTGGAGCAACGGTCTGTTCGCGGAGCGTCCACACCACGTACACAAGTCAATCCGACTCAAAAACAGCGGGGCGGTCCCAAGCAGCCATTTCATGGCTTATGGGACAGCCCCTACTTTGCTGTTTACTTAACTTAATGTTTTCTACATACTGCTAAATGTTGTAACATGATCTTAGAATATATGATCATAAAAGGCCAGCGCTACTAAGAAATTGGACCGATTATGTCTAGAGAGTGGGTTTCCTTATGAAGGGGAAAATCGTGATTGTAACCGGAGGCAACTCCGGGATGGGGCTAGCTACGACGGTAGATCTGGCACGCAGGGGTGCTACAGTAATAATGGCTTGCCGCAGTCGTAAGCGTGGAGAAGAAGCACTAGCTCAGGCCAGGCAGCAGAGCGGAAGCGGAGATATCGAACTGATGCTTTGTGATCTGGCGTCCTTAGAGAGCATCCGCAGCTTCGTGAAGGAATTCACGGACAACTATAGTGTGCTGGATATCCTTATCAATAATGCCGGGGTTGTCTCCGTCAAACGCCAGCTTACAGCAGACGGCTTCGAGTTGGATCTGGGTGTTAATCATTTGGGTCACTTTCTACTGACCAATCTACTGCTTGAACCCCTGACAAGAGCTGAACAAGGGCGAATTGTAGTAGTGGCCTCCGGCGCGTACAAGATTGGAGCCCTTCATTATAAGGATCCGACTCTTTCCCGCGGCTATAATCCAGCTAAGGCCTATGCAAGGTCCAAGTTGGCGAATATTCTGTTTACCAAAGAGCTGGCGGTCCGACTGAAAGGGACGGGTGTCACCGTAAATTGCGTGCATCCGGGGGCGGTGGGTACCAATATCGGTGTGAATCGAGAAACGGGTTTTGGACAATCTGTCTTGAAGTTGCTGTCCTTTTTCTTTTTAACACCCGCGCAGGGAGCAGATACGGCGATTTACCTGGCTACCGCACCCGAGCTTGCTGAAGTAACGGGTCAGTATTTTTACCGGCGTAAAGTTAAGGAGCTGTCTGCCAGAGCAGAGAACATGCAGGAGGCAGGACGGCTGTGGAGTTGGAGCGAAGAACAGGTTGGACTAGAGTGATGCAGATTGCATTTGACTGACCGGCAACAATGAATTAACTTGGACAATAGAATAATGCTCCGCAGATGTTTATCTAAATCGCGGTCGGCTGATGGAGGAATAGAGGTTATGGAGTGGCAGCATAGTAGTATTGAAGACGCAGCATTGGAAGATTTAACGGCAATTGTAGATATTTATAACTCTACCATAGCAGGTCGGGTAGTAACTGCAGATCTGGAACCCATTAGTGTGAAGGACAGAGAGAACTGGTATCATGAGCACAATAGCCATCATCGGCCGTTATGGGTATTGAAGATGGACGGGGAAATCGCAGCGTGGCTTAGTTTTCAGTCGTTCTATGGCAGACCTGCCTATAACGGGACTGCAGAGATCAGTATTTATGTAAGTGAGAATTTCCGTGGTAGCGGAGCCGGCAGCATCCTGTTAAGCAAGGCGCTGGAGGAAAGCCCGCGGCTTGGTCTGAAGAATCTTGTGGGCTTTGTATTCGGACATAACGAACCTAGCTTGCGGCTGCTGCAAAAGTTCGGTTTTACCCAATGGGGAGTGCTGCCCGGGGTAGCCGAACTGGATGGTATCGAGCGTGATCTGGTCATTATCGGCCGTAAATTATAATACAATACCAGGCCAAGGAGGAATGAATCGTGGCTAAAAAGAAGAAAACACCAAGTGCACCTCGAACCCCTGCTGCTGAGGGTCCGGCTACATTGAAAGATTTGCTGAGCAGCGAAGTTCTGGGCAAGCTTAAGGCACAGAGTGACGAATTGAAGGCAGAGGAGAACAACCGCAAAGAGCTCGCTCGCAAAGCCGTAGAGGATAAGCGGATAGCAGAGCAGAAGCGGCTGGAGAATGATTTTGAACATCTATTGAAGAATAGCAGTCAGGATTGGCATAAGTACAAATAAGCAGTGAGGAGCTGACGTCTTGAGAGTAGGAGTCGTATCGGATACACACATGACGAGAATGTCGAAAGCCCTGCCGCAGGCACTTACGGAGGAATTCCGGAAGGTTGATCTAATTCTGCATCTAGGTGATTGGGTGGACATGGAAATTTATGAACAGCTGGCAATGTTAGCTCCGGTAGAAGGGATTGCCGGGAACAATGACGGACAGGAAATCATACAACGGTTTGGGGAACGCAAAATCATTCAGCTTGACGGACTGCGTATAGGAATGGTCCACGGGCATACCCCGTACTCTGGTAAGGGAACCGATGGGAATGCCTTGAAGGCTTTTTCCGATGAACAGGTGGATTGCATCTTATTTGGACACTCTCATCAGCCTTTAATGAGGAACGAGAAGGGAATCCTATTGTTCAACCCAGGCTCACCCACTGATAAACGGCGTGAGAAGCTGTATTCTTTTGGATTAATGGATATAGAGAATAGGCAAATCAGTGCCCGTCATGTCTTTTACGATTCCAAAAAATAATAAAGTGAGGCCTAACCGATGCAGAGATTTCAAATTGAACGCGTAAGTCTGGAGAATATAGAGCTGGTCGTTCCGCTTTTTGACGAATACCGGGTATTTTATGGTCAACCATCCGATACTGAGGCTGCGCGAGATTTTCTGTCAGCACGGCTGAATTTGAACGAAAGTACTATTTTTATAGCAGTGGAAGAAAATTCAGAGGGTAAACGTGCTGCAGGCTTCACACAGCTCTATCCGTCATTCTCTTCCGTATCTATGCAGCGTGTATGGATACTCAACGACCTGTTTGTAACAACTTCGTCGCGCGGCAACGGTGTCGGATCTCTACTGTTGGAAGCTGCCCGCGAATGGGCGGTGACGACGGGAGCCAAAGGCTTATCTCTGGCAACCATGACAGAAAATACGGGTGCACAGCGTCTATATGAAGCAAGCGGATACGTGAGAGATTGTGATTTTTACAGTTATAATCTTTACTTTTAAGGATAAAGGGGCAACTACGTGCAAAAGACTACTAAGCTGGCTATTTTTTTTGATTTGGATGATACCCTTTACAATCATTTGGTGCCCTTTCGAGACGGGGTGCGGGAAGTGCTGGGGCTTACCGAGAATGCTGTGAACATAGCGGATTTATTTCATAGAGTAAGGCATCATAGCGATTTGCTCTGGCCTAAATATTTGCAGGGAGAGCTTGAACTTGAGGAAACGCGGCTACTGCGGATGGAGCTGGCTTTTGCCGAGTTTGGATTGGATTTAAATCGGGAGATGGCAGCAGAGGTACAGGCTGCTTACATCGACCGTCAATATAAAATCAAGCTGATAGACGGAGTACTTCCACAGCTACAGAGATTCATTTCCGGCGGTCATACGGTAGGGATTATTACCAACGGCCCGGAAGATCACCAAATGAAGAAAATTCGCGCCTTGGGTGTAGATAAGCTTATTCCCGAAGACCGGATCTTTATCTCTGATGCTGTTGGGATTGCCAAACCGGACCCGGAAATCTTTGCTTACGTTAACAGGAAGACAGAAACTACGCCTGAGCATTGCCTGTATATTGGGGATACCTGGGGCAACGATGTGGTTGGGGCTCTGGAGGCAGGCTGGAAGGTGTGTTGGTACAACCCTAGAGACAGACAGCCGCTTACAGACCATGTGCCAAGTTATACCTTTACCACCTATGATGAGTTCAAGGAACTTCCTATTTTATAAACTAAATAATCACACTATATATGGGCAAATCAAAAAGTCTATCCCTACCCTTTACAGGGCTTTGGGATAGACTTTTTTGCTATATAAGCTGAACAAAAGAAAATAACAAAAAGCGAAAAGGAACGAAAGAGAAGTTTGGAACTGTAGGAGCGATAGCGACCGCCCGAAAGCTTTCCGTAGGAAAGCTCGCTTCGAAAGCATAAGCTGTATCCGGATTTCAACCGCGAAAAGCGGGTTAATTCAAAGAAATCTGGATACAACAGCGGCCGAAAGTCCAAATCTTCACGGTAGTGACACCTGAGCCTTAGGTTAATATCTTAAGTTCATCTTATTATTCCAAGGTTTGTTATAAATTAATTACCAAAACTATACGTAGGATCGGTTAGCTGCAACCTCTCTCTAATTCCCGATGTAGCGTAAATCTTGTTGTCATCCGTAATGAAGAAAGCCTCGATTGCTTCAGGAAGTGACTCGAGATATTTCATACCTTCTTCCAGACCCATTAGGAAAACACCCGTAGACAAGGCATCCGCATCCGTAGCATTAGGACTCATAATCGTGATACTTTTCAGTCCGTTCTGTGACGGGAAGCCTGTACGCGGATCAAGAATATGGTGGTAACGAACCTCATCCTGAATGAAAAAGCGTTCATAAACACCGGAAGCATCGATAACCTCATCGCTGACTTTGATGGTTCCCAGCTGGGTTCCGCGGCTTTGATCCGGATCTTGGAGTCCAATATTCCACGGGGCGCCGTCTGGTTTAGTACCGAGGGCAATAATACTGCTGCCGCCTAGGTTAATCATGGCACTGTCCAAGCCTTCAGCCTTCAAATAGTCAGCTACCCGGTCAGCTGCATATCCTTTGCCGATCCCGCCTAAATCAAGCACCATGCCTTCTTGCGTCAGTTTTACAGTCTTGGCAGCTTCATCAATAATCACATTTTTATAGTTAGTGAGAGCTTTGGTTTTATCAATGTCAGCTTGCGGAGGAACTTTCTCGCCACCGCTTCCGATATTCCAAAGATCCACAAGAGGACCAATGGTCGGATCGAACAGTCCATTCATTTCCTCTGCATACTTCAGGGATTGCTTAACCACATCCAGAGTATCGTCAGAGACAACAACCGCTTCTTTACCGGCCGCCTGATTCACGGCATACACCTCGCCACCTTCTTTGGTACGGCTAAGCGCAATGTCCAATCTCTCCAGCAAATGAAGGATATCATCCATATTTTTCTGCGCTACGGTGTCACCAAAAACTTTAATATTAACCACCGTATCGTAAATGTAGAACGTCTGGGACATCGATCTCGTTCCGCCGTCTGTGGATACCTGCGTAACATTCTGCCCATCATTCGAGGCTTGTGTATTCTCATTTTCCTTGTTGTTAAGAAGCATCCAAGCACCGACTGCTACTGCAATGATGATCACGATAGCGGCTAGAATAAGCGTCGTTTTTTTGTTCTTAAACATGTTTCACCATCCATAAAGTTAGTTTCTGATCACATCATTACTATCATACCCCAGATGAGGATAAGCTGGATACTCCTATTCATGAAAATTTGGACAATAAAAATCCGCTCCTGAAGTTCGGAGCGGATCTGTAAAGTACAAATAGGATAGGGATTTTACTAGTCCAGCATATACTCGTTATATTTATTTTTCCGCGGATTGAGGACGAATAGAATGCCGGAAATATACCCCTTTACGGCATTGAAGTTCTGCTTCAATGTTTCTTTTACAGTTAAGTATGTCAATGTCCATAGCAGTGCGGCGTAGTTCTTTATAGGAGCCTTGCGTAAATTGAGTAAATAATAATGATTAACAGCGGTGGCCCGGGCAACTCGTCCAGCTTTATCACGGGAGCTAGGAGATTCATGGTGAGTGATTTTCATATTGGGATTAATCACAAGCTTCCCGTAATGGCTCGCCAGATGACACATATAAATATCATCAGCAACGGCATAACTGGTCATCCATGGGTAGGGTTTCATATCCTGAAGAGCTGAGCGTCGGAACGACATGTTGCAGCCATGGAAAAAGTCAGTCTCGAAGATGTCCTTGGTTTCTCCCCATAAAAGCAGGGATCCTGCGAGCGTACTCGCCGATAGCCTGCCTGGAGAGCTGGACATTTGGCAAGTTAACCTGCCGAGCAGCTTGCCCGTAGAACTGCTGGTAAGGCCTTTAGCGATACCGCCAACTCCGACAATGGCAGGATCCATCGCATAGGTCTCCAGCATATGCCGAATGTACTCCGGATCATCGAGCTCCGCATCGTCATCAAAGGTTAGCAGAATTTCTCCGTCGATCAGCCCAAGCGCTTCGTAACGGGACAACCACACGCCGGGTTTGGTTTTTCTATAGTATCGCAACTCCGCGTTCGGCAGTCCGGCAAGGATGGCCCGGTAATAGTTCAGTAAGCCTTCAGGAATATCACCATCATCAACGATAAGTAGTTCAATAGATATATTCGTAAGCTTGATCTGCTTCCCAATGGATTGTATACATAATGTGAGATCGTCAATACGATTTCGCGTTGGAATGACTATGGATAGATCATGCATGCCGCTGCCTCCCTCTATATTTTGAAGTGGTGCTACTGCCCACTCGGTTGATTGTTTTAAATACGGGTTTATGGTTGAAATATAAGGTAAAAGAACCACACTTCTTCTTGCCTTAATTTTACTCCCTCAAAAGTAGGACGTATATACCACTTTCGTTTACTTTTAATCAAGGATGCAACGTTTATAATGAAAACAAATATCCAAAATCCATCCCGTTTGAGTAAAGGAGGGTCCGTATGCACATTGGCATTTTTATGCACACCAATTACTTTGAAGACTTTTTCGTTAAAGGATTAGGTCTTAGTGAAGAGGAGTATGTAAATTCCTATCACAACGATTTTTCCTTCGATTATGCAAGACTCTTGAACAAAAGTGGAATCCGTACGACAATTTACAATTTTACGCAGAAGGGTGATCAGGTTCGGACTTACCGGCATGGGGTGGTGGATTGTACGATTAAATTTATACCGGTGAGCAAGCCTTATAAGGCTTATTGCGCCATTCCCTTTTCACATCGGACACCTATCGGGAAGTATGTCTCGCAGTATGTGTCCACGATACAGAATAATCTTGTTGATATTTTGAGGGAAGATGGAATTGACCTGATCTACGCTCAGGAATATGCTTCCGGCCGATTTGAACGCCTGGCACTTACTGCCAAGCAGCTGAATATACCAATCATTGCCGCCTATCACGGGGGCAGTATTCATAAATGGATTATGCCGATCAAAAAGCGTACGCTGCATAAAGCTTCATTTCTTACCACTCTGAATGAGGACGAACACCGCAATATGGTTGCACAATTCCCGGATATGGCAGAACGGATAAAGCTTGTGCCAAACTTCGTGAATTCAGCAATCTTTTACTTAAGGGATAAGAAAAAAGCCCGGGCTGCACTCGGACTCGATCCGGAGACCCGGTATATCATCACCGTGGGCCGTTTGTTTGAACATCAGAAAGGCCATTCCCTGTTGGTGGAGGCGGCAGAGCATCTGAAGAGGTTTCCTCGTCTTAAGATATTAATCGCCGGCGGTGGACCGGACGAGCAGAGCTTAAAAGAGTTAATCGTACAAAAGGGGTTGGAGGATAGAGTCATTTTGCTCGGCTCCATACGGGACAAGGAGACCCTGGCCAACTATTACAATGCTTCAGAATTATTCGTACTCCCATCACGTTATGAAGGATTGCCTTTGGTTATACTGGAGGCCAGCGCATGCGGACTTCCAACGGTGGCTTTTAATGTTATGGGTGTAAGAGGGCTGGTCCAAGACGGAGTAAATGGACTGCTGGTGGAAAACCTTGATCCGCTTGGCCTTGCGGCTTCTCTGCAGAAGCTGCTGGAGGATGATAAGAGCCGTGAAGCTATGGGGGAGAAAGCACAAGAAATTGTCCGCTTGAACTATTCGGAAGAGATTACGAGTGCCAAATTAATTGAACTGTTTAAGGAAAGCGTGGGCCGCGAGGCTGCGATGAGGTTGTGGCCCATAGGCGGCGTATCAGAGAGCAGCGTAATTCCGAAACTTCCTTTATTAGAGGGGCTGTCTCAAAAGTAGATGTGCGAATGAGCAACCTTTGCACTTCAAAGCTGTAAAAGCTAAAAAACCAGCCGATCTCCGAGTGTATTGGAGAAGGGCTGGTTTTCGTTTTTGATCCATAGTGGAATGCTTCAGTGGGTTGTGGTCAAGCTTTTTAAGAGGATTGTAGAAACCTTTTCTGCTGAAAGCAGCGGAGAGGACGGAACGATTGTGGAAAAGCGGCAGCGTTCGCCCGAAAGTTTTCCAAAGGAAAACTATATAGACTCTGAACTAAATAACAACCTCGAGGTGGTAGTGACGAAAGGGAATTTTGGAACTGGAAGAGCGTCAGCGGCCGCCTTTGTCTCCGGATTTCATCCGCCGACAGCGGTAAAAATAAAGAAATCTGGAGACAACAGCGGCTGGAAGTCCAAACATTCACTGTAGTAACGACCACACTCCCAACGAGTAAGTCTTTAGCAGTTTGATTTTTATTTAGTAAATTACTCGGAAGTAATGAGCACGGCCCACTTTCGTATTGGCAATACGGCTAAGGTACTGAGTATCAGACACCCGGCTACGATATAGAAGGAGTAGTATACACCAATGCTGTCATTGGCGATGCCGATTAGCAGATTCACCGCCATGGCAATCAGTGTGCCGCACATCAGAATTAACCCGGTCACATAGGAGGCACCTTCCTTAAAGGTTCCGCGGATTGTGCTCATCAGAGTAGGATAGATCAGGGAGAAGAATAGACCGGAAGCAGCGAATAGAATCAATCCGCTTTTTCCCAACGAAATTCCCATGATACACAGAACCGAAGCAATGGACCCATAAATAAGAATGCTGCGGAAATAGCCCAATTTGTCGGCAATAAAGCCACCGAAGATTCTTCCAAAGGTCATTAGGCCAAAAAATAAGGTCATATAAAGCGCCCTGCGCTCCGCATCCAGAGAGAATTCTTCACTCATATAATTAACGAACCAGTTACCGATGCCATATTCTGCAGCTACATAAAAGCCGATGGCCGCGATATAAAAGTACAGCAGCTTGTTGCGAAACAACTCCCTTTTTTTATAGCTGCCTCCTCCGGTTTGCGGCTTATAAGGAATTCGCAGCAGCAGCAAATAAATGAACAGGGCCGCACAGCAGAATAGCATAACAAGGTAAAAAGTTTGCCACTGAACCCCTTTTTTCAACAGACTTCCCGTGACCTGCTGCATCGTTGTGTTAGCGGTTCCATAGGAGAAATTAACAAAATTCATAAGTACAGCTGTTGAAGCCACTGTCATGACCGGTCCTAAAGTATTTACCCCAACATTGAACATGGCGATTCCTGAGTTTAATATCGATAGGCCTATGATAAGAACCAAGAAGGATTTACAGGTCACCAGAAGAATTAATGCGCCCATAGAAATAATGATGCCGAGTGAAATGATTTTTTTATAGCCGAATCTTTCAATTAAAATCCCGCCGATATATTGAAACAGGGCATACATAAACAGGCAGGCCGTTAGAACATAACCAATCTGCGTATTGCTAACGCCAAAATCCTCTTTAAACAGCGGAACAAAAATACCCTTAAAGTTGTCGCTCATCGCCACAATAACGTACATAAGCAGAAGCAGCAGAACAATCGGCCAGTTTTTATGTTTCTCTTGTGATTGGACCTCCATGAATATCTCTCCCTGTATACAGCAATAGTATCTATACGCTACTCGCATAAAACTACAGCATAACTAGAGAAAGATCAACGTCCAAAACTTGAAACATTTAGAGGAAATGAAATTTGTAATTTCGCTCATTTAACTATATAATAGTAAGTGACGAATATTTAGTAATTGAATAATAGGAGGCTAACTACATGAAGATAGATATTTGGTCCGATTATGCCTGTCCGTTCTGTTATATAGGTAAAAGAAGACTTGAAAATGCATTAAGCCAGTTCCCGCATCGCGATCAGGTGGAAGTTGTTTTTCGCAGCTTTCAATTAGATCCTTCGGCAAAAGTGCATGGAAACCCGAATATCCATGATATGCTTGCGGCTAAGTACGGAATGACCCGAGATAAAGCCATAGCGATGAATGAACAACTGGCGGAGCAGGCTAGAGGTGTCGGTTTGGATTTTCAATTCGACAGCATTGTGCCCACTAACACCTTCGACAGCCACCGATTAACCCACTATGCAACTAAGCAGGGGAAAGGTGCAGAAATGACGGAACGGCTGCTGCGTGCATACTTTACGGATTCGGTGAATCTTGGGGATCGGTCTGTACTGACACAGTTGGCTGGTGAGATTGGTTTAAATGAGCAAGAAACGCTCGATATGCTGGAATCGGATGCTTATGCCGATCAAGTAAACGGAGATATTGAGGAGGGACAGCGTCTGGGAGTCACAGGCGTGCCGTTCTTTGTAGTTAATAATAAATATGCGATTTCGGGTGCACAACCCGGGCCTGTATTCACGGAGGTTCTGGATACCGTATGGGCGGAGGAGCAGAAGGCTCCAGGTTTGCAGTTAGTAGGGACTGATTCTTCAAAAGCTTCTTCCGATGACGGCTGCTCGGACGGCTCTTGCGGCATTTAAATGTAATGAAAAAGGCGAAGCAGAGGGACTCCTCATGCTTTCGCCTTTTTGACATGCACCTTTTATCTAAAAGAAGTAACAAAGCTCGTAAACAACGTTCGCACATCGAATTGATGCTGGTTGATCGGTTCAATCGGTCGGTTGATACCAAGCAGGGTGTAAACTGCAATTCTGGCAGCCCGTACGGAGTACTCTTCAGTAAAGACTACATCATCCGGAATTTCGCAATACTGCCCGACGAACGCCAGATTTGTAGAGCCTTCAGGAACCACCTTCGGTCTGTCACTGTTTAATCTAGGCATGAATTGAGAGGTGATATAAGGCATCATGCAAGGGATACAGTTGGCGGTAGCCATAATTTCATCCTTATGCTCTTCGAAATGAAGGTGCCCGATCAGCTCTTCCATAATTTCTTCCCCGGTACAGTCACACATTCTTTTCTTCACAAAATCGCCGACCTTATCCGGATACAGTCCGTAGCCCCAGAATACTTTCACATGCTCCGGCTGGTTGCGGAAATGCGGCTGGAAGGCCAATACGATAGACATGAACCAGCTGGAATCCTTGAAGGTTACCAAAGCACCGGTCCCGGCACGGTTACGCGAGAACTTCTCCATTAGATCGAAGAACTTGGAATCCTGGAAGGTCACGGTAAAAGATTCCCATTTAGATCCGTCTACATGGTCATCGAAGGAAGAAGGATTGCCGAGGCCCGGCTTCTTAGCAGCGATGTTCTCCCACAGTTTCCATGAGCTTCCCTTACCGTTCAACTGTGGGGCGGAAGTCATGGAGCCGAGACTGGAGCCCTCAGTCATGGAACCGTTTGTGACGATTACGAGATCGCCCTCGTTCACATGGATTACATCTTCTACGCCTTCCCGCAGCACGTTCATCTTAGTCACGGTAATGCCGTCGCCGTCTTTAAACTCGAGGTCTGTTACTGTGCATTTAAGAGTAAAGTCTACGCCGAAGGGTTCAAGATACTTGTGCATCGGCAGAATGATGGAATCGTATTGGTTATAAGGAGTGCGAGTTACCCCTTCTAGGGTCTGTATTCTTGGGAATTCATGAATGAAGCGGATCATATATCTTTTGAATTCAACTGCGCTGTGCCAAGGCTGGAACGCGAAAGTAGTTGCCCACATATACCAGAAATTGGTCTCGAAAAAGTGCGGTGCGAACCAGTCGTTAATCCGCGCTTTGCCCATTTTATCTTCAGGAGTAAGGATCAGCTTACCCAATGCCATCCGGTCAGCCATATCGAAGCCCATAGACAGAACATCTTCAACTTCGCCCTTGCTGTTTACGAGCCGGGCGTTGGAATGCGTCGGGTTGGCGGTATCAAAGGCTATAATTTCTTCTCTAACGGACATCCCCGGATGATCGATTGAAGGAATGGTCAGGAGCAGCTCCCATAAATTCTCATAGGCTTCATCATTAAGCATCCGTCCGCCTCGAATAACATAACCTTCCTCGACATCGCCTGCACCGTCGTTGCTGCCGCCGAGAATTTTCATTTCCTCAATAATGTGAATGTTCTGTCCCGGAAAGTCACAGTCTCTGACGAGGTAAGCTGCACCCGCAAGTGATGCAATTCCGCCGCCCACAAAATAAACCTGTTGATTACCGTACTCTTTTTTCACGATTGTCGCCTCCAAGGTTACTGATTGCTGTTTCATGACCCTAATGTAATACAAGGCCGACGCAGGGGGTATAATCAAAACCTCCGGAGTGTAAGGTTTTTGGTCACTTGAGGGAAAGTGTCTAGCTTTTAGACAAAATATGCGATAGTTTGGTTGAACTCTGATGTCGGACAATGAGCATGATCTCGATATAATAGAACTCCACGATCTCGATATAACAGAACTCCACGATCTTCGGCTAATCTGAGTTGTTGGAACACCTCTTCTCAAACTTTGAGCGCGGGAACATTTAATTTAGCGGGAAAAAATCCCTCTAATCCTGAGTAATGACCACCGTTTGAGCTTTTAGAGGGAAATTATCCCACTAATTCTGCCGTTTCCCCTCGAATGGGGCATATATCCTTGTATATCTCAAAATTAGACGGAAAAAATCCATCTAATTTATGTTTAAGAGAAGCAAACGTTCAATTAGAGGGTTTTATTCCCTATAATTGGCCAACCCAACCCAACCCACGCCATATCCAAACTAATGAGCTACAAAAAAACCGCCGAACAGAGAGGTTACGACGGTCGTTTCTCGTATGTGTGCAAGGCTTTCAGGAAGTTTCCTTCAATCAGCCCGCTTAGCTTCGTAATGATCAGTTTCGGTTCATCCTTCATACCGTTTCTCATCCACTGGATCATGAGGCCGGTGAATGCCAGCGTATAGAAGTTCGCAATAAACCGTTTATCTTCGCCGTTGACCTCAAGTCCCGTGGCCAGTTCATTAATGACACCCATAATGAGGTCATTCGTCACTTCGTACAGGTAAGCGTCCAGATGGTTTCGACCCAGGGAATCCAAAGTGTTGCAGCAGAAGGCTTTATTTCTTTCGATATAACAGAAGATACGGTAAAATCCATCCGTCCACGTATTGTAGCTCCGATATTGAGCAATGCTTTCGACCGCTTCAGTCTTATAAATCCAGCCGAGCAGATCGAATATATCCTGAAAATGATAATAGAAGGTTTGCCTGTTCAATCCGCAATCATCCACCAGATGCTTGACGGAAATCTTATTGAGCGGTGTATGCTCCATAAGGCTTTTTAACGAATGGGCGAGCGCATTTTTGGTAAGGAAGGAATTGGACACGGTAACAACACCTTTAACAAACTGCCCGGAACTCCTCTTCCTCAACCAAAGGTAGGTGGGGGATGGATAGGGCGGTCTAAATTTTTTCTTGCTTCAGAGCAACAAATAAAAAAGTCGTGCCTATTGAAATTTTTGCAGGAAATTTTGTACAATGGTTATACAAACATTTGTTCTGAAATAGTTGGAAAGCGAGGTCCTGACTGATGGCAAACGACAAAAATGGAAATTACATTAAAGGAACTAAAAAAGAATTGCCAGAAGATTGGGTAACCTATGGCTTTTGTTATGCTGTGTTTCCAAGCAAAGAACAACAACCCAGGCTTGAACGTTCATTCGGTTGCGAACGTAAAGTGTACAACGAGTATGTTGCTGGATTGTATGAGTACCTTGAATCTATTGAATACACCGGCGGACGCATTTCGTACAAAGTTCCAAACTACACGACGATTACGAATAAGTTTGATTTTCTTGATAAATCGAATGATTCTTTTGTATATAACGACGCAAAAATGCGTTTTACGGCAGCTATTAAAAAGTACAACGAGCAGTATGCGAAAAAACCAATTCAATTTAAAAAATCAATTCGATATAAAATCAAAAATGAGGGTTACATACCGAATGTTCGCGATATTAAAGGCTTACCTAAATTTCACAGTAAGAAGCAAGGTAAGCTAAGTTATACAACTAATCAAACAAACGGCAATATTAGCGTCGTTAAAAATGAAAACGACAACGGTTATTTGCTTCGCATTCCAAAGTTTCAAGATGGAATTGCAATTCATCTCCATCGCGAACTACCCGTTGGTGGAGTCGTAAAAAAAGCAACTATCCGTAGAGAAGGAACGAAATATCTCGTTTCGTTGTCGGTTGATTTTCCGTTCAAAAGTGAAAAACCTATCGAACAAATCAATCCAGAAAAAGTCATTGGATTGGATTATAGCCAATCCGAATTGTATGTGGACAGCAATGGTGAAGCAGCTGAATATCCACGTTACCATAAAATAATTGAAAAACGACAGCGTAGGCTGAACAAGTCTCTTGCCCGTAAAAAAAATGCTGCTTCACTGGGCTCCGAGGGGAAGATTATCTATTCAAATAATTATAAAAAGACCTTATCGGAGTACCAAGATGTAATGAAAAAAGCTAAGAATCAAAGAAAAGATTTTCTACATAAAGCAAGTAATCAGAAGACCAATGATTATGATGCAATCGTTGTAGAAGACTTGGATTTGAGTAACTTGGCACAATGCCTGTCGCTCGGTAAAAAACTGCACGATAATGGCTTTGGGATGTACCGAAATATGCTTACATACAAAGCCTTGAAAAAAGGAAAACACTTTATCATCGCTGATAAGTTCTTTCCTTCAAGTAAATTGTGCAGCGAGTGCGGAGGCAAAAACAAACACTTAAAGTTATCAGACCGTGTATTTTTGTGTCCACATTGCGGCTTAAAAAAGCACAGAGACCACAATGCCGCACTTAATCTTAAACAATACGGCATAGGGCTCCTTGGTCAAAAACTGACCGCGTAAGTAACAACAAAATATATAGCGGTAGGGACACCGCAAATTCAAGGCTGAGGACATGGGGCGTTGGCTCTGTGGATGAATCAGCAATAAAAGAGAAAGAGTTTTTTCTTTCGAAGCCCCCACTTCAAAACCTTTGGTTTAAGTGGAGGGTAGTTCACGAGAAGAATTTTAATGAGAATGGTAGGTCACAGCTACGGGTTCCTGCGCTGCCGCTTCATAATCAAATTAATCCCTTCGACCAACAAACCGATTGCAAATCCTCCAACCATAAACACGACAAAGGTCAGGAAACCGGCGAGATCCTCCCAGCCTGACAAATCCCTTGAAGTGTAGGCGTACATTAATATCATCCCGAGCATAATGCCAGCAGTGGAGAGCAGCCACAAGTAGCGCGCACCCAGCCATCCGAAACCGTTAAGGATACCGGAGATTACAAAGGCAAAGAGTGCAAAGCGAAGCACTATAATGATGTCCATGCTCTGACCCAGAAAAGCAAATCGATAGAGAATCAGCAGCAGCCACAGTACCAGTCCATAAACTCCAAACCATATGGACCAGCGTTTGCTTTTTACAGGAGGCATAAAGTTCATTTTTGACCCACCCCAATCTCAAAGGTATCATTCTGTCTAATTCAGTTTAGAGGGTTTCCAGCTCTTCTGCACTCTGAATCATATGCTTCAGCAGCTCCGGAATATCCTCCATCTGATCTTCATTAATCTGGCGTTTGAACTTAAGCTCAATGGTATTGTTACAGGTTTCTTGTTCCTGTTCGTAGATGAAACTCAAGGTCTGAATCGGCTGTAGATCCGGGCCCCAAATGGCGAACAGTGTATTTTGAATGTCCTCGCATTGATCGCTTTCATCTTCGACTTCCATATAAAATCTGAGCAGCAGCGTGCAGCCGGGAGAAGCTCCGGGAACCTCCAGAATCTCATCACCCAAATCCTTTATAGAGGAAAGTAATACAACTTGGGAGGTTACTTTTTCGCTATCCTTCAATTTGAAGGAAACCCTGAATTCTCTGGACATCAGGGCCAAATCCAGCAGATCTGCGCGATCTGTAACTTCAATAATCCCATCCAGATTGTCCAAATCATAGATCTGATTTTCAAAAGCATACTTTACATTATCGAAGACAGTGGGGTGGAACACGACGGGCACCTTCTTTAGTTTCTTTATATTGTATCATGACGCAAAAAGCATTGAAAATGTTGCAAAGCCTAGTCATAGTTAAGGGGTTGGAACGGTATGAATATATCAGAAAAGGCGGGATTGATATGAACTTCAGTTATTTATCTCATTTAGATTGTCCGCAATGCGGCGAGACCTATGATGCTAATGATATACAACAGCTTTGTGTCTGCGGTTCTCCGCTGCTGGTTCGTTATAAACTGGATCGGGTTAAACAGGAGTTGAAGCGTGAGGATCTTCTGAGTAGAAAAGCAGACCTATGGAGGTATCATGAGCTGCTACCGGTTAGTGATCCTTTGAATGTTGTGACCCTAGGTGAAGGTATGACACCTCTGCTGGAGCTGCCAAAGCTAGCGGAGGACTATGGAATAACCACCTTGCTCATGAAAGATGAAAGCCTTGTGCCAAGTTGCAGCTTCAAGGCACGCGGGGCGGCGGTTGGAGTATCCAAGGCAAAAGAGCTCGGCGTCCGTAAGCTGGCGATGCCTACTAATGGTAATGCCGGAGCAGCTTGGGCACTTTATGCTGCCCGGGCAGGGATCGAGGCAACGATAGTGATGCCTCTGGATGCTCCCAAGATTACACGCAGCGAGGTGGCATTGGCCGGGGCCCGGTTGTACTTGGTGAACGGGTTGATTAGCGATGCCGGGAAGATCGTTGCGCAGGAGGTTGGGCAAAACGGACTTTATGATGCCTCAACATTAAAAGAGCCGTATCGTATTGAAGGTAAGAAAACGATGGGAATTGAAATTGCCGAGCAATTGGGCTGGGAAATGCCGGATGTAATTCTGTACCCTACAGGCGGCGGGGTTGGGCTTATTGGTATTTATAAAGCATTGCAGGAACTGCAGGAAATCGGCTGGGTGGAGGGCAAGCTTCCGAGACTTGTTGCTGTGCAAGCAGAGGGCTGTGCGCCAATAGTTAAAGCTTGGGAGGAGAAGGCGGAACGCTCTGAGTTCTGGCCGAATTCGACTACAGCGGCTTTTGGGATTAACGTACCGAAGGCACTGGGGGACTTTCTGGTGTTGAAGGCTATCTACGAGACGGAAGGGGCTGCAGTCGCCGTTTCTGACGAAGAGATGAGCGTCGAGCAAGAAAAGGTCGCTCGTCTGGAGGGCGCGTTTATTTGTCCCGAAGGGGCAGCAGCCTTTGCCGCTGCACGTAAGCTAGCGCTTGCAGGCTGGATCACAGAAGGGGAAAGAGTAGTAGTGCTTAATACTGGGGCAGGCATTAAATACCCTGAATCGGTGCAGGTCAATCCGCCATTGCTTGAGGTTGGGGAATTCATTTCTCCCATCGAACAAGGTAAGTAATATTTTTATAAGTAAATGAGGATATTATCTAGCCGTTGAGCTAGGAATATCCTTTTTTTTGTAAAGTTCAATTGACACAACTGATGTTAGAACATATAATTCGAGTGATTAATCGATTGCGTAATCGATTAACAAGATTTATTGATGTTGAATAATCAATATGAGGAGGTTCTATTATTAATGGCAGATGTTGTAGCTTTAGGTGAAGTATTAGTGGACTTTACCCCAGCGGGCTTATCCGAGAACGGAAATATAAGGTTTGAGAGAAATCCTGGGGGTGCTCCTGCAAATGTTCTGGCTGTAATGGCTAAACTTGGAGTATCAACAGCCTTTATTGGAAAAGTAGGGCAGGATCAGTTCGGTAAGTACCTGCAAATTACCTTGAATGAGTGTGGCATTGATACACAAGGTATTGTGTTCTCTGAGGATGTCAGAACAACCCTGGCCTTCGTTCATCTAGATGAAGACGGAGATCGAGACTTCAGCTTTTATCGAAATCCGGGAGCAGATATGATGCTTCAAGCTTCTGAGGTTAATTTAGAACAATTAGAAGGTATTAAGATATTCCATTTCGGATCCCTTTCAATGACTCATGAACCCTCGGCAACAGCTACTTTAACCGCTTGCAAACATGCTAAAAAGAATGGAGCACTAATCTCTTATGATCCCAATTATAGAGCAGCACTATGGAAAGATGAGGAGTCTGCTATACAGGCAATTCATAGAGGCCTTCTATTAGCGGATATAGTGAAGATCTCTCATGAAGAATTAGAACTATTGACGGGAACAAGCGACTTAGATAAGGGTTCTTTAATCCTATTAGATCAATTTGACCTTCAGGTACTTCTGGTTACTCTAGGTGAACAGGGTTGTTTTATCGGTTTGAGGGGGGAGTCCGCTCTTGTTCCTGGTTTTGAGGTCACGGCCATCGATACAACAGGAGCAGGTGATGCCTTTTTTGGAGGCTTCCTATATAAGGTGCTTAGTAGGAATACTCCATTGAACCATTTTACAAAGGTGGATTATCTAGAATCAGTACAGTTCGCCAATGCAGTAGGTGCACTCGTGACTACAAAAAAAGGAGCAATCCCTTCCATTCCAGACTTTGCAGAAATAGAAAAACTTCTTAATAGTTGAATGAATGTTTTTGCTCATTTTTTAATTGACAGTACAAAACAAGCGGATTATAATTCAAATTATAATAAGGTAATCGATTAAATAGTACTTAGTAATCATAAATGAGCACAAATGATCAATACAGGCATTCCCTGGGTAATATTAACTTTCGTTTATAACGTCTTAATGTAAGCGCTTCTACTGGAATTATTACTTTAAGGGGGTGGTCAGGAAGATTAAAGTGATAGGAGATTCAGGGGGCATCGGAAGTTATAAAAAGGGGAGGTGTCTTATAAGGAGCGAATTCGACGGTCTACGGCTAAATAGATATCGTCCTGATTCACTCATGGTTGATTTCGACTGCATAGGTCACATAATTATACTTAATGAAAACGCTTTTATAAAAACTATTGGAGGTATTCCATTTGAAAAATACTAAGTCTTTAATGATCCTAATTTCTTTGTTTCTTCTAGTCGTGCTGTCCGCTTGTTCCTCAAATAATAATACAGCTACGAACAATAAAGGAGAGAATAAAGCGGCGAATACAACGGATACAGCTGCAACTACGGAACCGGCTAAGGAAGCAAAGAAGCTCAAAATAGGTTTGACTGTGCCATCACTTAGCAATCCGTTCTTTGTGGCAATGTCCAAAGGCGCTCAAGAAGTAGCGACCAAATATAATGCCGAAGTTATCACTGTAAGTGCAGATCAGGATCTCGCTAAGCAAACGGCACAAATCGAAGACTTTATTACCAAAAAAGTAGACCTTATCCTTCTGAGCCCTTTTGATTCCAAAGGCATCGCGGCAGCCGTTCAGCAAGCCAAAACTGCCGGCATCCCGGTAATCTGTGTGGATGGTTCTGCTGATGGTGGAATTGATTCTGTAGTTATGTCTGATAACGTGATGGCCGGAACACTGGCAGCACAGTATCTTGCTGATCGTCTTGGAGGAAAAGGCAATATTGTTATTATTGACGGTCCCCCGGTATCCGCTGTAACAGACCGAATTAAAGGCTTTGAAGAAGGTATTAAAGCGTTCCCTGATATTAAAGTAATTTCCAAGCAAAACGGAGAAGGAAACCGTGAGAAGGCTCTGAGCGTTATGGAGAATATCCTTCAAGCCAATAAGGATATCAATGCAGTATTCGCTATCAATGACCCTGAAGGTGTGGGCGTAAAAATTGCTGCAGAGCAAGCAGGACGAGGCGACGAGTTCTTTATCGTAGGGGTTGACGGTGCACCCGAAGCTGTTGATGCACTCAAAGAAAAGAAAGCCTTCGCAGCAACTTCTGCCCAGTTCCCTAATGAAATGGTTCTGAAAGCGGTTGAAATCGGCATTAAAATTCTTGATGGTGAAAAAGTAGAACAGCAAATTCTGATTCCGGTAGAACTGATTACTCAAGACAACGTGGATTCTTACAGAGGCTGGTAAAAGGTAGCTCAGGTGGTGTCCTTCCTTAGGGCACCACCTGCTTTACCAGAATAGATCCAAATTCAAAATGAGGCAATATGGGAGTGAAGGAGGAATTGACTGTGTCTTCTGCAGTAGATTCACAATTATACCGGACGTCCAAAGAAGACTGTTCGAAAGATATCATCCTAAGCATGGAAGCTATTCATAAATCCTTTTCAGGTGTACAAGTACTCCGCAATATTAATCTGGAGCTGCGCAAAGGCGAAGTCCATGCCTTAATGGGTGAGAACGGTGCTGGAAAATCAACGCTGATGAAGATTATGGCAGGCATTTATCGCCCGGATTCCGGCAGGATTATTTATAAAGGTGAAGAAATGGCTTGGCACAGCCCGCTTGAAGCAAGAGGGAAAGGGATCAGCGTCATTCATCAAGAGATAAGCTTGTCTCCGAATCTGACGATCGGCGAAAACATACTTATGGGGACCAAGTTTCCCAAGAATAAACTGGGCCTTGTGCAATGGGATGAGATTTTCAAAAAAACGAAAATAGTCCTGGAATCGATTGGTTCTGATTTAAATCCAAAGCTCAGAGTATCCGAACTGAGTGTTGCCCAACAGCAAATTGTAGAGATTGCCAGGGCACTGTCATTTAATTCTGAAGTATTGATTATGGATGAGCCTACAGCTTCATTGACTGATAAAGAGATCGACAAGTTATTTGTCATCATTAACGATCTAAGGGAAAAAGGTGTAGCTATCGTCTATATCTCTCACCGGATGGATGAAATTTTCAAGATTTCAGACCGGTGTACGATTCTCCGCGACGGTCAATGGATTTCCAGTCACCCGATTGCAGAAACCAATCCTGAACAGCTTGTTAAGCAAATGGTCGGTAGAGATTTAAACGACCTTTTCCAGAAAAAGTTCTCCCCGCTGGTCACTCCACAGGGAGAACCTGTTCTAGAACTCATCGACGTATGCGATAAGGGGATTGTCAAGAACATCTCCCTGAAAATCTATCCCGGAGAGATTGTTGGATTGGCAGGTTTAGTTGGTGCAGGACGGACGGAGCTAATTAGAGCCATATTCGGTATCAGTAAAATGACAAGCGGAGTAATCAAGCTGAACGGCAAGCCGGTGAACATAAAGTCGCCCATTGAAGCGATGAAGCATGGCATTGCACACGTACCGGAGAGCAGAAAGGAACAAGGTTTATTCCCCAATCTTTCGGTCAAAGAGAACATGATTATGAACCAGATGCATCTTTACCGCAAAGGTGGAGTTCTTCAATATGCGAGCATGAACGCAGAGATCAACAAGTATATGAAGGATCTGGGTGTCCGGGCAGCCTCCATTGAGCAGAATGTAATGGGCCTTAGCGGAGGAAATCAGCAGAAGATCGTTATTGCCCGTTGGTTATCCATCGGACCGAAAGTATTGCTGCTGGATGAGCCTACACGTGGAGTAGATGTAGGGGCGAAAACTGAGATTCATAAAATCATATGCGAGTTAGCGGAAAAAGGACTAGCGGTGCTGATGGTTTCTTCGGAGCTCCCTGAGATCCTTGGAGTAAGCGATCGAATTCTCGTAATGCATGAAGGGAAGCTGAAGGCAGAACTGTCCAAAGAAGAAGCAACCCAGGAAAAAATAATGTATTTTGCAACAGGGGAGATAAAAAAATGAATCCAAATACACAACTCTCATCGGGTAATTCCGTATCGTTGAAGCAGAAGGTTCTGCCGGTCTGGAATCAGCTCGGCATGCTGATTATCCTGATATTACTCTGTATCATCATGGCTTTATTCGCTCCTTATTTTACAGAGGTTAATAATGTCCTGAATATCCTAAAACAGTCCTCCATTACGGCGATACTGGCTGCGGGGATGACCGTAGTTATCCTTACCGGAGGGATTGATCTATCGGTTGGCTCTACCCTTGCATTATCTGGCGTTATTTCCGTAATGCTGTCTAATGCGGGCTTCCCTCCTCTAATAGCGATGCTTGCTGGAATTGGAACAGGATACTTTGCCGGTGTAATTAACGGGTATTTTACAGCGGTTACGAAGCTGCCTGCTTTTGTTGTTACTCTTGGTAGTATGACATACCTCCGGGGCGTCGCTTTTGTTATTAGCGGTGGTTTGCCTTTGGTGCTTAAGAATAAGTTTTTCATTTTTTTCGGTGCGGGTTCCATTCTTGGTATTCCGACACCCATCTACATTATGATGGTCGTATATGTCATTATGTTCTTTGTTTTAAAATATACGATGTTTGGTCGCCACGTTTACGCCATTGGCGGTAATGAAGAAGCCGCCCGCTTAACGGGAATTAAAGTGGAGAAGACATTGATTAACGTATATTCCATTAGCGGTCTGATGGCCGGTATCGCTGGGGTGGTAATGGCCGGTCGCGTCATCTCTGGTCAACCGAATGCTGGCGTGAGCTTTGAGCTGGATGCCATTGCGGCTGTTATTTTGGGAGGAACGAGCTTTGTAGGTGGGGTAGGCCGAATTCAAGGAACGATTATCGGCGTATTGATTATGGCTGTTTTAAGTAACGGTCTAACGCTACTGAATGTTGACTTTTATTGGCAAATGATTGTAAAGGGTCTTGTCATTGTAATTGCCGTACTCTTGGATAAGCTTCGCAACTAGTCCATCCGTTTTAGGTGTATCCCTGCCTGTTCATCTTAAGTTTGACATGGCAGGGATGTCTTATCTAACTAGGAAGGACTCATAGGTGAATTAAGGGGGCTGGGAGAAGGATGACAACCAGAATTAAAGACGTTGCTAAGGAAGCAGGGGTTTCAACAGCTACAGTTTCACATGTAATTAACGATACCAAATTTGTGTCGGATGAAGTCAAACTGAAAGTTGAGGAAGCCATGAAACGGCTTCAATATATCCCCAATATGGTGGCGAGGTCTCTCCGAAGTCGGAAGTCAAATACGATCGGATTAATTGTGCCGATTAAGACTAACGACAATTCTAACAACTTTTTTCTTTCAGTAGCTAATGGAATTGAAGAGGTTCTGAGTAAAAATGGCTATCATTTATTAGTAAGCAATTCGCATGAAGATCCAATCGAGGAAATTGAGCGGATAAAAATGTTTAATACGCAGCGCATCGACGGACTGATAATCGCCCCTACCTCTGGAATCACCCGTGAAAGTTGTGGTCTATTTGGTCATTACCCTATTGTATTTTTTGACCGAAGACCTGAGGGGGTACCAGGAGACTGGGTTTTGGTCGATGGGATGAAAAGTGCGTACCGTGGAGTTTCTGCCTTAATTGAAAAGGGACACCGTAAGATAGGATTCATCGCAGGGAGGATGGATATTCCTACAAGTAACGACAGGTTTAATGGATACCGTAAGGCTTTAGAGGATTATGGCATTGGGTTCAATGAGGATTATATTCGAATAGGCGACTTGAACGGGGCCTCGGGATATGAAATGACCAAGGAACTAATCAGTCAAGAAGTCATAACGGCAGTCTTCGTAGCTAATAACGCCATGAGTCTTGGAGCCGTAAAATATTTAAAGGACAACCATTATGATATTCCTGGCGACATAGCGTTAATTGGATTTGATGATTATGAATGGACAGGAATAGTTAATCCACCCCTATCAGTTATCCGTCAGCCTTCCTGCGAAGTGGGAAGAAGAGCGGCAGAAATTATGCTTAAACGTATAAAACGGTCTGATTCCATATGCCAGGGACATTTATTGGAGGCGGAATTAATTGTACGAGGTTCTTTTTGATCGATAAAGAAGCGAATCCGGACGACCTACGGCTAAATAGATGTCGTTCAGATTCACCCTTGGTTGATTGCGCATAATGGTCACATTATACATTTAATATTATGTCATGCCTTATAAGTAGATTTCAAGGAGTAATCCATATGAAGATATTCCAGATTAAATCACTCCGGCTAAAAATTCTGATGTTTACTTTACCCATGCTGCTTTTAACCATGACCGTCCTCTCTTGGTTTACTTACCAGAACTCCAAACAGTTAATAAACAAAGAGATCGAGACCAAAATGCAGTATCTCTTGAATTCTACTATTCAGGAGATGCAGACGAAGCTGGTTTCCCATATGAAGCTGCCCCAGACTTTGGCGCGTACGGTTGAATCCGCCGGAGATGTTATGTCTAAAGATAAGATGTATTCGCTTATTGGGAAGTATTTAACTACTAATGAAGAAACGTTTGGCATCGGGGTATGGTATGAACCTTATCAGTATAAAGACTATTTGAAATTTTTTGGTTCCTACGCTTATCGGTTTAACGGCCAAATTTTATATTCAGAAGATTATAATACAGAATCCTACAATTATCCCAACCAGTCATGGTACAAAATCGCCATGGATACAGCGGATACAATAGTGTGGACTGATCCCTATTATGATGGGAATTCTAAATCGACCATATTAACAACGGCCGCACCCTTTTATCATTTTGATGGAGAACTCAGAGGGGTTATTACCGCAAATATCAACTTTGATCATTTACAAAGTATTGTTTCAAATATAAAAGCAGGCACAACAGGCCGGGCACTTCTAGTGGATAAAAAGGGTACTTATCTGTTTGATAAAGACAAGAAGAAGGTGCTAACAGCAAATGTTGCTAATGATTCCAATGAGAGCCTTTCACAGGCGGGAAAGAGGATGCTCGCCAAGCCATCGGGGTCTACCTTTTATGAGGACAATGGACAGAATTACCGTGTTTATTTTCAGGAAGTACCAGAAACCTCATGGAAGTTGGCTATGGTTATTCCGGAGTCCGAACTGTTTGCTCCTCTAAATGACCTGCTGGTGAAATCTATCCTGATTATTGCGGGGGCTATGCTCTTTGTAGTTATCCTTATCTATGGGTTCTCCAGTTATCTTACGGGCCAAATTAAAAAGGTTAACCGATTTGCCGAGAGTATGGCCCATGGGGATTTCACTAATACAATCGATATTGGTTCAGCGGATGAACTAGGCAACATGTCTGGGCAGTTGAATGGAATGGTACTGCAGTTAAACGGAGTCTTAAGAAAAGTGTATAGCAGCTCCGATCAGGTAGCGGATACATCCGTTCAGTTAATGCTGAGTACAGAACAAACGGCAAAAGCGGCTGAAGAGATCTCTTGCCAAATTCAGGAGGTATCCGTTGGCAGTGATGTTCAGGTCAATCAGATGAATGAAGCAAACGTAAAGATACATGGCACCCACGAAAGGCTGAAAGTGATGTCGGATAAGATGTTCTCTGCTTCATCATTAATACGGCATACATTGAAGCAAGCACAGTCAGGGAATGAAGAAATTCAGGAGGCCGTACATCTTATTCAGGATGTTCACAGTAAAACTGAAGAATCTGTACGAATTATCGAATTGCTAAGCGCCAAATCTTCGGAAATTAACAAGATTGTAAATCTTGTCTCCCAAATTTCGCAGCGAACTACAATACTGGCGTTAAATGCCGGAATTATCGCCTCCCAATCAGGTACAAATGGCAAAGCTTTTGCTGTAGTGGCACAGGAAATCCGCGGCTTGGCTGAAAATTCTTCGGAAGCAGGCCTGGAAATCCAGAATTTGATTCGTGAGGTTCAAAGCGAAATGAAGAATGCTGTATTCATCATGGAGAGTAGCACGAAAGCTGTTCATTCCTGTAAAGAAAAAACGGAGTCTGCCGGATTATCCTTTGACGTCATTGTGTCGGCTGTTACGGAGATTACGGAGGATACCGGTGCAGTTGGAGATGATATCGGCTTCATCCATTCAGATATGGAAAATCTGATAGAAATGATTGAGAAGATTACAGAGATTTCAGTAGATTCCGCTGATCGCTCAACTTCCGTATCGGCCGCAACCGAAGAACAAATGGCATCCATGCAGGAGATTAGCTCAAGTGCGGCAATGCTAACCGACCTAGCCGGGGAATTAAGGAGAACGGTCGAAATATTCAGGTTATAGTGCGTTTTATTGACAGTTCTGATATCAAGAAGTATGTTAATAAAAAACACTCTAAGATGAGGTTCTTAATATGGCTGCTCGAATTAAAGATGTTGCTCAACATGCCGGTGTTTCCACTGCGACTGTATCTCATGTAATTAATCAAACGCGATATGTGTCTCCGGAAGTGGTGCTAAAGGTTAAACAGGCGATGGATGAACTGAATTATATCCCTAACCCCGTGGCTCGTTCCTTACGGAACAAAAAATCCGGCATTATAGGGCTAATTGTACCGATCCGAAATAATGATAACTCAAACCATTTTTTTATGTCCATTGCGAATGGGATTGAAAGCATTCTCAAATCTGCAGGTTATCATTTATTGCTCAGCAATTCTCAAGAAAATCATGAAGAAGAAATGCGTTGCATAAAAATGTTTAACACCCAAAATATCGACGGGTTAATTATTGCACCGACGGACGGGACTCCCTTATATAAGAAAGAGGGTGTCAGCGGCGATTATCCTATTGTATTCGTAGACCGTAAACCTAAAAGTGAAATTAGGCTTGGCGATTGTATCGTCTCAGATAGTTCAGAGGGAACGTACCAGGGCATTAAGGCACTGGTAGACAAAGGCTATAAGAAGATAGGCTATATCACTAGCGAACTAGGGTTAACTTCCGTGGACGAACGGATGGAAGGTTACAAAACGGCTTTAATGGATAGTGGAATTAAGTTCGATGAATCTCTCGTATGGATAGGCGAAGGAACTCAGGAGAACGGCTATGAATACACCCGTAAATTGACTACTGAACAGGATGTTGATGCACTCTTTGTAGCCAATAACATCATGGGAAAAGGAGTTATCACTTATATCCGTGACGCAGGTCTGAGGGTTCCAGATCAACTCGGATTGATTGTGTATGATGACTATGAATGGACAGAAGTTATGGACCCCCCTATCTCTGTTATCAAACAGCAATCTTTTGAGTTGGGAAGAAAGTCAGCGGAAGTAATGATGAGCAGGATACAGCATCCGGATAAGCCGTTTGAAGATTACCGATTGCCTGCAGAGTTAATAGTTCGGGGTTCTTTTTAATATCAAGGATGCCCTAGAAACAAAGAATCGAAAAGCGATGTACACTTGTTGTGATATCGCTTTTTTATTTTATTATCATACAATCGATTACGTAATCGATTAACAAACTAAGGGAGCGAATTATATATGAAAATTTATAAGATTCAAGATGTAGAAGGTTTCTTCTCGGTGTTGGATAAATGCAAAGGGGTGGTGGAATTAATCACTACTGAAGGAGATCGTCTGAATTTAAAATCTAAACTGTCTCAATATCTTGCCCTTAGTAAAATGTTCAAAGAAGCAGATATCGAGAATATTGAGCTGATTGCCCATGAGCCAGAAGATGTCGATTTATTGTTCCGATTTATCATGCAGGATAGAGAAAGAGATTGACGGTAGAGACGGAGGATATTAGGGAATCAAGGACGCGGACTGAAGCGGCAGTTGTTATATACCGCATTTGGGAGTCACAGCTATAGAACCACTAAACAACAAAAGGAGTGCTCACCCTGAAGTTTTCTACAGGGGAGTACTCCTTTCTTGAAGTATAGACTTTATAGGTTAGTTCGTTGGAGCAGGTGCCGTATATTTCAAAAATGTCTTCGGAATCGGACTTTCAAAGGTCAACAGCTCACCGGATGTTGGATGAATAAAGGAGAGCACGCGGGCGTGCAGCCCTAGGCGTCCTACAGTCTTGGTCTCTGCTCCGTATTTCTTATCTCCTGCAATCGGATGTCCAATATCAGCCATATGCACGCGAATCTGATTCTTGCGTCCGGTTTCCAGTTGAACCTCCAGCAGGGAGAAATGACGATTGGACTGAATTAACTTGTAATGAGTTACAGCGTGAAGCCCATCCCCTTCATGCGGGCTGGAATACATTTTAAGCGTAGAGGTTTCTTTCAACCAGGAGGTGACTGTGCCTTCCGGTTTTTTAACAGCGCCTTCCACAAGGGCTACGTAGGAACGAGCCTTTACTGTATCTTTCCATGTGTTTTGAAGTGTCTGCTGAATTCGCTCGCTTTTGGCAAACATCATGATACCCGATGTATCCCGGTCCAACCGATGAACAACAAAGATCCGGTTCTTGGGATTGCTGAGGCGTACATGATCCATAAGCTGACGATAAGCGGTTAAATCATTTTCTTCAGATGTAGCAATAGACAGAAGCCCAGCATCTTTTTGAATGACAATTAGATCCTCATCTTCGTGCACAATTTGAAGGCCAATCATTTCTTCGGCTTGTACCGTTTTTTCCATATCCAAAGTGACAGTCTGACCAGGATGCAGTTGGTAATTATGCTGTGTCACGGACTTGCCGTTCACAGCAATTTGCCCCCGGGACAGTAGCGATTTAATGGAATTACGCCCACGGTTAGCAATATGGGTGAGTAAAAAAGGCAGAAGCTCAGCGGGTTCTGTTACCGGGTAGCTTTTAACTGTGGCTGGCGCTTTAGCTTTGTCGTTAAATTTGTTGGGTTTATTAGTGTTTCTTGTATTCAATTTAGGCTGTGATTTAGAAGTGGAAGCGGGCTTAGAAGCTCTTTTGGATGTTTCTTTAGGGTTTCTTCTGGTATTCATGACTGCATTCTCCGTCCTCTGATAGTGTACTCCTCAATATACCATGCGCTGTGAAGAAATACTATGGATCAGGCGTATACCCTCTGGTCTTTATTTTATGAAGAAATGTAGAAAGATCATGCTCAATAGACAGAGGCCCACATGAACCCAACCCATAATATATGAGGCTTTCTTCTCACGTAAAAATCCACTGACGTTGTATATTTTACTATCAATTATAAGCAGCAGGATCGCGGATGCAAAGAAAGCGATAGCTGAATATTTAAAGCTGTGGAACATAAATCTACCTCCGATCAACCTCGATATCTTCACGAAACCATTAGCGTGCCTTAAGCCCCAAAGTACGAATCTCCATATTAACCTCCACATCCACTGCTATATCAGCGTACATCTCTTCCCAGTTTTTTTTGCTGTGAATATGGTCCTTCCAGAATGAAGGATGGTGCGCTCTAATAATCTCACCCATCCCAAAAATATCAGAATGATCCTTCTGGGTCTGATGAATCGTTTTTAAGATAAGCTCTTTAGCCTTCTTATTGAAGGTCAATTCAATGGTATGCAGACTGGCTGAGGAGTTAATTAGATTTTCACTGTAAAAGTGTTCATCTAGTGTACCTTCCAGGGAAATGCGGTATTTCAAATGAGGCATCCCCTTAGTGATGAAGCTTTTATTCCTACTGTGACGTTCATTGATTTTGGTAATAACAAACCCCAAATCAGGTACTTGGAAGAGCTCTGAATATCCTCCCGGATTCATCCCTTGTACAGCCTCAAAGACTCCAATCTCCAGAGGTTTGGTTGTACCCGCCATTTTGTCTCCGCTAAAATAGGCCAATCCTTTGATTAGAATATTTTCCTTTTCTCGAAGTGCAATATAGGGTAAGTAGCCGCTTTGACCCCACTTGGAACTGGCTGACCAGAACGTACCGATGTAATCAGGGGGCAGCTTCCCGATATCGACTGCCTTATCCATCATGGCTAATATATACAGTGTAGGTACGCGTTGAAGCGGAGGTTTTACATCCATGAATTTGGAGGCATTGCCTTCAGATACAAGCAGCCATGTTCTCCGCCGAACCTCTGGATTCCGTCTCAAATAGTCATTTAAGTCGTTTATGCTTCCCCGTGCGATAGCTTTGCTAATAATGATAACTCTTAAATGGGTAAGGTAGCGTGGATCGGCTACCTGCTGTTGCAAGTTGTTCATTGCATCGTCCAATGAATGCCCCACGACCGTAACCACCCACACTGGATTTTCATTGCTGCTTCCACCGGTGCTTGGACCTAGCGGGACACGCCCCGGTATGGCAATTTGGGCGGTAACCTTTATCAATTTAGGAAGGGAATTGGTTTCTGAGTGAGTGGATTCGTCATCCTTAACCGGGCTCCCTGGCGGCGCTTCATCTATAGCAAGGCCGAGAACAAGTGCGCGGTCATCAATTTCAACCTGATCCCAACACCCTGTCAGCATTAGGGACAGCGTACAAACGATAAAGATCAAGCTTATTATTTTACGGACAATAGTATTCAAGAAGCCGCCTCCCCTTTGCATCGTCTGATCAAGGATACAAGCCATAAAAGCAGCGGATATCCTGTTAAGAGGAAGATGCCCGCAATATTGATAAGATTAGAAGTATAGAACACTTGAAAGGTATCATCCGGAATCATTGCCACTCCGAATATATAAGGCAGCAGCATAGTTGAGGTCAGTCGGTTATCCAGGAAGGAAAATAGGTTTTGCAAGAAATAGGAGGCTAGATAATAGGAGCTGTAAATCGTAGTGTAAACAGAGATTACCCAGATGATGAGGAAGAGAGCATCCAGACGTTCAAACACACCTTGACCTACGGCTGCCGTACGGGCAATTTCCAAAGTTGGGAGCAACAACAACTTGGTCTCTTCGGCGCCGAAGGTACCGACAGTGGCTACTAATATCAGAATATAGATGGCCCCAATCAGTACAATAGCTGCTGAGCCCGCCCGTAGAGCCTTTTTTGGATTTTTCATAAAGGGGACTAGTAGTGTAATGATAAATGAACCCTGGAACATGGTGCTGGCCGTTATAGTTCCTTTCCAAAAGGGGAGCGAAGGTGTAGTTAGTATCGGCTGTAAATTAAGCAGGTCAACTTCACCCTTCGTAATATAAACGAATGCAAAGATGGACCCTATAGTAAAAGGCAGATAAAAGAAGTGAACATATGAGAATTTAACGATATTCCGTCTTGTGGAGAGCATTGTAAGCACAAGCATAATAATGACAATGGCTTCAATAGGAGTACTCTCAAACAAAACCATAGAAGTTACTTCTCCGAATTGGCGAGAGGTAATAGCCGTGAAAAAACTAAAAAAAAGCAGGAGCATAACTGAAAATAATGTAGACACAGGACGTCCGACCAATCTAGAACTGAAAAAGAAAAACGTTTCATTGGGGAACCTCTGACATAGTTTAGCTACAATCCAGTAATTTATTAATGCTATGCAGATCCCGACGAACATTACTAATGGAGCACCGCTTCCTGCGGCTTCTGCCATGAACCGTGGAAAGCTTAATGTTAATACACCAAGGATAGTGCTACTTATTACTGCCGCCGCGCGGATTGTGGTGATCTGACGCAAGTTATTCATTGAATTCTCCTTCCTGCTGAAAAATCTGGTCGATATAGCTTGTATGGACGGACTCAGGAGTCCTGTTCGTATCCTTGGTATGCAGAAAATTCGGGCGTTTATGCATCCACCATAACGGTGCCCGTACAAGTGTATCCTTCATATCACGCCATTTACCGGGGATATAAGGCGACATGTAAGGGACACCAAAAGATTCAAGAAATAGCAGGTGGTTGATTATAAAGATCATTCCGATCATGACACCGAATAAACCCAATAAACCGGCCGATATAATGATTGGAAATCTTAGCATCCGCAGTGCAATGGCAGCGTTATAGGATGGACTTGCAAATGACCCGATTGTGGTGAGTGCAATGATAACAACAGTGATGGGGCTGGCTAATCCGGCTTCTACTGCAGCTTGTCCAATGACAAGAACACCCACAATCGAGAGTGCTCCACCGATCATTTGGGGCAGGCGGATCGTAGCTTCTCGCAGTATTTCCATAGACACTTCCATAATAAGTACCTCAAGAACAGCCGGAAACGGAACGCCCGCTCTTGAACCGGAAATTGCTACGGCAAATTCAGTGGGCAGCAATTCAGGATTGAAGGAAATGATGGACACATACAGAGCAGGGAAGACCAATGAGAATAATAGGGCAATTAAACGGATAACGCGGAGTATTGAGCCTATCATGAAGCGCTCTGTATAATCATCCATGGTCTGGAGGAACTGATTAAACAAGGCAGGTACCAGCAATGAGAAAGGTGAGCCGTCAACAAGTATGGCAACGCGTCCTTCCAGTAAAGAGGAGACCGTCTTGTCCGGACGTTCCGTACTTTGTACTTGCGGGAAGGGAGACAGCGGCTGATCTTCAATGAACTGCTCTATATACCCTGAGTCAATGATGTTGTCGGTATCGATAATCGATATTCTTCGCATAGCTTCAGCAACTAGGTTTTCATCAGCAATACCCTCGATATAGCATACTGCGACTCGGGACTTCGTACGGGTTCCAATAGGGCTGATTTCAATTTTGAAATCGGGTGTCTGGAGCCGGTATCGTAGCAGAGAAAGGTTATTCTCCAGCTTTTCTACATACCCTTCCCGTGATCCCCGTATCACCTGTTCCGTCATTGGCGGCTCCACGCCACGTTGATCGATCTTGCGCATATCAAAAGTTAAGGCTTGATTCAACCCATCTATAAGTAGGATCAGCTGACCTTTAACTATATCGGAGGACAAAGAAGCGAATGTACCGGTTACTTTTCCTTTAGTGACATGGACTACCTTCGACCAGATAAAAGAATTCATCTCCTCAATTTTATCAGGAATATCTGAAGGATCCGCCGGTTTAGCCATTAAAGGCTTGAGAATATGCTCTTGAATCGTCTCTAGGTTAACTAAAGTTGAAAAGAATACCAATGCGGCTCTGTGTAGCCCAAAGAGTGTGAAGTCTCGTATGACCAAATCACCATTATCTCCAAGAGTTCTGAAAAGCGTATCCAAATTGTTCTGGAGTTTGTTACTCAAGCTGCGATTGTCAGTGAAATGCGATGAAGGAGGGTGGTCTGCCTTTTTCAAATAGGAGTTATACTTTTCTTTCCATTCCGGCATGGGCACATCTTCCCTTCAAATTACAGATAGGTAGATCACTATAAAGTGTGGCTCAGATTAGCAGATATTATGTAAATTATTGAAGTGGAGGAATAGGAATCAAGCGTCCGGCTGTTGCTCATTACCTCGTTGCCCAGTAAACTAAAGATAGAAACATGTGTATGCTTCCGAATCTAGTTTTGTTGCGAAGCGTTTCCTAACGAAGCATATGTCAACAAAACTTTTAGGAGAAAAGGATCGTTATGAAGATTCAAGCACCTACAATAGAACAAGCGCAGGCTGAGCTGCAGAAATATTATGGCTATCCCGACTTTCGGGAAGGTCAGAAAAAGATTGTCGAGAATTTGCTAGAGGGCCGCGATACGCTGGGTATTATGCCCACGGGGGGCGGAAAGTCCATATGCTATCAAGTTCCCGCGCTATTGCTGCCGGGTTTGACGCTGGTCATATCACCGCTGATTTCTCTCATGAAGGATCAGGTGGACGCACTTACAACAGCAGGAATTCCTGCTGCTTTCATTAACAGTACGCTCAGCGGTAAAGTAGTGAATGAGCGGATTCGAGCGGCCCATCGAGGTGATCTGAAGCTGCTGTATGTTGCACCCGAGCGGCTGGAACTGGATTGGTTTCGCCTGGAGATGGCTGGATTGTCTATTTCATGCGTAGCCGTGGATGAAGCCCATTGCGTCTCCCAGTGGGGTCATGACTTCCGTACCAGTTATCTGTCCGTGTCTCCGTTCGTAGAACAATTACCGGTCCGTCCAATTTTGGCGGCGTTTACTGCAACAGCTACTCCAGAGGTTATGGAGGATATGGTTCGGCTGCTGCGTTTACGTGATCCAGGGGTCTTCATGACCGGACTTGGCCGGGATAATCTGGCGATGTCGGTCTTGCGTGGTGAGAACAAACGTGAGTTCGTTCTGGATTACACAGCAACTCATTCGCACCAACCCGGAATTGTATATGCGGCTACTCGTAAAGAAGTAGATGATTTGTACCAAAGGCTGCAGAATACAGGGATTGCGGCGGGGCGTTATCATGCGGGCATGAGTGATCAGGAGCGGGCGGACAGTCAAGAGGGCTTCTTGTATGATGATATCCGTGTTATGGTGGCGACCAATGCCTTCGGTATGGGAATTGATAAATCTAATGTTCGTTACGTCATTCACTATAATATGCCAAAGAACATGGAGGCTTATGTTCAGGAAGCGGGCCGGGCCGGTCGGGACGGAGAGCCGAGTCAATGTATTCTGCTGTTCAGTGCCCAGGATATTATGACTCAAAAATTCTTGATTGAGCAGAATCCACAGGACGCGGACCGTAAGCACAATGAATACCGTAAGCTCCAGCAAATGATTGATTATTGCTATACTACCCGCTGTTTGCGCAGTGCGCATTTGGATTACTTTGGGGAAGAACATATGGACAAGCCCTGCACCATTTGCAGTTCTTGTACAGATGAGCGTGAATTGATTGATATGACCCTTGATGCGCAAAAAATATTCTCCTGTATCCACCGCATGAGGGAGCGGTTCGGTGTAGCCCTAGTGTCATCCGTGTTGAAGGGTTCTAGAAATCAGAAGGTTGTACAGTATGGCTTCGAGACACTGCCGACTCATGGTGCAATGTCCGGAAGAACCGAAAAGGAAATTACCGAGAGTATAAACGTCCTGATTTCGGAAGGATACTTAGCGTTGTCTGAAGGACAATATCCGGTCGTAAGATTACAGCTTCCTGCTGCTGAGGTGCTGCGTGGCCAGCGTCAGGTACTGCAGCGTGTGGCCCGTCCTTCGCGTACTAGTGGTGGAACCACCCGTGAGCGTAGCCGCGGATCTCGAGATCTATCTCCGTCAGCCGTCAATGAGACGGTATTCGAGCAGCTTCGCCTAATTCGGCGCGAGCTTGCAGGCCGCGAGCATGTGCCGTCCTATATTATTTTTAATGATGCAACCCTGCGTGAGATGAGTGTGGTTTGCCCGCAGACCGAAGCGGAAATGCTGAGAGTAAAGGGCGTTGGGGAAGTGAAATACCGGAAGTACGGCAAGGCATTCCTGGATTTTTTTCAAAATGAAATGTAAAGAAGGTTATAAAGCATGAGAATCATCCTGGCTACATTAAACGCCAAATATATCCACACCTCGCTGGCGATTCGCCTGCTAAAAGCTTACAGCGAGCATGAATTTAGCGATATTCTTTTGGCAGAGTACACTATCAAAGATCCCTTGATGAATATCGTGTCTGATTTGTTCCAGAAACAGCCGGATGTAATCGGTTTTTCCTGTTATATATGGAATATCGAGGAGACGGTCAAGCTGGTCGGCATCCTTAAGCAGGTTATGCCCGAAGTTAAGATTGTTCTGGGCGGGCCTGAAGTTTCCTATGAACCGCTATATTGGATGGAACGGGAAGTGGGTATTGATTTTGTGGTAAACGGAGATGGAGAAGAGACTTTCCATCATCTGCTGCAGGAACTACGGGACGACGGTAAATTTCACTTTGTATATGGAGCCGCATACCGAAAGGGAGAGGAACTGATTGTCAACCCGCCGCGGCCCAAGACAGACCTTAACACTCTGCCTACACCGCATCGCTTTGCTGACGATCTGCCTGATCTCAGTAAACGTATTGTTTATTTTGAGACCAGCCGGGGTTGTCCGTTCAACTGTCAGTTCTGTTTATCCAGTATTGAGGTCGGCGTACGCTATTATGATATTGAGCGGGTGAAATCCGATCTACTGTACTTGATTGAAAATGGTGCCAAAGTCATTAAATTTCTGGACCGTACCTTCAATATTAACCGCAGCTATGCGATGGAAATGTTCCAATTTCTAATTGATAACCATCAGGGCTGCGTATTTCAATTTGAAATTACAGCAGATATTATGAGGCCAGAGGTATTGGACTTCCTGTCTGAGAATGCCCCACCCGGGGTGTTCAGATTCGAAATTGGTGTGCAATCCACCAATGATGAGACGAATGAGCTGGTCAAACGCCGGCAGAACTTCACCAAGCTGTCCCGGACAGTCATGAAGATTAAGGCGAGCGGCAATATTGATCAGCATCTAGATTTGATTGCCGGACTGCCAATGGAAGATTACAGCACCTTCCGTAAAACGTTCAATGATGTATTTGTCATGGAGCCGGAAGAATTACAGTTGGGATTCCTCAAAATGCTTCGCGGCACCGGGCTTCGTGCTCAGGCGGCAAAGTATGATTATACGTATATGGAGCACGCGCCTTACGAAATTCTTAGCAGTCATGTGATGCCGTTCTCGGATATTATCCGCTTGAAAAGACTGGAGGATGTGCTGGAGAAATACTGGAACAGCCACCGGTTGGATCATACGGTTAAGTATTTAATCCGACATGTCTTTGTATCACCGTTTGACTTCTTCCAAGAGTTCGGTGATTACTGGGAGCAACGCGGCTGGCAGAAGATTGGACATCAATTGGAGGATCTTTTCATCCGCTTGCAGTCCTTTCTGGTGGATCGCACTACGGAATCGATGGATGTGATCACAGGGCTAATGAAGCTGGATTATTTCCTTGGACACAAGTACAAGCCGCGAAAAGTATGGTGGGACTTCACTCTTAACAAGTCGGAGTACGCTTCCTATATGAAGGACATTGCCAGTAATCCGGGCCGTATATCCAGTCGATTGGCTGAAGCTGGACTTAATGAACGGGATCTCCATAAGCATACCGTACTTGAAGTGCTGCCCTTCCAGTTATCCAAGGTATTGGACTCTATCAGCGGCTTGCGCGCCGATGCCCCGCATGTAGATGTGCTTGCATCTGGAGAGCAGGAGAGTGTTGGCGCACTAAATAGCTTAGACACTAGTTCCTTGAGTACAGGCAACGCATCGGATGGAAATATAGCAAGTTCAGCTGTGACGACTGACACTGTAACTACCGCTGTTTCTGAAGCACCACCCGCAGATGGAGGGAGTACCTTGCTCATCGTGATGTATCAGCAGGATGAGAGCCAGCGGGCCCATTATTATACACTGCCGGTGTAGTTAGAACGCTAGCGGGAAAGGGGCTTAAATGTGGGGCAGCAGCAAGGGGTTTCGTTATTTCTGTATGAAGAGAAATATTTAGAAAGTTTGCTGGCCTTTCAGCTTCCCGCAGAGCAGGCTGAATTTACAGGATTACCTTCAGATACATTGGAATCCGCTATGCATGACATTAACAAGTATGCAGTTGTTATTGTGCACGGTGACATGGCGGTAGGTTTCTTTATCCTTCATACCGGAGAAGGCATAGCTGATTTTTACGGTCCTTACTCCCATGCCATGCTTCTCCGTGCGTTCTTAATTAATTATGCCAGCCAGGGAAAAGGATATGCCAAGGCAGCAATTCTCCAACTTCCTGAATTTATGCGGTCGCATTTTCCAGCGGTTCATGAGGTGGTATTAGCCGTGAATGAGAAGAATACTGCAGCTGACAGACTCTACTCCCGTGCTGGGTTTTGTGATAACGGGTTACGCCGAATGGGGAAAAAGAGTGTACAAAAGATACTTCAATATTCTTTGCTTGGGAACCAAACTGCTATGGCATCTCAAGATGGTGAGTTACAGCTAAGACTGATTCATACGTTGTCTCAGAGTCCGATACTGAACGCTTTATTCACTGCCGCGCAATCACTGGAGCCGCTTCCCTATTACATTGGGGCAGGCTGTCTCGTACAGACGGTATGGAACGAGCTTACGGGTCGTCCTTTGAATTATGGAATATCCGACATCGATATTATTTATTTCAATGACAATGATTTGAGTTACGCTGCAGAGAATAAAGTAGTTGAACGGGCAAAAACCCTTTTTTCGCATCTTCCTTTCCCCGTAGATATCAAGAATCAGGCTCGTGTTCATCTATGGTATCAAGACAAATTCGGGATTGAGCTTCGGCCATATTCTTCGTTAGAGGATGCCATTAACTCATGGCCTACTACAGCAACCTGTCTCGGAGCAAGACTGAATTCAGATCATCGTTGGCAGATTTACGCACCTTATGGTCTGGAAGATTTATTCGGGCTGATTGTCAGGCCAAATAAGGCGCTAATTGACGAGGGCATCTATTACAGCAAAACTCATAAATGGAGTAGGAAGTGGCCGGAGCTGCACATTGCTTCCTGGTAAAAGTAGTTGAAATTATTAATTCTGCGAACGATACGTACATGGATAATATAACTGTACTTTATACACTTATTTACATTCTGATTGGCGTAGGCTGAACTTTAATTGCATTTTGTGCAACTAAAAAGCAACTGTTAGTACTTTATCGCTATATTTAACAAAAATAGTTGCAGAAAGTACAGTTAAGATGTCATTCTAGTCCAAATAGGCGCTTTTAGTTGTACAAAGTACATTTAAACTGCATATAAGACTCTCTGAGTTCAACACTGGGTGGTGGACGGGGAGAGTAGAGTGAGCTGGTATGTTAGAAGGCAGTGTTAGTAGTGTTAGTCGCCCTGTGAGTTGTCTTGTTAGTCGCCCTGTGAGTTGTCTTGTTAGTCGCCCTGTGAGTTGTCTTGTTAGTTGCCCTCTTAGAAGGCAGTAGTGTTAGTCACCCAGTGAGTTGGTATGTTAGAAGGCAGTGTGAGTTGCCTATAAGTAGGCCTTTAGTTGCCCTGTGAGTTTCTCGCAGTACTACTTGGCAGTTATTAAGTTTCTCTATGTGTTCGTGTTCTTAGTAGCGATAGCCAACATATGCGGACTCATCCCCAGTAAGCTCTCTTGGTTTTCTACAAGGGAGCTTATTTTTAGTAACGTTTCCCTACTTTTAGTATCTTCCCACTTTTCTGCAAAAGCGGGTACAATCCAGACAGGCCCCTCGACAGCGACAGTTTGTATATGGGTCAAACCTGCGGCTACGATTTCACTCTTTAACTCCGCTGGAAGATGGAAAAATGCACGCGAGATGAAATTCGGGAATTTATCGGGTCGGATATGCTGGCCTTCATTCAGTTCACCCTCCAGCATCTCCATAAACACATGATCATCAATCAAGTTATTTTGTTGGCCGAATACGGACAAACCCCACAGGGTAGAGCTGAATCGAGAAATGGCGGCAATAATTACGGTTCCACCGGGTTTCAATACCCTTAAAGCTTCTTGTAATACTGCTATCCGCTCGTCCTTCTCCGGTAAATGATAGAGGGGCCCCATAAGTAATATTAGGTCTGCGCTGTCATCCACCCTTGCTATGCTGCGCGCATCCGCTATTTCGATACGATGTATAGGGGAGATTTGACCTGATGCCTGCAGTTCCCGGGCGTATTGGACGTTTGAAGGGGAGAGCTCGAACATATGGACTTCATGATCTAATTCGGCAAGCCATCTGGAGTAAACACCTGTTCCGCCGCCGATATCATAAATGACCATTTTTTCTTCCGAGAGATATCTGGAGATGATTTCTCGGCTTCGCTCCCATTCTATAACGCCAATTCCACGGAGCAGCCGATCTATTTCTTTTCCTGAGTTGTAGTATTCTAGTATTTGATCCCTATCCTTTTCAGTTTCCATTTCCATTAACCTCCATTCGTACTCACCTATGATTTGCCTTAAACTGATTTTATGTAATAAAATCAAGTATACTTTAATAAATATGAATCAGGAGCCGCGGATAAGCCGACTCCTTCCGTACAACAGCTGCTCTCAGAGCAGTCAGCCGCTTGTGATTAGTGGTTAGGATAGACCGTTACCTTGCCGGGGCGGTCTATTTTTTTTTCATATAGGCCAGAAGCGTCAATATAAACATACCGAACATAAGCATCAAAGTAATGGCATCCTTCACCTCCATTTCTATCACCTCCCTTTAGAAAAGGGACTGACTGCATCCTATATGCAGTGTTGTACATTAAAATCATAGCATACTTTCAATGTTAAAAAATGGATGAATAGTAGATTTGTAGCGGAAAAAAGAAAAGACAGGCCTTCCGGAAAAAAACGGAGAAGTCCTGTCTAGTTTTTTGTTATAACGATTTATTTCGTATTGGATTGCAACAGCATAGCACCTGAAGGAAGATGACGGATTAACCAGTCCAAGATGTCAGAAGTTACTTGATCTCGATTGACCTCGTGCAGCATTTCATGTCGTCCGTCTGGGTATAGATGATACTCCAAATTCTTTACACCCTGCTTGCGGTAGATTTCCACCAGGCGTAATACGCCTTTTCCGCTCATGCCGACGGGATCTTGCTCACCGGAAAAAAGATAAATGGGTTTATCCTTAGACAGCTTGCATAGAGAATCAGGTCTATGGATTTCACGAAGGAGCCCAAAGAAGTCACGGAAAAAGCGTGTAGTACATATAGCTCCGCAAAAAGGATCAGAAATGTACTGATCTACCTCATCGGGGTTGCTGCTTAACCAATCAAAAGCGGTTCTTACCGGCGAGAAAGTGTGATTGTAGCTGCTGAACACTACACTGTTGAGCAGTACGCTGCGATGACGCTCTCCCTGAAGCTTCATGAGGACCTTTGCTAGGTTTTCACCCAAACTCAGCATCTTGCGTGGTCCATTCGTGCCACTGAGGATATAACCTGCGTATATATCGCTATCATCTTCACACATCAGTTTTTGGGCCAAGAAAGAACCCATACTGTGAGCAAATAAAAAGATGGGTACACCCTTATGCTTGGAAAGCGCCACTCCGGCTAACTGAATTAGATTTCGCCTCATCCAGTAGAATCCATTGTCGCCAGCGTCACCTAATACATCGACCTTTCCTGCTGTTTTACCATGACCCCGGTGGTCATTGGCATAAACGGCATAACCGGCTCTTGTCAGCACTTCTGCAAAATTGGCATACCGGGCCGCGGTTTCACACATACCATGAGAAATTTGTAGAATTCCTCTGATTGGAGAGCCGGGCTTGGGCAACCATTCATACACATATATGTTGACACCGATAGGATCGGTCATTATAAAGCTATTCTCAAGCATACCTATCCTCCTTAAGGTCATAGTAAGGCAAGACAGCTAAGATAGCATATCGACAATAAAGGGAAGCTTACGGTAAGTATGAGCGAAGTACCGTAGATTGACCTTCGAGAGCGTATTCCCCTAGATTAGCAGGCATGAGATAACATTCGCCTGCCGCGTAAGGCTGAGAACCGCCATCCCAATTCAAGAACCCGCTGCCTTCACATATCACTATAATGGTGAAGCTGTCAGGAGCAGAAGATAAATTCCATTCACCGTTCACCAGTCCCTTTTCCACGATGAAATAAGGAGAAGCCGCAAGCTGCAGCCATTCACCAGCCACTGCGTTGTCTGTCTTCATGGATGTAGCGCCAGCACCTTCGTAAGCTGTGACGTTAAGTGAATCCTCTACATGGAGTTCGCGCGGTTTGCCGTCAAGACCCGGCCGGTCATAATCGTAAATACGGTATGTAGTATCCGAGTTCTGTTGAATTTCTGCTACAACGACACCGGCACAAAGGGCGTGAACGGTACCAGCCGGAATGTAGAAGGAGTCTCCAGCGGATACAGATACCTCTTGAAGGGTATCCATTACAGTGCCGTTTTCCAGCGCGTCTCGCAGTGTCTTGCGGTCTACACCTTCCTTCAGGCCGTAAATAATTTTGGCATCCGGTTTGGCATCAAGTACATACCACATTTCAGTTTTACCCAGTTCACCCTTAGGCAATCCTTCATATTCATCTGTAGGGTGTACTTGGATGGAGAGGTTATCATTGCAGTCCAACAGCTTAATCAGCAGCGGGAATCTTGCGCCGGTTTCTGAACTCCCTTTACTTCCGAACCATTCCGGTCCATATTGCTCGCGGATTTCATCGAGTCCAAGGCCCGCCAAATCTCCATTGACTACGGAAGAGACACCGTTCGGATGATCAGCAATGGACCAGCCTTCTCCAATATGCCCTTCTGGCAGATCAAAGCCGAACCTTTCCAACGCACGACCTCCCCAAACGCGTTCTTTAAACTCCGGTTGAAACTTTAATGGATAAGGTTGTGTCATAATTACATCTTCCTTTCGAATGTAAGATTCAAAGATATTCTAGCTTTCCCTATCCAATCATTAAAGAAGTAAAATCAGCTAAGTTATGATACTCAGCTCCTTTTTTTCTCTAATGCAATAACATAGGGAGAGGTGGAGCGCTGTAGCTGACGATAAATAATACTTTGCGCCACATGCGTTGGAACTCCGGCTGCCCAAGACTCTACGGCAGCCGCTTCAAGATCACCGCCTTGATGGCCGGGGTAGAGCACTGCGGTAACAATCCCGCCCGGACGCAGCAGCTGGAGGGAGGCTTCAAGCGCTGCAATGGAACTGTCAGTCTGGGTGATAATGCTTTTATCGGCATCTCCAGAGGGAAGATAGCCCAGATTGAACATAACAGCTCCAACAGTTCCGGGCCAGGATGGTGGAACACTCTCGACCATAGCAGCGTGACTCTCCAGCAGCAGTGTTATTGGAGCGATAGCTCCGTTTAATTCTTTACCTGCTTGCTGCAGCCGCTCCCTAGCAAGGTCTAAAGCGGCAGATTGGATATCGAAGCCATACACCTCACCGCGTGGACCCAGAGCCTTGGCCAAAAAAAGCGTATCAGCACCTGTTCCCACTGTAGCATCTATAGCCCGATCACCCGGTACCAACCGTTCAGTGATTAATTTATGGGCAAAACTGAGAACGGACATAAAGCCCATCAGTTTTTCCTCCAATACTTACCCTGCCAACTGTCCCGTGCTTTCAATTCGTCATCGATCGCATTCAGGACTTCCCATTTCTTCAGGCTCCACATAGGTCCAATAAGCAAATCTCTCGGAGCATCCCCGGTGAGACGATGCACAATCATTTCGGGGGGAAGCAGTTCCAGAGAATCTACGATTAACTTCACATACTCGTCCTTTTCCAGAAAGCGTAGGAGTCCGGCTTCGTACTGCTTCACCATCGGTGTTTTACGCATTAGATGAAGGAGGTGAATCTTGATGCCTTGGACACCCATACCGGCTACAGCGGATATGGTCTCGAGCATCATTTCGTGTGTTTCCTGCGGCAAACCATGAATGATATGAGTACATACCCGAATGTTATGGCGTCGAAGCTTCTGAACGGCTTCCTCATAACAGGCTGTATCATGAGCACGGTTGATGAGCTCGGAAGTGGAGTTATGGATCGTTTGAAGACCCATTTCTATCCATAGATAGGTGCGCTGATTTAATTCTGCCAAGTATTCTACGACATCATCAGGAAGGCAATCCGGGCGTGTGGCGATAGATAGACCGACTACTCCGGGCTGCTGCAAAATAATTTCGAAATATTCCCTTAGTTCCTCTACGGGAGCATAGGTGTTGGTATATGCTTGGAAATATCCAATGTATTGTGCATTGGGCCATTTAATATGCTGTCTGTCACGCACATTGTTGAACTGGGTTACGAGGTCATCCCGACGACTTCCGGCGAAATCTCCGGAACCGCGCGCACTGCAAAAGGTACATCCGCCCTTGGCTACAGAGCCATCACGATTCGGACAGGTAAAGCCGGCATCGAGCATTACCTTAAATACTTTGTTGTTAAATTGTTCATGCATTTCGTAATTCCAGGTATGAAATCGTTTATCTCCCCACAGCGGGGATACGTTAGTTTGTTGAAGGTTAGACATGGGTTGCTCCTTTAGTTTTAGATAATCCAATCTATTGTATCAAAAATAAGCGCTGAACGTAACATTTCCACCCTAAAATACACCGAAAATAGGCCCCAAAATATGTATTGTTTTCTTGTAAATGCTTACATAGTATGTTATATTTATCTTGTAAAAACAGTTGACGCTGCCTCTTCAAATTCATTATAGGATTCATATTTACGTGTCGTCCGGTCCATAATAATAACCGTGAGGTGATAACGATGAATTCTCAAACAGTATATGCAGAAGGTTCTGTTGATGTACGGTTAACCCCAGATGAAGCCCTTGCGCTTACAGGTGTAGAATTTAACGGCAACCCTAAGATCAAGTCAGAAGCACAGCGTAAAATTCGCAGTGCGTTCGAAAAGACATTCGACTTTAACTCGGACGCAAAATAGTGGACTGACGGCCTGAAATGAAACGGACCCTAATTCCAAATACAACAACGTAAGGGATTTTCTGACTCCTCACTTTGAGTGGGCCAGAGAATTCCTTTTTCTTTTTTTACGTTATTGCTTTACTTTTGGGAGTAAGTTCGGCACAATATTGCAAGTGATAGTTATAGCCTAAGAGATAGCGGAGGAGTAAGCATGCGTTTACGCGGAAGAAAAGGAATACGCGAAAGTCTGGAAGGACAGACCGATCTGGTCATTCTAGACCCTCGTAGTCATAAGGGACAATGGGCGGCTTTATTCGGTAATGATCATCCGATTCATGTAGAGTTTGGAATGGGCAAGGGTCAGTTTATTAGTCAGATGAGCTTCAAATATCCCAACATTAACTTTATCGGTGTGGATATGTATGACGAATTGGTACGTCGTGCTGGTGAGAAGGCAAGAACGGTATGGGAACCGGCGGGACATGAGACACCCCCGAATCTTAAGTTGGCGCTTGCTAACATTAATTATGCGGAAGAAGTATTTGAGCCGGGAGAACTGGAGCGAATATACCTTAATTTTAGCGATCCATGGCCAAAGGGCAAACACGCTCGACGTCGTTTGACACATCCGCGGTTTCTCGACAAATACCGCGGATTGCTCGGGCCGCTTGGTGAGATTCACCTAAAGACGGATTCACGCAGTCTTTTTGAATTTTCTTTAAATGCTTTTGCTGATTTCGGACTTCAGATGAAAAACATCTCATTAGACCTGCATGCAGATGGTATTAATGAGGAGCATGTAATGACTGAATATGAGACTAAATTCACAGGACGGGGCGTTAACATTCACCGTTGTGAAGCGATTGTTGGAGCGGAAGCGTTGGAACTATACCAAGCAACACGCATGGATAAATACAGACTTTAGATACAAAAAAGCAAGGGGCTCCTTAGCAAATAAGGGCCCTTGCTTTTTGTTAAATATCGTTAATCAGTTTTGACGTATAAAACAGCTTAAGTAAGGCAAGCGTGTTAAGATGTTAAAATTATTTCTTTAGACCCATAAAGCAATGGTACTAAAGGCAATTGTAGTACCAATAGCCGCACCCACAACGACATCCGAGGGGTAATGAAGCCCTAGATATATACGGGAAAAGCCAATGATGCAAGATAGCGGCAGCAGAATGATTGTAAGAACCGGCATTAACACCATATAAGGAACTAGAAAAGCAAATATGGCGGTAGTATGCCCTGAAGGAAATGAATGATCCTTAAGTGGATTATGGAAAGTATTAGTACCGGGAAGCGCAAGGTAAGGACGGATACGCGGATACATCCTCTTTACAATCTGCACAGGTATGTGACTAACAGCGAGCGCGGTAAAAGCTTGGATAGCGGTTGTCTTCCAAGGCTCGGGGGCAAAGGCCCAGACCATAATGTTGATTAAGATCGTACTAGTTGCACCGGCCAAATGAGTTAAATAAAAAAGCCAGAAGTTTAGATAACGGTTGTGTAAACGCCCGTTTATCCATTGGAAAAGATGTCGCTCCCAGGAGTGTAATTTCATGAATAAATGTCTCATAGCTGATCCCTCCGCTAGTCCGGCCGCCAGTATTAGGCGTTAATGTGGCTATCCGTTCTTTGCATGAAGCTGACTTTATCATACTTTTTTCAGATAGCCTATTTCAAGAAAAAGCTCAGCTTTGCACGAAAATTGACAGTTTTGACTTCGAACACCTTTACGCATTACAATGATTCAAGCGGCCCGAACGCGTTTATAAGGTAACAGAGAAAACTGGGAACTTTCGGAAGGCTGAATCGAGAGAAGAACAGATGCGCGATATAAATATAAATACGGGAAAACGCTAAGGTTAACAGAAGGTTCATGGATCTGCTTTTCAAAGGATGCAACAAAAGGGTCAGAAGTTACGTTCAAACAGACAGAGAGAAAAAAGAAACAATAGAGTAAAAAAGGGGGCATCAAGAGGTCATGACAGATGCATTGTTTGTATCGCTCCAAGTGATCTTGGCGGCAATTGCGCTTTACCAATTTACATTCTCGATATTCGGATTGCACAAGAAGAAGAATAAGGTGAGATTCGCGCCCGAGAAGTCGTTTGCGGTGCTCGTAGCAGCGCACAACGAAGAACAAGTTGTTGGAGCATTGATGGAGAACATGAAGCAACTTAATTATCCCAAAGAATTGTACGATGTATTTGTGATTTGTGATAATTGTACAGATGGTACAGCCCAAATTGTAAAAGATCATGGCATGAATGCTTGTGTCCGTACCAATCCGAATCAAAGAGGTAAAGGATTTGCCATCGAGTGGATGCTTAAAGAATTATGGAGCATGCCTCGTGACTATGATGCGATTGTAATGTTTGACGCCGACAATCTTGCACATACCGAATTTCTTATGGAGATGAATAATGATCTCTGTTCAGGTGCACGGGTTATTCAAGGATACATTGATACCAAGAATCCGGAGGATTCCTGGATTACTGCAGCTTACGGAGTTTCGTACTGGTATATCAACCGTTTGTGGCAGCTTTCCCGTCATAATTTGAATATGGCGAACTTCCTGGGTGGTACCGGAATGTGCTTCGAGACCAATCTCTTGAAGGAAATTGGCTGGGGCGCAACGAGCCTTGTAGAGGACTTAGAATTCACGATGCGCAGTGCATCGAAGGGTGTCTATCCGAAATTCAATTATGATGCAAAGGTATTTGACGAAAAGCCGTTAACGTTCAAGGCGTCTTCCAGACAGCGGCTTCGCTGGATGCAGGGGCATTTTACGGTGGCGCGCCGTTATTTCTTCCCTTTGTTGTGGCAGAGTATTAAAGAGCGCAGCCTCACGAAGTTTGATTTGGCTCTCTATGGTGCTAATGTCTACATTGTGCTGCTGACCTTCCTGATGACCGCGGTAATGTTCGTTGATATTTCGTTCTTTGATGGACCTAATATTGCAAATATTTATGGTCATTTGCCATTGTGGCTCAGCTATGCAGCTGTTGTTGCTAACTTGTTCACCTTCTTCATTGCTATGATTCTTGAGAAGGTCAAGTTCAAGAAGGTCTATGTGTATTTGCTGCTCTTCCCGATTTACCTAATCTCTTGGTATCCCATTACGTTCTACGCTTTCTTCACTCAGAACAACAAACAATGGAGCCATACCAAGCATACTCGCGTGGTTCGATTAGAAGAAGTGCAGAGCAAGCAGGTTTAAGGCTAATAGATACTATTTTCAAAAAAGGTATTTAATAATTGTTGACATCCCCTTAGGGAATGTTGTATATTATTCAAGTATGAAAAGCATAGAGATTGCAAGAAGAAGCACCGGCTTCTCACCTGACTGGCACTTTTGCCGGCTGGTTTTGATCTCAATGATTTATGGATGTTATAATTCATGAACGTTGATCAAACAGGGATGTCGGGCGTTAGCCGGCATCCCTTTTTAGTTATTTGGGGTCACCGCAATCAAAATGTACAATGAGTAAATGGTTAAGTAGATTCCGGAGGTGGAGAGTTATCAGTAAGGAACATATGATCAATGATGAAATTCGGTCCAAAGAGGTTCGGTTGGTTGGTGCAGAAGGGGAACAAATCGGAATCACACCGATCCGCGAGGCGTTGCAGATGGCGATTGATCTTAATCTTGATTTAGTCAACGTAGCACCACAGGCGAAACCGCCGGTATGCCGCATCATGGATTACGGCAAGTTCCGTTATGAAACGCAGAAGAAAGAAAAGGAAGCTCGTAAGAACCAGAAGATCGTTGACATTAAGGAAGTTTGGTTCCGTGCTAACATTGAGGAACATGATTATCAGACTAAATTCCGCAATGTTCTCAAGTTTCTGGGTGAAGGCGATAAAGTGAAATGCTCCGTACGTTTCCGCGGACGTGAGATTACACATGCGAGTATCGGCCAGAAGATTTTGGAGCGTGTTAAGAATGAAGTTGCCGATATAACTGTTGTTGAGCGCCAGCCTAAGCTGGAAGGTCGCAGCATGATTATGATTTTGGCTCCTAAACAACAATAATTGGAGTCACTTGCGATGCAAAATGACGCCGCATAATATTCAAGGAGGAAACAAACACCATGCCTAAAATGAAAACACATAGCAGCCTGAAAGGCCGCTTCAAGATTACCGGAACTGGCAAAGTAACACGTTACAAAGCTCACAAGAACCACTTGCTGTCCCACAAATCTAAACGCGCTAAGCGTGTTCTGAATGGTAATCCAGTAATGGCCCCTGGGGATGTAAGACGTTTGAGACAAGGTCTAGCTAACTTGAAATAGTTAAACACACATTTTTGGGAGGTTTATTAATATGGCAAGAGTTAAAGGCGGATTTGTAGTTCGTCGTAGACATAAAAAAGTATTGAAGTTGGCAAAGGGTTATTTCGGTTCAAAGCACCGCATTTTTAAAACAGCTAAAGAGCAAGTAATGAAATCGATGGTTTATGCTTACCGTGACCGTCGTCAAACAAAACGTAACTTCCGTAGACTTTGGATCGTTCGTATCAATGCAGCAGCACGTTTGAATGGCTTGTCTTACAGCAAACTTGTATACGGCCTGAAATTGGCTGGAGTAGAAGTTAACCGTAAAATGTTGGCTGATCTGGCTGTAAATGATCTTAACGCATTCAACTCCCTGGCTGTAGTAGCCAAAGAGAAAATCAACGCGTAAGTACAATGATATAATCGAAAAGCACCGCTATACGGGTAACCCGCAAGCGGTGCTTTTTTTGTGTCGAATAATTTAGTCATTATTGAAATTTAATTACTGTATCGGACTATTCTGTTCCCAGTATTTCGAAGTATTCAACTGTGAGGCGAGTTTTTTACTCATGGCCCGTCTTACTTTCCGCAGTTCTGCGCGTTCTTCGGCTGACTGATTCATAAGCTTTTCTTCCACAGTTTCCGGGATGATGTTAGGAACTGGCAGTGGAACTCCATCTTCACCAACTGCAACAAAGGTGAGGAAGGATGTGGCTGCTACAGCGCGTTCCCCTGTGTATAAATGTTCTGATATGACTTTTACAAACACCTCTATACTGGTGCGTCCAGTCCAGGTTACGAAGGATTCGAAGCAGACTGAATCTGTAGGTCTGATCGGCAACAGGAAGTCGACGGAGTCCGCAGATGCTGTAACTACATTAGCCCGACAATGGCGCATGGCTGATATGGAGGCTACTTCATCTATGCCACTCATAAGTTTTCCGCCAAAGAGAGTCTTATGGTTATTGACATCATTCGGGAATACACGGCCGGTTTTGAACACGCGTGATTCACGGCAATATTTAAATGCGGGAGTCTCTGATAGATCTTTATCTTCCTTCATAATGGTCAAACTTCCTTTCGGGTGCAACTATAAAGATTCATACTAATAGAAAATACATCCTTGTGCAATACTAATTGTAATGAATGGTTTAAGAAGTTAGTTATTTAGAGGTTTCATAACATGATCCGAAAACTATTGTGACATATGATGTCATAGAAAGCGTTTTCTTACACCAATCCGTAAATTATTATTGACCGGAGGTCATTAATTAACTGGATTTTAGGGTTTTTTGCAGTTATAATTTGTACAATGGAATGTCCATGCAAAGACAGAAGACATCCAATTTCTTAAGGGGGAACACATTCGATGAAAAAAGCTTTCAAACTATCGCTCGTTATGTTGCTTGCAATGACAGTCATTTTGGCTGGTTGCGGCAAGAACGACAACAATTCTGGTGCTAAATCCGATGTTAAAGTCGGTATGGTAACAGACGTAGGCGGAGTAAACGACAAATCCTTTAACCAATCTGCTTGGGAAGCACTGGAAGCTCTTAAGAAAGAGGCGGGTATTGAAGTTAAATATTTGCAAAGTAAGTCCAACGCTGATTATCAGCCTAACCTTAACCAATTCATTAAAGATGGCTACAATCTAACTTGGGCTATCGGTTTTGACCTTGGGGATGCACTTGGTAAAGTGGCTGAACAGAACCCGGATGCTAACTTAGCAATCATTGACAGTGTAGTGGATAAAGCTAACGTTCAGTCCGTTACGTTCTCCGAGAACGAAGGATCCTTCTTGGTTGGTGTTGTTGCAGGTCTTACAACTAAAACTAACAAAGTAGCCTTTATTGGTGGTATGGAAAGCCCAGTTATTAAACGTTTTGAAGTGGGCTTCACAGCCGGAGTCAAAGCTGTTAATCCTGACGCTAAAGTAACCAATACTTATGCAGGCGCTTATGACAAACCGGATATCGGTAAATCCATGGCTACTACTTTGTATGATGCTGGTAATGACATCATTTTCCCTGCTGCTGGCGCAACTGGCAACGGTGTGTTTAATGAAGCTACTTCCCGTAACAAAGCCGGTGGTGAAAAAGTATGGGTTATCGGCGTTGATAAAGACCAATCTCTTGAGTTTGGCGACGAAGTCACTTTGACTTCCATGGTTAAACGTGTTGACGAAGCTGTTAAAATGGTTTCCCAACAAGTAATCGATGGTAAGTTCGAAGGCGGCAAAGTAACTGTTCTTGGATTGAAAGAGAACGGAGTAGGTCTTCCTGAAACATCTAAGGCTAATGTTAGTGCAGAAATTCTGGCTAAAGTTGAAGACTTCAAAAAACAAATTATCGACGGAACGGTTACTGTTCCAGCCGAGTAATAATGCCATAACTCTTTGTATTTGAACAAGGAACAAGGCCGGATACTAAGCTGGCCTTGTTCCTTGTTAACGTTTATTAGTGTATCTTAGAGCTATAAACACACTTTGCGAAGTAAGCTCCTGACTTTAGGAGACAACTTCCGGAGCAGTATTACCAGTATTTTATTCTGTGATGAGGGTGATTCCATGAGTGCTGCGGCTCCAGTCGTAGAGTTGAAGCAAATCACAAAGCGCTTTCCCGGTATTATTGCCAACGACTCCATAAGTCTGACCTTGCAGAAGGGCGAGATTCATGCGCTGCTTGGTGAAAACGGAGCAGGCAAATCGACCTTGATGAATATTGTATTCGGTCTCTATCAGCCCGACGAAGGTAGCATCGAAATCGATGGGAAACCAGTAATAATTGATAACCCAAATAAGGCCATTGAACTTGGTATAGGTATGGTTCACCAGCATTTCAAGCTTGTAGAGCCGTTTACGGTTACTGAAAATATCGTCCTTGGGATGGAACCGAAGAAAGGTCTTAAAATCGACTACAAATCCGCTTCAGAACAGGTTCGCAAGCTATCCGAGCAGTATGGCCTTAAAGTGGATCCGAATGCCAAAATCCATGATATCTCTGTAGGCATGCAGCAACGTGTAGAAATTATGAAGACACTGTATCGAGGAGCGGATATTCTCATATTCGACGAACCCACCGCCGTGCTTACACCGCAAGAAATTATTGAGCTAATGGCCATTATGAAGCGGCTGGTTGCAGAGGGTAAATCCATTATTTTGATTACGCATAAACTTAAAGAAATCATGCAAATATCCGATCGGGTTACCATTATTCGTCGAGGTAAAGTGATTGATACTGTGCAAACATCCAATACAAATCCGAATGAACTGGCTGAAAAGATGGTTGGACGCGGTGTGACGTTCAAAGTGGAAAAAGCGGATCCGCATGTTGGACAAACTGTCCTCAAGCTGAATGATGTCAGCAGTAAGAATAAAGACGGCATTTCAGTGCTGAACGGACTCAGCTTCGAAGTGAAAGCTGGAGAGATACTAGGGATTGCCGGCGTAGATGGGAACGGACAGAGTGAGTTGCTTCAAGCGATTACAGGTCTGCGCAAAATTGATTCCGGTTCCATAACCATGACCGGCAAGGAAATTGCAAATCTCTCCCCGCGTGAAATTATTGAGATGAACGTCTCTCATATTCCTGAAGACCGCCATAAACATGGTCTTGTACTTGATTTTACTGTAAGTGAGAACATGGTGTTGGAAACTTATTATAAGAGCCCTTACAATAAGAATGGCTTCTTGAATAAGGAAATTATTAATAAGCATGCCGAAGATCTGGTTAAAGAGTTCGATGTGCGTACACCATCTATTGAGAACATGGCACGTTCGTTGTCCGGCGGTAATCAGCAAAAGGCGATTATTGCTCGGGAAATAGACAAAAATCCAACCTTGCTGATCGCTGCACAGCCTACACGAGGACTTGATGTAGGAGCGATTGAATTCGTTCAGAAGCAATTGATTGCTCAGCGTGACCAAGGCAAGGCCGTGCTTCTGATTTCGTTCGAATTGGATGAAATAATGAATGTATCGGATAGAATAGCTGTTATTTACGAAGGACAAATTGTTGGCGAGGTATACCCTCAGGATACGAATGATCAGGAGCTTGGGCTAATGATGGCAGGCAGCTTGAAGCGGGGAGGTAACGCAAATGCAAAGGTTTAAAAAAATATTTGCGACTGACATCTATATTGTACCTCTTGTTGCCATTTTGCTGGGCTTTCTAGTTGGAGCTATAGTTATGATCGTCGGCGGCTATAACCCCATTGAAGCGTATTCTGCATTGTTCAGACGGGTCTTCGGTAGTCCATACGATTTCGGTGAAGCCATTCGTGAAATGACTCCGTTGATGCTAACAGGTCTGGCAGTTGCCTTTGCGTTCCGGTCAGGTTTATTTAATATTGGTGCTGACGGCCAAGTAATTATAGGTATGACGGCGGCTAGTGTGATAGGAATCAAGTTCGCTGGTCTGCCAATGTTCATCCTTGTTCCGCTTGCGGTTATAGCTGCAGGGCTGTTTGGCGGGCTTTATGCTGGAATAGCAGGCTATTTGAAGGCCAAGCGGGGAATAAATGAAGTTATTACAACGATCATGTTGAATTGGATTGCCTTGTTCTTGTCCAATTATATTGTTAGAACATTTTTGCTGCTTCCGGGTCAGAATCGCTCAGAGGATATTCCAGCCTCGTTGTCTATGACTTTTCTAAATTCTTTATTTGATAATGCCCGCTTGCACTGGGGAACCTTCATTGCTCTTGGGGCAGCCACTTTCTTCTATATTTTCTTATGGAAGACGAAACAAGGTTACGAAATGCGTGCTGTCGGTCTGAATCCACATGCTGCTGAGTATGCCGGGATGAACGTAGGACGGAATGTTGTGAAGGCTATGTTTATCAGTGGTGTATTTGCCGGCTTAGCGGGTGCAGGAGAAGTGCTGGGTGTATTTCACTACCAATCTATTTTCGCCTCATCACCAGGATATGGCTTTGATGGTATAGCGGTCGCATTGCTTGGATTAACACATCCGCTTGGTGTTATTCTAGCGGCCATCCTTTACGGTACCTTGACTTATGGCTCTGCGGGTATGAGCTTCGGGGCGGATGTTCCCCCTGAACTGATCCGGATCGTTATTGGATCGATTATATTCTTTATTGCTGCACAGGGAATTGTGCGATGGGTTCTTAAACCCTTTTACTTCAAGCGTAAGAAAGAGAAGGTGTTATAGATGGATGTGCTGACGATGCTAGGTCAATTGCTAAATACGACACTTGTATTTTCCACAGCGCTCATTTTTGCCGCACTTGGCGGCATCTTCTCAGAACGCTCCGGTGTAGTGAATATTGGACTTGAGGGCTTAATGATGTTTGGTGCATTTGCTGCTGCAGTAGGCGGTTACTACGCACAGGATGCAGGGTTTGGAGCTTGGGCTCCTTGGGTAGGTGTTATATGTGCTATTGTTGTAGGCGCTCTAGGATCACTTATACATGCTGTAGCCTCTATTACATTTAAGGCCGATCAGACGATAAGTGGGACGGTTATTAACTTTTTAGCCGCCGGTAGTACCCTTTATATGGTAAAACTGCTGTTTGAAGGTTCGGGTGAAACCCCGCTTCTGGCAGGCTTCAGTAAATATAAAGTGCCGTTGCTTTCGGATATTCCAATTATCGGGGAGGGAATATTCAGCTCCTATCCCACAACTTACCTGGCTATTGTGCTGGTAATCGTCATTTATTATGTTCTGTTCAAGACTCCGTTTGGTCTGCGACTTCGTGCTGTGGGTGAACACCCGAGTGCAGCGGATACGCTTGGTGTTAATGTGAACAAAATGAGATATATCGGTGTAATTCTGAGTGGTATGCTGGCTGGTATTGGCGGAGCGACGATTACACTTACGACTACAAGTACCTTTGCTCACAACACCATCTCCGGCCAAGGCTTTATTGCTATAGCAGCGATGATTTTTGGTAAATGGAATCCTGTAGGTGCCTTTGGCGCAGCCGTATTCTTTGGATTCTCGCAAGCCATTCGTAACTATGTTCAATTGTTTGAGTGGTCGAAGAATATTCCTCAGGAATTTATTTTCATGATTCCGTATGTGTTGACCATTATTGTATTGGTAAGCGCAGTGGGCCGATCCTCTGCACCTAAAGCTTTGGGTCAGCCTTACGATCCAAGCAAACGATAGGATTCAATATTTCTTAAATTTAGACGTATTTCCGGTTATCCGGGGATGCGTTTTTTTTATTTAGCGCTCTACAATGAGCCTTTATGAGTTCGGACGGGCTGAGGTACAGGCGAACAACAGATTTGCTGAATACATTGTTTCGAAGACGGTGATAGCCAGATTAGTTCATTTTATTACAAGGGGTTAACTAAATAATCCTTTGTGCAAACTTTTGAGGAGGGATATTATGACACAACCGGTAACGAAGAAGCAGGTCATGAAGCTTATAGGGAAAAATATTGTAGCCTTAAAAAAAGATGGTACCAAGATTTCGGGTAAGCTGCTCCGAATCTCCGGGAACCGTCTTATTGTACAGCGAGTATCCGGCAAAAAAGTACAAACAAAGGCGCTTATTCCTTTGGTCTTGTTTGATCTGTTGGCTGTAGGTACAGCTCCATACAATTACGGTGGCTATGGATACGGCGGGGCTCCTTATGGCAGTGGATACGGATATGGTTATGGTGGTGGAGGCGGCTACGGAGTAGGAGGCTCTGGATACGGGTATAGCGGAGGATATGGTGGGGTGCCGCCTATTGGATTTTTCTAAGAGGATAACCTATTACGAGAGCCGTTTTTCTAGTTCATAGCAAAAGCTTTGTGTCAGATAGCGTGCTATGCTGTAATCCATCTTTTGATAAAAGGAAAGACCCACGGCATTACCGGCGTCCACGGCTACCTTGGCCCTCTTGCACCCACGAGAAAGTGCAAACCGCTCTGCACGGTCCATCAGCATATTTCCCCAACGTTTGCGCTGGGCGTTGGGTGCTATGGCCAGCATATCGATGTACAGTAAATCCCCGTGCAGCATGTAATGAACGAATCCCAGGGGATCGCTATCATAATCAGGACAAGCCACCAGGGTTACTCCGTGTGCCAGACGTCGTGGCATTTCTTTTTTTATCTGATTTAGTACGCTTTCAGGCATATGAGATAAGGGTACAAGCTGGGTTTCAATTAACCCAATAATCACGGTATCATCCTGCTTGGGTCTACGGTAACGAATCATAAAGCGCCCCCTCACACGCGTTGTTGTACATCATATGACGGCAGGGGGTATCAGCGTTCCATCCATGAAATAAGAAGGACAATAAATCACTAACGAAAAGATGGGTATTGACTAACCGTGTGAGGAATCATATAATGTGTCTAAACATTTTATCGAGTATACATGCATCGGCAATGATGAGGACGAAGTTTTAAGGGCTCTTTTGTTCAGAGAGTGAGAGGATCTGCTGCAACCTCCACCAAAATCCCTTATATACGAGCTCACCTCGGAGCTGTTTTCCTGAAAGGTCCACTGGATACGAGGGTGGAATTATTAGGGAAAATCGTTTGGTCCGCGTTACGGACTTCAGGTTACAGAGATTTGGGCCCTGCCTACATCGATGGATTTTTGTATACCTGATAAGGCGTTGCATCGTGAGATGTAATGCAAACATGGGTGGTACCACGGAAGCTCAACCTTTCGTCCCTCACGCGCTATTACTGTGCGTGAGAGGCGGAAGGTTTTTTTGTTGCCAAGAAGGAAGAGTAAGCTGTTTCTTACCTAATTGTTGTTACGTAGACGGTCCGTCATTTGCATAATGAATGTTAAATATCGGAGGAGGAATACTGATGAGCGCACAAATACCAGAAGTACAGTCGGTAGAAGAACTGCTTGAGAAATGGAAGCAGCCTGAAGTCATAACCGGGTCGGAGATTTTACTTCGCAGTCTTGTACTGGAAGGCGTGGATACTGTATTCGGTTATCCGGGCGGAGCTGTACTCTATATCTATGATGCTTTGCACAACTTTAAGGAATTCAAGCACATCCTTACACGCCATGAGCAAGGTGCTATTCATGCGGCTGATGGTTACGCGAGAGCAAGCGGTAAAGCGGGTGTCTGTATAGCGACCTCAGGTCCTGGGGCAACGAACTTGGTAACAGGAATTGCTACAGCATTTATGGACTCTGTACCTCTTGTAGTGATTACAGGAAATGTATTCTCCAGCTTGATTGGAACCGATGCTTTTCAGGAAGCGGATATTACGGGAATAACGATGCCGATCACTAAGCATAGCTATCTTGTTCGAGATGTAGAGGATCTGCCTCGTGTGATCCATGAAGCGTTCCATATTGCGAATACAGGGCGCAAGGGTCCGGTGCTTATCGATATTCCAAAGGATGTATCGGCAGCGAAGACTTTGTTCGCACCTGTGAATACTGTTAATCTTCGTGGATATAATCCTCGGTTGGTTCCTAATAAACTTCAGCTTGAGAAGCTGGTTCGCGCTATCGCGGTTGCGGAACGCCCTGTTATCATTGCAGGAGGCGGAGTTATCTACTCTGGTGCCCATGAAGCTATGTACGAATTCGTGAAGCGGACACAGATTCCGATTACAACAACTTTGTTGGGTCTGGGAGCCGTTCCAAGTGCCGATGATCTGTGGATGGGTATGCCGGGCATGCACGGCACATATACAGCCAATAATGCTATTCAAGAGTGTGATTTGCTCATTAATATCGGTGCTCGGTTTGATGACCGTGTTACCGGCAAACTTAATGGTTTCGCACCAAAGGCTAAGATTGTTCATATCGACATAGACCCGGCGGAGATCGGCAAGAACGTAAAACCCGACATTCCGATTGTTGGAGATGTAAAGACCGTACTTGAGATGCTGAACCCTGATGTTAGCCGTACAGCTAAGGCCGATGCATGGAGAACTCAAATTGCTCAGTGGAAGATGGACAAACCTCTTCGTTATAATGATTCGGAGTCAGAGCTTAAGCCGCAATGGGTTATTGAAATGATCAATGAGACGACAAAAGGTGAGGCCATTGTTACTACGGATGTAGGGCAGCATCAAATGTGGGCGGCACAATATTACAAATTTAATCACCCGCGTTCATGGATTACCTCTGGCGGACTGGGAACGATGGGTTTTGGATTCCCGGCAGCGATCGGAGCACAAATGGCCTATCCTGAACGGTTGGTAGTATCCATTAATGGTGATGGCGGAATGCAAATGTGTTCCCAAGAGTTAGCTATTTGCGCCATTAACAACATACCGGTTAAGATCGTAGTTATTAACAATGAAGTGCTCGGTATGGTTCGTCAGTGGCAAACTTTGATTTATAACAAACGGTACAGCTATACAGATTTGGCAGGAAGCCCGGATTTTGTAAAGCTCGCCGAAGCATACGGGGTAAAAGGCTTACGTGCAACGAACAAAGAAGAAGCAAGTGCGGCTTGGAAGGAAGCTTTGGAAACACCGGGTCCAGTATTGGTAGAGTTCCTTGTTCCTAAAAACGAGAACGTCTACCCGATGGTCGTACAAGGCGCAACCATCGATCAAATGCTGATGGGGGATGAAGAATAGTGATGAAACATACGATTGCCGTTCTGGTAAATGACCAGCCAGGTGTATTGCAAAGGGTGTCTGGACTGTTTGGACGCCGAGGGTTTAATATTGAGAGTATCACAGTAGGGCAGTCTGAAGAGGTTGGACTGTCCAGGATGGTCATTGTGACTCTTGGAGACCAAAATACCTTAGAACAAATAGAGAAACAGCTCTATAAGCTGATCGATGTCATTAAGGTAGTTGATTTAGGCTCCAAGCCAATGGTTGCCCGCGAATTAGCACTTATTAAAGTGAAATCCGAACCTGCAGAGCGTCCAGAAATTATGGGTGTTGTTGAAACCTTCCGCGCCTCGGTTGTCGATATTGGAAGCACCAGCATGCTGGTTCAGGTAGTAGGAGATACACAAAAGATTGATGCTATGATTGAGCTCTTGAAGCCTTACGGTATTAAGGAACTGTCACGTACGGGTGTTACAGCGATGATTCGTGGCAATGCATAAAAAAGAGTATATTTTAAGGCTTTAACGAATTGATGCTTTTAGGCATTAATAGGTGATCATGAACGGCTTTCCCGCTAAAGAGCGGGAGCTTGAAGAGGAGCTTTTATTTACAATCAGCAGCCAGCTCTCTTGAAGTACCCGCTCTTTAGATGGGTCCCAATTAAAAGGAGGATTTTGACAATGGCAGTGACAACGTACTATGAACAGGATGCAGAACTTAGCGTATTGAAAGGCAAGACAATTGCGGTAATCGGTTACGGAAGCCAAGGCCATGCCCAAGCTCAAAATCTACGTGACAGCGGTTTGCAGGTAGTTATCGGTTTGCGTGAAGGTAAGTCTTTTGAAACCGCTCAAAATGACGGATTTGAAGTACTTCCAGTAGCAGAAGCGGTATCTCGTGCAGATGTAGTACAAATTCTCTTGCCGGATGAAACACAGGCATCTGTATATAAGAATGATATCGAACCGAATCTTAAAAAAGGTGCGGCTCTGATGTTCTCCCACGGGTTTAACGTACACTTTGGACAAATTGTTGCTCCTAAAGATGCGGATGTATTGCTTGTAGCACCAAAATCACCAGGCCACATGGTTCGTCGTACTTATGTAGAAGGCTTTGGCGTTCCTGGACTCATTGCTATTGAACAAGATGCAACTGGCAAAGCAAAAGAAGTAGGCCTAGCCTATGCAAAAGGAATCGGATGTACTCGTGCCGGAGTCATCGAAACTTCTTTCCGTGAAGAAACAGAAACAGACCTGTTCGGTGAGCAAGCTGTATTGTGCGGCGGTGTATCTGAACTGATCAAAGCAGGTTTTGAAACATTGACAGAAGCTGGATATGCTCCTGAAATGGCCTACTTTGAATGTCTGCATGAGTTGAAACTGATCGTTGACATGATTTACGAAGGCGGATTGGCATCTATGCGCGATTCCATCAGTAACACAGCTGAATACGGTGACTATGTAACAGGACCGCGTATCGTAACTGCAGATACGAAAAAAGCAATGAAAGCTGTACTTACCGATATTCAACAAGGTAAATTTGCTCGCGATTTCATCTTGGAGAACCAATCAGGCCGTGCATTCCTGACGGCTACCCGTCGCAACGAAGCAAATCACCCTGTAGAGGTTGTTGGAGCTCAACTTCGTGAAATGATGCATTGGATCAAGAAATAATCTTTATACTTAAGAGACTGTAAGGACATATAATGTAATACTTCGATGCGGCCGTACACTTTGCGAGCCGCATTTGAAGGTTTTCTGATACCATTTCTATTTAGGGGGTGCCTAGCATGCGGAAAATATATGTTTTCGATACGACGCTTCGTGACGGAGAGCAGTCGCCGGGTGTGAACTTGAATACGCGTGAGAAAGTAGAGATTGCCTACCAGTTGGAGAAACTGGGGATTGACCGCATGGAGGCAGGATTCCCTGCAGCTTCACCAGGTGACCTGGCTGCTGTGAATGCGGTAGCCAGAGCCGTCAAGAACGTGACAGTCATTGGCCTCTCTCGTTCACGCGAGACTGACATTGATGCGGTTAAGGAGGCTCTGCAGGGAGCTCAAGACCCTTGCATTCATATTTTTCTGGCCACCTCACCCATTCATCGCTTGCATAAGCTGCGTATGAGTAAGACTCAGGTGCTGGAAACAGCCCAATCAGCCATACGCTATGCCAAAAAACATTTTTCCAAGCTTGAGTTTTCATTGGAAGATGCGGGGCGTACGGAGCTTGATTTTATGGCTGAAGTCGTTGAAATGGCAATTCGTGAGGGTGCGAATGTGGTCAATATCCCGGATACTGTAGGCTATTTGAATCCTTCGGAATACGGAGCGATCTTCAAATACCTTAAGGAAAATGTGCCGGATATTGAACGAGTTCAACTTAGCGCCCACTGTCATAATGACCTAGGGATGGCAACGGCTAATACGCTCGCCGCGATTCAGAACGGAGCGGATCAAATCGAAGGAACCATCAACGGAATCGGTGAAAGAGCCGGTAACACAGCTATTGAAGAGATAGCGATGGCTCTGGAAACACGCAGCGAATTTTTCGGTGCGAAGACCTCCCTGCTGCTCTCGGAAATTTCCCGTACCAGCCGTCTCGTGAGTAAGTTGACGGGTATGGTAGTTCCGGGGAACAAGGCAATCGTTGGTGCCAATGCATTTGCCCATGAATCCGGTATCCATCAGGATGGGATGTTGAAGGAGAAAACAACCTACGAAATCATGACGCCGGAAACGATTGGTCTTAAGGAGAGTAAGCTGGTTCTAGGCAAACATTCGGGCCGCCATGCTTTTAGGGATAAGCTGAACGATCTGGGATATGATCTACCGGAAGCAGAGCTAAATGCTACCTTTGCCAAATTCAAGGATTTAGCGGATAAGAAGAAAGAGGTATCTGATGAAGATATCCTGGCGTTAATTGAAGAGAAATGGATTGATACACCGGAAATTTTTAGTCTGAAGACGATTTACGTTACTTACGGCAATGAAGCTACTCCTAATGCAAAGGTTATTATTAGCGGTCCTGATGAACAACTGATCACAGCTATAGCAGAGGGCAACGGCTCCGTTGATGCCATATATAATGCTATTGATAGGGCAACAGGAGAGGAAGTCACCCTGGGTGATTATTCCATCAAATCCGTAAGCCGGGGTAAAGATGCACAGGGTGAAGTTCATGTTGTTCTCACACAGGGTGATGTTGCCGCGCAGGGTCGAGGTTTAAGCACGGATATTCTCGAAGCAAGTGCCAGAGCCTATCTTAATGCACTTAATAAACTTTTGGAAAAACGGCGGACGTTCACGAAACGTGACCATGCGAGTCTGTAACTTGTATTAATATTAGACAAGAATAGCCGTTCCGCAGTGAATTTTGCTGAGGGATGGCTTTTTTTGTGCAGAAAATGTCTATGTAGTTTCATTATTGTTAATATTTTTATGTCATATTATGCTATGATAAATCGCACAGCGAGAGGAGTGATGATACTTATCATCAGATATGAAAGAGAGTATAGAAAATATAGAGGAGACGTGTTGAACGAATGAACAGAAATCAAATACATAAAAAACGTATAAACATGATAATCATTTTTCTAATGCTAATTACACAATTGAGTTATGGTTTTGGCTCCATGAATAAAGCTGATGCTGCGGAAATTCAGGACAATATAATTACTAGTGTAACTATGGCAGTGTATGATGACTCAGGCAATACAGTAACGAGCAGTGTATACGGGCAAACTGCTGCGGTGAAGTTGAATTATAACTGGTCCATACCGGACGGTGCCTATAATGGAGGAGATACATATAGCTTTGATTTGCCAGATAAGTTTGTGCTAGCCAGTAATATTGAGGGTAAACCACTCATTTTTGATGGAGATACTTTGGGGTTTTTCGATGTTATTCAGGGCAACCCTAACAAGGTAGTTATGACTTTTAATGATCAGATTAAAGAGCACTTTAGTGTGCATGGGTCTCTTTCAATTAATACTAAGTTCGATAAACAAAAATTAGAGGAGACCATAGTCCAAGATATTCTGTTTCCCATTAACGGAGGAAATCAAACTTTTACTGTTCAATTTAAACCAGATGTTCCTTCAACTATAGAAAAAAAGGGAGAGCCTATTAGCCTGAATAAAAATGGATTTAACGCTAACCAAATCAATTGGACTGTTGACGTAAATAAGACTCAAGATACTGTCAGCCATGCAGTAGTCACGGATTCCATTCCTAGCGGTTTGGCATTGAGTGATCTATTGAATGTTAAGCTATATATGCTTGAAGTTAAGCTGAACGGTACAGTAGCCGTCGGCAACGAGGTGGCAGGCAGTGAGTATGTGGTGAGTATGGAGAACGGTGTACTAAAAATTTTATTTAGTAATTCTCCTATCACCGGAGCATACAGAATAGCGTATACCACCAATATTATTGATGAACAAAAAAAGAGCTTTACTAACACAGCTGTTTTTGATGGTGATGAGATCAATCCGGTAAACTCATCTGCCACGGTTCAGATCGATCGGGGGGGATTCCTTAAAAAAACTTCTCCCGGCTCAGATTCAGCCAGCGGGATTACCCATTGGGAGATTAAGTATAATTATAATGAAACAGCAGTTTTGCAGGCTGATGGAAAGATAACAGATTATTTTGATGACTCGCAGGAATTAGTTCTAGGTTCTGTTAAAGTATATCCTGTTAACTTTCTAACCAACACCAACGGAACTAATGAAACCATGCTTGATCCAAGTACTTATACTGTGGATATCAACCCTCCAACTGTCACAGGCAAGAAAGGATTCATTCTTACTTTCAATAACGATGTATCATCAGCCTACAAAATTCTATACGATACTAAAGCTGTTGCCCGAATTGAAGACAAGCTTACCATAAATAATACGGTTACATCTTCTACTTATACCTCTAGCGCAGTGGGTGTGATTGAACAAGCCATTTTAAGAAAAACGTTAGGAAACGTTAATTATGCGGACAAAACGGTACAATGGTCCATCCAAATTAATGGTGACAGCTACGATATGGATAATGTGATTGTAAAAGACAGCTTCACCCGCAAAGGACTAAAATTGGTCCCGGGTTCACTGGCTGTTAAAAAAGGCAATACGACGCTAAACCAAAATACGGACTATACCATTACTGGTGCAGTCGAGGGTGTAGGTTTTAATGTTCAATTCAATTCGCGTATTTCTGAACCTCATACGATTACGTACTCGACCAGCTTTAACAACGATTGGCTTGAGCCTGAATGGCTTACTCAAGAAGCCAAGTTCATTAATAAGGCAGAGATGGAATGGGAATATCCCTCCACTTCAGACGTAGAAGTTAAATCGGCAACGGCAACGTTTGACCCTAGAAAGGAAGTTAAAGATAACGGCTTTAAGTATGGTTCCTATAATGCGATTCTGAAAGAAATTACATGGACCATTGGGATCAACTACAACGAGAAGACTATAACAAGCCCATTATTAACTGACGTCCTGCAAAGCAATCAGAACTTTATAGGGGATTCAGTGGAGATATACCCTCTGACGATTGAAACTGATGGAACACCTAAGAAGGGTACAAATTCGATTGACACAGATGAATATACAGTATCCTATATTCCATCCACCAAACAATTAGCTGTAACTTTCAAAGAATCCATAACTTCACCGTACTATGTCGTGTTTAAAACTAGCTTGAAGGATCAGCTAATCGATAATACTGTTCCTAATAAAGCGAATTTCACTGATGGCTCTGTAGCTGTATCGAGAGATTTAATGGCGAATCTGAGTATTCCTAAAGCTGGTGAATATGTTAGCAAAAGCGGAGTTCAAAGTAATACTAAAATGAAATGGACTCTTAATATCAACTTTAATCAGTCCTTCGTCAAAGATGCCAAAATAACGGACGAGCCAAGTACCAATCAAATTTTACTGCAGGATTCATTTCACCTCTATCCAACGAATGTGTCTTCAAATGGTACCGTAACAAAGTCGGGATCTGAGTTGGTTAAGGGTACTGGGTATGAGCTTGTTATGACAACGAATGAGGAAACGGGCCAACAGCAGTTTGTTTTAAGCTTCAACAATGACATTGAAAAACCCTATATTCTAGAATATGAATCTTTAATTGTCGCGAATAATGGGGAAACGCTTAGCAACAAAGTTAAGTTTGAAGGTAATAATTCTATTACAGTCACTAAAACTAACGAAAAGGACATCATCGTGGCTCTTTCTGAAGCAGACGGGGTGGGAACTGGCTTTAAAAAGCAACTCACCGTCACCAAAGTTGATGAAGCAGATCACAGCAAGCTTCTTACTGGAGCAACCTTTGCTCTATATCGTTTAAATGGCTCAGAAGAAGTATTATTTAATACAGTTACTACGAATGCTGAAGGAACAGCCGTGTTTAAAAATCTTTGGCCGGGAAGCTACATCCTGCAAGAGAAGGTAGCACCCCAAGGTTATATTTTGGATACAACCAAGTATCCCGTAACTTTTAATTCGACAATAGAAACTTTGATGACAGTGACGAATAAAGCAGAAGTAGTAGTTCCTCCGGTTGTTCCGCCAGTAGTACCACCGGTAGAACCGCCAGTAGTACCACCTGTAGTACCACCTGTAGTACCGCCAGTAGTACCACCTGTAGTACCGCCAGTAGTACCAACATCTTCACCGGTTCCAGGGGTTATTGTAACACCAAGCCCAACCCCAGCCGTTACTGAAACACCTAAGGCAATCGCTTCGGCCTCGCCGGCTACACCAACACCTGCTCCAACCGCTACTCAAGGAAAGACTAAGGAGGATGTTCCTATCGAAGGTGAGCTTCCCTTAGGAGGTATTCCGAGTATTGGTGATCAGCCAGGGCACGGTAAGGTGACTTTAACACCAGACGGCAAATGGCATTATACGCCGAACCCTGGCTATATTGGAAAAGATAAATTTTCGATCATCGTTACGGATGAAAACGGCAAAGATGAAGAGGTACTCATTGAAATTATCGTAGAGGAAGTACCTAAGGGAACAGTTACGCAGCCAGGCGAAAGTGGTGATCAAGGTATGCCGCCGGCAACGCTCCCGAAGACGGGTGAAAATAGCTCTCGTCCGATCTATTTATTCGGAAGTGGCTTGATTATTCTTGGTTTTTACTTGCAAAGAAGATTCAACATGAATACTAAAGAAAAATAAGAATAGAAATGCTTAGGATACAGCCAAGATACCCGAACTGAATTTAGGGTGTCTTGGCTGTATTATTATGTCAAACTTCGCAGAGCGAACCCTTGATGAATATAGCCTAAGCAATTAATAAAAGATCTCTCGTCAAAATAGAAAATCAACAAGAAATTCGGATATACCTGCCTATTTATTTACTTGAAAGCCATAAAGCCGAATCCTTTCCGGGCAAAGATGCTGTGTATCGATACTTAAATTACACAGGCACATCTGCTTATTTCAAGCTGCGATATTTGAGTTATTATGTCCTATGACTATAAATGTTGATTCTGCCACCTCTTTGTGAAAAGCTAAAATTAGCAGAATGGATAATGGTTTTAATAATATTCTAGGTTGGTTGCAGGGATATCAGAATGAGCGTCGTCTAACTTAAAGAAGCTGGAGGAGGGGAGAATACTGGAAGAGGCGGAGTGGATTTCAGCCGTGCTCAGTGGTCAGCATGAAGCCTTTGGGCATCTGGTGACGCGTTATCAGGGCTTGGTATATAGAGTTTGCTTGAAAATTACGGGAGAAGCCGAGTCGGCCAAGGATATGGCCCAGGAGGTTTTTATAAAAGCCTATAAAGCACTCCCTTCCTTCAGAGGGCAATCCTCCTTCTCTACCTGGCTGTACAGGATCGCTTATCGTACTTGTCTGGACTGGAAACGGGCCAATGACAGGGAATGGCGGCACCGAAGTACGGCCACTTATACCGAGAATGATTGGATTACGTCGCAAACCCCAGAGCATGCTGCCCTTCGTAAAGAAGCGTCAGCTGAACTGGATGAGAATCTTAACAGTCTTGCGGAACCGTACCGGTCGGTCGTACAACTGTATTATTTTCAGCGTCATTCCTATCAGGAAATTGCAGAGCAAAAAGGTGTTTCTGTCAAAACCGTGGAGTCACAGTTATATCGTGCCAGACAAATGATGCGTAAGAGTGGGGAGGAATGGCGATGAATTGTGAACAGATCAAAGAATGGATGCCTCATTATCTGGATGGCTTGTTATCCCTCGAGAGAGAACAAAGCATTCGTCTTCATATAGATACCTGTCCCGCTTGCGAACAAAATCTGGAGGAAGCACGTGAACTGGCTGCACTCTGGAGAGAGATGGAAGGGGATATGGGGAAGCAAGAAGACTTGGATATCCCTGATCTAACAGATGCGGTTATGGCTAAGATTGAGCTTATCGAAGCCGAACGCATTCAGCGGGTTCCTGTCCCAACTACTTCAAGACGTCGTTATACGCCGCGGACCTCGTGGACGCATTATAGTGTGGCGGCATGTCTGACCTTTTTATTATTTCAGTTTGGTGTATTTGAGGGGCTAGCCTATCAGATTACAGAAATAAATGGTCACATGTCAAACTCGGTTACCGCTTTGTTCGGTCCGCAGGCCAATCCACCCATAAATAAATAAACAAATAATTAAGAATATTAGGAGGGTGTTTCATGATTAAGAAGAAGCGCTGGCTTACATTCATGCTGGCTATGGTGCCAGGACTCGGCCATATGTATCTTGGATTCAAAAAATTAGGCCTGCAGTTTATGATCGGGGCTTTCGTATGCATTATCTTTATCCCATCGATGCCAACGGTCTTTCCATTCGCACTGGCTGCGTTATGGTTCTATCAATTATTTGATGCTTTGCAAAAAGCCACCTGGATGAAAATATCAATAGCAGAGCATGAGCGGTTGATGTTCCACCCCGATAGCTTTGGCGCCCCCTGGACATTCGACATGAATTCACTCCCGGGTTTCCCCCAGGATGATATCAACCCTGCCTGGGTAGGTGGTGCTTGTGTAGTTGCCGGAGTATTGCTGCTGATCATTACGGCATTTCCGACACTATGGAGCATTCTTACTGAAATTAACATCGGCACCATTCTACTGTCAGTCGGACTAATCGGCTACGGTCTGCGGATGCTGAAAAACAATACAAGGGCTTAAGGGAGTTGGAAGCAACATGGGGAAATGGAAGATTGGCAGTTTAACCGCAGCTATAGGCTGTATAGCTTTGGGAGTAATCATTGGGCTTGTACAGTATGGTGAGCTGACATATGCAGCGCTTGGTTATTTATGGCCGGTATTGCTTATTGCCTTGGGTATCGAAATGCTTACCCGGCTTATGATTCGTTCAGATGTCAAAAGCCGTGTAAGCGGCTGGGCTATCCTTCTTATCGTTCTGTTAATAGGAGCAAGTGCAGGACAATCTGCCTTGTCTGGGGGTTCGTTTAATACTCTGTTTGGCAATATGAAGCTCACTCCGCTTAATGGGACCGTAGAGGTGAAATCCGAAATCAAGACAGTGAAGATATCTATTCCTAATGGTAAGGTGAAAATCAATGGTGTACCGGGGAGTTCATTGAATTATGAAGGAAGCCTGCTCGTTCCAGGAGATTCTGAGAGCGAAGCATTAAGTGCGCTTGAGAAGAAGTGGCTAATAACGACAGAAGGAGATACTTTGGTGTTGAAACTGGACCAAGAGACGGAATGGTTCAATCTCATTCAATTCGGCTTCAATTCTAAAAATCCTTATCTGAACGTTAGTATTCCTCAGAATCTGGCCGTGGAAATTGACACAAGCGACGGTTCAATTGAAGCTATGGAGCTTAAGTCGGGCTTAATCGCAGAAACCTCAAATGGAACTATGGATCTTCATGATATAGTGGGTGATGTTCAAGCGCATTCCAGCAACGGTTCTCTGAGTGCCAAAAATATACAAGGTAAAGTTGAACTGGTCAGCTCCAACGGAGCAATCTCGCTGGATCATATTGATGGTTCGCTTACTGCAAAGAGCAGCAATGGCAAAATCATGAGTAATTCAGATATAACCGGCGACTGGAAATGCACTTCAAGCAATGGAAAGATTCAGTTGGATCTGCCTTCAGGGGTAAATGCGAGGATTACTGCTGACACAAGCAATGGATCACTAAAGGGCAATGTCCCTTGGGATCGTGACGGGGATAATCATGGAACAGCTACGCTGGGTGACGGATCCCATGTGGTTGACTTATCTACCAGCAATGGTAGTGTAACAGTGGATGTAATGGAATAACGACAAGAAAAGGGATATTCCGGCCATTAATGGCACCGGGATATCCCTTTGATTAAAATATCAGAAAGTATAAGTTTTCAGTATACTTTGCTTATATTTCTACGAGAAACGGATACCTGAAAGCGATACGGAGTATCGCTTCTTCGGAAGCATAAGCTCCCATTAAGGACGGCAAGGCCGTTTCTTCTTGTTATAGTGGCAATATTACCAGGCGTAGGCATTAGGAGCTTCTCCTCCTGGGCCTGGGAAAATCTCATCCAGGCGGGCCATCACGGACTCGTCTAATACAACCTCAAGACTGCGCAATGCGCTTTCGAATTGCTCCAGTGTACGTGGGCCGATAATAGGTGCTGTAACGGCAGGGTTCGCTAGGAGCCATGCTAAGGCAATATTATCTTGTGGCTCACCAAGCTCCATACTCAAAGCTGCAAAGGCTTCAAGCTGGCTCTTATGCTGCTCCACACGCTCTGCATTGCCCCCGCTGCGGCTGCCTTCAATTTTCATGAGTGCGTTACGGCCAAGAAGGCCCCCGTCCAATGGACTCCATGGAATAATGCCAAGCCCGAGGCTACGGGAAGCAGGGAGCACTTCAAGCTCCGGCAAGCGGCAGGTCAGACTGTATTTATGCTGCTCCGATACAAGACCTAAGAAGCCGCGTGCCTTTGCCTCTTGTTGTGCTATTGCTATATCCCAGCCGGCGAAATTACTAGAACCGACATAACCAATCTTTCCTTGGTTGACTGCAAGCTCAAAGGCGTTCCATAGCTCGTCCCATGAAACGCTGCGGTCTACATGGTGCATTTGATATAACTCAATATGATCGGTCTGAAGGCGCTGCAGCGAAGCCTCTAAGTGACGGCGGATAATGTAGGAGGAAAGTCCACCTTCATCGTTCGGGCCATCCAGCTTATCACTCATAGCACCATATACTTTAGTGGCGAGTACAACTTTTTCCCGGCGTCCGCCGCCTTGCTTGAACCACCGACCCATAATACTTTCCGTCAGGCCGGAATTCTCACCCCAGCCATAGACATTAGCGGTATCAAAAAAGTTAACGCCGGCATCCAGGGCAGCGTCCATAATGCGGAAGGCTTCTTTCTCATCCGTTTGTGGACCAAAATTCATCGTTCCCAGACAAAGGCGGCTAACCTTCATGCCTGATTTACCAAGCTTTGCGTATTGCACTTCGCAATCACTCCTTCAATGAATTTGAAATAACCTATAACTTACAACTGCCTACTAATTGTAAACAACTTAAGAAATAAGAGCAAATGGAGCGGCTACAGCTGTTGATTGATTAAGAAGGAAGACTTCCCATTATCTGATGAGATTAGAAAGCTGGCTTTATGAAGCTTTGATGAATAGTGAATAAATTGCTGTAAGGTAGCTACAGGATTATTTTGCATAGGAAAATATCCAGTTCCATTAGAATCGAAGAGAGTCCAGGAACTCGAAATTAGATCTGTGAAGAAGAAAGTATTGTCGTTTTGGAAAGTGCAGTCCCATGCAAAAAATACAGAGTCATTGGAAAAGGTATACGTTTTTAATGTGATAGGTTTACCTGTCTTCAAGTCATAAACCCCGAAAATCTGATGCTCCTTCTTAGGACCAATGGATGGGCGTAATTCTCCATAGCTTGTTGTAATGATGAGTTGATTTTTTCTGATCGAGAATTCGCTACTGACATTCCACTCGGATGCGATGGTGTATTTCTTACCTGAATAAATATCAAAAACTTGATAAAAGATTTGATCCTGCATAAAGGCCCCTCCGTCTTGTTCAACAATGAGGTAGGGAGACTGAAAGGCTAGCTTTCTCAAAATAACGTTCTCGTAGCTCGAATTAGGTTCCATTGCTGTCTTTAGTTGTTTAAAAGGTTTGTTCCAAGGAGATTTAAATAGTTGAGTATTCTTGTCTTGTTGAATAAGTATCATCTCGTTGTTATGCTCATCTGGAGCGACCCAGTAAGCCAAGTAGGGATTCATGCCTGTCTTCATAGATACATACACCGTTTGTGTCAAAAGATTACCCGAAGCATCCAGCGTAAGTTTTTTTAGATGCTGCTTCTCTTCGGTCAGAATAATAATTTTTGTTGGATACTGAAGTATTTTCACATCATACAGGGTTGTAAAAGCCTTCTTCCAACTGAGGGTTTCAGTGCTTAGGTTAATAGCGGTGATAGTTGCATTTCCTTTATTGACCAACAGAGAAGTTTCATCGTTTAGGGAAATAGTCGTTGCATCGTTCGGACGAAGACCGGGTAAAGATGGAGCTGCAGCGAATGCGGGAGAAGCTATTGCCAGTAGAAGTGACAGTAAAGCCAGAACCTTTTTCAACAAAATCATCGACCTTCTTTCTTGATTTGGGAATTATAACCATTACCTAATTCTACAGACTTGCCAAGAAATATACAATGAAAGAGCTTCACTCCTCCTCTTATAGGCTCCGCCTATTAATCCAATAGTATCTATATCTTTGTCCTTTTGCCTACAGTATGTTACAACAATATAAAGAAGAACTATGTCTGCGGAAGAGCAGAACACTAGAGGAGTGACTGGAATGAGCAACGTAAAAAAAATCGCAGTAATCGCCGGCGACGGCATCGGACCTGAAGTTGTAGCTGAAGCTGAAAAAGTATTGAAAGTGACCGAAGAGGTATTCGGTTACAAGTTCGAGACTGAGCATGCTCTCTTTGGAGGAATTGCCATTGATCAGAGAGGTACACCGCTGCCGGAAGATACGCTGGAAATTTGCCGAAGTGCAGATGCAGTGCTTCTGGGGGCAGTAGGTGGACCCCAATGGGACAACAATCCGAAGGAACTTCGTCCGGAGACAGGACTGCTCGGCATTCGTAAAGCGTTGGGGTTATTCTCTAACCTTCGTCCTGCTGTTGTTTTTGATTGCTTGAAGGATGCTTCCACCTTGAAGCCTGAAGTACTTGAAGGTACGGACCTTATGGTTGTGCGTGAACTGACCGGTGGTATCTACTTCGGTGAGAAGCTGCGCCGTCAAGGAGAGTTCGGCGAAGAAGCCGTAGATACTTGCGTATATAATGTTGTAGAAATCGAACGTATTGTACGTCAGGCTTTCGAGATTGCCCAGAAACGCCGCAAGAAGCTGGCTTCTGTCGACAAAGCCAACGTATTGGAGACATCACGTCTGTGGCGTGAGGTAGTAAACAAGCTTGCTCCGGAATATCCGGATGTAGAGTTGGAGCACGTACTGGTTGATAATTGCGCCATGCAGCTTCTTCGCCGTCCATCCAGCTTTGACGTAATTGTCACTGAGAATATGTTCGGTGATATTCTGAGTGATGAAGCAGCGATGCTTACCGGTTCTATTGGTATGCTTGCTTCTGCTTCAATGGGTGAAGGCAGCTACGGGTTGTACGAGCCTGTACACGGTTCAGCACCTGACATTGCAGGACAAGGACTGGCTAACCCAATTGCAACCATTCTATCGCTTGCGTTAATGTTCCGATTGACCTTCGGGTATGAGGATGCGGCAGCAGCGATTGAAGCAGCTGTAGCTGAGGTTCTCGATGCAGGACACCGCACAAGCGACATTGCCGTAGATAAGAGTAAAGCGATTAGTACGACAGAAATGGGTAATTTAATTGCTGCAGCTATCCGTAAAGCGTAAAACTGTCACATAAAATTGCTTATTTATAATTATTATAAAAAAGTAATCAATGTAATCTTGACTTTGATTTTGTACGATGATACCATTTGAGTTGTAGTAGAAAGGGTAGTAACCCACTCATCATATCAAGAAAAGCATAGATAGCGTCAGTCCTCTAACGGACGGATCAAGTCAGCTGTTTTTCTTACATAATCAAAGGAGGATGTAAGCAATGGCAGAACGTTTGGTAGGTAGACCGGCTCCCGATTTTACAATGGAAACAGTATCTGGTGACGGCAAAGATTTTGGTAAAGTAAGCTTGTCCGACTATCGCGGCAAATGGCTTGTATTCTTCTTCTATCCACTTGATTTCACATTTGTATGCCCGACAGAAATCACAGCTCTTAGTGATGCTGCAGATCAATTCGCGGCACTTGATACAGAAATTCTTGGGGTCAGCGTGGATTCAATCCACAGCCACAAGGCATGGATCAGCACACCTAAAGACTCTAACGGTCTGGGTCAGTTGAGCTTCCCTCTTGCATCCGATATCACTAAGAATGTGGCGAAGGATTATGGTATATTAATTGAAGAAGAAGGCATTGCCCTTCGTGGTCTGTTCATCATCGACCCTGATGGCGAGTTGAAATATCAGGTCGTGAACCATAACGATGTAGGTCGCAGCGTAGAAGAAACACTTCGTGTACTTCAAGCACTGCAATCGGGCGGTTTATGTGCAATGAACTGGAAACCGGGCGATAAGAACCTGTAAGGTCCCTTTCTAGGCGATCCTTGAGAAATGATTAGCAACCTCCTTTGCCGAATTTGAATTCGGTATAAGGGGGTTTTTTGCTCCAAAATAATCTAACCTGTGCCGCTTGTTTGAAAACGGGCGCAAAGGTTAAATATGGAAGAGGAATCTCCATCGGCATAATGTAATACAATAATACGAAACCATTGAAATTAACCTGGGAGGGTGAGCAATCATGAGCTTTTGCTGTGGCGCGAGTATGGTAGGAACAAAGGGAACACTTAAACATTATCGTACGCAAGTTCATAATGTTCCCCTGCTGTTTTGTCCGGTTTGTCATCGGGTGGAGGTTCATTACAAGGTCGAGAATGAATATGAAATTTTGGCTGAATATGCTCATGGGGACGGCGTGACTGATGTGGATTTTCAGGACTATGTCATGGAAGATGAAGAGTCTATTTTTGAAAATGTTATCAATATGGAAACCGAAGACCCATTAGCTATTGTAAGAAGCCAGATTGATATGTCGTTGGATTTGCTGGCAGTTGCCAAGCAAATTGGGGATACCAAGTGGGAGCGGGAGCTTAAGAAACGGTTAGCCGTAATGAGCCAACGGCGGCACCGTCTACAGCAAAAAGCCTAACTAAATCCGCAGTCCTAATTTACCAAGAAGCCTCTTGATAACATAATAGAGGCTTTTTTCTTATGTCTTTAGAATCATTTCTATGAAATAATTAGGATTCGACAGTATCTCTGATTGCGTTGTTCATCTCTCTTGGATATGATTGGAATATAGTTAATAAGGTTGGATATTTTACAACAAAAACCGAATGTTCTGACGGCTTCGTCATATACTCACATACATAGTAATTTGATGTCGTAGAGCGGCTTCGTCAATTGCAGTAGAAGGGGGAACTTCGTGTCATGTTACGCGAATATCAGGAAGGTTTGCTGTTATCAGCAAGATCGTTTCAATCCGGCCTCATAAATACTACATATGAGAACGTTCTGGAGAACTTGGACAGTGGAATTATGCTTTTTGATGAAGAAGGAATTCTCAGCTTTATTAACAGTCAGATGTATACCATCCTGGACATGAAACGCCATGCTCTTGTAGGGTGTACTATCCTCAGTATGTTATCTCATGTTCAATTAAGCCGTGCCAAGAAAAGAAGAGTATTGAATATTTACAGGGAAACGATTTACAAGGGGAAATCCGCATACGAGTTTGTAGATGAATTTGGCCGTTATTGGCGGGTATCCGTGACCTACGGAGAAAAGATGAATGGGCAATATTTGTTTGTTATTAAGGAAATCTCTGATTACAAGCGTATTGAACAAACGGCTTATCAGAATGATAATCTGGCTATGCTCGGGAAACTGTCTGCCTCAATTGCCCATGAGATACGTAATCCATTAACATCCATACGCGGTTTTATCCAATTACTTCGCCCCCACCTTTCTCAGTTGGGCAAAGAAGAGTATGCCAAGATTATTCTGGCAGAAATTGACCGTGCGAATGATATTATTCATGAATTCCTTGCATCCTCCAAACCCTCTGTTCCCCAAGTTGGAATCATTCCGGTATCTCTTCTGCTTAGGGAGGTTGTATTGCTAACCGAGAGTGAAGCCCTGATGAAGGGTTGCGAGATTCACCTGCATCCTTTTGCCGAAGATTTAAATATTTCGGTGGATGTGAAACAGATGAAGCAGGTGGTTATTAACATCATAAGAAATGCAATGGAAGCGATAACAGAAAGGGACGATGATTATACCGGCAGGATAGAGATTGGGGCACGGCGCGAAGGGGCTGAAGTGCGCATTTTTATATCTGATAATGGGGAAGGGATGAGTATTTGTACCCTGGATCGCTTGTTCAATCCTTTTTTTACGACTAAGAAAAATGGGACGGGACTGGGGCTGTCAGTTAGTGACAAGATCATCAGAAATCATGGGGGATGCATTTCAGTCAGCAGCAAGCTCAATGAAGGTACCAGCTTTATAATCTCACTTCCTCTTATTCAATAAACACGATAAATAGCTACATCATAGGCTGATCTCTACGGTTCTACACTTGCCGAAAGAGATCAGCCTTATTATGTTACAATGCATAAGATATATAAAAGGTGGTGGAGTAACTATGAATATTGGATGGAGGAGCGGAGTTCCGCTTTCAACGTTAACGGGTGATGTTCTAATTCGGATTATTTCGGAATTAGAAATAAAGGATGGCGGACTTTCATCAGAATGGGATTCGAAAATAGGTGGGTTGGCCTCGCTTGGGATATTCGAGGGGAAGTTGCAGCAAAGTTATGTTCTGCCGCTAGAGAAGGAATCTAACTTTCCCGCGGTCATCTTAATCGGTAGGGGAGACCGTATTCTCAGTGCAGATGAACTGCGTCTAATGTTTGCCCAAATTGCACGGGCAGCAGTTAGACTTAAAGCTGAGAATCTGGTTATTCAGATCCCTAATGGAATAGGCGATTGGACGGCTGAGGTAGATTTGGCAGCAGTTGCACATACCTTTAGTGAAGGTCTTCTACTCGGAGCATATATACGGAAACATTACAAACAAGAGCAACCTCAATATGGGGGCATAACCTCGGCTTTGTTTTATATAGAGCAGGAAATTGATGAGCCTGAGGGAGAACTTTGGACTGCAGGTGTTGAGCGTGGGCAGGCCTTTGGAGAAGCCACCCTATTAGCACGTACTTTAACTAATATTCCTGGAAACATGCTGGTGCCGGCTGATCTGGCTGTGTCCGCTGTGGAGATTGCAGAGAGGTATGGCTTCCCTGTGGAGGTATTGGATGAACGTGAAATTATGCATAAGGGGATGGGGGGATTATGGGCAGTGGGTAAGGGCAGTATTAACCTGCCGCGAATGATTGTAATCCGCTATCAAGGAACAGGGCATTGGGAGAATGTAATTGGACTGGTAGGTAAAGGCATCACGTTTGATACGGGTGGTGTTTCCCTGAAACGTGCTCCAGGAATGGAGGACATGATTAGCGAAATGGGTGGAGCAGCCGCCGTATTGGGCGTTGCAGAGGCGCTGGGGAGATTGCGTCCACGAATTAATGTAGTGATGGTGATCCCTGCCGCCGAAAATATGGTCTCAGCGAATGCATTCAAGCCTGGTGATGTCATTACTTCTCTCAGCGGTCGTACAATTGAAGTTCTAAATACGGACGCAGAAGGCCGGGTTGTGCTGGCAGATGCTCTTACTTATGCCAGAGAGTGGGGAGCAGAACGCATCATTGATATCGCCACGCTCACAGGTGCTGTGCTTTCAACTTTAGGAGATGTTGCTACAGGCGTGGTCACGAACGATGAAGCCTTTTTGCAGGAATTCACAGCCGCCTCTCAGAGAACGGGGGAGAAAATCTGGCCCTTGCCAGCCTACCCTGAATTTAAGGATATGTTGAAAAGTGAGGTCGCCGATCTTCGCAATGCTACAGGAGGATATGGAGCAGCAATAACAGCAGGACTATTTATCGGTACCTTCGCTGAAGGAAAGCCCTGGCTCCACTTGGACATTGCAGGTACAGCATTCCTCTCCAAGGAGCGCGGAGTCAATCCGAAAGGGGCTACAGGGGTGATGGTTCGCACCCTTTTGGAATGGATGCTAAGTCAGGCCGAGAATTAAGAGTACCCGCCTGCATAACGTAAAATAAGCACCAGCCCCGTTAAAGGGCTGGTGCTTATATTTCTACGAGAAACGGATTCCGTCCAATTAAGGACGGAAAAGCCGTTTCTTCTTGGTCTTCTTAAATTGTGCTGCCTGATTTCTTAGACTTGGTGAAGGATTGAATGCCATTCATTACTTTATCACGGGTTTCCTTGTTCTTCATCAGATATACGGCACCGAGCGCTAGGGTAGTAAACAGTGTTTTCTTAGTATTCATTGTTATTCCCTCCTTGGTGAGTCTGGTTGCAATTGCTTATAACAAACATACCCGTCTCCCAAGGTTTTAAACCATTTTATCTTAGATTGGTATTAAATTTGCCATAGTTTTACTTACTTTTAATGCTTGTATTAAGGCTTCCGCTGTTACAAGAAAAAGGAGAATCCATGGATGCAGCCTCACAGGTTTTACCCTTGTCACAACCGGCACAGGCTCCTTTTTTGCCTTTTTGTACATGACGGTACAACATCCATCCTGAATATCCGAATATAAGACCTACAATCAACACATTTATCATCACGTATGCCCCGCTTTCCTAGGAAGATCTTTGACGTCCATGATTATGCCCAGCCCAACAGCCGTCCGCCTTGGTAAATGATCAAACATACTACATACGCCAGAACTAGACAATAACCCATGGAGAAAAAGGTCCATTTCCAAGAAGCTGTTTCTTTCTTAATAACACCTACTGTAGCCAGACAAGGGATATAGAGAAGAATAAAGGCCATGAAGCTGATTGAGCTCAGTGGTGTGAATGTCTGCGAAACTTGGCTTTGCAATCCGGCAGCATCCGGAGTGTGGTAAATAATATTCATAGTGGATACAACGACTTCCTTAGCCAGGAAACCCGGTACAAGCGTGGCTCCTGCTTGCCATGTTCCAAAGCCTAGAGGCTCAAGCAAAGGTGCAATAATACCGCCGAATTTTGCTAAATAACTGAAGTCCATCTCTACATCTAATCCGCCCGGTCCGGCATAAGACATCAGCCAGATAATGACTGAACCTGCAAGGATAATGGTACCTGCCTTGCGTAGGAAGCCTTTACCTTTTTCCCAAGTGCTCCGTGACAGGGTCTTGATCTGCGGTAAACGGTATGGAGGAAGCTCGATAATAAAGATCGATGCTTCATTTTTAAATAAGTATCTGGAGAACAGCTTGCATAATAACAGAGCGAAGATGATACCCATCACGTACATTGATAATATGGCTGCCGCCTGCTGAGTTGGGAAGAATACGGCTGCAAATAAGGCGTACACTGGAAGTCTTGCAGAGCAGGACATCAGCGGCATCAGAAGTGTGGTCAGCATCCGGTCTTTAGGCTGTTCGATACTGCGCGCCGCCATAATTGCAGGGACGTTGCAGCCGAAGCCGATAATAAATGGAATGAAGGCTTTCCCGTTCAGACCCATTCTCTCCATGGTACTGTCCATTAGCAGACATACTCTGGCCATGTAACCTGAATCCTCTAAGAAAGAGATAATGAGAAACAGAATGAAAATCTGCGGGACGAAGACAAGAACACCGCCGACACCGCCAATAATACCGTCAATAATGAGTGCATGAGTAAAGCTGGATGCTCCGATATATTGAAGCAACGAGGCAGTTCCCTCACTTACAGGACCGGAGAGCAGACCGTCTATAAGACCAGATAAAGGTCCGCCTACCCAATCGAAGGTTGTTTTGAATAAAGCATACATAAAGAATATGAACAATGGCAGTCCCAAAAAACGGTGTGTCAGCACGGTATCGAGTCGTTCCGTCAGGTTATGCGGCTTTTGCCCGGATGTATCGAGAGCGTCTTTGCATAACGAACGGATGTAGTCCATGCGTATGGAACGAATCCACTGCGGAAGAGTCAAGGCCAGCTTCTTGATTTGCAATTCGCTTTGACAAGCCTCATAAATAGCCAGCAGTTTAACTGTATCTACACGTGACTTCAAGAATTCCAGAACAACCGGATTCTGCTCAAGTAATTGCAAGGCAACCCAACGGTGATTAGGCAAATGAGGTGTATGTTGTAATTCCTTTTCTATAGTAGATATGGCGAGTTCGGTAATTTCACCGTAGTTAAGCTTGAAATGAACCGGAGGTATGGATGAGGGCTTCTCTACAATGCTTAAAACCTGTCCACTGCCTTTGCCGGTTCTAGCGATAAGCGGTAGGACGGAAATGCCTAAGCGCGATTGAAGGACTTCCGGATTGACATGAATGCCCCGAGCATTTGCGACGTCCATCATATTCAAACCAAGTACTGTCGGTTTTCCGTATTCAAGAAGTTGCAGAGTGAGCAGCAAGTTCCGTTCCAGCTGTGAGGCATCTACAATGTTGATAACCGCTTCAGGGGACTCCTCAAGTAAGTATTGAGCCGCTACGCCTTCATCCCGGGAGAGCGGGTGCAGGGAGTAGATGCCGGGTAGATCTATCAGCTTACCGGCCCCGTTCTTCAGGTCGCCCACCTTTTTCTCTACGGTTACCCCGGCCCAGTTCCCGACATATTCATAAGATGAAGTAAGTGTGTTGAAAAGAGAGGTCTTTCCTGTGTTGGGGTTGCCAATCAATGCGACCGATCTCATGAGACATTGACTTCAATCCTTGAAGCCTCCTTGCGACGGATAGCGAATAACTGACCGTTGCATTCCAATGTAATAGGTCCTAGAAAAGGACCTTTTCCTTTGAGGCTGATGATGACGCCTTCGGAAACGCCCAAATCGGCAAGCCGACGGCGTAAAATGGGATTCATTCCATCAATTTTATGAATAGAGCCTATTGTGCCCGGTTGTAGATGTAATAGGGAGCAGGGTAGTAAGACCATTTATTTCCCTCCAAAAGAGACTGATAATCAATCTCAATAGTTTTTCTGTACTTTAGCATTTTTCTGGCAATTTAACTGTAACATTTGTCACATACAAACCATACTGAAAGCATATATGGGCGAACGGTGAAATATTCTTTACATTTTAATCTTCACTAAAGTATTATGAATGATAATGATTGCCTGTCGGATATGGTGGGATAATGATGATGTATAGCTGAGAGGAGAGTTTATTGGTGAAGATTAATCATAGCAAAATCGTCGACTGTACCATCCGTGACGGAGGACTTGTGAACAACTGGGATTTCAGTGTGGAATTTGTACAAAATCTTTACGCGGGTCTTAATGAGGCCGGTGTTGATTATATGGAAATCGGCTATAAAAATTCCCCTAAGCTGCTTAAAGGCGCTGAAGGTGCCGGCCCATGGAGATTTCTTAATGATGATTTTCTCCGCAAGGTTATTCCGCAAAAGGGTCATACCAAGCTCTCTGCCCTCGTGGATATTGGACGTGTGGATGAGAATGATATTTTGCCGCGCAGCGAAAGCATGCTCGATCTGATTCGTGTGGCTTGCTACAGCAAAGATGTGGACAAGGCGCTTCAACTTGTACAAACCTTTCATAACTTAGGTTATGAAACAACTATCAACATTATGGCATTATCTAATGTAATGGAGAATGAACTTCTTGAAGCCTTCGAGCAGATCAGTGAAAGTGTAGTGGATGTGGTCTACATCGTCGATTCCTATGGCAGCTTGGATCATAATGATATGAAGTACCTGATCGAGAAATTCAAAACTCACCTGCCAAACAAGCGTTTAGGCGTACATACCCATAACAATTTGCAATTGGCCTTCTCTAATACCCTTGTTGCTAATGAACACGGTGTAGAGCTGCTGGATGCTTCCTGTTACGGGATGGGACGTGCTGCAGGCAATTGCCCAACGGAACTGCTTGTTACCCATTTGAAAAATACACGTTATACTTTACGCCCGGTACTTGATATCGTTGAACGTCTAATGATTCCATTGCGGGAGAAAGAAGAGTGGGGATATATCATTCCTTATATGATCACGGGTACTCTTGATGAGCATCCTCGTTCCGCTATGGCTTTGCGTTCCTCCGCGGACAAGGATCAAGCTGTTGATTTCTATGATAAGCTTACAACTCCGGAAGTAACCTTTGGTGACAAATAATACCTTGCAGAAGCACTGCCCCCGCAAACAGGGGCAGCTGCTTTTTTTTAACTGACGATCTGGATTCTTTCATAATCATGCACTTTATAATGAAGTATAAGCGTGAGCCTAGTTAAACCGTCTTCTACATTGTCGAAAAAACGGTGTAACTTTACAGAGCTATCCAGCCGATATTTATACATAGGACATAAATAAATCCATTATTTAGATGTAGATATCATTTCAGACGCGAGGGACATATGAAACAAGAAGAGAAAAAGACTATTCATGCAGCTATAGGTGGGGCACTGCTCTTCCTGCTGATTCAGATTTTCCACAGTTCCCTTAACCAGGCTTATGATTGGGATATGCTGTCCGCATTTTATCTGATTGCTGGCTGCTGCAATGTAGCCTTTGCTTTTTCCATATTTGCACAGGGATGGCTTTTTTTCTCCAACCGTTTATCTAAGGGAAGGCTGTATACTGCTGCACTTTTTTTAGGTGTTAGCATCTTCGACTTTATTCACACCCTCGGCTTTGTAGGTGTACCGTTCATATCTTCGTATATCAGTTCTGGAGAATCCCTTTGGATTCTTACCTTCTCACGACTTGCCAGTTCTATTGGTATATTGGTTATTTTCAGCAAAGAAGACACGCCGGTTACCATTACTGATAAGGTCAGAGTATTTCGTAAAGCATTTGTGTTGATATTAGCTGCTTTGGCAGTGGTTGCTTTTGGTCATACCTTATTCCCGCAGTTCATAAGTCCATTGGCTCTGGAAGCGCTGAAACGAATATTGGATATGCTTGTGCTACTAATCTACCTCATTGCAGTTGCTGTTATTGTATATCCGGGGAAGGTGGAGAAATCTGCTTCGCTGCTTATCATTATCCGATCGTTAATCTTCTTTGTTTTTGGACAAGTTTTCTTTATGAATCCAGCCGCTATTAACGATGTAGATAATCTAATCGGTATGATTTGCAGCGGAATTGCCTATTACCTATTGCTGCAAGGGGTCTATCGATTAACGATTGAAGAGCCCTTTCAAGAGTATGAGGCGATAGAAGCCCAAATTAATTATTTAGCCTATCATGATGATTTGACGGGTCTCCCGAACAGACGCCGCTTGATGCAGCGTGTTGAGGAGATGATTCTGACTGGAGAGAAAGACAGAAGTAAAGGCTTTTCAGCGCTAGTAATCATGAATATTAATCATTTTAAAAATATCAATGACTCTCTAGGGCATTTTGCCGGGGATCGTATGCTGCAAACCGTATCTGAGCGGATAAACTCTGAAGCCCGACGTAATGAAGAACTATTCAGTATGGGGGCAGATGAGTTCGCCTTTCTTATGACGGAAAGGTCGAGTCTAGAGGGGAGTATGACCCGGGCTAGAGAATTGCTGAGACTATTCGAATTACCGATTGAGCTGGAATCTGGAGAATACCACATTTCTCTAAGTCTCGGGATGAGTGTCTTTCCCGGTGACGGAGAAACCGCTGAGCAGCTGATTCAGAATGCGGATACCGCAGTCCATAATGCCAAGGATCAAGGGGTTGAAATTCGCCGCTACGTACCCGCTATGCAGATGAAAGCCAAGGAACGCCTGAAGCTGGAAAATGATATGCGGAGAGCGCTTGAACGTAATGAATTCTACCTGGTCTATCAGCCGCAAGTTCACCTTGATACAGAAGAAATCGTAGGAATGGAGGCGCTGCTGCGCTGGGATCATCCGAAGCGCGGGCTAATCTCCCCCTCTGAATTCATTCCGATTGCAGAGGAGAGCGGGTTGATTGTCTCTATTGGCGAATGGGTGCTCAAGACGGCTTGTCTTCAGAATAAAATGTGGCAGAATGCAGGTTATCAGCCTATCTGTGTATCTATAAACCTCTCGATGCGTCAATTTCTGCAGCCAAATCTGGCAGGTAAAATCGGTGCAATCCTTAGTGATATCGGTTTAGAAGCATGTTATGTCGATCTGGAAATCACAGAGAGTATGACGCTGGATAAAGAAACGACCTTTGACCAATTGAAGCGCTTGAAGGAGCTTGGGGTATTTATCAGTATTGATGATTTTGGTACGGGCTATAGCTCACTTCATTATCTGAAAAATATGCCGATAGACCGCTTGAAAATTGATCGCTCCTTTGTTCAAGAGGTTATGGAAGACAGCAACGATGCGGCTATTGTCTCAACCATTACCTCGATGGCACATCATTTGAAGCTTAAGGTTACAGCTGAAGGTGTAGAGAATAAGGATCAACTGCAGTTCTTGCGGCAGCAGCGCTGTCATGATGCACAAGGGTTCTTGTTCAGCAAGCCCATTCGAGCGCTGGAATTTGAAAAGTCTTTTTTGAAAATGCTTAGAGTAGAAATCCCCTCATAATTTCTGAATTGCTTTTACTACTAAAAAGTGTTACAATATTTCTTGTCTTAATCTAAGTCGCGGGTGTAGTTCAATGGTAGAACTTTAGCCTTCCAAGCTAATAGCGTGGGTTCGATTCCCATCACCCGCTCCATACTTACATTCCAAACCCTTGTGAATCATGGGTTTTTTCTTTGCGTTAAAATAGGGTGGACACTCGATGTGGACGCTCCGCGAACGGACCGTTGCTCCAATCGCTGTTGTGTCCAGATTTTTTGAATTTTACCTTAACGGTATAAATCCAGAGCCAGACACAGCTTATGCTTTCGAAGCTAGTTTTCCTTCGGAAAACTTACAGGCGAACGCTGTCGCTTTTCCGCAATCAGTCCGTTCTCTCCGCTGCATTCAGCGGGAACAGACCATTCTACTCTCTTACACAAACCTTCTTGACCCTACCGAAAACTCGGAGGTAGTCAGTGAAATAGATGTATATTATACACTTATATCTAGCTTGTAGCGCTCGGATGTAAGGATAGATGTACTTAGTGCAACTAAAAACACGAATATGCCGGTTAAACCCCGGAATACAAAAAAATAAGTGTATAAAGTGCAATTAAAGACCCTAATGTGTGCTAAAGGAGAAATATAAGTGTAATTTGTGCAACTATATATATTGAAACCCATGTAGGTAGACGATTTTCCGTAGTTGTCGCAGATACCTGGGGAGATATTTCTACTCTCATACATAAACTTCTTGACGCTACCCCATATTGATCTAAAATCTGAAATTAGAGGGGGGGAATCCCCCTCTAAATATCTCCATAGGGGTTGAATCCTTGAAGAGTTGGGAAAATTCCAATTCACCTGTAGATTAACCAGAATAGCAGGAGAAAGTGCAGATTCAATAAGGTAGTGACCTTGCTAACTCAACCTGCTGAAACACGCCGCCAGGGATCAATAAAGAAAGCTAGCCAGTCTCCAATAACCCGAGACTGGCTAGCTTTTTTGAAACTTTGAATCTTAAAGAGCCTTTAGGAATTCAACAATGGTTAGAAGACCCATATCAAAATTCTCCAGGTTGAAATGCTCATCCGGAGCATGTAGATTCTCATCGTCCAAGCCAAAACCCATTAGAACGACAGGGGCTTCCAGAACCCGCGAGAAGCTCTCCATGATTGGGATGGAGCCGCCATCTTTGGTGAACAGAGCCCGTGTTCCATACACTTTGCCATAGGCGTCAGCCGCGGTTTGCAAGATAGGATGGGAAGGGTCAATATTGAAGGCGCGCGCTTTTTCCATTTGCTTCACTTGCAGCCGCGCTCCGACTTGGAGGTTAGCCTTAAGATGAGTCTCTATAGCATCGAGGATCGCTTGCGGATCTTGATCGCCAACAAGTCGGCATGTAATTTTAGCATGAGCCTCTTTCGGGATGACGGTCTTGCTGCCCTCGCCTTGGAAGCCGCCGAAGACACCGTTAAGCTCAAGCGTCGGCCGAGCTCCAACCCGTTCAACAAAAGTGTAGCCTTCTTCTCCGTATAATGCCTCTAGCCCTAGGTTTTGTCTAATTTTATCCTCATCTACCCCTTGCTTGGTGAATTCTTCACGCATCATCGGGGAGAGTTCTGGAACTCCCTTGTAGAAGCCGTCTACAGAAACACGTCCCTTATCGTCGTGGAGGGAGGTGAGCAGAGATACTAGTGCATGAAGCGCATTAGGCACACCGCCGCCAAACGAACCTGAGTGTAAATCTGTTGAGGCAGTGGATACAATAACCTCAAGCGAGCATAGACCGCGCAATCCGGTGCAGATAGCAGGACGGCCGCGTTCCAATAAAGAAGTGTCCGAGACAAGCACGGCATCTGCTGCCAGCTTAGCTTTGTTTGCTTCGAGGAATGGTGGCAGATTAGCGCTGCCGATCTCTTCCTCCCCTTCAATACAGAGCTTAATATTAACCGGAAGTGTGCCTTCCTGCTTAAGAATAGCTTCAAGCGCTTTAATGTGGACGAACACTTGCCCTTTATCATCGGTTGCGCCGCGTGCGTACAGCTTGCCATCCCGGATGTTCGGTTCAAACGGCGGAGTCGTCCACAGATTCAGCGGATCAACCGGCTGCACATCGTAGTGGCCGTATACCAGAATAGTCGGCTGACCCGGTGCATGCAGATAATCGGCATATATTACAGGGTGACCTGCTGTAGGATGAAGTTCAATATTCTCCAGACCTGCACGCTTAAGGGTATCCAACAGCCAATTTGCTGCAGTCAGGACATCTTCCTTGTGTGCGGATAAGGCGGAGATACTGGGAATAGTAAGCCATTGCTTCAGCTCCTCCAGATGCTCCTCCCGGTGTTCTTTGAAATAAGATTCATACGACATAGTGTTATGTACCTCCTTGAGATGAAAACCTTTTACAGGGTTCATTATACTGGAGAACTCACTAGGTATCAAAATGAATACGGATATGCTTACTGTCGGTAACTATGATAGACTGATTAAGCTGCAAGGATAAGGTATATTAGAAGGCAGCACAACATTTTAAAAAGATAGAGGATGAGATTAAATTGAATACGGAAAGCGGAAAGCCGACATTTATATATACATACGCCTGTTCGGAGGATGAGAGATCCCTTTGTCAGATGGAGCTGCGTTGTCTGTTTGGAAAGGAAGTATCCCCGGACATTTTTGAAAGTGACATTGAGGTAGATGTTAGCCGCAGCCCCTTTATTAAAGAACGGATTGATGTGATGTACAGTGGAGACAGCCTGCCTGAGATTTACACGCAAACGGAGCAGGTTCAACTCCATGGGATGACTTTCAAGGTTATTTTTGTAAAGACCAATGATCTGTTACCTGCAGACAAAATAGAGTATGATGAACGCAGAATGATTGAGCGGGAAATCGGCCTTCGTATCGAGGGAGAAGCTGATGTGAACCATCCGCAGCTCGTCTATGGGATTGTCACACTGGGTGGCCGCTGGTACTTTGGGTCCTATCATAAGAATAAGGCAACCTGGTTTCGTCAAATGAAAAAGCCGCGCAGCTACTCTATTGCGCTCAGTACACGCGTAGCAAGAGCAGCCGTTAATATGGCCGTACCGAATCCGATTGGCATCAAGGCCATCGATCCTTGCTGTGGGATTGGGACAGTAATGGTAGAGGCACTCTCTATGGGAATAGATATGGTAGGACGGGATATCAACCCTTTAATTGCGGCGGGTGCTCGAACGAACATCGCTCATTTTGGGTTTACGAGTGAGGTTACCCTTGGGGATATCGCAGATATCACTGAACATTACGATGTAGCCATTGTGGACATGCCTTACAATCTATATTCACGTATTACGCCGGAGGAGCAATATTCTATACTTGTGAATGCGCGCCGGATTGCGGATAGAGTCGTCATCGTAGCCATTGAGCCTATGGATGAAATGATTTCTAAAGCTGGGTTTACGATTATAGACCGCTGTGTGGCGAAAAAGGGTCCATTTTCCCGGCATTTGATGCTCTGCCAATAAACCTATGGATACTCGGAAGAGGAGGTGCAGTAATGGAACCAAAGTGGTTATCATGGGCAAAAGAAATCCAGGCCATCGCACAAACAGGCCTTGCCTATGCCAAAGATGTGTATGATGTGGAGCGTTATCAGGCTTTACGGGAGCTGAGCGTGGATATTTTGGCTAATTATACGCTGGAGAGCAAAGAGACCATTCGACTCTCGTTCGCTAATGATGAGGGCTACTGCACCCCTAAAACCGATATTCGCGGTGTTGTATTCAGAGATGATTGCATCCTGCTGGTTCGTGAAAAGAGTGACGGCAAATGGGCGCTACCGGGAGGTTGGGCTGATATCGGACTTTCCCCAAGTGAAGTTGCAGTGAAGGAGATTCGCGAGGAGTCTGGATTTGAGACGGAGGCAGTTCGGCTATTGGCCGTGATGGACAAAAAATTTCATAATCATCCACCGGAAGCTTATCATATCTACAAACTGTTTATTCTCTGCCGGATTGTCGGGGGGAAGGCTGTGGAGGGCTTGGAGACTAGCGGAGTTTCTTTTTTCTCGGAAGACCACTTGCCGGAATTATCTATAGAGCGGAATACAGTGGAGCAGATTCACACCATGTTCCAATATTTACAAAACCCTAATAAACCAGTAATATTGGACTAGGAATCGCATACAATATAATACATTGTTACTGCTAACGTTTGAGTGAATACGGTTTTTGGGTAATTATCGTTATGAAAGCACTTACAACTGAAAACCGCTGAGCCTTTATATCTAATAAACGGCTAAAAATTTAACTTTTTGGGTCAAGCGGTCTACATTTTTTCCTCTACTGTGACGATAAGAAATTTAGGAGGGGATCGTTATGGAGCCAGAAGAGTTGAGACTTCCACTTAATCAGGAAAGCATAGTACGTCCTGCAGAAGGAAACATTGCGTCTGGTTTAATGTGGGGTGTATTGATTAGCATTCCGTTATGGATCTCGGTATTGGGATGGGCCTCGGGTATTTTTCGGTAAAGTTAAGAATAGTTAGTCTAATTTGATGATATAACATATAAAAGGCTGCTTCTTCGAATCGAAGAGGCAGCCTGTTTGAAGTTTTCAGTATACTTTGCTTATATTTCTACGTGAAACGGATACCTGAAAGCGATACGGAGTATCGCTGCTTCGGAAGCATAGGCTCCCATTAAGGATTGCAAAGCCGTTTCTTCTTGGTTCTAATAAACTTTATTCTCAGTAGCGACCATCCAACCTGCGTACAACTGTTCCAGCTTCTCCTGAATTATATCACGTTCTTGCTGCAATTCGGCTAGACCTTCGGCATTACTGCTCATTCGGGGATTAAGCATTTCAAGGTCGATACCCTCGATCTGTTGTTCGGCATCCGCGATATCCTTCTCCCAGGAAGACAGAGAACGGTCCTGTTTTAATTTAACCTCAGGAGTAGCGGGTCCTCGCTTAGTACTAATTTGCCCAACGGTATTCTTACCCTCTGTACATTTGTTTTGCTCTTGGGATGCGGATGCGGCTAGGGTTTTCTCCACTTGCTTCTCCTTGTAATATTCGTAGTTTCCGTCGAATACTCCGAACTGTCCATTTTCAAGAGTCCATATCTTACGGAATAGCCGATTTATGAAATAACGGTCATGGGATACAGCGAGTACTGTGCCGGGGAATTCCTCCAGCGCTTCCTCCAAGGCTTCACGGGAATCGATATCCAAGTGATTGGTGGGTTCATCAAGAATCAGCAGATTAGGACGTCGGTGCATTAGAATAGCAAAGCGTAGCCGGGTCCATTCTCCGCCCGAAAGGTTGGTGATGTCTTTGAACACATCGCTGCCGTAGAATAGAAATCGTGCCAGCTGGCCCCTGGCTTCCCCTTCCTCAAGTCCAGCTTCCTCGCGGAAATATCTCAGTACGGATTGTCCTCCATTGTCAGGGATGGCTTCCTGTGCCAGATAGCCAACGACAGCCCGTGAACCTAGTGTGCAGGTTCCCATGTCTGGTGCTTCCTGGCCTAATATAATCCTTAGCAGCGTACTCTTGCCTGCTCCGTTGCTGCCGATCAGCGCTGTGGTTTCTCCGTAATGCAATATTTCAGTAGCCTGTTGAAATAAACTGCGATTCCCGTAGGCTTTGCCAATTTGGTCGAGAGTGAGAGCCTGATTGCCTGAACGGTCGTTCTGTTCCAGTTGCAGATCGATGGATTTGCGCTCTAGAATAGGTCTTTTTACCTTGACCATACGATCCAACGCTTTTTGCATCGCCGCCGCCCGCTTATGAAATTTGGGGTTGTCCGCGCGGTTGCCCCATTCGATCAGGCGTTTGATCGTTTCTTTCATTTGTTTGATCTTTTTCTGCTGCTCCTTATAATCCGTGAATTGCTGCAGCAGCCGTGTTTCCTTCTCTGTCTGATACCCGCTGTAATTCGTATGGTAAGTGATCGCTTCCCCGTCTTCAATCTCAATAACCTTGTTCACAACGGCGTCCAGAAAATAACGGTCATGCGAAATAGCGAGGACGGTCCCCTCATAATCTTGAAGAAATTGCTCCAGCCATTCGATAGCATTCATATCCAGATGATTCGTGGGTTCATCCAATAGGAGTACATCAGGTCGACGCAGCAGCAGCTCTGCCAGACCCACCTTTGTTTTCTCCCCGCCGGAGAGGGAGGAGAAGACCCGTTCATATTGTCCAGTTCCGATCCCCAGTCCTGCGGATATACGCTGAATGGATGCTTCGATCTCGTAGCCTCCCGAGGCTTCAAATCTATCCTGCAGGGTTCCATACTCCTTCAGCAGTTTGTTCCAGCGTTCCTCATTCGTTCCTGCATTCAGGGAGGACATTTCCAGCTCCAGTTCCCGTAGACGACTCTGCCATTGCAACGGCTCAGCAAAACTTCGCTGTAGTACGTTATAGACACTTTCGTTCCCGCTGGCTTCCTGAATCTGTGACAGCTGTCCGATTACGCTGCCCTTACGAATCGAGATTTGCCCCTGATCGGGGCGTTCCTGTCCGTTTAGAAGATGGAAAAGTGTGGTTTTACCGCAACCGTTGCGGCCGATGAGGCCTATTTTTTCGCCTTGGCGAATATCGAAGGTGATGTCTGACAACACAAGCTGGGCACCGTGGTATTTTTGTACATTTTGACATTGAATAATCATGGGTTTTCTCCTTTATAGGAATGCCCTTATGCCGCCATCAGCTTACAAAAAAAGACCGCAGGGAAATTTCCCCACGGCCTTATCATTCTCCGGTTATTAGATCCGTCCGGGTGATGGCAGGAAAGGCATTTCACAATTGTGTAGTGTTATTAAATTCTTGAAAATGGACAGAGTTCTCCCGTTGTTTCCATTTACATGAACGATGCCAGCCATAGCTATAGGCAGCCGGCTAATAACACTGTTGGTCCAATTGCGATCCATCCTACCACACCTCCTTCGTTAACAAATTTACAGTTAGTTTAATGAAAATTAAGGGGAAAAGCAAGAAAAAAGTGGAATAAGAATTGTACTGCCGAATAATTATTATAATTTGAACTAAAAAATGATATGAAAAGGGGTTGAAAGGATGGCACTTTTTAACGGTTTACTAGGGAATGCTTCACAGGTGGATATCTCAGAGATCAAAAGAGATTTTGCCCAAATTCTTGCCCCTCAAGAAAAGATTGAAAGAGCCTACAAGCTGATCAGGGATATGTTCATTTTTACAGATAAACGACTGATTATGGTAGATAAACAAGGGGTGACCGGCAAGAAAACGGAGTACCATTCCATCCCGTATAAAAGTATATCGCATTATTCGGTAGAGACTGCCGGACATTTTGATTTGGACGCTGAGCTGTGTATTTATGTATCCGGCGGCTCTATGCCCCTCAAGAAGACATTCAACAAAAGTGTGAATATCTATGAGGTTCAGGCTGTGCTGTCGCAATATATTCTGAATAATTAGACGCTGTAGCGGAGTACTAACCCGCCGTAGGCAAAAGCGGCAACGATCACTAAGGCGGGGTGCAGCTTAAGACGTTTGATGGCCCAAAGGGAAACGGCAGCAATGAATAAGGTCTGCCAGATTCCGATGGAATTCGCAGGCCCTTTAGCCATTTTCCAAGTAAGAACAGCCATCATTACAGCGATGACGGGTTGTACAAGCAGGGTCATGCCCTTCACAACGGGAGACTTGCGATATTTCTGCATCACCTGAAGCAAAATGATCAACGCCGCTGCGGAGGGAAGGATCGTTGCCAGCAAGGCCACAATCAATCCTAGCCAGCCGTATACATCGTAGCCGACATAAGCAGCAATTTTGGTAGCTATAGGACCTGGAAGTGCGTTGCCGAGTGCCAGCATATTGGAGAATTGCTCATCGGTCAGCCATCCATAATGAGGAACGATTTCCTCATACATAAGCGGGATGGAGGAGGGACCGCCACCGTAGCCAAGCACATTAGCCATAAAAAAGCCGTAAATCAGTTTGAGCCACTCCATTTAAGGGGTCCCTCCTTTAGAATTACGTTTCGAGTTAAGCTTCGCAATAATACTGAAATGAAGGGTTCCATAACCGAGGAAGAGGACGATAACAATAGCCGGATGCACATGAAGGACCTCGAGTAGAAGAAGTGCCAACAGAAAAAGCCCCAAGCCCAGCCATATCCCTAATCCTTTATAGGTTTTTTGAGCGAATTCGTAAGCCATCAGCCCTAGAAGAACCGCAATAACAGGTGAGACCCCCGCAATCATCCCGGCAACAACCTTCGAACCGCTCAAGTAATTAACCGCCGATAATAGAGCAATCATTGCTATGCAGCTGGGGAGGATATGGGCGAGGACAGAAACTATAGCTCCTCGTACCCCTTTCAGTTTATACCCCAAATAAGCGGCCATTTTGGTGGCAATCGGACCAGGCAAGGCATTGGCGATTGCCAGGGTCTCGCCGAACTCATCATCATTCAGCCAGTTATAACGCGTTACGGCATCATGACGGATGAGGGGGATTACAGAGGGTCCACCGCCGTAGCCCAGTACTCCAGTCCTTAACATGGACGCTGTTAATTGTACATAATGATTCTCGTTTGATTTCACGTTAAACCCCCTCTGGCCCATCCCGTACCTCATTTCTATACATCTCTCTTATACATTTCGTATGTAATCATCCTTGTTTATTATCTTTATGTCTATCTTAATTTATCAAGTTTGTGCAGTATCCACAAATAAAATGGCCATATTTTACGTTCTGTTTTAATCCGTTGACTATAAGCTTAGGGGTAATGTTAAATGACATTATTCAATGACAGTGTAAAGGCTATGGCTACGTTTATTCAGAGGGGGGAGAGTTATGGCAGGAAAACCGGTAGTAGGTACCAAAACAATGGTAGTGAGTCCCCATTACCTGGCCTCTGCTGCAGGTGCTCGAATTCTGCTGAGGGGCGGCAACGCTTTTGATGCGGCGGTGGCCGTTAGTGCTTGTCTGGCGGTGGTATATCCGCATATGACCGGGCTTGGCGGCGATGCCTTTTGGCTGACCTACAACGCCGGGGAAGGACGGGTTCGTGCGTATAACGGCAGCGGACGTTCCGGTTACAATGTCAGCCGAGACAGCTATTCTGGCGAATCGGGCATCCCTAGACGCGGCATCCGAAGTGCTATTACGGTTCCTGGTATGGTAGACAGCTGGGATGCTGTACTGAAGAAGTACGGACGCCTCACTCTGGCAGAGGTATTAGAGCCCGCTATAGAATACGCCTCCGAAGGTTTCCCTGTATCGCCGGACCAACATGAGAATACTCGTCATGCAGAGTCGGTGCTGAACGCGCAGCCTCAGGCAGCCGCTATTTATATTCCGGGTGGACGGATCCCTGAGGCAGGGGAGAGATTCATCCAGCATCAGTTGGCCGCTACGCTTCGGAAACTCCAGAACGGTGGACGAGATGCTTTTTATAAGGGAGAGATAGCGGCAACGGTTTCTGATTACATGCTGAAGGCGGGGGGATTGCTCACAATTGAGGATTTTCGGGATCACACGGGGGATTGGGTAGAGCCTATTTCCACGGATTACTTCGGGCATACCATCTACCAGGCACCGCCTAATTCGCAGGGTTTTGCTGCACTCATGAGCCTTAATATACTGGAACAATTTGATTTTGCAGACATCGCCAATGGTTCATACGAGTATTATCATCTTCTGGTTGAGGCGCTGAAGCTGAGTTTTCGGGATCGTGATCAGGTGCTGACTGATCCGTTATTCAGTGATATTCCTATAAAAACACTTCTAGACAAAAGCTATGCGGCTAAGCTTGCCGCCTCAATTTCACTTGAAGAAGCGGCGGAGCTTACGAGTGAGCCTCTCGGACGTGATACAGCCTATGCAGCGGTGGTGGATGAGGAGGGCAATGCGGTCTCTTTTATACAGAGCCTGTATTTTGAGTTTGGATCAGGTGTAGTCGCAGGGGATACCGGGATTTTACTGCAGAATCGAGGGTCGTTTTTCTCACTGGACCCGAGAGCTGTGAATACGCTGGAGCCGCACAAACGTACCTTTCATACGCTGATGCCCGCAATGGCCTGCAAGGACGGCAAACCGGCCATTTTATATGGTACTCAGGGTGGAGAAGGACAACCTCAAACTCAAACGTTGCTGCTCACACGTATGCTGCACTATGGCATGAATCCGCAGCAGGCCGTTGAGGCACCGCGTTTTGTGTGGGGAAGAACCTGGGGAGAGCCTACACAGGAGCTGAAGCTGGAAAGCAGGGTACCTGAAACGGTTCTGCAAAGGCTGGCAGCAGCCGGGCACCTAGTTAGAACTGTCAATGCATTCGACGGGATTATGGGTCATGCCCATGTGATCGCTATAGCTGATAACGGATTTCGCAGCGGCGGGACCGATCCGCGTTGTGATGGAGCGGCCATCGGCTGGTAAACACACTGACGCATGGATTCCAACCGTTCTTTTCACGAAAAAGCATTTAGCCTAGGGGGTGTAATGATGGTTCTGGATAATCGCTATGGTGCGTTTATAGACCCGATGTTGGAGGTGATGCCCCTAGGATACGGGCCGCTTGAGGGTCTTAGCTTCACAGTGAAGGATGTGTTCGCCGTTGCCGGTCACACCTCATCCGCGGGTAATCCGGACTGGTCCCGGACGCATTCAGCCTCTACTTATCATGCAGCCGCAGTTCGAAGTCTGCTGGTGGCTGGTGCTTCTTTGAAAGGAGCGGCGCTTACGGATGAGTTGATGTACAGTTTGGGAGGAGAGAACTACCATTACGGTACTCCCGTGAACCCTCATGCATCTGGGTGTATTCCAGGTGGATCGTCTAGCGGTTCTGCTGTGGCAGTAGCCTCTGGGAGTGTTGATTTTGCACTTGGAACAGATACCGGGGGGTCCATTCGTGTGCCTTCTTCCTACTGTGGAGTTTATGGGTTTCGTCCCTCTCATGGAGCGGTGGATATGAAGGGCGTCATTCCACTTTCACCGGGGTTTGATACCGTAGGGTGGATGGCAGGGCATGCAGAACTATTGCACAAAGTGGGTAAGATTCTTTTGCCGATGGGGAAGGAACCTAATAAAAATACTATAGATCATATTTATATCGCTACTGATGCATGGACTCTAGTTGAAAAGGAAAGTGAGATAAAGCTTTCTAACGCTCTAAGCCGTCTGCAATCGGGTGCAGGCCGTGCTTTGGACATCGAAATAGCTCCGGAAGGACTTAAAGTGTGGATGGATGTGTTCCGAGAGCTACAGGGGCGTGAGATTTGGGCAACCCATGGGGAATGGATTGAGCAGGAACGGCCTGAGTTCGGACCGGATATTGCTGACCGGTTCGCCTGGGCTTCTAGTCTGGATTCAAAGGATCTTACCTTTGCACAACAGACTAGGGAGGGGATTTCATCCCGTCTGCGTCAACTGCTGGGAGAGTCGGGCTGTTTTGTAATACCGACCGTTCCGGGTCCTGCTCCGCTGCGCGGCGGGGATTCCCGGCAGCTTGAGCGGAATCGGAGTGGGGCGATGATGCTGTGCTGCATTGCCGGGTTGGCCGGCCTGCCGCAGGTTACCCTTCCTGTGACCGGGGAGGATGGTCTGCCGCTTGGCATATCTATTATTGGAGGTTATGGGCAGGATTTGCGTCTGTTGTCGTGGATTAAAGAAGTCTGGGGCTAGCTTTAGCTGCACTCTGTACAACTAAAATACCTCTATATGGCTGAATTACAAAAGTAACTGCACTTTATACAGCTATTTGGAGCGAAGTGGGCTGAGAATGGACTATTGGGAGGATTTAGTTGCAGAAAGTGCAGTTAAGTTCATTGGGATGAGGGAAATTACTGAAATAAGTGTACTAAGTACACTTATCTTCAACAAGCGTCTGAGGATAAGATTTGTGATTAGCAACCAGCAGCCGTAGGGTCTAAAGGGGAGGTTGCTTTCGCAGCCATGGTGGCTAAATAAATCGGAACGTCTCTAAGAGGTCATACCATCCATCCCCACCCCAGACTCGATTTAGTAGTTAAGGTAAGGACCGCTCCTCGGGACGGTCTTTTTTGATACTCTGATTCATGATATTTATCAAGTGAATTTGTTATAGCATTACAGGATAAATAGGTATGAAAACTTAATTTTTTGTGTCTTATGTAATATTACCTGACGCAAGTAAGTGGTATTTTTCATATTCCTCTATTCAAGAAGGTTCATTTTCTCTATAATGTTACATAAAGTAACATATATACAGGAAAGATAATGGGTTTGAAAAGGAGGGGTGGCATGCATCTTACGGTTGAAGAGGCATTATCCATTTATCCTCTATCAGAAGCAAAGCTTATAGCGGGGGCCAGAGGTAAACACCGAATTGTTAAATCCATCAATGTGATGGATGCCCCGGACATTTCTGATTGGATTAAGGAAGGCGAAATGCTGCTGACAACAGCTTATTTAATTAAAGATAACCTGGAAGAAGCGTCGGCTTTGCTTCACACCTTGAACCGCCGAGGATCGGCGGGACTTGGTATCAAGCTAGGACGTTTCTGGGATGCCGTTCCGGAAGCACTGATCACAGAGGCGGAGCTGTTAGGTTTCCCGTTGATTGAGCTGCCTTTTCAATTCACCTTCTCCGATCAAATGAACGGTTTGTTTCGAGCGGAGCTTACACGGAGCAACAATGCCTTGCAGACGGTAATGGAGAAACAAAGAAAGCTGATGCGATTTGCTCTTCGTTCGAGCCGGAGCCAACCGCTATTGGATTCCATCTCTGAGGTGATGGGGCATTCACTCGCGGTAATTAACTCCCGGGGAGCCGTTCTCTACAATAACTCACAGTTCCCGGAATCCCAACTGCTGACGAACTGGCCATGGATTAACCGGAGCCAGCGCATTCGTATCGGTGAAGGGGCGGGTTTTCGAGTTCCTCTTTTACAAGGGGAGGAATGCCTCGGGTATCTGCTGTATTTCGATATTGACCCGCTGCTGCTTCCCGTTGAAGAGAGCTTATTTGTTCAAGGGGCCGAACTGATTTCTTTCCATATTCAAACAGGGTACGAAAGTTCCTTCGAGCCTGATTCACAGAGGGAATTCAGCGCTCTGCTCAAACGTTGCTTGAACGGGGGGTTCTCTAGTGCGGAACTGGCACAAGCAGCCGCCAAGCTGGATATTGAGCTTCTTCAATCGCCTTTTCAGCTTTTGTTAACAGATGTGTCGAGCTTGGGGGAATCCCGGAAGGGTGAGCTGTATCACTTGAAAGAAGAGTATATGGAGGATCCACTGTTGCAGGAAATGAAGGGGATACATGTTCTTGTAGATGAAGGGTTGCTATCGATTTATCCAGTGGATAAATACAACCCTGCGAAATTACAGGCCATCATAAGCGAATGTTTTCAAAAGCTGAAGTATGAACCTGGTTATTATCCAAAAGCGGCTATTAGCAGCCGTAAGGCTAAGGCCGAAGGTCTAAAAGAAGCTTTTGCTGAAGTTAAGGAGTGTCTAAGTAAACCCCAGTATTGGGGAGTGAATGAGCATGTTGTCCATTATCGGCAGCTTGAAATTACTCTGATGCTCCAGCAAATTCCTTCGGAATTCATGATTAAGTACTGCAATAGAAGCCTTGGAAGCCTGCTCTGCCGGGAACCAGAGTATGTCCGTGAGATGCTGCATACGCTGGAGGTCTATATAGAGAATGACGGTCATATCAACGAAACGGCCAAAAAACTATTTATCCACCGGAATACGGCAACCTACGGATTGAGAAGCTAAGCGAACTGCTGGATGTTGATTTCAAAAAAATTAATGATCTGTTGCGGGAAGCTCGTGTTCATGTTCCGCGGGATGCTGGAGAAGGATTGAAGCAAATAGCAACAACCGAAGGAGGGGTTGCTCATGGATATACACGATATCGTTATGCACATCAAGAACAATGACTCCCCTGCTGTATTGGCTTCTCTAATTGGAGTAGAGGGGCATTCGTATCGCAAAGCCGGTGCGGTCATGCTGTTTGTTGAAAATGGGTCAATGGGCAGTCTTAGTCCAGGGTGTCTGGAAAGTGATTTACAGCTGCGGACTTCTGATATTTGGGCATCGGGTCAACCGGAAATTGTAGAGTACGATATGCTGTCTCCGGATGACTTTTCTTGGGGAGAAGCGGTGGGCTGCGGCGGCAAAATTAAAGTGGTGCTTGAACCGGTTAAGGGAGAACTGAAGCAGATCCTTCTGGTTGCAAATGAACGGATGGCAAGGGGGGAAAGTCTGATTCTGCTCCGCGAATTAACCTCAGAGGGTGGGTACTCCTACGAGTTGGAACCGGGTATGATTGCTCGACCTGGACCGCATACAGATTCCAGTGCTTTTAGCACGTTGCTGCAACCTAAGCCGCGACTGGTGATTTTTGGTGGAGGCCATGATGCGGGACCTATTGCTGCTCTGGCGGCCAAAGTGGGGTTCCGAATTGCTATCGCCGATTGGCGGGAAGGCGCCCTGACGAATGAATTCCCCGGTGCGGAAAGAGTGATTTGTCCCCCTGTAGAGGCAGCTTCCCGTCTGGGAGTTAGTTGTGTGGATTATGTGCTCATATGCAGCCACCAGTTCCAGAGAGACCGATATTTTTTAGAAGGAGTGCTGCCGCTTGATCCGCATTATATCGGAGTTATCGGGTCTGCCGTGCGTATAAATCTGCTTCTTGAAGGGCTTGAAGTTCCTCCTTCATTGCATGCTCCGGTAGGCATATCCATTGGCGGGGAAGGACCGGAGGAAATTGCAGTAAGTATTGTTGCTGAGATGATTCAAATTAGAAGGGCAGGCTCGCGTAAACTAGCCAAAGGAGGGGACCACTTTGAAAGTAGCAGGTATCTACCTAGCAGCAGGACAAAGCAGACGAATGGGAGTCTCCAAGGTTTCTTTGAAGCTGTCCCAGGAGATTTCACTAGGGAGCGTCGCGCTCAGTGAGCTTGACCGCTGTAATCTGTCACCGCTGGTCGTTGTGGTACGCGCCGATGACACGCTGGCGTGGCTGCCGCCCGCTGTCCATAAGCAGGAAAGGTTGCGTATTGAGACATGCTTAACCGCCCATCTGGGATTGTCCTTTTCGTTGCGCTGCGGACTTAATGCTGTACTGCCTACACAACCTGATGCTGTTATTGTTGCACTTGCCGATCAACCCTTTATCACGACAGGACTTATTAATCGTCTGATCGACACTTTTGAGAATTCTCCGGGATTAGACTTTGTGGCCAGCACTCATAAGGGAGCGGGTATGCCTCCAGCACTCTTCTCCAAAGCATTGTTTCCAGTATTGCAGAGTTTGGACGGGGATCGGGGGGCATCCAGCATACTGCGCTCACCGGATTATAAAGGGGTAGTGCTGGAGGTCGATTCCGCACATTATTTCATGGATGCAGACACACATGAAGAGTTCGGGGATATTGTTAGACATTGGAGTCAGATAAACGGGAATTAGGTCGAATGGTAGAAGTTATTTTTCAATATGTTAGGTAATATCACATTTTTTAAGTATATTCACACTCATATAAGGCATCATGCACAGAAAAACTCCTATTTTTCGTAAAATAAAACAAACGTATGTTATATAAATTTACGTAATGCTCGGGCGTAAGTATAGTAGAGATACATTATTGGCTAAAGCCAAAATTGCTATAACCTTGGAGGAGGAGAATTATGAAAAAAAGGGGTCAGTCATTCTCGCTTAGCTTACTGCTAATGCTGGTATTGGCAGTAGTTCTAGCAGGATGTGGAAGTAATAATGCCGCATCGACAAATGCAACAAATGCACCGGCAACAAACGCAGGTACAACGGGGGAAACAGCAGCCACAACAGAACCGGCTACGGAGAAACCTAAGGTGGCTTTCGTTTATATCGGGCCTCCGGGGGACGGCGGTTATACGTATCAACATGATCAAGGCCGTCTTTATATGGAAAAGGAACTTGGAATTAAAGCAGACTTTGTAGAGAACGTTCCAGAGAGCGCCGATGCGGAACGTATCATCACAGAGCTTGCGCAATCTCATGACATTGTATTTACAACAAGCTTCGGATATATGGATTTCACCCTTAATGTGGCAGGAAAATTCCCTAATGTGAAATTCCTTCATGCTTCCGGTTACAAAACAGCGGAGAACATGGGAACTTACTTCGGTAAAAACTATCAAGCCAGTTATCTTTCCGGGATTGCCGCAGGAAAAATGACGAAGAACAATCAGCTGGGTTATGTTGGGGCGTTCCCGATTAGTGAAGTTATCTATAACCTTAATGCCTTTACACTAGGTGCACAAAGCGTAAACCCGGATGTTAAAGTCAGTGTGGTATGGACCAACACTTGGTATGACCCTACGACAGAACGTCAAGCCGCAATCAGCTTGCTGGATAAAGGGGCGGATGTATTGATGGCTTACCAGGATTCGCCGGCCACGCTTCAGGCTGCAGCGGAACGCGGTGCTTTTGCTGGAGGAAATGACTCGGATATGGGTAAATACGCACCGGATAATTATTTGACAAATCCAGTTTGGAACTGGGGTCCGTATTACGTAAAAGCTGTTAAATCGGTTATGGATGGAACCTGGACGAATGAACAGTACTCCGGTGACATGGCCGACGGAATGGTTGAGCTTGCGCCTTTCGGCAGCAAGGTTCCTGAAGATGTGAAGACACTCGTGGAAGCGGCTAAGGCCAAGATCATTAGCGGTGAGCTGGATGTATTCACAGGACCGATTACGGATAACAAAGATGCCGTGAAAGTGCAAGAGGGTCAAAAGCTAACACTTGAAGAAGTGCTGGGGATGAATTGGCTCGTAAAAGGTGTAGAGGGAACTATTCCTAACTAAAGAGAATTTCTCTAAATATTATAGCTTTCACGCACAACTTAATGGGTGGGGCGGGTTCTATTACAGAACCTTCCCCACCCGTACTATAACTATAAGGAAAGGAGGCGTTCCACGATGCTGGACCATTCAGTAGAGATGCGGGGTATAGTGAAAAAATTCGGTCCGGTGACCGCGAGCGATCAAGTCGATTTTTCAGCAAATGCGGGTGAGATTCATGCGCTGCTTGGTGAGAATGGGGCAGGGAAAAGCACGGTCATGAGCATGCTGTCGGGTGTATACAGAGCGGATGAAGGAGAGATCCTCATACATGGAAGAACAGCGAAAATCCGTTCCCCGAAAGACGCTGCCTTACTTGGCGTTGGCATGGTATATCAAAACTTCAGACTGGTGCAAAGCCTCACGGCAGCGGAAAACATCGTGCTTGGCGAAAAGTCGTCTTTCTGGCGCGGAAGTAAATGGATGAATAAAAAGCATGAGGAAATTGAGGCGTTGGCGGAGCATTTTGGCCTGAAATTCCATGTGGACCGCCCGATATGGCAGTTGTCTGTCGGAGAACAACAGCGTGTGGAGATCGTCAAGACACTGTACCGCGGTGCAGATATTATTATTCTGGATGAGCCGACTTCAGTCCTGACTCCCGGAGAAGCAGAGCAGCTCTTTAACACTCTGCAGGTTATGAAGCAAGAGGGCAAAACCGTTATCATGACGACTCATAAAATGAAAGAGGTCATGGCCTCCTCGGATCGCATCTCTGTTATGCGTAAAGGCAAAATGATTGCCACACTGGTGACGGCCGATACGGATGAATTAGAGTTGGCACGATTGATGGTAGGCAGAGAGGTTACGATCAGCCGCCAAGAGAGGGAAGCAACAGATGGGTGTCCTTTGCTGATTGTTAAGGATCTTGATGTCTATGCCGATCATGGACGTAAGGCGCTTGACGGCTTGTCACTAAGTGTACGTGAAGGAGAAATTGTCGGCGTTGCGGGTGTAGCCGGTAATGGACAGAAGGAACTTGCGGAGGTATTAACAGGGCTACGAACTTGGAAGAATGGTGAGATAACCTTTGACGGTAGTTCAGTGAAGTCGGCTTCTGTACGCGGTGCTATCGACGCAGGGATATCCCATGTTCCGGAGAATCGGATGAAAAGCGGATTAGCCGGACGGCTTGGCTCCGTCGATAATCTCTTATTCAAATCCTATCGTAGCGAGGATCACTCCAAGTTTGGTTTCCTTAAGGCAGGAAAAAACCGCTCCTGGTCCGAGGAACTTGTAAGAAGATTTAATGTAAAGACCCCTGAACTGGATACTCCCGTGCAGCAGTTGTCTGGCGGAAATCAACAGAAGCTGCTCTTTGCCAGAGAAGTTAGTCATCAGCCTAAGTTGATGGTAGCTGTACATCCTACTCAAGGGCTGGATGTAGCCGCAGCGGCAGGTGTTCATGACCTGCTTATGGAGCTGCGGGGAACGGGAAGCGGCGTTCTGCTCATTTCGGAGGATTTGGATGAGCTTCTACAGTTATCTGACCGTATTTTGGTTATTTATAACGGTTCAATTATTGGTGAGGAAACACATGATAACGCAGATCGAGAGACCATCGGGTTGCTGATGGCAGGAATACAGGGCAGAGAGGGGAGCGTCGTATGAGCCGGATAAATGGAAGTAATACTGCAGCAGTGCTTGAACCTTCTCCATTAAAGACTGGCAAGCGCCCTTCACTGCGTCTGGAATACGATTCAAGCCGTACCCGTTCACCTTGGTGGACACCGGTCCTCTCTGTATTTCTAGCATTGGTGTTTTGTGCCATATTCATTGCTGCTAACGGAATGAGTCCATTTACTGTATATGAAAAAATGTTCCGCGGTGCATTTGGCACCTCCTACGGCTTCACAGAAACACTGGTAAAGGCGATACCCTTGCTGCTATGCGGACTGGGTATCTCAGTAGCTTACCGGATATCGGTATGGAATATCGGAGCCGAGGGACAGCTTACGGTTGGAGCCATGGCGGCTACGGCTGTGACGATTTATTGTCCCGATCTTTCTTCATTTTGGTCCATCCTGTTGATGCTCATATTCGGTTTCGCTGCGGGAGCCCTCTGGGGGTTAATGACGGCTGTTCCCAGAACACATTTTGGAGTCAATGAGCTTATTACTTCATTAATGCTGAATTATGTAGCATTGCTGGCACTTGATTATGTAGTATTCGGACCTTGGAAAGACCCCAAAGGTTTTAACTTCCCCGGTTCGCCCATGTTTACCGCAGCGCAATCACTGCCCGTACTGGGTAGTACTCGGCTCCATATCGGACTTATATTCGGTCTCGTTGCTGTAGTTATCTATTACTTAATGATCCGGTTTACCCGTTGGGGTTATGAATTGAAGCTAATTGGAGCCAATCCGATAGCTGCCCGTTATGCAGGTATTCATATTAAACGGCATATTATTATCGTAATGCTAATCAGCGGCGGTCTGGCAGGAATCGCTGGGATGGCTGAGGTGTCCGGTGTCACCCATAAATTAATGCAAGGTATCTCTCCAGGTTACGGATATACGGCAATTATTGTGGCATGGCTTGCAAAGCTGAACCCGGTGGGGCTTATTGTTACTTCCATCCTGTTCGGGGGTCTCATCGTCGGGGGTTTCAGTGTACAAACCATAGGATTACCTTCGTCTATTTCGGAAATGCTGCAGGGCTCCATCCTGTTTTTCCTGATTGCCGGGGATATGATTCACCGATTCCGCATTCGCCGGAGCGCATAATTAAGGAAGGGCTATCCTATATGGATAGCTCGAAGGAGGGGTTATAGAATGGACTTTACTACTCAGTTATTAATAGCAGCGATTTCAGCAGGGACTCCGCTCCTTCTGGCTACGCTAGGCGGAATATTGAATGAACGAGCCGGAATCATCCAGCTTGGCGCCGAGGGGCTGATGCTGATGGGTGCGGTGACCACCTGTATTGTTTACATTCGCACCGGCAATCTGGCTGTTGCATTACTGGCAACGGTAGCCGTCACGGCTGTATTAGGCTTGTTGCATTCCTTCCTGTGTGTCACGCTTCGAGCGAATCAGACAATGTCGGGTCTTGCGATGACCTTATTCGGGAGCGGGCTAAGTGCTTATCTTGGTAAGCCAATCAGCGGTATACCACTGCCGGGACCCTTACCTAAGCTGCACTTGGGTTGGTTGGAGCCCGTTCCGGTTATTGGGAATATATTTGCTAACATGGATTATTTGACATGGTTCAGTCTAGTCCTGGTGCTTGTTCTTCATCTACTGATTCATCGAACATCCTGGGGGCTCCATTTGCGGGCCGTTGGAGATAGCCCGGCTACCGCAGATGTGATGGGTATTCGTGTACAACTGATTCGATACAGCTATGTGATCGTAGGTGCCATGCTAATCGGCCTTGCGGGTGCAGATATGGTATTGGCCTATGCACCAACCTGGAACGAAGGTCTAACTGCCGGGCGCGGTTGGATTGCTGTAGGGCTTGTTATATTTGCTAGATGGAATCCGCTAAGAGCGCTGTTCTGTGCTTATTTCTTCGGAGCGCTGGATTCACTCGGTTTCCGTATTCAGTTGCTTGGCAGTGTGGTTCCATCGTATTTTCTCAAAATGATTCCCTATCTCGTGACTATATTGGTGCTGATGTATTTGGGCTACCGCAATCGCAATAAGCCTTCCGGCACACCGGAGGCATTGGGTGTTCCCTATATACGGGAACAAAGGTTTTAATAGAATGCCTGCTGGAGAGGAGGTAGTTCCTATGGGAGCGCTAAGGGATGAAGGATTGCTTGGGCAGCCCGGCTTACATCAGCCGCATAGCCTGCACGAGGCTTGGGAGTTGAAATCAGCTCTGGGGAACAGCGCTCTATATGTCTCCGGTGGCACACTCCTGCGAACGCAATGGGATGCCGGGACCGTAGCGATGCCCCATCAGCTAATCGATCTCCGGGGTGTTGAGGGTATCGGAGAGATCCGTTCAACAGAATATTATCTAACGCTGGGTGCTCTTGCTAAATTGTCACAGTGCCGTAAGAACATATACTTACAGTCCGCGGCTTCGGCAGTTTCATCTGCGGTAAAGGGGATAGCTGCCCCGGCGGTTCGGAATTTGGCCACACTTGGAGGAAATATCGCCTCGGGGTTTGGGGACATCCTTCCTGCATTACTTGTATATGATGCCGAGATGGTTACCTATGACGGTGAAGTTCTGAATGCTCAGCCCTTGATCGAATGGCTGAACAGCCGATGGGAAGGGGCGGGATCGACTATGGATATCATTGCTGAGGTCCGTATTCCTTTAACTAAGGCGAGTGAGAAGGAATCATGCAAAGTGGAGGTTTACCACAAGGTTGGCCGAAGAGAAGCTTTTACTCCATCACTCGTAACCGTGGCGTTAACCGCTTCAATGGATTCTTCGCATCGGATAAGCAGAGTACGGCTTGCGGCAGGCGGAGGATCGGGTCGGCCGCAGCGGCTTATCACCGCTGAAGCTATGCTAGAAGGCAATACGTACGATGAAAGACTGCTCCCTCTTGTATATGAAGCCGTTGTAAATGACTTTGAAACCTATAGCGATCCATTTGCTTCAGAGGCATACAAGAAAAAAACCGCAGGGAACCTGATCGTATCTGAGCTGTGGAAGGCTTTTGAAGTGTAGAAGGTATGCTTCCAGTTGCACTTTATACACTTATTTCGAGCTAACATCCACCTTTTAGGCTTTTAATTGTATTTCGTACATCTATAAAAGGCGAATTGGCACTTTTCCACACAAATATGGAGAAATAGCTGCATTAACTACAACTAAATGTGTAGTTTGGTTTCTAGCAAGGATTATAGTTGCACTTTTGAGTCAATTTCATAATTCAAAACCCTTGATGTATAAGGGATTTTGAGCACACAAAAAAGGAGTACCTACCCAATTTCTCGAAGTTTAAGTTACCACACCAAAACGAGAGAAAGAAGGAGGACCCCATGTATAGTATACAACAAGAAGAGCTATTCTCCATGGAAGATTTAATGAACATGCAAGCTGAACCCAAATGTGTGGCAGTACTGGACTATCTCCCGATGAATACGATTCTACGTGCAATTAACAAACGTACGGTGCGGGGACGGCCTGAAGAACTCAATACTCGGGCGATGATTTACTCTTTAGTGATTGGCAAAATGGAGCGTATCCCTTCGGTGAAAGATATCATTCGACGCTTGCATGACAATGAGTCCTTTCGAAAACGTTGCCGGTTTACGGAATCCGATCGAATTCCAAGTGGTCCCGCCTACTCACGACTTACAACAAAACTGCACCAGTGTGGGGTGCTGAATAACGTGATGGACCAGATTGTTGAGCAGGCGATTGCGGAGGGGTTTATTTCTGGCGAAACACTTGCGGTGGATTCTTCTCATTTGGAGGCTTGGGATTGTCATCCGAAAATAAAAGAACAAACGAAACCCAGAAAGGCAGCAAAACCCCAAAAAGCAGCCAAAGCCCTACTTAAAGAAAAACAGCCCGCCCCAATACCCGAAAAACCAGAAAAACCCAAACGGAATAAACGTGGACGGGTACCTCAAACGGAAAAGGCGGCTTGGGAAGAACAAATGGCGGCATACGAAGCATCCTTAACCATCTTCGAGAAAAAAGTAGCAGAAATGCTGGACGTCAGCTACGATGAACTGCTGGCTCAGATGCCCCAGTATCCCAGTACCGGTGGCAAAGGCGACCCCCGGGGAAATGGTCGGATGATGTACTGGTACGGATATAAAGCGAATCTGCTCGTAGACACGCAAAGTCAATTTATAGTCAGCAGTTTGTTTAGTTCTGGGCATGTATCGGACCAGCGACTGGCTATTGTTTTACTGAAAGGGTTGGAGCAAAAATTTCCTCAATTAACGGTGAAGTATGTGCTTGCAGACAAAGGGTATGATTCTGGAGCGGTCTACCAGCAGGCTCGAAGGAATGGAGCCTATGCGTTAATTCCGATGATTCAGCACGCGAAAGAAGTGCCCGAGGGCCAGGATGAAGAAGGCCGTCCGATTTGTAAACAAGGGCATCTCTACAGTTACGATAGCTTTGATGAAAAATATGGAACACTAAAATACACAAGTCCCAAAGAATGTAAAACCTGTACGTTTAGCGACAAAGGTTGCCAGAAAGTACACAAAATTCGAATCGAAACAGACCTTCGCCGGTATACAGCACCGGCGCGTGGAAGTAGCAAGTTTAAGAAGTTATTTAAGAAGCGAACAGCGATTGAACGCGTATTTGCCTACTTGAAGCTTTATTTCAATATGGGGGGTAGCCGTCAGTTAAACACACGTTCCAGGGTGGATTTCGAACTTAGTTGTCTCACCTACAACTTGTGTAAGTATGCACTTGAAAAGCTAAACCAAGAGATCTCAAAAAAGAAGCAAATCGCCTAATTTTTAAAAATAGAATATATGCTTTTGGAGTACTGCAGCTTTAATTCACAGGGCATTATGAAATTGACTCCTTTTTGCAATTAAAAAAAACCGCTGCAACGAAGTTCTGTTCTCACACGATTGTTTGCCCACCACGAGAGGAGAGAGGGAAAATGCTGCTGAATAAGGAATCCAGCGGAATCCGCTGGCGTACAAGGCCCGACGGACAGGGTAAGGTATCCGGCAAGCTGCAGTATTTGACCGACATGAGCGCGGAAGGGATGTTAGTCGGACGTGTGCTTCGCAGTCATCAGGCGCATGCGCGTATTCTTTCTATTCATACCGAGAAGGCTCTGAGCGTTCCGGGTGTGCATGCTGTTATCACACATGAGGATGTGCCTGGACTTAACGGTTTCGGTATTGCGCTTCCCCACCAACCGGTGTTTTGCAGTGAGCGAGTGCGATATACCGGGGATGCGATTGCGGCTGTAGCGGCAGACACGGATGAAATTGCGGAGTATGCTCTGTCTCTAATTGATGTGGTTTATGAACCCCTCCATCTGCTCGATGACCCTGAAGAGGCCATGAAGGAAGGGGCAATCCTGTTGCATGCTGAGGGTAATGTGCTGCATCACACCGAATATCGCAAGGGGCAGCCGCAGATTGCCTTCGAGGAGTGTACTCATGTCGTGGAGGAGACTTATTGGACCCCTCGTCAAATGCATACCTATATGGAGACGGAAGGCGGATTATTTATCCCTGAAAGTAATGGGCGGCTAACAGTCTATTCTGCTACCCAGCACGGATTGATGGACCGCAAGCAGCTATCCCGAATTCTGGCTATCCCGGAGGAGGAAATACGTGTGATTTCCAGTCCGATCGGCGGTTCCTTCGGAGGGAAAGACGAGCTTAATGTACAACCGTATGGAGCTTTGCTCGCCCTTAGGACCCGGCGTCCGGTCCGACTTCATAACTCTCGTGCGGAATCTATACGTGCCGGACTTAAGCGCCATCCTATGAAAATTACGATGAAGACGGGCTGCAATCAATCAGGTAAGATCATTGCCCATCAGGTAAGAATTATTTCAGATACGGGGGCTTATGCCACGCTTGGTGCAGAAGTCCTTAATTTTGCCACTGAGCATGTAATGGGCCCTTATCTAATCGAACATGTGGATGTTGAAGGCTTTGCCGTATACACCAATAACGGTGTGTCCGGTGAGTTTCGCGGCTTTGGCGGGAATCAGGCAATCTTTGCGCTGGAGGGGCAGATCGACCGGATGGCGGAGTTGTTGACGATAGAACCCTGGGAGATGCGCCGCAGGAATTTGCGGCAATACGGGGATCTTGGACCTCTGGGGCAGGAAATTGCCCAGACAGACGGGGCCATGCAGGTATGGGAAGCTTTGGCGGCTTCCCCGCTTATGGCAGGAGTCACTCCCCAAGAAGAGGGGAGCGATGATAATAGGACGACTGCCGAACCGTGGATTGTAACCGGAACAGGAGCTGCCATCGCTATGCATGGCGCAGGTCTGGGTTACGGTATTCCCGACCCTGCGGGCGGGAGACTCCTGCTGGCCCTTGACGGCAAAATCGAAGCCGTATTCGGCTACGAGGAATTTGGTCAAGGGCTAATTGCAACGATGGAGCAGATGCTGATCGAGCAATACGGATTCGCCGCTGAGGATTTAAGAATTGTAATCGGGGATACCGATGTGGTTCCGGACAGCGGCTCAAGCACGGCTTCCCGGGCAACAAGCATGATGTGGATGGCGCTTAGACGGCTGCATCCGGACTTTACGGCCCGACTTCTTGAAGCAGCGGCTGCTGCTTTGACCGATTGCACGATGGACGATTTAAGGATCGGTCCTGGAGGCATTTGGAAGAAGAATGGAGAAATGCTGCTTGCTTACACGGAGTTGGTACGTAGTATTTCGGCTCCTATTGTCAGTGAAACCAAGTTTAACTATCCCACGACAACCTTTGACAGGATAGGTGCCCACTTTTTGTATACCTACTCAGCCATTGCTGTGAAAGTGGCGGTCAATTTGTTAACCGGACGTGTTCGGGTAACCGATCAGTATCACGCAGTGGCTGCAGGTCCTGTTGCAAATCCGCAAGGTTATCTTGGACAAATCGAAGGTGGCAGCAGCATGGCTATCGGCTTCACTTTATCGGAGGACGCTATGATGTCGGGCGGCAGCTATATAACCAAAAACCTCGATACTTATCTAGTCCCTACCATTGCAGATATGAACGGCAGCATTCAGGTACAGCCGATTGAGGATTTGCCGGAGCATGATACTTACGGTCCCCGCGGTATCGGTGAGGTCGGTTCAGTCAATTTGGCACCTGCTGTTGCCTCGGCAGTATTTCAGGCAGTACGTAAACGGGTAAACCGACTGCCAATCGATCCCGAATGGCTGCAGGCTACGCCGTTTATTCCGCAAAAGGCGGTGAACTCACATGCCCAATAATTATAAAATGGACAGCAATGAAGACGAAAAGCTAGAGTCATCCGATTCTGTTTTCACACTTGAATGCAGTGTTAACGGACACTCAATCTCCACAGAAGTACCACCTACACGCAGGCTTCTTAATGTGCTGCGTGAAGATTTAGAACTGACGGGTACGAAACGTGCCTGTGAACTGGGGCGCTGCGGCGCCTGTATGGTACTGATTGATGGTCACCCGGTCAATGCCTGTCTCACGATGGCTTACCAATGCAGTGGTGCAGAGATTACAACGATTGAAGGATTGAGTGAATCGGGCTTGCATCCGGTTCAGCAAGCGTTTTTGGAGGAAGGCGGCTTCCAGTGCGGCTATTGCACACCGGGTATGGTGATCTCGGTTGTTGCGCTACTAGCTGAGAACCCGAAGCCTACGCAGGAAGATGTTGAGGAGGCTTTATCCGGCAATTTATGCCGTTGTACGGGGTACGGAGGCATTATGCGTGCAGTAAACAAAGCTATTGAAAGAGGGGTGAGCTGAAAATGGCTAGAACGGACTCTCCCTTAACATTGGATGAGATAAATGGTATGAGTAAGGATAAATTTGTAGCAAGTTTGGGCGGGATATTTGAGCATTCCCCTTGGGTAGCAGAAGGGACATATCTTCTGGCCCCATTCGAATCCGTAAACCATCTTCACAGCAGCATGTTGGAAACGGCGCGGCAGGCAGACCGTGAGCAAATTGAACATCTGCTTAGAGCCCACCCCGATTTGGCAACGAGATTACAGGTTAGTCCGTTGTCTGCAGCGGAGCAGCAGGGAGCAGGGCTGGATAAGCTGACACCTGAAGAGTTTCTTTTACTAAAAGAACTGAACCAAACGTACACGGCTAAATTTCAATTCCCTTTTATCCTCGCCGTACGCGGTAAAAACAAAGATGACATTATCAGTTCCATAAGCGAACGTGTAAATAGAACACTGCAGGAGGAATGGGATCGGGCATTATCTGAAATCGGAATAATCACCCGGTTCCGCTTGAATGATTTGATCAAAGAAGATACCAAAGAACCATACGGACGACTAACAACACATGTGCTTGATCTTTCCCGTGGAATTCCAGCCGCAGGACTGGTACTCCAGCTCAGAAGGTTAGCGAATGGAACGAGTGAACTTTTGCTTGAAGCGGTTACGAACAAGGACGGTCGATTGGATGCTCCTCTACTGGACGGTTCACGGATGGAGACCGGCTGTTATGAACTACTGTTTATGGCTGGCGATTATTTTCGAAAAACAGGATTAGAGGAAGAAAATGAAACTGTTGATTCTGCCCCCTTCTTTCTTGAACAGATCCCGATTCGCTTTAATATAAGTAACCCCTTGGATCACTACCATGTTCCGCTGCTCGTGGCTCCAGGTGGATATAGTACGTATCGGGGCAGCTAAGAAACTGAGGACCGGAGGTGATCGTAACGTGAAGAATTCGTATGATCTTGTAATTAAGAATGGGAATGTAGTGCTGTCCGGTGAAGTGGTAAGGTTAGATATCGGTATCCTTGAGGGTAAAATTGCCGCGTTGGGCGAGAATCTATCATTGACTTCGGATTCCAACGTTATCGATGCGGAAGGACAATATGTGCTGCCGGGTATGATTGATATGCATGTTCACTTTAATGAGCCAACGATGGGTCATTGGGAAGGCTTTCGGAGCGGGTCTGCCGCTCTTGCTGCAGGTGGTTGTACGACCTACGCGGATATGCCCCTTAACGGTAATCCGCCTACGGTTAATGAGGCTGCCCTCAAGCTAAAGGCAGAAGCTGCTTATGGGAATTCCGCAATAGACTATGTGCTGTGGGGTGGATTAGTTCCCGGGAACCTGGATGATTTAGAGGCGTTGGCAGCAGCTGGCGTTACCGGTTTTAAGGCTTTTTTATCCAATCCGGGAGGCGAAGGTGAGGGCCGATTCCGTGAGGTGGATGATAATACTCTCTATCAAGGCATGAAGAAAATCGCTGCACTTGGCGGCATTCTCGCGCTGCATGCAGAAAGCGAGGACATCACAGCCGTACTTTCTGCAGATGCCGAGCGGGAGGGGCGGAATACAGCGGGTGATTTCGCTGCATGCCGGCCACCCGAAGCTGAACTGGAAGCTGTTGCGCGAGCACTGCTGTATAGTGAACGGACGGGATGCCGGTTGCATTTTGTTCATATTAGTACTGCAGCTGCTATAGAAATGATTCATTCTGCCAAGCTTCGGGGACTGGATGTTTCCGCGGAAACCTGTCCCCATTATCTCCTTTTAAATGAGACCCACATGGAAAGTCTCGGACCGGTAGCCAAATGCGCTCCGCCTTTACGAAGTGAAGAGGAACGGGAGAAGTTGTGGAAGGTGCTTTCAGAAGGCAAAATCGACCTGGTTGCATCGGATCATTCTCCTTGTCCAACAGAGCTGAAATTGAAAGAAGGTTTGTCCTTTTTTGAAGCCTGGGGAGGCATTTCAGGCGCACAAAGCAGTCTCGAACTGATGTTCCACGAAGGGGTAGCCGTTAGGGGGTTACCCGTAACTTTAATTGCGAAGTTGTTGGCGGAGCTTCCGGCAAAGCGTTTCGGAATGCAGGATCGCAAAGGCTCCATAACGGTGGGGCTCGATGCCGACCTGGTATTGCTCGATCCGAACCGTTCTTATAGACTTGAACCAGAGGATCTCTTCTATCGTCACAAACACAGTCCATATATAGGGTTGACCTTATCCTGCGAGGTAACTGCAACCCTATGCCGTGGCAATATTGTCTACACCGCTGAAGACGGAGTGGTATCAGGGGATGGTGGACAATGGCTCCAGATCAAGGAAGGGCAGCTAATCCGATGAGTACGCCGATGATACAAGCAGCATCCACCGAGATGTTGAAACTGCTGGATGATTTGGCCGTATTTAGCGCTCCGGGACCGGGTGTAACTAGGCTGCTTTATACACCGGAGTGGAGCCAAGCACAGCTTTTTTTGCAGGGGAAAATGGCTGGATTCGGTCTAAAGGTAGGAACGGATAAAGTCGGCAATGTATATGGGCGGCTAGCCGGACGAAACCCGGATGATAAAGTAATTCTAACAGGCTCGCATGTGGATACCGTTGTTAACGGCGGGAAATATGACGGAGCTTATGGAATAGCCGCTGCGATTACCGCAATTCATTATCTCCAAGAGACTTTTGGACAGCCGCTGCGGTCTTTGGAGGTGGTATCGTTTTGTGAAGAGGAAGGCAGCAGGTTTCCGTTAACCTTTTGGGGCTCAGGCCATGTTACAGGGATGTACGATGGAAGTGAAGCAGATACTTGCGCCGATTCTGAGGGTATCACCTTAAAGAGTGCGATGGCAGAATGTGATTATAATAACTTCGAAGACACAATGAACCAACGCGTAGATTCAACAAGAAGAGATGATATTGGAGCTTTTGTGGAGCTGCATATTGAGCAGGGAATACTTCTAGAAAAGACCTCAACACAGATCGGTATTGTGGAGGCTATCGCCGGACAAAGACGTTTTACAGTCAGGGTCTCAGGAACAGCGAATCATGCGGGCACAACACCGATGAACTTGCGGGCGGATGCATTGATGGGTACTGCTGAAATGCTGCTTCTGCTTGAACGTTTAGCCGGGGAAGCCGGTGAACCGCTAGTGGCAACAACAGGTCGGTTGGAGGTAATCCCTAATACACCGAATGTGATTCCTGGAGAGGTGCAATTTACGCTGGATATTCGGCATAGTGAGGCTGAGAAGCTGGATCGCTTCTGTAGCGATACCCTTATAGCTTTTAATGAAATAGCAGCAAAACGCGGCCTTAACCTGGATCTCACACCAAGACTCAGTGCTCTTCCTGCACCTATGAATAGCGAGTTGTGCTACGGTCTGGAACGCATTTGCCAAAAGCAAGGCAGGAGCTACCGCAACATGGTGAGCGGTGCCGGACACGATGCTCAACTCTTTGCGCCGCGCTTTCCTACGGCAATGATATTTGTTCCCAGTCGGGACGGAATCAGCCATTCTCCTGCAGAGTATTCTTCTCCGGAGGAACTCGGAGTCGGCCTGGAAGTTCTGACCGAACTATTATATGAGCTTGCCTATAAGTAGATTTGTTATAGAGGAGAGATTGTCATGAAGCGGTACGAAGATTTGTCGCCTTCACTTCGGTGCATAATGACCCCGGGACCGGTGGAGGTTGATCCGCGTGTACTGCGGGCGATGTCTTTCCCGGTATTGGGGCAATTTGATCCGGAGTTTACAGATATTATGAATGAGACTATGGGAATGCTGAGAGAATTGTTCGTTACGGGCAACCAATGGGCCTATCCTGTAGACGGGACTTCCCGCTCAGGTATCGAAGCGGCGATGGTGAGCCTTATTGCACCGGGGGATCGCGTGTTGATTCCGATCTTTGGTCGTTTCGGACATCTCCTGCATGAAATTGCGGAACGCTGCGGTGCGGAAGTAAGGGTTCTGGAGAAAACCTGGGGAAGTGTGTTTGAGTCTAGTGAAGTAATAGCTGCCATGGAAAACTTCAGGCCGCATGTGGTTGCAATGGTTCATGGAGAAACCTCCACCGGTCGTGTTCAACCGCTTGCGGAGATTGGGCGGGCCTGCCGGGAGCAGGATTGCCTGTTCATTGTCGATGCGGTGGCAACCATCGGGGGGGTGCCTGTAGAGACGGATGCCTGGATGCTGGATGCTGTAATCGGGGGGACGCAGAAATGTCTATCGGTTCCCTCAGGCATGGCCCCCATTACTTATAATGAACGCGCTGAGGCAAAGCTTTTGACCCGCAAACGGGTAGAACGCGGTTTAAGAACCGGGGATGTAGAACCCGGGGAGCTGTCTTTTGTCCGAAGTAATTATTTTGATCTTGGCATGCTTCAGGATTACTGGAGTCCTAAGAGACTTAACCATCACACGGAAATGACCTCCATGCTCTATGCGCTTCGGGAAGGCTTACGTTTGACGCTTGAAGAGGGGCTTGCGGCACGTTTTGCTAGACATATCCTGCATGAAAAAGCTCTCATAGCCGGATTAACAGCGATGGGACTCAACTTGTATGGAGATCCCGAAAGTAAGCTTACAGTAGTTACCTGTGTACTGATTCCAGAAGGAGTGGATGGGGAGTCGGTCCGTTCGATGCTGCTTGACCGGTTTGGTATTGAAATTGCCAGCACTTTCGGACCCTTAAAAGGTTTGATCTGGCGTATTGGCACCATGGGTTTTAGCTGCCGCGAGAATAACATCCTGCGTTTGCTTGGAGCTCTTGAGGCTGTATTGATACGTCACGGGGTGACAGTGCCGCGGGGGCTTGCTATTCAAGCCGCACTTGACGTTTATGAGTAAAACATAAGATAATCGGTGGATATTAAAACGGCTTTCGTCCTGCTAAGGGCGATGAAGCCGTTTCTTCTTGAAGCAGCGGAGAAGGTTCAATTTATTTGATTACGGGGGGAGCGGTGAGTATGGCTTTTATAAGAAAACCTTTAGCTGATTGTGTACCTGAGCTCGTGGCTACGGCCCGTGGAGATCAACCGGCAACGCTGGTTATTAGAGGCGGTAAACTGGTTAATGTATGCTCTGGAGAGATCCTAGAGGGCATGTCTATCGGTATTCAGGGCGGACGTATAGCCTACGTTGGCAAAGAGGTCTCACACATGATTGGAGAAGGGACACAGGTCATCGATGCGGGCGGTAAATATATGGCCCCCGGACTCCTGGATGGACACTGCCATATTGAGAGTACACAGCTTACAGTTTCTGAGTTTGCTCGTGCGGTTCTGCCGATGGGTACGACCGGAGGGTTCTTTGATGCCCATGAGATTGCCAATGTATTTGGCCTCAAGGGCATAAAGCTGATGCTGGATGAGATGCGGGGAACACCTCTCGCTGCTTATATGCAGGTTGCTTCCTGTGTGCCGGCGGCAGGAGAAGAATTCGAGACAACTGGTGCATCTATTGGGCCAAAGGAAGTGGCAGAAGCCTTCACCTGGGGAGATGATGTTATCGCATTGGGTGAAGTAATGAACTTTCCAGGCGTTGTCTATAGTGATGAGAAAATGCTAGGGGAAATTCAAGCTACATTGCGTGCAGGGAGATACGTAGACGGACACTTTACTTGGCCTTCCAGTGATTGGAGGCTGCCTATATATGCTGCAGCCGGCGTAACCGGTGATCATGAATGTGTCACAGCAGATGACGTAATCGAACGGGTGCGGCTCGGGATGTATGCCAAAATGCGCCGAGGCTCCGCTTGGCACGATGTAGCCAAAACCATTACAGCACATACAGAGAGAGGACTTGATCCGCGCCGAATGATGCTGGTAACCGATGACCGAAGTTCAGAATCACTTCGTGACGAAGGTCATATGGATTTCGTAGTTCGGCACGCTATTTCACAGGGAGTCAGGCCGGTTACAGCTTTCCAGATGGCAACTATTAATACGGCTGAACGATTTGGCTTAGCTCGGGACATCGGTTCCATTACTCCGGGTTCTTATGCAGATATAATACTGTTGGACGGCAATCTATCAGACGTTAATGTTGTGCTCACCGTAGCAGCGGGTGTTGTAGTTGCAGAAAACGGTGTGATGACAGCCACATTGTCCTCGTACACTTATCCTCAAGAGGTGCTGAGTTCGGTTCATTTGTCATCACGTCCGACAGCTGAAGATTTTGTAATTCCTGCACCGATTAGTACAGGCAAGCTTGCCGCAAGAGTTATCGAAGTCAGGGAAAACCATGTAGAGACCCTAGAACAAATTCTTACACTTCCTGTGGAAGAGGGGAAGCTGCAAATAGGTAACGGGGATGGTCTCTGTAAAATTGCAGTGTTTGAACGTCATAAAGGAACCGGGAATAAGTCGGTTGGCGTAGTAAATGGAATCGGATTTCATGAACCGGCGGCTATAGCCATGACCGTTGCGCATGACAGTCACAATGTTCTGGTAATCGGCAATGACGATGAGTTGATGTCCCAGGCCGCGAATGCTGTTGCTGACGCGCAGGGGGGAGTAGCTGTAATAACCGCGGGAGGTACAACTCTTTTTCCGTTGGCGATAGCGGGTCTTATGTCCACTGAGCCGTTTGAGATAGCGTCCGCACAATCTGCTGCTATCAGCAAAGCACTCTACGATGCGGGTTGCACATTAAATTATGCTTTTATGACGTTGTCTTTGCTTGCGCTGGCCGTGATCCCGACCCTCCGCCTAACCGACAAAGGGTTGGTACGGATATCACCGGAAGAAGGGATTCAGAGGGTATCACTTTTTGTATAGTTATATAAGCTGAACTTAACATCCATATTGGTGAGACTGTTCATAGGTTTCAGGCGCTTTCGAATTCCTTTGTTCATTCGTTTAATCGGGTTGGGTAGAGAAAATCGTCTACCTTGATGTAATAGAGTACAATGAACGTTTTGGCGAACGGTTGATTCGCGGCTTCGGTGATTTAGAGGTAAAGAAGAAACCAAACGAGATCTTTGAAGCGCGATACCCGGTGCAGGAAGGGTAGGAAGAAACAGCCTAATTCCCTTGTAGAAACTCGGAGGTAGTCAGTGAAATAGAAGTATTTTATCAGACTGTTGAGAAAGTCCGAATTTCAACACGACACCGCGTTAATTTGGTATAATATAGATAACTTTGCTAGAAAGCGCGGTGTCTTATGTTAAACGAAAAAGATCAAGGGGATAGCGGAAAATATCAAATGGAGATGGTTTGTTTAGACCAGTTGGTTCCCTCCGATCACCTCCTTCGTTTGGTCGAAAAACATGTGGATTTTTCGTTCATTACCGAAAAGGTACGCCCTTATTATAGTGCAACCCAAGGAAGACCTTCGATTCCACCCATCCGTTTATTCAAAATGATGCTGATTGGCTACCTGTTTAACATTCGTTCCGAACGCATCCTTGAGCAGGACATTAACGTTAACCTTGCCTACCGGTGGTTTTTAGGCCTGGGCCTTAGTGAACCAGTTCCGGACCATTCCACGATTAGTTATAACCGGAATGGACGATTTCAGGGAACCGATGTCTTCCAGGAAATCTTCGACGAAGTGGTGCGGCTTGCCATTTCCCACCGCATGATTGCGGGGCGGCTCTTAATTACAGATTCGACGCACATCGAGGCGAATGCCAATAAAAATCGTTATACGCAGCAAATGACGAGTGAGTCCCCGCACGCCTATCTGCAAGAGTTGGAGACCGCAGTCCATGAAAGCCGCCGTGCTCACGGGAAAAAGCCATTAGCTCCTCCACGCGGGAAACGGGAGGAGGAGCCCAAAAAACTGAAAGTGAGCCTGACTGATCCAGAGAGCGGCTACATGAATCGTAAGAACAAACCGGAAGGATTCTTTTACTTAGACCACCGGACGGTTGACCACAAATACAATATGATTACCGATGTGTATGTGACGCCAGGCAATGTCAATGATTCAACCGTGTATATGGAGCGCTTAACCCGGCAACTGGAGACCTTTGGTTTTCGAGACACCCTCGAAGCCATAGCCTTGGATTCCGGATACATGGTGCCCCATATTTGCAAACAAACGACGCCATGGATGACTGTAATTGCCGAGCGGAAACCACCCAGCAAACCCGGCTTTCTCACGAAAGAAGACTTTACCTATGATGCGAAAAAGGATGTATACGTATGTCCATTAGGACAACCACTCACGTACCGAACGACGAACCGACAAGGCTACAACGAGTATATATCATCCAAGGGGCACTGCGCGGCTTGCCCGAAAGTCACTCAATGTACTGAAAACTCCAAGCACCAGCGTACGATTCAGCGGCATGTATGGGAAGACTTCAAAGAGAAAGTACACCAAAACCGGAAAAGTCCCGAAGGCGAGAAAATCTACAAATACCGCGCTCAAACCATTGAGCGTAGCTTTGCTGATGCCAAAAATCTCCACGGGTACCGTCGATGCCGAATGCGGGGCAAAGCCAAGATGCAGGAACAGGCATTGATGACGGCCATTGCACAGAATCTGAAGAAAATGGCCCGTCACTTAGCAAAGATGGAGGCCTATGCTTTTCATTTGTGTATGAAAAAGAGTAACCTTCACTACTTTAACCGTCATTTGGGTTTCCGCATGATATTTGCAGCTTGAAAGTTTGCTTTCTCAACAGTCTGATTTTATACACTTATTTCTAGCTTTTGGCGCTCGGATGAATGGATAGGTGTACATTGTGCAACTAAAAACACGAATATGCCGGTTAAACCCCGGAATACCCAAAAATAAGTGTATAAAGTGCAATTAAACCCCCTAAAGTGTGCTAAGGGAGAAATATAAGTGTAAGTTGTGCAACTATATATAGAAACCCATGTAGGTAGACGATTTGCCGTATTTGTCGCGGATAGATGCTCGTAGTCTACACATTCATCGTAGTTACTAACACACTACCATACACCCAAGGAGTAAATCTTAAGTACAATCTATATAGTTCTATATACTAGACTGTTTTGAGGTGTTTTTTAACACGCAAAACAGTCTTTTTTTATTTCAGGACATAAATTAAACAAATTTATCAAATTTGAATCACTTTTTTTAAGAAATTTATATAAAACTATAAACAAAGTAGAGTATGATGACGATATTAACTTTAAATTAAATAAAAATTAGTAGTATTATTGCGGATAGCAGCGAAGTTACTGGAAGTCCAAATAAGAGGGATGAGGTGCTTGAAAGATGATTAGATTAGAAACGCAAGACATTGTGAATATTGCCAAGAAGCAAATCGCCGGTATATTTAAAATGGAGCCGCTGGAGCTAAACTTCGTCAATGATTTTCAGGGAGAGAAATATCTCTTAACCAATGATAAGTTACACCTCACGAATCAGCATTATTGGGCAAAGGTAATGGACTGTGTATTTGACAACCAGATCAGACCGGTACTCATGTGCGAGATTCTGTATTTCCTTCGTAACGAGTTTATGGAGAGCGACATTAAGCTCCAATTTGACTTTGATTTCACAGAAGGCTCAGAAGGGGCTGCTGCTGCAAGTGCAGAAATTAGCTTTAATGATTCACCGGAACTGCAAAAGAGTGAGATTACAGAGTTGATTGATTTCGCCCTGGCCCTTCAGGACAAACAGTGGTTTCAGGAGCTGACTAATAAATATAGACAACTGACAGCATAAGCTTGCTATTTTACTACTACCCCCTCTACTTTTTGACCATACCTCACTTCTAAAATGACCGACCGAGTGACCAGTGATATCTCTTTCAGAATGTTTGCTTGAGGAATAGATAGAAGATAAATTTTCCGCTCGCCGGTCACTTCATTCGTCATGTTTGATCCATGAAAAACTCTAATAGGTAATGACATGCGAATGTGGTGTAATATGGTAAATAGTGACTTTTATTATAGGGGGTGTGATTTTATATACAGAAAAGAACTTAAAAAGTTTGATAATATCAAGCTGAAAATACTGGTAAAATACCGACATCTTTTTATGTGAATAAATTCACCTTATTATAGGTAGATTCACACTTAATCAAAAAGAAATGAACACGTATACATTTTTTTGGGAATTCGAATTGTTCGGTGTAGAAGAGGAGCGAGAGGGGGGATGACCTCTTGTGAAGAGACAACAGGTTCTTCATGAGAAGGGAAGTATATCACACTTGCGAAGGATTCACTTGTCAAAATGCTACATAAAACTGGGGAATTGGTAAAGGAGAATACAGATTGAAAAACAAAAAATTTATTTCATTGACTATTTCTGCCGCATTATTGTTGTCACCGATCGCGTTTACAATTAATGCACCAGCTTTGAACCTAAAGGTTGATGCGGTATCCGCTGCTTCTGAGGAAGCACCTGCTGCAACAGCTAAACCAGCACCAAAGCCAACAGCAAAACCAGCACCAAAACCAACAGCAAAACCAACAGCAAAACCAACAGCAAAACCAACAGCAAAACCAACAGCAAAACCAACAGCTAAGGCAACTGTAAAACCTGCAGTAAAACCTGCAGTGAAACCTGCAGTGAAACCTGCAGTGAAACCTGCAGCAACAGCAAAACCTGTTACTGTTAAAGCAAGCGTATACCAAGATGGAGTTTATGTTACTTACGGTCAAGCTTACTCCAAAGGTACTGAAGGCGCTAAAGTAACAATTAAAAACGGTAAGATCACAAGTGTTGAACTTTTGAGAACTAGCCCTAAATTGATTGATAGAGATGCTCGCAACAACTATCAAACTCTCTGGCAGGCTTATGGTCTTATGGAAGACAGATTGGTTGGAAAGACTAGAGAAGGAGCCGCTGCAGTTGATGCTGTATCCGGCGCTACTCGTTCAAGCAACGGTTGGAAATTGGCTGTTGACAGAGCTTTTGAAAGAGCTTTGAAAGTTAAGCCTGCAGACGCTGTTTACTTTGACGGCGAACATATGGGTATTGATCCTGAAGGTAAATATGCAGTATTCACAACATATTCAGCTAACAAGCTGACTGATGTTAAGGTATATGCACTGAACGCTGCAGGAGACTTTATTGATGAGAAGACTTATACAGCTGAGCAAACTGCAGCTATCGCAGCTATCAAACCAGCACTGCTGGCTAACGGTATCGCTGCAACTGCAACAGCTGGCTTGGAAGTTGAATTCAAGGCTGCTGTAAAGGCATTCTGGGATGCACAGCAAAATGCTATTATCGATAATAAATCTGCATATGTAGACGGGTTCTACTCCGCTTACGGTACTGCAAGAAGTGTAGGCGTAGAAAGAGCCGACATCGTTATCCGTAACGGTAAACTTGTTGATGTAAAATTGTTCAGATTGGGAACAAACCTGATCGACAGAGGCGCAACTGCTTATGCTTCAGTAGTTAAAGCAAACGCACCTATGACTGCTAAATTGCTTGCTAATGGATCTTTCATCGCTAACTACGATGAGAAGGTAGACGGAATTTCCGGTGCTACTGAAAGTAGTCACAGCTGGAATCAAGCTGTAGAAAGAGCATTCGAAAAGGCATTGAAGGTTCCTACTGCAGGTCAATATTATGACGGTAAATTTGCCGGTGTTGACAACCAATCTAAGGTTCTCCTGTTGGTTGATATTGCATCTGATAAAGTAACTGCTGTTAAAGTTAGCTTGTTCGGAGCTGACAAGAAGCTGATTGCTGAAGACAAATTGTCCCCTGGACAAAAGGATTTCGTAGCAAAAGTAACAGCTGATTTGCTTGAAAATGGTGTTAATATCTCTGAAGTTGCTGATCAAGCTGCATTGTCCGCAGCAGTAAAAGCAGCTATGGTTGACGCTATGACAAATGCATCCAAGCAACAAGGTGCTTATAAAGACGGTACTTTCACAGCATTTGGTAATGCTTACGATAAAGGAACGAATCAAGCGAATGTAACCCTGCGTAACGGTATGATTGTTGATGTAGTGTTAGCACGCGTAGGTATGAACCTTGTAGATTTAGGTCCAAAAGCTTACCCAGAAGTAGTAAAAGCTATTCCACAGCTTACTGCAAGCTTCATGGCTGCTGGAACTAGAGAAGAAGCTCAAAAGGTAGATGCTATTTCAGGAGCTACAAGCAGCAGCACTGCATTGAAAGCAGCTGTTGACAGAGCATTCGGTAAAGCAGAAATCGTTGAAACTGGCAAAGCTGCTTACTTCAATGGAATCTTCATCGGAGTGAACAAGGATAAGATGGTAAATGTAATGGTAACTGTTAAAAATGGTGTTCCAACAAACATGACAGTTTATTTCCTTGATGCTGCAGGTAAAGTTAAAACTGCTGATCAATTGTTAGAAGCTGAAAAAGCAGTTAAGAATGAAGTTGAAGGTACAACTTATGGCATCATGCATAAATATGGATACAAACCAACAGCATTTGGTAACAACGACGCTGAGAAGATTGTATCTGCTAAAGTTGTAGAAGCAATTAAAGCGGCTCTTGAATCAGCAGGTAAATAATCAATAAATTAAGCCTTAAAGTATAAGGGGTTGTCCAAAGGTCATGAAAATGACTGGAGGATGACCCCTTTTTGCACAGGAAGGGCATTACGGTTAAGATAATCTGGTGAATTAAAGGGATTTATGAGGTAGATGTCTAAAGTTACATATACAAAGACAGGTTTCCAACCTGTTATCTATAGGAGGCTCAACATGACACAAATCAAGCAGCTAGCGCCACAGGATGATTTTGTCGGCTTTTATCTACTGCGGGAGTTGGCAATTAAACAAACGAATGGTACTCCTCAAAAGGATTATTTTGATATTGTATTAGGGGATTCGAGTGGGCAGTTATCTGCTAAGTTTTGGGACGTTACCACTACGGATAAAGAGACGTTCTTCCCGATGGCGCTTGTAAAGGTACAGGGTACAGCTCATACCTACCGTGAGAAGCTACAGATCAAGGTTTCAAAAATGAGACTGGTTATAGAATCCGATGGAGTGGCTTTAACAGACTTTATCCGCTCTGCGCCTATCCGCCCCGTAGATCTCATTCATACGATTAAAATGGTAATGGCAAGTATTACAGATCAAGAAATATCCACGATTGTTTCCTTCTGTGTAGGTAAAGTAGAAGAGAAGCTGATGCATTATCCGGCGGCTAAAACCCATCACCATGCTTATTTTGCCGGACTTGCTTATCACATGGTGCGCATGCTGGAGATCGGCGAGTTTCTCTGTAAACAGCGTCCTTTCCTGAATCCGGACTTAATGAAGGCAGGAATAATCCTGCATGACATCGCCAAACCGGAGGAAATGATCTCCCAGCTGGGCATCGTCTCCGAATATAGTGTTCACGGAAAGCTGATCGGTCATATTTCTATGGCCTCTAACTGGATTACGGAGGCTGCTATTCGTTCCGATATTGATCTGGGCTCCGAAAAGGTACTGGCTTTACAGCATTTGGTTTTGTCACACCATAATCTTGGGGAGTGGGGTAGTCCCGTGCAACCGCAAACAGCTGAGGCAGTGGCGCTGCATCACATTGATGCTATGGACGCCAAACTTCAGATGGTTGAGGATGCATTGGATACCACACCTGAAACTGAGGAATGGACGCCTTTCATTAGGGGGTTGGAGAATAAGGCGGTTTACCGTTTAAAAATATAATGTTAATTTAGATTGAAAGTCTGCTGGATCTTGGAGCAGGCTTTTTTCTAGATTTTTTTACTGTACGTGTAAATGGAGAGTAACCCCCGACGTACATCTTTCCGCTGTTATAACCGTGAATGCTGGATAGTTGTAAGGGATCAGAGTGTTCTTCCAATTCCATAAGTTTTAAAAGAATAGCAGCAGAAGCACGTGCATCGTCCAAAGCATCATGATGCTTCAGCTTAATCCCAAAATGATCAGATATTACATTCAGCTTGTGGGAAGACAGATTCTGCAGCATTTTTTTGCCTAATAAATAGGTGCACAAATACTGAAAATCAGGGTAGCTGAGTGAAGCTCCATCTAAGCAATACCGCAGAACACTCATATCAAAAGAGGCGTTGTGTGCCACGACGATCTGTCCTTTAAGAAGAGGTTCTATCGAATGCCAAAGTTCACTGAAGGTAGGTTTGCCTCGGACCATTGAGGGAGTGATTCCATGTACTGCGATATTCATCCCGTCAAAATGCGCTTGCGGATCAATCAGCCAATGGTGTTCTGCCCAAATCTTACCCGCTTTAACTTCAACAATTCCCAGAGCGCAAGCGCTTGAGCGGCTGGAGTTCGCTGTTTCAAAGTCTATTGCTGTAAAATCCATATGTAAGCCCCTTATCTATCTTTTCTATATATTCATATTAAAGTAGTGAGAGGGTAAAAACAATGAAGGAGATGATAGAGTGCAGCTGTTGAAAGGACAAAAGGTAGAGCTTACAAAAGGGAGAAGTATAACAAACCTCCAATTGAACTTTGGATGGAAGACAACAAATGCTGAAATAGGCATTGATGCTGCTGCTTTTTTGCTGTCGGAGCAGAATGTTTGCGAGCGTGATGAGAATTTTATTTTTTATGGAAATCCAATGTTTTTCAATGGTAGCGCTGTACACTCCACATTAAATCAAACAGATAAAGAATCTATCTCCATTTCTCTTAAAGGGTTACCTGATGACATTGCAAAAATAGCATTAACGCTAACTATTCATGAAGGTGAAAAACTGAGACATTATATGAAGGACGTTGTATCTCCCTATTTGAGGATTTTGAATGGTGTTAACGGGGAAGAACTGTTTCGTTTCGATTACGGCTCCGATCTGACCCAACAGACAGCTATTGTGGTGGGTGAGTTATATCGGTATGGTGATGACTGGAAGTTTAATGCTATAGGTAGTGGATTCAATGGGGGACTAGAAGCATTATGTAAGAACTATGGACTTCAAATTGAGGAAGAAGGCATATCCACTGAGGTGGCTACGACAGCTGAGGCAGCAATAGTAACGGAGAACCAAACACCAATTCTGTCATCCATAGATTTAAGAAAAAGAATCGTACAATTTACGCTCGAAAAGAAGGAATTGACGGGTGTATCTGCAAGGGTTGGTATAGTCCTTGATATCACTGGTTCTATGAAAAATTTATATAATAACGGAACTGTGCAAGAAGTGGTTGAACGTATTTTGGCTGTTGCCTGCAAGTTTGATAGTAACGGGTCACTGGATGTATGGGTTTACGATAATGAGTTTAGCCGTTTACCATCGGTTACAGAGCAGGAACTGGGACGTTACGTATTTAAACATATCATGAACAATTCTGCGATTCATAAGTTTGGCCGTAACAATGAACCACCCGTGATGGAGGATGTAATACGTAAATATACGGAGGAAGAAAAGGATGATACCCCCGTATTTATAATATTCATCAACGATGGAGGAGTAGTGAAACCTACCAAAAAAGTGATTATGGCGTCTTCAGATCAACCGATCTTTTGGCAATTTGTCGGCATTGGAAATTCTGATTTTGAAGTATTAAAGCAGCTTGATACGATGCAAGGACGACTTGTTGACAATGCTAATTTTATTCATTTGGACCAAATAGAAAAGGTTTCAGATGAAGAACTTTATGACCAATTGCTAAATGAATTTCCCATATGGCTCAAAGCGGCTAAGCAGAAACGAATTATTCTTTAGTGGATAAAGGGGAGGCTCTTACATCCCTCCCTGCTCAAAGACAGCACGAAGGGATGACCCGTGTAACCATTTCATGGCTTTTGGGTCATCCCTTTTTAAAGGATGTTACTTCACGTTATTAAGGCTGCGAAGACGTGCCATTTCGGCGTCTACAGCTGTGTTCAGACTGGGATCGACCGCAGGAGATGAAGTGGAGTGAAAATTCCGTTGAGAGTTTTCTGCATGAGTCTCTAATTCTGTAATTTTCTCTTCCATCCGTTCAAAGCCGCGGGACGTTTCACCGGTATTCAGGGCATGTCCGTAGTTCCCTTTGCCCGGATTCTGTCCAATGTTCCGAGGAGTCTTATGAAGTGTTTCTTTGGCTTGACGAGCACGCGCGGCCAGTTCTTCTCTTTTGGCCTTAAGGCGAGTTCTCTCTTCCTTGGCATTTCGGATACTAATCTCAAGAGTAGAGAGGGTATGCCGAGTTTCTTCCAAACCAACCGTACATTCCTGCTCACTCTCCATGAACTTCAGCTTGGCTTGAACAGCAAGCTTGGCTTCCGGCTCATTACCTTGCTCTATCGCTTGAACGGCTAGAATCTCGCTCTGTTCCGCCATCAACTGATATTCGTGCTTGCGACGCTCCAATACGCTGGCCGCAACTTTGAAGTCGCGTTCATTGCGCTCTGCAGTAGCGATCTCCTCTTCTAAATCCCGCAAATATTGTCCGGTCAGCAGCATAGGATCCTCCAATTTGTTCAAACCCTCATGTAAAGCTGCCTTTGTCAAAGTTGCAATTCTCTGTAATATACTCATTTCTATCTCTCCTCTTATGTGTGCGATTTTGAAAAGACTATAGTATTAATTGAAATCAAAGTTGCTATTGAAGCTGCCGATAGGCTCTTTCGGAACAAGGATACTGGCGATGATGTAAAAGATTAGGACGGAGCCGAAGCTGAATATTGCAGCAATCAATGCAATAAGCCGTATGACCGTTGCGTCAAAACCGAACCAATCTGCCAATCCTCCGCATAATCCACTAACCTTTTTATCTCTCTGGGAACGGTAAAGTTTTCTCATTTCAAATCGCTTCCTCTCATAGTTATGAATCTGTTTGAATTTATTTGTCTTTCTCGTATCCGTTGTCTATGTACTTATTGTAAGGCCTTTACGTAATCGGCAACACGGGCTGAGGACTGTTTTGTTAACTCGACCTGAGGCGGGGGAGGCTCTGGCAAATAGGCGGGGAATCATAGATATAGGAATCAAATCACCTCTTTGTGGGAAAGTTAATCCCTATTTAACACTCCAAATATATACTAGGCTCATGTCCAGTCTAAAAATATACGTAGTAAAGGATGGCGGAACAAATGGGTATTCACGCTTATTTCAGATCCCTGAACGAATTGGAAAGAATTTTTCGCTGTCCCGGTAAGTTCAAATTTGAAGTTCACACAGTAGCAGCGCACTCCTGGAAGGTGGTTCAATACGCCAAAACACTGGCAGATATCGAAGAGAAAAACGGTGCGACTATAGATTGGAAGAAGCTGTATGAGATCACAAGCAGCCACGATTACGGGGAAATATTTATAGGCGATATCAAGACACCTGTTAAGCATTCTTCCATGGAACTTCGTTCTTTGATCCAACAGGTCGAGGAGGGCATGATCAATAACTTCATTAAAGAGCATATTCCCGAGGAGTTTAAAAGTATCTTTTATAACCAATTGCGGGAGGGCAAGGATGATTCAATTGAGGGTTTGATTTTGGAAGTCGCGGATAAAATGGATCAGGTGTACGAGGCCTTTTCGGAGCTTCAGAAAGGTAACACGGAGAAAGAGTTTGTGGTCATGTATCGCAATGCCTTAGTCAAAATCAAAAATATCAATTTGAAGTGTGTGGATTATTTCTTAGAAAAGATTCTGCCGGATATGGTGAATGAGGAGAGCATTTCTTCCATTGATATTAAAAGGATTACAGAGGAAGCGCTGGCGCTTTGAAGTGATTGATAGTTTGTGTATAGACTTGTAAATTTTCTCGCGGTATGATCGGGGAAGATACTTTATTTTCCTAAGAGGAGACACTAATTTGAAAATATTAACACTGATTATTTCCCTATTAATTACTGCTGCTCAGGTTCAGCCGCTCACAGAGTGGGAACTCAAGTCCTATATCCGTACGAACCACATCAATGCAGTCGATTACAAAATGATCGATGATACCTCCGCAGTCATTCTTGAGCTCATTGGCCCGCGCGCTACAGCATACAGGGTTTATAAACAAAGAGACAACTCCATTACTCCTGCGTCTGTCAGCATTTCATGGCAAGAGGATGAAGATGGAGTTTCCGTTAAGAGTGCGGCTGGGTATTTGTGTGTGGTCATTCATGACAAAGCAGTGGTACATAATATGGAATATTTTAATGTTTACTATATGGATGACGAATGGAACCGAAAGAAGGACCGGTTCGAGATGAACAACAAACGCGGTGCACTGGTTGAGATCTCATCTAAATATGAAAATGGAGGCGCTGTAAGTGTGTACGGCAGCGATGGGTATAGCGGGGATTTCATGTTCTATCATTGAAGATTTAGATTGTATTAAGACAGATGGCGAAACCTCTCGCTGTCTGTTTTTTTATTTGTTCAGAAATTTTGATCAAAGACTTCGCACTCAGCTAATTTTCATAATAGGCGGATATATATAATGCTCCCAAAGGCCGAGTAGCCGTTGCAAAGTCACGAACATATGCTCATTATATTGCCGCAAAGGAGATTTTTTATGGGAAAGGTGTTCCAAAAAACAGTATGGAGATACGCCGGTTCTGGAACGACAGCAACTGGGCATTTTTCTTCTTGTGATCGTATTGGTGATTCTATTTAGCGTCGCTTTGTACCGATTGTGCCTGAAGCTTAATAAGTATAGAAAAAAGCTCTGGTGATGCTTATTTGTTCCCTGGCCCTAGTCTCCTGCGATGCCATTACCGCGCAAAAGATTACCAATACTGGCTCAAGCTCCTTTCAGGGTATGAATGGCGGGGGGCGTAACGGTGCTCCCGGAATGGGAAATTCCATGCGTGGCATGATGAATGCTGATCTTACAGGGAAAGTCTTATCCGTGAGTGGGAATACCGTCACTGTGGAGATCGTTGAACAAAGTAAGAGCAAAGATAATAACAATAATCAAATCCAAGGTGGATTTGCGGGTGGGGACATGGAGTGGAGCGATACCGGCGAACAGTAAACACGGAAACGGTTGAACGAATCACTGTGGTAAACGCAAGGAAATAATTCATATCTGCCAAGCAATGAAATAAGCGCCAAAGTATGTGCTGCTATACTTTGAGCGCTTATTTACGTTATTATCCCGGGATTAGCTGGGTGATCTGGTTCAATAACTCGTTAATTTGGTTTATAGTATCGGGAATGCCTGTCGATTCGAAGGCTGCTTTTCCTTCTTCCAGGTTGGTTATTGCTTGATCCAGACCTTGCTGCAGCTTTTCATTATATCCCACTATGGATTGGTGCAGGTCTGTTGCATACTCCGGTACCTGAAGCTTTGCATATTGGGTGACTTGTTCTTTCAGTGCAACAAGTCTATCCGTTAATGCCTTCCTACTCTGTAGGTCTGTGGCAGCATTGGCAGCTAGCGTATCCATCTCTTGCCCGAACTCCGTCAAGGTTTGCATATAAGAAGCTGTATCGGTGGCGAAATTAACACTGCTTCCCACCTTTTCCGCAAACCCGCAACTCGGCATAACCAGCAAGATGAATAGCAGCAGACTTAATCTGTATTTCTTCATTCGCTTCACTCCTCTTAGTTATCGTGTGTGCCAGTTTACTGTAGTTAATACGGGCTGAGTCGCACAAGGTTGCGTGAGCATTCACCCGATGGTATTTTTCACCCTTACTGGTTCGTTTCGTGCTTCGGATCGTTTAGGTCTAAGATGAACTCTCTCTTTCGGTGCCTTTGTAAGTGTAATACCGGTCGACAGGATAAACGCAAATCCCAATAGATCTATGATTTCAAAGGTTTCATTAAGCCACACGGCGGAAAGTAAGGTAGCGATCACCGGTTCTATCGAAGATAAAAGGCTTGCTTGAGTGGCTCCAATTCTCTTAATACCTTCCAAATATAATGTATAGGACAATACCGTTCCAAATAATATAATGATGCCCATTGCAATGTAGGCCTGTGAATTATGGATGCCATTAGAATTCCAGGGTCTAAAAATCAATATAAGAACAACACCGCCTACTAACATTCCCCATCCTGCAACTACGAGAGTACTAAATTTCCTCATTAGTCGTTGCGGCTGGATACTATAAATACCAAAGGTAACAGCACTCAATAATCCCCAGGTCAATGATTGCCAGGAAATGTATAATGAATGTATATCACCGTGTGTAGCCACAACAAAAATTCCTATTGTAACAAGGCATACAGAAACAATTTCAAATCGTGCAGGCTTTCTTTTTGTTGCAATTACAGTATAAATAATAATAAAAATCGGGCTAGTATAACTTATAAAGGTCGCAGTTGCAGCATTTGAGGCAGCTACAGATGAAAAATACGAATATTGACATAATGCAGTTCCGAATATTGCGAAAATAATAATATCCTTAATGTCGTTTTTTTCTGTCCATACAGCAAATATATCATGGCCCTTTATTATATGTAGTAAGAGCAGGATCACACCTGCACAAATGAGTCTAACGGATACTAACCACTCGGAAGTTAACTGATGGTATTGAAAAAGATATTGCCCACATACACCTGATAGTGCCCAACATGTACCTCCTAATATCGAAAATAAATAACCTAATTGTCTACTTCTTTGCATGTATATCCCCCAATTCAAGATTTGAATATATATCAAAAAATAACATAAAGTGTATTCGTTCAATGTAGCATATGCTACAATCTAGTAAATTTAATCGGGAGGGTAAAATGGTATCTATAAAGGTTCCTGAGTCTTTGTATAGTTATTTTGAGCAGGCTGGGAGTAGTATTAGTATCCACTCGGGAGAGCATATCTACATGCAGGGAGACCACGCTAACCGCTTGTATCTGATAACAAAAGGACGAGTGAGAGTATACTACTTATCAAAGGAAGGCGAGGAATTGACGCTTGAGATTGTGGAAAAGGGGCGAATTTTCGGTGAATCTTCATTTTTATATCAAGCAACGAGACAAACGACGGTAGATGCAGTTAATGAGGTAGAGTTAGTTTCATGTACTTTAGAACATTTATTTCCTTTTCTTAGTCAATCCCAAGAGCTTACTGTAACCCTTTTTCAACTGCTATCCAATACATGTAGTCATTTGTCTCACCAGTTAAAACGTTCCACCTTTTATAACCGTTATGAAAAAGTAGCTAGTTTTCTATTGGACGAAACGGCTTATCCAAATAAAGATAAGGGAATTAGTGAAAAATGCATACCTTATTCACATGAGGAACTAGCGGTTTGTCTTGGATTAAATCGGGTAACGGTGACCAAGGTTTTGAATGATTTCAAGCAAAAAGGGTGGATAGACTTGCAGTATAAAAAAATAATAATTACTAATCGTGCGGCATTAGGTGAGCTTATAACATCTGTTTGATAACGATAAGGTAATATGTCAAAGAACTGCATTGGAACTCATGCAGTTCTTTGTTCGTGATTAAGTAGAGTATCTTAATAGAATTATAGTTAATTTTACTGTGTTGCTGATTGCGATCCGTTGAAGATCAGTGCACAGAGGTCTTGATATGATGTTATTTCGTTACCCAAAACCTCACGAGTCTCACTCAATAAATCAATGAAATCATCCAAAGCGGACTCGTTTGTGGTCAACGCATTCAGTCGATGGATAGCATTAACCAACGCAATACGCGCCATGGACGCTTGTTGATTCGCAGTTTGGACATCCCAGTATACCTCTGGTGTTCCGGAACTTATTCGTGCTAACAGTGCAAGCATAGTAGAATGTGGAGGCGGTGCAAGTAAACTTAGTTTCGCAATATCGACATTGAGAGTAGAGAGCGCTAATCCAAAGGAAATTATACTTGCATGAGTGAGCGCTTGCATAGCCGCCACCAATTGGTCGTGTTCCTCGGCATCTATTCGTACAACACGTGCCCCAACATCCGATAATAATTGGAGTAGTTCAGCCACACGAGGACCCTCATTATGGATGATGGCAGCGACCGGACGGCCCACGATACTTAAGTTAGGTGCAAACATGGGGTTCAGACCGACCACCTCTAGGGAAATTCCCAAATAATCGATCTTCGTTGCTATGGGTAACTGTACCGAAAGAGTGTGTGCGAGCAGGGATTCAGGTTTCATCAGATTGCTTACAATGGCTAAAGCATTCATTGCGACTCTCTCTGGTAACGCTAAAATCACCATGTCAGCCATTCTTATGACTGATATTGCCGCAGGAGTTGGCGAGGTGATATCGCATTGTAATAGCTCAAAATTTACAATCAAATAATTCTGGTCGATCAGGCAAACTTCTACACCAGCCTCTGCCAAAAGGGTTGCAAACATGCCGCCAATACCACCGGTTCCACCAACTATAACGCAGCGACGAATCATCTGGCTCATAATGAATCCACTAATACAGCGAGATCTATAGTATCGACACTCGACATTGCGATTGCTGAAATCATAGCCCGCGCCTTAATTTGTGTCTCTTCAAATTCCTCTTCTGGATCTGATAATGCGGTAATAGCTCCACCAACCCCAAATGTAACCTTATCTTTACTGACGATGATGGTGCGAATGACGATACTGAGGTCTGCGGCACCATTTAATGCAAACCACCCAATCCCTCCTGAATAGACACCACGAGCCCCTCTTTCTAGACGATCAATGATTTCCATCGTACGAATTTTTGGAGCACCCGTCATCGATCCACCAGGAAACGCTGCTTGCAAGCAATCTACCGTTGATTTATCAGGATGTATAATGCCTCGAATCGTTGAGATTAACTGATGTACAGGCTTATAGGTCTCGACATAGAACATTTGAGGAACATGAACTGAGTTGTCTGCACAAACTGTGTTTAGGTCATTGCGAACGAGATCTACAATCATCAGGTTCTCAGCACGATCTTTTTCCTGATTAAGCAATTCATTACGTAACTGTTCATCCTCAGAAGCAGTGGCTCCACGTTTGCGTGTACCTTTGATTGGTTTAGATTCAACGACACGTTCTTTGTTAATAGTTAGGAACTTCTCTGGGGAGGCACTAAGTACAGCCACATCTGGAAATTGTAAAAATGCACCATAGGGAACCGGACTTATGCGTCGTAAATGAGAATAGGTAGCCCATGGATTGATGGAAGTTTGTACCGTAGCCATGTTTGTTAGACAGATTTCGTAGGATTCACCATTTCGTATCTCCTCCTTGCACTCATTAATTAATTGAATGTAGGAATCATGGTCATGGCGAAACTTGATGGTCAAATGGTGATCGGGCACCGTCGTGAGCACTGATGATTTGTCTTGATCATTTACATCTGGAGGCAATTTAGTTAAACGTTGCTCCATAGAATCGAACCAAGCAACTGCCTCATGATTATCTCCACCAACCGAGAGGCATACCAAATAAGTTGTTTTTTCGAGATGATCGAGGACAACTGTCCGATCTGCAAAAAGGAGTGCTGCATCTGGGGCATCGGATTGATTCTGAATGCTTCCACAGGTCTCAGCTTTAAGTTCATAACCAATGTATCCGACATAGCCGAGATTAAAATCAAAAGGTAGACCTTCCGGTGATGTTGTAGAGCGCAGTCGCATTTGTTCATCAAGATAATCAAAGAATGGCTGTTGAACGGATAAGGGTTCTTGGCCACTGCGGTGTATGTTAACTACTCCTTCGCTAACCCGATACGTAATATACTCAGCTTGTGCACCGTTACCATCACCGAGGTATGAAAAACGTGATAAACCTTCAATAACACTACTACTATCTAACCAAAATGCATGTTTAGAATTGGAGAATAATTCTCGGAAAGTTACTTCAGCATCAGGAAAAGTCTCCAGTTTACGAACATGAACTTGGTAGTTTTCTTGATTTGAGCCTGGAGAATGATTAAGGGTTAGGTTACGAAAATTGGACAGCAATTCTTTCCCGAATTCACTACAGATGGATTCAGGGTGGAACTGCACACCCCAAATGGGAAAGGAACGATGTCGTAGACCCATCACTAAGCCATCCTCGCTCCACGCGATAGCTTCCAAGTTTTCACTTAATTCAGTTGCAACAAGTGAATGGTATCTCACAACGGAGAAAGGAGAGGGGAGACCAGCAAAAATGTCTATTTCTGTATGACAGACAGTCGATACACGTCCATGCATAGGTTCAGGAGCGTGAATAACACGACTTCCGAACACATGTGCAATACCCTGGTGACCCAGACATACTCCTAAAACCGGTAGCCCTGAATGGAGTATCGCAGTAGGACAAATGCCAAAGTCCTCCACTCTGTCTGGTCTGCCTGGCCCTGGGGAGATAATGATGTTATCTATCTCTTCCAGTGGAATTGTCTCCCAATCTACATCATTTCGAACAACTATTGGAGGTTTACCATTTACCTCACTAATCAACTGATATAAATTGTAAGTAAATGAATCATAATTGTCGATTAGGAGTGTTTGAATCTCTTTTGACATCAATTATGTCCTCCTGTAATCGTATTGCCGATGACGACATCTTCAACCCGGCAGGTCTCAGAAATGATGAGTGTATAGAGTTGTCGCAAAAAATCTGGACTGATACGATGTGCTTCAGCATAGCGAGCCGCTCGTTCTTGGACAAAGTTGATCCTACTTGGCTGCATCATGGGGATATTATGCTCACGCTTATGCAAGGCAATTTGAACACAACAATCGAGACGTGCCTTCATATTGTCCAATAATTGCTCATCGATCTTATCAAGTTCCATACGTAAGGCCTTAAGCCCATTATCTGTTACCATAAGATACGCTCCTCTTTGTATAATGAAATATTTTTATATATACAAGCTGGCCAGCAGTGTATTCATTATAGAAACTACTTATATAACAAAAAATTGAAATGATACAAAAAAGTCCCTCGTAATACAGTTACTTATACTACGGTAACATCCGAATTTTGTAAATAACTTTTCTATCATACGTTAATGCGAAGCAGTACTACAGTGGGCGCTATAAGTTGTAACAACTAACAACCGTTTGTCGGAGGGAGGAAAACCATTACGTTCTTGACATATCCCTTAATCGCGTATATTATAGATACATTAAGTCCTTGATTGATTTTGCGTTATTTATTGTTTCAATTACGGATATTATATATCTTTAATGTATCTTAATTTGGGGGTGGAAGCGAGGTTGCCATGAAACAAATAACACCAACACGACCGGGGCTGATCGTCGCTTCTCTGGTAATCGCCAATTTTCTGGCTCAGCTGATGCAGACGATGCTGAACACGGCACTGCCACGGATGATGACGGATTTGGGAATTCAGGAGGACAAGGGGCAATGGCTGATCACGGTTTATTTTCTTGTAGCGGGCATCGTGGTGCCGGTGGCGGGATTTTTACTCGGGAGATTCTCTACAAGAGCCCTGTTCTTCGCTTCTGGGGCTGCCTTTATTACCGGTACACTGCTGGCAGCCGTTTCTGCAGATTTTGCTCTGGTGCTCAGCGGAAGGTTGATTCAGGGGGCGGGGGCCGGACTGCTGATGCCGCTGTTCCAAACGACGATTCTAAGAGTGTTCCCCAAAGAAAAAATCGGCTTGGCTATGGGTCTGGTAGGCCTGGTCATGGGACTTGCGCCTGCGCTTGGGCCGGCCCTGTCGGGGTTAGTGGTGGAGCATCATTCCTGGCGAATTCTGTTTTATGGCGTACTTCCGGTAGCGATGGCCAATCTGGTACTCGCCTGGTTTACCCTGCGGAATGTCGGCGAACGGAGCGAGGCACGGCTTGATCTTAGATCCGTCATGTATTCCTCTTTAGGATTTGCAGGTCTGATGTATGGTTTAAGTACGGCTGGGGATCAAGGAGGATCCGCTTTATTTTCATGGGCCGTTCTGCTTGCCGGATCCGGTATGATCGCCGTGTTTATAGGGCGCCAGCTTAAACTATCGGAACCTTTGCTGGATTTTCGTCTGTTCCGTTACCGCATGTTTACACATGCTTCGGTCATCGGGGTGATTTTGTTTTTTGTCATGATTGGGGTGGAACTGTTTCTGCCGCTGTATGCACAGAAGGTGAGGGGGCTGACGCCGCGAGAGTCGGGACTGATGCTGTTGCCGGGTGCGCTGCTGATGGGGATCTCAGGACTTTGTTCGGGAAGACTTTACGATCGTTTTGGCGCGAGGATGCTCACCCGGATTTCTTTTCTCTGCATGACCGTTACACTATTGCTTCTGGCCGTCATGATCCCGCTGGAGCCTCCGTTTCTGCTGTTAATGCTACTGTTCGCGCTGTTTATGATTGAGATTGGCTTTATTATGTCTCCAATTACTGCGTTTACCATGACTCAAGTTCCGGCGAACATGATCAAGCATGCTTCTCCGATGACGATTACGCTTCGTTCGTTAAGCGGTTCGATGAGCGGGGTGGTGCTTGTGTCTGTGATGACTTCCGTATCGCTTGATCATACAACTGTTCTTTCGGGAGGGTTGATGCTAGGGATTCAGCTTGTATTTTGGATACTCGCGGCTATGGCTGGTCTTGGATTTGTTCTTACATTCCTGCTCAATGAGAGCGTCAAACTTGACGATTCCGGGAAATAAAAGCTATTATGGATGAATAAAGTCTTTGATCGGAGTGGATGTTTCGTGAAGTATTCCAAAGCAACGAATTATGCCCTGCATACGATGCTGTTTCTGGTAGCTTCGGCTCCAGATAAGCCCATTGGGGTACAGATGCTTGCGGCCAAGCAGGATGTGTCGCCAACCTATTTGTCCAAAATCCTGACAAAGTTGGTGAAGGCGGGACTCATCGAATCGGCGTCTGGTGCCAACGGTGGATACAGGCTCAAACGGAAAAAAGAAGAGATTTCGTTCCTCGACATCATCCATGCAATTGAAGGGACGGCGTCCTTGTTCGATTGTTCGCTGAATCACCCGTCCGAGTGCCTGATCCAGCGGGAAATGGTGGAGGCCGAGCAGCAAATGGAGAATTATTTGCGTAATAAAAAGCTGTCCGAGCTTGCAGCAAACCTAGAGGAAGGGGCACACCGTTAATAACGGTGTGCCGTCCGTGAGTCATATTTTTTATAGCCTAATTGTAGATATAACAAGTCTATTAAGTCTTTGATTGCTGCAGAGAAAGATCATAATAAGAGAGGAATGAACGAATATGACACAGGATTTATTTAATGTACAGGTATGGGAACAGGCTTGGAAAGCGGATCCAAAGGCCATGGGCAACAAAATGAAACGAATGGGGATCGACTTTGCCCACAGTTTCGATCATAAAGCGAAGGCTTTTAATGAAGAGGTATTTAGTGAAGCGGGGAGGCGCCGGGCTGAGCGGATCGTCGGTTGGAACGAAGGGCAGGGCGTTGATTTTGGTGGACTTTCGGTGCTGGATATCGGTGCGGCTTCAGGGGGATTTTCCGTTCCTTTTGCAGAGCGTGGAGCAAGCGTAACGGCTGTTGAACCGTGCATTCCCTTGGTGGAATTACTTGAAGCCAATACTGCGGAGCTTAACCGGGATCGGGTGAGAGTAAGCATTGTGCCGGAGGCATTTGAGGATATCGACTTGGCGGACAGAGGTTGGGAGCAGGCCTTTGACCTGGTTTTCGTGTCCATGTGTCCGACGATCGTCGATTGGGACAGTGTGGAGAGAGTTCTAAGCTGCGCGCGCCAGTTCTGTTACATCAGTTTACCAGCGGGCGGATCACAGCACAGTCTCATGAACGAGGTGCTGCCGCTGCTTCCCGTCCGGAAGAGCGGGGCGGAAGCTTCGGATATGGCATATCTCCTGCATCTGCTCTATCTGAAGGGATATTCCTATGAATCAATCGTGACCCGGGAGATGAAGACCACGGAACTCTCCCCGGAAGCAGCGATCGAAGAGGTAATGGCGGTGCTGCAGAATCATCATGCGGTGCCGAACGAAGCTTCACGGAAGATCGTTACCGATTATGTACGCCGTACCTATGGGGACGGACCCGTGACGATAAGCCAAGGCGGGCGATTTGGCAAGGTGCTGATCCGGCTCAAGGAGCAGAATATGTACAGCTGGGTAAAGGTGTAAATAGGCGGTAGATCACGACGATAAAACTCCTTTCCAGCTTGTCTAACCACAAGTTCTGGAGAGGAGTTTTTATTATGGCTGGGTTACTCATCATGATTGACTGGATATGCTAATAAACGCTATAATTTCTTTGTTGTGCAAAAAGTTTCGTAGGGATTGGAGGGGTACATATCAAACTTAAAGAAATCGCAAAAAAGGCAAACGTTTCGATTAGTACAGTGTCCAGGATTATAAACAATCAAGGCAATTTCAGTGAGGAGACTCGCAGGAAAGTTTTGGGAATTGCCAATGAACATTTAAAACCGGGTGTCTCTCCCTCCGAGCTGGCAGGCATCCCCTATATTATAGCCGTAATCGTGCCAGGCAATAATGATTTCTTCGATAATGACCCGTCTACCTCTGCCGATTTAAATCACCTAAAGGAAGAATTTGAAGCATACGGTCATCAGATTAATATTATGAAACACAGCACAGACTTGCAGTCCTCTCCAGCATATAAGCTTTTGGGCGAGGGGAAAGTAGACGCAGCTATCATATTTGACCCCTTTGTCAATGACAAGTTGTTTGAAGAGCTTGAGAGACTCGGAATTCCGTATTTGCTTACGAATGGAAGAACCTATAAGAGCGGTCACAACTATATTGACTATGATAACCGTAAAGGCGCTTATGAGGTGATTCAATATTTGCATGGATTGGGTCATCAGAAAATCGGGATTATTGCGGGGCCTAAAAATCATCTGGTGAATGTAAACCGTCTCGACGGATGCAAAGATGCATTTCACGATTTTAAGCTCCCATGGGTTGAAAGCAATGTCGTAATGGGAGCATTTGATCCTGCTCATGGATATGAGGCAGTGAAGCAATTGATGATAGAAGAACCGTCTATAACCGCGATTTTTACGTTGAATGACATCATTGCCTTTGGGGCGATTAAGGGCTTGGCCGAGCTGAACATCCGTATACCTAGGGATGTCTCCTTAGTTGGTTTTGATGATTTGAAGCTATCGGAGTTCATGGTTCCGCCTTTAACGACCGTTCGAAGGTTCAGATACGATATTAGCTCCATCATTGTGAAAGTACTTACAGAATTGATCAAGAACAAAAATATTGCGGAAGTCAGCATCAGTTTAAAGACTGAGCTGATCGTACGAGAATCATGCGCCAGAGTGTTAAGCAAGGTTTAAGACTACGAAAAATTACGAAATAGCCGTCTCTCAGATCTCATTACAGTCTGTGGACGGTTATTTGGCGTTTGAAATTACATTCGGGATTATTTTGATTGACGGAACTAACGATGTTAGAATATACTCTAGACGCAAATAATTTGCGCAAATTATTTGTGCAAACTTTAAAAAACATAGGAGGGATGATTGATGAAAAGTAGTTTTTCGAAGCCGCTTATGAAAGCGTTTACCATTTTATTATCTTTTATTTTACTAACTGGAGGTTCATGGGCGGTAGCATTACTTGATTCGGCGTCAGCAGCCGTCGGTCCGATCACTGTGAATCTGACGGAAACGCAAGAGGCTTTTAAAAACCCCTTAAAGGGATTCAGGCCTACTCGGTTCATGAATGACACCGGGTTCTCGAATCAGGAATATGGAACTGTGTTCAAACACTACATCAAATACACAGATTTGGAAAACGCAGCGTCGGATTCCGTTCAGAAGATCAAGGATTGGAGTAATACGGCTTGGGCAGGCATTGAAAGTCAAAATAAAAAGGTGATTCCCCGCGTGTTCATCGTGTATCCGAACGGGGGGGAATATTGGCCGGAAGGCGTCACCCATGGAGATGTAACGACGCAATGGACGTCAGATGTATTAAAAAATCGTCTGACAGCTTTCATCCAGAAGCTTGGTCAAGCCTGGGACAATGATCCGAGAGTGGCCTATATCGAGCTCGGACTTTGGGGGAATTGGGGAGAACATCATATCTGGCCGGATAAGCTTGCCGACGGAACAGACCGGATTCCGCTCAGCTTTCAGACAGCGTTAGGCAACGCCGCGGCGCAAGCTTTTCAGAACAAAAAGGTTCAGGTAAGGTATCCCGATACATTCCAGAATTTCAACTTTGGATTCCTGTGGGATTCTTTCGCATTAATCGATGATCTGGCAGGAGGGGAAGGCATTACTGCAAGAAATGTCTGGAGAACGCAGGTCAACGGCGGTGAGGTAGCCTATGATTGGGGACAGAAGGAGATCCAGCCCGGTGATTCACCGAATGATACATTAAGCGATCCGAACCATCGGAACTACGTCATCGATTGGATCAAAAAGACGCATACAACCAGCCTCGGATGGATAGATCTGTACGATGCCGGTAATTCCGCCGTTTCGCAGGGTGCGGCGTTGATGCAGAAGGAATTCGGCTATCGGTTCGTCATCAATCAGGCGACTTTTTCTGGCAGCGTACAGCCCGGCGGGTCGATGAACGTAGCCTTTCAAGTTGTGAACAAAGGGTCGGCGCCATTCTATTATAATTGGCCTGTGGAAGCCAGCTTGCTGAGAAGCGATCGTACCGTGGCCTGGAAAGGTATTTTTAGCAACGTGGACATTCGGAATTGGATGCCGGGCGACGATTGGAACAGCTCGACACGCCGATATAATCAAGCCCCGGCAGTACAGCAGGTTTCTGGTACATTCGCTATTCCCTCCAATTTGACGGCGGGAACTTACACTTTGGCACTTTCTATTCTTGACCCTTACGGTTATAAGCCAAGCGTCAGATTTGCCAATACCAACTATTATGCCGGAGGCAGAACACCGCTTGGTAAAGTGGGGATCGGTATGGACCCTGCGAATCAGAATATCGCACCTTTCGACAGTCTGAAGCCGGACAATACGCTTTCGTACAGCCTGACTCAAACACCATATGACGGCGGGTACAGTGGCGGAGGAAGCACGGATACCCAGGCGCCGAGCGTCCCGGGAAATCTGGCTGTGAGCGGAAAGACCTCGAGCAGCATCAGTCTGACGTGGTCGGCTTCAACCGACAACGTAGGTGTAACCGGTTATGATATTTACCGCGGCGGCGCTCTGGCAGGCTCTGCGACCGCAACTTCCTTTACGGATACCGGGTTAAGCGCAAATACGAGCTACAGCTACACGGTCAGAGCCAAGGATGAGAGTGGGAATGTATCGGGTCCAAGCAGCTCCGTCAGTGCGACCACCAACGCTTCCGGAGGCGGTACTTTGACGTCATACGAAGCGGAGGCCACAAACAACACACTAACCGGAGCAGCGGCAGTTTCCGCAAGCACTTCGTCTTCGGGCGGTTCGAAAGTAGGGTATGTGGGAAACAATGACGGCACATTACAATTCAACGGCATCAATGTATCGGCACCGGGAACTTATACAATGACGATATCATACCTTAGCGGCGAGGCCCGTTCCGCGCAATTGCGTGTAAACGGAGGGTCGCCTTCCACGGTCAATCTACCCAGCACAGGGAGCTGGACTACGGTTGGCACCGTACAGACACAGATTCAGCTGAATGCAGGCAACAACACGATCCATTTCTCCAATCCGACAGGATGGGCGCCCGATTTTGACCGTATTCAGATTAGCGGCGGCAGTGTCGGCGATACGCAAGCGCCAACTGCTCCGGCGAATTTGAGCGTATCTGGTAAAACATCAAGCACCGTAAGCTTGACATGGAGCGCTTCGACGGACAATATCGGAGTTGCGCAGTATGTGATCTACAGAAACGGGAATGAAACGGGCACATCTGCTGCGACCAGCTTTACGGACAGTGGCTTAAATTCCAACACGGCCTATACGTATACCGTCAAAGCAAGGGACGCAGCGGGCAATCTGTCGGCAGCCAGCGTAGGGATTAATGTAACGACTATTGCCGGAGGAACGAACAGCTTGCTTCTGGATAACTTCGACAATTCACCGGTCTGGCCGGGAACGAACGATCTCGGCCAATGGTCCAGCGCCAACAGTTTTGTAAACAATGTAGGTGTCATTGAATCCGGTGCTTTAAAGCTTCAATACAACAACAACGGATGGCTTGGCTCTACGGTCAGCGAGAGCATAGGGAGCTACTCGAAGCTGGTGATTCGCATCAAAGGCGCAAGCGGAGGTGAACAGAACCATATTCAGCTCACGATCGGCGGAGTGACTCAAACACTTGCGGCTTTCAGCGGGGATGCGATAACAACCGGCTACAAGGATATTGCAATTGATTTGGTGGCGAAAGGTGTGAACCGTATCAGCCCCGGACAGCTGGAAATGTCATTCTGGCATGGAGGCAACAGCACAGTCTGGATCGATGAGATTCGTTTCGAATAATCTAGGCCTGTAACGCCGGGCGGCGACTCTCCATTTTTGGAGGGTCGCTGCCCGGATTTTTTAGTTTACGGAAGAAGGCGCAGTTCGTCACTCCATTCATAGTGGATGGATCTGGGTGAACTGATTCGCATGGTCTGGTGAAGTGGATGGTTCACGCTAACGGACTGGAGTGCACTTATTAGTGTCTTTTCCTCTTGTTAGAGGAAGTTTATGGACACCAGCGCTACTATTTCTCCGTTTTAGGTGTATTCGGAATGCGATGAGAGCGGATAGAGTCATCTGAGTCCGCAAGAAAGCAAAAACGTGGATTTTACTCCAAATAGCGCCTCCTGAGTCCGTGAGGAATCAACAAACTCGCTTCAGGGGATTAAATAAAATTTGGACTGGGGGGCGATTGGAACAACGTTTTGTTTGCGGGTCCCCATGCATGCGATACCGTGATCCTCGTTAAAAAAAAAGAAGCCGCCCCAAAGCATTGGCTTGGGACAGCTTCTTTATAACATGATTGTTAATGAACTGTTGCCACAAAGGATTGACGGAAGAGTTTCATGTCAACAACGGCGCCTTCCCTACGTCTGGATTCCTCGGCAGCGAAGGCCATGAGGTGACTTTCCAGAGAGGCTTCCGCAGAAGTCAGGGTATCCATATATCGTTCATGCCGGAGGTCGGACAGGAATTGCCGCATGATCCCATCGTCGCCTCCTTGATGCCCACTACTACTGGTTGGGGTATAGAAGACAGTCTGTGTACCTGAAGAAAATTCAAACAGATCAATAGAGCCTCTTAGTAAATCACCGCGAATTTCCCCTTGGGTCCCCATGATTTGGACGGTACGATTGATATCACGAGTAAACCCGCACATACTGAAAATAACGGTAACTCCATTCTCAAATTCCATATTTACTGTTTGATGATCCACTACATTATTATCTGTTCGATAGACACATTTGCCATAGGGACCTTCCATTATAGCGTTCATTCTATTCGTTTCGGTAGGCGGATCTGCTATGAGTGCTGCAAAAGGATTTAATTCAAGATCCTGCATGTAGAATGGCAAAGCTGAATATGGACAGGTATGTTCCACCTCACAGCCATCCGTACATCGATCAGTCGACCCTGCAGGCGCATTGTCGATCCGAAAATGGCCTAAAGAACCAAAGGAACTGACCTTTGTGCAATCCGCATCGACAATCCAACGGATCAGATCCATATCGTGACAAGACTTAGCCAATATCATTGGACTGGAGAGCACGTCATTCCGCCAATTTCCTCTGACAAAGCTATGGGCATAATGGAGGTAACCAACGTTTTCGTTATGTTGAATGGACATTACGTTTCCGATCAAACCGTCATTAATGAGTTGCTTCATTTTTTGCCAAAAAGGAGTGTATCTAGAGACATGACAGATCGAGAGTAAGCGTCCTTCTTCGTGTGCGATTTTTTCCATTTCAACGCACTCCATCGGGTTGTTGGACATTGGCTTCTCAAGAAGAACATGATACCCCTTCTTGAGAGCAGCAACCGTAGGCTGGTAATGCATCTGATCTTGTGTGCAGATGAGGAGCGCATCGCAAAGCTTGGGTTGGTTCAGCAACTCTTCCCATGTCGAATAGATTTGCTCTGGGGTTAGGTTTAATGCTTCCGCAAATCTCGTTCTTCTCTCTTCGTTCGGTTCGGCAACCGCGACCACCTCCACCTCGCGGGGAAACCTCTGAACATACGGCATATAGGCTAAGAAACCTCTTGCTCCTGCTCCTATGACAGCTAATTTGATTGTTTTCATGAGAATATCTCCTTGAAGTGCAAATTTAGATTTTTCTATACCACGGCAGCCGGGAAAGAGGCGCACTCACTTCGACCTCGCTTGGGCCTTCGACCACGCTTTCATCATCGCCCAGCCATCGGCCTGACGGAAATTGTATCTTTCGAGTTACCTGTCCCTTATTCAGAACCGGGGCTACCAGAATGGATTCGCCAACCATGAATTGATCCTGAACCGAATGAAAGCCTTGATGCGGAAAAACGAATTCTAGGCTGCGCAGGATTGGAAGTCCGTCTTCCGCAGCTTGGCTCGCAAGCTCAGAGAGCAGAGAGCCTAACTCCGTCCGTATCTGTATAACGTCCATGCACCAGGCCAATTCATCGCCGTTCAAAACCCGCCATGGCGCCATGGAGAACTGCATCGCGGGAAATAAAGCCGAGCATTGAACAAAACGAATAAAAAGTTCGGAATCAAAACGGAAATCGGGCGAATTAATGTCTCCATCCATCCCTCCGCCAACCATATCAGGACAATTATAGGCATATCCCATTAGGCCCTGAGTGATGGAGTTGGGGATAAGCCCTTGTAGTCCAGTCGCCGCCTCCCAAGTGTGCGTTTTATCCCGTTGCCGCTGGATGAGCGCCTGTCCCCCGAGTTTCCAGCACATGCGCAATTCGCTAAGCGGATATCCAATTCCCAATCGGGCATAGGATTCACAATCTTCCAAAGGGTGTACAGGACGTGACCATGCAACATCTTGTGTAATGTCATCCATCAGATCAGGCAATAGAGGTTCTCCTGCATCGAGCTTAAATCCGTCAACCCCGTAATCTTCAATCAGTCGGTCTAACTGTTGCTTGAACCATGTCGATCCTTCTGTGCTTGTATAGTCAACGACCGCACTGTACCCGTTCCACCATCTTCTTAGGACTGGGGCACCGTCAGCATGCTTCATTAAGATCCCATGGTCACGTAATTGCCGGAATATAATGCTGTCGGGACTCACATACGGGCATACCCAAAGCATGACTTTAAAGCCTAATTCGTGTAAGGAATGGATCATTCCGGCGGGGTCGGGGAATCGATGCTTATCAAAGTCCCAGGTTCCATAGTCTTGCATCCAATTGTCGTCAATGATTAACACACCCGGGGGCATGCCGTGCCGAATAATGGACGTCGCATAATTGAGGAGCTTTTCCTGTGTCGGTTCGTAAAACATTTCTACCCAAGTACAGTATTGCGGTGCTGTGAAAGCCAGTTTGTCAGGCGTAACACCGGAAGGGGGGAAATGTATATTGCAGGCATGTCGGTAGGCGTCCTGAAGAGTTTCATGACCTTCTTCAATTATTAACTTCTGTTTGTGATCGATGGTAAGGTTGCTCTCATTAAACGAGAAGGCAAACGGTTCTTCGCACCAAATATACCTTCCCAGATTAGAAAGTAATAAGGGAGAAGCCTGATTATCATCCGTCATACGTAAATCACGTGAATGTGGACGGTCGCCGAACGGCATTAAATGCCCTTCGTTTATAACCCCTCCCCACCAGAACTCCCCAGGTTTTTTTTGCAATACAGTGATCGTCATCGCAGACACTCCCAATTCAATTTATGAAATAATTTGCGCAATTATTTACTAATAGTATGGATTAATCTTTATTCCAATGCAAACGTTTTTTATCTTAAAAATTAGGCATGCAATCTTTAAAATGAGGCATATAAAGGAGTTGTAGAATTAGATTAAAATGAAAATGTAAAGAGGTAAGTATTTCGTAGTCAAAATTTACGCAAATATTTGCCTAAACTATTCATTAGGGGGATGTCAAATGAAGAATAGAAACAAATTTTCATTTTTGTTTGTAGTTGTTCTCATGGTTTTTGCTCTAGTCGCATCTGCATGCAGCAACAATTCAAACAAGCCAAACAACACACCGGACAAGAGTCCGAACAGCAATGCCGGGGAAGCGACTGAGAAACCCCAAAAGGACGTAACGCTTACCTACTCCATATGGGATAAAATTCAGCAACCGGCAATGGAAGCTATCGCGAAGGAGTTTACGGCAGAAAATTCACATATTAAGGTGAAGGTTGAAGTCATCCCGTGGGGTGATTATTGGACAAAAATGTCCGCTGCAGCTCCTGCCGGGACACTGCCTGATGTTTTTTGGATGCATGGGGGTCAATTTGTCAAATATGCAACAGGTAATTTCATTGAGCCGATTACAAGCAAAATACAGGCTGGGGAGATCGATCTAAATAATTATGCGGCTGACCTTGCTACCATATATGCGCTGAACGGCGAAAACTACGGTATACCAAAGGATTTCGATACGATCGGTTTGGCGTACAATAAAGAATTGTTCGATCAAGCCAAAATACCGTATCCAGATGACACTTGGGATTATGCGAAGCTTGCAGAGGTTGCTAAACAATTGAGCCAGCCTGATAAAGGCATTTATGGCTTTGGAGCGAAGATGGACACGCAAACTGGATATTGGAACGATATATTGGCGAATGGCGGAAATATTTTGTCCGCTGATATGAGTAAGTCGGGGTACGATGATCCGGCTTCAATTGAAGCTTTGAAAGCTCGTTATCAAATGACTGTCGATGGCGCTTCTCCGACTCATCAACAAATGACGGATACGGAAGCAACCGAGATGTTCAAGTCCGGTAGATTAGCGATGATCTTCGACGGATCCTGGCGGATCAGCGACATTGACAGTAGCGAAATTATCAAGGGGAAATGGGATTGGGCGAAATTGCCTGTAGGCAAGGTGAAAAGAGGAAATATCATTAATGGCCTCGGCAATGTCATGTCTGCAAGTGGCAAAAACAAGGAAGAGGCTTGGTTATTCCTCAAGTTCCTTGGATCCCAAAGAGCAGCTGAAATTACGGCGGAAATGGGTGCGGCTATACCGGCATTTAACGGAACCCAAGATGCGTGGCTGACTTCGAGACCACATTTGAATCTAAAAGTATTCACTGAGCAAGTAAAGGATGCGATTCCGTATCCGAGCGGTTCGTTGGCATATCCGGTATGGTTCGCGAAAGAACCAGAGATTATGTCGCAAGCGTGGGGCGGAGCCATCTTAGTCGAGGAAGCAGCGAAGAAGGTCGCTGAGATGATGAATCAAGCCATAGAAGAAACGAAATAAGCCTATTGTCCAGATTAAAGTGATTCAGGGGACGTTCTTGACGATCAGGAACGTTCCCGAAATATAAGGAGTGATCCGTTTGAATTCCAGGAGCAGATATGTATGGGCCTATATCATGATCGCGCCGACTCTCCTAGGCACATTGATTTTCTGGGGTTGGCCGGTTCTCCAATCGATTTTGCTAGGATTCCAGCAGTCGGAGAATTTCGGGCTTATAAATCATTGGGTTGGATTTGATAACTATGTGAAGTTATTCAGTGACGAGGAGTTTTGGCAGAATCTGCGAAATACCCTGTATTATGTTGTTCTGTTTGTGCCGATTACACTTGCCCTTTCTACTTTTTTTGCTGTACTGCTGAATTCGAAAATCAAAGGACTATCTATTTACCGTGTTATTTTTTTCTTGCCTCAGGTCACGATGCCTGCAGCGGCAGCGATGGTTTGGGTCGTGTTGTTCGCTCAGGATTTCGGACTCATCAACCATATTCTAGGAACCCGTATAGCATGGTTGTCTAATCCCAATTATGCCATGTTCGTGCTCGTTATCGTTGGCGTGTGGGGAGCCATCGGCTTAAATATGCTTCTGATTCTCGCAGGTTTGCAAGGGATACCGAAATCACTCTATGAAGCTGCAGAGATTGATGGCGCCAAGAGAATGGGCAAGTTTCGATATATTACCATTCCCATGTTGACGCCGACACTTTTTTTCACAAGTATCATCCTTTTGATTGGGGCCACGCAAATTTTCGACTCCATCTATCTGATTATCGGGAAGACAAATGTAGCGCTGCCAGCGGTTCGTTCACTCGTTTATGCCTATTACCAAAACACCTTCGTTTATTTCAATCCTAATTACGGTGCAGCCATTATCAATGTATTACTACTGATTAACATCATACTGACAGGGATCCAATTTGCTCTTCAAAAAAAATGGGTCATCTACGACTAAGAAGGGAGGATGACAGAAGTGCACACCGCATCAGCGAGGAAAATCAATTCGATTGTTCATATCATTCTTATTATCAGCGCAATTGCTATGCTCATTCCATTTATTTGGATGGTACTGACTTCGCTGAAGACAACGACGGAAGCTACGCAAATTCCGATCCGTTATTTGCCGGAGACCCCCAGCTTAAGAGGATATACGGAAGCGATCAAGCAATCGGCATTCTCACATTACTACATAAATACTATTTTCACAGCTTTCATGAAAACAGCGTTTCCAGTTATATTCAGCTCGATGGCGGCCTATGCCTTTGCGCGGATCAGGTTTCCGGGAGGTACCTTTCTTTTTGCATTGATTATCTCAGTCATGATGGTACCTAATCCTGTTTTTTATACGCCGCAATATATGATGATGAGTGACTTGGGGTTGGTGAATACAGTTACAGCTCTTTGGATTACCTCGCTCATCAGCCCTTTCGCTACCTTTCTATTAAGACAATTTTTCCTGACCATATCTAAAGAATTGGAAGAAGCGGCTGTACTGGATGGCTGCAATCCATTTCAAATTTATTGGCACATCATGCTTCCTTTAGTCAAGTCGGCTCTAGTAGCCATTGTAATTATTCAATTGCAGTGGTCATGGAATGAACTGCAATGGCCGCTCATTATTAACAGCTCGCCTGAGAAGATGACCCTGTCATCAGGTATTGCGACGCTAGTCTCCATGTTCGGAACCGATTACCCCGTGTTAATGGCAGGCGCCTTCATGGCGGTAGTTCCAATGATCGTCCTCTTTTTTATCTTTCAAAAGCAATTTATCGAAGGTATAGCATTCAGTGCGCATAAAGGTTAAATCAGTTATTTCCTGTGTTTCTCATAAGCTTCATCGGTTTTGAATCAAGTTCCCTCAGGTATCCGGACTTATGAGAGTCCGGATAGGCCTGCTGCTGCCTGGCGTTATGATATCGTTCTCACTGATTGATAACAGCGTTAACGAGGAGGAATTCGATGAATCCATTATTTGTATACAAGTTTAGGAAGGCGTCATCATTTAAAGTGATGCTCATTATCATTTTGTTGCTAAGTACATTCATGGGGAATGTTGCAAGCAGAGTTCATGCGGACCCGGAACCCTCGCGCGTACCCGCTAATCCGTATCCGAGCCCAGCAGTGGACAGTACTCTAACCAAGCATGACTTAACCAATGCCCCAAGTCCGCTCGACAATCCGCTCAAAGGGTTTGCACCGTTCTATCCCTGGGAGACGGAGACTTCATTTCCCCACAGCCTAGAATGGTATTATGTTCCGCTGAAAGCGGTGATGAATGGCCCAGATTCATATACTTTTGATACTGGTTTAGAGACGGCACTGAATGCGATTGCGGCAAGAGGGAATCAGGCTGCGATTAGAGTCTATCTGGAATATCCTGATAAAGAGGATGCAATACCTGATTTTATTCATCAAAGCGGCGTTGCCATGCGTCATAACGGTACATTTAACCAGGATGAGCCTGATTATGATAATCCGTTAATGGTTACCTATTTGACAAACTTTATTAAAGCTTTCGGTGCAAAGTATGACGGGGATCCGCGTATCGGATTTATTCATATGGGCCTCGTTGGATTATGGGGGGAGTGGCATACTTACCCATATGATGAGGATACTGCAGACGGATTGCCGAACTACATGCCTAATGCTGAAACTATCGGAGAAATTTTTACCGCATATGATACAGCTTTTGATCAAACCAAGCTTGAGGTCCGATATCCCGGCTTGCCAGGTGCATCGGGGTTTAATATTGGCTACCATGATGACTCCTTCGGGTATAAGGAAGGTGATCCGCTGCAGAGTGTAACCCAGCCGGAGAGTATAGGCGGAGCCTATTACTCATTCTTGACCAAAATGCTGGAAGCCGGTTCAGAGAATAAATGGATCACGCAATCTGTGGGTGGAGAAGTACGTCCGGAAATTCAGAGCAACTTCTTCAGCGGCGGTGTTAATGTTGATAGTGCAATGGATGATATTGAACTGACTCATGCAACGTGGATGATTAATCAAGGCGGGATCAGCAACTATGATGTGAGCGATGATACCGTTGCTGCGGGCGTGAGAAAGATGGGCTACGATTTAAATGTAAAGAGCGCGTATTATAATGATGTTGCTCAAGGTGATCCGCTAAAGGTTGGAGTAACCATTCAGAATAATGGTGTTGCTCCCTTCGCTTACCCTTGGAAGGTAGAACTGGGAGTAAAGAATTTATCAGGTAAGCTTGTTAAGCAATGGGATACAACATGGGATATGACAAAGGTTATGCCTTTGCAAATCAGGACGTATCCTGAGTGGAATCTCTCTGGGGATCCACAGTACGTCCCATTTGGCGAACCCTATTATTTTGATACGTCCATTTCTAATCCAGACTTAAATGACGGTTATTATTATTTGGTTATGAAGGTCGTTAATCCGTTAGAGACCCTTAGCAGTAAAGCGAAGAAGGTAAGATTTGCGAATACGGACCAAGACAACGAAGGCTGGCTCAATTTGGGGCCAGTGCTGGTAGGGGAGAGTAATTCAACAACACCTCCAACTTCACCGCCGCTGCCGCCAAAACGCCTACTGGTAGATAATTATGATGGTACGCCAGCATGGTCTGGAAACACTCAGAATGATCTTAATCAATGGACGGGGTCAAGTGGCTTTGCAAATGGGAACGGCGCTGGTGTAGCCGAGGGCGGTGCACTAGTTCTGCAGTATAAGAATATGTCACGACTAGAAACCAACATCGGCCGGAATCTTTCAGATACAGGGAAACTGGTCATCCGGGTGAAAGGAGCTACTGGCGGTGAGGAGAATCAGGTCAGTGTTAGTATTGGCGGCGTAACGAAAACGATCGGTCAATTCAGTGGAGACACGATCACAACCAGCTATAAAGACTTGGTTATCGACCTGCCCGATCAGGGAGTGGATTTATCACAAACCATCTGGAGTGTGGCAATAGCACAAGCTGCTTGGGATACTACAGGCACCATCTATATAGAGGAAATCTACTTTACCGACAAGGTTGAATCAGATAGTGATCCTGGCACTGGACCTGGACCTAACCCTAACCCTGGTTCTGGTTCAGAAATACCAGGGCTCATTGAGGATTTCGAATCCTATACTGATGATGCTGCTCTTGGGCAAGCATGGACTGAAGCGTGGTCTGATAAGCCGGGCTCAGTTACAAGAGCGCTGGGCCAATCGAGCGGAAGCAAAGGCTTGGAGCTTTCAGTTGCAACCGCTGATTCGGAGTGGTCGAATATCATCCATTCCATTCCGTCGAATAAGAAAGACTGGTCCAAGTTTGACGGTGTAAGCTTCTGGGTGGACAATACAACAAATGATAATAAGGATTTCAGCCTAAATGTTGCACTACAAACGCCTATAGCCAAAGGGGAGTTCGGGTTAAAAGAAGGCGGGTCAGCCCTGACGATTGCTCCTGATGGAAGCTGGCACCCTGCGGCATTCAATGGAAGCTCGCTTGATGTTCCTGCTGGATTTAAAGGCGTTGTAAGAATTCCTTGGGATCAATTTGTTCAATCTGCATGGCAGTTCGAAGGCGATCAGAATGAAAGCGCTACAGCGCTGAACCCAAGCGAAGTAACCGGGCTTCAGTTCGGATACCCGCCAAAAGGTTATATCCATAACGTCATCACGATTGATGATATCGTGCTCTATCGCGCAGATAAAATACTGGAAGATTTCGAATCTTACACAGATGATGCCGCTTTGCAGAACACCTGGAGAATCGATTGGGAATCCGGAGAAGCGTCTGCGCTTCGTACGATTGACAAAGTGAACTATTCGAATGGCAGTCAAGCCATGAAGTTCTCAGTTTCCCCTCCTCCGGGCAAATCTGCGTCCGATTGGGTCAATATTAAACGTGCAGCATTTACTGGAGCAGATTCGGATTGGTCGGCATTTGATGGACTCACCTTCTGGGTCAATCAAACGTCACCAAGCAATAAAAATATGGATCTGAATATATCGCTTGTTACAGATGCACCGAAAGGTGAGTTTTCGTTAAAAGAAGGTGGTGTTGTGAAGTTCTACAACGCAGCCGACGGCTGGAAGACTACCGTTCTCGGTGGAGGTTCCCTTTCAATTGCTCCAGGCTACAAGGGAATGGTTAGAATTCCCTGGAGCGCATTCGCCCAATCCGCATGGCAAGGTTGCGATGCTTGCGATGCTGTATTTGATAAGAGCAAGGTTCTTCAAATTCAATTCGGGTTTGGCCCTAAGAATCAAGCTGACAATGTCCTTAGCATAGACCAGATTGGAATATATGCGTTAGCGGGCAGAACAAGCGGATCTGGAGGAGGAACAACGACACCTCCAGTTGAGCACCCAAGCCGGCCAGTGTGGGCAACAACGTCCGGAACTCATACTTTGGAGTATCATCAGGCACCGGTGGATAATCCGTTGAAGGGTTTCCTTCCTTTTTATGATGCATCCGAGGAAGCTTATTTCAAAAACGGTGACGATTGGCGGGACCGGCCGACCCAACTGCCATACAGCTTGGAATTCTTCTACTTGCCGCTAAACAAATTGATGAACAATATGGATGACTTTAATTGGTCTGAACTGGATAAACGGCTGGCTGAGGTAGCATCCAGAGGTAATCAGGCTGTGTTCAGGGTATATCTGGACTACCCGAACAAGCCTTCAGGAATACCGCAATTCCTGATAGATAAAGGATTAGAGACTTACAATTATAAAGAATTCGACAATGGCAAGGATGCCACGAGTTTAGCGCCTGACTATAATGATGAGCGTTTATTGGACGCTTTGGACAATTTCATCAGCGCGCTTGGAACGCGTTATGATGGCGACGCTCGTGTCGGATCCATCATGATCGGATTAATCGGTTTCTGGGGCGAATGGCATACGTATCCCTATGACGGAAATCTGAAAACGCCGAACCTGATGCCAACCGATACTAACATGAAACGGGTTCTTACCTCAATAGATAACGCCTTCAACCAAACGCAGCTTGTATTGAGATACCCAATGGATAACAGTACGCTTAAAACCAAAAACTTCGATGTCGGCTACCATGATGATTCATTTGCTTTCCAGACACTTCCCCCAAGCTTGGGAGGTCAAGGCTGGCATTTCTGGGGTAGAGTCAATGATGCAGGAGTCACTGAATTCTGGAAGAACAATAGTATGGGCGGAGAGATGAGACCGGAAATTCAAGTGAAGATGTGGAACAATGATCCGCCCAAATACAATGAACCATCGACGCCTATCGAGGGAGCACAAGGTGAGGATTATTACACGAGTCTGGGCTTGACCCATACATCCTGGCTGCTTGCACAGGGAATATTCCAAACTCCGCTGGATGCTGCCCCTTTGGCAAGAGCTACTGAAGGTTCACGCAGAATGGGATATGAATATTATGTGCCCACTGCCTACCTGGAAGGATCAGATGGAAACCTGAAAGTGGGAGTAGAACTCGAGAACAAAGGAGTAGCACCGTTTTATTACAGCTGGAATGTCGAGCTTGCGGCCAAATCAGGAAATAACATTATTAAAATATGGAATCCGGATTGGGATCTGAAAGACATTCTTCCGAATACGAATGGATTTGATCACAATAAGCTGTTTGAATCCACTACTAATCCGGAATTAGGCAATGGAACCTATCAGATATTGATGCGTTATGTAAATCCGCTCGAGCAAATCAATGCAGACGCCAAGAAGTTCAGCTTCGCAAATGCCGAGCAGAATGGGAACGGGTGGCTGAATCTGGGCAGCGTAGATGTATCGAATAGTGCTGCTGAGGCCCTGGTAAGAGTTACAGGTTTAACCGCAAATACACCCGGACAGGTACAATTGGCTCCAAGTGCAAGCAAGCAAATGGATGTCACTGTAGCTCCGGCAGAAGCCAGCAATAAAAGGGTGGTATGGTCATCTGCAGACCATAAAGTTGCATATGTATCTGCTACAGGATTGGTAACGGCAGTTGGTGCCGGCCAAACCGTCATTATAGCGAAGTCTTCCGACGGCAATCTGGAAAAGCAATTTAATTTAACTGTTGTTTCTGGCTTAAATACGAACCCGCCCTCTGGCGGCACATCAACACAGCCCGCAATACCAGTGCTGGAAAACACGGATAACGGAATCAAGTTGGGGCAAGATGCGATAACCATAGTTCAAACTACGAATGAAAATGGTGTGATCGAAACGACCGCAACCATTGATTCGAAGAAACTTCGGGATGCCTTCCAGGCTCTTCAAGACCATTCAACGGCCTTAAAGTCAAATTCGGTTATCATCAAATTGAAAAACAACGGTGGTAGCGTGAAGGTCAACATTCCTTCCTCAGCTTTTGCAAAAGTGGTGACTGGGCTGCCGGATGCGTTGGTAATTGTACAAACGGACTTTGGAAGTTACAAGATTCCTGTCAAAGCTTTAGGATTGGCCACGTTAGCGGAAAAGCTAGGCGTGAGTCCTGAAAATATGACCATAAGTATAGGCATTGACAGAGTTTCAGGGAGTATGGCAGATCTATTATCTAAACAGGCAAGCAGAGAGGGTTTGACATTACTTACCCCTGCTCTGGATTACAAAATCTCAGCTGGGGCAAACGGACAGTCGATTGAGCTAACGAACTTCGGCAGCAACTATCTCGAAAGAACGGTTATACTGCCAGGAATCATTGAGCCAACGAATACTACTGCACTCATATTTAACCCGACTACTGAGACATTTAGTTTTGTTCCAGCCATACTTGTGCGTCATGGCGGAAATACAGAAGCTGTAATCAAACGGAATGGGAACAGTATTTATACTGTAGTTTCGGGTACTAAGACGTTCTCTGATCTTCAGGGCCATTGGGCAAAATCGGAAGTCGAACTACTCGCCTCTAAGCGGATTATTAACGGGGTTTCTCTTAACAAATTTTCACCAGAGCAACCGATAACCCGCGCAGAGTTCACAGCGATACTTGTTCGTTCCCTTGGTTTGAGTTCTCTGGGTAGAGATACCGCTTTTAGTGACATATCCAGAGGAGACTGGTTTGCAGATGTCATTGCAACCTCGGTTGATGCAGGAATTATTGAAGGCTACAGTGATGGTTCATTTAAACCCAATGAAGTAATCACACGTGAGCAAATGGCTGTTATGCTGTCTAGAGCTCTGGATTATGTGAACCCATCCGTCCAGGTTAAGGATGTAAATGAACAAATCCTCGGGAAATATACAGATAACGGTTCCATTGCTTCTTGGGCAAAATACTCTATAGCTGAATTGCTCACCGCTCAGATCATACAAGGGAAATCGGATACGGTGATAGATCCTTTGGCCCATGCGAGCCGGGCTGAAGCCGCTGTGATGCTCAAACGGTTATTACAGTATTTACAATTTATTAACTAGGTAGATTGAACTTAAGATTTTTAGACTAAAGGGTTAGTCGCACTGTGGTGAATGTTGGACTTCCGGCCGCTGTTGTCTCCAGATTTCTTGATTAAAACCGCTTTTCGCGGTTGAAATCCGGAGACAAAGGCGAACGCTGACGCTCCTCCAGTTCCAAAATTTTCCTTCGCCGCTCCATTGCCCTTTCTCTAATTATTAAGTTTGATTTATATAGTAAAAGTGTTTTTTCTGGATGAATGAACAGGCGTAGATCTCTGATTCATACGAATGCCACTCACTCACTCACTCACTCACTCACTCACTCACTCACTCACTCACTCACTCACTCACTCACTCACTCACTCACTCACTCACTCACTCACTCACTCACTCACTCACTCACTCACTCACTCTTGATGTACGATCACTGGTGGATATCTGTTCAAGATGAATACGTGAACTATACGGACCCAGCGGACGCTATTTACTCCAATTACCTGAATTGCTTATCTATGCGGACTCAGAAGGCTCTATTTACAAGAATTTGGCTATAAATAGCCCCATATTTCATAAATAATGGCATCTGTGTCCGCATAACTTACTCATAGAACAATTTATAGACAATAAGGGATCTGTAGTCCGCATAGAGTTCTTCACCCGATCTACCATAACTAGTATTTCTATTTCTTAAGTGCAATTTATATTAATAGTTGAAATGAATAACAGGAGCACATGACATCCGAATTCATGTGCTCCTGTTCTATGTTGGATAACGCTATACGGATAGGACGAGAAGTTGAAAGGTATCGTATTCCCATTGATAGAATTAGTGTAGACTAGCATTGAGGTGCTATGGTAAAGGGGGTTGTGCTTTTGATGAAACGTGCTGTCAGTGGTATGGTCGCGATACTTTTCGTGTCTATCATGTACATCTTATACAGCAAATATATCGGTCCTGAAGCGAATAAGCCAGTGGAAGACGAGCCTGAATCGCTGGTTACATTGAAGGTAATTATGCCTGGCGATCTGTCTGCGCGTATGGGTGATTTCGTTGAGAATGAATTGAATGATCGGCTAAAGAAAGATCTACATATGAAGCTTGAATTGACTTATATTCCATGGTCCAATTATCAGCAAAAGTTGGAACTGGCCTTATCTACCGGAGAAAATTATGATTTGTTCTGGTATGGCGCACCATTCGTCTCTGTTTACTACACGAAAAATTATATTCAACCTTTAGATGAGCTTCTGAACCAATATGGGCAGGATCTGATCAAACATATTCCCGCAGAGAATTTCGAGCAGAACCGGATTGGTGGTAAGCTTTGGGCGATACCAACTCAGGCATTTACGTCCGCAGGGAAATTCTCTTCAGTAATGGTCCGCCAGGATTTGCTGGAGAGGGTCGGCGTGTCAGATATTAAGACGATCGCTGATATAGAATTATTTTACGAAAAAATGCACGCTATAGATCCAAGTTATTATGGTTATTTGGAGACAGACCGAGGGCATGAAATGCTGTGGCGCGAATTGACAGATCGAAACTACTCTTCACTGGACGAGCGGTTGTTATTTATGGTGGATGAGGATTCAGGGGAGATTCTGAGTTATGTAGAGTCTGATTTATACAAAAAAGTAGCTCAATTACGCGAGTCCTGGGTGACCAGGGGGATCATTGATAAAAATCTAGTGGGCAATCCGGCAGCCAAAATCGATCAGGAGAATGCAGGGAAACTTCTTTTTCGTGTGGGCGCGGTCTCAAGGGCCATGGAGAACCTGCAGACAGCACGAAATGCTGATCCTGATGCCAGGCTGCGCGAGTATTATTTTGAAAAGGACAAACCCAAGTTTATTACTACCCCAAGCAATGAAGCTTTTATGATTGCTGCGGCATCCAAAAATCCCGAACGTGCAATGATGTTTATGAATTGGATCTTGCATAGCAAAGAGAACTATAATTTTATTATCTATGGAGTAGAGGGAAAGGACTATGCATTAGAGAACGGGAAAATTAAGCTATTGACCAATGACCAGTTGATGTATGAGTGGATGTGGCGAAACAAAGACTATTTTATCGCACCTGCCAGTGTAGAGGACGACATTATTGATGACATGCTTAAGAACGACGAGAACTCCCGTATTTCCAAGCTATTTGGGTTTCATTTCAATGAGGCACCCGTCAAACATGAGATTGCGCAGGTTATTGCGGTTTATAAGGAAAAGTTCGAGCCCATTAATTTTGGTTTGGCCAGTTATGAAGAGTTTTATGAGGATGCCCTTATAGCGCTCAAGAAGGCAGGTTATGACATTGTTTTTGCTGAATTGAAAAAGCAGTTCTCAGAATTCAAACTCCAAAAGTCAGAAGCTAAGCCTAAAGTGGAGAGGAATCGATCATGAGCAGATTCAGCATATTCACAAAACTGATAGCCACTTTATTGATCTTGCTTATCCCGATCTTATTCCTGTTTGGGGTGTCGAACCGAACAAGTACGCGTGTGTTGACTGACGAAATTAGTAAGGTGAAGCAATATCAGATTGAAACTTTAGCTAATCAATTGGATCAGTTGTTTTTTCGGCTGGATACTTATAAAAAAATGCTGTACGAAAGTACGGATGTACGTAATTTAGCCTATCCTGATTTGCTTGACGATGTCTTGGATAAATATAGAATCAATCGAACGGTATCTGAAGAGATTAATCGACTGGCCGGATATGGTGACTGGAAGGCAGTGATTGCAGTTCTTTATCCTCGCACTGGAATTGTCATTAAAAGCAACTCCAGTCTGAATGCGCTTCCAAAGGAACTTCCCGCAAAGGATACATTTTGGCAATACTATTCCGATCCCAATGAGGATTATTTCATGGAAATATTGTCTTATCCCGAAAACTCAGTGGAGCCAGGCGAGGCGCATATGAGAATAGTGCTTAAATTCGGTTTATCCGCTTTGCGGAGTGCCTTGTCTGAATTTAAAGCGAATGGTTCGGGAGATCCGTTTCTATATCATCCTGGAGCGGACCCTATTAATAATTATTCCGTAAATGTTGATCAAATTAACGAAATTCTACCCCGGCTTAGCGAGATTGATAGCTCAATGGAAAGCGGCTACATGCTCATTAAATCCGACAAGGCGAGGTTTCAGGTACACTTTCAGAAACTGGAATCATTAGGTTGGTATCTAGTTGATTATGTACCCATCAGTCATATTATGGCGCCAATCAGTCGAAACCAGAACATGTTTTATATGATAAGCGGGATGCTTTTGTTTATGGGGGCTTATCTTGCCTTTATGATGTATCGAAATATCCAGATTCCATTCCGGAAACTGATTAAGAATATGAACTTGATTGAAAAAGGTATTTATTCTGTGAGAATGATAGACAAGCCCAATGGCGAGTACCGGTTTATTTATGACAGATTTAACGCTATGGCGTCAAAAATAGAGGAGTTGATCGAAGATGTGTATAAAGAACAACTCCGATCGAAGGATGCAACGCTGAAGCAGCTGCAGTCTCAGATCAATCCGCACTTTCTGTACAACACGTTAGCTTATATCAAAAGTATGATCGAGTTGAAAGAAGACAAAGCTGCCATTTCGATGACCATGAATTTGAGCAAGTACTATCGTTATACGACCAAAACGGGAAGTAAGAGGGTACGGCTAAAAGAAGAACTGGATTTGATCCATTTCTATTTGGAAATACATTGCATGCTGAGAGACGATTTCGAATTTGATATCGTGGTCGATCCGCAGATGGAAGATCTGGAAGTTCCACGTTTAATCGTACAGCCGCTTGTCGAAAATGTAATCCTTCATTCGTTTAACAATCATTCGGAATACGGAATGATTCGGGTCCGATGCTGGAGGGAAGAAGGCATAAACCATGTAGCCGTTGAGGATACAGGTACAGGAATTGATTATTTAGTTATGGAGTCCATTCGAATGAAGGTCTATTCCCTTAACGAAGAATTAGAATCCGGGCTTAAAAATGTTCATCAGCGTCTGCGTTTGATGTACGGCGGCGACTCAGGATTGCTGCTCAGTCAATCGGAATTAGGTGGACTTTGCGTAGAATTGTGTTGGAGCAACAGGGAAGGCGTATCTTGAAGGGGGGATAGGGATGTACGAAATATTGATTGTGGACGATCATACACATTTGGTTGACAGTTTGGCGATTGGACTTCCGTGGGAGCAAATGGGGATCACCAATGTCTATAAGGCATATTCCGGCGAGGAGGCTCTGGAGCTGCTGAATTACCGTTCCGTTGATATTGTCGTGACGGATATCCAGATGAACGGAATGACCGGACTACAATTGATCGCCAGAATCAATCAGAAATGGAAAAACACGAAAGCTGTTATTATAACCGGATTTGATGAATTTCAATATGCACAGGAAGCCATTCAACACCAAGTATGCGATTATCTATTGAAACCGGTATCGAACGAAGAATTGGAGCAAACCCTTCGAAGTATTATTGATAAGATTACAAAGGAAGGAAACGAGCTACTCAATCAACAGAAATTTGTTTACCGTTTCCAGGAAAGCTTACCCAAATTAAGAGAGTTGCTACTGTTTGACTTAATATCCGGCAAAAAAACTCCTTTATCTGATTTGAAGGACAAGATTCATCTGTATGGGCTTCCCTTTTCTTTTGAAAAGGACGCTATCCTCTTATGTATGCGAGTAGAGGAGGATTATTCGAATACGGATCTTTATAGTCTCTCATTGATCGAATACGCTATGATTAACATCGTAGAAGAAGTTTTTTCAAATCAATTTCATGTGATGCATTGTAAAGATGCGCATGATTATTTGGTTTTTCTAGTTCAAGACAATTACGTAGAACCATCCGACAATGACAGCTCTGCAATCATGGAAGACTTGGCCAGGCTCTCCCAGCATCAAATCAAATTATATTTGAAATCGAAAGTTTCTATTGTACTAAGCAATTGGGGAGGATTCCCGAAAGACCTGTCTTCCTTGTACTACTCCACTTTATCGATATATACCGATTATATAGGTTACCAGACAGAAAGCTTTTTTCATGTGAGACAGAAGAAAGAAGCTTTTGAAATCCAGCCGCTCGCAGAACTCTATCGTTCTCAGACTTTATTAGAGTTAATTGATATTGAGCAGTGGACAGCATTTGAGGATAAGCTGATCCGCATTTTTGATGAGTTAGAAGGTGCAAGTAGTGGAGCCCGTGAGTTCGGGGTTGAAATCTATGTTACTTTGCTGCAAGCCTATTCCTATTACTTGCATAAAAAAGGGAAGCGGATCTTTGAAGTGTTTGGAAGGGATATCGAGAAAATGCTGAAAATTGATTCCAGTTGGAGCTTGGAGCCGCTAAAAGATTGGGCATTCAGCAGTTATGTCCAAATCAAAGCTTACAGCGACAGCCGATTAGACAATATACGCTCTAACTTGATGGAACGGATCCGTCGATTTATCCAAGAGAATATAAAGGTTATCACTCTTCAAGCGGTTGCGGATCATGTGAATTTGCATCCGGTGTATATATCTAACTTATTTAAACAGGAAACTGGAGAGAATTTCTCAAACTTCGTGCTTCGCTTGCGAATGGAGAAGGCGGTTCAATTGTTGAAGCACAAGGATTTGAAGATAAGCCAAGTTGCGCATGAAATCGGTTATCAGAAACCGCAGTATTTTATTAAGCTGTTTAAAGTTCAGTATGGGATGACGCCGCAAGAGTTTAAGAACAGTTTATAAGGACGAGTTACAAAACAGGATTAAGAAAGCGACTTATCTTCGGATGGGTTGCTTTTGTTTTTTAGTGCTTATCGATTTCGTATCGCGGAACTTACAGCACCCGCGACAGTTTACGGTACTCTCGTGGCGAAATCCCTTCCACGGCGGTAAAAACTCTGCTGAAGTAATGTATATCGGGATAGCCGACATGTTCTCCAACAAGCCCAATGGACCAATCCGTCTCCTGCAGCAGTTTGCGTGCCTCGCGGTGCCGGATAGAGCGAAGGAATTCACTCGGCGGCACTCCAGCGATCTGGCGGAACAGCTTGGAGGTGTAATCTTCACTCATGCCGAGGCGTTTCGCAAGAACGGGATTGGTCCAAGCCACTGTTGGGTTACTTTCTATCTCTCGCATCAGCACCTTTATGCGTTGTCCATGAACGGTTGCGTCCGTAATTCTACGCGTTACTTGGCTGCGGATCAGGTACGCTAGGATATTCAGCATTAGTCCTCTGCAAACCAATTGATAGCCCAAAGGGCGCATGGTAAATTCCCGGACCAGATCCTCCATGGACTGGATGCAGTCATGCGAAGGGGTGTATACCGGATCCTCCGTCAGCGGCGAACAGGTGGAATCCACTGCCTCCACGGCAAACTTGTCCTCTTGTGCGTTTCCCTCGTAAACGACCATATCCTCCTCTCCAGTAACATTTAATTCGCCGAAGAAGTCGAAATGGATTCCGATCATTTTAGTAGTAGGAAGAGCAGCCGTTTCGTTCCGGTGATAGACGCCGGAAGGCAGGACAATCAGCTGTCCCGGGGTTAAATAAAAGGTTTTATGTTCCATGGCGACGGATAATTGGCCGTGACACAAGTAAAGAAGCTCAAAATCGTACAGCTTTCTGCCGGGAAAGACTTGCGGAGCAATGTTTTGGAATTGCGCATAGTGGATGGAGGGGGACCATTCCTGAAAGGGGATTTGCTTGCGGACCGGATGGTAGCCGGGATCTTGCCTCATGGGTCTAACACCTCCCGATAAATGGATGATTAATAACGGAATAGTCCAAAAAGTATCTTCATTAACTAAATAAATCAATCATTTTATTTACTATAATACAGGTAAGAACAATTCTTCACAATGATGAGTCGTCATACTTGAAATTCAAGAATTTCACAAATGAAGTGGAGGCGTGCACATGAAGAAGGGTATTAACATCTGGTCGTTCCCGGAGGGAAGGCCGATCCTGGAATGCGCGAAGCTGGCTAAAAAAGCGGGCTTCGACGGTATTGAACTGTCCCTGAACGAATCGGGAGAATTGGGGCTTGCAACGACAGAGCAGGAAGCTATGGCACTGCGCCAGAATATAGCCGACTTGGGTCTTGAGATTAGCGGACTGGCTACCGGACTGTACTGGGCCAACTGGATGACCAGCGACTCTGAAGAGGTACGTAACAAAGCGATGGATATCTGTATAAAGCAGCTGGAAACGGCGGCTGCACTGGGATCGGATGCGATTCTAGTCATTCCGGGAGCTGTAGGCGTTGATTTTATCCCCGGCTGTGATGTCATTGACTATGAGAAGGCTTATGACCGCGCGCTGGAAGCAATGCGCAAATTGGCTCCTGCTGCGGAACAATCGGGAGTTGCGATCGGGATTGAGAACGTGTGGAACAAATTCCTGCTTTCTCCGCTGGAACTCCGCCAGTTTATCGACACTGTAGGGTCTCCTTACGTAGGCTCCTATTTCGATGTAGGTAATGTGGTGCATTCCGGTTACCCTGAACATTGGATCCGCATTCTGGGCAATAGAATCAAGAAGGTGCACTTTAAAGACTACCGCCGTCAGGCAGGCGGACTGCACGGTTTCGTCGATTTGCTAGCAGGCGATGTGGATTACCCGGCCGTAATGAAGGCCTTCAAGGACATTGGCTATGACGGTTATGTGACGGCCGAAATGATTCCTAATTATAACCACCATACCGAGCAAATCATTTTTAATACCTCCGCTTCCATGGATGTTATCCTGGGACGCACGGTACTATAACTTTCTACTTAGGAGGAAACAGTCCATGCTAAAAATTGGATTAGTCGGCTTCGGCTTTATGGGCCGTATGCATTTTGACAACTATACCCGCCTTAAATCAGAAGGCTACGCCATTGAACTAAAAGCGATCTGCGATATTCGGATTGATGAGCTGAAGGATGGAAAAGCCAGCGGCAACATGGCAACGGCGCAGGAAGTATATGATCTGACTCCTTACAATCTCTACGACCATTTTGAGAAAATGATTGCGGCGGAAGAATTGGATATTATCGATCTGGCCGTTCCTACTTATCTTCATGCCGAGATGAGCTGCCACCTGCTGGAGAAAGGCTACCATGTGATGTGCGAAAAGCCGATGGCGCTGAATGCAGAAGATGCTAAAAAAATGGCCGAAACCGCCGTCAGAACCGGCAATAAGCTGATGATCGGGCAGTGTCTTCGCTTCTGGCCAGCCTACCAGTACCTGAAGGAATGTGTGTCCGATGGTCGTTATGGCGCGGTAACGGAAGGCTACTTCTACAGAGGATCAGGCGCTCCGAAAGGTTGGTTCCTTGATGAATCGCTGAGCGGAGGCTGTCTGCTCGATATGCATATCCATGATACGGATATGATTCAGTACCTTTTCGGCAAGCCGACTCGTGTATCCGTCTTGGGACGCAATGTGATTCCCGGCGCAGGTAATGACATTGTATCGAGTCATTATTACTACACGGACGGCAAGGTGATTAATGCCCAGGCAGATTGGACACTTGAGGGTGATTTTGGCTTCTATATGGGCTACCGGGTCAATTTCGAACGCGGTAATATCATTTTTGATGGATCGGTTGTGAAGGTAAATCCTAATGAAGCAACCGGGTTTACAGCGGAGATGTCCTCAGATAACGGATATTATAATGAGCTGGTGTATTTCCTGAATGCTGTCCATAATGAACAGCCGATCGAAGTGTGCACGCCGGAGAGTACTGCCGAGACCCTTGCTGTGGTTCAGGCAGAGAGCAAATCTGCAGCTCAGGAAGGCGCCTGGATTACGATTGAATAAGATCAGATTAACCCTTTGAGGGTGAACAAGGCAGGTATGATCCATCATGAAAAAGTACGGAGTGGTATTGATCGGCTGCGGATATATGGGATCCCTCCATTTGGACGCCATTGTACGCCATGAGCGGGTCCGATTGGTGGGGGTTGTGGATTGGAACAAGGAGAAGGCTGAACAAGTTGCTCATAAATACGGGGCTACATGCTGGAGCAACGATTATCGCCTCCTCATTGAGCGAAACGATGTGGATTTCGTTATTATCGCCACGTATCCGTCATCCCATCTGGAAATCGCAAAAGCAAGTATTGCCGCCGGCAAGCATGTTTTATGCGAGAAGCCTATCGCCAAGAGCGCCAAGGAGACGTTGGAGTTCATGAAGATGGCTAGGGAGTCCAAGCCGAAAGTACTGATTGGCCACATCCTGCGACACAATAGCACTTACCAGACTGTCATGAAGATGATTCATGACGGAGCTGTCGGATCCCCGATGGTCATGCGTTTCACCCAGTTGAAGCGGTCCATGGATTGGGCGACCCATCTTTCCCTCTTGAAGGATGCATCACCGGTTGTGGACTGCGGGGTTCATTATATCGATGTGATGCGCTGGGCCACCGGGGCGGACATCCTGAGCGTTAATGGCATCGGGCAGCGGCTGGATGATGATGTTCCGCCTTACACGTACAATTACGGGCTTATTACGCTCCGACTGTCAGACGGTTCTGTCGGCTCTTTCGAAACGGGATGGGGCAGAGGTATGCCCTCCGACAACCGAAAGGAGTTTATGGGTCCAGCCGGACGGATCCGAATCATCTATAAATGCGACCGACCTCAGGAAGTGCAGCATCTGGGGAACATGGTAGAATATGAGGACTACAGAACGGGAACCGTTCGGCAGTTGAATATAGATTTCTCTGAGAAGCCGACCGGCGCCCAGTTGGACTATTTCCTGTCCATGATCGAGAACAATTTTTCATCCAGGCCTCTTATGGACGAAGCTTACCGCGCGATGGAGATTGCTCTTATGGCGGACCAAGCCATTCTAGATGGGATGACCATAAAGTGCACATAGTGAAAAGGGCCCACGAGCAGATGCTGCCAATGTCTCTATGATGGGCTCTTTTCGGTCTAAACTTTTTACAAAAAGAGGGATATAAACATGCCATATGCATTTTTGGAGAAATCGTTTGTGGACGACATCAACCATCTATTAGGACTGCCGGAGACGGCGTTGCAAGTGTACCGGGAGGAAACCGAACGAATCAACACCGATCACGGTCTACAGACAAGGGCAATCTCGCTCCACGAAATGCTGCAGCGTGGGGGTAAAAGCTGGGAGGTGGTCGCCGATTGCTTGAAGAAACTCATGCCGGAGAAAGGGATGTTTGCTGCCGTTGTATTAGGTTCCTGTGTACCACAGTTAACTGAGTGGTACCAAACCCGGGGGATCTCTCAGACTATTTTAGTAGATACTTTATCTGACTTTCGGGTGTGGATGGAGCAACACCGGAAGAGGTATGGGGAATGGGGGATAAGTGAGGTCGGGTGGCTCATCCATCATTTGAGCGGAAGGCTTTTCAAGTTGGGAAGGCTTCAATTTATGCCCACAAACTATATGGGAAGAATTAAGGTGTACCGCCACAGGGAAAGCGGCGAGCTTGCCATTTTGTCTGGACCTGGAGTTTCATTTCGCCGAGACGGAAAGGTTAAGGAAGCCTTTGGTCGGGTGGGCACCGAGGAAGGCTGGGAATCTGTCTTCCATGAGACTGAATTACATGTGACAGGACACCGCATTCTTGAGGGAGGAGAAGCAGACCCCGAAACGATACAGCTGGAGAAGCAGGCATGGGAGCTTCTTCTTGAGGAAGGAAACTTGGTGTTGGACATCCATATCCCGGAAGGGGGCTCCCTGTCTGAAGCTGATTGTTCGGTATCCTACGACATGGCGGAGACTTTTTTTAAAGAGAATGGGATTGGAGAGGACTTTAAGGCCTTTGTCTGCACATCGTGGCTGCTGAGCCCCCAGCTTAGGAAAGTATTGCCGGAATCCTCCAATATCGTTAATTTTCAGAGCGAATTTCATTTGGTTCCCGAATATTCCAATGACGACCAAATGATGGAGCGGGTGTTCGGCAGCAGACCGGAAAAGCTGTCAGAGGCACCCCGGGATACGACCTTAAGGAGCAGTGTCCTTGACGCTATGGAACAAGGGGTATCCTTCTGTGGCGGAAGCGGGTTTAAACTGCGGCGGGTTAATTAAGCGCAATAACTTAGGGGTAATAACCAGTCTGCGATTTTAAAAGGTAACTATTATAGATTGAACTTGAGAAACTGACAAAAAGGATTGTTGTAACGGAGGGGGATTTTCTCTAATTATAAAGTTGGATTTATATAGTAAAGTGTTTTTTCTGGATGTATGAACACGCGTGGATATCTTCTTAAGATGAATGCGCGAGCTATACGGACCCAGTGGACGCTATTTGCTCCATTTAACTGAATTCCTTATCTATGCGGACTCAGGAGACCCTATTTACAAGAATTAGGCTATAAATAGCCCAGTATTCGTAAATAACGGCATCGGTGTCCGCATAACTTACTTAGCGAGTAATTTATAGACAATAAGGGATCTGTAGTCCGCATAGCGTTCTTCACCCGATCTAGCTGCTGCAATTTGGCTACAACAGCGGCCTGAAGTCCAACAATCACCGCAGTTGTGAACCAGATCCGAAGTGGATAGGTTCTAAGTTCAACTAATATAGGAAGTAAATAATGACTTTGTGGAGACATTTTAAAATCAAGTAGGTTTGTGAAAGGATGAGCAACAACAAAGTTATTTTGGGGCTTAGTTTTTCCAACGTACAGGCACATCTAGGCTATTGCCCACATACATTAAAGAGACCATGAACCCTAGACTCTGATGGAACGGTTTCATTGTACATGTGCGGGAGGTGTCGCTAAGTGCCCGGAATAATAAGCACCATAGCACTGCTGATTAAAGAATTGACACTGCTGGTGTCATATGTTCGAAACAATGCGTTTCCACAACCGCTCACGGAGGAAGAAGAAAGCCGCTGCTTAGGTCGGATGGCAGAGGGAGATGCCCAAGCCCGCAATAAGTTAATTGAGCATAACCTTCGTCTCGTAGCCCACATAGTAAAAAAATTCGACAACACAGGCGAAGATATGGAGGACCTAATCTCCATCGGAACGATTGGACTCATCAAAGCCATTGAAAGCTACCGCCCTAACAAGGGAACAAAACTGGCCACTTTTGCCGCTCGGTGTATCGAGAATGAAATTCTCATGCACCTCCGGTCACTGAAGAAAACCCGCAAAGACGTCTCGCTGCACGATCCTATTGGAACGGACAAAGAGGGAAATGAAATTACTTTGATAGATATTTTGGGTTCTGGGGCGGACGATCTGCTGTTGACAGTGGATTTGAATATTGAGAAGAGTAAAATATACCGCAATCTGGATATTCTAGACGACCGCGAGAAAGAAGTTGTAGTTGGACGGTTCGGGCTAGACACAGGCGGGGAAGAGCGGACGCAACGGGAAATCGCTAAGGAGCTGGGGATCTCGCGCAGTTATGTGTCAAGGATAGAGAAGAGGGCGCTTATGAAGCTGTATCATGAGTTTTATAAGGTGAAAAGATAAGTTGGAGATTTAGGATAATAGCTTGTAGAGATGAGATATTAATCTCTCTTTCTACAGGCTATTTGTGTTTCTGTATCATGAACAAACTAAGGAAATCACCGTAGAGATTCGTGCTTTCTAGTATATTTGGTGAAGCTTCTCTTTTATATAGACACATTCTCTATTAAACAGGCATGTAACATTCACTTTAAGGAAGAAGCGAATATTATAAGGCGGTGTATTGAAAAGTGAAAAAACATAGAAACCTATAGGGTGTACGAATCTTTTGGGTTTCTTTAGTTTTTAAAAGATGCTCTGTAAAGACGGTGTGAAAACTGGTTTGCAGTGTGCCAAATTTTTGTGTGCTATCTTTAATGCTTCTTACCAAGATACAATCAATCTGATAAATCCTAATCACACATTCTGAGATTAAGGTAACAGTGGTAGCCCCAAGAAGTTGATAGGAGTGTGATTGGTTTCGTTGTGAAAAAAGAAGATAAAATGCACTTATTATCACTTCAACTAAAGATCAGAACGATAGATTTAACGCAATATGGTTTAATACGACAGAATACATTTCAGTTGGTGAATACCTGGGGGTGCCTTTTTTGGATCTGACGAACTTCCTCCAACTGACTTCGTAACCACACCTAAAGTCTATATTAAGCCCCGCCTCAAGTCTTAAATACAACCCGCCCCAAGTCTGAATACAACTGCTCTAGTCCGAGTTATGATTATTGTTGGTTACAACAAGTTGAAATTATATGAAAGCAAGGAGAGGTTTTTAGTTGGACAAGAAACGAACCCACCGCACGATCCGCATCCTGACCGCTCTGCTGGTGCTCAGTCTTGTTGCAGAAACAAGCGCGCACGCGCAGCAGCAATCAAATCCGTCTGTCGCCGTCAAACAACTTGCCTCACTCGATAGCACCGCACTTCCGTTATCTGAGGAGGCCGCGGCCTCGGAAGATTTTACGAGCGGACCTCGTGAAGCCAAGGAAGTCGAGGCGTTCCTGGATGCTTTTTTTGCCAAGGATGCCATCAAACAAAAGGCCGGGTCCATTACGGTTTCCGTTGTTCAAGACGGGAAAGTGCTCGTATCCAAAGGCTACGGTGCAATCGACCAAACGTCGAAGTCGCCGATAGACGCAAGTAAGACCACCTACCGGATTGGATCCGTCTCCAAAGTGTTCACGGCAACTGCCGTCATGCAACTCGTAGATCAAGGGAAAATTTCGCTTCAGGATAACATTGAAAAGTACCTGAATGGTTTCAAAGTAACCAATCCTTTCGATATACCTGTCACGATCGGGGATCTGTTGACACATACGACCGGTTTTGAAGTGCGCGAATCTACAGATGCCAACTTCCTGGCCGATGCTTCCCAGAAGCCGATCTCGCTGAAAGAAAACATCTTCAATCAGTTCCCGCCAGTCGTTCGCAAGCCCGGAACGTCTTACATGTACGATAACTTCGCAGCTGAGCTCCAAGGATACATCGTCCAGCAGGTAAGCGGAGAGCCCTTCGGGAGCTATATACAAAAGCATCTGTTCCAACCGCTCGGCATGACCTCCAGTAGCTTTAGCCTGACTAAGGATTTGGTAGGACGGCTCGCAACTTCTTACGATGTGGAGGGTAATGCCATTCCGGTGTACTATTTCTCACCGAGTGAGTGGCCAGAGGGCAGCATGATTTCGACCGCCTCCGATATGGCGCTGTTTATGAAAACTTTGCTGAATGATGGCCGGACGGCTAACGGCACCGTTATCCTGTCGCCCGAATCGGTGAAGGCGATGTCGACCTACCACATGGCCATCCATCCAGATTGGCCGGATACGACATACGGCTTTGAAGCGCCTGTTGTTCAGTCCAAAACGAACGGAGAATACGTAATCTCCAAAGGTGGCGATCTTCTCGGTTTCAGTTCGTTGCTGTGGCTGCTGCCAGACCGCAAAACGGGTGTCTTCGTTTCATACAGTATGAATGAGGAGCTGCGCGTTGACCTGTTTACCGCATTTATGGATCATTATTATGCTGGTGGCAAATCTACGTTCGGACCGAAGGACTTCAAGCCGCAGTCCGAAGACGATCTTGCTAAATTCGAAGGCCTGTATTCCGATTTACGGTACAAATTTCTTGCCAAAGTAGAAGCCGCAGGTAAAGGTGTCCTGATCGTGAGTAACTTAAACGGTCGCCACGAGCTAAAGCAGGTGAACGATCTATTGTTCTTGGATGAAGAGGGCAAGCCACTCGCATTCAAGACGGATGCCGACGGCCGCATCATCTACCTGAAATACACTAATTACGTCACCTATGCAGCCAAAATGTCGGAGGATTCGGCCGGATTTCCAGACATAGCGGTCGATCATCCGTATGCTAGTTACATACTCGGCTTGCAGTCGTTTGGTTACTTGACAGACGATCCGTCAAAGCCGTTTCAACCACTACAAGCAGTCACACGCGGAGCGTTTATCCATGCGGTTACCGCATTATTAAGTATTCAGGGATCAGTCAACCCGTCTTCGTTCACAGACATTGAAGATTCTCCGTACCGAAAAGATATTCAAGTGGCTGCGGAGATAGGCCTACTGAATGGAACCGGGGGCGGCTTGTTCGAACCGGACCGTCCGATCCGCCGCGAAGAGGCTGCCGTCATCCTCATCCGACTTGTCGCGGGATTAGGACTTAAAGTGCCAGATCCCACGGTTGCGCTCGCGCCCGGCACGTCAAAGTGGGCCGTCGATGCCGTCAAATCTGTTATGAACTTGAAGCTTCACGGTCCGGAGGTGACCGAATCGAACGGTTCCTTCGATTATGGCTCGCAGCGGGATTTAAACAAGCAGGAGCTTGCGGCTCTGTTGTTCACGATGTTGCTCGCGGATAATTTAAAGTATTAGAAGGAAATGGTATATTTCCATCAATCTCATATAGGAACAAAAACCACCTTCTGCTGAGATGAAATGTACCCCTTATAGGACATTATAAACACCCCTAAGGGTGAACCGATGAATATTATAAGGGGCGCCTTTTTTAATTAGTTTACATGGTCGAACATACTGGTGAGTTAAGTGATGAGCATTGCTGGAACGAAGAACTTAGGAGATTAAATGAAATGATATAAAGTTATTGACGAAATGGTAACCGTAGAGGTCATCAAGGGAAGGCTGAAGAGAAGTTTAAAAGCAGAGTCAGTTCCAGTTCAATGTCAATTGTAGAAATTGAATTTGAATATATTTAATGTTGCAATATAAGTTGCTTTATTAAATGACATCGTATTGTGTCCACAACCTCAAAAAATTCGATAACACCGGCGAAGACATGGAGGACCTAATCTCGATCGGCACAATCGGACTCATCAAAGCCATTGAAAGCTACCGCCCCAACAAAGGGACAAAGCTGGCCACTTTTGCTGCACGCTGTATTGAAAATGAGATCCTCATGCACTTAAGATCGTTGAAAAAGACCCGAAAGGACGTGTCGCTGCACGATCCCATTGGAACGGACAAAGAGGGTAACGAAATTACGTTGATAGATATATTGGGATCTGGAGCCGACGATCTGCTGCTCACAGTAGATCTTAATATTGAGAAGAGCAAGATATATCGGAATTTAGAGATACTGGATGATCGGGAGAAGGAAGTTGTGGTTGGACGATTTGGGCTGGATACTGGCGGGGAAGAGCGGACGCAGCGGGAGATTGCTAAGGAACTTGGGATAAGCCGGAGTTATGTTTCGAGGATTGAGAAAAGGGCACTGATGAAGTTGTATCATGAGTTTTATAAGGTGAAGCGGTAGATTGACAAGCATTGATCTTATTTAAAACAACAAGGGGATGATCCAAGTAACCATTTCATGGCTTTGGGTCCTCCCCTTTTTTCTTCAACTTTTTTAATGGGAATACAAAGTTCGACAAAGTATTTAGTGGTCCTGTGGTACTATTCGGATCGTGAGAGATTCGAAGGGAGAAGTACTATGAATAAAAAAGTTTTTATTTTTTTGTTGGCTTGCATGCTGTTTTTGGTGATCTCCAAACCAAGCTTCGCCGCAACAGAAAATCCCGACATTTATATTGAGATCAATGGTGTGACGCTGGTCAGTTTAGATTCTATGTACATGGAAAATGGAACAGCTCTAATCTACTATCGATTTTTTTTCGAGTCTCTGGGAATGACTGTAGAGCTGGATCACAACACAGGAAGAATTCAGGTGTTTGATGGCGGAGAATCTGAGCCGCTCCTTACACTATGGTTAGACAGCAAGAAGGTATCATATAAAGGCAAGAATTGGACGCTTTCGGTGCCAGTCCGGCGAACCGGGAATCTGACACATATTCCTGTCCGCTCCATTGGTGAGCTATTAGGGTACAAGGTACAGTTCAATAAAGCTGAGCAAATCATTCGCTTAACGAAAAAAATATCTGAAAAATCGGAGGAAATCTCACCTGTACTCGATGCCTTTTTCAAGGAAGGCCAATTCAATCCGACACGTGAAATCTTCAGCGACTCGGGCTGGGAGGATTACAGAGGATTTGAACCGGAGATTGGTGTGGCGTTTAATTTCCTCCCCTTGCTGACTTCCAGCTTTAAGGTCAACGATATTATTTATCTCAGTGAAAATCATGCCCTTGTAAAGGTATCTTATGTATCTTCATCCGCCGTCTTTAATCGGGAAATCGACTTCACATTACTTGTCACGAAAAAAAAGAAGGATTGGAAGCTATCCGGGTTCTATATGGGGAATACCCGATATGAGATGGCTGAAGGTGCTAGAGAAGAAGGCGCTGCGGTCGCTCTGAAGGCAAAAGAGGCTGCTTCGGTTATGGCGGATCTGGAGAAATATAGTCAGGCTTGGAAGGATGATAATGCTGCGGCCATTCTTCAATCGACCTCACCGGTCTATATCAATGAATTTGAAGCAGCTGCCGGTGTGAGATATGAGAATGCACTGTGCTATCAATCGTCTCTTTATAATAAGGAGGACGCATCAGAAACTTTTATTCCTTATTTGTCTGCTGATCATGCTGTTGTTTATGTGTCTGAACTGCAAACAGATGTGGATGATGACGGTAAGCTGGTGAAGGTTCAAGTTGATACATTGATGCGTATGGACAAAACCGAAGATGGGCGCTGGACTGTACATAGCAAACTTGAATTCGTTGATTTCTGGCTGGCTTTTTCTTTGTGAAAACTCGATAGGGCGCTGAGTAAGTTGCTGTTATACGGCTTTAATAAGTGACTTGTCTGCGGATGAGTTGCTTTTTTTTGAAAATTTTCTCCTGAGAAAGGAGGATTTGAGGTATCAGAGACTTTACTATAGAGGAGCGTTATGATGACATACAAAGAAGTACATGTTTTGGCATTGGATAAAGTGGTTGGTTCATAATGGAGATTGTCGATCTCCCAAAACAAAGAAGCTACCACCCCTGAATTTGGGCGACAGAGCGCCCTTACCACACTAATCCTTTCGAAACGTTTTGGAGTAGGCAGTAAAGCTACTTAATAACACGGACTGGAAGGCGTATCAAATCGCCGATATAGTTGGAATCAAAAATCCTTATTATTCGCTGCACGAACCCATTGGAACGGATAAAGAGGGGAATGGAATTACGTTGATAAATATTTTTGGGTTCAGGAGCCGATGATCTGCTGCTCACAGTAGATCATAATATTGAAAAGAGCAAGATATACCGCAACCTGGAGATTCTGGATGATCGGGAGAAGGAAGTTGTGGTTGGGAGGTTCGGGTGGATACAGGTGGGGAAGAGCGGACGCAGCGGGAGATTGCGAAGGAGCTTGGGATAAGTCGGAGTGATGTGTCGCGGATTGAGAAAAGAGCGCTCATGAAGCTGTATCATGAGTTTTATAAGGTGAAGCGGTAACTGAAAAAAATGGGGGATGTCCTTTCAAGTACTGACCTAATCTTGGACTGCTTCGAATAGTTGAAAAATCCTCAGTAAATCACAAAAAAAGTAAGCAAGCACCGCTGATGCGGACTTTGCTTGCTTTTTTATATGTTTTCTCCAAACTACTTATTATTCATTTTCATATACTTATTCTTCAACAGATGCCCGTGGTGGAGCTTATTTTGATACGGTTTAAAACATTTATTTACGAGTACAGAAATAAATATTAATAATCCCCTCACAATTCATACAAATATTTTCCTTGATTGCATAATTCGACAAAAATAGATGTGAAGTGTATGGTACTATTTGTCTAATATTTAGAGGTATATTACATAGGTATATTTTACTAAAAGACAAAGGATGTTAAACAAATGAGTACAGCAGTTGTTCAAGTAGAGGGAAATCAAAGCAAATAAGCCATTCATTGCTATTGATGAACATGGAATGGTATTTATTACTTACTGAAATCCCGTGGGCTTCCTGATTTATTCAAATGTTTGTTCTCGTATATCCTTTAATCAATAGCCCTGCTCATCATTATCACCTTGAACTCATTCTGTGTATGGAGCATAAGGAGACAAGCTGGTCTTTCAGAATATAACCAAAAGAAATAAAATGGATTGGATCACAGTATATGTGGTGAGCTATTGACTTTATTGAAGCTGAGGTGAGGCCGTGAAATCTACTGTAATTCGTTTACTATTAATTTTGTCATTTATTCTAGTATTGTCAGGTTGTTTCCGACAACCATCAATGACAGATAACACAAGTAAAATCAAACATGCTGAACTATCTGGAAAATAAGTACCATAAAGAATTTGTTGTGGACACTATTGAATACACTTGGAATACAAGTGACTATCAATTGAATTTACATCTTCAAAGCAATGAAAAGATTAAGTTTTTTGCATATCTCAATTCTGAAACCGGAATGATGGGAGATAAAGTTAATTGGTTTACAGAATGTTGGGGTGAATTTTGAAACACAGCAATTGAGAAAGGAGTTTCTAAGTGAAAAACGGACTGAAAGTCCCTCTTTGGATAATTATATGCATTTTGGTTCCTATAATTTATTTGTTTGTCATTAATCCTTTATTCTTCGGCGTTTTTTTAACGCCTGAAATCCTCTCTGATAAATGGGAAGCGAAACGAGAAACACGCAGTTTTCTAAAAGAAAGATATAATCAATCATTTAAGATTATTTCCTTTGAAGGAACCAAGTTGCTATATGAGGGGTATGAGGGGAGGGTGCTGTCTGTAAAAGATAATATTGTTTTCAATACGTTTAAGACATTAAGTGGCGAACCTCGAAATGATTATCTTTTAAGGTCTTGGGCTAACCCTTTGATAGCGCCCTTTGTAAATGGCGACACTATTTATGAAGTGGAATTTTCCAGTTCTCCGCTATCATCGGCGAATAAGGATCAGGACTATCGGGACAATGTTTTCATTAAGAATCCTCATGATGTAACCATTAATATCTATTTGGCGTTTTCTGATAAAACAAGCAGAACTCAGATTTATTCCATAATTAAAAGTTTTAAAACTAACCAAATAAGAGCGGTGAATTTCGTTTTATACCCTATGATGTATCCTCCTGATTTAGAGGGAATGCAGAAACAGGATATCCATGATTATCACGAAAAACATAGTGAGCAATTTGGCGGTACGTGTGTGATTAATAATTACGAAAACATCCAGGCAGAGGAAGACATCGTTGCCAGCAGTGAATGCATTAATACGAACTAAAAGGAGGAATCATAAATGGCCACGGATTAAGAATATGTGGAACTTTGTAAAAGTATCTATAAGAACCAAGATGAAGGACAAATGCCAACCGCAATGGAGTAAAGTCCCCACTATAGAGGTGTACAATCCAGTTGGAAAGTTCTTGAAGTGTTAGATCAAAACTCGAGAACGGATTTTACGGTGCGTCAAAGAACGGTAATTCAACGATGTGGTTTGATCTCAAGCTGTAAATTTAAAAAAGAGATACCATTTAAGCATTGGCTCAATATTGAACTTCTAACGTATTTTTAGCAAGCAATTACTGGGAGAATAGTGGTTGCTTGTTTTTGTTTTAAATAGTTGAGATTAGTAGAGAATTTTGTGAAAAATAATAGATTTCGACAATGATCGTTATAACAAATATGTTAGTAATTTCCTTAAAAGGATTCTGTAGTTTTAGTTCGCCGAATATGGGAAGTAACTTGTGAGGCTACATATCAGAACTAAGAACGCAGTAAGATCGAAGATCATGTACTTCTCCTGTGAGAACAAATTTACATCTTACCGGGCATGTACTGTACCTATACAAAAAATAATATCAAGGAGAGGATGGACAACGAAATTATAGATAGTGAGAGTCATTGTTTATGGGAAATTCATTTAGAAATGGAGAACTGAGTTGAAAGTGAAAACTCTATCCGTTGGAATTGCTGTAGCATGTCTTGTGATTGTATTGATCTTCGTCTTACCCTTATTGCTGCTGGGGGGGAGTCAGATGTTCGAAAATCTGTTTTACAGTGAGCAAAAAGAAAGTCGGTTAGCAGAAAAGCATTTAATGAATAAGTATGGGGAAACCTTTACGGTTAAAAAAGATACAGTTTTATTCAAGCAGACTCTTGGGTTTTCCACCATGAAAGCCTACCCAAATGATAGTCCTGATACCGTATTCAATATTGATGTCTATCATAAGAAGTCAAAGGTTTATCATGAAAACTATGTGCTTAACCGATCCTTTGGCCCCATTCTGGATTCTGTTTTAACAACGGGCCTCTATTATTACGACGTTGACTACGAAGACGCGAACTACTACTCAGAAGTATACGAAATCCCTTATATAAAGACATCCGATTGGCAAAATTACTTGCCGGATTATCGGAATGAGCCCCTTCAATTCAATGTGTTTACCTATTGGAAGGTGGAGAATAAGCCGAATTCAGAGAATGTAGAAAAATTGCGTAATATTGAGTCTCTGATTCAACTCCTTAACAAGAACCAAATAGATGAGGGGACTATAACTCTGTATTTTCCTCTTGCATTAACCGATGAGGCTCAAGTGAAAGAGTACAATAACATGATTGAAATGAGGGAAAACGACAAAATAAGGGATACTCCCTTACGCCGGGATAAGGTAGATGAATGCTCCTTCTCTCTTGAAGCCTTTAATGAGAATTTAACTATTACGGATTATGTTGCAGCCGAATGTTCTACACTTAGTGAAATCGTGTTTTGAATTTAACTTGGGAGGGGCTTTACGATGACAACTGATTTAGTTTCTGAGTCTAAGTGATGATGCTTACATATACAATCCTATTAGCAAACACTAAAGATGATACCGACAAGCAAACGAAATATGCCAAGGAGTATACTTAATTTATAAAAATGGTCAGAGGTAACAAGTCCCTTACTCCAATTCTGTGTACACTGGGATCATGGGGGATAGGTTGTATCCGTATATCGAACAAGCACTAAAGCACTATATACAGGAAACTGGCGATAGCAATATTACCTCTATGAAGTTTCAAGTATAGCTGCCAGCAGATGGATACGCAGCCGTCTTTCACCCGTCCCGGGCCACACACCTTATTATTAGTCGGGTTACTACAGTTGGAATAATTTACATCGTATCGTGTCCACAACCTCAAAAAATTCGATAACACCGGCGAAGACATGGAGGACCTAATCTCGATCGGTACGATCGGACTCATCAAAGCCATTGAAAGCTACCGCCCCAACAAAGGGACGAAGCTGGCCACTTTTGCTGCACGTTGTATTGAGAATGAGATCCTGATGCATCTCCGTTCACTGAAGAAAACCCGCAAGGACGTGTCGCTGCACGATCCTATTGGAACGGACAAAGAGGGAAATGAAATTACTTTGATAGATATCTTGGGCTCGGGAGCGGACGATCTGCTGTTGACAGTGGATTTGAATATTGAGAAGAGTAAAATCTACCGGAACCTTGATATTCTGGACGACCGGGAGAAGGAAGTTGTGGTTGGACGGTTTGGGTTGGATACAGGCGGGGAAGAGCGGACGCAGCGGGAGATTGCGAAGGAGCTGGGGATAAGTCGGAGTTATGTTTCAAGAATAGAGAAAAGGGCGCTCATGAAGCTGTATCATGAGTTTTATAAGGTGAAGCGTTGAAGATGAACGACAATTACAAAGCAGTACCCATTAAAAAAAATGGTTTGAAAAGCGACTTGTCTACGGAGAGGTTGCTTTTGTTTTTATATGGATAGATTATACGGATCTGGAATTTTAGCGGTACAAAATTTTTATGTAAGATCTAAGGAAAGGATAAAGAAATAGAAATAGTCTGTATAAGATAAAAAATGGTATGGATAACATTACCTTAAATACACAATAATTGAGTTAGATGAAATCAACGGAATTCATACAAAAATAATAAAACAGAATGCAAGTCCATTGTGGCGCTGTAACCGAAGATAACTTGGGTATAACAAAAACAAAGGCAGTAAGAAAGGGTTTTTCTTACTGCCTTTCATTTTAAGCAGGAGGCAAAATGAAAAACTACGTTTTTAAACTCAAGTACGTTATACTTACAAAAATTCTTGCTGCTCTTATATCCATTATCGGTCTGGCAAGTATGCCATACATACTGAAATTATTATTCGACTATGACTTTTCTAAAGGGATAAAAGGTATTGTTGTTTTAATTTTAGCTTACGCTGGTGCTATTGTTGTGGGAATGTTGTTTGAGTATATAAGTCAAAGTCATGCATGGAAGCTTGAACAAAGGTTTAACCTGTTAGTGAAACAGGATTTATTTGATTCCATACTACATAAAGATTATACAAAGTTTCTGAACTATGATGTTCCTGAATATGTTTCAATTTTTAATAATGATATAAAAACCTGTGAGCAATATATAGAGAGTATTGTTGCTATTATTCAGACCATTTTACAATTATGTGTGTATGCTTTCTTTCTGGTTACACTTGATTATCGGCTGGCAATAATTATAATTTTGAGTTCTTTGTTCAGTATTATTTTGCCCCGAATAACAGGTAACCGTCTGGCTGAGAAAAAAAACAATCATTTGTCTGCCATGGCAGGTTATATTGATATGATTACAGATTTGTTTTCCGGATTCCGGTTCGTTAATGAGGACACTAGGAGGAGTATTTCAGATAGGCAAAAGAAAACACTAAATGATACGGAAGGTAAACTATATGCGTTTGGGTTATTTAAGACTTTTGCAAATGTGTTAAGTGGAAGCAGCATGTATTTATTAGAACTGATTGTATTTGTCTCTATAGCCTTTATGCTTTATAAACATCATATAACAATGGGAATCGCTGTTGCGGTCTTGGGGTATATACAGAGCTTTTGCTTCCCTATGGCTTACCTATTGAAAGAAATCAATAATGTTAATGCTTCCAGAAAGGCGAAGGAAAAACTTCTAACTTTGATATATCAGAAGAATGATTCTAGACCTGAACAAATAAATTTCAATTCCACTATCAAATTTATAGATGTTTCTGTTAGATTGGGAGACTTTGCTCTGGAGAATTTCTCATATGAATTTAAGAAGGGTAAAAAATATGCAATTGTTGGTCCAAGCGGAGTGGGCAAGTCCACTATATTGAATCTTCTTATGCAGTATGTAAATCCCGATAGTGGAGAAATTTTAATTGATGATAAACCCATCCTGGGAGCTGATACCTGTAAAATTATGACGTGTATCAATCAGTTTGAACATACCTACAATGCAACATTTATAGATAATGCGACTGTATTTGGGAGTTATGCGGAGCAGTCCGTACAAAATGCATTGGATTATTTTAATAACGATAAAATCAATAGCATCACCAAAAAGAAAAATGCAAGAGATTTAAGCGGAGGCGAAAAGCAGATGCTTCAGCTGATAAGGACGGTTGCAATGAATAAGAAGATTATTCTAATTGATGAGTCATTTTCAGCGATCGATAAAGAAAATTCTACAAAATTGCAACGTGACCTTCTTTTAAAGGATAAGACCATCATAGTGGTTACACATAATTTGTCGATTGATAATCTTGAACAATTTGATGAAATTGTAACTATGAGCATTGGCGAAATGAAGGAATCTGTCCAGAAAAAGTGATTATGAAGAATGGGGAATAATTATAAAATAGCACCAGTAGGTAAGATACCAGTAAATCTCTAATTAAGAGGGTTACTGGTATTTTTCCAATATTAGTACATAAATAAAACGAAATTAATACATTTTTCCTGATGAGTTAATACAATAAATTAATAGTTGTCATTTAAACTTGGAAATATTTTATCAAGAACTTCGAATAAAATGAAAACGTTTTATATGATCTTCTAGTCTTACTGAACATTCACCAATCCAGCCGCTTCTTCCATCTCGAGAAACACCTTCGGCTTCTTGGCAACAATGATGAGCACTGCTGATACGGCTAAGAGGATGATCGCGACCCAGAACGCTATCCTATACCCCGCTGTTTCAGCAATTCTCGAGATTGTCGGGACACCAACCGTGTCACCAAAAATGGACCGGATGGCGAAAGCAATTCCCCAGATAGCGCCGAAGTTCATGGGACCCAGCAGCTTTATAATGATGAGAGGAACGGCAGAAGCCCAGATCCCCATGCCGAAGCCGAACAGGACGGCATAGGAGACTAGCCAGCCGTACCCGGAATCCGGCTCAGTGTAGGTGAGGATGAGGGTAGCGACAAGCAACAGCGTGTTTCCAAGGCAGAATACCAGCTTAGGATTGATACGGTCCGCCAACCATCCGCAGAAGATTGTGCTGACGGCGCCTGATAGACCGATGAAGCCGAGCGCCGATGCCACAGTTTGCGTGTTGAATGTTAAGTCGCTTAAATAAGCGGCCGCGTTCTGCATGACGCCGATCTGTCCGAAGCCGAGCGCCGCAAATGCGATACAAACAAGAATCATGGCAGGAGTTCTCATGGCCTGACTGCGGGTGAGTCCAATGAGGGTTGGGCGTTTCTTGGTAGGTAAGTTATCGAATTCCTCTTGGGTTAGCCCATCAGGCAGAAGACCGATGTCCTGGGGCTTCGTTTTCACCAACAGCAACGCAATGAGAAGCAAGACGATTACGATCCCGCTGTTAGCGAGATAAGCTGTCCGTACCCCTGATGAGTCCATGATGACAGCGAGAAAGGATGGTGCGAATATGGCACAGACGCTGGCACCACAGCTGATAATGCCTGTCGCGAGGCCGCGGCGCTTATCGAACCATGCTGTCGCCAGGGTACTGGTCACTGCCGGTCCTGTCAAAGCGCTGCCGATGCCTATAAATGCATAACATACATAGAACACTGGGAGCGAGTCCGTGAAGGAGATTAGGGCATTTCCGCCCCCCAGCAAGATCAATCCTGTGAGAATGAGCATCTTTACCCTGCCCTTGGTGACCTGGCTGCCTACGTAGGCGCTGACCACGCCCATGCATATGGTGAAGATTGACGAAGCCAAAGCAATTGAAGTCCTCGGTACATCCAGCGACTTAGACATCGGTACTACAAATAAGCTGAACGAGTAAATCATCAGACCGGTTGAAGCGAGAGTGCATATGAAAGCTGCAAGCACTACGAACCAACCGTAATAGATTTTCTTTTTTGTCGTTTGCATCTTGTCTCCCTTTCTTATAACCAATAAATTAGATATAATCTAGCCATGTAAGGTTTTTGGTATTCTATTTCAGTTGCTGAGTCTAATTTTGTTTTTTTCACACAGAGGGGAATTCACGCATGAATTTACTGGGTCTGAGATATTTTATTTCTGTAGCGGAATATTCAAGTTTTACGAAAGCATCTGAGCACCTATATGTATCACAACCCACTTTAAGCAGGCAGATACTGGATCTTGAAGTGGAATTAGGGGTGCAACTCTTTGTGCGTGGCAGGCACTCGTTGACTTTGACAGAGCCAGGCAGCCGCCTTTTGCATGAAGCAACAGAAATCATAAAAAGATGTGATAATATTCGGGAAATCGTGAAGCAAGAAGATGATAATGATGGCAACGTAATGGGATTGCTGAGCATAGGATATCAAGGATTTCTTGATACCAAGCTCATGCAGCATACGCTGAAATCTGTAACAAAAAAACATCCGCGCATTGATTTTTCGCTTTCACAAGGCAGCCCGCCCGAACTAAGACACCATCTTTTATTCGATAAATGTGATGTTGTATTTGTCCTAAATACTTGCATTGATTCTATTCCGAATATCGAATGTATAAAGCTTCAAGAGAATAAACTGCAAATTGCAGTTCCTCGGAACTGCCGTCTATCCAAATATGACTCTATAGATATGAAGGAATTAGCGAATGAGAATTTTATAATGCTTGAGCGTAAAGTTTCCCCATTTACAGTAGATTATGCTACCAGTCTGTGCATGAAACATGGATTTTCACCGAATGCTTCCTATTACGTTAATGATGCAGAAAAAGCATTGCTTTTAGTGGGCTCAGGCAAAGGTATCACCTTTCTGCATTCTTCAAATAAAATAAATAGTCCCGATGAAACCTATGATATTAAGGTATTGAACATAGAAGGAATTGATAACGATTTGGATTTCGTATTTGCATTTAAAAGAGAGAACACAAATCCAATCATTCCGGTATTTGTTTCTGAATTAATGAGTTTCAATGAACGCACAAAATAGAGCAAGAAAAAAGGGGGGCTTGGAAGACGGAAGGCTTCCAAGCCCTTGGTTACACAACCAAACTGTATATTCCGGTTGCGGAGTTTTTACATTCATTCGGAAAATGTAGTGAAAAATATCACATTAATGAGCAGAGAGAATATAACTTAACGGGGTAACCTAACTAATCTTTGATTCTGAATCCAACAGATTTAAAGCCGCCATCCATTTGAATAAACTCTACTTTGGCGGTAATAGGCAACATGCTGATCTTTTCATCCACATTATCTTCGTTTACACCATATAATGCTGCATGAAAGAGGTTTCCGCCTTCAAAGTGTCCAACGCATATGCAGTAAGGCTCTTTATTTACGAAATTCTGATTAGCTTTTGCGAAGGTATAATCGCCTTTCAGATTGGTATTTTCAAAGATGATTTCATCAATTGTGGCTTCATCACCCATATCAAACCATTCCAAATCGGTGCTGCCGCACTTCTGGCAGGTAGGCAGGGGACGCCATACAACATCTCCACATTCCTGGCACTTCATTCCCAGAACCTTACCTTCTTCAAGTGCATCATAATAAGTTTTCAATATTGGGCGCAGTTTAAACATATCTAAATTCCTCCTTCTTACTCCTTAGTCTCAAGGATGATACCAACAGTGGTGTGACCGCCACCCATGCCGCGTACCAAGCATTTTCGTACATCTTTTTGGACTTGACAGTCTCCAGCTTCGCCGCGCATTTGGAGAATAGCTTCGCTAAGCATATTGATGCCAGAAGCACCAAAGGCATGACCAAAGCTAAGGTCGCCCCCGTGCGGGTTAATAGGCTTATCCCCATCGAAACATGTTCTGCCGTCCAATTCATACTGGTAACCCTTACCTTCAGGCAGATAACCAAATACTTCAGCGCTATCGAGCTGCTCACCCGAAGTCATAACTGTAGTTATCATTAAATCGAGTTCATTAGGATCAATGTCGTCTTTGTAAAGGGCATCACGAACATCGACATTCATCTGATGGAAACAGTAAGGGAATCTCTGTGTATTAGATGAGCTCGCAAAGTCAATAACCTCAATCGGTTTCTGACTAAATTTCTTAGCGATATCAGAAGAACATACAACTATAGCTCCAGCAGCTACATTGTGAAGAACACTGCCTCTCTTGCGAATAAAGCGGGTGATCTTACGATTGTGTTCCTCAGATCTCATATATTCCATAACATCGTCAAAGCCATTTTCTTTAGCGATTTCAGCAAACTCACGTCTTTCAGCAGCACGAGGATTCCGCGAAGCATTACGACGAAGATTGACTGCCATAGCGTTATATGTGTCATCAATGGTTTCCTCAGAAACGCCATAATTCTTCATATAGAGTCTTGCTTGCTCATCAGTAAGCAAGTTATCGCTAACACCGTCAAAACGATAATAAGTAGTGTCAAATAACGCTCTACCTGGAGACCACCACTCTTCATACTCAGCAATAGGACGGATCATATGTGCTGGTTGATTTCTTGAATTGAAGTGTTTTGGGGTTTCAATTCCTGCAACCAGGACAATGTCACATTTGCCTGATGCAACAGCATTGCATGCTTCCATAAAAGCAATATAGCCGCTGGCGCAGGCTTGTTCGATATGAATGATAGGCTTTCCAGCCAAACCGATCCATTCCTCCAGAGTGCCGACCATGGCTAGCACATTGCCAGCGGTTACATAATTGGCCATCTGTGAATATACAATTTTATCAATGTCGCGTGGCTTGACTCCGGCGTCCTCCATTGCCTGATGACAGGCACAAGCCCAAAGTTCATAGATGGAAAGGCCTTCATACATAGGATCATCAAAATATCTCTGAGGAAGAGTGCTTGTTCCAATAATTGAGACGGAGCGTGCAAGTTTTTGTTCCATAATTGTTTCCCCTTTCTTTGTTATGAATTGACTATAGCTTATACACAACGTTCTGTTAAATTGTCTGTTTGTATATGTAAATAGCATAGGCTGCTTCGTATTCATTAAATGTATAGCTCGTACATGATATTTTGAAAAAACGCCGCCATCCCTTTATTAGGTACTGGCGGCGCTTTGTTTAAGTGATTATTTTTTTAAACCAGCTGCAAAGAAGGGACCCTTAACCGAAATAATCGTTAGAATACGAGCCATTTCAAGAGGAGACTCTTTCGTGCTACTTTCCAGCCATTGTTGAATGACCCCTATGATTGCAGTTCCCATATAAGCAGCTAAATATTGTCCTGGAACTAGGAGATTCTCTTCCTTCATAAATGCGTTTGGATTATTTCCATAGAGTGTGTCCCACATGAATTTCTTCCATCTAGTTTGAAAAGATAAATCCCCTTTTGGACCTAACACAGCCTTCATAAATCCGCTATTAACATTTAAATACTCAAATAATGAAACGGTGAAAGAAAAAGGATTTAACGTCTGAGAGTCAGTCTCAAGTGCGGCAATAACACTTGGGTAGCTTTGTTTCGTAAGCCTTGACAAATCAAGCATAATTTCCTCCTCACATTTAGTCATTAAATCGAATTTGTCTTGATAATGTGCATAAAATGTACCTCTATTAATTTTCGCTCTAGTTGTTAAGTCTTTAACCGTAATTGCTTCAAAACCCTTTTCATTTATTAATTCTACCAGTGCATGTCGTATGGATTCTTTTGTCCGAATGACACGTAGATCAGCATTAATATTGCGCAAGCAAATCCCTCCTTAATTTTAACCGACACAATGCTTAAAGGTGTTCCATTAACGACACATTGTGCATTTCTGATTATTGAGCAGATCCTAATCCTATTTTATACTTTGAAATGTAATAAACAACAGGTTGTTCGTTATTATACCTTAACATTTAGGAGGCGGTACAGACAACATATTAACGAAAAATATTAAAAAATTCGGCATAAACCGTATTTTGCTCAAAATTGGGAATACTGATTTCAAGCTAAAAGAGCTTACAACAAATAATTTCTTATGGAAGGAAGTAATATAAATGAATAAATTTCTGGGTCGCCCTGACCTAAAACCGACACATCCCAATGATACTAAACCAGGTTTGAACAAAATAGTAATGACTACTGCGCAATATGGAAATCAAGAGGTGATCATGGAAAAGGATGTTCCCATCAAAATGCGGGATGGGATCACAATCTACGTCAATGTATTTCGTCCGGATAAGCCAGGGAAGTTCCCGGTAGTAATGAGCATGGATCCATATAATAAAGATGGCTTACCTCCCTATGATATTTTTCGTCAAGTTTGGCCGACGTTAGGTAGTATCGTAACATCTCTTTATACGCCGTTTGAGTCACCTGATCCCGGTTTTTGGGTGCCAAACGATTATGTACTGGTAAAAATCGCAGCGCGGGGGAGTTCAAATTCGGAGGGTGATCTCTATCCTTGGACGGAAACGGAAACTCAAGATTATTATGAAGTCATCGAATGGGCCGGCGTTCAGGAGTGGAGCGATGGCAATGTAGGACTAAACGGTGTGTCATATCTAGCCATGACCCAATGGCGGGTGGCTGCTATGAATCCACCTCATCTGAAGGCGATCATCCCATGGGAAGGTACATCTGATCTGTACCGGGAATGGTACTTTCACGGCGGAATACCGGAAACGGTTTTCTCATCGGATTTCGAGAAGTTATTGAAAGGCCGGTGGCCCAATAATAATGTAGAAGATATGGTAGCAGCGCAAAAGGAGCATCCGTTGCTCGATGAACACTGGGAGGAAAGACAAGTCAAATTGGCCGATATCAAGGTCCCTATGTTTGTTTGCGCCAGCTGGTCCACCCAAGGCTTGCATTGCCGCGGCACCTTTGAAGGATTTAAACAGGCTTCATCCAAAGACAAGTGGCTGCTGGTTCATGGCCGCAAGGAATGGGAAACCTACTATTTGCGTGAATCGCTGGAACAACAGAAGGAGTTCTTCGATTATTTCCTGAAAGGCATTGAGAATGATTGGATGGATACGCCTCGGGTACGCTATGAGGTTATGGAGAAATTTTACAAGGGGCACATTTCCAACGCGAATGAATGGCCGATCTCCCAAACCTTATATTCCAAACATTATCTGAATGGCGAGAAAATGTCCCTGCAGCACACCGCTGTTCAGAACGAAACTACACTCAACTATAATGCCGAGCCCGGTCAGACAGAAAACAGTGATTTAAGGTTTACATTTACCGCTGACAAAGACATCGAGATTACCGGAAATATGAAGCTCAAGCTTTGGGTCTCGGCCGATGACACAGATGATATGGATATTTTTGTCGGCATTAAGAAGTACGACAGACGCGGCAATGAAGTCTTCCTGCCCGACTTTAATCATATTGAAAACGGTCAGGTGGCTAGCGGATGGCTGAGGATTTCCCATAGAGAGTTGGATACTGAGAGATCTACTCCTTATCAGCCAGTACTTAAGCATAAGAGATTATTAAAGCTTAACAAAGGCGAAATTGTGCCGGTAGAAATTGAAATATTGCCTTCAAGCATATTCCTCAATAGTGGGGAAAGTCTGGTGCTGGTCTTAAAAGGCAGCGACATCATTATAGATGACAACCCGACAGGCTCAAGGGGTTATGGACACCACGATACAGTGAACAAAGGAACTCATTCGGTTTATGCCGGTGGAGTGTATGATTCTTTCCTTTTGGTACCGGTGATTCCCAAGAGAGATTAGTGAAACAACAGAAAGTTAGATGACCGGTGTCCGGGCTAAATTGCCCGGACTATTGGGCTTAGGGTCGGGCCTCTTAAATAATTGACTATTTTTTTGATTAGAACTAAACTGTTTGCTGATAGAAACATTTTAGTTCTAATCAAAATAGGGTTATATAGAAAGGATGCCTTCTTATGGTTACTTTTTTTCAAAATTTTAATCCTATTACACAAGCATTCATAGCCACCTTATTTACGTGGGGAATGACTGCGTTAGGGGCTACAATCGTCTTCGCAACCAAAACAATAAACCAGCGATTATTAGATAGTATGTTAGGGTTTGCAGGAGGTGTAATGATTGCAGCCAGTTATTGGTCTTTGCTGGGACCCGCAATCGAAATGTCAGAGTACCATGCCATAGGAGCTTGGTTTCCAGCAGCATCTGGATTTTTATTAGGTGGGATATTTTTATGGGGAATTGATAAGATTATCCCTCATCTTCATCCGAATACTCCTCTTAGAGAGGCGGAAGGGCTTTATCCTAAAGAAAGAAAAAGAAGTACACTGTTGGTCCTTGCCATCACCCTTCATAATATCCCAGAGGGGTTAGCTGTCGGGATTGCTTTCGGTGCACTTGCAAATGGGGGAACGGAAGCTTCATTAGCAGGTGCCTTAACACTTGCTCTCGGAATCGGTATTCAAAACTTTCCTGAAGGTGTGGCGGTTTCAATGCCTTTAAGAGGTGAAGGAATGTCTCGCAGAAAAAGCTTTTTTTACGGACAATTTTCAGGTATGGTCGAACCTATAGCCGCAGTCATTGGTGCATTTACCGTCGCATTTATTGAACCATTATTACCTTATGCATTGAGCTTTGCAGCTGGAGCAATGATATTTGTTGTAGCTGAAGAAGTGATTCCAAGCTCACAAGAAAAAGGAAATAAGGATCTGGCTTCTATGAGTTTAATGGTTGGTTTTGTATTAATGATGATTCTCGATGTGGCATTGGATTAACATAAGAATTCAGATTTAAAATAGAAAGGAGTGATTTAAGATGTTGATTATCTATAAATCCTCTCGTAATGGAATTCTGGAAATAAGAGAAAACTTCGAAAAGAGTAGCTGGATAAATATGACCGCACCGTCTAAGGAAGAGCTTCAATATGTATCTCAGCTTTGTAATATCCCAATTGAGTTTTTAGAAGATCCGTTAGATTTAGAAGAAAGTGCTCGGATTCAATATGATGAAGATACGAATTGTACATTAATAATTAATGATTTTCCAACTATAGATGTTAATAACCATCAATTTGATTCTTATATTACCATTCCTATTGGAATAATTTTAGGTAAGGATTACATTGTTACGGTTTGTAACCAATCGATTAACTCTTTAGAAAATATAATCAAGAAAAATGTTAACACCTCGATGAAGAATCGTTTTGCATTAGAGATATTATTGTCAATTTCAACTAAGTATATAGAAAAATTAAAACTGCTCAACAAACAACGTCTCAAAATAGAGAGTCATTTGCGTGATTCATTAACTAGCAAGCAACTTTATGATCTAATGGATATTGAAAAAAGTTTAGTTTATTTTCTTACTTCATTAAAAGCTAATGCGGTTGTTATTACGAGACTATTTCGTACCAACTCCGTAAAGTTGTATGAAGATGACAAAGATCTTCTAGAAGATGTAAGAATTGAAATTAATCAAGGGATTGAGACCACGGAATTATATACAAGAATTTTGGACAGTATCACGGGGTCATATTCTTCGCTAATATCTAATGAATTAAATAAAACAATGAAAACTCTTACGTTAATGACAGTTTTTTTAACTTTGCCTACACTTGTATTTAGTTTCTTTGGCATGAATGTTACCTTACCTATTGCTGTTAATGAACCCTTTTCATGGATTATTACATTGGTAATAGCATTAATTTTTGTGATTTGGATCGGATTGACACTATGGAGAAAGAAGATGTTCTAATTATTAAGATAAATTAAGAAGGCAGTCGATTTAAAAATAAATCGGTCTGCTTTTTTATTTGTCTGAATTCTTATATTTTATCAACACAATTATTAAAGGTGTTCCGTAACCGACACATTCACCCCTTCTGTTTATTGAACAGAACTTAATCTTATTTTATACTTCGTTCCTGAAGGGCGAAATTCTGGTGATTGTGATCCGAAAAGTGCGTTTTGAACACATGGAAACAATGATTAAAGGAAGCCCAACTAGTGAGGTGAGTATTATTTCATTCAGAGATTTTATTTCTAATAAAAAAATTTGCTGTTGTACCACAACGTCAAGAGATTAAAAGAGAAAATGTTATTCCTAACGGCTTAATGAAAAAGTGCCCGAAATGTAATTCTATCCTTTATACAAAGGAATTGGAGAAGAATCTAAATGTGTGTAGCTCCTGCAGCTATCATTTTCGTTTAACCGCCAGAGAAAGAATATCATTATTTTTGGATGAGGGTATATTTGAAGAATTTGATGGAGCTTTGACTTCCGATGATCCACTTAATTTTGTAGGGTATAAGGAGAAACTGGATAAAGCCAAACAATCTTCCGGATTAAATGACGCAATCATAACAGGTGAGGGCAAGCTTGGAAGTTTCCTTGTGATTATCGCTTTGTTGAGTTATGACTTTTTTACAGGCACGATGGGTTCAGTAGTAGGAGAAAAAATAGTTAGAGCTGTAAATAGAGCACTGGAGTTAAAAGTTCCATTAATTATCTTTTCTACCTCTGGTGGAGCCCGAATGCAGGAGAGCATTTTTAGTTTAATGCAAATGGCGAAAACAAGCGCAGCAATTGGGCGGTTTAGCGACTCAGGGGGATTATACATCTCAATTATTACTGATCAAACGTTTGGCGGTGTTTCTGCTAGTTTTGCGATGTTAGGTGATTATATCTTTGCTGAAACAGGGGCTGCATTTGGATTTGCAGGGCGGATCGTAATTGAGCAAACAATCCAACAAAAACTTCCACCGGACTTCCAATCCGCTGAGTTTTATCTCGAACATGGTCAAATAGATGGTGTAATTCATAGGAGAAATCTAAGAGATACAATTAAAGACATTATAGATTTGCATATAAATTCAAACGGCATAACATAATCTTATTTTATCCAAAAGTCAAGATCCTAAGAGGTGCTTTTATAATGTCATATGAACTGCCATTTGAACGGCCATTATTAGAATTAAAAGGACAGATTATTGATCTTAAATCATTTGCTGCAGAAAAAAAATATGACTTAAGGGAAGCAGTTCAAAGATTAGAAGAACGCTACAACAAGGTCGAAGAAGAGATATACAAGAGTTTATCGGGCTATCAAAGGTTGCAAATTGCCAGACATCCATTGAGACCATCGACTTTAGAATATTTTGACAGAATATTTGAAAAATTCATTGAATTACATGGTGATCGATTATTTGGCGATGATAATGCTATTGTTGGCGGGGTGGCTAGAATTAATGGAACAGCGGTCACTGTAATTGGTCATCAAAAAGGTAAGGATATGAAAGATAACTTAAAACGAAATTTCGGTATGCCCCATCCGGAAGGATACCGCAAGGCTTTAAGGTTAATGAAACAGGCTGAAAAATTCAAAAGACCTATAATTACGTTTATTGATACGCCTGGCGCCTATCCTGGGATGGCTGCCGAAGAGCGGGGGCAATCTGGAGCAATAGCAATAAATCTTCTTGAAATGTCGAAGTTGAGGGTACCAATTATTAATATTGTCATTGGGGAGGGAGGAAGCGGAGGTGCTTTAGCCCTAGGTGTTGGAGATAAATTGTTAATGCTGGAAAACGCTGTATATGCTGTGGCATCTCCAAATGCTGCTGCGTCAATATTATTGAAGGATGCAGGGCGGGTGTCAGAAGTCACTGAAGCTTTAAAAATAACTTCTAACGATCTAATGGAGTACGGAATAATTGACGAGATAATTCCCGAGCCAAGAGGTGGAGCACATAAAGATATTGATAGCCAAGCAGATATCATTAAACAATATATTAATAAACATCTCAATCATGTAAATGAAGTTCCACCTGATGACTTGGTAAATGCCCGAATAGAAAAGTTACTTCATATCGGTAGATATTTAGAAGTAAGTGAAGAGCTCAGTTGAGTAGAGATTCTATCATCAAAAACATCACACTCTAGGAGTAGATTAGTTTGCAAATCAAAAATCTTCATGCCTTTATTGAAACACTTCCCAGTTTTTTAGAGATGTTAGGGGAGGACGTTGCAGTTGCAGTTATCGACGTTCGTACAATGGATGTGTTGGCAAATGTAAATGGTATTAAATTAAAAACCCGTTTCGAAGTTGGGATGAAGGTTGATCTTAACGAAGGAATTGAAAAAGTAATAAGAACGAAAAAGCCTTTCGTTTCGATCACTCCACCTCATGCATTTGGTGTTCCTGCTAAAGGTATCGTAACGCCTGTTCTTGATGAGCAATCTGAGGTTGTTGCTATTGTGATTCTGGTCAAAAACTTGGAGCTAGAGAACAATATACAAGAAGTCGCGTCTACCTTATCCTCTTCGATGTCTCAGTTGAATGAGGGTATGGAGACATTGCTTCTAGTACCCAGGATTTATCTGGTTTTATTAACAAGACCTTAGTTTTCAGTGAAGAGAGCAATACTAAGATCCAAGAAATTGATGAAATCATTCAATCGATTAATAATGTTGCCTCGCAGTCACATCTTCTTTCATTAAACGCCCGGATTGAAGCGGCAAGAGCGGGCGAAGTCGGTAGAGGCTTTAATGTTGTCGCCCAAGAAATGAGTAAATTGTCTAACATGAGTCAGATATCAGCCGAAAAAGTTGAAACCTCGCTCAAAGAAATGAAACTTGCGATTAAGACGATAACCGAACAGATTGGCAAAACAAGCTTGTCCTCAGAGAGTCAGGCAGCAACTACAGAGGAGATCGCAGCGATGGCAGAAGAGGTAGTAAACAGTACTCATAAGCTCTCGGAAATGTGTAAATTAAGCTCCTTTGAAGACGCCGTAGGTAAAGGTTAAAAGGCAAACTTTCTAAGAGGAATTCAAGATCAGTGCACTGAGAACGATTGAATCTTATATTTGTTTAAAGAGGCAGATGAGTGATCATCCACCCCTATATATTAACTTTTTATTATCACCGAGGTACACTAAGCATTTATTCCAATACCTTGCAAGCAGCCTCCTGACGGTTACTCCAGATCAATCAAATCCTTCGAACTTCGCCTTTCACTGCATTATTCGACCTTTAATCAAATATCTTGCGGCAGTTGTCGCTCGATCGGCAATTTCCTCCGGTGTATGTTTCATCTGAGCGAAGATGCCCTGGTTATACACAGTAGCAAATCCTTGGCTTATTGCTAGATGCGCTTGCATTGACTCGATGATCTCGCTCCAAGTTGCTTGCGGCTCCGCTTCTTGAACTAACGAGAAAAGAACATCAATCATTTCCCGGCTCTGTTCATGAAATTCTGTGAAATGCGCACCTTTCATCGCAGTAAATAATTCAAACCCGACATTGTGTTTAACGGCATACCTTACATAAGCACCGGCAGTCAAAGCCAGTCGGTTAATCGGATCATTTCCTGCTGCGTCAATAGCAGCACGCATCATCGATGTTAGTTCTGTAAGAAAAACGATTCCGGTTGCGGTGAGCAGACTGTCCCGGTCAGGAAAATGACGGTAGGGGGCTCCAGAGGAGACCCCTGCTTTACTAGCTACCTTAGCAACTGAAAAGCCGGCAAGTCCGACTTCAGAAATTAGCTCCAGAGCGGTGCGGATCAGGGTTTCTCTCAAATCACCGTGATGGTATGCCCTCTCATGGGTTGGCATATTAACACCTCCACTGTATATTGTACAGCATAATAAGTTTTAATGTAATAGACATCTTACATAGCGCATGTTAATATGTAAGTGTGTTCTTACATTGAAATGTAAAGGAGATTTGAACCAATGACCCTTACTTTAATAACAGGTGGTAACAAAGGGCTCGGATATGAAGCTGCCCGCCGGCTGATCGGACTCGGCCATACCGTTTATATCGGCGCACGTAACGAAGAACTAGGCAAAAAAGCTGCAGATGAACTTGGTGCGCGGTTTGTTCTTCTGGATGTATCCGAGGATGACTCCGTTAATGCCGCCGCCGCTGAAATCATGGCAAAAGAGGGATATCTGGACGTCCTTATCAACAATGCAGGGATTGCGAGCCAGTTTTCCGATCCTCAAGATGTCACTGCAGACCAAACTCGCCAAATTTACGAGACGAACGTCTTTGGTATTGTTCGCATGACCCATGCTTTTCTTCCGTTACTGCGCAAGTCAGAAGCGCCTGTTATTGTAAATGTAGGCAGCGGGCTTGGATCTTTCGGAATGGTATTGAACCCCAATAAGATCGAATCGAGAGTGAATGCGCTTGCTTATAGTTCTTCTAAGGCTGCTGTAAGCATGCTCACGGTGCAATATGCAAAAGGACTGCCTGACATTCGAGTCAACGCCGTAGATCCGGGACCAACCAAGACCGACCTGACCGGGCATGGACTCCAAACGGTCGAAGAGGGTACAGATGCCATCGTTAGAATGGCTACCATTGGTAAGGATGGTCCGACAGGAACCTTTACGGACCGTAAAGGTGAAATCCCCTGGTAATGGAGTGTTATCTCATCAATAAAGAAGCAAAAAATAATGGTGCCTATGGAATATATCCTATAGGCACCATTATTTTTTTGTTAGGATGATGACGACTTCTCGCTTGATGGCTAACGAATGTACTCCGATAGGTCAATATACATCATAAGCCGCCTTCATGATAGAATATGGTATACTCGAAGCATATTAAACATCATTATAGTTTGGAGAAACTGTAGGATGAGGATAGGAAGATGTAAATTGGGTAAAGTTGATGACAACGAAGAAATACTTGATATGCCCGTTTTTAAATTAACGTCCATGATTTTTCATGCGATATGGATCGTGATGTTTATCTTCAATGATATCCCGATCATGGCTGTAGTTAATGTTGGAAGCGTTATTATATATATAGTTGCCTATCTCCTGTTGCGTCGCGGTGCTATCGACGCTTGGGGTTGCCCAAGAAATGAGTAAATTGTCTAACATGAGTCAGATTTCAGCCGAAAAAGTTGAAGCCTCTCTCAAAGAAATGAAACTTGCGATTAAGACGATAACCGAACAGATTGGCAAAACAAGCTTGTCCTCAGAGAGTCAGGCAGCAGCTACAAAGGAGATTGCAGCGATGGCTGAAGAGGTAGTAAACAGTACTCATAAGCTTTCGGAAATGTGCAAATTAAGCTCCTTTGAAGACGCCATAGGTAAAGATTGAAAGCAGCAAGCCATTAAAGAGAAATCCTAGAGCAGAGCACTGAGAACGATTGAAAAATCTTCAAAGCCTAAAAGCTAAAAAACGAGCAGTCTCCGGGTTATTGGAGACTGGCTCGTTTTCGTTTTTGATCTGTAGTGGCCTGCTCGTCGTAACTCCATTTTACCAAAGAGAGGTTTCTTTTTGATGTTTTAGAGAAGATTTTAGAACGGTTTCCGCTTACATCAAAAACTTAAGTCTTACTCAAAAGAGAGGGCCGTCCCAGTTGCTATTTGCATGGTTTTTGGGACAGCCCGTTTTTATTTTATGATTTTGTAGCCTATAGAGAAGAATTGGATAGCTGCTCCTTTTTATATTCATTAGGAGGAAGGCCCACTTCTTGCTTGAATAGCTTTGAAAAATAGGAGTAGTTGCTATATCCCACCTTATTCGCAATGGTATATACAGATTTATTGGTTGTTTCCAATAAATACTTTGCAGCCGTGATCCGGACTTGTATAACATAGCTGCCTAAGGAAACCCCTGTTTCTTTCTTGAACAGTCGCGCCAAGTAATCAGGATTGAGATAGACAATTTCCGCTAGATCATTCCGCGTTAGGTCATCCCCGTAATGTGCGTGAATATATTGTTTGATTTCCTCAACAATGGATTTTGGTTGTGCGGCGAAATCGCGGTATTTCATGGCGGTATTTACCAAATATTTAAGGTATTCCTCCATATCCTCAATAGAAGTCAAGGAATGCATTAATAATTGATCATTGGTTCTGCCAGTGTACAATTTATGCACCTGGATTCCCTTCATTTTGAGAAAGGAATATATGAGTTGCACGATATCCAATCGGAACAAGCTAAGAACAGAGGTATCAAGCGTTCGATTGCTGAGCATCATTTTCAAATATTGTGTGGCTTCCTCAAGAAAAGCAGAAAGATTATTCTGGTTGAGCAACTCTTCCAAATGGACCAGATCCGGTGGATTATAGGCTGTTTTATTTTGTAGAAGGTAGGTCTCAACCAGAAAGGTTTGATTTCGGCTTTTCGTAATCTCTTCATCCATATTGATTAATTTTTTTAATATATCTCCAACATCATTTAATTTACCGTATAAGCCAATATTGCAACAAACGTCGCATTTTAAATAAGGGTTCGCCTTTTGAATAAATGAAGCACAGAGACCTTCAAGCACTTGGGAGTCCGGCCCCTGATTCCATTTTAATATAGCAATCCAGTTGTAATCTTTGTATTCCAGAATGCTCTCGATTGAAAACCAAGGATTCTGAAACAACTCATACAGTACATTAAGGAGGGCAAAATCAAAAAGGTCCTTTTCTTCTTTGCCCATGCTCCCATTATAGGGAAATAAATTGAATAGCAAAGGCTGAATGATATCGTTCATTTGATAGGACAGGTTTTGTTCCTCAATGGCATGAGCTATGTCTGCTGGTTTGATTGCGAATGAAGTACTTCCGCTAACTAGCTTTCGCCAAAAATGCTCGAGATTTTTCGCTTGATTCTTTTGCCAAAAGTAGCCTCCCTGTATGGCTTTCTCGTTACTTTGTTGCTCCTTTGCCCGTACGATAGCCTTCTGGATAATAAGTGTTAACTTATCAAATTCGATTGGCTTGAGAAAATATTCAAAGCTTTGCAATTCAATAGCTTTCTGCGCATAGTTGAAATCTGCATAATTGGTAAGAAGTATAGTCTGAATACTGTAATTATTCTCCCGAACCCATGCCAGTAGTTCCAGACCAGTTCCTTGTGGCATTTCAATATCTGAGATGAGTATTTGCACAGAATGCTTTTCTATGATTTCACGTGCTTGAGCAACACTATTAGCCGTAAACACAGTTTCTATGTTTAGAAATTTCCAGTCTATTCTCTTTTGTAATGCGGCTATTACATAATAATCATCATCAACAAGAAGTATATTCATAGGTAGCTCTCCATTCATATGGATGTATTCGGAAGATCCGGAAGATCCGGAAGATCCGGAAGATATAAGATGACACTTGCGCCGCCTCCCTCCAAATTGGAGAAGCTGACGGTAGCTTTTTTATGATAGAGATATTCCAGCCTATTAATGGTGTTCATAATGCCAATTTGTGTTCCCTCGGTTTGATCCAGAGGTTGTCCAGCTATAAGTTTCTCCAATACAGGGGGTGGAAAACCGGGTCCGGTATCAGAGAGATGAATAACAGTCACTTTTTCCTCCTCGTCCTGGTAGCGTTTTACTGTGAGCATGATCTGCACTTCGCTATCTCTAGATATTGCATATTTAATTGAATTTTCCACGAAAGTTTGAAGGACAAGCGGTGGAATTTTCACGTTGTCTACATTTTCTTCTTGGTCGATACAATAAATAAATGCATCCTGATAGCGTTGTTTTTGTATTTCGAGATAGGTTCGGACATGTTCGATTTCATCCTCCAGATGGACAAAATTCTCACCGTTTTGAAAAATATAGCGGAAATACTTGGAGGTAGACATCGCCATATTTTCGATTTCTTTATACATTTGAATTTGCGCCATGCTGTAAATGCTTGTTAGACAGTTCAAGAAAAAGTGGGGCTTGATCTGCAGTTTCATATAATCAAGCTGTATTCTCTGTTTCTCCAGCTCTTGTTCGTACATAGTGATTTTAAAAGTTTTGATTTGTTCAACTAGGTCTTTAAACTGTGCATTCGCCTGTTCTAACTCGATAATCTTACTACTTTTAAAATCTGCTACTTGCCCGTCTTCATTAATAGACGCTAGATTTTCGGAGAAGCTTTGAATAGGTCCAAGCACCCTGCTTTTAAAAAACAGCATAACGGCGCATAAAGCTGAAGTAACCATGAAAAATAGTAGCATAATTAGTAACTGTGCAATCATGATTTTTTCAAATACTCCAAATTTAATGACCATTTTGGTGCTGAACGTTGTGTTGGAAAACTCGTTGATGACTGTTGTACGGGGCTGTACAAGATTTGAGATGCCCGAACTTTCCTGTAACAACTTTCCGCTGCCCGATACAGGACTGGATAAACTAGTTCCAACATCATCCACCAGGGAAACAAAACCATTGGCCCCAAGATTAATTTGGCGCAGGGGGCGGATGAGGTTATCCGCTGAGATCAGACCGATTAGATAGTGGTTATAATATGGAACAATGTTGATAACATAATAGTTGTTGTTTACAAGGATAGGTGTCCATTTGGAATAAAACTTCTCATATATCTCTTTGTCGTCAATATAAGTAATAATCTGTTTTTTTAGCTCCTGGTAATCCGTATAGGATACACTGATCGGCGCACAATTCAGAAAATAGGATTCATTCTTTAAATAGTAAAAAAAGTTATATTCTTGTCCGTAATTTTTTTGCAGTTCGGTAAAACGTTTGTGCAGGTTCTCATTCAATTTTATAAACTCAATGCTGTTGGTACCGAAAGTATTCATTTTATGCAGGTTTTCATCGTTCGCAAGTGTCCAGCCCATATAGTGATTAATGTAGGTGAAATCATGATTAATACGGTTGATGTACAAGCTGGCCGTATCCTTTAAATATCTGGTGGACTGCCGGTTGACGATGGAAATGGAAACGATGCTGATGACCAAATCCAGAATGAGTACAACAAATGAAATTAATATCATGATTTTAACGTAATGGCGAAGGGGATACGCTTTGTTTTTTGCTGCTTTTTTTTCCATAGGCCCTTAGTGCTGCGTCCTTTCATGCGCGTCCATTAAATGAATGCGATTGTATGGGTAACAAATTCATTATAAAACTTCATCGTGAAAAAAACATAAGCATTTGCTGTCATTTCGCACCAAAGTCCGGAAACCGCGATTAAAAGTCTGAATAGCGTTATTTATTTCCGCCCAGAAGTGAATTCGACCATCCATTCTTATGTAAGCGGATGCAGAGGTCCGAATAACGGCTCGAAAGTGTCCGGAATGCGAAGAAGTAAGAAGTTATCATTAGAGATGTTCAGATCCCAAACAAATAACTGGGAAGTGAATTATTCAAAAACAAATTTTTAAGTATAAATTGAAATGGGGGATTATGAAATGGTTCAACACAGTAATAAAATGACAGCGAAGAAGTGGGCTATGGGTCTTCTGGGTGCTGCAATGGTATTCGGAATTGCCGGATGCGGCGGAAACAATGTCGCCAACAATGTAGAAAGTGGGACAAGCAGTTACAACAAAGAGGGCTTACCGATTGTCAATGAGCCTGTGAAATTGAAAGTATTGACCGTCCGCTGGGGAAGCATGGGGGATACCTTTACCCAAAACCAGTGGCTTAAGGATCTCGAAAAGAATACGAATGTCAAAATCGAATGGCAAGTGATGTCATCCAATGACTGGGCTGAACAGAAATCCATTCTGTTGGCAAGCGGTACACTTCCTGATGTTATTATTGGTAATCAAAGCTTCGGTGATTCCGATATTGTCAATAATTTAAGCTATTTCCGCCCTCTGGATGATTATATTGAACAAAACATGCCTAACCTTAAAGCGGCTATGCAGGAAACGCCAGAAATGAAAAAAATCAGCACCTTTCCTGACGGCAAAATATACTCTCTGCCCGCAAGGCTGCCATCGCGTCCGAAAAGCTCGCGTCAACCTGTAATTAACAAAGTCTGGCTTGATAAATTGGGACTTGAAGTCCCGGATACCGTTGATGAGCTTTACAGCGTCTTTAAAGCCTTTAAGGAAAAAGATCCGAATGGCAACGGAAAACAGGACGAGATCCCTTATATCGAACTAGGAAATGATATCATCAGTCCCTTCGGGATCGCTGACCTGAATAATAACTTTATGGTGATCAAAGAAGGAAATGCCGTATTCTACCCCACTTCTGAGGAGTACAAAAAGGCTCTGGAATGGGAGAATAAATTGTATAGCGAAGGCTTACTGGACAAAGAACTGTTCACTCAAGATGACACTATGAGATCGGCCAAATTTCAAAATCCGGATGCGCCAATTGTGGGCTTTTCGTACCAATGGACCCCGGACGCAGTGTTTGGCAAATGGAGTGATCAATATGTGACGATTCCTCCGATTGCCGGACCGGATGGCAATCGTTACACCATCGGAAATCCGATTGGCATGAATCTCGCACGTAATGAACTACTGATTACTACTTCCTCCAAATATCCAGAGGTCGCTGCCCGCTGGGCAGACCAGTTCTATACCAATGAAGCAAGCATTCAGAATTTCTGGGGCGCGATAGGAACTGTTATCCAGAAGAATGACAATAATACGTATACGTTGATGGATCCACCTAACGGAACTAGTGCAGATGCCTGGTACTGGGATCAGTCGCTCCGGGATTTCGGGCCGAAATATGTGAGTCCGTCATTTGAAAAGAGCATCGTTCTAAGCCCTAAGAGCGGAGATGGACTGAAGTTGGAGCTCGATAAGCTGGGAAGCGAGTTCGCAACAACACCTTTCCCTAATGTAATGTACACAGCAGAGGAATTCCAGGAACTGCCGACTTTGACCACGGATATCGACGGTTACGTGAATACAATGCGGGCGCAATTTATAACTAAAGGCGGAATTGATAAAGGTTGGGACGACTATGTCAACCAGCTGAATAAAATGGGTCTTGAAAAACTGATCAAGATTCGCACTGACGCGTACAGCCGATATACAAGCGTAAAATAATCTAGATGTCTCCCAAAGGATGCTGCCCTGAACACTTACTATGGGCAGCATTCTCTATACGCTGCTATTCTGACTGACTTATAATTTCACTATTTTCTCAAAGGAGAGTGTTCTAATGGTAAGACGATTGAGATCATTAAGGCTACTGTTACTGAGTGTACTTATGCTGGGACTTTTAGCAGGTAATCTCGTGTATGTTCAACCCGCTAGCGCAGAAGTGGTGGAGAATGCTGTCCAAACTGAAGCAAATCCAGTTCCGGATCACACGCTGAGAGTCCACTATCAACGGGCAGACAATCAATATGGGGATATGGGCTTATGGCTATGGGGAGATGTAAGCGTTACATCTGAACAAGCAGGAATCTGGCCGGTCGGTGCTTCATCTTTCAGCGACGATCAATTATCAAGCCATGGAGCATATGTTGATATCCCGATCAAGGAAAATGCCGTGAATATTTACTTCATTGTCGTGAATAAGATTACCGGTGAAAAAGAAGCAGATCAGAAGAATGTAACCCTGATCTCCTCGCAACTCAAGGAAGTATGGATTAATGAAGGATCAGACGTCGTCTCATTGTCGGCACCGTATGAGCAGGTTGATAACTCGATCCGGATTTATTATGAACGGGCTGACTTGAATTACGATGATTGGGGGCTGTGGATGTGGGATGATGTGGCGACCCCATCTGAAGCAACAGGAACGTGGCCAACAGGCGCGGTAGCGTTCTCCAATAGTCAGACCGACAATCATGGCGCCTATGTGGATGTGGCTTTCAACGAGAATGCGCAGAAGATCAGTTTTATTGTAGTTAATCGCACAACGGGTGATAAAGACGGAGATGGACGCACCTTCTCTGAACTAAATGAGTATCAGACGATCTACCTAAAAGAAGGGAATCCTTCTGTTTATACTACACCCTATGTTGTTGAGCGCGTAAGCACAGCTAATTTTCCTGAATGGTCCCAGGATTCTACCATTTATGAAGTAAATGTCAGACAGTATACGGAAGAAGGTACGTTCAAGGCTTTCGAAGAGCATCTGCCACGGCTTAAGGAGCTTGGGGTGGAAATTCTGTGGATGATGCCGATTCACCCGATTTCAGATGAGAACCGGATTGGTTCTTTAGGTTCGTATTATGCTGTTGGCGACTATAAAGGGGTCAATTCTGAATTCGGAACGTTGGAAGACTTCAAGCATCTGGTGGATACTGCGCATGAAATGGGCTTCAAGGTCATGCTGGACTGGGTGGCTAACCATACCGGCTGGGACAATGAGTGGATAGATAATCCGGGCTGGTATGTAACGGACAGCAATGGCAACATTGTCTCCCCCAATGGCTGGAATGATGTCGCTGAATTGAATTTTGACAATGCCAACATGCGTGCGGCGATGATTGATGCCATGGCTTATTGGGTAAGGGAAGCGGATATTGACGGCTACCGCGCCGACTTTGCCTCAGGCGTTCCGCAGGATTTCTGGGAAGCAGCCCGACAGGAGCTGGATGCCATCAAGCCAGTCTACATGTTAGCTGAAGACGACAGCCAACATGGGCTGTTGGAGAAAGCCTTTAACTCCAACTACAACTGGGATTTGTTCTATAACATCACAGCTGAAATACCGACAGGGGAGATCCATAGCAGCGATGTAAAGAGATATCTAGATAATCAAATGCAGAAATATCCTAAGGGCGCTTATCCAATGAATTATATTACTAACCACGATATCAATTCGTGGGAAGGTTCAACCTCGGAAATGCTCGGCGATGCAGAGGATATGCTGGCTGCGTTCAGTTTTACCTTACCAGGTATGCCACTTATCTACTCCGGTCAGGAAGCAGATTTGAACAAACGGCTTGAATTCTTCGAGAAGGACGAAATCGACTGGAGCAATTTGTCCAACCAGACGTTATACAAACAGCTTGTTCAAATTAAGAAAGATAACCCTGCGCTCTGGAACGGCAGCGCAGGCGGAGAAATCAATTATTTAACTGTGAATGATGAAAGTGTACTCGCCTTTGAGCGGGAGAAGGATGGCAACAAAGTAATGGTTATTCTGAATTTGTCGGGTACGGAGCGTCAAGCAACGGTGCAGGCGGGAGACTTGGCAGGAAGTTATCACAATTATTTTGCCCTTTCACGCACGGATATCACCCCGGAACACCAGGTTACACTTGAACCTTGGGGGTATCAAATATTTACAAGCAATGACGTTGATATAGAACCAACACCAACACCAACACCAACACCAACACCAACACCAACACCAACACCAACGCCAGCACCAACACCAACACCTGCATCTAATTCTGAGGGTAGCGGGCCGGTGAAGCCGAAGAATGAATCGGTTGCAATATTTGACCAGGACAACCTGAAACCTACAGGCGAGGGATCGGTTAAACTTTCTGTGAACAAGGGCGTGAAGCAGGTATTTCTCCCAATTCATGCCGCAGAACTTACCGGTAATGCGAGTATTCAAATTGGATTTGATCAGGTTACAGTGGAGCTTCCAGCTGAAGTATTGAAGGAAGCCCAAGAAGCTGCGAAGGAGACAGAGTTCGCCAACGGACAAATTCAACTCACTGCGGCCGTGGTGGAACAATCTGCTGCAGATGCGTTGTTAGTTGGTGTACAGAAGACCAACACCCACATCAGTCAAGCCGGATTGATGTATGATTTCAGCTTGTCGGTCATCACCGATCAAGGAAAGGTGAAGCCGCTGACAACGTTCGTGAAGCCGGTAACACTTAGTTTCAACGTGAATACCGGAGCAAATGCTGACATAACTGGCGTGTATAGAATCGGAGAAGATCACCGTCTAACCTATGTGGGAAGCAAGCAGGCAAACGGCACAATATCTGCAGAAGTGAAGCATTTCAGTCGTTATGGCGTTCTGGAGTATAAAGTTGACTATTCGGATGTGAGCAACCTTCACTGGGCTTCCACGGCGATCGGATCTTTGTCAGCAAAGCAGATTGTAGTTATGGATTCTAATCAATTTGAACCATCTAAAGCGGTGACGCGTGGCGAGTTCGCTGTGATGCTGGTTAGACTGCTTCAGTTAAATCAAGCTGAAGAAACAACGTCATATGAGGCCGATTTGGCAACCGCAGCACAAGCAGGCATCGTGCTTGGCAAAGGCGGTGGCAAGACCGTATGGGATGATCGTATCACCAGAGAGGAAATGGCGGTTATGCTGGTCCGTGCGTATAAACTTCGCACAGGAACCAATGCGGGAACCCTAGCTGTTAGCAGGTACTCAGATGAATCTAGCATTTCTACCTGGGCGACCGAAGCTGTTAAGGAAGCCACCTCATCAGGTCTGTTGAAAGGGAAATCAGTTAATAAGTTCGACCCGGATTCGCTGCTTACTCGCGCAGAAGCTGCGAAAGTCGTCTATACCCTATTGGGACGGATTTGAGAAGACTTCCATGAAAGTTACCATGAAGAAAGTAGCCCGTAGAGCAGGAGTCTCCTCCTCTACGGTTTCTCGGGTAGTGTCGGGCCATCCGAATGTCCGGGAGGAAACCTCTCGTAAGGTCAAAAAAATCATGGATGAAATGAAATATACCCCCAATATGATAGCGAAGAGTCTTGTCTCTAAGACAACAAGCAGTATTTGCATTCTTTTGCCGAAGCAGGATGAGAAATGCTTCTCCAATCTGTTCTTTATGGAATTGATTCGCGGAATTGCTACACAGGCTAACCTTTCGGGTTTCGATATTTTCATTAGCTTAGGAGCCAATGAGAAAGAAGAAGTGGAGATGGTCTCCCGTCTTCTGAAAGGAAGGCGTGTCGACGGAGTGATTTTGTTCTCCTCCCGTAAAGAAGACGCTGTTGTCGATTTTCTGAAGATAAACAATTACCCATTTGTCTTAATCGGACGAAGCGACAAATATAACGAAATTTTGTCCGTTGATAACAACAATTTAAAGGCAGCCTACGATGCGACGAACCATTTAATCTCCATGGGTCACAAACGAATCGGTTTTGTTAGAGGTCCGTCGAATGCAATCTTTTCATGTGATAGGCTGGAAGGCTATCGGAAAGCTATTCAGGATAACGGTCTTGAACGGCGTCCCGAATGGATATTGGGTGAAGAGGTCATGCAGGACAGCGGCTATCACGCCATGTCGTTCCTGATGAATCTTCCCAAACGTCCGACAGCGATTCTAGTCGTGGATGACTTGGTGGCGTTTGGTGTAATTCGCGGACTGAACAAGTTGAAATATAAGGTGCCTGATGATTTGGCGATAATCAGCTTCAACAATACTACGCTGACGGAGTTATCGAATCCAACGATCAGCAGCATCGACATCGGAATCTATCAACTGGGCTATACTGCTTCACAAGTATTAATAAAAAGAATTCAGAACCCAAGTAATGAAACTCAACATACGAACCGTTTCATTATTGAGCACCGGCTTATCGTGCGAGAGTCATCCATCCCAAAACGTTTAGGAGTGTAATAATGGCAAAGTCAACGGTAAATACGCTGCGTAACAACGTAATATATTCGATTTATGTACGTAATCATAGCGAAGAGGGAACTTTCAAGGCAGTAGAAAAGGATCTGGAACGCATTCGAAATTTGGGTGTAGATATCATTTGGTTGCTGCCCATTCATCCAATCGGCAGCCAAGATCGTAAAGGCGAATTAGGCAGCCCTTACGCCAACCAAAACTTCCGTGAGATCAATCCGGAGCTTGGTACATTGGAGGACTTTAAAAGTCTTGTAGGAGAGATTCACAATAACGGCATGAAATGTATCATTGATGTCGTATATAACCACACATCACCCGATTCATGGCTGGTTGAGAATCACCCTGAATATTTCTACAAGACTCCGGAAGGCAAACGGGGAAACCGGGTAGGTGACTGGGGAGACATAGTAGATTTGGACTATAACAATGCCGAACTATGGCAATATCAAATCGAAACCCTTAAAATGTGGGCAGAGATCGTGGATGGTTTTCGCTGTGACGTAGCACCGCTTCTGCCACTGGATTTCTGGCTGCGCGCACGCGAAGAGGTTGCTTCAGTTCATCCTGATTGTTTGTGGCTTAGTGAATCCATAGAACCGGATTTTCTTGTGCATCTTCGTTCAAGGGGGATGGTTAGTCTGTCCGATGCTGAAATCCTGCAGGCGTTCGATGTCTGCTACGATTACGATATCTATCCCTATTTCATGGGTTATCTGGCCGGAGGAATCACGCCGAGTTACTATGTTGATAAGATTAATGCCCAGGAATATATGTATCCACACAACTATGTTAAACTACGCTTTCTTGAAAATCATGACCGTGCACGGGCCAAAGAGCTTTTTTCAGATGAAAAAGACCTTATCAATTGGACCGCATTTATGTATTTCCAAAAGGGAATACCTTTGATCTACGCTGGACAGGAATTCGAAAATGAAAATTGTCCTGATTTGTTCAACAAGAATACGATCAACTGGAGTACGGGTAAAGACTTAACCTGGCTTTTTAAAGCTCTGTATCCCATCAAGAAAAAAGATATCCTGGCTCACGGCACCTGTCATCTGAGAGCCACTGATACGGACGATATCATTGTTGGAACTTATACATGGGGTGAACAAAAGCTAGTAGGTGTATTCAGTATGAAAGGAAAGTCTGCAGAAGTGGAGACTGATCTTCCGGATGGTGTGTATTTAAATCTGATTGACGACAGCGAGGTCATAGTCACACAAGGTAAATTGCACTGCAAAGCCGAGCCTATCATTATTGAATTATAAAACCGTAAAAGAGCTTCTCTGCAAATTGGTGGGGGAGCTCTTTCCTATGGGGTCGTATTCAGAGTCATATCGAAAGTCCGGAAAACGTCAATTAAAGTCTGAATCTCATGTGGTTTACCGTTCGTGCGGTAAAGATTTCTCTTATAGATTTAGAAGTGCAGTATAAAAGTCCGATTAGTCCATGTTTAATGTCCGATAGATGCGGAACAGAGACGTTATACTGAAGATGTTCAACAGATGGTATAACCAATGGGGGAAATTCAAAGATATTAAGGGGGGATGTCATGAAATCCGGTCAATATAATCCAGGACGGACATTCGGACAAGTTAAACAAAATTGGGGACTATATGCATTGCTTTTTCCAGCTGTAGTGCTTACGTTATTATTCGCGTATATACCAATGTATGGGGTGCTCATAGCATTCAAGGATTACAGCCCGGCTTTAGGAATAGGCGAAAGCCCATGGGCAGGGTTCAAGTATTTCGAAAAATTCTTTAATTCCTATCAATTTTCATCAACGATTAAAAATACAATGATCATTAGTTTGTACAGTATGATTACCTTTCCGATTCCAATTATACTGGCGCTGATGGTCAATCAGATGAGACCCAACCGGTTTAGAAGGTTTTTCCAAACCGTATCCTACATGCCGCATTTTATTTCAACGGTGGTTATGGTGGGGTTGATGATGATTTTGTTGTCTCCAAGCACTGGAATGGTCGGCAATCTGTACAGCCTGTTTGGAAAAGAAGCTCCCGATCTGATGGGCTCCACTTCGCTGTTCAGCAGCGTGTATGTCTGGTCAGATGTGTGGCAGCATGTCGGCTGGGATAGCATTATCTTTATCGCAGCGCTCTCTTCAGTTGACCCAAGTTTATACGAAGCAGCTACCGTAGACGGGGCAAGCCGCTGGCATAAAGTTCGATTTATTGATATTCCTATGCTTATGCCGACAGCAATCACTCTTCTTATATTACGGGTTGGCGGACTGCTTGGAGTTGGATTTGAGAAGGTGTACTTGATGCAGAATGATCTGAATGGTACTTCAAGTGAAATTCTTTCTACTTATGTATACAAAATTGGTCTGCTCAGCAGCCAGTACAGCTTTTCTTCAGCCATCAACTTGTTCAACACGATCATCAACTTTATTTTATTAATTATGGTCAATCAGATTTCTAAAAAATATAGCGAAAACAGCTTGTGGTAGAAAGAAGGGGGGATAAATAAAATGGGAGTATTGGAACCAGTGGTTAAAGAGAGCATGGGGAAAATAAAAAACAACCGTTCATCGGACTCGGTGATGGAAATCATAATGTACGTAATTGCAGTCATTTTTCTTGTCATCCTGATTTACCCACTGTATTTTATAGTCATTGCTTCGTTCAGTGATCCTTCTGCCGTAGCAGGTGGCCAGGTATGGTTATTTCCTAAAGGGTTCACATTAGACGGCTACAAAGAATTATTGCGGCATGAAAATATATGGATTGGTTACCGTAACACTGTCCTTTACACGGTGGTGGGAACTGCGATCGGCTTAGTTGTAAATATCTCGGCGGCCTATGCACTGTCAAGAAAGGACCTTGTAGGACGGAAATATGTTTCACTGTTTTTCATCTTTACGATGTTCTTTAACGGCGGGTTGATTCCGACCTTTCTGACGATCCGGGATTTTCATATGTATGACACATTCCTGGTTATGGTGCTGCCTTTCTCTGTAGGGGTTTTTAATATCATCGTCGCACGAACTTTTTTTCAGACGAGTATTCCCGGAGATTTGTGGGAAGCGGCGCAGATTGATGGCTGTGGCAACCTTCGTTACTTTGTTCAAGTTGTCCTGCCGCTGTCGAAAGCGATTATCGCTGTGCTGGGATTATGGATCGCCGTCGGCTACTGGAATTCATATTTTAACGCCTTAATTTATTTGAAAGATCCAAACTTGTATCCTCTACAATTAATCCTCCGCAATATTTTGATCACCAACCAGATGCAGTCTGGTATGGGTACTGGTGAAGCTGCTCAGATTGCTTTGCGTCTCGCCAATATGATGCGGTATTCTGTTATTATCGTTGCAACTGTTCCAATCATGTGTTTATATCCTTTTGTACAGAAATACTTTAACCAAGGGGTAATGATCGGCGCTGTAAAGGAATAATAAGATTATTACACTGAAAATTGTGGGGGATCAGAAGTGGAGAAGCAGCAAAGAAAAGGTTTGCACAAAAAACTAACCATTACTCTTCTAATAACTGCACTGTTGGCAAGCCTTACAGCAGCATGTAGCGGAAACAATACGGCTAAGACCAACGTCGTAAGCGAGACGGGGGATTACAACAAAGAAGGTTTGCCGATTGTGGACGAGCCCTTGACATTGAAGGTGCTGACTGTCCGGTGGGGAAGTATGGGAGACACCTTTACCCAGAACCAGTGGCTTAAGGATCTGGAAAAGAATACGAATGTCAAAATAGAATGGGAAGTGATGTCATCTAATGACTGGAGCGAACGGAAGGCCATTATGCTGGCAAGTGGTACAATTCCGGATGTCATCATTGGTAATCAATCCTTCGGTGATTCCGATATCGTCAATAACTTAAGCTATTTCCGTCCTCTGGATGATTATATTGAACAATATATGCCTAACCTTAAAGCGGCTATGGAAGAAACGCCTGAAATGAAAAAAATCAGCACCTTTCCCGACGGGGAAATTTACTCTCTGCCCGCAAGGCTGCCTTCGCGTCCGAAAAGCTCGCGCCAGCCTGTGATAAATAAAACATGGCTTGATAAATTGGATTTGGAAGTTCCAGATACGGTTGATGATCTTTACAACGTCCTTACAGCTTTCAAAGAGCAAGATCCGAACGGAAATGGGAAGCAAGATGAGATTCCTTATATCGAAACAGGCAACGATATAATCAGTCCATTCGGGATCGCTGACTTGAATAATAATTATATGGTGCTCAAGGACGGAAAAGCTGTATTCTACCCCGTCTCGAATCAGTACAAAGAGGCCCTCAAATGGGTGAATAAATTATATACCGAAGGCCTGATTGATAAAGAGTTGTTTACTCAAGACGATACGATGCGGACGGCCAAGTTTCAAAGTCCGGATGCTCCAATCGTGGGTTTCTCGTACCAATGGACCCCGGATGCAGTTTTTGGTAAATGGAGTGATCAATATGTGACGATTCCACCGATTGCCGGACCGGATGGAAATCGGTATACCATCGGAAATCCGATGGGTATGAATCTCGCACGCAATGAATTACTTATCACCACTTCCTGTAAATATCCGGAAATTGCCGCTCGCTGGGCTGACCAGTTCTACACCAATGAAGCAAGCATTCAAAATTTCTGGGGTGCAGTGGGGACCGTTATTCAGAAAAACGACAATCGTACCTACACGTTGATGGATCCACCTGCAGGAACCAGCGCAGATGCCTGGTACTGGGAACAGTCGCTTCGGGATTTCGGGCCGAAATATGTGAGTCCGTCATTTGAGAAGAATATCGTTCTGAATCCTAAGAATGGAGATGGACTGAAGTTGCAACTCGATAAGCTGGGAAGCGAATTTGCAACCACGCCTTTTCCTAACGTAATGTACACAGCAGAGGAATTCCAGGAACTGCCGACCTTGACCACGGACATCGACAGTTATGTGAACACAATGCGTGCCAAATTTGTGATTTTAGGTGAAATCGATAAAGAATGGGACGACTATGTGAAGCAATTGAATGATATGGGGCTTGAAAAGCTGACAAAAATTCGTACCGATGCTTACAGTCGTTACACGAATGTAAAATAATTATTGTATCCCAAAGAATGCCGCCCTGCGCATATTGCAGTGGGGTGACATTCTTTTTCAATTCCACACAATTACAACATGAAAAGAGGTTTATTAATGGAAAATACGATTAAAGAGTCGAAGCCATTACCGAATTATTTAAAGGTTCAATCCGAACCGTGTGCCAATAAGGAAGCAATCATTCAGGGAGATTACTATCGCTTCACTGTACTAACCCCGGAGCTCATCCGGATGGAATACAACGAGCATGGCTGCTTTGAAGACAGGGCGACACAGACCGTGCTGAACCGTGATTTTTCGGTTCCAGATTTCCGTGTGATCGATCATGGGAACAAGCTTGAATTGATTACGGATCGTCTGCACTTGACTTATGACAAGAAGCCATTCACTCGGCATGGTCTAAGTATCCGCGTGAGAAACGAATCAGGTCACCTAATGAGTGTCTGGAATTATGGCGATACGCCGCAAGACTTGAGGGGTACAGCGCGTACACTGGATAATGCGGACGGTGCCGTTCCCATAGAGCACGGGCTGCTGTCACGTTTCGGGTATACACTGGTGAATGACACCGCCTCTCTTTTGTTGGAGGAAGACGGACGGGTTGAGCCGCGGACGCAGGAAGGATCCGATCTTTATTTTTTCGGATACGCTCATGACTACTTGAACTGCCTGAAGGATTTCTACCATCTTTGCGGCCGCACGCCGCTGCTGCCCCGCTATGCGCTCGGCAATTGGTGGAGCCGGTATTACCAGTATTCTGAAGAAGAATACAAGATGCTGATGGAGCGGTTTGAAAAGGAGCACATTCCTTTTTCAGTGGCGGTCATAGATATGGATTGGCATCTTGTTGATATTGATCCGCAGTACGGCAGCGGCTGGACAGGCTATTCATGGAATCGGGATTTGTTCCCGGATCCGCAGAGATTTCTGGCGTGGTTGCATGAAAAAGGGCTGCGTGTAACCCTTAACGTCCATCCTGCTGACGGGGTACGGGCGTTTGAAGAACCATACCTGGCAATTGCAGCGGAGATGGGAATGGACCCGGAAAAAGGCGATGCTGTAGAGTTTGACATTACCGATCCAAAGTTTTTACAGGCATATTTCAAGTTTCTACATCATCCGTTAGAGGAGGAAGGTGTGGATTTCTGGTGGATCGATTGGCAGCAGGGAGGAATCACCAAAATTCCGGGTCTTGATCCACTCTGGATGCTGAACCACTACCATTACTTAGATAGTGGACGTAGGGGAAACCGGCGGCTTAGCTTTTCCCGCTATGCTGGTCTTGGAAGCCACCGTTACCCCGTAGGATTCTCCGGTGATACCATCGTCACATGGGAATCGCTAGACTTCCAGCCCTATTTCACTGCCAACGCGTCAAACGTGGGCTATGGCTGGTGGAGCCATGATATCGGTGGTCATATGATGGGGTATTTAGACGACGAACTGGCGATGCGTTGGGTGCAGTTCGGTATATTTTCGCCGATCTTGCGTCTACACAGCTCTGCAAGTCCTTTCAACAGCAAGGAGCCCTGGCGGTTTAATAAGATTGCGGAGGATGTGATGAAAGACTGTCTGCGTCTACGGCACCGCTTACTTCCTTATCTGTATACAATGAACCGCTTAGCCAGTCGTGAAGCACTTCCACTGGTCCAGCCGATGTATTATCATAACTCGGAACAACATGAAGCTTACGAAGTGCCGAATCAATATTACTTCGGAACGGAGCTGATTGCCTGTCCGATTACGCAGCCAGTAAACCCAAAGACGGGTGTCGCGGAATTCAAGGCATGGTTACCTGAGGGATTATGGATTGATTTCTTTAACGGAAGAGTATACGACGGCGGCAGAAAACTTTCTCTTTACCGAAATATGGAGGCTATTCCGGTATTGGCTAAAGCGGGAGCCATTGTTCCAATGGCAGATCTCACGGAATATACCTCTTCGGTGGACAATCCTACACATATGGAGATCCGGGTGTTTGCCGGGGAGAACGGTCATTTTCACCTCTGGGAGGATGAGGGTGACACCGCCGAAGATCGGGACGATCAGTGGTGTGATACCGAAATGACGCTCGAATGGGGAGAGACCTCAATCTTTAAAATTTCCCCTGCTCGGGGAAATACAAAAGTTGTGCCGGAACGTCGGTCATGGAAGCTATCCTTCGTCGGGTTTGCCGATACGAAGGTAAAGGTGTTCGCTGAAGATTTAGAAATCGCTGTTGAAACCGAGTATGACGAAACTACGCATACACTAACGGTCATCACCTCGGATTTGGCAGTGAGCGAATCCCTAAACGTGACGTTTAGCAACGCTCGTATTTCCGTCAATAAGATGGAAGCAGAGGTGTTCGCCCTTTTGGACCGCGCACAGATGCTATTTCAATTGAAAGAACAAATTTATCGTATGGTGAAGGAAATGGCGAATCCAACCATTACTCTTGCGTCTCTTGTTTCGATGGATTTAGAACCTTCACTCTACGGAGCGTTATGCGAAATACTGACAGCAAGAGTTTAAATCCTGCTAGAAACAAAAAATGATAGTATCCCCCTTCAAATAGGCACTCAAATAAATCCGCACAGTATCATGAGGATGGAGTGAAATTGGAGGGGGTTTTGGTATGGGTATTAACACATATGCGGTACAGGCTACTTTGAGAGGACAGATAACTACTATGGTGAAAGACAAAGCATCTTCAGAGTTTGATTTACGCAAAGCAGACAGATTAAGCGGCATGATTATATTAGCGACATGTCTCGTGATTATCATCAGTACTTTTATATTGTATATTACGTCTAACGAAAAGGTTGGCGTTTCAGTACTCTTACAAGGGCTCGTTCCAACTGCGATCATATGCGTGATTGTGGTTATTGTATATTTTCTCCCTATTCCCAGCAAGGCCAGAGGATTGATCTACAGTAATATTATTTTCTTCGCCATGGTTGGTGACAAAATCAGTGATCCCAGCAATCATGTTCCCAACTTTGGATTTATCGTCGCTACCGTAATAGCCGCTATGTACTTTTCGAACAGGCTGCTGGTTACATCCGGAATTATTGTTAACCTTGTCTTTATTCTGTTGTATATTAACGACGGTTCCGTTCTGATTGGTCCTGACCGTGCTATTTCTTATTTCTTCAGTCTAATGTGCATTGTGAACGGGATTTATGTGGCGCTCTATTTTATTGTAAAGTGGGGCAACGACATGATCATCAACGCTAGGACCAAGGAGCAGGAAGCAAGCATGCTGCTTCAGAAGCTTCAAGGAACAATGGAAGATGTAGAGACGTCGTCCACTAAATTGAATAAGAATATTTCTTTATTCGACGAGAATCTTCAGAAGCTTGTTCACTCCAGCCAAGAAACAATGACCGCTATGCAAGAAACCTCCATAGGCACTCAACAGCAGACAGAAAGTATCGCCAATATGAATGATAAGATGGCTCTTACCTTAAATGATGTGAAAACTACTGAGAATATATCCTTAGATATTAGCCATAATTCTAATTCTATACTTAATGAAGTGGTTGAAGGATCCCAACAAGTCAAGCTATTGTCAAAGCAAATGGGCACGATAAACAACTCTATATCGACAGCCCTGGAGACAGTAAATGAACTTCAGGAGAGCATGAACGGGATAACTGCTTTATTGAGCGGGATTCGAATCATTGCGAACCAGACCAATCTCTTGGCGCTAAATGCGGCAATTGAAGCTGCTAGAGCAGGCGAGCATGGCAAAGGATTTGCAGTTGTAGCCGGAGAAGTCAGGAAGCTTGCGGAGCAAAGCGAATCGCTTGCTAAAGATATAAGTGAAATTATTACTAGGATTACTGAGAAGACGCAAATAACTGTGAATACCGTTGAACGTGGAGAACAGGCTGTAGATCAAGGTAATAAAACTTTGAATCAAGTATCGGATTATTTTGATAGCATGAAGCAATCTGTTGAATCCACCTTTGAATCGCTAAAAGTTGAGAATGAACTGATCCAGCAATTCTCTTGTACTTTCATTGACTTGCAAGCAGAGATGGGGAATATGTCGAGCATCTCAGAACAGCATTCCGCTTCGAATGAGCAAATTCTGGCAACGTTGGAAACAGAACTGGCCCAGATTTCCATCATGTACGAATCATTGAAAGAAATTAGAGAGCTTTCAGACAAGCTCAAGCAATTAATGGCAGCTTAAGTTGGAGACCTTGTTGACCCTATAGTTGATGATGTCCATTGGTCTCGATTTTCTTTCCTAATGGTGACAGGTACATTAATTTAATTTATATTTTAATGGTTGAATAAATTAAACCAATGAACAAAGTATAGGGATGTAACGATGTGAATAGGAGGAAACAGTATGAAATATTTTATGATTGACGGGACGTTTCGGGAAGAAGTCATAGCAGGTGTGAATGGCTTCATCCAAGCTATCGCGGCAAAAGGCGGGATTCCGGGCGGGGTACAGGGGGCTATTCCAAGTGACCTGCTGAACGCGCTCCCCGCGATTCAGGCTCAGCTTGGGTTGGACGAGGCTGCCCTTATAAAGGCTCTCCCGGATAATATCCGAAGTTTGGGTGATGCGATCAAGCAACATTTTGACTATCTCGAGACTTTTTTTGCCAATGGCACCGTTTTGTTTTTTGGCCCTACCGCACATAAGCTGGGCGGCATGATCGTGTTTAAGGCAAACAGTCTTGCCGAGGCCGAGGAGTTTGTCAGAAAGGACCCAATGGTGGAATGCGGCTTCCAGACCTCGAACATCGTGGAGTTCAGCTTTGGCAAAGGGCAGGACTTTGTCACCAAATGGTTTGATTAAGTTCTGCTGAGGTTATGGGTACAAAAGGAATAAAGAAGGAGTTAAGAATATGAATCGTGAAGATGCAATCCAACAATTACGAGAAGTATTCGAAAAAGTCGGTCATGGCTTGATAGCGATTGGAGATCAAACCAGACAAAAGGTTATTCTGGCTCTTCTCAGTGAGAACTGTTATCCTGGAATGCGCGTTGGAGAAATAACAAAAATAACTCATTTGTCAAGACCGGCAGTGTCGCATCATCTTCGCATACTTAAAGAGGAAAAAATAATCAGTATGAGAGAGGAAGGCACAAAAAATTTTTACTATCTATCTCCTGAGGAAAGTAAGCTCGGTGAGTTGAAGCAACTGGTAAATCAAATAGATGCATTGCTTCATGATCCAAGCAGAAGGATAGAGAAATAAGAAATGATTATTAAAAGCCAGAAGAATCGTCTTCTAAAGAGGACATTTCGCTGGCTTTTTCTTTGAGATTTCAAGGCATTATTTTTGCTGTAAGTGGATTAAGAGCTGGCTCGAGAGAAATACGAAGCCCAATCGAGGTACTATACATTTGTCTGATTATTCATATGTGTACCAGATATTTGTGATCAAGACGGAATAAGGATAAGGTTCTTTACCCTGCTCTTTGATTGACTTCTCCATATAATCCCGTAGTCTCCATACGTCTTCACCATGGGAAGAGGAGCTTAAGTTTAACGTTCACCAGCATAAAAGCGGTGGTCAACCATTGAACCGTAGTGCTGGTTAGATCAAAATCCTTCATTAAATGAGGAAGTGCCGTGGATAATAGCGTTTGATTTAAAATAGCAATAAAAGTTCCCAACATGAGAACAGTAACGATAGCCGTTCGGTTTACAGGTGGAGAAGAAGCTTGAGTTGAATTCATAATCCTACCTCGTTTCTGAATACAGATTTCCTTCTTGAAAAAAAAATTAACAATTCCGTGGATTCCAGTCTGAAATCCGGACCCAGCTCTTTAAGTCCAGCAACCCGGGGTGAATCTCCCGAAGTGCATGAATGTCAGCCTGGTAGCCTACCTGTTCAAGCCATTCCCGGCCCGGGAATTGCCCTCTTGGCGTTTCTAGGATTTTGGTGGGAATATCAAATAATTGACTGAACAGCTGCTTTACTTGTGTTAAGGAAATTTCATCTCCAGCGATTTCAACGGCTTCCCGCGTAAAATTCTCCGGCTGGTTAAAGGCGATGACGGCAAATGCCGCTATGTCTTTGGATGAAATCATTTGAAAAGCGGTATTTGCATTTATGAATTCCGGGATCAACAATTGAGCATCCTGAACCTGTACCACTCTTTTAAAGTTCTCCATAAAGAAAGCTGGGCGCAGCATTGTATAAGGAAGGTCCATTTCCCGAATATATTGCTCAATTTGCCACATGATATCGAAGTGAGCGCCACCGCGGTTTCGGTCTACACCGCCGGCAGAACTGTATATAAAATGGAAAATTCCTGCTTTTTTAGCCATATCTAAAACGTTTTTTCCTTGTTGCAGTTCTTTTTCAGGGTCATCATTAATAATAGGTTGCACCATATAAACTCCATAGACCCCCACCATGGCCTCTAATAAGGATTGACGGTCATCTAAATTAGCCTGAACGACCTGCGCGCCTTTGTTCTGCAGCTCCTGAACAACTGGAGTATCCAAACGACGTGAAACAGCTCGAACCTTCCATCCCTGAGCCAACAGCTCTTCTACAGCTGCACCGCCTTGATTGCCTGTTGCTCCGAACACTAAAATTAATTTGTTTTGATTAGACATTAATAAACTCCCCCTTATATAAACCTTCGGGATTAAACTTAATAGGTATGCTTGTATTTAAACCAAAGTTACGTAGTTCTTGTTATCTCCAATCAATTCAGTTAATATTAAATGGAGAACCTTCTCATTTATATTAAACGGAGACCCCTCCGCTTGTCAAGTGAGTAATTTTAGGAGTGAAAATACATGAAAGAACAACAAAACGCCTTCGTGAAAACGGAACGGCGGGACGCAGCCGAAAATCGTCAGCGAATTCTCAAAGTTGCTCTCGAGCTATTTGAGCAACATGGCGTCGAACAGGTAAGCATGAACCAAATTGCAAAGGAAACCGGGATTGGCCCTGCTACGCTTTATCGCCGTTACAGCAATAAGGGTGAATTATGTCTGGATTTGATCAAAAACAGTATCGATATTTTTTTTGTTGAGATTGGAGCCTTTTTGGAAGAACAGCAGCATGCGCCAGCAGATCAAAGGTTGAAGGAAATTCTTAAAATTTTTATCCAGTTTAAAGAAAATAAAGCCCACCTTCTTAAAGGGGTCGAGGACTCCATGTCGCAGAATAAATCCCTGCTGGCAAGCCCGCTGTATGATGAGTTGCACCGGCTGTTTATCAGCCTCTACAAGGAGATGCACTCAGGAAACATTGTGTTTAAAGCTGATATGCTGCTTAGAGCTTTTACGACAGATGCGTACTTGTTCCAAAGAGAAGTGCGTGGGTTGTCTCCTGAAGAGATTTTAGAACAGCTTTGTGCAACCTTTCTTGGGTAGTATCCTCTTTTCAGCATTTATTCAAAAAACTCTCCCAAACTTATTCTTGGTATAGCCTTGCAAAACACCAAAAAGAGAGAGCAGCGATCCTCCCATAATAGGAGAATCGCTGCTCTTTTGATTTTTTCGGTTTTGAAAATGTAGATTGCGCTCCGATCGTATATGCTCCGAACCTTAAGGTCCGTATAGTACAAAGAGATGTCGGTATAGTGCTATCCTTAAAACTAAATATCATTTATATTTCATTTTGTATTATAAAAAAATAAAGTAAGTGGGCTTGTCAATGGATGGCGGCTGTTTGAGGCACTAAAAGGAGGTGATACTGTAAATGATGTAATGCTATAAGATTGAAATATCTGATTACCAATTTTGAAAGCCTTTTCATTACTAGCTAACTCGAAAGGAATGTGATTTATGAAGATTAAATTTGAGTTAATAAAAAAATTCCTGGTTAGTACTATCGGATTAGCGCTTATTGTTTTTAATTTCAATTTTACTCATGTGGCTTATGCTGCAGGTGCAACATTGCCCTATAAAGAATATGAGGCTGAAAATGGAGCTACCAATGCAAATGTGTATGGACCATCTACAAATTACCTATCCTGGGAATCTGAAGCTTCCGGAAGAAAATATGTACGACTTGATGCAACAGGTAAATATGTACAGTGGACCTCTACAGAGGCGGCAAACACCTTGGTAATTAGATATAGTATTCCGGATTCATCATCAGGCGGAGGAACTACAAGTACACTTAGTCTTTATATAAATGGAGTTTATTCACAAAAAGTAACCTTAACTTCAAAATATGCTTGGGTATATGGTAGCTTCCCATGGACGAATAACCCGGTAGATGGTAATGGCCACAAAATATTCGATGAGGTAAGCTTTTTTACAGCAAATGATATTCCCGCCGGTGCTACTGTGAAACTGCAAAAGAACGCAGATGACACTGGTCCCTATTATCTTATTGATTTAATTGACTTAGAAAAAGTTAGCGCTTTCAGTGCACCGGCGAACTCACTTTCTATAACAAGCTATGGTGCCACGGCCAATGATGGAACCGATGACAGAACTGCTATTGTCAACAGTATCAATGCAGCAAAGTCACAAGGTAAAACCGTTTGGATACCGCCTGGAGAGTTCAATATCAATTCCGCAGTAATCGATGTTAATAATGTAACCATCGGTGGTGCTGGAATGTGGTATTCAAAGTTAGTAGGGGCAAGAGCTGGTTTTAATTTAACTGGAAATAACAGCAGATTTTATAATTTTGCTATAATGGGCACTACAACTACGAGAGATGATAATTCCTCTGTAGATAATGCCTTTAGTGGCTCAGGTGGAACGGGTTCTCATATAGAAAGTGTTTGGGTGGAACATAAGAAATGTGCAGTTTGGATGGATGGCAATACCAATGGTCTTGTTATTACAAAAAGCCGTTTCAGAAATCTCATGGCAGATGCAGTGAATTTCTGCGCGGGCACGTCCAATTCTTCGGTTAGCAATACTCACGTTAGATATTCCGGGGATGATTCATTAGCAACCTGGTCTCCTAGTGGAGGGGCAAATTCTAATGCTAATGTATTTGATTCCAATACCATTCAATTGCCTTGGCTGGCTAATGGAATTGCACTCTATGGTGGTTCAAACCACAGCATAACGAACAATCTTATTTATGATACGGTGACTGGAGGAGCAGGAATCTATATCAGTTCAAATTTCAATCCTGTTGCCTATACGGGAACGCTGACAATTAGCGGAAATACATTAACCAGATGTGGATCAAATGAACACTATTTGGGCTATGCACCGGGTGCTTTATGGATTAATGCATATGACTTAGATATGTCAGGAGTAACTATTAATGTTACTAATAATACGATCAAGAATGCGACTAAATCGGGTATTTCTATACAAGGTCCAAAGGTTCTTTATAACACCAAAATCTCAAATAATACCGTAGATGGAGCGGGAGGATATGGAATCTGGATTACCGGAAACGCAAGAGGTAATACACTATTTGAGTATGTAAGCGTTTCCGGTGCAGCCTCGGGCGGATTACGAAATGATGCAGTCGCTAATTTTGAAGTATGGAGGGGTACCGGCAATACAGGTTGGTAAATTGGAGGTGGGAACTCTCAATCCTATTTATCGTGTAGATAAGTTTACAGATCTTTGAATGTATTGCCTGAATTTGTGCAAAAATTTATCGACAATTACAGACGAGGGATAAATCAAAAAGTAAACCAATTCGAATCGGATTCGAACGATTGGTATACTTTTTTTACTTCGTATCGTGTCCATAACCTCAAGAAATTCGATAACACCGGCGAAGACATGGAGGATTTAATCTCCATCGGAACGATTGGACTCATCAAGGCCATTGAAAGCTACCGCCCCAACAAAGGGACGAAGCTGGCCACTTTTGCTGCACGTTGTATCGAGAACGAGATCTTGATGCACCTCCGTTCACTGAAGAAAACCCGCAAGGACGTGTCGCTGCACGATCCTATTGGAACGGACAAAGAGGGAAATGAAATTACTTTGATAGATATCTTGGGCTCGGGAGCGGACGATCTGCTGTTGACATTGGATTTGAATATTGAGAAGAGTAAAATCTACCGGAATCTTGATATTCTGGATGACCGGGAGAAGGAAGTTGTGGTTGGACGGTTTGGGCTGGATACCGGCGGGGAAGAGCGGACGCAGCGGGAGATTGCGAAGGAGCTTGGGATAAGCCGGAGTTATGTGTCGCGGATAGAGAAAAGAGCACTCATGAAGCTGTATCATGAGTTTTATAAGGTGAAGCGGTAGGATTTTAGATAATAACTCAAGATTCACTATAGAGTGTTTTAAATGCGACTTGCCAACAAGGGAGTTGCTTTTTTGTTAATCAAGTAGTTGGGCTAATCCATATCAGAAGTAACTTAATTATTTTAAGAGACAGTTTTTTATAGCTGAAGATATCGTTCAACGAATTTAGTTCTAAATCAGCTATTAATAATTCATGAAAAAAGCAGAGAATTAAAGATAAAAAGGTGTTCAGAAGAATATTTTAAATGATGCCTAGATTTAATATGTGTTTTGTATGTAAGAATAAGCCTCTAGATAGGTAACACTAAGATGATCGTTAGCAAAAAAAAGGAGTAGTTATAATTTTCGCTAGATTTATATTTACAAGATTCGAAATGTTGTACAAATAATACGGAAATAAACCTTTGAACCATCCTCTCATCGCCAGCAAACGGACGAATATGAGGTGAATGAGGTGAACATGGAAATAGAACCAAGAAAGGAGATAGAACGATTTAATCGTCAAAGCTTCTAATGGCGGATTAGCACTAGGATTAATCGGATCGGTTCTTCTTCTGACTTTATTTTTTGGGGAGCATGAGCTGACAGAATTAGTAGCTGATTGGAACCATATGTAAATTTATTTATTATTGATATTAGGTATTGTAAAAGGAGATTAGGGTAAATGCAGAAAAAACATCATGTAATAACAAGAAATATCATTAAGATTAGCCTTTTCGATCTGTAAACTGTAGTCAGGTTATGTCCTGTGGTAGATAATGGAGTCATAAGTTACCTCGATGGAATAGGATTCATTTGACAAAGTAGATCGCCTGCTCTAGTACGCTATTGAATAGATCTTCTTTGTCTTAACTGGACCCGATAATAAGTTACATATATATGTATGGAGGGTTTCCATGTTCAGACATAGAGAAATAGGGATTACTAAGTATTTTATTGGAGTTTTTGTCCTGATTATCATTGTTCCATTTATCTTATTTATTACAATATTTTATAAATATTATTCAGCATCATTAATCCAAAGGTCGATGTATCAGGTTGACCAACAGCTGGATATAGCATCTAACAATATGAACGCTGAGTTAAAACGAGCCTCACTTACAACTGCTACAATCGCTAATGTGAATGACCATATGATATTAGATGCAGTCTCAGAGTGGAGCAGAAGCTCGACTTCAGTAGAAAAAATTCGAATTGCGCGTGAGATCGATGCATACTTAAATATTATCTCGAATTATAGCAATGAGATCGTCAGTGTTATTTTTACTTTTAAGGATGGAGGCTATTATTATTTCAAGAACCCTCCGGCTATTTCCGAGTCTTCTATTCGCAATCTGCCGTGGTATCAAGAGGCACTAAGGAGCAGCAATGGAACAACATTCATTGTTGACAGTCTGAACGGTATTACTTCGGATAAACAGGACGTGTTTACCCTTTTGCTTCATCCTGAACGGTCTTTGGAATTAGAGGTTGAGATGATTTATTTGACGACCCACGCCTCTATTCCTGATTTCAATCATTCGAATCCTGAAATTCAACAATTTATTATTGATCGCAACGGTAATCGAATTGTGAATCAGAACAATCATGATAAAGTAGATCCAGAAATTATGAAGAAACTATCCAAGATGTTACAGAAGCAATCTCATGATGATGATTACTCTTTTATTAAGATAAACGGTGAGAATAAGCTTCTTAAGCTGTATTCGTTTGAGAAGACAGATTGGAGTATCGTCAATATTTTAGATGAGAGCATGGTTACGAGGGATGCAGATCAATTCTTAAAGATATCTCTAATTTTTATTTTTGGTAGTTTCGCTTTGTTTATATTATTTCTACTTTGGTTTTTTCGAGACATTCTTAGGCCGCTACAGCATCTCATTAGAGCGATGAGAAAGGTGGAGAAAGGTGATTTTCTGACTGAGGTCAAGGCAGATGGAAGAGGTGAGATTAAGCGACTGAGCTTTTCCTTCAATCGCATGATTTCTCAGATCAGAGATCTTATTGAAGAACGTGATTATAAGGAACGAGCGCGTAGTGAGGCAGAAATCGAAGCTTTACAGTCACAAATTAATCCACACTTCTTATCGAATACTTTGAATTCCGTTCGCGTTATGGCCATGATCGCAAAGACAGACAATATTCGTAAAATTATCGACAGTCTATCTGCCCTTTTGACTCATGTATTTCGTGAACCAAACTCGCTAGCCCGGATCGGTCAGGAGATCAAAGTTCTAGAGTCATACGTTCATATTATGCAGGTTCGTTATGGAGGCAAGCTGAATATCCAGTTTCATATTGATGATACGCTTTTGAATTACAGCATGCCCAAAATGCTGCTTCAACCGATTCTTGAGAATGCCATTTTTCATGGACTGGATCAACAAAATATGAACGAACTTATTGAGGTGAAGGCGATTCGGCATGAGCTTGGAGTATGTTTTACCATCACTGATTATAGTAAAGGAATGACAGACGAGCAAGTTAGGGGATTGCTGCAGCAGGGTGAGAAATACCAGCGTGGCAATTTTAGTGGGCTAGGTGTAAATAATGTGTTAAGACGAATTGAGCTTAATTATGGTCATCCGTACGGTTTGGAGATTGATAGTAAGTTAGGTGGAGGTACCATCGTTACTATTCTGCTTCCGCTGATATGAACCTCATATTTCATCGAAAGGACGAGCCGTATGATGAATGTAATGATCGTAGAAGATGAGACTATTATGAGATTGGCATTAAATACCCTGATTGACTGGGAATCGAACGGATTTCGGATTGTTTATGAAGCGAGTAATGGTTATCAAGCCCTTCAGTATATCAAGGAAAATCGAGAGATTGACATTGTGATTACGGATTTGAAGATGCCTGTGATGGATGGTTTAGAGCTTATTGATGAGCTTAATCAGTTGATTGGGACTTCTCCACATGTTGTCATTTTAAGTGCGTATGATGATTTTGAATTTGTAAGGAAGGCATTTAAGAGGGGAGTAAATGACTACATTCTTAAATCGGAGATGGATCCGAATGTTGTACTGGATCTCTTGAATCGGATCAAGCACGACTGTGAAGTTGAACAGACCATGTCAAGACAATCGAGAGAAATCCGTAATGGTGAACGGGTACGGTTGAAACAGCAAACCATCCGGGAATGGCTTGAAATTGGCGTGAGTCCTCAGTCGGAACCTTCTATTCTGGAGGATTTGAACATGAGGTTGGAATTGAACAACATTACAGTTTCCATGATTCGAGTAGAGGGCTTTGCTGAGGTGCAGGAGCGGTATGGATCGTCCATTGGGGAGTTTGTAAGTTCCGTTGTAAAGTCTATTGATCAGGTTCTAACAGAGGTAGGAACAGGTGAAGTGATTAGCTTTAATCCGTATGAGTACGTGGTGCTCTTATCGTTTCGAACGTGTAGTTTAATGTATGTTCGACAGAGTATTTCGCAGATCATGGACCAAATCATATTTGTATTGAAGGAATATATCAATATTCAAGTCACGATCGGAGTAAGTGAGCTGTGTGAAGAATTAAAGCAAATTCCGGCGTTTTATCTTCAAGCTCGAAAATATGCTGATTTGCGCTTTGTTATTAATAAGCATCGAATCATTTACCCTGAGGATGCGAAGCATTTCTTGAAGCAGTCGGGAGAGACCTTGATCGGGAAGGAGAAAGCCTTGCTGGATGCATTGAAGGAGGGTGAAGAGCAGACCGTCCTGCAAGAACTAGACAATATGTTTGCATTGATTAAGCGTTCTGCCTCTATGGGAAATGAGATACTGCGTGCCCGATACATGGAACTGTTAATGATATTGGTGAAGTTCATGCATGATAACGGCTTTGTAAATAACCAGGAAATGAATAAGATCGAGGACGTATATCGAATGGCTTGGCAGATTGACTCCGCCGGTCATTTGCAAGCCAGGATTTCTAGCTTGGTTAAGCAGCTTCTTCAAGAGATGGATAAGAAGGCGGGGCAAATGAATCGGGTTGTAGCCATTGCCCAAGCTTTTATTATAGAGCATTCTGATGAGGATATTACACTTCGGAAAGTAAGCGAAATCGTGCATTTAAGTGAAAGTCATTTCAGTACATTGTTCTCCAAGGCGGTAGGTGAGACTTTTAAAGAATTTATAACAAAAGTACGCATGGAAAAGGCAATGGAAAGTATGAAGAAGGAGCCTTATCTAAAGATATATGAGATTGCAGAGCGTACAGGATATGCTAGTACGGAGCACTTTAGCCGGGTTTTTAAGAAGGTGATTGGCGTGAGTCCAAATCAGTTCATGAAAACGGTTTCTAAATAACCTAAAACTATATCATGATTTCGAAAACGGATACCGTCTATAAGGATGGTATCCGTTTCTACTTGACACAATAGAGAATCTAAGGGGCTGATAGGAGGAGGCAAATGTATGGACATTTTCATGCTTAGATGTTGATTTCCGCCACGAATCTGAATATCTATGAAATAATGCGAATCGGAAAATTTATCATGAATTCCGAATTAATATCATTAACAGATAAGTAGCGGGTGGATAAGATAGAAACATAGATAATACGGATTTATTTTCCTACCGAATGACCTTCGGTCATGATAATTGACCATTGTTCTCACCTCTACAATCATGGTAGAGATGACCCAGTATATTTTACCCCGATAATTTTCAAATTTAGCTAACTCCACATATTCAGTTTATTGAGAAAATACGCAGTACTCCTATCCGACGGTGATAGTTCTACTCTAATTTGGAGGTGAAGCAATATAAGACGCTAATTCGAAGGCCATAGGCTGCAACAGCATCTATTTTCCTTTAGTTTATATTATATTGTAAAGAGGTGTACTATGAAGAAACTAACGATATGGCTTCTAATTTTCTCGTTTATATTAGGAATGGAATACCCAAGTACAGCTGTATATGCACAGAGCGATAATACGGTTCAGACAGCTGAGAATACAAATGGTAGAACCGTATTGAATATGAATAGCGACTGGGGATTCTACAGAGGTGATTTAGCTGGTTCAGAGGCTATTGACTTTGATGATCAGGCATTTGCCAATATAACCGTTCCACACACCATGAGATTGGAGAAGAAACATGCGAATGGTGGGCAAGCCGTATATCAAGGAATAGGCTGGTACAGACATTATTTTACGGTTTACGAGATGTACAGAGGAAATACAATTAATATTGACTTTGAAGGGGTCATGACCGACAGTGAAATCTATTTAAATGGTGAAAAAATTTATTCCCGTAATGGTGGTTATGTCGGATTTTCTGTAGATATTACAGATAAAGTGAAGTTTGGTGAAACCAATGTTTTAGCCGTAAAGGTATCTAGCTATGATAGTCCAGATACACCGCCAGGAAAGCCAGTAGCCAATCTCGATTTCCATTACTACGGTGGTATTTACAGAGATGTAACCATGAGAATTACAAATAATTTACACATTTCAGATGCATTACAGGCTGACAAAACAGCTAGTGGTGGAGTTTTCGCGACTTATCCTGAAGTGAGCAAAACTTCTGCCAAGGTGAATGTAAAAACGCATGTCGTAAACAAGAATAATACTTCTGCAGATACGAAGGTTGTAAGCAAGATTGTGGAAAAGGAAGGAAATATCGTTGCTCAGGGTGATGCTGATGGTGCAAGTATACCAGCAGGTGGAGATAAACAGTTTAATCAGGATCTAACGATAACCAATCCAAATTTATGGCATCCAGATACACCTTATCTTTATTCATTAGTTAGTGAAGTATACAATGGGTCAACTTTGGTTGATTCTGTTACGACCAAGATAGGGATCAGAACAATAGAGTACAAGGCAGATGGTTTCTATATCAATGGTGAAAGATTATATATACGCGGAGCCAACCGTCATCAGGCCTATCAGAACATCGGAGATGCAGCTCCTAACTCGATGCAGTATCGTGATGCTATGCAAATCAAGGAAAATGGCTTTAATGCGGTTCGTGCGACTCATTATCCCAATGATCCGGCCTTTTTAGATGCAGCTGATGAATTAGGGTTATTAGTTATTGAATGTCAGCCCGGCTGGCAGAACTTCACCAAAAGTCAAAAGTTCTATGATCTAACATTAAGAGATACACGGGAAATGATCAGACGTGACAGAAACAGACCATCAGTAATCCTATGGGAAACTTCACTGAATGAGACGGGCTATTCAGCAGCATGGGCAAAAGAGGTTACTGCGATTGCTCATACAGAATATCCTGGCAACCAGATGTATACAGCGGCTGACCATGGACTTCAGGGATCTTTCTATGATGTAAACTACAAAGTCGTGGATACGAATTGGGAAGATGACCCAAGCAAGTGGACTGATTTTGTTCCAAACAAGCCATTCTTTACTCGTGAATGGGGTGATTTTGAAGAATCTAGCAAGGCGCTGAGAAAAGAAGGCGAAGACGCGATGATGACTCAGATTTTGACGCGTCAGAGATATTTAAATGGAGATGGTTACTCGGACTGGGGTGGCCTCGATGCAAATGACAGAATAGGTGGATACTTCTTATGGAGCTGGAATGACTACGCACGCGGATCAACAACGAAGACATTGGGAAGTGGAACAGTCGATATAGATCGATATGAAAAATATGATTACTACTGGTTACAGTCCATGCAATCGGCTAGAAATTCTATTGTTGGTCCAATGGTGTTTATCGCAAGCACATATTCTCCAACCTCTAGCCTTAATATTAACGTATTCAGTAACAGCGACAGTGTGAAGCTGTATCAGAATAACGTATTGGTGAAAGAACTGACAAGGGAAGAGGCTCTAAAATCTGTTCCGAACATCGCTAAAAAAGGCGGCAGTCCGATATTTACATTTACATTAGATAAGTTTGCGGCTGGAGAACTTAGAGCAGAAGCGATTTTAGATGGGAAAGTTGTGAAAACGCATACAGTGAGAACACCAGGTCAAGCTGCTGGAATAGAAATCGAAGTACGTGACAGAGGAATAGTGCCCGTAGCAGATGGTTCGGATTTAATACCCGTATACTTCAAAGTCGTTGATGCAAATGGAACTGTCGTACCCAACTACGAGGGTAAGATTCAAATTGCTGTAACAGGTGAAGGTGAACTCGTCGGCAAAAATATTGAACGAATAGGTGTCGAAGAACAGAGCGTTGAAGGCGGTATAGGTTTCGCATTTGTAAGAACTACAGACGTCAGTGGAAGTATAAACATTCATGCTACAGCAGAAGGATTAAATGAGGGATCCAAAATCGTAAGTACAGTACCCTATAAAGGTCAGTTTGTCCCTGACGGACAGCATACACCATGGGTTGGTGGAGTTGACAAACTAGAAACCACAGAGCAGGCCTATAAAAATATTGCAATTGGTAAACCTGTTACAAGTTCTTCTGAACAATCAGGTAACTTTGCAAAAAATGCAGTAGATGATGACGAAGGTACAAGATGGTGTGCGAGTGGAGGATCCTTACCACAGTGGATACAGGTTGATTTACAAAAAAGCAGCGCAATAGCTGGTTTTCAGGTGATTTGGGAGAGCAGTACAAATGTTTATAAGTACGATATTGAAGTATCCGAAGATGGGAACAATTGGCAAAAGGTTGTTGATAATACATTAAATACCACGCCGAATGGACATGAAGAAACAAAGCTCGTAGAAACAAAAGGGAGATATGTAAGATTAACCATTGTTGATCGTATAACCAATGGAGATTGGGCATCTTTATATGAGTTTAAGATCATACCTTTAGAAAATGAAGAACCCGGTGACAGAATTACAGATGCGAAAATCGAATCTATCACGTCATCTTCGGAAAGTGAAGCAGACAGGGGTACGGGTAAGCTTAGAGATGGCGTAACGACGATAGGAACAGGCTGGTTATCCAAGGAATTAACTCTTCCGCAGTCCATTACAGTAAAATTCAACAAACCGCAATCCGTTGTTGGAAGCCGTATTTTCTGGGAAAAGGACAGTAACTGGTACACGTATGATTTAGAAGTATCTACGGATGGCCACACATGGCAAAAGGCACTCGATAATCGCTATGTAGGTGGACAGCATTTCACACCAGAGACATTTGCTAAGCCGTATGACAATATCAATTATGTTCGCGTAACGATCAAGGACATCATTGCTGGCGGCGGGTTCAGAATAGGTATGGCGGAACTGATATTATATGGACAGGATTATGAAGAACCAGAGCCTAAGAATTTTGACTATGCAAGTGATCTGGAATGGGTTTCAGCACACAGTGATTATAATGCTGTACTTAAGGATGAACCACAGCATGGTGGCTCCAACCTTGACTTAAACACGGAAGCAGGAGTCCAGACCTTTACGAAAGGATTATCATCTGATACAAATTCAGAGGTTGTATACAATGTAGATGGTCGTAAGTATACAAGATTCCAAGCCTATGCAGGAATTGACAAGAAAGCTCCTAAAATGGGTGGAGAAGCAATCTTTAAAGTATTTAAAGATGATGAGCTTATCTATACAAGCCCTGTCAAGATGCGAGACGACAACTGTGAATTTATTGATCTTGATATCACAGGAGCCAAGCAGATTAAGCTTGTTGCTGAATGGCATAATAATCCTGAAAATCCTGAATCTAGGTATAATACGCATGTGGACTGGGCAGATGCCAAGCTCATCCATGACGTAACTGTACCAACGAAGACTGGAACCATTGCAGGAACAGTGACGACGGGGGAAAACGCTCTTCTAGAAGGTGTTAAAGTAAGTCTGACGGTAGGTGAAGCGGTATACGCTGCAACAACGTCAGCAGAAGGAATCTATGCAATTATCAATGTGCCAGTAGGAACTGGCTACACTGTAACAGCTAGTGTGTATGGCTATACAGAGCAAAGTAAAAGTGCAGATGTCATAGCAAATGAAACAACAACACTTGATTTTAACTTGGAAGCAACGACAACAACAGACACAACTGCACCAACATGGTCAGCGGATGCTAAACTATCAGCTTCAAATGTTGGTAAAACTAGCCTTAAGCTTTCATGGACAGCGGCTAGTGATGATACTGCTGTAACCAGCTACAAGGTTTATAAAAATGGTAATGTACTGGCTATATTAGCAGGAGATATGATTAGCTACAACGTTACAGGTTTAGGATCTGACACGACCTACAACTTTAAAGTCGAAGCAGGCGATGCAGCAGGAAACTGGAGCGTGGATGGTCCAAGCGTAAGGATAACGACAGAAGCTAACTCTTCGGATAGTGGATGGACGCCATCACCAGATCCTAAACCTATGCCAACACCAACGCCTAAGCCAATTGAACCAACGAAACCAGTTAAACCTACGAAGCCTGTAGTGCCAAAAGTAGAGTTTACTGACATTGCGGACCATTGGGTTAAAGCTTCAATTGAAAAGTCTGTAGAGCTAGGTTTTGTAAGAGGATATGAAGATGGGACTTTTAGACCTAATCGAACTGTAACGCGTGGTGAGATTGCTGCGATGTTAGCTAAAGCACTGAAATTGGAGACTACTGATACTGAGTTTAGTTTTGATGATAAAGATGAAACACCAGTATGGGCTCAGCCATTCATTCAAGCCATTGCTAAAGCTGGTTACATTTCAGGATACGAGGATGGCACATTCCATGCGAATAATGAAATAACACGATCTGAAATAGTAGTCATTATTGTTCGTGCACTAGGTCTTGAAGTGGATTCTAATGCACAACTGACATTCAATGATGCGGAGCAGGTTCCGGTATGGGCTAGACCCTATATTGCAGCAGCCGTGGAAGCAGGTCTTGTTAAAGGGAACGGGGATGGCAAATTCAATCCTAACGGTCCAACAACAAGAGCTGAGGCCATCACATTGATTTTAGGAATGTTAAGCCATCTTAAATAAGTTAGAGAAGAGTCGCTATACTATATTTTAGTAGATTAATCCCCTTCAAGCACATACGCGAATGCAGCTTTTTGAAAGCATGAGCTACGAGTGCGCTGGAGGGGTTTTTTTACGCTTACCGTAAAATTTATCAATAAATCAAAATTATCATCATTATCCTATCTATGGCGGGAGAGTAAGATGTAAACATAAATCATTCGAGGACGCCAAACAGATAGCACTTGGTAATCGGAATGCTCCTTCCTATGAACAATTTCCATGAATTTAATAACATTTGTAAGCGGTTCCGCCCCGAAAGTGAATTCATAGGAGGTGATGCTGACTTCATAGCTAATGCATTAAAGGTTAATTGCAATTATTTGGAAGTAATAGATCTAATCTTGAAGGAGGTAACAAAATGTCACTGTCAAAGGTATTTAAAAACTTAGCCATTGTGGTGCCTCTGCACAAATGATTAGCATTACGATTCCTGCATTTTCAGGAATTGCGGATGCTGCAGCTAATGATGGAATCATTGAATCAAATATAATGTCAGTTCAGCTAGACCAGAATTTCCCGAGGGTAATCAAGTAGGAGTACAACAATAAAGTTCTATATGGACCAGAAGATGTACTAAACACAATAAGAATTAACGGGACAGACTATGTACCGAGAGTGAAGTACACAGAAGAGGCAGACAAAGCCTACTATGTGCTAACTGTTGATGAGCTGAATGTAGTCATAAATCTAACAATGACAGTAAAAAAGAATACACTTGATTTCGAAGTAACAAAGGTAGGGAGAAAATGGTACAGCAAGAATACATACCATTGAAATTCCGAACCATAGCTTGGTATCAGTAAGAAGTACAGAAGCGGGTGCCAATTTTGCCGGTTCCAGAATGGAAAACGCCGTTTATAAAAAAGGTGATGTGTATCAAGATGTATCAGGTACTCCTACGGTAGATAGTACACCAAAAAACTATATGTACGCGTTCATTAGCAATGATCAACTGGCAGCAGGCGTTTGGTCGAATGCATTCGGTGATACAAATGCTGATGGAGACAATGACAATCACCGTATTGTGAAACAGACGACCAAGAAAACGGATTACTCTCGTACGGCTTTGTGGAGTGCGCGATGGTACTAGTGATTTTGTAACCGGTTTCACGTTGATCATCTCAAAGGAGGTGATGCTGATCGATAGCAATTGCACGAAAGATCAATTAAGAGTAATTGGCAAGTAATCGATTGAACTCGAAGGAGGATAAAAATGTCACTGTCAAAGGTATTTAAAAACCTAGCAATTTTGGTAGTCTCTGCACAAATGATTAGCATTACAATTCCTGCATTTTCAGGAATTGCGGATGCTGCAGCTAATGATGGGATCATAACATCCAATGAAATGTCAGTTCAATTAGATCAGAATTTCCCAAGAGTAGTGAAATATGAGTTAAATAACAAGGTGTTGAATGGTTCAGAAGATGCATTAAACATAGTAAGAATTAACGGAACAGACTATGTACCGAAAGTAAAGTACACAGAAGAGGCAGACAAAGCCTACTATGTGCTAACTGTTGATGAGCTGAATGTAGTCATTAATCTAACAATGACAGTAGTAAAAAATACACTTGATTTCGAAGTAACAAAGGTAGAAGAAAATGGTACAGCAAGAATACATACCATTGAAATTCCGAACCATAGCTTGGTATCAGTAAGAAGTACAGAAGCGGGTGCCAAATTTGCCGGTTCCAGAATGGAAAACGCTGTTTATAAAAAAGGCGATGTGTACCAAGATGTATCAGGAACTCCTGCGGTAGATACTACTCCAAGAAACTATATGTACGCGTTCATTAACAATGATCAACTGGCAGCAGGGGTTTGGTCGAATGCATTCGGTGATACAAATGCTGATGGAGACAATGACAACCACCGTATTGTGAAACAGACGACCAAGAAAACGGATTACTCCCGTACGGCTTTGTGGAGTGCTTCATGGGTATATCGTGGAAATAATATGCCAGATAACATAACAGAATCATTACCACATAGTAAGGTCGTAATTACAGCGGATGCAAATGCGGATGCTAAAATGGATTGGCAGGATGCAGCTGTTGCATTCCGTGATATCATGAACAATCCTGTAGGCAGCGATCGCATGTCCGAACTTGTTGTTCACCGTATACCGATGAACTTTGGCAGCCAGGCTACCAACCCATTCTTAAAGACCTTAGATGAGACAAAGCGAATTTATCTCTCAACGGATGGGCTTGGACAGTGGGTGGAATTAAAGGGTTACCAAGCAGAAGGGCATGACTCCGCACATCCGGATTACGGCGGACATATCGGTGTACGTCAGGGCGGACAGAAGGATATGGATACGCTTGTAAGAGAAGCGCAGAACTATAATGCATTCATGGGTGTACATATTAGCGGCACAGGTGCTCACCCGGAAGCAAAGGCTTTCGACGATCAATTAGTAAATGTTAACAAACCCGGCTGGGACTGGCTTGATCCATCCTATGACTTTGATGACCCAACATATCGTAGAGAAGTTTATTCTGGCAACAGACTGAACCGTTTACAGATGTTAAAGAACGATGCGCCAACACTTGATTTTATTTATGCCGATGCATGGTATGAGCAGGGCTTTAACGGAAGAAGATTTGCAAGAGATGTGAATTCTTCTGGCTGGGCGCTTATGACGGAGTTTCCAAATGTATTAGAAGATGAAGCCGTTTGGAATCACTGGTCGGTTGACTATGATTACGGCGGAAAGAACATCAAGGGCTATAGCAGTGATATCGCTAGATTTGTAAGAAATCACCAGAAAGATACGTGGATCGTTCGCCATCCAATCCTAGGCGGTACGGAGGCAAATGATGCGGAAGGATGGCAGGGTAGAGTAGATTATGATGAAATGATGGATATTGTATTCAAAACAAATCTGCCAACGAAATATCTGCAAAGCTTCCCCATGACGAAGTACGATGTGAAAAACAATGTAGGAAAAGTTGAATTTAAAGGAAATGTTGTTGCGCAGAGAACAGAAGATGGAAAAAGAACCTTCACGAAAGATGGTAAAAAGCTTCTTGAAGAAGATGTAACAATTCAACAAGGAACAAGTAACGGTAATGTTTATGATGATGTAAAATTCAATAACCTCAAATATTTGTTGCCATGGTCGCCAAATGCCGATAAGACGGATAGTGAATTGGCTAAAGTTGAAGAGAAACTGTACCACTACAATGAAGTTGGCGGATCAACGACTTGGGAGCTTCCAAATAGCTGGAACAATGTATCAACAGTGAAGTTGTATACATTAACAGATACGGGTAAGCAAGAAGCAAAAGAATTAAGCGTAGTTGATGGCAAAATCACGATTGATGCAGAAGCAAAACAAGCTTACGTTGTATACAAAGATGATGTTTCTGTAACTGCTGAAGATATGAATTGGGGATTTGCATTGCCTGCAAAGGATCCAAGCTTCAACAGCGGAACGTTGGATAACTGGGATGTAAAAAGCGGAGCAGCAATAGTAGAACGTAATCATCGTGGACAATATGAATTAGTCGTCAAAGAAAATACGGAAGAGACGGTATTAGAGACGAAGTTATCAGGATTGAACCCTGGAACCTACTCGGCTTCCATATATGTTCAGGTAGGAAATACGCCAAACAGTACAAATGCAACTGATCTAAACACGGCAGGAAATGCAAAACGTAAAACGACGATTGGCGTGAAAGATTTCGGTGGGGCAGACATCACGAACTATACTGAAAGTTCACCACTTAAAAATTATATCTCAGCTGACTCCAAGCACAGCACAAATATGCAGAGAATGAGAGTCGTTTTTGATGTAGCAGAAGGACAGGGAACTGCAACATTATACTTGAAAGTAGCTCCAGGAACAACGATTGTAAGCTTTGACGATGTTCGCTGCGTACCTAGCAAGAGAGTTGTACCGCAATCTCCAGAGGTAGTCGTAGTAGAAGATTTTGAACATGTGGACCAAGGGTTGACTCCATTTGTCATAGCAGATGCTGACGGAGTAAGTGATCCTCGTACGCATTTATCAGAATTACACGCTCCATACACCCAGAAAGGTTGGAATGGAAAAGAAGTCGATGACGTATTAAATGGCGAATGGTCCATTAAGTCCCATAAAACCGGCAGCGGTCTGATCATGAGAACATTACCGCAGACTTTACGATTTGATAAAGGAACAACTTACGAAGTATCTTTCAAATACGAAAGCCAGTTCGATAAGAAGATTAATTTCGTTGTTGGTAATGGTACGAAGGAATTGATGAATGTACCTATACCGCAGACAACCGTTCCTACACCGTTTACTGTTAAATTTACAGCAAGCACGGAAGATTTCTGGATTGGAACAAGGAATACGGTTGGCGATACAGCTGGAGACTTTATCCTTGATGATCTTGTGGTTAAAGAAGCAAAGGATGATGCTATCATTGAACCACCACAAATTAATCCTGTCGACTTATCTGTTATACCTGTAGATGGTATCACTGCAAGTGCAACGGGTTATGAACCAAGTGATGCACCAGAAAATGTTCTTGATGGAAACACAGGTTCATTGTGGCACACAGCTTGGGATGGAAGTGATACATTACCACAATCCATTACGCTTGATTTAGGTAAAGCTTACAATGTTAACAGAGTAGATGTAACGCCAAGACAAAACCAGCAAAATGGAATGATAACGAAATATGAGTTATATACAAGTGCCGATGGAGTGGTTTTTGAGAAGGTAGCAGTAGGTGATTGGGACGTTAATAAAGATACAAAGTCTATAAATATTGATAATCCTAAGCCAATAACTCATGTTAAGTTAACAGCGTTAGAAGGTATTAATGGTTGGGCGAGTGTAGCTGAAATGCGAGTTGCTCAAGAAGCTCCATCCATAACTGGACCCAATACCGTTGAAGTTAGTACTGCAGTTGGCATGCATCCGGAAATGCCTGCAACTGTAAAGGCAACACTCAGCAACGGCACAGAAACGGATTTGCCAGTTCAATGGCCAGCCATTGCCCCTTCCAAATATGCTGAAGAAGGAAAATTTGAAGTAATAGGACACATTAATGGCGTTGAAGCTGCAGCTATTACAGCTACTGTTACAGTAACAGCTAGTGGGGCAGTAGATATCGTAGATGCAAAAGTGATGACGGTTTACACGACAGTAGGAACTGCACCTATGATGCCAGCAACGGCTAAGATGGTAACCTCAACGGGTACAGCTATCAATGTACCTGTCACTTGGGATGAAATTATTGAAGATCGCTACAAAAGTGTTGGGTCATTCAATGTAACGGGTACCGTAGAAGGTACGAATATCAAAGCTCAGATGATTGTTATCGTTACAAATCATGGGGCTGCAATCATTGAAATTCCTGCAATTAAAATGAGTACGTTTATTGGCATAAAACCGCTTTTACCAAGCATGATCGAAGTAACGATGAGCGATAATTCAAAGCGTTTTGTAGCTGTGACGTGGGATCTTATTACGGATGAGCAGATTAACAAAGAAGGTCAATTTACTGTAAATGGTACGATTGAAGGTACGGATAAAAAAGCTGTTGCAGAAATGACAGTCAATGAAGATCCGAACATTGCACTGGGTAAACCTGCAACCGCAAGCAGTCAGCAGTCAAGCAATACGGCAGCGATGGGTAATGACGGCCAAACATCAACGCGTTGGTGCATAAGCGATCCAAGCACTGAACAATGGTGGAAGGTTGACCTGGGAGCACAGTACGATGTTACGGGTTCAAAGATGACTTGGGAATCCGCTTCAGGTACGATGAAGTACAGAATAGAAGTCTCTTCGGATGGAGAGACCTGGAACAAAACAGTGGATAAGTGGGGTACTCCAGTAACAGAAAGTGTTACAGAAGATACTTGGACAGCGAAAAAAGTGAAATATATAAAAGTGACAGCTCTGGGTATTAATCCAGCATGGGCAGGGTTCCGTGAGTTTGAAGCTTACGGTGCTAAATCAACTGTAGTGGATACAACAGCGCTAGAAGAAGCGATTGCAGCAGCTCAAGTAAAAGTTGACAAAGCAGTAGTTGGTAATCAGCCAGGACAATATCCACAAGCAGCAGTAGATGCATTAAAAACAGCTATTCAAGCAGCACAGGATGTTGTTGGGACAGCAACAACACAAGCAGAAGTGACAGCAGCAATCGAAGTACTGCAAGCAGCGGTAAAAGCATTCGATGATGCAAAGATTACTGGGGAAGAACCACCAGTAGTGGATACAACAGAGCTAGAAGCAGCGATTGCAGCAGCTCAGGTCAAAGTTGAAAAAGCAGTAGTTGGTGATCAGCCAGGACAATATCCGCAAGCGGCAGTCGATGCATTACAAGCAGCGATTAAAGCGGCGCAAGGTATTGTTGCAACAGCAACAACACGAGCAGAAGTGACAACAGGGATCGAAGCGCTTCAAGCAGCAGTAAAAACATTCAATGTTGCAAAAATTCCTGGGGAAGAACCAGCAGAAGTGGTTACAACAGAGCTGAAAGCAGCGATCACAGCAGCTCAGGTCAAAGTTAAAAATGCAGTAGTTGGTCATCAGCCAGGACAATATCCGCAAGCGGCAGTCGATGCATTACAAGCAGCGATTAAAGCGGCGCAAGGTATTGTTGCAACAGCAACAACACAAGCAGAAGTGACAACAGGGATCGAAGCGCTTCAAGCAGCAGTAAAAACATTCGATATTGCAAAAATTTCTGGGGAAGAACCACCAGTAGACAAAGCTGCACCAACATGGTCAGAAGATAAAACATTAACGACTTCAAATGTTGGCAGAACCAGCCTTACACTTTCTTGGACAATAGCAGCGGATGATACGGGTGTAACAAGCTATAAAGTCTACAAGAACGGAAGCGAACTCGTTACATTAGCAGGTAATATCACGAGCTATGCCGTCAGCGGCCTGTCATCTGACACGAAGTATACTTTCAATGTTGAAGCAGGCGATGCGGCAGACAACTGGAGCGTGAATGGTCCAAGTGCAGCGGTAACGACTGAAGCTAGCTCTTCGGGTGGTGGCTGGACACCGACGCCAGATCCAAAGCCTACACCAAAACCAGAAGATGATATTAAGCCAACGAAACCAGCAGATCCAGTAAAACCAACGAAGCCTGAACCTCCAAAAGTAGAGCTTACTGATCTTGCGGATCATTGGGCTAAGGTTTCCATTGAAAAATCCGTTGAACTTGGTTTTGTAACGGGCTATGAAGATGGAACTTTCCGCCCGAATGGTACGGTAACACGTGGTGAGTTTTCAACGATGTTAGCAAGAGCGTTGAAATTGGAACTTGGTGATGCTGAGTTTAATTTTGCAGATCAGAAGCAAACCCCAGTATGGGCTAAAGCCTTCATTCAAGCAATTGCTAAAGCTGGTTTCATTACAGGATACGAAGATGGTACATTCTGTCCGAATAAAGAAATAACACGTTCTGAATTAGTAGTCATTGTTGTTCGTGCACTGGGTCTTGAAGTAAATCCAAAGGCAACATTGGCATTTGATGATGCAGAGCAGATTCCAGTATGGGCAAAACCATATGTGGCAACAGCTGCAGAAGCAGGCTTAATTAAGGGGAATGGGAATGGCAAATTTAATCCGAATGCCTCTTCCTCTAGAGCTGAAGCAATCACATTGATTCTAGCGATGCTAAACGCAAAATAATTAGGAAGTAACTTAACGAAGAAGATCATCTGCTCTAGTGTAGGTGATCTTCTTGCTTCTTCAAGAGATCGATAGCCTAAAACTATATCATGATTTCGAATGTTTTATCATTCTGATCTCTTATCGGAAGGGCTATGATGTAAGCAGCAGGTGAGTAATTGCTTGCATCAAATAAGTATAGGGGGAATGTGAAATGTATAATGTTCGACCACGTATTACACGCATACTATCTATGATCATGATTTCGGCCTTAATGATTCCATTGGTTTCAGGTTGTACTAAAGGGGAAAAGGTTGCTAATAACGGGAAATCTACTCAGCCGGATACTCAGCAGGAGCAGAAAGAAGACAAGAAGGATCCTGTTACATTAAAATTCCCAATATGGTCAACGATTACGGAGGATTTATTTACAAAGCTGGATCTTGTAAACGAATACAAAAAAGAACACCCGAATGTCACCATTGAATTGGAGCTGTTAAAGGATACGGAGTATGAAAATACGATGAAGATCCGGAATTCAGCAAACGAATTGCCAGATATTTTGCCACTAAAATCATCATGGCTGATTAATTTCAAGGATAATATTTTGCCTCTTGATGACTTAGATGCAGCCAAGAACAACATGTTCGCAGCTGATTTCAAGGTGGGTGATCATATTTATGGTGTACCCGAAAGCCAATTCAATGAGTATGTCTGGTATCGGAAGAGTATTTTTAAGGAATATGGACTTGAGATTCCAAAGACCTGGGGAGAATTTGTAACTGCTGCTAAAACCATTAAAGACGGTGGCAAATATATTCCGATTGCCATGGGCGGTAAAGACGCATGGCCGGATTATCCTTTCAACGAATTTATGCCTTCTCTTGAAGCAGGAGATGGGGATTACTGGTCAACTATGGCGACGATAGATGAACCTTTTACGAAAGGCCAAGCTTTCTATGATGCTTATGCGAAAATTCAGGAACTGTACAATGCTCAAGTAATGGGTCCTGATCCACTTGGTGTTGGCTTTGATCAAGCCAAGCTGATGTTTGGTTCCAATCAAGCGGCGATGATTGCTCTTGGTCAATGGTTCGGCAGTGATTTGAAATCGATGACTGATGTGGATATCAATGATGTAGGTGCCTTCTTGTTGCCGGTTCGAAATTCAGTAGATGATCCATTCAATACGATTTCCATGGTAGATACGTTCTTTACAATTCCGAAAACTTCGAAGTATCCAGATGAAGCGAAAGAATTCATTAACTGGTTCTTCAGTGATGCATGGTATTCTAAATATTTGACCGAGGCTCAACTTCAATCGACGGTGAAGGATGTAAAGATTGATCTAGGTACAATGTTCAATGGTGCTTTTGACGTATCAAATCTGAATTATGTGCTTAATAAAGGCGGTAATGAGGATTATAAGAAAATTGAATCGGCGATTAAGTTCGATGTGAAGAAAATGGGGCAGGACATGATGTCAGGCAAGGATTTCAATAAGATGATGCAGGAAATGAATAAAAGTTGGAAAAATGCCCGTTCCAAATAAAAATAAATCTCAATTCGAAAGTTGAGTATTGAGGAAAGTGGCTACCGTTTAGATAGCCACTTTCCAAATATAGAAAGGGTTGGGGAGGTAGAAATGAAAACGATTTCTAAGCAGAAAAACATACTGTTATTCAGCTTTTTATTGATTCCTATATTGCTGCTATTGGTGTTTGTACTTTACCCGCTTATAGAGCTTGTCAGACTAAGTTTTACCGATTGGAATGGAGTTGAAGCCCAGCAAGTTTATATAGGTTTCGACAATTACATTAAGATGTTTACGGATTCATCAGATGTATGGCTATCACTTCGCAATAACGGCATCTACTTCATTTTTCATTCAATTATGATTCCGCTTGAACTAATGATTGCGGTTTTATTGGATAGTAAGATTCGTGCCAGTAAGTTTTTTAAGACCATCGTATTCATGCCTTACATAATCAATGGGGTTGCTATTTCGTATATATTCGCCTTCTTTTACAGTCCTATTAATGGTGGGTTAAATGGCATTCTTGAAGTGCTTGGGTTAGAGTCGCTCATACAGAATTGGTTGACGAATGATTCTATAGTTAACATTAGCTTAGTGTTTGTATCGATTTGGCGATTCTCAGGCTTCCATGTCATCTTATTCCTAGCCGGCTTACAATCCATTCCTCAGGATCAATTCGAGGCAGCAGAAATTGATGGTGCCAACAGCATTCAGAATTTCTGGTATATTATCGTTCCTGGTGTGAAAAAGGTACTCGAGGTTATTTTGTTCTTAAACGTCGTTGGGGCACTACAAGTGTTCGATATTCCGTATATTATGACACAGGGCGGTCCTGGTCATGCGAGTAGTACATTCATATTATATACCCTGGAGACGGCCTTTAAATTTAACAGCTTCGGTATGGCTTCTGCGATGGGCATCACGATGTTAATTCTCATTTTAATCCTGAATGGTGTACAGAACAGGCTGTTCAACCTGAAAGGGGTTGGTGAGGAATGACGACATCTCGTTTAGCAATCCCTATCAAAAAGCTTGCCTTGTATTTCATTCTAATTATGATTTGTATGATTATATTCATTCCCTTGCTTATAACGTTATTCGCTTCATTTAAAACTTCGGTGGAAATTGGCTCTGAATTTGCTCTGAAGTTGCCTGCAAGCTTTCATTTCGATAACTACAAAGTTGTACTGGAAAAGGGGAAGTTTTTACAGGGATTTGGTAATTCTTTATTCCTTATTGCATTCAGTGTCATCATTAATTCTCTATTGGGAACAATGACTGCCTATGCGATTAATAGATTTGATTTTCGTTTGAAGAAGATCATACTCGGTCTCTTTGTAGCAGGTATGATCATGCCCAGTATGATTACTGAAATTTCACGGTTTACCATTATAAAAAATCTTGGACTTTATAATACAATTTGGGCTCCGATCGTGATTTATGCAGCAACGAATCTGGTACAGCTCTTTATTTATACGCAGTTCATAAATGGTATTCCCAAAGAATTGGATGAGAGTTCGATGCTGGATGGTTGTTCGTACTTTAAAGTTTTTACTAAAATGATTTTCCCACTTCTACTGCCGGCAACTGCAACATTAGCAATTATTAAAGCGGTTGATGTTATGAATGATATGTATGTTCCGTATTTGTATATGCCGTCAAGCAAACTAAGAACGTTGACTACAACGTTGATGTATTTTAGTAGTTCAAAGTTTGGAAGTTGGGATTATTTAAGCGCTGCGATTGTATTGGTTATGTTGCCGACACTTGTGATTTACCTAATATTTTCAAAGTATATTTTCAAAGGTATTGTTGCAGGCGCAGTGAAATCATAAGGAGGGATCTTAGTTGAGCAGCAAAGGACGAATGACAGTACCCATAGAAGCAGGCATGGATTACGACTTAATGAAAGACATTCTTGAGCGATGGGGAGCTGATGCAGTACGGAATAGTGATGGAACGGATCTGCCTGACCAGTTGCAGGAGATGAAGATGAAAGTCTATTCCACGTATTTCCCGACAAGAAATGATCAGTTGTGGGCACACGAGCATCCCGATCAACGTCAGCAAATGTACATTATGACGCCCCATACTACGGCTGTGGAGGAGTCGCTGCAAATTGAGCTAATGAAGGGCTATTATCGGGAACAGCTTGAAGTAGATTATGATCATGATCCCAAGCGATGGTGGGAAGTTATTAACCGAACGACAGGAAAAATCGTGGATCCTGAAAGATGGAGTGTCGATCCTATAACAGAAATTGTTACCCTCCATCAGGTGAACAAATTCCATAGCTATACCGTTACGTTTCTAGTCTGGCAAATTTGGGATCAGACCCAGATGTACAATCATATTACGAATCAATGGGGAGATAAGCCGCATGAGATTCCGTATGATGCTCGTCATTCGCCAACGTGGGCACATATCACAGAGTATATGAAAGACTGGCTCGAAGCTAATAAGCATGTTGATGTAGTACGTTTTACCACCTTCTTCTACCATTTCACCATAATCTTTAATGAGTTAGCAAAGGAGAAGTATGTCGACTGGTTTGGCTATTCGACGACAGTTAGTCCGCTAGCGCTGGAGCAATTTGAGGCAGAGTATGGTTACAGGATGCGTCCAGAGTATCTTGTTGATCAGGGGTATCATAATACGCCTTTCCGCAATCCGAGCAAACAGTATCGCGATTGGATACAATTTCAACACAAATTTGTCTGTAAACAGAGTCGGGAATTGGTTGACATCACCCATCAAGCAGGACGTGAAGCAATAATGTTTCTGGGCGACAACTGGATCGGTACTGAACCCTATGGCGATCTGTTTCCGTCTATTGGGCTAGACGCTGTGGTAGGCTCTGTTGGTAATGGTGCCACGTTGCGAATGATATCCGATATACCTGGTGTGAAATATACAGAGGGCCGTTTTCTTCCGTACTTTTTTCCGGATGCATTCTATGAGGGAGGTAATCCAACGGCTGAAGCAATTGATAATTGGGTAAAGGCGAGAAGAGCAATTCTACGTAAACCAGTCGATCGAATCGGTTATGGTGGTTATTTGAGCTTGGCTGCTTCATTTCCTGACTTTATAACATGTGTGGAACAGATAAGTGACGAATTTCGGACTCTACATGAGCGAATGAACGGTACGAAGGCATATACGTCTAAGTTTAAAGTAGCAGTGCTCAATTCTTGGGGCAAGCTTCGCTCCTGGCAGACTACGATGGTAGCCCATTCTCTTTGGTACAAAAAAATTTATACCTATCTAGGCATGCTCGAGTCGTTAAGTGGATTAGCAGTTGATGTTGAGTTTATTAGCTTTGATGATGTGCTAGAGTCGGGTATACCGGAAGATATAGGAGTTATTTTGAACGCTGGGGATGCAGGAACCGCCTGGAGCGGAGACGATTATTGGGCAAATGAAGCAATCATTGCTTGCTTGAAACAATTTGTCTATAATGGTGGCGGCTTTATTGGAATTGGCGAACCAAGTGCGTTTATGCATCAGGGACGTTTCTTTCAGATGAGCGATGTGCTAGGTGTCGATAAAGAAATAGGCTACACCTTAAGCTACACTAAGTATGATCAAGAAAATGCGAGCGATCACTTCATTATGGGGGGACAGGTTAAGCCAATTGATTGTGGAGAGAAAGTTGAATTTATTCGCAGTGTAAGTGAGCAAACGAAAATCATCCAAATGCAAAGAGGCGATATTGCCGTAGCGGCAAATAATTTTGGGCAAGGACGCAGCGTTTATATTGCGGGATTACCTTACTCACCGGCAAATAGCCGCTTACTGCTTCGATCGATCTATTGGGCTGCAAGTGCAGAGAATGAGATGTTGACGTGGTATTGTGATAATGTAGAAACAGAATGCGCCGTTTATTTGGAAACTGGCTGGGGAATTGTCATTAATAACTCACAGGATCCGCAACGAACGAAGCTGTATAAAAGTACTGAGAGCTATATTGAGGTTGAGCTTAAACCGGGCGGTCATGAATGGTTTAGGGTGGATAGTTTAACTAAATAGCTCGATAAATAAGTTTTGATTGTTATTAAGATAGAACAGAGGTAATCTCAATACGGCTAAATAAAACAACAACGCTTGGGCATGATGAGCCCAAGCGTTGTTGTTTGCTGAGTAAAGAGCGAGCCATTACATTAATAAGTTTCTTCAACCCGCTATTCCGTTGTGGCAGTCTTCGCTGACAATAGCCACTCCTTGGCACTCAAAAACGTTAGAATCGTGGGAGCAATTGATTTAATTATATTTGGTAGAAAATCCTCGATGAGTAAAAAGAGCAAGGCCAATAAGAGCGGATATGTTCTATGTACTTTTTTGTGCTTTTGTAATTTTTACTGAATTTACATCGCATCATGTCCACAACCTCAAAAAATTCGACAATACAGGCGAAGATATGGAGGATCTAATCTCCATCGGAACCATCGGCCTCATCAAGGCTATCGAAAGCTACCGTCCGAACAAAGGGACCAAACTGGCCACTTTTGCTGCTCGTTGTATCGAGAATGAAATCTTGATGCACTTAAGATCGCTCAAAAAAACCCGGAAGGACGTGTCCCTGCACGATCCTATTGGAACGGACAAAGAGGGAAATGAAATTACCTTAATAGATATTCTGGGTTCAGGAGCGGACGATCTGCTGTTGACAGTGGATTTGAATATTGAGAAGAGTAAGATATATCGCAATTTGGATATTTTGGATGACCGGGAGAAGGAAGTTGTTGTAGGGCGGTTTGGGCTGGATACAGGTGGGGAAGAGCGGACGCAGAGGGAGATTGCGAAGGAACTGGGGATCTCGCGGAGTTATGTGTCGCGGATTGAGAAAAGGGCACTCATGAAGCTGTATCATGAGTTTTATAAGGTGAAGCGTTAACAATAAATGAGACCGAGACTTTTTTTAAAGTCTCGGTCTCATTTATTCGAGAACTTATAGATAAATATAAATGCTAGGATTGGTTTGAGATTGACGAAAACCATTGAGAATACATAACAATCCCCATGTATATTGCGACAGAGTTTCTTTTTATTGCCTCACGAACTGGCCGCTGCCCTTGTATTTGCTGGTCTTAGCGTCCCATATAAAAACACCATGTGCTAAATCATACCCGCTATCAGCATTATACTTTTTCCAATATTGATGGAATTGGCCGTTTTTATCGACTTCAGCAGAATAGTCAGCCATAAACTTAAGCTTATTCACTAATGTTCCTTGTTCTAAACGATATACATACACTTGGGTATTTGATGGTAAATACTCTACAAAAACAGCAGCATGTTTCTCCTTTGCTGAAATAGAAATGAGTTGGATGGATGGCTCATCTTCTTCATAAGCAACATTAGTATCAATAAGTACGACAACATTCTTAGAATTTACTAAAAATAAATTCCCTGAATCCGTAAGTATTATATTTTCATTTTTTTTATCCCCATTTAAGTCTGCTGCTTTAGTAATCCTTATGACTTCGTTAGGATATTTTTTTAATAAGATAGTCTTGGCATCATTAGTTGCCGCGTAAGTTGACTTATTGGTAAGGAATAAAATTAGGCTAAAAACGAGCAAAACAGAAATTTTTTTATGCATTAATAGTAACCTCTTTCTAAAACATTTTTTGTTATGTTGCCGATAGTTTTATTCTATCAGCAAGTGGGCAAATGTTCTATAAAGTAAAAATGTGGGTTCCAAAATATCTTTATCTTTGATGACCGTGAAAAAGAGATTTTGGTCGGCCACTTGGTCCTGGATGCCGGAGGGGAGTAACGAACGCAGCGGGAGACTGCGAAGGAGTTAGGGATTTCGCGAGGTTATGTGTGTCGAGGATAGAGAAGAGGGCCCTGTTGAAGCTGTATCATGAGTTTTATAAGTCGAAGCGGTGAGTCATCCGAGTCTGTCTATAGATAGACTCGTTTTGTTGTCGAAACTTAGACGTTTAATTCAAAAGAATTAAGTATAAAGTAGGATTTCCATGTAAAACATTTGAAGTATGATGTTATAATTTGGATAATCATAACGTAATTTGGAGTGGTTAAGGTGGCTCGTAGTTTTGGAAGTACAGTTAATAAAATTATCAAAGAAACTGCAAAAGCGCAGCGTGCAGCTGAAAGATCAAGGAATGCCGCTATTCGTGAACAGGAACGACATTTAAGGCTGCAACGGCAATATGAACGTGAGAATGAGCGTGCCATTAAACAGTCTATACGTGAACAGAAGGCATACGAAAAAGAACAAAAGGCGCTACACATAGAAGGACGTAAAGAAGAAACTAATGATTATAATGAAGAAGTTTTTTACCGATTGAATGAATTTAATTCGATTATTAGTGGAACGCTCAGCGTGGATGATAAGATTTCTTTTGAATCATTATATAAGAAGGATGAATATCCCGAGTTCATTGAACCCTACGTTAAGCCTCTTCCAGCTAATCCTGTACCAGTACGAGAAAGTTTCTTTGCAGGAATTGCTATGGAAGCCTCTTTAATGGAGAGGATAATTGGCCACGGGAAAAAAGCGCGTCTAAGATCTATTGAAACAGCTGAGAATGCATACAATAATGCTCTTCGCGATTTTGAGTCTACTGAAAACAAAATTAATGACTTAATTAAGGAAAATGAAATTTTCCTCAGTTCTGCTAGAGTAGAATATGACGAGGCTAAACGTTTGTATTTAGGGGAAATATCATCTCAAAATAGCTCCATTGACGATTTTAAAACAAGCTATTTCGATAAAGAAAAAGAAGCCATTGAAGCCTACAACACTCTGGTTTTAGAACGTTCTAATTACAGTGACATTTTCCCTCAAACCTTTGATTTGTTTTATTTGGAAGAGAGCAAAGAATTATTAGTGGAGTATGAATTGCCGGATGTGACAGCTGTTCCCAAGAATAAGGAATATAAGTATACACAGAGCCGTGATGAGATCAAGGGGGTTCCGTTTAAATCCAAGGAATTGAATGAAATATACTCTACACTTGTTGCTTCGATTGCACTTCGTACACTTCATGAGCTTTTTGAAGCTGACCAGGGAGATCACTTGGATTCTGTCGTGTTCAATGGAGTAGTATCCACAGTGGACTTAAGTACGGGGCTCGATATTCGACCTTGCATTTTGACCATTCAGACCAGGAAAGACGAATTCATGAAGTTTGATCTTGCCAGAGTGGATATTCTTGCATGTGTAAAGGGTCTTAAAGCTCAACTCTCCCCTTCAGTAACTGAACTCACTCCTGTCAAACCAATTGTTGATCTAGTAATGTATGATAAACGATTTGTGAATGAAAGAGATATGCTTGCTACTCTGGATACTCGAACCAATCTTTTGCAGATGGACCCATTTGATTTTGAACATTTGGTATGTAACTTATTTTCAAAAATAGGGCTTGAATCTAGACTGACTCGCTCTAGTAGAGATGGTGGAGTAGATGTCATTGCTTTTGATCCTCGTCCCGTATTTGGTGGGAAGTATGTTATTCAAGCTAAAAGATATAAAAATACTGTAGAGGTAGCTGCAGTCCGAGACTTATACGGTACTATGATGAACGAGAATGCGTCAAAAGGTATTGTTACCACATCAACGTATGGACCCGATGCCAGAAGTTTTGCTAAGGATAAGCCCATTGAATTAATTGATGGCCGGGTGCTGTTACATATGTTAGAGGAGCAGGGGATTTATGCGAAGATTCAGTTGTGAAATGTTCTATCAGGAATCTGTATTAGGAAAGGTGTATTAATGGATCTTATATTGAAAATTGTGCTCAGTGGTACTATCCCATTATTTATTAACTTGGTAATTAAATCAGTAACATCTTCAGGGTTCGATAAATTATTTTATCTAAAACACCAGAAAACGCAACAACGAATAATTTTGTTTGTGGTCTTTGGATTTCTTTTTTTAGCTTATGGTTTATTGATTACGACAATTTACGCGCCATTTGCAAAATTGAAATATACCGTTGTTATAGCTGCAATAATTATAGTGTTATTCTTAGTGGGAATTGTGAGTCTTGGTATTCTTTGTGGCATAAAGTGGATGAAAGCGAAATGGGGTAGCCAAATATTTACTGTTTCAAAAGCTAAGGCTGATCTATTAAGCATTACAGTTTTCATTTTTAATATGATTGTTTTTGCAATATCATTCTACGACGTTCTAAATATCCCTGGCTTAGAAAGAACAGAGTTTATAAGTAAGATTCTTATGTGCACTAGTCAATTCTATTTATTCGCATTTCTTATTTTAAAATCTTATCTTTACTTAATAGGCTATTCCCAGCGTCATTGGAATTATGTTATATCGCCAACTCCAGTGGATATTGATAAGCGATATCTATACGTACTGTACTCACTATCACCAACGCAAATGGTATTGTCTGAGAACATCGAAAATGTAGAGAATCCATCAAGTGTTTATTTGTTTGATATTACGAAGCAAACGTATATACACTTTGAAAGAGTGGCTACGTTAAAAGGATAAGTGGGGGAGGATGATTGTACTGCGAACTCATGACTTAGAAGATGAAGTGAAGGCATTGATTTTAACTGAACGTGAAGATGATTACTGGGACTTTAAAGAGAGACATCATTCTAATAAAGCCAATTTACTACATGATATCATTTGTATGGCAAATAATCGGGTTGATAAGGATGCATATATTATTTTCGGGATCTCCGATGAAACCTTCGAGGTGGTGGGCATTGAGAATGATGAGAATCGCAGAAATCAACAGCAGATGATCGATTTCTTAAAATCTAAGAGGTTTGTCTCCGGTATTAGGCCGAGAGTTGAGTTGAGAACGTTAATATTAGCTGGACATAAAGTAGATGTTTTAATTATCAAGAATAGCACTGATACTCCATATTTTTTGACTGAGGAATTTTCGGATTCCGGTAGAAAGGTTCGAGCTAACCACATCTACACTCGAGTTGGGGACACTAATACGGATATTGATAAAAGCGCAGATATTAATAATGTAGAGTACCTTTGGAAAAAGCGATTTCTACTAACACGTTCTCCATTTGAGCAAATTATGAAGCGCCTCGATAAAAAAGGAGAATGGAAACAGGACGAAGATGTATATTACAACATGCTCAATCCTGAGTTTACTATAACAATCGAATATGATGATGAAGGCCCCGAACTTGTACCTGAGTTTTATGCATATGCAGTTAGTAATCCAGCGACTATGTATCAGATGCTGAGTATTAAATATTTTGGAACCCAACTTTATGGGAAACAAATAGTTTATTTAGATAGTGGGAGGTATGTAACGCCTACACCTGAATGGGAGTTTCTTTATTTTGGAGAATATAGAGTTCATGCAGATTATGCCTTTAAATATTTTATTAAAAATAGTCCTGCTTATAAGCTCAATGAATTTTTGTATGATGAAGAAGAACATGAAGCAAGCTTTGCTCGAGGAAGGTTCTTCGAGGTCGTCTTGTTGTTTGAAGATACAATGGAGAAAGACGCATTTCTTGAATATGTACACCGTTACAAAGATGACTTCCTAGAAAGGTTAACTACTCATGATGGTGAATGGCCATGGATTGAGGCTAATACCAAACGTCAAGAAGAGCAGGTCGTGGTTCGGTTGAAAACAGGGAAAGTTTTAAATCAAATGCTCATTAATTTTCGTCGGAGTACCTTTTAAATAAAATCAATAGATTGAGGTGTAAAAATTAATGGAATATCATAGAGAGAGCATTATTGAGATCATATCTAAAATTGAAAGGCTATTTGAAGCGGCTATTCTAGCATCAAATAAAGCGGCTGCTAAACCGTTCCTCAGCGAAATAAGATCACTAGAGGTTAGTTTAAACCTAACTCCATATCTAAGGATTGTTTTTAATGAATTTCTGGCATATGCGGAGAACGCTTCCGGTCAAGTGAAAGAAAAAGAACACTGGAAAGCAGCAGCAGAACAAAGCCTTTTCAAATTAACTTCGGATTTAGATAACAGAAGTTAAAGAATAATCATTAAGTTCAACAAATAATGATTCTATTAAGTCTCTTCTGGAGGGAGAAGTGGCTTGTAGTTTGGAAGTGCAGTTAATTAAAATGAACATCGCTTATAGGAGGGACTATGGCCAACGTTTTTGAGAATTTAAAGTTATTAAAAAAGGATATGGATAATAAAGGTTGGGTAATTGACTCTTTTATATTTAGCTATAACAATGAAGATTTTATCGTATTAGTAAAGTTGTTTGTGGAAAATGAAAAAAAGAAAGAAAAATACGCACTTGTAAAATTAGAATTTTTAAGACAGTCTGATTTGAATAGTAGTTTGGAGCTAGAAGCGAATTCAAATTCGTTATTTGTGGCTACAAAAACTCTTAGAGAATATTTTAATATAGAATACAATGAAAATTTGGGAGATATACTTCAACAATTTAAGGAATATTTTTCGAAGTTCATTCCTAAAGAAGTGATTGAGGATAAGAGTGAAGAGAAATTGAGAATACTTGTTGCTTCTTTGAGTAAAAGTGATTCGGAAAATCCTAATAAAATGTATTGTTATCAAGTTAGGAGAAATGGGTATAAGTCGGACGGAGAATTAGCTCAAAGAAGTATTTATAATGATAATAAGACTAGAATCTTACGACCATTTTTGTATTCAAAATTAATAGACGAAAAAAATATAAGTTTCTGTTTTTCGGAAAATAAAAATGATGAAAATACCGATGAAACGATATTAGCAAATTGGGTTAAAAACAAAAGTGAAGTATTGCGTCACAGTTAAAATGCAATATACTACCTTCGTTCCACTATGCCACATCCGATCTCGGAGGAAATAAATCACTTTAATCGGTTTCTGAGCCGTAGACAGAGGTACTCAAAATGATGGTATTGGTAATGATGGTTAATCCCACGGCCAATTACTGAAGGATACATAAATGAATTTACCGACTTTCCCCATTCGTAGTTAAAGAATACACGTGGGTAGGACACAACTGGATGAAACATAAAATTAAGCAACATTTCTCCTTAATTTGCTCTTGCGCTAAATCATAATTAGCGATGATTAGTAATATAGGTGCTGCATGCCTATAAATGAAAAATTCGTAACAAAAAAGTCCCGGAAGATATCTTTCAGGAGCTTTTGAAGTGTAGCAACGATCAATATTGACATCGTATCGTGTCCATAACCTCAAAAAATTCGATAACACCGGCGAAGACATGGAGGATTTAATCTCCATCGGCACGATTGGACTCATCAAGGCCATTGAAAGCTACCGCCCGAACAAAGGGACAAAGCTGGCCACTTTTGCTGCCCGTTGTATCGAGAATGAGATCCTCATGCACTTAAGATCGCTCAAAAAAACCCGGAAGGACGTGTCTCTGCACGACCCGATCGGAACGGATAAGGAAGGCAATGAAATTACCTTAATAGATATATTGGGCTCAGGTGCCGACGATCTGCTGCTCACAGTAGATCTTAATATTGAGAAGAGTAAGATATATCGGAATTTAGAGATTCTGGATGATCGGGAGAAGGAAGTTGTGGTAGGGCGGTTTGGGCTGGATACAGGTGGGGAAGAGCGGACGCAGCGGGAGATTGCTAAGGAGTTGGGGATTAGTAGGAGTTATGTTTCAAGAATAGAGAAAAGGGCGCTCATGAAGTTGTATCATGAGTTTTATATGGTGAAGCGGTGAGTATGAATTTAGGATAATAACCTGTAGGGATGGGATAACAGTATCTCATTCCTACAGGTTATTTGTGTTTCCCTGGATTTATTGTCATGGATGAATTTGATAGCGAGTTAGAGTGAGACATAAACCTGTTCATGCTTACGGGCTAATGCAAACAGACTTAAGCTAATATAAATGTGCTGTGTTATACTCGAGCTATAAGAAAAAATGAGGTGTTTGTTAAATGATAAATCTTACCCAGGACCTTGCTAAATTGATTCGATTAACGGGTGATCGTGCGAAATTGGATGCCAAAGCAAATGGGACATATATAGTATACAAAACAGCTGAAGGGCAAATTGTTAAGGAATATAGCACGGGTGAGATAGAGAAAATGAATGAACAGGAACTTAACCATGAATGAGACAGTTGCAACCATGTTCGTGTTTGCTGGTAATAATGGAAGTGGTAAGAGTACAATCCGCAACTTGATCGTTGACCGACTTGGGGTAAGTGTGAATATTGATCCGGATGCACTAGCTCGCAAAATCAATACTCAACATCCTGAAAAGAGTAAAGTATCTGCTGGAAAAGAAGCCATAAGAATAGCCAGAGAATGTATCCGGAATAAGTGGGATTTCACAGTAGAAACTACTCTAGCGGGTGGTAACGTTATTCGACAGATGAGAGATGCGAAGGAACAAGGCTTCGAAATCATTATGTTTTATGTAGGACTAGGGGATGTTCGGCTTAATATTGAACGTGTTGCTACGCGTGTGAAAAATGGTGGTCATCATATTGAAACCGAGGATATTATTAGACGAAATGTAACAAGTATGAATAATCTGTTGTCTCACTTAGACCAAATAGATCAATTAGTCGTTATTGATAATAGTAAAGCGGATGGTGAAATTATTCTTGAAGCAGATACAAGTGGAATAAAATATTATTCAGATGAATTGCCGAAATGGGCACAAATAATTGATCAACAATTACAGGCGAGGGACAAAACAAAAAAGTAAATCATTTCGAATCGGAGTCGATCGAATGGTTTACTTTTTTTACATCGTATCGTGTCCATAACCTCAAAAAATTCGACAATACCGGTGAGAATATGGAGGATTTAATCTCCATCGGAACGATTGGACTCATCAAGGCCATCGAAAGCTACCGCCCGAACAAGGGGACAAAGCTGGCCACTTTTGCTGCACGTTATATCGAGAATGAAATCCTCATGCACTTAAGATCGTTGAAAAAGACCCGGAAGGACGTGTCGCTGCACGATCCTATTGGAACGGACAAAGAGGGTAATGAAATCACTTTGATAGATATCTTGGGCTCGGGAGCCGATGATCTGCTGCTCACCGTAGATCTTAATATTGAGAAGAGTAAAATATACCGGAATTTAGAGATACTGGATGATCGGGAGAAGGAAGTTGTGTTGGACGGTTTGGGCTGGCTACAGGTGGGGAAGAGCGGACGCAGCGGGAGATTGCGAAGGAGCTGGGGATCTCGCGGAGTTATGTGTCGCGGATTGAGAAAAGAGCGCTCATGAAGCTGTATCATGAGTTTTATAAAGTCAAGCGGTAAAGGCTAAGCAAGAAGAATAAAAGTACCTTAATAAATGAATAAAAGTGTATGAACAGCGACTCTTCTAGGGGAGAGTTGCTTTTTTCTGTTTAAAATAACAGTATTTAAGCCGATCTATCCTAGATCTAAGAGCTTGGCTCCCGTATGAAACGTATAGACTCCAACCTAAAGAATCAGTTATAGGGATGCACTCAAAAATAAAAGTATGTTTGGAATTATTGTATAGACTTGGATATTTCTTTATTATATGATTTTATTGGATCGATGGACCTAATTTGAGACTATCTAGTCTGTCGTAATCATAGGGGGGTATTTATGCAGAAAAGATTTTTGAGTATTCTATTAGGGATGATCGTTCTAGTGAATTTTATTGTAGGAGGTCAAGGAATTGCCCTTGCAGCTTCAGCACAGTCAACTGACAACATCACTGACTTTCACAGTAGCTGGGCAAGCAGCCAAATTTCAAAATGGTTAGATAAGGGTTTGATTTCGGGCTATGCAGATCATACGTTTAAACCGAATGCAAGCATTTCACGGGCTGAGTTTGCTTCGGTTGTCAATAAAGTTTTTGGTTTTAAGGACCAGTCACAGGATGGTTTTACAGATGTGAATTCAGATAAATGGTATTATTCCGAGATTGGAAAAGCGAAGTCAGCCGGGTATATTTCTGGGTTTGGGGATAATACGTTCCGGCCCGAGGCAGCAATAAGCAGACAGGAAGCCGCGAAAATGTTGTATATGCTGTTGCAACTGAATGGTTCTAATGATGATTCAGCAATAAAGGCGTTTAATGATTACAGCGTAGTACCGGCTTGGAGCAAAACCTATTTAAATGAAATTGTGAGTAAAGGGTACATAAATGGTTATCCCGATCGTACGTTAAGACCCCTCCAGACGATTACGAGAGCAGAAGCTGTTGTCATACTGGATAAAGTAATGGGTACTCTTGTTATGGACAAGGGAACCGTTGGCGGAACGGAATTAACAACGATATCGGGAAATGTAACAATTAACACCCCAGGGGTTACGTTGAAGAATACCATAATTAAAGGAGATTTACTTTTAACTGCGGGTATTGGTGCAGGTGAAGTATACCTCGATCAGGTGACTGTGTCGGGTAGAACAATTGTCGCCGGCGGCGGGGAGAATAGTATCCATCTGCTGGACTCCCAATTAAATGAACTGCTTGTGAATAAACAGCCGGGGAGAGTCCGGGTAGTGGCTCAAGGCAGTACCCGGATTAATACAACAATTGTACAATCAGGAGCCAAGCTGGAGGGGACTAATACAGAAGCGAGCTTCGGCTCCATTGTACTTGATCTTTCAAAGGCTGGTGGGTATGTTGATTTAAGCGGTATCTTCAAAACTATAACAATAAGGAATAAAACGATAGTTAATGTTTTTGAAAAGTCTGAGATCGATGCGTTTGAAGTTGCCAAAGAGGCAGCAGCCAGCACGTTGAATTTATCCGGTAACAGCGTACTGAGACAATTAACTTTGAATGCGGCTGCCAATGTCAAGGGGAAAGGCACGATTACAAAAACATTCATTAACGTCAGTGGTTCTACATTCGAACAGGAAATCAAAGATTATTCGTTGGCCAAAGGCGTGTCAGTTGTTATGAACGGGAAAGAAATCGGCGCGGAACCGAATGCGGTACAGCAGATTGCTCCAAGTGTACAGTTGCCACCTCCCCCAGCTGCCGGTGGCGGTGGCGGAGGCGGAGGCGGCGGAGGCGGAGGGAGTTCAACCCCGGTACCTTCTCCGCAGCCGGAGCCACAACCTGAACCGGTTGAACTTCCGGACGTTCTAGGAGTCTTCATGGTTGAGGATCAACTGTACGCCTGGTTTGATAAGTCTGGAAATTATAGTGAAGTACAGTGGGATCTGTATAATGAAAGCAATGAAACAAGTTACGAGACAGCATATAAGAATACAGCGGGACAGGTTGGGATTTATAAGGTGAAAGAAGGTGCTCTTCCTCCGGCTGAATATATTGCTGCCATTTCCAATGATGAGTATTATGATCTTTTGCCGAGTCTTTTGCTCAGTAAATCGGTTATCAATGGCTCCTATTATCCTGCTGTTTATTACACAGGTGTGCTCGGCATCGGCTTCCAAATCAATCAGAACGGGATTATCCCGGATTTGAATCAGGCTTCTGCTGAGGAAAGGGTTCCTTTGGCGGATGGTGACTTGATTAAGATATTCTACGGGGATTTTCTGGTTTTGAACGCGAAGTGGGATGGTGCGGGCAAGAAGTGGATCTATCAGGGCATTGTGAACCGCTTGCAAGCTCCAGTTCATGTTTCGGCCCAACCTTCCTCCAAAACAGATATTAAGATTAAGTGGGATGCAGTGCCTGGAGCAGAGTACTACAATGTTTTCACAAGCCGCTCACTAGATGGAATTTATAGTCCTATTAAGGATAGTTTGGGAGCCAACATTCAGGTAACCGCCCCCTCTTATACGGATAGCGGGTATGCACCGCATACAACGGTATACTATAAAGTAATATCTGTGGCTAACGGCTTTGCATCTGTGCTTAGCAGTTCTGCTTCAGCCACTACGTTTGCTAATGATCATATGCAATTAGATTTCAATGTAACTAACAGCGTTCAAGACCCAAGCAAGCCCATTATTTATGTAACAGATAAACAAAATAAGAAACTCGTTGCAGTTAACTATGAAACCCGCCAGACAAGCGTGGTTCCGTTCGAACTGCCTCCGGAAAGTATAACGTATGCGAATGGCAAATTGTATGTAGGTCTGCTGAAAGCGGAGCATTCGCCGAACACTTCTGATGAACAGCAAAAGGGTGCTATAGCTGTTGTGGATGCTGCAACTCTAACCATTGACCATGTTTACGATATTAATCTTGACCCTTATAGCATTGCAGTGGACCGCGAAGGGTATGTGTATATTTCATCTGGTTCAGGTCAATGGACAAAAATCCGGTCTTATTCTGGAGATACTTTTACACTCATTGGATCATACTCAATCAGACAAGCAAGTCATATTCTTATGCACCCGACAATGAATAAGCTCTATTCTGTTAATACAGATACGAGTCCAAGAGATATCGAGACTTTTGTCATTCAAAATGGACAATTCACCCGCAGCTACGATTCTCCTTATCACGGAGATTACCCAATGACGACAAAGATTAATTTATCGCCTGACGGAAAGTATCTTTTCAATGGAGCAGGAACAGTATTTTCAACCGAGTTTGATAGATTTGGCGATATGAGCTTTGTATATAAAATGGGTGGAATGTATGATGATATGGCATTCGATTTGAAGTACGGAAGATTCTATACCGTTAAAAATCAAGTAGTCAACTCTTATGACTATAGTAATTTCACCAAAGTTGAAACTTTACCGCTAGATGGTACCGGCCAACGGATTTTCTATGGAAGCCATCAATTGCTCGCATTGACCAGCTTAGAAGGCAAGACGATTCTTGAGTTTGTAGCTAAACCTTCTGCGGAGGAAGTACCTCCGATAGATACCCCGGGGATTTATTTGGGCGGAACGGTTGTAGATGCTGTATATGACTCTGCTGATAATAAGTTATACGCTATTGATCAGGCGTTCAAAAATCTTATCGTAGTTGATACCGCAAGCCAAACTGTTATTCGAAAAGTACAACTACCCTATAAGCCGGCAGGACTGACTTTATCAGAAGATGGAACAAAATTGTATATTGTGAATAAAGATGCTAATAATCTAGTTACTGAGTTAAGGTTAAGTGATTATTCAGTTACCCGGAGCTTGATGTACCCGAATACGGCGGATTCCCGGGACTACTCGGATCGGCATATTTACAGTAAGTCGGGTCGTCTGTATATTGTATTAGGTGACTGGTCTCCAACGTTGTTAATTTTTGATGAAGCTACGTTCCAACCAAGCTTTGGTACTGGCGAAATTAAAGGTGTAGGCGATATGGTATTCTCAGGTGATAACAGCAAATTCTATTACTGGAGTCAATATGGATGGGATGCGGGTTCAGCTGACTCCACTGTCTACACGTATTCTGTTCATGAAGATGGCAGCTTCACCAAAGTTGACCAGTCCGTTTTGGCATATCCGGAAATGAACAGAGATCCGCTGGATACGCCGATTTTATTAGTGGAAAGTCTCGGAATAATTATTGTGAAGAACAAAGCTTTTAATAAGGATAAGTTGCAGGAAGTTATAGGGACTTTCCCGGAACCAATATATGCTGTGGATGTAGTGAATAATACGGCATTGGGGAAACAGGGGATTTATGATCTTTCAACCTTCCAGAAGATCCAACCTATTAATTTAGCCGGTGCGACCAACATTTTCTATGATGATAAGGGAAACCTTTATTATTTAAATGATAACACTTTGTTTATCAATTAAACTCAAAAAATGGTATGAATTAAAGCTGATTATTAGTCTGTCTCGTCCTTCTTTTTCTAATGAGGATTACGGCACGACGGACAAATGCGTCCTTTACTGCGGCCAAAAACCAAACAAGCCTGATGCGAAACCGCACCAGGCTTGTTCCTATCTAAGGCATACCCCTTTATCTGGAAATTCATCTTTCCATGGTGCACGATTTCCAGGTTGAAGTAGACGGACAGGCAGTCCCCCGGGAAAATATCCGCTTTTCTCCAGATGTAGAGATCTATTTTATACTTGAAGAATTGCAAACCGTGACCACCTATAAATGGAGTACGGACAAGAAGGTTTTGTTTTTGTAGAATAGGAAGGCGGACTTTCGGAAGGTGAGTATATGGTGAAATTTACACAAGTCTCACGTGTGATCTATATTACGGAACCTTTCTCTGGGACAAAGACGAAGACTCTTGCTGATGTGCACTAATTTTCTATCTTCGTGCGCCGCCCAGCAAAGGCGTTATCTCTAGGGTGAAAGTCCCGATCAGGGGCGTGCGTAAGCCTACATTTAGCCAGGGATATGGGTGTCCACTGCGATACTGAGATCTGAAGGAACCGGAGGCAAAAAGCACGGGCCAAAGGACACGAACTGGATTTCAGGCTGTGCAGTAAGATGGGTCATCGAAACATGGCGAAATCCAAAGCCGCCGAGGGCTGGCAAGGTAAACTCCAGTGGTCGCGGCATCAGATGACGTGCTTATCTGGGGAGGCCTGCCAGATAAGCACGGAAAAACTAATAGGGACGAGGAGATGATACGTTTCCCTGAAGAGCAACGACAGCCGAATATCTCGATAGGAGAGAATTAGTTGCTTAAACCGCTATAAGATGGGCTGGCTAGGTTACTTTTGGCTCGCGTCGGTAAAGACGCACCTCCAGAACCTAGACCAATGAATTCGGAGAAGACTCCGGATGTGTCTATAGTTTAACTTTTAAAATTTTGATTCCCTATTAGTTGTCTGTTCCCTTTTGTATTTATTTTGAAAAGTAACAATAAAACAATTGGGATTAAAGCTATTCCTCCGCAGATAATCCAGGAAATCTGGATGGGTGCTTGGTCAGATTTAATATTTATAAATTTCCGACTAATAATACCTGTAACAATTAAACCTATACACATTCCCAACTGGGAGATTGCTGAATCTAATGATAGAAGAGTTGAGCGGTACTCATTTGATATTCTTTTATTGAGAAATATTTGTTTTGCGGCAGGATACATTCCTCTACCGACCTCATATATCAAAAATGTAACGAGTACTGGATAAAATGAATTTAAAGCTCCGGCTAAAGTCAACCATATGCCAATCATTGCGCAAGATAGCATCAAAATATAAATATCACTATATTTCCTGTATAACTTTCGGATAAGGTAACTTCCTAAAGTCATACAAAGCGAGTATGCTGCTTTAATAATTCCCATGATCCAGATCCCTTGTTCGGAAAGGCCTACTAAACGGGGCTGTTGAAATGTGTTTCCTGCTGAATTCGAGAAACTGATAAACAATCCAATGAAAAATATTATCCATATGGCTTTATTATTTATGCCAATGCGAACACTCTCTCGGATTATTATTAGAAGGTTACTGTTAGCATTGTGACGAGCTATTGTATTATTTTCATTCATAAAGCATAAACACAATGTAATTGTTATTATTGTAGAAATTATGCTAACTATCCAAGGAAGAGAGTAGTGGTAAGTTGCAAGAAGAGCTCCTAAGAGACCACAGAATATCCCAGAGATATATTGAATGCTGTTAGCAGTCGTAAAGAGATCTTCAACTGAGTGTTCACTAGTTTCGACTACCCAAGACTCGAGGGCTCCAGATTGCAAGCAAATTGCTAAACCTCCAAATATTTGCGCGAAGATGAGCAACCAAAGCTCGTTGGCCTGCATAAAAAAAATACTATATATTAAAAAGCAGATCAATCCTAATACTACCGATATTTTTCTTCCATATTTGTCAGCTATTGCTCCCGTGGGTACTTCAAAAAGGAAAACACTCAGAAAATATATGACGAGCAAATAGTTGGATGTTTCCAACGACAAACCCTTGGATAATAAAAACAGTATCAATGTAGTACCTGTTATTTCTCTCATGAAAAATTGAAAAAAACTGACAGAGTAAAATACTTTATGCGGCTTGATCTTCATCATACTCCCATTCTCCGAAAAAATATTAAAAGCTATTAACGGTGGTTAATCGGTTGAAGGAATCCTGAGTTTCTTGGGAAAACAAAGGTATAATGTATTTTTCAAACAGTGGCATAACCTCGCAATTTAATGGATCTTTCCGTAATATATCTCCATATGCTTCGTAAGCGAAAGCTCTGCATCCACAACCACATATTTTTAAGTATTTACATTGCGAACATTCTTCAAAGTCTGATAATTTGATATTCCAGAAATCTTTAAATTGAGCGCTGTCTTTAACATCCCGAATGCTTGAGTTTTTCACATTTCCCAGTGCCAGTTCAAGAAATCTTGAGCAAGGCGTCACTTCTCCAAGACCTCTAATTCCTAAATTTCTTTTGTTATACGCACAAGGGTGAATATCCGGAGTTTTTTCAACAAAATCACAATCTTCCATGCCTGGTTGATAAACGTTAAAAATCCAAAGTTCAAAATCCGGATTTTCTTGTAAATAAGTTTCTATTACCTTTGATAAATTTTTGAAAATCAGATCGAAATCTTCCTCATGAATATCATTTTTATAATGCTTATAACGACCTGTATTAAAAGGAATGTCAATTCTCCAAGCCTTAGGATGATGTGTTTTAAGAAACTGATAAATTTCATCTAAATAATTCACGTTGAATTTATTAATAATAGTATTTATTGTCCAAGGTAATTTGTGAAAATCTAGTTTTTCTAAATTGCTTAATATCTTATCTTCAGTACCGATACCTCTAATGAAATCATTATTTCTTCCCTCATAACTTACTTTTATTTCTATTATGTTATCGGCATATTGTTGTAATTTAGATAAATTGTTATCGTTTAGTAACGTTAAATTTGTAATTAATATATTCTTAATTCCTTTGTTTTTGCAATATTCTAGCATAGGGAAAAACTTACTACTCGTTAACACTTCTCCCCCGGATAATATAATTCTTTCACAGCCCATATCTTTAGCTTCATCAACAAGCTCGTACATTCTATTTAACTCTACTTCTTGATGAAAAAATTCCTTTTTATTAAAATCGCCATAAAAACAATGCTTGCATGTTAAATTGCATTTTACAGTGACATCCATATGTAAATATCTTAATTCGGGTTTCTTAATCATAATGTCCTCCCTTAAAAGTTGGAAATTTCCATGTAAAATTTACACTTGTCCTCATAAACAAATGATTGTGTTGTACTACTCGTTGAATACTGTAAACATGGGAAACATTCTTTTAGCAAGTGGTTACATTTATTACAAGGCTCTAGATTACCAAAAAGCTCTTCTTTTGGTTTTCTTGCCAATGATTTGACTTCTTTGAAATATTCATTCTTTTCAGTAATTGTATGTAGTTGTTTTTTTATTAAGTTTTCTATTTTATAAGTCTTTTCTGGTTCATTCGTTGTCTGGGATATTCTAAAATATGGCTTGTAATTATCACATGGATAGACAAAACCATCATTTGATACAAAAAGTGTGTCTCTAAAAATTGGGCATTTACTAGAAGTTCCACGACTAATATTTTCATTTAAAGATATTCTTCGTAAGTAATCTTTGCCTGGTTCCGGTAAAAAACACAATTCTAGTTCTGAGAAGTCTTCTCCTTGATTCTCTCTAATATAGGAAGAAATATCGTTAACAAATTTCAATTCTTCTTCTAAACCGACTGAGAAATCGTATGCAGACTTATTAGAATGTTTGTATTCAAGAATCTGTATTTTATCCACTTTCTTTTGCTTGAAAAAATTCACTAAATTAATAATCTCGTGTTGGTTTACATTCATAAATATTGTATTTGTAAAGATTTTATAATTGAGATTAAACTTGGCTCTAAGATTCATAATATGATCTAAAGAATCCAATTGACGCTGAAGCATATCTTTATTTCGAACATATTTAACGGTGTCAGGGTTTAAAGAATCAATACTTAACCCTATAAAGTTTAGATTTTTATTTAATAAAATTGCATCGTAAGTTCCCTTATAAATCTCTTCACCGGCTGTAATAAATCCAAAAGAAATGTTATGAAACTCCAAGCGTTCGGCTAACTGTAAAATGTATTGATAATCCAAAGGATCTCCTCCGAGCAAACTTACTCCTTCAAGGTTCTCATGATTGGATATATTGCTAATAATTTGATCTAATTGTTCAATACCTATATCCCGGCTCCAATCTTTTCTTTCTGTTGCATTATGACAAAATTTACAGTTTAAAGTGCACTTTTTTGTTAAATTCCATTTTATATACATTCGGTTACCTCCCTTATAGGCTCTTAACTAATAAGTTTCTTAAAAAAGCCTCTCTAATTTAATAGAGAGACTTTTTAGGTAATACTTGATTAACAGCAAGAATTAATTCCTAAGATAATTTGTTTTCTTTTCTTTGGTTGTTTTTTTACCATATAATATCACCTCACTTCCATTATTATGAAAATGATTATATATATTGTTTAAAAAGATATATGTGATAAATTTAACAATATTAGGATTACTTTTTATTTTTTCATTTCATAGAATTCTCCAAAGAGATTTATACACTAAAATGTCCTTTGAAACGTCTGACCACTATAGAATCGCGTATTTCTACCGAGGAGGGATCAAATTCCGATGAATGTAGCTGTCACGTTGATGCAAAAATTCAAAGACCGCGATACCCAGAATAAGCTGAAGTATTATCGGGACAAAGCGGAGCTCATTAGGAACCGGAATTTGCATGCATGGGACGATGGGCAGCTTCAAAAAGAATCCCTCCGGCTGCAAGAAGAAGCAAAATCGGGCATAGATATTCTGGGTTCAGGAGCCGATGATCTGCTGCTCACAGTAGATCTTAATATTGAGAAGAGTAAAATATATCGGAATTTTGAGATACTGGATGATCGGGAAAAGGAAGTTGTGGTTAGACGGTTTGGGCTGGATACAGGCGGGGAAGAGCGGACGCAGCGGGAGATTGTTAAGGAACTGGGGATATCGCGCAGCTATGTATCGCGGATTGAGAAAAGGGCGCTCATGAAGCTGTATCATGAGTTTTATAAGGTGAAACGGCAAGTTTGGAATAGGTTTCCGGGATCAGACCCATGATCTGAGAATAGATCAATTTTAAGTGGCTATATATCATGGACTTCGTTCGGGCTGCTTAACTATACTGTAAGGGATAAACAGTCAAGCCAAAATTAATAATGACAAAGGTGAGATTCCAATGCCAACAAAACAAGGATTTAATCCATATCTACCCTCTTGGGAGTATATCCCTGACGGCGAACCATATGTTTTTGAAGGCAGAGTGTATGTGTACGGCTCGCATGACCGTTTTAACGGACACGCTTTTTGCTTGAACGACTATGTCTGCTGGTCGGCACCTGAGGACAATCTGGCTGATTGGCAGTATGAGGGAGTCATCTACCGGACTACGGATGACCCGCTTAATCCGGAAGGCAGCATGTGCCTGTATGCACCGGATGTCACCGTGGGACCGGACGGACGTTATTATCTCTATTATGTGTTGGACAAGGTTCCAGTCGTTTCGGTCGCTGTCTGCGACAAGCCGGGCGGAAAATATGAATTCTACGGCTATGTAAGATATGCGGATGGAACACGCCTGGGGGAGCGGGGAGGCGACGAGCCGCAGTTTGACCCAGGTGTACTGACAGAAGGAGAGAACACCTACTTGTATACCGGATTTTGCGCGTATGGAGACCTTTCCAGAAATGGTGCGATGGCAACGGTACTTGGTCCGGATATGCTAACAATTATTGAAGAACCTGTATTTGTTGCGCCGAGTCAGCCCTATAGCAAGGGTAGTGGATTCGAAGGGTTTGAGTTCTTCGAGGCTCCTTCCATCCGCAAAAGGGGAGATACCTATTACCTTATCTATTCCTCAATTTCCATGCATGAACTGTGCTATGCGACCAGCCAGCATCCGAACAGAGACTTCATATACCAGGGAGTCATTATAAGTAATTGTGATCTTCATATGGATACGTACAAGCCGGCGGATCAACCGATGTATTATGGAGGCAATAACCATGGCAGCATTATTGAAATCAACGGTGAATGGTACATCTTCTATCACAGGCACACCAACGGGACGGCATTCAGCCGGCAGGGCTGTATCGAAAGGATAGAGTTTCGTGAGGATGGTACTATTCCCCAGGTGGAGATTACATCCTGTGGTCCGAACGGGGCACCGCTCGAAGGATGGGGAGAATATCCGGCATACCTGGCCTGTCATTTGTTCTGCAAAGATCAGGAAATGTACACCGGGGGCTTCGGCCGTACCGGAGCATGGATGGACAGCCGGTTTCCGAAGATTACCCAGGACGGCAGAGACGATGAAGAGGAAATCGGCTATATTGCCAATATGACAGATTCGGCTACCGCCGGTTTTAAATATTTCGTGTGCGAGGGAGTGGCCAAGGTCAAAATCAAGGTGCGCGGATATTGCCAGGGTGCTTTTGAAGTCAAAACCAGCTGGGACGGACCAGCACTTGGGCGGATACCGGTAGGCTATACGAATGTCTGGAAAGAATATTCTACTAACCTGGTTATTCCGGACGGCGTACAGGCACTGTATTTTACATATACCGGAAATGGCGCTGCTAGTCTGGCTTCATTTACTTTGGAATAACCGAGAGGTAAATCTGAATACAAGCAGCGATTAGGGTACAGCCAACCTGCAGGAGAGTGGAACGAGGCTTTGCCGATAGGAAACGGGCGGCTGGTTGCTAGAAGTAATTCGCCTAACTAAGGAGTCGATAACATGCTTAGATTAGTCAATGTTGAGAATGGAATGGTTAAGGGGTTGCCGGCAGCCGACCCCCGAATTGCGAGCTTCAAGGGGATACCGTTCGCTGCTCCACCTATAGGTGAAAACCGCTGGCGCTCCCCGCAACCGGCTAAAGATTGGGAAGGTGTGCTGCAAGCCTACGAGTTCGCGCCAATCTCAATGCAGGCTAGGCAAGAAATCGACGACAACAACATCTATACCCGGGAATGGGCCGTAGAACCAGATATCGTTATGAGTGAGGATTGCCTTTATCTGAATATATGGACGCCTGCCAATCATACCAACGAAAAACTTCCGGTATATGTATGGTATTTTGGCGGAGGATTACAGGTAGGCCATCCAGCTGAGATGGAGTTCGATGGCGAACGCATTGCACGCCGGGGTATTGTGGTGGTCACAATCAATTATCGTCTGAATGTTTTCGGATTTCTCTGTCATCCCGAAATAACGGCGGAAGCACCGGAGGCACCCGCTAACTTTGGTAACCTCGATCAACAGGCAGCAACAAGATGGGTTAAGCGTAATATTGCTGCATTCGGCGGCGACCCTGATAACATCACCGTAGGTGGACAATCCGCCGGTGGCTTTAGTATTATGAGCCAGCTCACATCGCCTCAGAACGAGGGTCTTTTTCATCGGGCGATTATTCAAAGTGGTACCTTTACGAATCTTTACCCGGGAACACTTATGCCTTTACATCGGAATGATTTGAAAGAGGCTGAACAGGACGGTGTCGAATTTTTCAATTATCTCGGTGTATCCTCACTTTCGGAGGCCCGAAAACTGGATACGATCTATCTTCGCGACAAGGCTGTAGAGTACCAAGGATTCTGGGGCACAGTCACAGATCAGGTGTTCCAGGTAGGCAATCCGTTTGATTTATTCCTTCAAAACAAGCGCTGTATGGTGCCGGTAATGTTCGGTCATACCTCTTCCGAATTCTTTAGTGTCCCGGATACTGAGACAATTAACGATTTCAAGAAGATGGCCGTAGATATGTTCGGCGACGATGCCAGTACGTTTCTGGAACTTAGTGGCGTTCAGTCGGATAATATTGAGGAGGTCAAGAAGAGGGCTTCAGTAAATGGGATAGAATACGCGATTCGCCTTGCTGCACAGACCCATGCCGACATCGGTGGCGAGACTCCGTTGTTCTATTATAATTTCGATGCTGAAATACCAGGCTGGGACAATCCAGGACCCTTCCACTCGGTGGATCTCTGGTTCTTTTTTGAGACGCTTGCTAAATGCTGGAGACCGTTTGTCGGTAAGCACTATGATTTGGCCCGTCAGATGTGCAATTATTGGGCCAACTTCATCCGTTCAGGAGACCCGAACGGCCAAGACTCTACGGGGGAGGAATTACCTCGATGGGAGCCCTATACATCTAAAGAGCCGTATGGAATGCTATTCACAGATCAGGTCGAGTATTCCAAACAACAACCGACTGAGATGATGATTTTCCTTGTGCAGCAGTATTTTAAGAAGAACAGATTTGCGCTTCAACAGGAATGAGGTGCTGACAAAATATGATTCGGAGATTAACCTCTTGAATGCTTCTGGTAATTTCTTGGTGTATGCCCTGTCATTTGTTTGAATTGCCGGCAGAAATGTTCCACATTTTGATATCCGCACCGTGAAGCTACTTCAGCAATGCTTTGAGCATTGTGAATTAAGTATTCTTTTGCCATACGAATTCGGCTGTTGATAACGTCATCCATGCAGGAGATTCCAAACGTTTTTTTGTAGATATTCTGAAGATAGCCTGGACTGATCTGAAGAAAACTCGCCATTTTCGAAACGGTCCAGTAATCTCCCGAGTTGGTTTGAATAGCAGTGCGCAGTTTAAGTAATTTGTAGTATTGAGGTGTAATATCATCTTGGAAGTATGACTCCCATAACTTGTTGAACAGCGTCCGTAGCAAATAATCGATGGAAGATTCTTTGCAATCCCGGTTAAAATTGTGTTCCATGACAATCAGTTCAAACAGCTTATGGCAATAGTAAGGGTCACTCAAGGCAAAGGGAACACCGAGCGGAAGTGGAGATTCTGTAATGTAAGGTTCATCGGATTCCAAACGGATCCAGTCATTGACGAAATGGTCGGCGCAGGCTCGATAATAGACTTTCTGTGATGGACTATAGAGAATTGCGCTGTGGGCAGGGTATTCTTTAAGCCCGCCATTTACCCAGAATTGCGCCGGGGTCTTGGTGATTACAAGGAGCCAGTGAGAGCCCACGGGAACATCTATAACAAAATTGCTCGCGTGCGTAGTATTACACTCAACATAGTGAATATGGGCCATCTTTTCCCCTCCTAGCAGGCATAGCTAAATTATATCATAGGGACTTAAATAGAGATGAACACAGCGGAAATAGATTCGTACTATTAGGTCAACCAGTGATTGCTGGTTGGCCTTTTTGCTGCTAAATTTCAGAGGTATAGTTCAGGAAAGTTATATAACAAGTAGGATTTCCATGTAAAACATTTGAAACTTGATGTTATAATTTGGATAATACTCAGAGCATATTCTGCCCAAGTCTTAGCACTGCAATTAGTAATATTTGTTAAAGTAAGCGGGCTGTCATGCAGCTATTCAAAATCATTTTATTAGTTTGGTTAGAGAGGAGATGACAGTTTGCTTGCAGAAACCAAATCCGGGAAGGTTAGGGGTTACATAGAGAAAGATATGATTGTATTCAAGGGTATCCCCTATGCGCGGGCGCCCGTTGGGGCGTTGAGATTTAAGCCGCCGATAGCCTTGGAGGCCTGGGATGGAGTACTTGAGGCGAAATTCTATGGCAACCGGGCAATGCAACAACAGCAGGATGAAGGATACGTGTATTCAGAGGACTGCTTGAACTTAAATGTGTGGACACCGGGGATTGACGGTAAGAAACGACCGGTTATCTTTTATATTCATGGCGGCGGACATATTGAAGGTTCCAATTCCGATGAATTTTCGACTGGTCAACGCTTGATTCGAGACAAGGAGGCCGTAATGGTTGCTCCGAACTACCGGCTAGGGGCTTTCGGCTATTTGTACCTGGGAGACAGGCTAGGAGAAGAATATGCAGAATCCGGAAATTGTGGCCTACTGGATCAGCTATGCGCGTTGCAATGGGTCAGGGATAATATTGCTGAATTTGGAGGTGATCCGGAGAATGTCACGCTAATGGGTCAATCAGCAGGCGGAAAGTCAGCGGCGAATCTGATGGTGACTCCACGCGCTCAGGGTATGTTCCACAAGGTCATTATTCAAAGCGGTGGAATTCAGTGCATGCGCGACCGGGTAACGGCAGCAGTCCTGGCATCATTTGTAGTAGATGCCCTTGATCTGGGTGAAAACGGTACGCAGCAACTCCTGAGCATAAGCGCGGAGGAACTATTGAACGGGCAGATAAAGGCATACGAGCATATTTTGCCCGTCCATTTGTTCGGTCCTGTCGTAGACGGTCGTGTGCTAGAGGAACCACCAGAAAGCTTCATCTCCACAGGCAGGTTAGCAGGTATTCCAGTGCTTATTGGATATAACAGGGATGAACTTGGTCAGGCTGATCCGCATGAGGCATTTGATGAGGCTGAAGTTCCAGATAAGCTGTCATACAGCTATGGGTACAACAGCGGTTATCTCCTGAGTAAATACAGACAGCTTCGTGATACTATGCATCCCGGTTTGGCTTTTTCCACCCTACAGACCCGATATATGTATGGTAATGCAAGCCTTAGTTTAACACAGCTCTTGGCGGAATACGGTTCAAAGATATGGTGCTACCGGTGGGATTTTGTTGGGAATGGCTTACCAGATCATTCCTCGGAAATGGTCTATCTTTTTGGAGTGGAAAAAAGGGAAAAAGCTGAGGGTTACCCTCCGGAGCATGCCTATATGTCTCGGCTCATGAATGAGACCTGGATGGCTTTTATTCTTAACGACGATCCGAACAATTCTTTGCTGCCTCATTGGCCTGCCTGCCGTTCAGGTGCTGGTGATCATCGTCTCCTTTTGGAAGACTATCCGTATGTGGAAACTATCGATCTTCATGCCTACGACAAACAGTTTCCGAGACAAGTCATAACTCTGGATGATCCTGTGAAATAACTTGACGACCAAAGATGCCGCAGGGGGAGAATAACCTAAAAATCATTTCCCTGTTGAGGATTGGAAATTGTACACCCGTGGGAAATGACGAGAAGTTGTACCCAATTAAGCTTCGGCATAAGTCGTATTAACCTAAGCAATAGGAATGCATGAAAATGATGATGCGAGGCTTTACTACGTAGAAACAATTTGTTCTTGGACATGGAGGACCTAATCTCGATCGGAACGATTGGACTCATCAAAGCCATTGAAAGCTACCGCCCCAATAAGGGGACTAAGCACTTAAGATCGTTGAAAAAGACCCGTAAGGACGTGTCGCTGCACGATCCGATTGGAACGGACAAGGAAGGCAACGAAATTACGTTGATAGATATTTTGGGATCAGGAGCCGATGATCTGCTGCTCACAGTAGATCGCGAAGGAAGTGGTTGTTGGGTGGTTTGGGCTGGATACAGGTGGGGAAGAGCGGACTATAGCACCATGTGGTTTCTGACAATAATAGCTGCTCCAGTCACCACTGCTTCTTCCTTCAAAGTACCCAGGGAAAAATGAGGTAGATATTCGGAATAACGGTAAATATTTTTTTTGGCGACATCTACCGCGGTTCGAAAGAATGACTCATGAGAGTGGATGAGCGCTCCTCCTAGAATGATTGTCTCAGGATGAAACAGGTTTATGGCGTTGGCAAGGCCAATTCCCAAATGACCAGCCGCTTGAATGAATATTTCAGTCGCATCAGGATCACCATCCCGGAAGGCTTGTACTAATACATCGTAATTTATTTTTTCTGCCTTCACTTTATACCTGTTGAGTATCTGGTCACTGCCCAAGCTCACAACAGTGCGTGCTCGTTGTTCCAATGCTTTTACAGATACGAATGCTTCCAGAGCTCCGTAGTTTCCCTCATTATTTAACCGGGGGCCGTCTGTCTGAATGATCATTTGACCCATAGCATCTTCCATATCCATGGTGCCGTAAACAATTCCTTCATGCGACATCATCGCAAAGCGGAGACCCGCTCCAACATGTACATAGAGCATATGCTGGATACTTGCACCATTGATTGCCCATCGTTCACCCAAAAGCGCGGTATTCGCACCGTTATCCAGAACGGATCTGATCCCTGTTCGCTCCTCTATCAACTGGCATATGGGCAGATTGTTCCAACCGGTAGCAGGAAAATGCAAGGGTTGTAGAATCAATCCTTTTTTTCGATCAAGAGGACCAACCGCACCGATTCCCATACCAATAATCTGCCGTGCTTCCAATTGGTGATCCCTTAAGAAAACACGTACCTGATGTACCACATAATCCAAAAATTTCTCGGGTGTGAAGGTCTGATCCATCCGCCAATGAACAATGGATTTGGGGTTCATTTGCATATCAAATAACCCAAGGGATGAGTATACCCTGGAAACTTCTAATCCCAATATATAACCGTAGGAAGGATTGATCTGGTATAAAATGGGTCTTCTGCCTCCGCTAGATTCCCCAAAGCCGGATTCTATGACCAGCCCTTCTTTCGTCATCTCTTCTAGTAAACGGTTCATTGTGCTCTTGGTAAGCGAAAATATATTTAGAAGGTCCAACTTGGAGACAGGGCCTTGTTGGGCAATTCGATCATATAGGAGTTTCTTTGGTGATGGAATATGTTTCGAGCGATTATCCACGGTATGCCCCCAAGCTTTATATAAGTTCAAACTAATGAAATGGCATCTACCAGTTACAGTAATTTAATATTAGTATAACTCATATCCCATCGCTTGTATTTACAGTCAAAAAACTTAATTCCATTTTGGGATAAAGTGTTATACTGAAGATACGACAAAAAAAGGGTGAAGCCATGAGAACAACTATGAAAGCAAATAAGAAGAATACGGAGCTAAAGGCAGGTCTGTTGTTCCAATTGTTATGGATATTTGTTCGAATAGGTCCCGTAACCTTCGGGGGAGGTTATGCTATGATCCCCATGATCGAGCGTGAAATTTCTATTAAACGAAAATGGCTCGATGAAGAGCAGATGGATGAAATTCTCTCTTTAGCCGGTGCCGCACCCGGTGGTGTAGGTGTAAATGCAGCGGCCTTCATCGGGTATCGGCTTGCTGGGATAAGAGGTGCGATTGCAGCAATCGCAGGGATTACGATCCCAACCTTCATCATTGTTTGTTTCCTTAGTGCTGTTTACTCACAATGGGCCGATCAACCGAAAGTCATTGCCGCATTGAAGGGAATTCACGGGGCGGTTATTGCCCTAATCCTAGTAGCAGCGTATCGAATGGCTAGGAACGCCATATTTGATAAAACTACCGCTGCAATCGCTATGGTAATAATGGTCGTTTTACTAGTTTCGGGGATCAATCCCATCTATATGATCGTAATCGGCTTATTTATTGGATTTATATTAATAAAAACAAAACAACTATTAGGGATTGAGATAAGGACGGAGAAAGAGCGCCTCGATTATTCTGATGAAGATTCAAACTATCCAGAATATTACATCTAGGAGGGCATGAAGTGATTTGGGATCTGTTTTTAATTTTTTTTAAAATTGGTTTGCTCTCCTTTGGAGGAGGATACGCGATCATTCCGATGATTGAGCATGAAGCGTTAAATGGCAGGTGGCTGTTGGAAAGGGAGTTTCAGGAGGTGATATCTATAGCTGGTATGTCACCAGGTCCTGTCGCAACCAACAGTGCAACTTTAATTGGTTATCGGGTAGCCGGATTTGGTGGGGCGGTCTCGGCAACGTTTGGTATGATTCTGCCTTCATTGATAATCATCATTGTCATTTCAATTTTCTTTTATCGGGTGAGAGACAGTCTGTGGATGAAATCAACATTTTATGGTTTGCGTCCAGTGATAACGGGGTTGATTGCATTTGCCGCGATTCGTTTGGGTTTTATGGGCAGCAAGCAAGATATCCTTACTTGGGAGTCATTGGGAATACTGATTATTATTTTTGCTGCACTTTATGGTTTAATGAAATTTAAGCTGCACCCGCTCACCATTATCGTGGGATCCGGAATTCTCGGGATTGCTTTTTTTTAGACATGTTCTTCTCGATAAATGCACTGAGAACAAGTCTCTCCAGAGAGAATAACTGAAAAGAGGGATTTTTCCGTCATGATCCTTATTCCGGGGGGCAATTTTCTGATGGGGAAGGACCTGTTAGGAATGTGATCGTCTCCCCGTTTTACATAGACCCGACAGCGGTTACGAATGAGCAGTTTGCCTATTTTATTAAGGAAACACATTACATTACAGATGCTAGCGTTTCGGTTGGTCTTACGTTTTTCACTCTTTTGTTTCCGAAGAGACGGGCAGGAAGGTAACCCAAGTGGCTACACTAACCCCATGGTGGTGGGTGGTAGAGGAGGCTAGCTGGTGCCATCCGGAAGGTCCAGATTCTGATGTAAAAGATCGGCTTGATCATCCGGTTATTCATATGTCATGGCAAGATCTGACGCTTATTGTCGCTGGGCCGGCAAACGGCTTCCGACGGAAGCGGAGTGGGAGTACTCCTGACCCGATAGGATTTCACAGGTGCTGTACCTGCGTATCCGTCGCTAGCGTCCTCAAGCTTATTTGGATCTGTATAAAGACGCGGATTTTCCTGATCCGGTAATAGGAGAATGGGTTATAAAGAAAGACCAGGAGAGAAATGGATTCAATCCCGTTACTTCGAAGGGGATCGTACCCAAGCGTCGCTTGAGAATGGCGATGGCTGCTTACTATGCTTTAATTACACATATAGATCATCGAATCGGGCGTTTTTACGTATTGTCTCATATCAGTCAGACCGAATAAGCAACCATTTGAAAAGAGAATGTAACGGAGGAACGAAGTTCAATGAACGCATGCACACCCGCTTTAAGACCACAACACCTTCATGTCATGTGGAAAACCGTCTCAGAGGATTGCAACCTGGCCTGTGATTATTGCTATTACAGCACAGCCGGAGGAATTCCGAATAAACCGGTTCGAGTGATGGAACCGGCACTCCTGGAACAGTTTATCTCTCAGTATATGGCTAGGTCTTCTGGCCAGGCTACCTTCTCCTGGCAAGGAGGGGAGCCCTTATTGGCAGGGCTTTCGTATTTTGAACAAGTGATTTTGTTGCAGGCTAAGTATGCGCCGCCTCACACAATGATAAGTAACGCACTACAGACTAACGGAACGCTAATTGATGAGAACTGGGCGAAATTTTTCAAGCGTTATAACTTTCTGATCGGTATTAGTCTGGATGGTCCGGAGTCTATTCATAATGCCCACCGATTAACCGGATCCGGGAAAGGCAGCTTTGACCTTGTAATGCGTGGTATATTGCATTTGCAACAAGAGGGCGTGGAGTATAACATTCTGACGGTGATCCATGAAGATAACGTGACGAAGCCTGACGAATTGATGGCATTCTACCACGAGCAAAAGTTTTCATATATTCAGTTTATCCCGTGCATGGACTTTGTTTCGCAAAAGAGCGATATGCCTGGGCATTTCCGAATCACATCCGAACAATATGGAGAGTTTTTATGCCGCACATTTGACTTGTGGTACAACGATGGTGAACCGAAGCTTTCCATTCGTATGTTTGAGAATATGTTGCTTGTATTTATGCATCGTCAAGCAGAGTTGTGTGTTCATAGCCCAAACTGCCCCAAGATGATGGTGCTTGAGACGAACGGCGATGCCTATCCTTGTGATTTCTTTATTGATGAGGAGCATAGGTTAGGAAATATCGGTCAAACCAATTTGGAATCATTGCTTGCAAGCCATGTGTACGATGACTTTTTGCAGATAAAGTCAAGGATGAATGAAGCATGCCACAAATGTGAATACCTTCAGTTTTGTCATGGGGGGTGTCCCCGCAACCGGAATTGGTTAGACGTTAACGACCGTTCTGAAGTCGATTATTTCTGTCGAAGCTACAAAATGTTCTACGCTCATGCTAATGATCGGATGATTACGCTTGCGAACCGGTTAAAAGCAGAACAGATGCAGGAGTACAGAAACAACGGCAATCCGCTTCCGGGTCGAAACGGACTCTGTCTCTGCGGGAGTGGGAAAAAGTTCAAAAACTGCTGTCAGCCGCTTTAGAATATTATCGTAAAACTAGATCCGGGAGGGATTTCTTTGTCCTCTGTCATTCATAGCCAGTTCGAAATAAACGTACTGGACGTAATGAAAATTCAATATAAGACGCGAATCCTATTTGATTACGTCCAGCCTTGTTACACCATTTCTTATATCCGACAAGGAGAGGTATTGACGACTTCTTCCGAGGGAGAGGAATATATAGCTTCTGACGGAGATGTGATGATTCACCGTCCTAATGAACCTTTCAATGTCATCTCTAAAACGGATGGCGTACATTATCTGTTTAATATAAATGCCAAGGTGAGAGACGGAGTTGACTTCTTCAAGTTATTCCCTTTAGGTAAAGTGATTCAGATCCGAGACCGGGACGAATATGAGAAGAAGTTCGACGAGCTGCGGAGCCTGTGGCTGCAGGAAGAAGATGATTTCAGAAACGTCCAGGTCGGCTCGTTAGTATATTTTCTCCTTTACGAAATTGTCGAGAGCACAAAGCTTGGTGGACGCCGTTCTTCACATGATCCCCCCATCACAGACCGTTTTAATGAAGCACTGCAATATATGGAGGACCGACTTGAACAAGAGATTACACGTGAGGAGCTTGCCAAACTCTATCATATGAATCCAGTCTACTTTAGCAGGGCATTCCAGAAAATATATAAACTGACACCGATGCAAATGCTGCGAAAGTTGCGGTTGCAGCATGCCAAACAAATGCTGGAAAGTACGGATTATACAGTGGAGCATATCTCTCAAAAATGTGGTTATTATGACGCATCCCACTTCAGCAGGGGATTCCATAGTGTATATGGCAAGGGACCGGCTGAGTACCGGAAAAGTATCAAAATTACAAAAACAAACACCTCTTCTACATAGCTGAAGCTTCCCTATTCAATTATTCTTAATAGCATGAGCAGAATCATTCTGACTGCCCGCAGTAACCATTTCGTTCATTAAGGAAAGGCAGGGACAACTCATGAGAATATTATATTTGGATTTGGATTCACTTCGCCCGGATCATCTGGGATGCTATGGCTATCACCGGAATACATCCCCGAATATCGATTCAATCGCCAAAGAAGGAGTCACCTTTACCAACTACTATTGTTCAGATGCTCCATGTTTGCCGTCCCGTTCCGCATTAATGTCGGGAAGATTCGGCATTCACAACGGGGTCGTAGGACATGGCGGCACCACTGCCGACATGCGCAGAGATGGGGTCAACCGGGAATTCAATGACCGCCTTGGCATGGAGAGCCTTCCAGCAATACTAAGGCAGGCTGCCATGAAAACCGCATCGATCAGCACGTTCTCCGAACGGCATTCCGCCTGGACATTTAACGCCGGTTTTCAGGAGGTGTTCAATGTTGGTGGAAGAGGGCATGAGACCGCAGAGCAGGTGCTTCCTGTGGCGCTTAAATGGCTTGAGGATAACGGGAAGGCCGAGAATTGGTTCCTGCACCTGAATTTTTGGGATCCGCATACACCTTATCGTACACCCGATAGCTACGGTAATCCGTTCGGCAACGAACCCTTGCCGGAGTGGCTAACTGAAGAAGTCTTTGAGCTTCACCGGAATAAGAAGGGACAACACAGTATTGAAGACATGAATGCGCTTGCTAAATCGCAATACAATGGGCACATCAGGCATAATCGACCTATAGAGAAACATGATGACCTGAGAGTTATTATTGACAACTACGATGCTGCGGTCCACTATCTGGACGAGCACCTTGGGCGAGTTTTCTCTAAGCTGGAACAACTTGGCGTCATGGAAGACACGGCCATCATTATCAGTGCGGATCATGGAGAGAACCTGGGTGAACTGGGGATTTACTCTGAACACGGCACGGCTGACGAGGCAACCTGCCGCATACCGATGATTATTCGTTGGCCTGGCGGTATGAGAGGAGCCATGGATCACGGGCTACATTATCACCTTGATCTTGCGCCAACATTAGCAAGCATGCTGAACTTTAAAGGGGCACCATCCTGGGATGGTGAAAGCTATGCCGACGCTATTCTGGAGGAACACTCGTCCGGCCGGGAGTATCTTGTAATTTCACAATGCGCTCATGTGTGCCAACGCAGTGTCCGCTTCAGGGAATGGCTGTATATCCGAACCTATCACGATGGCTATCATGGATTTCCGAAAGAGATGTTGTTTGATTTGAAGCATGACCCTTATGAACAACATAATCTCGCCGAAGAATGTAAAGAGATTTGTAAGGAAGCTGTGTATCTGTTGAACGAATGGCATGATAGTATGATGGGCTCCATGGACTGTGATATCGATCCATTATGGACGGTATTAAAAGAAGGAGGACCCTACCATGCAAAGGAGTATGCAAACTCCTCCATTCATATTATATATGACGAATGAAACAGCGTAACACCCACAAATCTTTTGTTGATATCGCCAATTCATTGCAATATCATTTGTAGAAGAATTGCCATTGAAAGCTACCGCGCCAAAAAGGGGAAGTTGTATCATGAGTTTTATAAGGTGAAGCGGTAGGAGGGAAATAATTACTTCAAACTAGTACCCGTTAATAATCTAGAGTTAATAAAGCGACTTGTCTGCGGATGAGCCGCTTTTTGTTTTTACTATGTCTCCACTGTAGGTTGTTCATCTGTTTTCCTTAGTTCTTGCCCGTTACTTGCACCCAAGGGGCATGAGTAAGCGTATCGATATCATTCTTAAGTAAAGACATTTTAGTGAATTTGAAACGTTTCCAAAAAAGATATTGAAACGTTTCCAATTTGGTGCTATTATAAATTCCATAGAGAGTTCGGGGGTGTTAAATGACAAGTATTAAAGATGTAGCTATCGTAGCCGGTGTTGCTGTAGGAACCGTATCCAGAGTCATTAATAACTCTGGCGCTGTAAAACCCAAGACCCGCAAAAAAGTAGAGGAAGCCATACAAGAACTGAATTATTTCCCCAATGAAGTGGCCCGAAATTTTAAGATGCAGAAATCCAAGATGGTAGCTCTGCTACTTCCTAGCATCTGGAATCCATTCTTTTCTGAATTGGCTTATTACATTGAGGATGAATTGGACCGGGAAGGCTATAAGCTGATGCTATGTAACAGCGGAGGCAAGCCCGAAAAGGAACTGTATTATTTGGATATGCTCCGGCAGAACCAAGTGGCGGGTATTGTTGGCATAACTTACAATGATATCGAGAATAATGTAAGCAACGACATTCCGATTGTGAGTATCGACAGACACTTTAACAAGAAGATTACCTGTGTGACCTCAGATAATTATGAGGGAGGACGTCTTGCTTTAAGGGAGCTTGTGAAAGCGGGAGCCAAGAGACCGGCTTTTATGGGAAGCGTCACTTCTGTATTTAGTGAAACCATGAACCGGAGACTAGGATTCATTCATGAAGCGGAAGCTTTGGGAATCGACTATGTAATCTACGAGAAGCCGGATCCCATTGTGGATGACAAAGCCTATATTAACGAGTTCCTTAGCGAGCATGGCGATGTTGATGGCATTTTTGCCATTACCGATATGTTGGCTGCCAACTATATAGACAAAGCACGCAAGCAGGGCATTCGTATTCCAGAAGATGTGAAGGTCGTAGGTTATGACGGCATTCAGGATAATTCTTATTTTCATCCTATCCTATCAACGATCAGGCAGCCGGTGGAAGAGATGGCACGCATGACAATCAGACTGCTCTATAACAAGATCAAAGGCATACCTTTAGATAAACAAGTGTATCGTATCCCTGTTATATTCAAACAAGGTGAAACTACATGATTTCATTTGGATCGAAAAACATCAGCGCATCCTGTGTAAGTACTCTACAAACTGTTGTTTTTCTTCCTGAATTGGAAACGTTTCAATAATGCTCAGGAACGTCCAGTTCTTAAAAAAGATCTTAAAATCATCAGGCTTTCCGGTTGATTCTTGGTATAGATCTACCGACTGAGGTTTTTCTAAACTAAAATTGGAAACGTTTCAAAAACGAAAATCTTTAACATGAAAGGGAGAATAAACGTGAATTCAATACCCAGCGAGGTGGATCTTTCCCTGATCAAACCAAAACGGAAAAGATGGGGCCGGGTCAAACGTGACTACGAACTGTACCTGTTTTTACTGCCGATCATTATTCTGTATCTCGTATTTAAGTATTACCCGATGTATGGGGTGCAGATTGCTTTTAAGGATTTCTTACCAAGTCAGGGTATCTGGGGAAGTGAGTGGGTAGGATTTAAGCACTTTATAGACTTTTTCAATTCCTATAACTTCTGGACAATCATGAAGAACACGCTCTCACTCAGTTTACTTTCGTTGCTGTTTGGTTTCCCGGCTCCCATTATCATTGCTATTATGCTAAATCAGATGCTAGGCAAGTCATATAAGAAATTTTTGCAGACAGTAATTTATGCACCGCACTTTATATCTACCGTAGTACTGGTCGGAATGCTTAATGTTTTTCTGTCTCCAAACAGTGGAATTGTGAATCACCTAATTACCTGGCTCGGAGGAAATCCCGTTCTGTTTATGGCCGATGCAGGCTGGTTCCGTCCTTTGTATATATTATCCGGGATATGGCAGGAGACAGGCTTCGCCACGATAATATACCTGGCTGCTCTTGCTGGGGTCAATCCCGAACTTCATGAAGCTGCGACTATGGATGGAGCAAATAAATGGAAACGGATACTCAATGTTGATATCCCAAGTATTTTGCCGACAATCGTTATCCTGCTGATTCTCGCACTCGGCAACATTATGAGCATAGGCTTTGAAAAAGCATTCCTTATGCAGAGTGATTTAAACTATGCCACCTCCAATATTATCCCTACCTATGTATATGAAATGGGGATTCAGAAAGCGCAATACAGCTTTTCAACGGCAGTTGGCCTGTTTAACTCACTGATCAATATTATTCTGATTTTCACTGTTAACCGTATCGCCAAAAAGCTGACAGAAACCAGTCTGTGGTAAGGGGGAATTCATCTTGAATCAATTATTGAAAAGAAAAAGCAGAGGGGATGTATGGTTTGACGTCATCAACTACGTTCTGCTGACCAAAATTATGCTGCTCGTATTATTTCCATTGTACTTTGTACTAATTGCCTCATTTAGTGATCCCAATTATATCTACTCTGGTGAGGTCTGGTTGTTTCCGAAAGGCTTCACACTGGATGGTTACGAGCGGATATTCAATGATTCCTCCATATGGATCGGGTATGCCAATTCGATTACATATGCGACTCTCGGTACATTAATCGGAGTAGCCGTGACTGTGTTTGCCGCCTACCCGTTAGCCCGCAGAGATCTGGCCGGAAAGTCTGTGATCATGTGGTTTCTGCTGGTCACTATGTTTTTTAGCGGAGGGCTGATTCCAACCTATCTGCTGATCAAGGATCTTCACATGCTGAATACGATGTGGGCTCTTGTCATTCCAGGGGCAGGCGGTGTATTCAACGTCATCATTGTAAGAACCTTTTTTCAGTCGTCCATCCCGGATGAGATGTGGGAAGCGGCTTCGATTGACGGATGTTCCAATACGAGGTTCTTCTGGAGCATCGTCCTGCCTTTATCCAAGTCCATCCTGGCGGTAATGGTGCTGTATCATGTAGTCGGCTTCTGGAACGGTTTCTTCGACGCTTTGATCTATCTGAACGATGAGAACAAGTATCCACTACAATTGGTGCTTCGCAACATCCTTATCCAGAATCAGGTCAACTCCGGCATGATGATCGATGTGGAATCCTATGCAGCCAAGATGCGCGTTACAGAACTAATCAAATACGGTGTCATTATGGTATCCAGTCTGCCGTTGCTCATCTTGTATCCTTTCCTGCAGAAGTACTTTGTTAAAGGTGTAATGATCGGTTCGATCAAGGGATGAGATGGATTGGATTTTGAAAGGGGGGATGTACAGGATCAGATGAAGACTCAGGATAAGCAATATATGATTTGAGCTTGTGGAACAAAATAAGGGGAGGTTATGTAGAATGAAATCTTTATTCAAAGGTGCAGGAATTGTAGTGTTGGCTGGTGCGTTTGCGGTAAGCGGATGTTAGGGAAATGGTAATGGGGCTAATAATCAGGCTGGCAATCAGAATCAGTCTGGTAATAAAAATCAGGAAGCCAATTTCAATCAAACCGGACTTCCGATTGTTAACAAGGCAGTTTCATTAAGAATGGTATCCCCGAAAACTTCATTGGCACCGGAGTTCTCGGAAATGGAAATTTTCAAACGTCTGGAAAAGGATACCAACGTAAAAATTAACTGGGAGAACATTCCTGACACTGATTATACAGAAAAGAAAAACTTACTGATCGCGAGCGGTGATTTGCCGGATGCCTTTTATTCAGCCGGATTCACTGATTTCGAGTTAATCAATTACGGTAAAGATGGAACCATTATTCCGCTGGAGGATTTAATTGAACAGTATGCGCCTAACCTGAAAGCGCTTCTCGACCGCCGGCCTGATATCAAATCCTCGATTACAGCACCGGATGGACACATCTATGGGCTGCCATCCTTTGAAGAGAATAACTTGGGAACCAACCCCTTCTTTCACGTCATCAATAAAAGCTGGCTTGATAAGCTAGGGCTGAAGGTACCACAAACACTGGATGAATACACTGAAGCCCTGGTTGCCTTTAAAACACAGGACCCGAACGGCAATGGGAAGCAGGATGAGATTCCACTAAGTTTCATGCATATGCAGTGGTGTATGGACATTGCCGGACTATTCGGGGCTTTTGGCCTTCCGGATAATCTGGAGCACCGGGTCGTCCGCGACGGGAAAGTTATTTTTACCGCAACTCAGCCTGAATATAAAGAAGCTCTGAATTATTTCCATGAAAAATGGTATAAGAAGGGTCTGATTGATCCAGAATCCTTCACCCAGGAAGCAGCACAATATCTGGCTAAGGGTAAAACAACCGATGAGACGCTGGGATCTTACGTCTGGTGGGAAGTCGAAGAAGTTGTCGGAACCGAGCGCGCCAAGGATTATGTTCTGCTATCTCCGCTTAAAGGACCGGATGGGGATCAAACGATTGGACGTGCCAATGGCGGTGGTCCAGGACGCGGATCTTTTGTAATTACCAAAGCCAACAGTAATCCGGAAGTCACCATGCGTTGGATCGACCAACAGTATGAAACTAACATGGCTGCTCAAATCCACTGGGGTCCGCTTGATATCGTGTATAAGAAAGACGAAAACGGAAAACTGGTAAATCTGCCGCTTCCTAATGGAGTCTCTGCAGGTGAATTCCGTCAAAAGGTTGCTCCGGGATCGGGCGCACCTGGTGTCATTGCTTTCGATGATTTCGGAAAAATTGTAGATATGGAACCGCGGGCTCAGCAGCGCTCCAAAGATCTGAAGCAATATTACGATCCTTATATGGAAAAGGAAAACTATCCGAGCATCTTCTTTGAGCAGGAGGAATTAGACAAAATTAACAAAATTGAGCCTGAACTGATTAAGTATGTAAATACCCAAAGAGCTGGATTTATTGTGGATGGCAATGCAGATGAAGGCTGGGACAGCTATCTGAAGGCACTCGACAAGATGGGTTTAAACGAATTACTGGAAATTTATCAAACAGGTCTGGATCGCTATAACGCAAATTTGAAAAAATAAATAAATAGATGATAGGTGGGGAGAAACTGTGCTTGATGTTATCGCCATAGGAGAAGTATTGATAGACTTTACTCCGGCAGGGCGTTCAGCAGGGGGGAACGAGCAGTTTGAATGCAATCCGGGAGGAGCTCCTGCTAACGTAGCCGCTGCGCTATCCCGATTAGGATCCAGAACAGCAATGATCAGCAAGGTCGGGGAGGATCAATTCGGTTCTTTACTGCACCGAACACTGCTAAGCAGCGGTGTTGATGTATCTGATGTATCTTTCACAAATGAAGCGAATACAACGCTGGCTTTTGTCCATCTGGATGACCAGGGAGACAGATCGTTCAGTTTCTTCCGAAAGCCGGGAGCAGATACCTTCCTGCACTCGAAGGATGTTCCGCTGGGTCGGATTGAAACCTGCAAGGCTCTGCATTTTGGTTCATTGTCCATGACCCATGAACCGGCCCGTACCGCAACAAGGACGGCAGTTCTAAAAGCCAAGGAAGCAGGGGTGTTGCTCTCGTTTGACCCGAATATCCGATTTGCGTTATGGGAGAGTAAAGAGGAAGCCAGGCAAAATATTTATTGGTGCATGAATTACGCCGATATTCTGAAAGTTTCGGAAGAAGAACTTTCTTTTATAACAGGTACGAGCGACGTTGAAAAGGGCTCGCTTGAGCTCCAGCAACAATTTGAAATCGCGTTAATTGTCGTGACTTTAGCGGAAAAAGGCTGCTATTACCGTGTAGCAGGTCAGGATGGTTATGTGCCGGGGTTTAAGGTCAAGGCCATCGATACGACAGGTGCCGGCGATGCTTTTCTGGGCTGCCTGTTACATAAGGTACTGGAAAACGAAAGTTCTTTGCACGATCTAACTAGCCAGCAAATGAGCAGCATGCTGACCTTTGCCAATGCCGGTGCAGCGTTAGTAACAACACGGAAAGGGGCTCTTGGGTCTATGCCGACGACAGATGAGATTAACCAGATGATAGAGTTCGAGAGCAATAAACAGTTTAATGCCGATCGTTTCAGACCGGGGCTTCACTTTTCACCTCCCTCCAATTGGGCGAATGATCCGAACGGATTAGTCTACTATGAGGGGAGCTATCATCTTTTCTATCAACACCATCCTTTTGGTAGTAAATGGGCACCCATGCACTGGGGTCATGCTGTAAGTCAGGACCTTGTTCACTGGGAGCACGCGCCTATTGCTTTATTTCCGGATGAGCATGGGGCTATATTCTCCGGCTGCTGTGTAGTTGATTGGAATAATAGCAGCGGATTATTTGAAGATTCCCATGGACTCATCGCGATCTTTACGCATGCGGATATTCATCCGGAGACGAGACAACCGCGTCAGCGGCAGAGCTTGGCTTACAGCAGCGATAAAGGTCAAATCTGGCATAAGTATGACGGGAATCCTGTACTCGCCGAGGATGATCTGATAGACTTCCGGGACCCAAAGGTGTTCTGGCATCCGCAAAGCGAGCGGTGGGTTATGGTTATTGTTGCGGGAGATCACGCCAGGTTTTATGCTTCTACAAATTTGCGTGAATGGTCGCTGACTGGAGAATTCGGCAAAGGAGAAGGCTCACACGAAGGCGTTTGGGAGTGCCCCGATCTGTTTGAACTGCCGGTTGATGACACCGGAAACTCCAAATGGGTACTTATCATAAGTATCGGGGATCATCCGGACTGCCCGGAAGGATCGCGTACACAATATTTTATTGGTGAATTCGATGGAAATACGTTCATTAATGATAATCCAGCTGACCATATCCTATGGCAGGATTATGGCAGGGACAACTATGCGGGAGTTACCTGGTCGGATATTCCTGAACAGGATGGACGGCGCGTGATAATCGGGTGGATGAGTAACTGGAAGTATGCCAACGAGACGCCTACCGGTTCCTGGAGAGGTGCCATGACACTGCCCCGCGTCTTGTCACTGACCAGCGAAGACGAAAGTGTAGTGCTGACCCAAATGCCTGTCCGTGAAATACAACAGCTGCGCAAAGGATCAGTTAACTGGAAGGAAGTCACAGTTACACCTGAGACCCCCTTTATAAAGAAGATGAACGAAGATCTGCTGGAAATCGAAGCAGATATCGATATCCGGTCCGGTGAAGAGGTTCATATTGGGCTGAAATCCTCGGGGCTGAGTGAGATTGTTATCGGATATGACCCTGTTCAGCAATGGCTATTCATTGACCGATCGAAATCGGGTGTGACTGATTTCCACCCTTCGTTCGCATGTAAGCACGGTGCCAAAATGGTTGCAAAGAATGGAAAGATCAAGCTGCAGATATGGCTAGACCGCAATGCGGTTGAAGTGTATGCCAACAATGGCCTGGTTGCACTGACCGATCAAATTTTTCCTGATGCTCCAATTGAAAAAGTTGAAGTAAGCACGCAATCCGGGCAAGTTGTATTAGATTCGCTGCAGATCCATACTCTTAAATCTATCCATATTCCGGACGGTGTCTTAGAACAGAAATAAGGGAGGAATGATGAATGGGTCACATAAACGTCGATCAAGGACTGATAATGCACTGGGCCTTTAATGAAGGCACCGGAGCAAGCGCTTTGGAAAGCGTGTCCCAAGTCCAGGATGATATTCAGTCCATCTATAATCAAGCGGAGTTTACCGAACTCTCTGGTCCGCAGTGGAGACAGGGCGTAACGGGAAGCGGACTTCTGTTCGACGGTTACTCCACTTCTATTGCCCACTCGGTGAATGAAGAAAACACGAAAGGCGAGCAGGAATTCCTATCAGCACTAAGTATAGGAGTATGGTTGGCACCGCGTTCCTATGACTTAGGTCATCAAGGAAAGTTGACTGCTATTGTGAACCGCCACAATATGGAGCGTAAGCAAGGTTATCTTCTAGGCATGTTTCGGCACGGGTCTTGGTCCTTTCAGGTTGGGCTGGAAGGAGGAAACTGGAAGGAGCTTTGGTCTCCGGAAGGTTATGAACTGCCCAAGAATGAATGGTCATACGTGAACGCCGTGTTCGACGGGAATCAAGGTGAAATCAAGCTATATTTGAACGGCAGTGAAATAGCTTCTAGTGCCGTGCCTCGCGGTTCCCGATTACTTGAGGCAGTGGACATGGATCTTCTTATTGGCAAGAATAATCAGAGCAGCCTGTTGGTAGAAGTATTCAGCCTACAGATGTTCAGCGGTATCATCGATGAGCTGAAGTTCTATAAACGGGCCTTAAGTGCAGAGGAAGTGGCCGCTTCTTATCAGCATGTGCTAAATTCTGCATATGGGGGTGTCCATCCGCAAGTTCAATATGACCAGATCAAGCTGGACCGTACACCTCTGCTGACGGATCGGCACAGACCACAGTACCATGTGAGCCCACCTGCTCATTGGATGAACGAACCTCATGCACCGATCTATTTTGACGGGCAATATCACTTGTTCTATCAGCATAACCCGCTTGGACCGTTCTTTTATCATATCCATTGGGGACATTGGGTAAGTAAGGATCTGGTACATTGGCGTGATCTTCCAGTAGCCCTGGCACCTGAAAAGGATCAGCTTGCACCAGACGGAATCTGGTCGGGAAGCGCGACTTATGATGCAGACGGCTTGCCTGTCTTATTCTTTACGGCGGGAAATGACAGTGCTTCGCCGAATCAGAGTGTTGCACTTGCCCGAAGTACTTATTCCCAGGATGAAGACTCGGATTTGGTTCAATGGGTCAAACATCCGGAGCCGCTCATCGTACAGAAGAAAGGAATGGGGGTGTTCGGGGATTTCCGGGACCCGTTCGTATGGAAGGATGAGGACGGCTGGTATGCCTTGGTTGGGTCTGGAGTGGAAGGCGGAGGCGGAGCAGCGCTGGCATTTGCGTCAGAGGACATGCTGAACTGGACGTACAAAGGGCCATTCTTTGAAGCGGATATTCTGAAGTTCCCATATCTTGGACCTATCTGGGAGCTTCCTGTGTTTCTCCCTCTTGGTGCTGACAAAGATGGCCAACATAAACATCTCCTATTGGTCAGTCCAGTGGGAAAGGGAGCTGATGTCGAGGTATTCTATTGGATCGGGGAGCTTGATAGACACAATCTTTTATTTATTCCAGATCAAGCAGAGCCAGAACTGATTGACGTTGGTGATTTTCATTTTACTGGCCCAAGCGGAATGGTGGATCCAAAGACGGGCAGAAAAATTATATTTACAATAGCTCAAGGCGACCGGACATCTGAACTTGAATACCAATCGGGCTGGGCCCATAATGGCGGCTTGCCGCTTAGTGTATATCTGAGGGAGGACGGACGGCTGGGAATCGAGCCGATTCAGGAACTTCAGTCCCTGCGCGGTACTAAACTGCTGTCGTTTCGGGACAAGTCTTTGGCTGAGGCTAATCTATCGCTAAGGGATGTTCAAGGTGACATGCTTGAAATTCAAGTGGAACTGGAACCCTGCAGTGCAACACAACTTGGAATCAAAGTCCGGTGTTCACCGGATGGAGAAGAAGAAACATTGCTGTATTATGATTTTAATGAAAATATGCTCTTGGCAGACCGGACGAAAACGACTCTGCATCCGGGTGAAAAGGGTAGAGGGGTTCAAGGAGGGAAGCTGGAGCTGCTAGGAGAGAATCTGAAGCTTCACATCTATTTGGACCGCTCCATGGTTGAAGTCTATGCCAACAGTCTGAAAAGCCTTACGACCCGAGTATATCCAAGTCGTAAGGATGCTGTGGGGTTAGAGTTCTGGGGAGATGGAGAACCACTTGTTAAATCTGTGGAGATTTGGAATATACAGTCCATTTGGTAGCTGAAGCGCTTTGGCGCTTCTTGCCATTGGGCTCAAAGAAGAACGATAAAGAAGATTTGAATTAAATTAATTGGAAGCGCTTTATTTAATTTCTCTCCTTTCATAGTTTATGACTATTCATCCTTGTACTAGGAGAGCATCTCGAAATTAGGTATGAAGGAGGCTCTTGAATGAGAAAAGCTAAAGGTAGAAAACCTTGGATATCCAAAATGGTGATAGGGGTTATAGTTCTCCAGCTGGTTGCTCCCGGAATCTCGGTGGCAGCTAAGCCAGGTTCTAATGTTAGAGAAACGACCCTTCCAAAGGCAAATATAGGATTGTCCGTTACAGATGCGGTCTATCAGAATCCAACTGAAGGTTTGAGCTCATCCGTCACGGATACGGTCTACCAAATTGAGAACCCAGGTTTTGAAAATGGGGATATGTCTGGTTGGACAGTTGTCAGAGGTCAAGCTTTCGGTGAGAACAGCGTATCGGACGAAACCACTTGGTGGGCGGAAAAAATCCCGTATAACCAAGAGGGGGATTATCATCTAAACGGCTGGAAGTATGACGAGGCTGCTACAGGAGTACTACGGTCCAGCATTTTCGAACTCGAAGGCAGCGGTTGGATTAGCTTTAAACTCGGGGCTGCAAAAAATCCTGACAAGGTATATGTAAATATCGTAGAAGCGGATACGGGTCAAGTGATTGCTAGATATGGGAATACCGCATTTGCAGACGTAGGCTTTCCAAATCCCGACCAGGGCTTGCGGCTTGCCAATATGGAGCAATACAAGGCGAATCTATCCGATTATTTGGGCAAGAACCTATATGTGGAGATCGTAGATAATGCAACCTCAGACTGGGGACTGATTTTTGCAGATGCTTTCTTTATGTATCATGAATCCGAGCCTGCCGAAGGTATCATTGCCACGGATATCAAGCCGGATTTCAAGCGATACCAGGTAGATAATCCAAGCTTTGAAACAGGGGATCTGACCGGGTGGACCGTTGTGGAAGGTGAAGCGTTTGGTTCAAACAGCGTATCGGATGAAACTACCTGGTGGGCGGAAGATGTTCCTTACAATCAGGAAGGAGCCTATCATATAAATGGTTGGAAGTATGCCGAATCTGCGACAGGTGTGCTTCGTTCCAGCACCTTTGAATTAGGAGGAACAGGCTGGATTTCCTTCAGACTGGGCGGAGGCAAGCATACAGATCAGGCATATGTCAGCATCAGTGATGCGGATACGGGAAACTTAATTGCCAGATATGGCAACAGCGAATTTAACGATTCCGGGTTCCCTGACCCGGAACAGGGCATGAGACTCGCTAATATGCAAGAGTATAAAGCTGACCTGTCCAAGTATATCGGCAAGAGACTATATATAGAGATCATCGACCATGCACTCTCGGATTGGGGTGTGATATTTGCGGATGCCTTCCATACATTCAATGAAATTGTACCGGAAGAGGGTATTATGGCCGACAACATTATCCCGACCGAAATCGCGAATCGCGGCTTTGAGACTGGAGACTTTGAGGGCTGGGTGGTTGAGGGAGATGCTTTTCAAGTGACCGATGAAGGTGGTGCCGGAAAAGAAGGCAACTTCTATGCTAAGTCCACCAAGGAAGGGAAGGGCTCAATTACTTCCAGTGCCTTCACACTTCATGGAAATGGGACGATTAGCTTCACCATTGTAGACATCGTTCATCCGGAGGATGCCTATGTCGCATTATATGATGCTGGCACTAACGATCAGCTTGCAAAAACCGGGGTTGTCGGTTCCAATGAGAATATTTCCTGGAACATTCAAAAATATTTCAATAAGAGGCTTTATATCAAGGTTGTAGATCAATCCGATCAGGCTAGTATCTCCGTTGATGCTTTTCAAGCCAATGGAACGGGTATCATATTTCATATGAAATTTGATGAAGGCGCAGGAAAGAAGGCGCTTGAGGAAATGCAAAATCTTCAACATAATGTAAATTATGTGTTTAATAACGCCAGATATATGGCCTCCAAGGATCCGAGATGGACTCCGCGCGGAGTAAAAGGCGGCGCCCTGTTGTTTGATGGATACTCAAATTATATTGAGGTCAATGCAAAGGATACCCTTCAAGTAAGCGACGCGCTAACGATCGAAGCGTGGGTTGCTCCGCGCAGCTATGAATGGGGAGACGGCAATAAGCTGTCTGCAATTGTGAATCAATCCGATCAGGAAAAGGCTGAAGGATTCGCCCTAGGGATGTACCGGCACGGATCATGGTCCATGCAGGTTGGGATTGGCGGCCAGTGGATTCAGGTATGGGTTAAGGATCACCCGCTTGAGAAATACAAGTGGAATTATATAACGGCCACCTTCGACAAGGGAGCTGGAATGATTAAGCTGTACCTGAACGGTGAGGAAGTGGCTTCCCAAGCAACCCCCCTCAATGTTCCAATCACATCATCTACAGCAAGCCTGCTTATCGGGAAAAATAATAAACCCGTAGAACTGGCGGGCCTGTTCTCGTATAACATGTTCAGTGGACTTATCGATGAAGTGAAACTGCAGAATAAAGCGCTCACGGGTCAAGAGATCCTTGCTGAATATGAGAGTGTAAAGTCGCTTCACAGCGGCGCGATTCCGGAAATTGCAAATGGTGATATCGATGAAGACCCCAGTGTTCTCGACGGTGATCAGCATCGTCCGCAGTACCATGCGATGCCTCCGCAAAACTGGATGAATGAAGCGCATGCACCGATTTATTATAACGGCAAATATCATTTATTTTATCAGCATAACCCGCAGGGTCCATACTGGCATCAAATCCACTGGGGACATTGGGTGAGCGACGATATGGTACATTGGGAAAATGTGAGACCAGCGCTTGCACCTGAAGCGGGCACCCTCGATCCGGATGGTGCATGGTCTGGCAGCGCAGCGTATGACCGTGACGGAAAACCTGTTCTGTTCTACACCGCCGGCAATGACGCTCTATCGCCGAACCAAAGAACAGGGCTGGTAACTCCGGCCGATTTATCGGACCCTAAATTGGAGAAGTGGGAGAAACATCCTGAACCGGTTACAGAGCAGAATGGAAACGGTATTCATAACGAATTCAGGGACCCGTTTGTATGGTATGACAAAGAGACGGATAAGTGGTATCAGCTAGTAACATCCGGTCTTAAAGACTTCAGCAGCGGAACAGCATTGGTATACGTATCCGATGATATGTACAACTGGGAGTATAAGGGACCCTTATATGTCAGTGACAGAAGCCTTTACCCGGAGCTAGGCACGGTATGGGAATTGCCGGTACTGTTGCCGTTAGGTAAGGATAGCAAGGGCAAAGAAAAGTATATCTTCATGATCAATCCACATGAAAAGCCGGAGCATGTACCGCCAGCAAACGATGTGCAAAGAGATGTTGAGGTTTTTTACTGGATTGGAACCTGGGACAGGGATAACTTCAAGTTTATACCTGATCAAGACACCCCCTCCAAAATGGATGTGGGCGACGGATATTTAACTGCAGAGAGTGGTATGGTCACTCCCGATGGAAGAACGGTCGTTTATTCCATGGTGCAGAATGTAAGAACACCGCAGGCCGAATATCAAGCTGGATGGGCTCATAATTTAGCTCTGCCAGTTTCGTTAAGTCTGGATGAGCATGATGAATTGCGCATAGAACCGATTCAAGAATTGCAGAGTCTACGAGGTGCTAAATTGGTTGATTTTGCAGACAAAAAATTGCAGGCTGCCAATCAATTGATCCAGAAAGTCAAAGGCGACATGCTGGAGATTGTGATGGAGATCGAACCGGGCGAATCCCAAAAATTTGGTCTTAAAGTACGGCGCTCCGATAACGGCCAGGAGGAAACGCTGATTTACTATGACAAAACGAACGGAACTTTCAATGTGGACCGGACTAAGAGCAGCATAGATCCGGATGTGCGCGTGGATGGCATTCAAGGCGGATACGTGGATCTGGACGGAGAGAACCTAAAGCTCCATATTTTTCTGGATCGCTCGGTTGTTGAAGCTTTTGCCAATAACAAGAAAAAACTGACCACACGTGTGTACGTAGGAAGATACGATTCCTTGGGATTGCAGGTCTGGGCCGACAACGATATTACGGTCAAGTCGATGGAAGTATGGAATATGAATGCCTTGACGGGTGAACAGGCTGCTCCGGTCGATGTGCCTAACAACTGGGATAACTCCGTCCACACCGATATTACGGATCTGCCTAACCATGATTTTGCCACAGGCGACTTAACAGGCTGGACTACAGAAGGAGACGCTTTCCAAGATGTCCATGTGACCGGTGCCCAGTTTTTCTGGGACACGATCTACTTCAATCCGTCGCATAAAATTCCGGGCGGTTATCATTTGTGGGGCTTTAACGAAGAGGCCGGCGGTGACAGCTTGACTGGAATGCTGAAATCGCAGAATTTTGTCCTTGGCGGGAATGGTAAGATCAACTTCCTGATTAGTGGCGGGCGTGATATTGACAAGCTATATGTTGCGCTGATCCGGGCATCGGACGGTAAAGAACTATTTAAAGAGACAGCTACTAATTATGAGGAGTATCAAAGAAAGATTTGGGATGCTTCGCTGTATATCGGCCAGGAGCTTTATATCAAGGTGGTTGACCAATCCACAGGTGGTTTCGGACATATCAACGTCGATGATTTCAATGTACCGGTTAAGGTGCAAAATCCGGCGAATCCGTCTAACCCGAACGGTCCAGTTCATCCAACCACTCCTCCGAGTAAGAACAGCTTGTCATTCGAGATGAAAAAGGGAGAGCGGCAGGTGCTGTTCCCTGTGACTATGGCTGCAAATGACGGCAAGAATGCCCTGATAGTAAAAAATGCAGATGTGGAAGTCGAAGTTCCCGCAGAAGTACTAAAGGAACTACAATCGAAGGTCACGGGCAGTGAACTGGATCAAGCGAAGATCTCTTTTGAAATGGAAGTTTTATCTTCAGAGCAAAGCAAAGAACTGCTTGGGCTAGTCGGAGATAAGAATCAGGCAGTCATCTCTGCAACCGGAGAAATCTACGACTTCAAATTGTCTATTGTGAGGCCCGATGGAACGATGCTCACGCTTGAGAAATTCTCCAAACCCGTCACAATCAGGCTGAGTGCAAAGGAGAATTCCAACCAAGATCTGACGGGCATTTATTACATCGCAGATGACGGCAGACTGGAGTATATGGGCGGAGCCTTTTCAGACGATAAATGGACGGCGAATGTGAGTCATTTCAGTAAGTTTGCCGTCCTTACTTATGACAAATCCTTTGAAGATGTTAATGCTTCTTTTTGGGCCCATGACGTAATAAAAAGGATGGCTGCGAAACAAATTGTCTTAGGTGTAAGTGAAACGGCATTTGCACCGAAGCAAGAGGTGAGCAGGGCTGAATTTGCTTCCTTGATTACTCGTGCACTCGGAATAACAGCGACGAATTTAACTGCATTCAAGGATGTAGAACCCACGAAAGGGTACGCTTCTTCCATTGCCGCAGCATACGAAGCGGGAATTGTTACTGGAAGAAGCTTAGATACCTTTGCACCGGAGGAAACCATAAGCCGTGAAGAAATGGCGACCATGATTTACAAAGCATATCTGATGCATACAGGACAGAACACTGCCGGCAATCGCTTAAGTAATTTTAAGGATGCCGGTACGATTAGCGGCTGGGCTGCAAATGCGGTCGCTGCCATACAGGAGCTTGGCTTGGTCAGCGGCCGAGGGAACCAATTGTTCATGCCGCATGAACATGTAAACCGTGCAGAAAGTGCACAAATCATCTCGCTATTGCTTGACAAAGTCAATAAATAACCGCTATAGGAAAGCCGGGGAAGCAAGGTGATGGTCCTAAGGGATTGGCATGGGATATTGACGAGAGCGGTAAATCGTTCGTAACTGAATTCGGCTGGAAGGCAATACCGGCGAATGCCGAACCAGTACCGGCGGAATACGGCGGTGGGACTTTCAAGGACGGTACGAATTAGATCAATAATACAACGTTGAAGCTGACGAACATTAACCCGGATACCGGAGAAATGTATGACTACAACCTGTGGACTTCAACACTAAACCATAATCCGGATCCGGTTACCAAAAGTTGGCGTGAAGCCATGGGTGTTATGACGGCGAAAGAGTATTTTGTGAAGAACAACATGATTGAGGTCTCGAAACCATACTCCTGGAAAATGGTCTTCGCCAAAAAGGATGCTCAATACAACAAGCTCAAGGAAGAGATGATTACGAAATCCAAAGGTCTTGGGTACGACGAAGCGATAGCCTTTGAAGTCGGAAATGCTGAAAAAATGTCCCGTACCGGTTAAGTCCGGTGCGGGAATTTGTTTGTACCTGATCATCTGCATAAAAAGAAAGCCGGTTTCCAGATGAATCTGGAGAACCGGCTTTTATTTACATGAAGCTATAGAGCCGCACGCCGTGCGGCGGCACTGTGGTCCGTAGCACACCTGCGGCAAAATCGGCAGGCGTTCCGCTCCACATCTCGGTGCCGGCGGAGACTCCGCTCATGCCTATCTTTTCAAGGGCCAACTCCAGTTGCAGCGGATCCTCGCCGACGTTGAATACGGCAGCATAACGGGTGCCATCGGAGTGCCCGGCTGTCCAGACGATAAGATCAGCTCTGCAGAGCGCTTCTCTGGCTCCATGGCTCTCCCGGTGCATGCGAAGAACCTCCCGGTTGGTAAGCAGTGACAGCGTCCAGTCATCGTTATCCCGCAATTCACCGCCAAAGATTAGCGGAGAGCGGAAGATGCTCCAGAGCGACATCATCGTCAATTGCTCGTCACGTGTGAACCGGGTCCAGCGGTCCGCTCCGCCGCCATCCACAGAGCGGATGCCGATGTGCCCGAGCGGCAGCATGTCGCAGTCCGGCCAGCAGCCGGCCTGTGGTACACCCTGCCATTTCCGACAGCGGTCAAACATATCCAGCAGCAGCGACCACAGGTCCCAGAAGTCGTCTGTCACGCGCCACATGTTGGTATGCTCGGTGAAGAAATCCGCGTATTCCACCGGAGCGGGCCCCGGAGAAAGGCTTAGCACCATAGGGCGGCCGCAGCGCTTAATGGCCTTGGAGATCAAGGCGATCTCCGGCTGATGAGTATCGTATAGTCTGGAAGCGGCGATGTCGTCCACCTTCACCAGATCGACGCCCCATTGTGCGTATAGTTCAAAGAGAGAATCATAGTACGCCTGTGCCCCTTCTTTCGAGGCATCAACACCGTACATATCCGTATTCCACGGACAGATGGAGTTCGTATGTGCAATGTCACGTGCCGTCACAGGTGTACCTAAGATCGGGGTGGCGGCGTGGGCAGCCTGTCGTGGTATGCCACGCATAATATGAATGCCGAATTGCAGTCCAAGACTGTGCACATAATCGGCTAAGGGCTTAAATCCAAGACCGCCCGCTGCGGAAGGGAACCGGTTCTCCGCAGGCATAAGTCGGGAATATTCATCCATTACCAGCGGAACGAATGGCCGATACTGAGAGGAATTTGCATAAGGCTCGTACCACTGAATATCGACGGTATTATAGCTCCAGCCGAAGGCTTTGAGGTGTTCTGCCATATACTGCGCATTCCCGCGTATTTCTTCTTCTGTTACGGCCGCACCGTAGCAGTCCCAACTGTTCCAGCCAAGCGGCGGAGTAGGTGCTGCAAGCTTATGATCCATTATAGATCTCCTTTACTGATGAATTATTGCTCTTGTCATATTCATCATAATAAAGGTAATTAGTAATATCTATAGTAATCTTACGAGTGTTATAGCACTATATTGCGGTTAAGTTAATCAAAAAACAATTTGCGGTAGGCAAGGCTTTCGCCCCCGCTGCGGAAATCTCCCGGTGTGAGTCCGGTCAGGCTACGGAACGCTTTAATGAAATAACTCCCGCTGGAGTAGCCGATCTGCTCGGCAATGGCTTCAATGCTAAGGCTTGTTCCTCGAAGCAGCTCCATGGCCTTCTCGGTACGTACGCGGGTCAGATATACGCCGGGTGTCAGACCCATGCTGGCTGAAAAGCGGCGGATCAGGTGATATTTGGACAAAGAGACATGCTCGGACAGCTGATCGATGCTGATCATCTGTCCATAGTTATGCTCTATAAATTCGGCTGCACGCTTTACGTTCACTGACCAGTTGTCCCTGTTCCGCAGCGTAGTTACCTGCAATCTGGAGAGCTCTGTCATGAACTGGTAGATGCACGACGAGGCAATAAGAGGGTCCGAGATTCTGCCTGCTGCCGCATCGTTCACAATCATCCTTAACAGTCGGACTGGCGCACAGTCTGCGGGAAGATGAGGTACTTCACCTGCTTCGCGGAGGAATTTGCGCCAATGGGGCAGGATCAGATTTGGCCGGAACAACAGGAACAAGAATTCCCAAGGCGCTTTGGATTCCGGATGATAATAATAACGGTGGGGTCCTGGAATTTCGGCAAGGAAAGCCTGTCCGGCGGTGACACGGTGAGTCCGATTCCCCGATTCAAATACGCCTTCTCCCGAGAGGGTGTACTGGAACAGCAAGAGCGGCCCATCGTTGCGCTCGAGCCCATCCCAGCGATATGAAGGAGTAATGATTGAATCACACCCGGCCGCAAATAAAACGCATAGCTGGAGCTCCTTATCTTCCGCGAACCGAAAGCCGTAGGTGCCTTTGGACATGCCCATGGATGGCCTCCTTGTAGTGATAGTCTTCGGTAATAACTCCTATGATACAACCCCACTAGTATTTTTACTATTGGCTAAAAGAATACAAGCAGGATTTGATAGTCTTTCATTGAAAACAGAAAACACTTTTGTTACTGTTACAAATATAGAATTTGCGAAAGAAGGTTTAAACGATGTCCCCAACTCAAGTATTTAAAGCAACGGAGAAACATGTCAAAATCATTGGACGGACTCACTATTACAACGATGTTCTGTGGCTGGCACTCTCAGGTGGCGGCGTGGAATTTTCATTCTATGGTAAAAAAGCGGAGATTACATTAAAAGGTGATGGTATTGTCTCAACCCGTAATAATTTGGCCCGAGTCGGTATCAGCGTAAACGGGAATCGGGTTATAGACGATCAAATAGATAAACCACTGAAATCGTATACTGTATTTGAAAGCGATACCGAGCAGGAGGTCACAGTAAGGATCACAAAACTATCAGAGGCAGCGATGTCAACGGTCGGGATTCAGGAGATCGCTGTCAATGCTGCAGATGGAATTAAGCCAACATCGGACCGCTTACATAAAATCGAATTCATCGGGGACTCCATTACTTGCGGCTATGGCGTAGATGATGAGTATGAGCTTCATTCTTTTTCTACGGCTACGGAAGATGTCACGAAAACCTATGCGTATCTAAGTGCTCAGCAGCTGCAGGCTGATTACAGCATGGTTTCGTACAGCGGATACGGCATTATAACAGGCTACACTGAAAACGACCAAAAGCTTACCACGCATCTGATCCCGGATTACTATGAAAAAGTGGGCAAGTCTGAGGGGGAATTTGACGATACACTAGTGCCCCAAGAAATACGCTGGGATTTTACTAAGTTTGTGCCTGATCTCATTGTCATTAATCTCGGAACGAACGATGATTCATACACGAAAGAGGATATCGGCAAGCAAACGGAATATGCCCAGAAGTATGTTGAATTTCTAAAAATGGTCAGGCTCAACAATCCCCTTAGCTTAATTCTGTGTACACTGGGAATCATGGGAGATAGACTGTATCCTTTTGTCGAACAAGCAGTAAAGCAATATACACTGGAAACTGGCGATAGCAATATTACAGCAATGAAGTTTGACATGCAGCTGGCAGCAGATGGATACGCGGCCGACTTTCATCCATCCCAAGCCACACATAGCAAAGCGGCTGGAAAACTGACTGTTCAAATTAAAGACCTTATGCAGTGGTGAACATCATGTCCATAACCTCAAAAAATTCGATAACACCGGTGAGGATATGGAGGATCTAATCTCTATCGGCCTCACTGGTTTGGAACACCCCTTATTGTTGCTTGTACCATAAGACTGAGCTGAGCGGCTTCACAAGCCGCTTCATGCTGCAGTCTTTTTCTCTGTACCGATAAACAAACCTGCCGATAATTGCATGTTTGATAACGTATTATCTCTTAAGCTCACAGATCGAACTGCGGCGTACAAATGCTACGCGGACCGGAGCAGTTAAGCCTCAATGGATATGGTTCCCGGAGAGCTTACGGAATTGGGAGGGCGAAATTCCCATCCCCCGGGTAAACACCAGAGTGAAGTACTGAGCCGTCTGGAATCCGGTCAAGTCCGCAATATGTTTGATGGAAAGTGAGGTTGTGCGCAGTAAATGGGCAGCCCGGTCAAGTCGATGCTTATTGACAAATTGGGAGAATGTTCTTCCAATCTCCTTTCGGAGAATCCGGGATAGCTGCCGGACAGACAGATGGAGATGCAAGGCAGCGTCTTCTACTAAAATTGCTTGTTCCAGATTGTCCACCACATAGGCTTCCATCCGTTGGATCAGAGCGGAGGGATGGAGACGGCTCCTGCTTCTGGATTTATGCTCGGCATATCTGTCCCAAGGCCCGCATAACCCCTGAAGGAATTGCATGGAGAACTGGCATAGCAGTTGGTTGTCCGGCTCTATGGATTCGGCAAGATGAAGGAGAGCAAGCCATAGCTGGATAACAGAAGAGGATAAGGACATCTTCCGGACGGGTGCCAATTCGTGAACCGAGCTGCCGGGAAATAGGGGTTCAAATCCAACATAAATAAGATAGGTTCCCGGCGTATTGATAATCTGGTGCGGAATACCCGGCCTTGAGAGAATCATTGTCTCAGATTCAAAGGGGAATTCTTCTCCGTTCTCCAGATACGTCCCTGCGCCCTCGAGGACATAGCAAATCTCGTAGAACGAGTGTTTGTGAATTCGATTCGATTGATGCCTCGGTGCAATACCCCAATAATGGACTCGGAACTGCGGCTCCAGAGCTAGGTTAACCGCTGACTGATTTAGCCGTACATCGGCCATTTGAAATTCGTAGAGGCTAGTCATTCGAATACATCCCTTTCAGTATGGCCGAATTTTATAACTAATTGTCTTTATATTATAACAATAGTTTGGAGGAACAAGTTAAAATACTCTTATAATTATAACAATTGGAGGGGAACTAATGTTGAATCGCGATGAAAGTGATTTATGGGCAAGAAGCCGCTTGGGCTGTCAGGTGTGGCTGGAGCCGGATGATACGGAAGAGCGGGTTGGGCGGTTGTTTGAGGCTGCTCATATGTCAGGTCTTGGTTGGGTGCGCCTCTTCCTCATGTGGCCATGGATCGAAGAGAAGCCGGGGGTCTGGGACTTCAACGTATTCGACTATGCCTTTAATGCAGCCGCTAAATACGGAATCCAAATTAAGGCGACATTGACTGCAAATTCGGGTCCCTGGCATATCGGCACGCCCTCCATGCTGCACTCGCATACGGGATTCCTTCTGCCGGAACAGAGGGAGCCTATGAAGGAATATATTACTCGCTGCGTCGTCCGCTACCGGGAGCATCCCGCCTTGGGGCAGTGGATTCTGTGGAACGAGCCTACAGGGGGGGGCGATCGTACGGAGGAATCCTTGAAGCATTGGCAGGATTGGCTCGCTGGCGCTTATTCCCATGAAATTGAAGGTTTAAATAAACGCTGGAGAACTGGCTACTCCAGCTTCGGGGAAGTGCCGTTCCCGGAGGATATACCAAGAGAAGAGCACAAGGGAAGCCATTGGAATAGCTATGGTCCCTGGTTGGAGGACTGGAAATCCCGGTGCCATTGGCTATGCAAGGAAATCGCTTGGATTAAGGATAGAGTCAGAGAGCACGACACCCGGACGGAGACCTGTGTCAATCCTATGCCTTTTCTGGATAATCAGGCACATGGGGGCATGGATCTGAATGAAATGGGCAAAGTGGTCGAGATCATGGGAGCCTCTTATCATCCGGCTTGGAACTTCACATACACCGAGAGACAGGTGTTCCCTGGCCTGATTGCCGCCGGGGTGCTGAAGCAAGCAGCCACACCTTCCGTGAAGAGAGTGGAGGTTACGGAGGTTCAGACAGGGAATACACTGGCTTCATCAAATCGTCCTTGTGAGGCTTCTCCGGATGAAATTGCCAGGTTCTTCTTATCTGGCTTGGCTGCAGGAGCGGAATCCGTGACGGGATGGTGCTTAAATGTCCGCAGTATGGATTTTGAGGCGGGTGATTGGGGGCTGTTGACAGATATGGACGAGCCATCACCCAGAAGCAGAATGCTGGGGAGGGTTAAGGATACTCTCCGCAGAATCCATGCGGATATGGGCTCATGGAAGCCGGTGGCCCCGCAGGTCCGGGTCTTGTATGACGTCCGTTCACAGGCGTTGGAATGGGTGGAGAGCATGGGCTTGCCTCCTGTCAAGGGGCGGATGCTTCAGGACGGAGCCAACGGAGCGGCTTTGATTAATGCCAAGTGGCTTCAGTATGGGATTCCGGCCGTTATGACAAGACTCGAGGACCTTCCGTTGGAAGAGGGGAGCCAGGGTGGGTTGATCTTTATCACTCATCTGGTAGCTTGGGACGATGCAGGAGCAGACCGTATTCTATCCTTCGTGGAAGCGGGGGGGACGCTTGTTTTGGACGCGACGTCTGGTCGCAAGGATTATAATGCCAGGCTTCATCGTCCATGGCCTGGTGGTATAGCGAGCCGAATAGGCATGCAGTCGGAGGGACTTCAGTCCAACTACGAAGGCTATGATATCGCGATGCTGCATATGAAGCTAGGCCAACTAATTGCAGCTCGTGCTGAGGTTCGGTTCCAACCGGATGCCGGCTGGAAGCCGTGGAGGGAATTCCGATTCCAAAAGGATGGACAGCCGTTAATCCATGAGCGTCCGTATGGTCGGGGCAAGATCATATACGTAAATGGACTTCTAGGCCCCTCGTTGGTTCATGAACCCTCAGCCACTGCCGTTGTGGATGGGATACTCCATACCTTGGCCAAGGAATTAGCACCTTACGTGCAACCGGCTGCAGGCCTGGGAACGGCGTTCGCTCTGCACGTAGAAGGCGAACGCGGAGGGACCTTAAGCGTGATTGTTGCCGAATCAAGATCCGACAGGGGCGGGAAGCCGATGCGGCTTATTGCTAAGCCCGGCATCTATCACGATTATTGGTCGGGTCTACCCGTCGAGGTCGGTAACGACGGGGAGATGGTCCTGGATTGCAACGAGGGAGTTGCCTTGATTCGAGAGTCTGGTACCCCCTGACAGGGTCTTATCTTCTGTCTAACATCTGGTTCTGTATAATCTTTTATACTTCCGACCGAAGGTAGGAAATAAATAAACATGGAAAAAGCCGGAACGTGCCGCGTACAGCAGCCGATCCGGCTTTCTTGTGTTTAGTTGGATCATAGAGAGCTTAAACCAGCTGCAGCCCACATGCTCTAGAGGGTCAGTCAACTTAATATCGTTACCCTTTGACTGATCCGGCGGTAAGGCCGTCAATCAAATATCGCTGCAGGAAGAGATAGAGCAGCAAGATAGGGAATGCTATTATAATAGAAGCTGCAAACAGTTGAGACCAGTCCGTGCTGAACTGTCCCTTGAAGGCAATCAATCCGAGCGGAAGTGTCTGCTTTTCAGGGGTGCTCAGGAATACTAAAGCGTTGAAGAAGTCGTTCCAAACAGACAGCGTATTGATGATGATGACGGTAACGGTAGCCGGGAGAACAAGGGGAACAATAATGATCCAAAAGGTTTTCCAATGATTTAGTCCGTCCATCCGTGCAGATTCTTCAATCTCGGAAGGAATAGTTATGAAGAATTTGGAGAAGATGAACACCGTCATAGACATGCATTGAGCCGAATAAATGAGAATGAGTCCCGTTCTGGTGTCAAATAACCCCATGTTATGAATCTGGGTAAACAAGGGGATCAACCCGGCGCTTGCCGGAAGAATCAGTCCCAGCATGAAGGCGGATAAGGTCCAACCCGCAATGCTTCCTACTTTGATGCGGGTGATAGCATAAGCTGCAAGCGAACCGAAAACGACAACGATCGCTACAGAGAATCCCGTCACGATTATGCTGTTAAAGGAATTTCGAATCATGTTGCCTTTTTCCCATGCTGCCGCATAATTGGAGAATATCCATTCAGACGGCAATCCAGTAGGGTTTTCCAACAAATCCTTCTTGGACTTCAATGAACTGAATAACATGATGCTCAGGGGGGCGAGAATCGCCCAAGAGGCTGCCAGCAGGACCACATAGGTTGCAAGTTTGATCAGAAGATTGTTCTTCTTCATTAGTAGTGCACCTCCCTGCGGGACAGAATGGCATACTGAACCGCGGATATGATGCAAATACCGATTGTCATAACCAATGCGATGGATGTCCCGTAGCCAAGCCGTTGAGACTGGAAGGCAATATTATAGATCAGGGTGCCGAAGGTTTCCGTCTTATGGGCCGGACCGCCGCCCGTCAACAGATAGACCTGGTCGAACTGCTTCAGGCAGCCAATGACGGCAATCACGCTATTAATTGTAATAGAAGGCGCCAATAAAGGGAGGGTAATACGCCGGAATTGTGTCCAGCGTCCTGCGCCGTCAATTTCTCCCGCTTCGTAGAGGTCGGAAGGGATCGTTTTGAGCCCTGCAAGATAAATCACCATGGAATAGCCGGTATACTCCCATATCAACACGGCGCTAATGGACAACATGGAATATTTGGGGTCGCCGAGCCAATCCACCTTAGATAGATGATCAAGCCCGATTGAGCTCATAAACGGACCGATCACGCCTGACAGGGGCGAATACATGTAGCTCCATATATAACTGATGACTGCCGTGCTTAGAAGGACAGGGAGGAAGATGACCGCCCGGAAAATTTCCATGCCTTTAAGCTTTTGATTCAGAATGACGGCGAAAATAACGGCAAAGGCATTTTGCATGATGACAACGACAACGGTTAGAATAAGATTGTTTTTCATGGCGGTTCGAACCCATTCGTCGCTGGCCAGCTCCCGGAAATTGCTAAAGCCCACAAAGCTTGGCGTGTCCAAAAAAGAGTTCCAATCCGTAAATGCGTACACAAAGCCTTTGAGAATCGGGTAGGCATAAAAGGCCATAAAGATGATCATTGCCGGAAGAACAAACAGGAGAAAGGCAGGAAGGTCCCTCCACTTTCTTCTCATCACATATCACTCCTGGAGACAAGTAAAGAGGGCGACGGCTCGCGGCACCCTCTTTACTGTCGGTTTATTTAGTCTTATTATCTGTGTCCTGCGCCTTCTGAAGAGCCTGAGCGGAATCACTCGGTTGGCCTTCGCCGAGAAGCAGCATTTGAAGCTGTGATGAGAGCTCGTTGTAAACCCCCGGTGTAAGCTTCGTGACCATATCAGGTACCCCTAACTTAAACAGAGGATTCCACAATGGCGCCATTGGATGGAAGTCAACCGTTCCGTCTTTCACCGTACTGAAGATCTTTTGCTCCATAGATACGATTTTGGCGTTTTCCGGCTGGGCCATAAATTCCAGGAATTTCTTCACTTCATTAGGATGTTTGGTCCACTCAATGCCGCTTAGTACGTTATCACTGACAATCGGAACCTTCAATTCCTCGCCCTTTTTGTTGAAGGGGATAGGGAATACACCTACCTCAAAATCCTTGAAATCGTTTGGGAATTTATCCAGAGCCCAACTGCCCATCAACCACATGGCTGCCTGCTTGCTTTGGAAGGCTTGAACGCCTTGATCATAACCAGCCCCGCCGGTTCCTTCCAATAGATAGCCCTTCTTGGCAAGCTCGAGAGGGATGCTGAACAATTCGGAGTAGCCTGCATCAGCCCATTTCGCTTCTCCTTTGCTGAGTTTGTCGAAGGTGCCGGGTTTGTTTGCTTCTAGCATGCTTCCTTGTGGATTAAAGTAATAAAGAAGTGTCCAGCCGTCCTTCAGGGAGGCAACCAGAGGAGCAACTCCTCCCGCTTTCAACTTCTCACAGACAGCAAGGAATTCTTCATAGTTGGTGGGTAGGGTGGTGATCCCATTAGCCTTGAACAGGTCTTTGTTGTAAAATGCCCCGATAGCATACTGCCCGAAGGTATAACCCAGCTGCTTGCCATTGTATTGTCCATTCTCAATGGATACGGAATTCAGGTTATCGAGGAAGGCGGAGCCGCCGATGTCCATCAAGGCATTCGTCTTGGCGGCAACACCGAATTCATTCTGGTTGGCACGCAAAGTTACAATATCAAGATCCGCTTTGGCAGCCAGTCTGGAAAGAGCCGTCGTGTTGAAGTTGGCAGATTCGACCTGTTCGTATTGAATGGTAATATTAGGGTTTTCCTTATTGAACTTGTCCAGGAGCTGCTTGTTCTCAGGGTTGAATGCCATCCAGCGAAGGGTCACCTTTTTGTCAGCCCCGCTTGGTTGGGAAGAGCTCTCCGCACCGGTGTTGCTACTTGAGTTGCTTCCGCAGCCGGCCAAGAGACTGAGAGACAGTGTTAATGCAAATGCCCCGTTCAGCCATTTTCGATTTTTCATTGTTTTTCTTTCCCCCCTATACGTTCTGTAGTTTTTTGTTTACGCTTTCAGATTACAAAATGTAAGCACTTTCAACAACCGATCAATATAAGTGCAAGGTCACATATCTCCACCTTGTAATGCTAAACTTCACTTTTTTAACCCACAAAAAAGAAGAGGGCACTTCATCTCATCGATCCTGCTTATTGGAAGTTTTGAATTCGATTGGAGTCATGCCGGTTAATATTTTGAACCACTTGGAGAAGTACCTGGGATTCGGGTATCCGATCTCTTCTCCAACCTTGGAAACGGCAGTCCCCTCCAGAAGGAGCTGCTTGGCCTTCTCCAGCTTGAGATTGCCGATATAGCGGATAAAGGATTGCCCGGTCTCCTGCTTAAACAGCCGACTTAAATAATTGGGAGTTACCTTTGCAGCTTCGGCAGCCTGCTCCAAGCCTATGCTTAAGTGATAGTTCTGTCTTATATATTCTTGTGCCTTAATAAGTGTTGTAGAGGCAGGAATGCCATCGTTACCGAAGTGAACGAGATGCTCATTGATTTGCCGGCGGATTTTGGACCATTCATACTTTCCGCCCAGCTTGATGATATCGGGTTGTGTGTCCAAGAAACGAGTAATTTTCCATTCCAGTTCCTCTTGAACCCTTCGAATCTCCTCGTCCGAATAGGTGAGAGAGCACATGAAGAGGAGGACTGCCCCGTTCTTATACAAGGCTGTATCACTGCGACCCATCTGCCGAATATGCTCGGAGATAATGACATGCAGAGAGCGAATCCATCCGTTATCATCCAGCTCCTTCCCTTTGAGTGAGGCGATGAACACGTGGGTATTTCCATTCCAGAAGGGGATCTGGAAAATTTGCTTGTCTACGGATGACGGTTTAACACCCTCATGCATCAGCATGTTTTCGAGGCAATACGATTTCAGCTCCAGCCGCGAAACTGGAGCAAGCTGGGATTGCTGCCGCTCCGGCAGGGATTGAAGCAGACGGGTGAGCAGAGTCTCCAGCTCCTGCTTGTTGATGGACGTTTTGACAATATAGTCAAAGGCCCCTAGCCGGACCGCTTCCCGGGTATATTCATAATCCGTATAGCTGCTTAGGATGACAAACTTAACATCCGGATACTTGTCTTTGCAGGCCTTCATTAGCTCAAGTCCGTCCATCACGGGCATCCTAATATCTGTAAAGACGATATCGATAGCTTCACGCTCCATCATTTCCAACGCTTCTTTCCCGTTGCCAGCTTCCGCAGCCCAGTGAATGCCGAGACTCTCCCAGTCAAACATGACCTTTAAGCCCATGCGAATCAGGGTTTCATCTTCAACGACCATAAGATTCCTCATATCCCATCATTTCCTCCTTTGTTTCCCGGGAAACATAGATTGACAATTGTACCTTCCCCCATGCTGCTTGTGATCGAGAAGCCGTACGCTTCACCGTACTCCAGCTTCAGCCGGTTGTTCACATTGATGAGCGCTGTTCCCAATCCTTGGGTTCCTTGCAATACAGGGTTCGCACGGGTAAGCAGTGTAGGGAGCCGTTCCGGAGATATCCCGGCTCCGGTATCCTGGATGGTAATCTGAAACTGCCCCGAGAACTCATCGTAGGCGGTGCGGATCTCAATGGAGAACGTAGAGTCTCCCTGATTCATGCCATGGAACACTGCATTCTCCATAATCGGCTGGATAAGGAAAGGCAATAGCTCGTAATCTTCATGTTCGGGCGCTATGTTGTATTTGACGGGAATAGGTCTCATATAACGCATTTCCAGCAGCGATACGTAATTATCAACAAACTGGATTTCTTCCTTCATTTTCACTTTATTCTTGTAGCTTTGAGTAGAATAACGCATCAGCTGCATGAATGTCTCCAAAGCATGCGAGATCTCCTGAGCATTCTGCATCATGGCCATCATCCGGATTGCACTGAGCGTATTGTACATAAAATGGGGATTCATTTGAGCCAGTAGAGCGTCTGTTTCGGCTTTACGCTTCAGTTTTTCCTCTTCAGAAATCCGTTCCAGCAGATTCTTCAGCTCGTAAACCATCGAATTAAACGAATGGGTGAGGAATCCAATTTCATCCTTTCCTTGAAAGGGAAGGGAAATGTTGAAGTTACCGCTTCGAAGCAAATTCATGTGCCTTGACAGCAGTTTAATGGGCTGGGCAACACTGCGGGAAACAACGCCGGCAAGAACGATGGACAACAGAAGAAGGGCGAGAATGACATAGATGGTAAATCGGAAAATACGATTCAGATCGCTGAACAATTCATCCGATGTGATGTAGTAGGTGGTGCTCCAGCCTGTATAGGAAGAAACATGGTTGACACCTATCCAGCGTTTACCATCTTTTTTCCATTGGAAAAATACTGATTCATCACTGGCTGCTTTGCCTTCCGCCAGCATCAGCTCCTTCTCTGAACCGGGAGGCTGCTGAGAATACAGGATATTCTGATACTGGTCCATAATCACTACGTTTCCCTTATTAACCTTTTCAATCGTATATGTGAAGACGGATGGGTCCACATCGATGGCAAACACACCGATTTTCTCTCCTGTGATTACACTCGTTACATAGCGGGCAAAGGTGATGACCTGATCGGAGATGACTGGACTGAAAAATTGACTCTCATCCCGGAGTCCGGAATTGACCAAACCGCCTTCCCGTTCGATCACCTGTTGATACCAGGCTTCTTTTTTTACCTTATTAACGGGATATACCGCTCGGCCTGCTGAGTAACCGTATACATTGTCCTCTTTCGACATCATATAGATAGCCCGAATTCCTTCTTGGAGACTTTGTAGACCCATGAAGTAGTTATGCAGTTCTTTTTCATTCTGAAGCGTAAGGGAACCGGCATCGTTCTGTGGAGTTTTGCTCAGAATCTGATATAAGGCCGTTTCGCCAAAAGGAATTATGGTCATTCGATCGATCAGCCGCAGGTATTTCTCAACGCTCTGATCGATTTGTTTGGTAACTACGAGAAAGTCCTCCTGAGCTTTTCTCTCGCTGTCTCTCTGAAGGGTAAGGTACACGGAAGAAGCAAGGATGATCAGGGGGAGGATGGCGAGTAACAGATAGGTGATGAAAAACCTGACTTGAATTTTCTGGTCTTTCCAACGAAAATTGCGTATTCTCATTATTCCTTCACCTGCCATTCTTTCGTATCTTGTCCACGCATAGAGAAAGGATGTCCCTATTCCTCGCAACCCTCCGGTACGGTAAAATAGAACATCCTCTACAAGGTTAGTAGGGTCATTGTATCAAAGGTTGTACGCTTTTGAGAAGAGTATCCCATAAGGAGATGTCTGATACCTCAGGTAACAGTCAGGGGGGAGTGGTGATTGTGATTTCAGTTTTGGCAGGTATAAGTAGTTTTTTGTCGAATTATAGGTTTAACCACTTGAATTACCGATGTATCGGTGGTTTCATGAAGGATACTTTTATTCAGAGCGGGCGGGGGTCTCAACATGCTCACACTATTAATTTTAACAATCCTCTATGGAGTGCCGGCCTTTTTCTTACTTTATATGGCTTTGGAAATCCATTTTAAGAATCGGTTGAACCTATTGCACCGGCTAAGTTCGGCCATGCTTCTGTTGACGTCCGTCTGGTTCAGCATCGAACTATGGAAGAACACGTCGAATCCGGATGCCGCTCTGTTCAAGGGAGTCGTCTTATATATTGAATACCCGATCCTATGTCTTAGTATGATGATCGGAATGCATCAAGTGTTTCTTATCACCAATAAATTTGAAAGATATTCGAAGACACTCTTGATGGCCGTTAGCTATGTGCCTATGGGCCTATTCATGCTAACCATTCCCCTGAATGGTTGGATGTACCAAGAATTATCCGTATTCGGTCAAACGGGTTCCCAGCAAACAGGCTTAGGCTTCTCCATCTTTGTCGTTTTGAACTTGGCCTATTACACAGTTGAAATCATCATGCTAGCGTGGTTTAGGAGTAAAAATGAAACGGAATTTAAAAAGGTCCGCGTTTGGCTGAAAGGCCTATTATTATCAATAGCATGGTTTATTACGGTCGGTATACTAGAGGCTAAGTTTTACGAATACATTCGATCAATCAGTCCGTTCGGTATCCTGTTTTTGGCGTTATCCATTCGAATTTCGATTCTGAAGTACTCCTCATTCCCCACCTATGAAGAGCGGTTTCTCAAATTATTCCAGCTTATACCCGATGCTATCTTGCTTTTGAATAAAAAAGGAATCGTAACGGAAGCTAACACAGCCGCCTTAAATCTGCTGGGTGCAAAGAATGGGGAAGTCAGGGGTCAACCCTTAGCCTCTATGTTTCATCCGGAGGATAAGGAAAGGATCTCCGACTATCTGGTCCAAATGGCGCATAACGGGAATAAGCCGAGTTTTATGGAAATCCGGTGTAAACGCCTCAACGGCGACAGCATGGTCCTAGCCCTGAATTCCGACAACCTGGATGTTGAATATGACCTCATGCAGTTTCTTATTATTCGCGATATTACTGTTGCCAAACAATCGGAGGAGAGAATCTCCTATCTGGCCTATCATGACGGATTGACCGGGCTGCTCAACCGGGTATCATTCCAGAGGGATCTGGAGGCCTTAATGGACAAGAAGCAGCAATTTGCATTATTATCGTTGGATTTGGATGACTTCAAAAATATCAATGATACATATGGCCATCAGGCAGGAGACAGTGCTCTGCAGCACATGGCGAAGAAGATCGGGGAAATGGCCGTTATCGATGAAAGCGCATACCGCTTGGGAGGCGATGAATTCGTTCTGTTATTGCCCGGTGTAGCTCAATTGGGCGAAGCGGAGGAGCGTGCCGCGCGAATTCGTGAGACCCTGAGAACGCCGATGACCTATTCCCACTATGAGATTGAAGTGAGAACCAGTATAGGTATCGGGCTGTATCCCAATGATGGAGATACAGCCGAAGGACTGGTCCGGGCCACGGACCATGCCATGTACCGTGACAAAAAGAGTCGTAAATCATTAGAATAACCCATACATATTGGTGAGATTTCTCCTGCTTCTTTGCGACTTATGATTAATAATTGGTATGCATTTGGACAACCTATCCCATATCCCGGAAGAAAGAGGCGATAAGCATGTCCGATTTGAACAACAGTCACAAGGAAGCTGTCGAGACGGTTAAAGAGCTGATCAAGGGCATCGATACAGCGATGTTCACGACGGTTTCGGCCGAAGGATTGGTATCCCGCCCCATGAAGACACAGGAAATTGAGTTCAACGGAGATTTATGGTTCCTAACCAAGAAGGATACCAGCAAGTTCGAGGAACTCCTTCATGATCCGAGGGTTAACATCGTATACGCTGATAAATCCTATGTTTCCATCCGAGGAACGGCCAAGTTCGTAGAGGATTTGGGCAAGAAAAAAGAATTGTGGAGTGCAGGGTACGATACGATTCTTCAGACCAGCTATGATGACCCTAATGTGATCCTGATTCAGGTACAAGCCGAAGCGGCCGAATATTGGAAAAGCGGCAACCTGACGGAGAAGGCGACTTTTTTCTTTAAACGCCTAACCAAGCAGAATACAGAGCAGTCTAGTCTTAATCAGACCATCGTATTAAAATAGAGCGGGCGATACCAGCCCTTACAGATATCGGAATCAGGGATAGCGAGAATGTTCAACAAAACAAACCCCCACCTATAAATAGAGTGGGGGTTTGTTGTGCAATTAGCGGTTTACCACATTCACGGAGGTCCCTGATAAGAACCCGCGCACGTTGTCGTAAGCAATATCCATCAGGCGGGAACGGGCTTCCTTGGTAGCCCATGCAATGTGTGGCGTGATTATGCAGTTCGGCGCATGGAGCAGCGGGTTATCCGCCGTCGGCGGCTCAACTGCCAGTACGTCTAGAGCAGCGCCTCCAATCGTCCCCTTATGCAGGGCTTCCGCCAGGTCTGCCTCGTCGATCAGCGGGCCTCGGGACGTATTGATTAAGAAGCAGTTAGGCTTCATCAGCGCAAGGCGCTCCGCCCGGATGATCCGCCTAGTGTCCTCCAGAAGAGGGCAATGCAGGCTTATCACATCGGATTCCTTCAGCAGAGTCGTCAGGTCTGTCCATTCGACCCCGTCCGAGATGCCTGATTTCCCGCCATCGTCCACGGCCAAGACTCGCATGCCGAAGGCTCTGGCAATATGGGCGGTCTGCAATCCGATTCTGCCAGCCCCGATAATTCCCATGGTCTTGCCGTCCAGCTCCACCAGTGGCGACTTCGTATAGCAGAAGTCGGGACATTGGCTCCACTCACCCTCATGAACCGAATCGCCGTGCCGCTGCACCCGATGGCAGAGCTCTAGCAGCAAGGCAAATACGAACTGGGCAACGGATTGCGTGCCGTAAGTGGGGATGTTCGTTACCGGTATATCCCGCTCCCGGGCAGCCTCCGTATCCACTACATTATAGCCTGTGGCCAGCACCCCGATATATTTCAAATTTGGCAGCTTGTTTATGGTCTCGGCAGACAGCACCGTTTTGTTGGTCAATACTATATCTGCTTGCTCTGCCCGTGCAATGATCTCCTCCGGGAGCGTCCTGTCATAAATCTTCACATCTCCAAGCTCCTTGAAGTTCTCCCAGTTTAAATCCCCTGGATTCAAGGTATATCCGTCTAAAACCACTATGGTTGTCATTTTACATCCTCCTCGTATGAGATTCTACCCAACAGCCGCTATCCCCGTCTGTACTCTCTCGGAGACATTCCAACCTCTCGCGAGAACAGCTTGGAGAAGTACAGCGGATCCGAATAACCCACCTTATCAGCAATCTCTGAAATGGGGGCGAATCCGTTCCGCAGAAGCGCCTTGGCGTGGTCCACCCGGGTCTTCTGCACGTAATTGACATAGCTGTAACCCGTGATTTTCTTGAACAGCAGCGAAAAATAACTGACGGACATCGAGCAGATCCTCGCCATCTCATATCTGTCGGCAGGCTGCCTGTACTGCGTATGCACATGTTCCATCGCTCTTCGGACCGCCTCCTCGGCTCTCCGCACGGCTAAAGACTGAGTCGCATGCCTGCTCTCGATCCCGTCCAGCAGCTCCAGTAGCAAGTTCCGGGAGCGCCATTCTTATCCGGGCTGCTTCCCGTTCCACAAGGAGTACAGCTTACGGAATTGCTCCTCGGCATCTGCTTCGGCCTCCAACTGAAGAACATGGGGCAGGGGGATGGCGGTGTCAGCCTCCTTGGAAGCAAGCTCCGTTCCTTCCCAATGGACCAGCCTGTAGTCGAAATGAACAGCGATATACAATAAGGGATTATCCCTGTCGGATATAAACCTCATCCTGCTACGTGGGGGCGAGATATGATAGAAGCAACCGCGGCGAAGTTCATACTCCTCACCGTTCACTGCTAGCTTACCTGTTCCTCCCACTGCTAGACCCAGATTGCACATCCGGGTGGTGGGAATTTCAACCTGATAGGCGTTATCACGCCAATGCTGCTCGTCCCGGAACACAATATCGTGAATCCGGGGTATCAATCGGTTCATGAAATCCTGATCCAACTCGGACCCTCCCCCGCTGCAAGGAACTGAAACAAGAATGGCGCTTACGCATACCCTAATAAGCGCCATTCCGGCTATCATCAGCTCCAGTTGCTTATAAGCCGATTATATATGGATTCCACACGTGCATTCATCTTTTTCTTCAGGAAACCGTTGGCCTCACGGATATGGGTCTTCAGCGTAATGATCAGCTCGAGCCCCGGATCAGCCAGCCTGCTGCCCATAACCTCCGCCAACTGCTGTCTCCATTCAGGATGAGCTTCCGCGATCCGGAATGCAGCCATCATGGAGAAGGAAAAGAACTGGAAGTACAGCTCCTTACGGTCGTAGATAAACTCATCATTGCTGCTGTCCGTCTCCAAGGTCTCCATGAAGGTGTCTTCCCGGATGAACCGGAGCAGCTCGGGCATAATCTCCGTATCCTTCAATCGTCCCAGCAAATAAATGGCGGCGAATAGGTGCGGCTGGTTGTACTTCCTGCTCGTGCGCGGAAGGTACAAATCCCGTGCATACACGATCTCCCGAAGTACAGGTACGCACTTGGTCCGGCCCATCAGCCCAAGCGCCAGCGCGCTGTTCTTCCGGAGCAGGGGGTGTTCCTGCTGGTTCATCCATTCCTCCAAGGCATAGGCGATAGGTTCCCCGAGTCTCTTGGCCGACCATATGGCAATACCTGGTTTGTCGGTGTTGAGCGCCTCCCGAATGGCTTGAGTATCCGTCAGCCACTTGGTGGCCGGAATTGGAGCCTGTTCATGGTCCTCCTGTGGCGTAATCTCGCGAATTTCCGTACGCTCTACAGCGCGCAGGCACTTGCTTTCCTCAAGCATGGCCCGAAGCAAGCCATACGGAACCTTCTTAAGTTGTACATTCTGATGGATGGATAAGTAAGCCATGCTAGCGGCAGCCTCACCGCTTTTTTGCATATCACGCTTCTGTCTGATGGCGGAGGCAATATCATGATCCACGGAGAGACAGCGTCCGGCAACCAGTATGCCGTCGTACCCTTTGGGAATCAAGGTGCCCTTGGGGATCGGAACATTCATATTGGGCCCGAACAGGCTTGCGGCAACCAGCCAGTCCTGTTGGTTATCGCTTTCGAAGGCCATATCCTTGCCATGGTTATCCAGGTTGGAGAAGCCGAAAAAGATAGGCTCCCGCGTCAAGTGGTCCGCAAGCACATCCCCAAAGGTAACCTGATCCTCACCTACGATCCGACGGGTCTCGCGGAGTCCAAGCAGGGGACAGACCTTGAGAACAACCGATTCTTCGTTGTAACACTCCTGTAAATGCGTTCCCAGTAGGTTCGATTCGAAGATCGCCTGGTTCACACTATCCGGGTCGTCAATATCGATATAACCGGAATCCGTATAGAAGTTCCCTACTGATCCGTTCGGGTAGGATTTCATCAGCACATTGGAGAAGGGTTGGCACTTGCCGTCCAATTCCCTGCCCATGTCAAAAGCGACCCCGGCCAGTTCTGCAACCTCCGCATTGCCGGTACAATCGATAACAACCTTAGCCGAGGTATCGTGAATCCCTTCCGGGGATACCCAACGGACGCCCTTAACGGAGGTACCGTCCAGATAGACCCCGATTACGAATGATTCATAGCGGATTTCCACACCTGCCTGGACGGCATTGCTGTCCAGGACCCAGTTCTTGATTTCGCCGTGTACACCTTGGAACCGAACGAAGTCTTCTTGCTTCTGATAGGAAATAACCTGACTGTCTATCTCTTCGAAAATTCCCCCGCGGTTCCCATAATAATAACCCACTACACCACCGATGGTCCCTGTCCCGCCCATACTGTTGAGGCGTTCGATGCCCAGAACCTTCAATCCTCTTCTTGCAGCAGTAATTGCAGCCATGGAGCCTGCAGTTCCCAGACCGATGACGATTACATCATAGTGATCTCCGAACGCTGCCGAAGCAGGGGAGGACACTCTGACGCCAGCTTTTTTTTCTCGAATATACATGATTAGTAGCCTCCTTTTCCCAAACGGTATCCATGCTCCAAAGCTTCGAGCGGATGATTGTAATAAGCGGAAGGCCGCCACTCCCAGCCGGGCTGGATCGATACTTGCTCCGAGTTATAACCCATTTCGAAGTCATCCGCATGGGTGACGAAGGCACAGGACTGCAATGCCGCCGGGCGGTTCAGCCAGAATTGGAACAGTTTGTTTCTTGCTTCGACCCATCCGTCACCGGGCTCTATAGGAAACTGGAGAACGGTCTCCGCCTCGAACCTGCCTAACCGGATTGAGAAACCCTCCAGTCCGGCTGCAGCTTCCTGCCTTGATAGTCCTTGCAGCATCATGTTCAGGTTCTTGTACTTTAGATGGCCAACCCCGGGCTTAGTCACGCATAGAGGGGTCGTATCGATCAATTCGTCCGCTATAAGAGTCCGCAGACCGGAGGCGTCGTAATAGGTTACTTCGAATTTACCGTCTTGTTGCTTCACATCCACTACGGCGGTCTGCATTCTTACATCAAGCTTAGCATCTGTAAGCTGCTTGATCATAAAGGGCATGAAGCCGGCCAGATGCAGTCTGCCTTCCGCATCGACGACGTTACGGCTGACACAGTCCTCCTGCACCTTCTTGCCTATAGCTGTTACCGGCGAATACGCGGCTTCGCTTAGTTTGAAGCTGCGAATAAACTCGCTGCCTACCGCGTTGCCACCCTCTAGAACCACCGCATTACCGTCCCTACCTAAAGCGAGGCCCAGCCCCAACATGGAGGCCCCTATAATCAGACTCGGTACATATTCTCTTTGACTCATATCCTATTCCCTCCCGCTTCGAATATCCAATAAACGCTTATTTTTCGCTACTTCTGTATTAATTACACTCGCTTATACCCATTATTATACGCTTACAATTCAATCGGTAAATGGACAAAGTCTTCTGAAACATGGAGGATTCTCCAATCAACGGAGAGCAGTTTATAACGGCTCAATGGGTTTATCGAAAATGGTAATGAAGTTGTGGTTGGACGATTTGGCCTGGAAACTAGGCGGGGAAGAGAGGACGCAGCGGGAGATGGCGAAGGAGTTGGGGATCAACCGGAGACGCTCGGGGGTATCGTATTGCATTCGTAAAGTCTACATATATTTAAAAAACAACCCGGAACGGCTGGTTGCCGCGCTCGGGTTGTTTTTGGTTAAACTTCTAAATGAATGGATTGAGTTGGCTATAAATGGTGTTATTAGACGCTTATTTTTTGGTAGCCAGGAATTCATCGATTTGACGTTGTTTTTCTTGCAGCACTTTATCCATGCCGGCTTTTTTAAGTTCTTTATTCATTTTATCCAGGTAGTCGGTAGAATCAACAATACCAGCACCTAAAGCATCGACATACTTCTTCCAAATGGCAGCAATTGCCGCTTCCTCATTCTTAACAGGCTCAGCGTTGTAGACGAAGCCAACCAATACAGAAGGCGTACTTGAATGGTTAAAGTCTTTGAATTTTTCCCACTTCTGAGGATCCTCTTGCTCGAAGGTGTTGGTGAGGAACTGGTTCCCGATTTGCCAAGCATTAGCCGGGGCATATCCGTTCTGTGATGCTTCAACACCGTCTGGATATTTGATAACCGTTTCTTTACCGGGAACCTTGACATAGTGCTTACCTTCAATGCCATAGTCAATCAAATTCACAATCTCTTTATCAGTATGCAGCAAGTTCAGAAACATCATTGCACGTTCCGGATCTTTGGATGTCTTCGAAATCGCGAGCATAGAGTTATTCAAGTCGCCAGGTGATGTACGGGGCTCTGTTTGTGCCGATTGAACGAATGGTTTCGCCATTCCAATGCTGTATTCCGCATCTCCTCCTGGTTTCAATTGAGCTTGTTGAGCAAATACCAGGCCTGTTTTGGATTGCGCTCCCAGATCCGTATTGGTTGCAGGGTCTTTCTGGAACAAACCGAGCTTAAACCATTTTTCCATAAGCATGTATTGAGACTTGGCTTCTTCTGTCTCAAAAATATTGACTATTTTAGTGCTGCCATCGGTGGGCAGGCGACCTGGACTTTCTTGTGAACCAACGATTTCATACGGTAAATTGTATAACCAGTTTTTTGTAGCAATAATTGGTATGATATTTGGATAATCCTTTTTTACCTGAAGTAGATAAGGTTCGAGATCTTCTAACTTCTTGATGGAAGTTAGATCAATTTTATATTTATCAACAAGTTCTTTTTGAAGAAGCATGCCCCACTGGGATGCTATTTCCTTTTGCGTAGGTATGGCATAGGTTTTACCGCCAAGCTTACCGCCATTTAGTAAAACAGGATCCATAGTTTCAAGAATTCCTTTTCCGTATGATTCCAGCAGGTTGTTATTCGGATCATCCAGCTGAATGAAGGCCCCTTTGGCTACATTACCGGTAAAGTTATCCCATCCTGCAGTAAACATCAGGTCGAAAGGTTCGCCCGATGCCATCATAAGGTTCATCTTCTGCGGGAATTCAGCCCATCCCAAGTGATGGATCTTAACTGTTGCATTAATCTTAGCCTTTGTTATCTTATTTATTGCTTCCTCGACAAGCTGAGTGTCTTTTTGTGCAGGAGGCCCTTCGAAGTAGATGGATATTTCTCTAGCTTCCAGCTTCGATACATCCGTTGCATTGGTGCCTGCATTAGTTTCTTTCGTTGTATTTCCCTCTGGAGCTGGGTTGTTGCCTTCAGTCTTGCTGCCATTGTTGCTGTTCCCGCAAGCTGAAAGCAGCATTGAGAAGGCAAGAGACAGTGTAATAATATGGAAAATCGCTTTTCTGTTCTTCATTCTTTAACCCTCCAATGTGTGTTATATCTATGCTACCCAATGTTAAGGGAATAGCCAAATTTAGTAGATCAATCAACATTTCAAAGAGACCGATTGTCGCTAATACAAGCAAGGGTAACTGGAAAATAAGTGGAATTAGAATTTAATAATTGTAAACGTATACAGAAACTTTTGAGGGGAAATGATAACCGTTCAATGCAGTTTGACCGCTCCTATAATGGCTCACCCAACTCCTTTATTTTTTTCTGTAATAATCTTAATATTAAAGATTTTTAGAAAATAGTGAATAAAGGATTTATGTTTTTCTATCATTTTTTTATGATCTTGTGAATAGAAACGGATACCGTCCCTTAAAGGACGGCAAAACCTATGATTATGCCCGTAAAAAACGTCGTTCTCAATTTCCATAATTGAAGCTGAGTGACGTTTATTCTTACTGCAATTTCGACGGAGGGGATTTTAGCTTCCGAAGTCTGGAAGGTGGCGGAGAGCCGAACCGTTTGAATCCCTGATACAGATAAACGGCTATTGACCGAGCATTAGTAACACATGAAGAGCTGTTGAATGTGGGAAAACTACATTTCGTGCTTGGTGAGCAGCCCTGTGGCTGGGGGGAATCCGAACATCCGCCGCTGTAAAAATACCTGTTGTTGAAAGGGGTTATGCGAATGCTTTATTAAAAAACAACCCGGGATCGGCTGGCTGCCGAGCTCGGGTTGTTTTGGGTTAAGGCTTCTAAATAAGTAGAATGAGTTAGCTGTAAATAGTGATATTGGACGATTATTTTTTGGTAGCCAGGAATTCATCGATTTGACGTTGTTTTTCTTGCAGCACTTTATCCATGCCGGCTTTTTTTAGTTCTTTATTCATTTTATCCAAGTAGTCGGTAGTATCGACAATACCTGCAGATAAAGCATCAATATACTTCTTCCAGATGGCTGCAATGGCAGCTTCCTCATTTTTAACAGGCTCAGCGTTGTAAACGAAGCCGACCAATACAGATGGTGTACTTGCCTTATTAAACTCTTTGAATTTTTCCCACTTTTGAGGGTCTTCCTGTTCAAAGGTGTAGGTGAGGAACTGGTTACCGATCTGCCAAGCATTCGATGGGGCATACCCGCTCTGTGCTGCTTCAACACCGTCTGGATATTTGATTACACTTTCTTTACCTGAAACTTTGACATAGTGTTTACCTTCAATACCATAGTCAATCAAATTCACAAGATCTTTATCGGTATGCAGCAAGTTAAGGAACATCATTGCGCGTTCCGGATCTTTGGAAGTTTTAGAGATCGCAAGCATGGAGTTGTTCAGGTCGCCGGGTGCGGTACGGATTTCTGTTAGCGGAACTTGAACAAATGGTTTCTCCACCCCGATGTTGTATTCTGCGTCTCCCCCTGGTTTTAGTTGGGTTTGTTGAGTAAATACTAAACCTGTCTTGGATTGTGACATTAGATCCGTATTTGTTGCAGGATCTTTTTGGAACAAGCCGAGCTTAAACCATTTTTCCATAAGCTTAAACAAAGACTTGGCTTCTTCCGTTTCAAAGACATTAACAACTTTAGTGCTGCCGTCATTCGGAAGACGACCTGGGCTTTCTTTAGAGCCAACGATCTCATATGGTAAAATTCCCAACCAGTTAGAAGTGGCTATTATAGGAATAATGTTCGGAGAATCCTTTTTAACTTGAAGCAGATAAGGTTCAAGATCTTCTAGTTTTTTGATGGAAGCCAAGTCAATCTTGTATTTATCTACAAGTTCCTTTTGAAGAAACATACCTTGCTGGGAGGCAATTTCCTTTTGCGTAGGAATGGCGTAGATTTTACCAGCTATTTTACCCCCATTTAGCATAAGAGGGTCAATATTTTCAAGAATCCCCTTTCCCTGATTTTCCAACAGGTTGTTCTTCGGATCATCGAGCTGTACGAAAGCTCCTTTGGCAACATTACCGTTAAAATTATCCCATCCTGCAGTAAACATCAAATCGAAAGGCTCGCCGGATGCCATCATAAGGTTCATCTTTTGCGGGAATTCAGACCATCCCAAGTGGTGAATTTTGACGGTTGCATTAATTTTAGCCGTTGTTATCTTATTTATTTCTTGTTCGACAAGTTCTGTATCTCTTTGTGTAGGGGGACCTTCGAAATAGATGGAAATTTCTCTCGTTTTAAGCTTCGATACATCCGTTGCATTAGTGCCTGTGTTTGTTTCTTTCGTTGCATTTCCCTCTGAAGCTGTGTTCTTGCCATCTGCATTGTTGACATTGTTGCTCTTTCCGCAAGCGGAAAGAAGCAATGCGAAGATAAGAGACAGCGTCATCATACGAGAAATCGCTTTTTTGTTCGACATTCTTTAACCCTCCTATGTTTTTTCTTTATGCTACCCAATTATAGGGAATAGCCAAGTTTCTTACCCTTTCACAGAACCGACAGTTAAGCCTTTTACGAAATACTTGGAAATGAAAGGATAAACAATAATGATGGGTCCAATACCTACGACCGCCATCGCCATACGGACGGTTTGAGCGGGCAACGTTTTGAGTGCACCGTCTATAGCTTGTTGATTAGCAAAACCGGAGGTTAAATAGTTGATATTATTAATGACCCGATAAAGTAAATACTGTACGTTTACTAAATTCTCGGAACTGATGAAGATTAAGCTGGTGTACCAATCATTCCAGTAAATCAACATTTGAAAGAGACCGACAGTTGCTAATACAGGCAAAGATAAAGGCATGATGATTTGTGCATAGATCCGCCATTCGCTTGCACCGTCAATCTTAGCAGATTCAACTAATGCTGGTGGAATGGTATTGGCGAAGAATGTCCGCATAATAATCAGGTTAAATGGAATAATGAGACTCGGCAGAATTAAGGCGAAAATAGTATCCTTGAGCCCGGCATTCACATAAATCAAGTACCAGGGAACCAGTCCACCGTTAAACAACATAGTGAAAAAGACAATAAACGCAAACAGGTTTCGGTAAGGAAAATCAGATCTTGATACCGGATAGGCAAACAATGAAGTCAGCAGGAGACTTGAAACTGTACCCACTATTGTTACGAAGATAGAAATTCCATATCCTCGGGCAATTTTATCAAAATCATTTAATAAATAGTTATAAGCGTAAAGAGAGAATTTTTGAGGAATAAATTGATAACCGTATACAGTTAGCGATGCCTCATCCGTTAAGGATGTCATAATGACTAGCAGAAGTGGAACCACACAAGCCAAACTGAGCAGTGTCAAAAAAATGATAAGTGAATAATAAGCTGCTGGAGAAAGGGACTGAGGTCCTTTTAGGCGATTATTTTTCTTTTTTGTGATTACAGGATTTATTTTTTGATTAGCAAGATCTGTCATTAAGTCCACCTCCTAGAAAAGTGCATTTTCTTTATTGATCCGACGTACAACTGTATTTGCTACAAGAACGAGGACGAACCCTACAACGGCTTGATATAATCCCGCGGCACTAGACATACCGACATCACCATTGAGCAGGAAGTTCCGATACACGAAGGTGTCCATTACTTCAGTTGCATTTTGAAGGGCTCCTGAATTCAATGGCGCTTGATAAAAGAGTCCAAAATCGGCATTGAAAATGCGGCTAACCTGCAGCAAGGTCATAATTACAATAATAGGAAACATCATTGGAACCGTAATATGCATAATCTGTTTCCATTTCGACGCACCGTCAATAACGGCTGCTTCGTAATACTCCGGATCAATGGATACAATTGCAGCAAGGTATACTACGGCAAAATATCCGACGTTCTTCCAAGTATTCACTAAGGGGAGAATAAAGTGCCATTTGTCTGCAGCTGAGTACCAGGAAACGGCGTCGATTCCCAATCCTTTTAATACGGTCATGTTTATAAAGCCGGACTCTCCCAGAAAAGCGTACAATACATAGCTGACTGCTACATATGATAAGAAGTACGGGAACAGGATCGTACTTTGAAAGACGCTTTTTAAGCGGCCATTTCGAATTTCATTCAGCAGTATGGCTAAACCTACTGCAAATACATTGTTTAGAATTATGAATATAGAATTATACGAAATTGTATTTTTGGTAGCAAGCCATGCGATATCCGTTTGAAATAAGTATTTAAAATTGTTTAATCCGGCCCATGCGCTACCCCAAATCCCGTCGCTGAACGTAAAATTCTTAAAAGCTAAAACTACCCCGAACATTGGCAAGTAATTGTTAAAGATGACTATGGCCAATGTTGGCAGCATCATCAGGAACAATACGCGGAATTTAATAACATTCCTAATATGCATCTTGACCGCTCCCATAATGTTTCACCCACTCCTTTATTTTTTCTATGTTGTAAGCTTTATTCTAAGGATTATTAGAAAATAGAGAATAAAGGATTTATGTTTTACTATCATTTTTCTATGATCTTATAAATCAAAAAAAACGAGAGTTCCCAAAGTCGGGAACTCTCGTTTTCGGATCAGTCTATAAATGGAGACTCGAATTTACCTGAAATAAAGGAATCGATTAGAATATGTCCCGCATTGATTTCGGATTGCAGAAGAACATTTAATCGTTTCGTCTCCAGACTAAGTGCATTCTTAATGGGAATACGACCGGAAACCGCCTCCAGATAGGCTTCGAAACGGTTGTTCCACTTCACGTTAAGAAAAATCGATTGATTGGGGTTTAATTTCATATTCAGCACTGAAGGCCCAGGAGGGTAAAAAGCTTCATGTTTATTTGGATAAAATAAACGAAAGTGCGAGCCCTGATCGATATCAACAGCTAATGGTTGATTACGAATCGTAGATGAATAAGGGAGAATTACCTGTTTTGCATATAAGTCACTAAGTGTAACTGTGCTTTCGAGGTACTTCCAGAAATTCAACGCCTGTGTTTTATTCGGAGAAGCGTTATTGACTGCGATCATGGGCTCAGGAAGGAGTACAAGCGGATGTTTTCCTTTATGAGCAGAGTCAAGAGCTGGGGGGAAAGCGACTCCCCAATCAAACTGCATATCTAATTCATGCTCCAAATGATACACATCACTACTGGAAATAAACATCATACCGACATTCCCTTTTGCGAATTGTGTTAAGGCAGAGTTGTATTTCAAAGACATTTCACCGGGAAGGAGACCGCCGTTGTTTTTAAGCTCAAGCATTTTTTCAAACCATGTTCCGAAGCTATTCAAATCATACTTACCCTTGGCGTAATCGAAAACCGATAGCCCACTATAGGTTAGAGGAACTTCCATACTGTTCTTGAACCCAATTTCTTGATCCCCAAGCGGCCAGGCAAATCCATATCGCTGAAAACCAATTTGACTGTTACTGATCTTTACCGCTATGTTTGAGAGCTCATTCAAAGTTGTCGGCGGGGATTCCGGATCTATGCCCGCAGACCGAAACAAATTTTTATTATAAATGAGTCTACTTGTGTTGAAAGCATGCGGAACGCTGTATATCTCCTTATTGAAGCTCCCGTATTCGATTGCCCAGTCATTATAGTCAGGCATACCGTCTGAATACAGTTCCTTCGATATATCTGCAAGCCAATTTTTTAAAAAGTAAGTCTTTTTCCAATCCGAACTCACTGTTAATATGTCCGGTCCTGTTCCGGCAATCATCTGCATATTTAAAATTCGTGAATATTCATCTTTTGGAATTTCCTGAAGCTCAATGGTAACCCTATCCGTATTCGTCCGATTATATTGATCGATAAGCGATATCATTTCTTGGTCCGAAACGCCACCGTTATAAGCGAACGTAAGCACTACTTTATTGTTTTCTTTCGAGGGTACTTTCCGTAGTGGAGCGTTCTGCTGCCAAAGCTCGTGAGTTAGTAAACCACCGGCAATTAGGATGAGTACGCAGCACATAAAGGAAATCCAGCGAATATTTATAGGTTTCATTTTTAATCCTCCGCAATTATAATGGGCTTGAAATCTATTTCTCTGCGAAAGGCAGTGAACCGTTATGTCATTTCGTTCGGTGTTCCATGTACTCATAAATAATATTAGCATAAGAACGAGACTGCTCACTTACTTTCTATCCATGGTATTAGTGCCCTCCACACTCATTATTATTACTCTATATAACACTTCCTCGTCCACTATAAATAATAATATGAAAAATTCAATCGAACGCAATATGACAATGATGGAACTTAATCTAACGAAGTCCGTGGAGGAAATTGATAATACGACCACGAGCATATATTTAAATCCTGATCTTCAAGATGTCCTTTCTTCCAGTACCCCCCCGGATGATTATGGACTAATCGATGAGATGACCCGATTAAATTCACTGCTCGGAAATTATAGCACGAACGAGCGGACGGGAAAAAAATTCCAGCTTAAGCTTTATCTGATGGACCGTTCTGAATATAGCCGATTTTCATTCATTGGTAATGTGTTCACTATAGAGAGCATTCAGAACGAGGATTGGTTTCAATCCATCCCCTATAAAGAGAAATATAAGGTTCTCGGGTTGTACCGGAACGGTGATAGCAAGGACTCTTACTCGATCCGTTTCGTAAAGCGTATTTACGGTTTAGATGATCCATCTTTGTCATTTGCGGGTGTTCTCACAGCGGACGTTAGCATCAATGATTTCAACGAAACACTAGTGACAATGAAGCCTTCATCTAACAGTAGCGTGTATCTGCTTAATAAGAACAGAGAAGTTATGGTGGGTTCCAATAGGATAGCGGAGAATGATACATTTATGAGAAAAATGAACTTGGATTCATTAGCTTTGGGAGACGGTGGGAATTTTACTGCATCAGTACTGCCTATAAATGGGGTTTCCACGCTCGTAGCGAGTAAAAAAATACCTGAGCTCGATTGGGAAATCGTAACGCTCTCACCTATGAGTGATTTGAACGGGCCCCTAGTATCGTTTAGAAAGGTAATGGTTCTTGTCATGTTGGTCAGTCTGCTGTTGACGCTATTGCTCTCCTTCCTGCTGTCGAATAGTATCACCAATCCGATTCGAAAATTTATCAAATTGATTGGAAAAGCGGAAGAAGACTTATACAGTGTGCCGATGGAGTACAAGCGAAATGACGAGTTCTCTTATCTCTTCCAAAGATTCAATCAGATGGTTCAAAGAACACGGAATTTGATAGACAAGCTCTACGTTTCGGAGGTGAATAAGAAAAAAGCGGAGATTGAGGCTCTTCAGGCTCAGATTAATCCCCATTTTCTGTATAACACACTGGATTCGATTAACTGGATGGCGTTAAAGCATCAGGCTGGGGACATCAGTCAGATGGTTACTTCTTTATCAGACTTCTTTCGACTTAGCCTTAATAAAGGGCGCAGTATTATCAAGTTGGAGGACGAGCTTAACCAGGTGATTGCCTATTTGACCATTCAGAAAATAAAAATGAACCAAAAATTATTCTATAACATTCATGTCCCTGCTGAAGTGTACCCCTACTTGACCGTAAAGCTGCTCCTGCAACCGCTTGTGGAGAATGCGATACTTCATGGATTTGATCAATCCAACGGTCGTGGGGAGATTCATATTCAAGGATCTCTCGAGAACGGGCGAATTCTAATAAAGGTGATTGATAACGGATCAGGTAATCATGAGATTGTTGCCAAAATTAATGACATGCTCCTTACTGACAATGAAACTAATACTTCCTTTGGCATTCGGAATGTGAATGCACGCATCAAGCAATGGTTTGGTGACGATTTCGGGCTCAGTTATCAGGCAAACGAGGAAGCCGGACTCACCGCAACCATATGTATTCCAGCTACAAAAACGATGGAGGGTATGTAATGCTAACCATGATTATCGCAGATGATGAAGATATTGTTCGGGAAGGACTCAGCCAGATCATTCCCTGGGAGGATCACGGAATTGAAATTGTTGGACTAGCCGATAACGGAAAGGAAGCCTACCGATTATGTAAGGAACTTAAGCCAGATATCCTTTGTACTGATATACGGATGCCTATGATGGACGGGCTTGAAGTAGCGCAAAGGTTGCTGGACGACAAGAGTAGTACACGGGTTATTTTAATTAGCGGTGTACAGGATTTTGAGTATGCTAAGGCTGCATTAAGTCTTGAAGCGGAAGCCTATGTGCTCAAACCAGTGAAAATACCGGAACTAATTGAGGTCATACAGAAGGTGACCAATCACATCCAAATGGAACGTAATAGCGCTCAGGTGATGGAGCGTCTTCGGCTCCAGCTTCAGGATAGCATGCCTGCTCTTAGAGAAAGGCTGCTAGTTCAATTAATATCCGGTTTTTTTACGAACGAAAATGAAGCCTATGAGAAAGCTGCTTATTATAATATTGACATCCCCAAAGGTGAAGCCGTGTTGGTAGGTCTACTCCAGCTTGACGATTACAAGAAGACACTTGAGGCTTACAATGAAGAAAATAAGCAGCTTCTTTTTTTTGCTATCCATAATGTAATTAGTGAGCTTCTTAGTGTAGCAAATTCTGGAGTGGCATTTGCGAATACGTTAGAAAACGAGCTTGTCATTCTGTTCAAAGGTAACCCCGTGCACGGGAATAAGCCTATAATATTATGCGAAGAGATCATCAGATGCGTCCAAAAGTTCGTTAAAGTATCCGTTTCTATCGGCTTGGGGTCACCAGTCACGAACATCCTTCATCTTAGCCGTTCTTATCAAGAAGCGAGATCTACGATTCAATACACTTTTTTTTCGGGGAGAGGTTCAGTCGTAACTGCAGATGATGTAGATCAAAACCTCGAGACTGAAGAACATTATAGCTATATCTATCAAATCGAAAATCAGCTCTTCACCCTGCTAAAGTTAGGTGATACGAAAGGTGTAGTGGAGCTTACGGAGAAGATGTTTAAGGAAGTTTTATTGCCTATTATGAATGTGGAACAGGTACATAATTTATGTGCAGAATTTGTATTTCATCTGGCGCGCACTGTGCATAAGTTGGAGGAATCCATTGACACCATTATTGGAATGTCGCTTAACGATATTCTAAAGCGGATTGAAGGAATCGGGGATATTGAAGATCTCCAGGTTTATATTACAAGTCTGTTAAGCGGCATGACTGATTTTTTCTTTCACAAGCATAACTCGAAGAACCAAAAAATTGTCCAGAAGATTAAATCCTACATTGAACAGCATTACATGGAGAATGTTACGATACAGCTGCTCGCGGAGGAGGTCTATCTTAGTCCAACCTATATGTGCCAAATATTTAAGAAGGAGAACAATGAGACCATCATTGAGCATCTAACCCAAGTACGGGTAGAAAAAGCAAAAGTCTTAATGAAATCACCAGATCTAAAACTGTTTGAAATCGCTGAAATGGTGGGCTTCGAGAACGCTACGTATTTTACAACTGTTTTTAAGAAGCTAACGGGCATAATTCCTGGAAAGTATAGGGAAACATTGTGAATAGGAAGGACTTAACAGCCTCCCCCAATAGGACAACCTAACGTTATTTTATCGCATTAGGGAGTCCGTTGAAGATCAACTATCAGGAATATAATTAGTTTATCTTAAACTTCCAATCGGGGGGATTTCAAATGAAAGCATGGACAATATCGGATGACAAGCTCGAGGTTAAGTTCAACCCAGATCGTCTTATACTAAGTGTGAAAGATAAACGGTCCAACAAGGTTTGGGAGCAGGTGCCTTTAGATAGCGGATTGACGGTGGAGAAGGTGTCTCAGGACGAGAATTTTCTGAGGTTAGATTTACAAGGCCCTTTCGCGATGACAGCAACCATTGAATTAACGGAACAATCGGAACTGCTTGTTACTCTCACAGCTGATCCCCGTTTTTCTTTTGAAAAGATTAGATTTCCTGCGTCTTTTCAGACCCCTGACAAAGAACATTACCTCCTACAGACGGACAGTCAGGGATTACTGCTCCCTGTGGACGATACCTTCTACCTTCTGGAGGAACAACCATTCTTCTACGGTGGTGGAGGTCCGGCTATGGCCTGGGTCGGGGTAACTGATTCCAGATTTGAAACAGGATATATGGCCATTTTTGAGACGCCGTTTGACGCTGCAATCTCACTGGAGCGGGAGCAAGGGTTAATTACGTTTTCACCAGTATGGCTTAGCTCGATGGGGGAATTTAGCTATGACCGTAAGGTTCGGTATATCTTCTTTGATCGAGGCGGATACATTGCTCAATGTAAACGATATAGAAAGTATATTTGGCCGAAAAATAAAGTTCTTACACTGAAAGAGAACGAGAAACGATTTCCTGCTATTGCGAAGATTCTTGGAGCCGCACACATCTATGTGTGGGACAAAGCACGTGAGGTGAGTTTTGCACAAGAGTTGAAGGATTCCGGAATTGATAAAGCACTAATTCTTTGGAATGCCAACCACTTACCTTATCCGGAAGAGGGTTACGACGATAGGCTCAAAGAACTGGGCTACGGAACGGGAGGTTATGAACTCTTTTCAGATATACACCCGGATTCCCATCCTGGTTACGCAAATAGCGATAAGATTCCTCTAAAAAGAAATCTATACCCTGGCCTGTTCGAAAAGGTCACCGCTCGGACCAAGGAGGGTGGCAAGTACTCCAATCAATTTGGAACTTATGTTTGCCCTGGGGCTATTCAAGCAGAGATGGTCAAACGTGTAGATAAAGAAGTTAGCCAATATCCTCATGAAACCTATTTTGTGGATGTTTATCAAGCCAATGGTCTCTATGAATGCTACCACCCGGAGCATCGGCTGACCCGGGAGCAATATGCGGAAGCCATTCTTAGTAACTATGAGCTTTTGGAGGACAAATATAACACTTTTATAGGAGCTGAATTTGGAGCGGATTTTGCTGGATCACATGGTGTGTATGCCCATGGAATGATGACTCTTCAGCGGACTTGGTATGGTTCCAACATTATTAACAAAGGTACGATCTATTATTACGGGGACTGGAAGGACAACGCGAGACCTTCAATCATGCTTGGTACGCGAACCGCAACCGATACCTACCTAAAGTATTCAATTAATGAATATACACGGGTTCCTTTATACGAATTGGTTTATCATGATGCCATCGTGACATCATGGCGTTGGGAGGATGGCAACCATCATAACCCGGATATCTGGTGGAAAAAGGATCTGTTCAATATCCTTTACGGAACGGCTCCGCTGTGGTCCATCGATCAGGAGCGGTGGGCTAGCTTTAAGGTAACCTTTCAAGAAAGTTACAATAAAATCTGCCCTTGGCTACAGCAAATCTGTTATGACGAGCTGGTATCTCATAGATTCATCAGTGCGGATCATACCATACAAGAAACCCAGTTCTCATCTGGAAAACGTGCCGTGGTCAACTTCGGAGAAACGTCATATATTTACGAAGGAGAGGTCATCGAGCCACATGGGTTTATAACCTTCCATCCCCCTCTATACAATTTGGAATAGGAGAGGTTTTAGGTGAAATTAGAAGAATACGCATGGAATAAACATGAGCAAAAAATAAGAGCGGAACAAACAGAATTTAAACATAGTGGCCCTAAAATAAAAATCATAGATAACACCGATTTAAGGAATAAAATCGAAGAGACCCTTGAAAACATGCCTCAGAAGTTACTTGCTCAATGGGCTTTAAAAGTATCTATTTCATACTTAGATTATCTTGATGACCATTTAAAAGGTGACGCACGTATAAATTTGGGATTAGAGACTTTACAAATACGAATAGACGGAAGTATTAGAGCCTTCGATTTACGAAAAGTTGGATTTATTGTAAATGAATTGGCTAAAGAGTCTAAATCTGAAGTTAGTAAATATTCTGCACGTTCATTTGCCCAAGCAATTGCAACAGGACATATGAGAGGCCATGCAATGGTTAGCAGTGACTACGCAATTAAGGTAACAAATCTTCTAACACATAACTCCTTAGATGCCTCAACAAAGGAAAGGGAAAGACAATTAAAGATAATAGGTGGATTGTTAAAATCGCCATCTTAATAACCAACAATTAGAAACAACGACACTATGTTTACTTAAAAAGAGGAAGTCTGCGAATGTGCCGGCTTTCTCTTTTATTATTTAACAAATAGGTCCCATTTGAAATTAATTTATTTGGTATCAACATCATACCAAACCGTCTTTTAATCCTTGTTTTCGAATCTCCCCCGGTGTAACACCGGTATGCTTCTTAAAGGTTTTAATGAAGTAGCTAACGTTCTCAAACCCCGTTTTATAGGCAATATCCAGTACGGACTGATCCGTGTACAATAGGTAATTAATTGCTATCCGAATCCGGTGCCGGTTCAGATAGCTCACCGGGGTCTCCCCTGTATAGCGCTTGAAAAACTTGTAAAAGCGTTCGACACCGAGGCCTGATTCAGCCGCAATCTCCTCAATATAAATCCGCTTGGTGTAATGAGTTTCCATGTATTGAATCGATTTCTGGAGCCTTTCTATATCTAGATGATTTTGATCCATCGCAGCAGCAGGAGGTGTTGTCAGAAATACCTGATTGGAGATAATTTCCGATAGGATTGTATACAAACCGGCCTTAATGCGAAGCTCATATCCCATTGTTTTTACTTGGTAAGCTTGAATGATCATCCGGACATTCTCGACCACACTTAGTTGCCAGCCCGGCTCATTTTGAATAAGTGCTGGAAGCTTGTACAGCCCGCTAAGAAAGGGTTCCACATATTTGGTCTGACAAACGTCTTTACGGCTGCTGCTAAGCAGATCCATGCTGAAGATAATTCCGTAGAGACGGCAGTTTGTATCGTTTATGCAGTAGCTGCTATGAATCTCATTCGGATTAATCATGATGACGTCTCCTGCTTGAACCAACATGGGCTTGGCGTCAATCTCCATCACCATGCTTCCTTCTATTATATAGCTTAATTCAAATTCCTTATGCCAATGTAAGTATACAACCCTATCAGAATTTTTGATTTGTGTGGAGTCGGTGTAAGCAATCCTCAAAGGAAAGTCGGAGACGCCTAGCTGCTTTTCGAAGATTAAGCCTCTGTCTTTGATCATTGTAACAACATCCTTTTACCAGAATAGTGTTATAAATATATAGAATAATGGGAGAAAATCATGAAATCCTAATGTTATAATTATATTATAACTCATCTTGTATCACTAATTTATCTTATGAGAGGTGCTGATTGAAATATTGGACTCCCTATCAACCGTAAAGAAACCCTTGCAGACAAAATATTATAGTTTATATATTGCCGATCCCATGGAGGAAGAGAACCGTTTCATTAATGCTGAAAGGGAGGATACGGAGCTTCCCACGTTCCAGAATGCGAAGGATGTTCTTCCCCACCCCTTCTGGAGTGGTCATGAGGAAACTATCAATTGCTATTGGAAAGCCTGGGAAATAGCTTTTGGTAATCTCCGCAAGCCAGCTCCGGATAGTGGTTTTGTTTCCAACTTCATTGACACAGCATTTAATAATTGTCTCTTCATGTGGGATTCCAGCTTTATTCTTCTATTCGCCCGTTATGGATCGAGAGCGTTTCAATTTCAACGGACCTTGGACAACTTTTATGCCAAACAGCATAAGGACGGATTTATCTGCAGAGAAATTGATGAGAGCAGCGGCACAGACCGTTTTCACCGCCACGACCCCTCGAGCACGGGCCCGAACATACTTCCCTTGGCGGAATGGGAGTATTATCAAAACTTCGGAGATAAAGATCGATTGACTCAGGTTTTCCCTGTGTTGGTTTCCTACCATCGTTGGCTGCGCCAGTACCGGACTTGGCCGGATGGAACCTATTGGTCAACCGGGTGGGGCTGCGGAATGGACAATCAGCCAAGGCTAAAGGAGAATTACCACGAAAGTTGGTCCCATGGGCATATGACGTGGTTGGATACATGTCTTCAACAAATTCTGAGCGCTAAGCTGCTCCTCAAGATGGGACGGGAAATCGACCGGGTGAGTGAGCTTCGTGACTTCGAAGATGAAGTGAAAGCGTTGTCCAATCATGTGAATCAAAAGATGTGGGATGATGAGAGTGCGTTCTATTATGATCTATGGAGCGACGGTCAGCTAAACTATGTCAAGTCCATTGGAGCCTATTGGTCATTGCTTGCGGATGTCATTTTAGAGCACAATAAGGAACGCTTCATTGCCCATCTCATGAATGAGAAGGAATTCAACCGTCCCCACCCGATTCCAACCCTCTCGGCTGACCATCCACGCTACAGTGAGGAAGGCGAATATTGGCGCGGTGGAGTTTGGGCGCCAACTAATTATATGGTCTTGAAGGGACTTCAAACGTCGGGTTACAATAATTTGACTCATGAACTCTCCACTCGACATCTGGAAAATGTAGTCCGGGTTTTTAGTGAAACAGGAACCCTCTGGGAGAACTATTCGCCTGAATTTGCTTCCCGTGGGAACCATTCAAAGGGCGATTTTGTAGGATGGACAGGACTTTCACCTATTGCAATGCTTTTTGAATTCGTCTTCGGCTTGAAGCCCGATGTGCCGAATTCTAAACTGATATGGGATATCAGACTTCTGGAGGAGCACGGTATCACCAGTTATCCATACGGAAGAGAGGGAGTTATAGATCTGCGGTGCGATGAAAGAGACACTCCCGAACAGGCACCGGTCATCACGGCTTCTTCAACGGTATCTGTCACTCTAGTTGTCAGATGGGAGAATGGACAGGAGACAATAATTTCGGTACCACCAAGGAATTTAAGGGATACAACAGACCTGTGACTACGGGTAGAGTGGATATGGGTGCTTACAAATACCATTAAAGGCTAAGTAGCCAACGCGCGCTGATTCTAACCAGCACGCGTTATTTTTTTATTCAATAAACCCTTAACCTAGCGTTTTTAGTAGGATGTAAAAAGAAAACGGGGGATTTTAACATTACATAAATTATACATCTTGATACCATCCTGTTGTTAGTTAATATGCACATCGAGGGTGACCGACTTGTAAACGCTTTTGCATGAAGATTAGATGGCTTTACCCGATCTATAGCTGAGAGGAGTCCTTCCGGTATAATCTTTAAATTTCTTGCAGAAGTAAGAGACATTGGTCAGGCCTACATGTTGACAGATTTGGTGAATGGGTAAAGTGCTGTTCTTAAGCAGCCAGCACGCCTGACGCATACGCCGAGCAATTAAATATTGTGTAATTGTTGTTCCTGTCGAGTTCTGGAACAGATGGGAGATGTAATGTTGCGACAGATGTAATTCTTTACTCAGCAGCTCCAATTGAAATTCCACCGTATAATTTTCCTCAATCCACGTCATGATTCTTTCAATATAGGTCTGATGGGTGGAAGAGCCTTGATTCATATTCTGCATTTGTTCAGGCCACACCGTCTTAACGTATTGAAGAAAAGAAATGATAAGGAGAGAGAATTCTTCATCTTTCTCATTGGGAGAGCAGTTGTTCAGGATGTGATTATAATGCCGATAAAGGGACTCAATTGGATTTCCTATAGGTAATTCAGTAATTATTTGTGTAACTAATTTGGTCTTCCAGATTTGTTGGAAGAATGTCTTCAGAGCATGAAACGGCTGCAAATAGGTTTCTACTTCTGAAGGCTCAAAGGATAAAATAGATCGAATATAAACGGCAGAATGTTCTAAAAATACTTTGGTGCCGTGGAGTTGAAAGGGTTGGAAATAGACCAGCGTTCGGGGGCCTATTTCAACTATTTTCTGATCAATGATAGCATGTCCGTTTCCTTCATGAACATAAAGAAACTCCATACCCTCATGGCTGTGAAATATATTCCAGTTATTCTTAGTCGTCGTTATTTGATAGGCAAAGTCAAAAGATGTTTTTAGCCCGTTGTAATTATAGCCCATCTTCAGATGTGATTTCATATTGCAAAAGCCTCCCTAAGATGACATCCTAACGTTATTTTAACGCAAAACGAAGTAAGTAGAAAGCTATAATTCAAGTATATACTTAGGGTATCTTATACCCTTACTGGAGGTAACTTTATTATGAAGGAAATACGAAATGAAGGTATTCAAAACATCAGTAAATATGGACAACGACCTGAGTTAACAAAGGAATTCTGCGAGGAAGCTATTGCTTATATTTTGAAAAAAGTAGATCAGAATTTAGAGACATTCACTTACAAATACCCTGCTCCAGCCAGTATAAACAACGTGTATCCAGCCATTGACAACATAGAATGGACATCCTCTTTCTGGACAGGTATGCTATGGCTCGCCTATGAAGTGACCGGAGATATGAAATATCGCAAGGTTGCAGAAATTCAATTGGAGAGTTACAAAGAGCGGGTTGAAGAGCGGATAGCAACAGGAACTCATGACCTAGGGTTTCTCTATACGCTCTCCAGTGTTGCAGCCTATAAGCTGACTAACAGTGAAGTTGCGAAGGAGATCGGTATCAAAGCGGCGGATCTGCTGATGGAGAGGTATTTCGAGAAGGCAGGAATTATCCAGGCTTGGGGTGGCGAAGATGATCCAGTTAACGGTGGACGTATGATTATTGACTGCTGCATGAATCTACCCCTGCTCTACTGGGCCACTGAAGTAACTGGCGATAAGAAATATTACGAAGCAGCCTTTAGTCATGTGAAGATGGCTGAGAAGTATATTATCAGAGAAGATGCCTCCAGCTATCACACCTTCTTCATGGATATTTATACAGGTCAGCCTAAATACGGTGAAACCGTACAAGGCTTCTCAGATCAGTCTTGCTGGGCAAGGGGTCAAGCGTGGGGTATTTACGGTTTTCCGCTAAGCTATAATTATACCGGAGATTCCGGTCTGATTGATCTTGCGAAGAAAGTCGCCAACTATTATATTAATCGTTTGCCGGATGATTCTATCGCCTATTGGGATCTGATCTTTACTTCAGGGCCCGAAGAGCGTGACAGTTCTTCCGCAGCTATTGCAGCCTGTGGATTATTAGAGTTATCCAAAAGTCTTCCCCTTACAGATAAGGACAAACAGATATATGAAAATGTTAGTATGCAAATTATAAAATCACTTGCAGATCAATACACGAGTAAAAACGTCCCGGAATCTAACGGTGTATTGCTCCATGCCGTTTACGCCAAACCTCATAACAGTGGCATCGATGAATGTAATATTTGGGGTGATTACTATTACTTTGAGGCATTAGTTCGGTTGATTAAAGATTGGAAATTATTCTGGTAATTGCAAATGAACAGGGGGGATATTTTATGACAAACAATAACGTGCCTATAGCTTCCAACCCTTTACTGAATAAAAATGACTTGGGCCTAGCTGTAAAACAGTTGTGTGATCCTTTGAAGCCTTATTATAGTGCTCAAGGTGCATTGCTGGATATTGGCAATACCGCCTCTAGAACGAGCCAAAAAACCGCTAAGTTCGAAGGCTTTGCGAGACCTTTATGGGGATTAGCTCCTTTGTTAGCCGGAGGAGGAACGTGGGATTACTGGGAGAACTATATCAAGGGAATCCGTAGCGGCACTGATCCGATGAACGAAGAGTACTGGGAAAATATTGGAGACTGTGACCAAAAGATGGTAGAGCTTGCATCTATCGCATTGACCCTTATTCTGGCACCAGAGCAGTCATGGGGACAACTGAATGAACAAGAGAAAGCGAATCTTGCAAGCTGGATTGGACAAACCAATCAACGGATAACAGTGGATACCAACTGGAGGTTTTTCCGAGTTCTAGTTAATGTGGCCTTGTTAAAGGTAGGCTGCGAGTATGACAAGGAGATGATTGAGCAGGATTTAAACCGTTTGGATGAGTTTTATTTGTCAACCGGCTGGTACAAGGATGGGGATACGGAGCAAATGGACTATTACATCCCCTTTGCCTTTCACTTCTACAGCTTGATTTATGCACAAGTGATGGAGAATGAAGATCCTGAACGCAGCAGGGTATATAAGGAAAGAGCAGCCCTTTTTGCAAAGGACTTTATCTATTGGTTTGGCAAGCATGGGGCCGCTTTGGCTTTCGGTAGAAGCCTTACTTACCGATTTGCTCAGAGTTGTTTTTGGGGGGCACTGGCCTTCGCAGGGGTAGAGGCATTTCCTTGGGGTGTCATTAAAGGACTTCTCTTGAGAAATCTCCGGTGGTGGTTTGAACAGCCTATGTTCTCACCGGAAGGGATCCTTACCATTGGTTATTCTTATCCGAACTTAATGATGGCAGAAGGATATAATGCGCCAGGCTCACCGTATTGGGCTATGAAGTCATTTTTACCCTTAGCGCTTGCTGATGATCATCCTTTCTGGCTGGCAGAAGAACTGCCTTTACCTGAATTGGAAGCGAAATCCGTTCAAAAAGAAGCCCGGATGATTGTTTGCAGAGAAGCAGCAAATAACCATGTCGTTGCCTTTACCTCAGGGCAACATGCAGGTTTTGAACCCGCACATTGTGCGGAGAAATATGGGAAGTTTGCTTATTCCAATCTGCTTGGCTTCAGCGTATCCAAGGGGAGTTTTGGACTGGAGCAGGGCGCTTATGACAACAACCTGGCTTTGGCTGAGAAGGATAATTTATATCGGACAAGACGTAAGTGCGAGGAATTCAGGATTGAGGACAACTTGATCTACTCCCTATGGAGACCATGGAGAGATGTGGAGGTTCGTTCATGGATAGTCCCTGGCTTGCCGTGGCATATTCGTATTCACCGGATTCAGACGGAGAGGGAACTGGATATCGCAGAGGGTGGCTTTTCCATTCCTACAGAGCAGAATATGAAATCATTCAAAAATATGGACATTCATGCAAGTAAGGGGAGTATTGCTGCATTACTTACATGGGGGGGAACCGGCATTAAGTCCCTGTTGGGAGATTTAAAGGCTGAAATGCTCCATCCCGAGCCGAATGTTAACTTAATGCATCCTAAAACCATGATACCTACACTTAGAAAAGAACTGCAGATCGGAACCCATTGGATTGCGAGTGCTATTTTTGTCCAAGACGATATTGAGAATATCCGCGATAACTATGATAGAACACCTGTACTTCAAGTGAAAGATAATAGAATTATCGTTAAAGAGCAAGATAATATCCTCGTTGATTTAGAAATGATTTAAAAATAATTCAAATACTTTTTTATGGAGGTCAAGGCTTGTATCAGTTAGCAGAGCGAATCTCAGCGCCAGAGATAGGTTTGCCGGATGGAATGAGAATTCCATTTGGTTGGTCTGCGAGCCCCGTCGTCCCAGGTGAAGGGAAGATAACCGCGCTCCATTGGGATGAATCTATCGTTCTGGTTAAGGATCATGTTCGATTTCGAATTGCGGTGGCCGTTGATGTACGTGAGAACAAAATAGTAGAAGTATTTGCTCTGAAATCAGGGCGGGTGCTGGGAACCTTGGATATACGATTTGCCCATGTCTTTCAGATCTTTGAACTGCCTATGAGTTTAAACGATGCTATCACCGCGCTCAAGGAAGGCATCGGTCTACGTTTGCTTCAAGGTAATTCACCTCTATGGTTTTTTGTACAGGGTACAGACGGCAGTCTTGATGAGCCCACATTATTGCCTCATTTAATGGACGGTTCCGGCGGCTTAGCGGTAGATGCCTTCGGGGAACGGTTTAATACTCTTGCCAGCATCCAACAATTTGGATGGATGGAAGGGTGCGTGCTTGACGGATTGATGGATATGGGACAGATAGCCACCATTCATAAACATTTGGATCTCTATATTACGGCAAAAGGTGATCTTACCTACGAGGATCCGAAGAGCTATGTAGTAGATGGGCGATTCTATGGGATAGAATCAACGCTTCCGATAGCCATATTGGCTAAGCTTGAACCCTCTCATATCCTTGTGGAGCAAGCCGTTCAGTTCATGTTCGCCCATACTGACGAGATGGGAATTATTAAGGACGGCGATATGCTGTCTTCTGAAGGAAGTTATACCATAGCGTATCCACTTGCGGTTATTGCAAGTCAGCGGGGGGATCATCGCTTGGCTCAAATGGCCTATAAGCAGCTGCAGCTTCGAAGAGATTTGCTGTGGCATGAAGAAATCCTGTTTCTTAGAAGAATGGATGATGAATCACGCACCTTTGGGAATTGGGGCAGGGCTTACGGTTGGCATTTACTTGGGCTCATTCGTTCTCTGGAGGAATTCAAGCGGAACGGTCTGCTTAGTTATGAACAAGAGCTCATTATTGAGGAGGAATTTGCCCGAACGTTGCGCCGGGCATTCTCTTACCGCAACGAGCAGGGGTTATGGAATTGTTTTCTTGACGAACCTGAGACCGGGATCGATACCTCAGCCTCTGCAGCCATAGCGGCAGCTGCGGCGATTGCGATTCGTACCGGGCTTCCAGATTATACAGGGGGAGCTGATTTGGATCTGTCCGTAAAGTCGCTTCTACTTTATTTAACGCCAGATGGTCTGATGACCGGAACTGCTCAGAGCAACAAGAATGGGGAATCGCTGCAACGAAGCGGATATCGAGTCCTCTCACAGATGACCATGGGACTAATGGGTCAGCTACTCGCCACTACAAAGAATAGATAGAACCAGTCCTAGGAGTGATTATGGTGAAAACAACAACAATTATTCTTCGCTCTGCGTGGCAGGTGGTCAACATTGGGGATATAGCACATACCCCTGGTGTTTTAACCCTGCTTGAGCAATACATGCCTGAAGTGGAAGTTATCCTCTGGGCATCGGATGACTTTACAGATGAGGTTAAGGATATGCTGAACAACAGATTTCCCAAACTTCAGACGGTACAGGGACGTATTGGGCAAGAAGGAAAAGCAACCAATCTAGAACTACAAGCAGCATTGGACAAGAGCACATTCTTACTGCACGGCTCAGGCCCTTTACTGGTAGGTTGTGAGGATATTGCCGCCTATATGAAGCATACAGGAAAGTCCTTTGGAGTATTTGGGATTACCTATGGAGGGTATGGAGAGTCAGATTGGCCTGAAGTGAAGAAAGTGCTGAATCAAGCGAAATTTATATATTTCAGAGACTCAGTATCTCTTGAACTAGCTAAAAAAGATCATATTCATAGCCCGATTATGAGTTTTGGCCCTGATGCTGCCTTTGCCGTTGATCTGAGAGATGATGTGCGGGCGGAGAAATTCCTAGAAGAAAGTCATTTGGAAGTTGGGCAATTTGTATGCTGCATCTCAAGACTCAGATACACTCCCTTCTGGAAGATTAAGAACCAACCCTTTAATGAAGAACGACATTTAATTAATGAGAAGATGAAGGAGCATGATCATGCTCCCTTGAGACAAGCGATTATCGAAGTGGTAAGAAATACAAAATTAAAAGTACTTATTTGCCCTGAAGATTGCTCTCAGATGGAGATTACTAAGGAAATGCTGTATGATAAGCTCCCAGCTGATGTTTTGCCGAATGTGGTGTGGAGAGATCAATTTTGGTTAACAGATGAGGCATTAAGTGTATATGTTCGTTCAGCAGGACTCTTTGGAAGCGAAATGCATTCACCCATTATGTGTATAGGTAACGGAATTCCCGCAATCGTGTGCCGCTGGAAAGAGCAGAGCAGCAAGGGCTACATGTGGCAGGATATTGGCCTAGGGGAGTGGCTTTTTGATATGGATGTAGAGGAAGAGATATCAGGAATCGTTCCTGTGGTTCTAACCCTGGTAACAAATTTATCGGACGCTAAGAGCAAAGCATTGGCTGCTAAGGAGCGGGTACACAATCTTCACCAAGAAATGGTAGCGACCTTAGAGAGGGAACTGCAATAAGCAAAAAGTATAAAAACATAGTGTTATCATTCATTTTAATATAAACGGAAAGTAATATAATTACTCATAGAATCAATCAGCAGGAGGAACAATTCATGACTATTTATCAGTTTCCAAAAGGGTTTAAGTGGGGTACAGCAACTGCATCGTACCAAGTTGAAGGAGCATACAATCAGGATGGTAGAGGGATGTCCATCTGGGACAGCTTTTCCAAAACTCCTGGTAAAGTGTTGAACGGGGATAACGGAGATATCGCATGCGACAGCTATAATCGATATGAAGAAGATATAGCACTGATGAAAAAGCTGGGCATCACATCGTATCGTTTCTCAATCGCTTGGCCAAGGGTTTATCCTGAAGGAACGGGTTTGGAGAATAAAAAGGGACTTGATTACTACGAAAAGTTTGTAGACAAGCTGCTCGAAAATGGTATTGAGCCGATGTGTACCCTTTATCATTGGGATCTGCCTCAAGCCTTGCAGGATAATGGTGGCTGGACGAATAGAGAGACTATTGACGCGTATGTCCATTATACGGAGACGGTATTCAAGCGTCTAAGCGGTAAAGTTAAGAACTGGCTTACCTTTAATGAACCCTGGTGTGTCGCATTCTTATCTCATGAGCTAGGCCATCATGCACCGGGATGGACCGATTTGCAAGCTGCCCTGGATGTTGCCCATCACTTGCTTGTTGCCCATGGACGGACAGTGAAGCTGTTTAGAGAATTAGGTTGCGAGGGTCAGATTGGAATTGCACCTAATACGGAGTGGCAAATTCCCTACAGTAACAAAGAAGAAGATTTAGCAGCTACCCGCAGGAGACATATGTACTTAAATATGTGGTTCACAGATCCAGTGTTCAAAGGGGAGTATCCGCAAGAATTACTAAGCTACTATCGGGACAAGGGTTATAATGTTCCCGTTCAGCCTGGTGATATGGAGATCATCGCTCAACCTACAGACATCCTTGGTATAAATTATTATTCCAGTACCGTTATAAGATCCGCACCTGGCAACGGAGTACTGGAGTTGGACTATGTCGACGTGGAGATGGAGAAGACAGATTTTGGGTGGAATATATACCCTGAGGGATTTTTTAATGTGCTGACATGGGTTAAAGAAGAATATGGGGATATTCCAATAGTGATTACTGAGAATGGTGCCTGTTACGAAGCAGAGAAAAAGGATGGCCGAGTAGATGATCGTAAGCGGACCCTCTATCTCCGTAAGCATTTGATTCAACTTCATCGAGCCATTGAGTCTGGCGTTAATATTAAAGGGTATATGTGTTGGTCTATGATGGATAACTTCGAATGGGCCTTCGGTTATACTAAGCCTTTTGGATTGGTTCATATTGACTTCAAGACGTTGGAGCGTACGCCTAAGGATAGCTTTTATTGGTACCAAGGCTTGGTAAAGAAAGGCTGGTTTGAGAGCAAGGATGTTTTTTAAGTCAATATTGTAAACGAAAGAAACCTTACGCGATAAATCGCCTGTAAGGTTTCTTTTTTTATTAATTCATCCTGTTTCTGTAATAGCCGGGGGGACAGCCTACCCGTTTTTTAAAAATTCTTGAAAAGTAATAGATACTATTGAAGCCACATTCCAGACTAATTTTTTCGACACTATCATTGCTGTTGATTAAACGGACCTTGGCTTCTTCAAGTCTTTTTGAGATTAAATCCTCTTTAGGGCTAGTATGGAAAAAAGTCTGGTAGAGCACGGAGAAACGTTCTGCACTTAAACTGACCAGATTTGCCATATGTTGTACCGTCCAATCCTCCGCGAATTGTTCATGAATCTCCGCCCGTGCATCGATAAATTTTCCTTTGAAAGCCCTCTCCGAAGGAGTATACTTCTCCAACTCAATCATTAACCTTTGCTGTCTGCCGATCGCGCATATAACGTCCTGCACAATAATTCCGATTTTTTGTTCCCAGTAAGGCCTCTTCAAGGTGAGCTCTGCCTCAATAGCGCGAAAATAGGCTGAAAGAAAGTGTTTTTCCCCGGTACGATTAAGACTATTGAGTTTGACACCATATTGATTGGCAAGCTCCCTGATTTCATCACCTTCTATGTGTAGCCAGTCATTCCGAAAGCCTTCTTTCATTCCATACAGGGTGCCATGATATTGGGGGAAAAGAGGGTCATGCAGAAGACAGTCTCCAGGTTCCCCGATTTCAATACCATTAACGGTCCGTGTAAAGAACGGTGTGGAAAAACACATTAAGACAAAACAGTTATCTCCATGGGGTCGATCGATAGTGAAATCGATGGTATGCGGTGTATTAATACCCACTAATAAAGTGTTTAATGACGAGGACATTGGCCTTCGCTCCAACTTCATATTTTTAATATATATATAACTGAAAAGTTTAAAAGATAAAATGATTAGTCATTTAATATGAGCAATTATAACATTATAATTAGTATCAAGACAATCAATTAGTATAAATATATCAGACCGGGAGTGAATAACTACAATGGCAAATATATTTGAAAAAAGATTAAAAGGATTAACAAATGAGTATCAGGAGCTGAAAGAACGTCAAAATAAAATCAACGGTGTTGGGAATGGTATTGTTGATCGATATCTGAATCCTGTGATAACAGGTCAACATGTCCCTTTATCCTGGCGCTACGACTTCAATCGAGAAACCAATCCATTTCTTCAAGAAAGACTGGGTATTAATTGCGCACTGAATCCGGGGGCCATCGAATTCAATGGTAAAATTCATCTGGTTGTCCGATTAGAGGGAATTGACCGCAAATCATTTTTTGCCATTGCTGAAAGCGATAATGGGGTAGACAACTTTACTTTTTGGGATAAGCCACTAGTTATGCCTGAGACAGAAGATCCGGACACGAATGTATATGATATGAGGTTAGTTCAGCATGAGGATGGATGGATTTATGGTTTGTTTTGTACCGAGCGAAAAGACCCTAATGTCTCAGCAGGAGATACATCCAGTGCGATTGCCCAATGTGGCATAGCTAGAACACATGACCTTCTAAATTGGGAACGGTTGCCTGATTTGAAGACGTCTTCTGCCCAACAACGTAATGTTGTGCTGCACCCTGAATTTGTGGATGGAAAATATGCTTTATATACAAGACCCTCCGATGGATTTATGGATGTAGGCTTAGCAGGTGGGATAGGTTGGGGATTATGTGAGAGTATGATAAATGCGGTTCTGGAACAAGAAATCATAATCGAGCCGAAGCAATACCATACCATTAAGGAATCCAAGAATGGAATGGGTCCTGCACCCATTAAAACCGAAAAGGGCTGGTTGACGATCGCGCATGGCGTGAGAAATACGGCAGCCGGATTACGATATGTGCTCTACGCATTTCTGGCTGATCTCGATAAGCCATGGCTCATCACAAACCGTCCGGGTGGATATTTCATGGCACCTGAGGGAGAAGAACGAATTGGAGATGTATCCAATGTCTTATTCTGCAATGGTATTGTGGCTAAGGACAATGGCGATGTATTCATATATTACGCATCCTCAGATACACGATGTCATGTAGCTACAACAACAATTGAGCAACTATTAGATTACGTAATGAATACGCCTGAGGATGCTGCGCGATCATTTGCTTGTGTTCAGCAGCGAATTGCACTCATCGAGCAGAACAAACAGATAGAGGCTTAGTTGGCTACCCAAGAATAGGAGGGTTCCATTCGCGGTTAGAATTTTAAACTATATAAAATGAACTTTAAAATTAGAGAAAAGGGAACGGAGTGGCGAAGGGGGATTTTGGAACTGTAGGAGCGTTAGCGATCGCCTTTGTCTACGGATTTCTACCGCGAAGAGCGGTATGATTCAAAGAAATCTGTAGACAACAGCGGCCGGAAGTCCAAACATTCACCGCAGTGCGACTAATCCTTTATACTAAAAATCTTTAGTTCAATCTATATAATAAAGAAAAAAGGCCACCATTCAACTAATCGAATGGCGGCCTTTTCCTGTAAAAACAAAGCTCTATTGTTTATTTTCTCTGTATTGAGTCGGTGTAACCCCTTCAGACTTCTTAAATACTCGATTAAACCAGGAATGCTGATAACCGACCTTCTCTGCAATTTCGCTAATTTTCATATTCGTTTCCTCTAACAGTTTTTTTGAGGCTTCGATACGCACATTAGTTACATAATCAACATAATTAATTCCCTTAATTTGCTTGAACGTTTTGCTGAGGGAAGAGACATTTACTCCGAGCAAATCAGCACATTCCTCTAATGACAGGTCCGTCATGTATCTATCATCAACTAGGCGGACTACCTTCTCTACGACTTGTGTCATTTGCGAATTGTAAGTCTCATTCATTTCAGTTAAATAAGGAGTAATGATCATATTCTTGAACCATTTCAGCATTTCCTGTGTTTGTCTAAGCTGCTGAATCTCCCCATATATGTTCTGGCCTTTATAGATGCTGTAGACATTGAATCCTGCTTGAAGCAGGGCGTTGTTAATATTACCAACCAATTGCGCCATAGCTTGCTGAACGAAATGCTGTACACCTACATTTTTTTCTAATTCAGCTACGAAATCTTCAGCTCTGCTAAAAGCTTCTTCACGTTGTCCCAATCGGATAGCATAGATCAGTTCTTTCTCTATCTCAAAAGGATATACAAAAGTAAAATCGCCTGTAACTAATAGCGAATCCATATCAATGATCTGGTTATCTTCGATCAGCTTACGAAATTTAAGAGTGTGACGCGCTTCTTCAATCATTTTTGGGACTCGTCCAAGAATCGGGCTGAGAGGACCCATACACACCGTTACTTGAAGTTTAAGGATGTTGTCCAATATAGAAATGATCTCCTCAGAAAGTTGAGTTAATTCCTTCTTAATTGTAGAAACTGGTAAATCTAATGGCATTCCTATAATGATGCCTACGGTCGAGTCCTGAAAATTAATAACATAGGTCTGCTCTAAGCGTATGTCGGTAAGTTCATCTACAATATTAGCGGCCGCAAAGGTGACTAGTTGCTCATCCTCCTCAGTAAATTTCCCTCCTACATTCATCAATCCGTTTAACTGCAACAGAATGACTGTGAATTGTTGGTCAACCGTCTTCCAACCGTAATATGACAATCTGGATTTAAGTTCATTATCAGATAAATAATAGAGGCGACCCTGAACCAGCTGCAGCATGAACCCTTCTCGAAGGGTAGGAAGTTGTTCTTCGACCCGAGTCTGTAAGATTTGGCTCTCCCGTGATAAATTGTTCCATTCCTTCTCAATAAATCTTAGCTCATCACCATTCTCCATCCCGCGTTGCAGTTTACCATTTGATATAGCACCAATTAATCGGGCTATAGGTTGATATAACCTCTGAGAAGCGAGCCAAGATAGAATGATCGCAGTTAAGAGGCCGCTTACACTTATTATCATAATCACACGAGACATGACGATTACGGGTCGGAGTACATTTGAAACATCATAAGCAGTTGCGAAAATCCAGTTCGTATCTAGCCTGGAGAATGTGTAGTAAGAGATCGAATAATTTTTATTCTCCAATCTGGTCGGAAATGTTTCTTGTTTTTGATCCTTCCAGTGGGCAAATACCTTATTACGAACGGATTCCTCCAGAAAGGCTTTATGGGGTGACTTTTGGTCTCCTCTGCTTAATATATCTCCTTCATGATCGAGTAAAAGGGTTGCCTCGGAATCTTCGATCTCACTGAACAATAATTTCACTTTGGCTTCATCCAACCGAACCACAAGAACCCCATATTTATCTGATGAATCACTGGGCAGTTTGTGAATCAGATTGTACTTAAGTTCTGTATGAAGTAACGGATTATCGGATATTCCCGGTATAAATAGTGATTTAGTCCAGAAGAAATTCTGATTGGTTTCCATTAATTTTCGAAAACCAGAATATGAAGTATCTGAAGGCTCCTGGATTCTATTCACGCCGCGCGAGCTGCTTATTAGCGTTTTATTGTCATCTATATACAAATAGACTTCCGCAATGAGTGGGTTTGTTTCCTGCATAACTAATAATGTCTTAAGCAGATCTCTGGTGAAATCAACTTCCTGACTGAAATTAATATGTTTGAGCTTTGACCCAAACATAGGATTGAAAACCCAATTTGACATTCTTATTTCCATTTGGGACAACTGTTCATCCATTTGTCTAGACACTTGATTCAGTCTTGCCTGGTGTGTCTTGCTCACTTCAGATTCAATTTGGTTTACGCCAATAAAGTAAAGACTTAAGCCAATAAGAGCTGTGGGCAAACAGGTGATCAGCAAAACAATTACGAGACTTTTTCTAAAGAAAGACGAGTGAATTTTGGAACTACTAATGTGTTTGGTATATTTCCCAGTATTAAGTTTCAGCTTGTTCTCACCTTCCTAGGGGAATTCGAATTCAGATCGGCACTTTCAGGTATAAATATATACTCCATTAATTCTTGCTGCAATAGTTAATCAGTATGTAGAGGGTTTTCTGTACTTGAGAGTTTTTTGTAAAGGGTTACAAAAGCCTGAATCTACGGCATTTCTTACGCACTACATCATCCAAATAAGTCTTAGTGCAGGAAAGGGAACCATGTTATATAGTCAGGCCATAGACAACCGAGCACAGTACTCGGATAAAAGTGAGGGAGATGCATATGAGCACTACAAATAATATGAAAGTAGCAAATTTCCAAGCGAAGAAGCCCATTCAACGACAGAACAAAGTTTGGAACAAGCTAAAGCGTGATAGATATTTATATCTGCTGGGCTTACCAGGGTTGTTATGTATGATTATCTTTAAGTATACACCGATGTGGGGTGTACTGATCGCGTTTCAAGATTATTCCCCATTTCTAGGGTTTTTAAAGAGTGAATGGGTTGGTTTTGAAAATTTCACCTTGTTCTTCAATAATCCGGATTTCTTCATGTTATTAAGAAATACGCTAGCCATTAATTTGCTTAGTCTTGTTTTCTTCTTTCCTGTTCCAATTATATTATCCTTAATGTTGAATGAGGTTCGGAACGAAGTGTTTAAGCGGACGATTCAATCGATTGTATATCTTCCTCACTTTCTGTCATGGGTAATCATTGCCGGTCTTACCTTTACAATGTTTTCTACTGGAGAAGGACTAGTCAATAACGTTCTGATCTCGTTGGGTTTTGATCGAATTGAATGGTTAACGACACCTGAATATTTCTGGGGCTTCCTCACGGGCCAGAGTATATGGAAGGAAGCAGGTTGGGGGACAGTAATCTTTCTAGCAGCGATGGCCAATGTGGATCCTCAGTTGTATGAAGCCGCACGGATCGATGGAGCCAATCGAATTCAGCAAATGTGGAGTATTACGATCCCTGCAATCCAGAATGTTATTATTATTCTGCTTATTCTGAAGCTCGGACACATTATGGATGTTGGCTTCGAACAAGTCTTCCTATTACAGAATTCAGCTGTATCAAGTGTATCCGATGTATTTGATACTTATATCTATCGTGTAGGTGTGAAGCAGTCTCAGTTCAGCTATACCACTGCTGTAGGATTGTTCAAGTCGGCGATCGGGCTCCTGCTTGTCATCTTATCTAATAAGATGGTTAAGAAGGCTGGAGGATCAGGTTTCTATTAATAAAATAAAAATATAAAAGAATAAAATCAAAAGGAGTGTCAACTATGCGAGAATCGCTAGGGGAGAGAATTTTTGCTAACATAAACGTTATTTTACTAACTATAATCGGCCTTATCTCATTATTTCCCTTCTATTATGTTCTTATTAACTCGTTTGCGGATCCGATAGAAGCAGCAAGTAAAAGCTTTATCCTTTTTCCAGAAACATTTACGTTATCAGCTTATGAGTACATTTTTTCCACCAAAACATTTATTCGATCACTTGGAGTCAGCGCCTATCTGGCTATCTTCGGAACTGCACTTAGTCTGATGGTATCTGCTGCATTTGCTTATATGATCTCGAGAAAAAGATTGTTCGGGCACAAGGTGTTGATGATTGCGCTGTTGATTACGATATTGTTCAGCCCTGGTATTATTCCGAATTACTTGGTTATAAGGGAACTTGGCCTCATGGATAGTCTATGGTCTATAATCCTGCCCGGATTGCTCAGTGGTTGGAATGCTTTGCTGCTCAAGACCTTCTTCGATGGTATTCCTGAAAGCCTAGAAGAATCCGCACATATTGATGGGGCTAATGATCTCAGAATATTCTTCCAGATCATATTGCCTCTATCGCTGCCAGCTTTGGCTGCATTCGGATTATTTTTTGCAGTTGGATATTGGAATACATTCTTTAATGCACTTCTGTATATTTCAGATCCTGACAAACGACCGCTGCAAGTTTTGTTGCAAGGCATGCTGGTCATGTCAGAGACAGGCATTGGGGACCCTACAGCTGGAGCTGAAGCCGGACAACAAGTTCCGCCGCAGACCATCAAGATGGCAGCTGTAATTATTGCCACGGTTCCTATTCTTATAGTGTACCCATTCCTGCAGAAGCATTTTGCCAAGGGTGTTATGCTTGGCTCTGTTAAGGGATGATTATCACATAGATTGCTAATTATATTAGAAGAGAAGAAGGGGATGAAAAGAAATGAAAAAGAAATTATTTACGTTAGCTCTGTCTTCAACGGTATTATTGACTGGTGCGCTTGCTGGTTGTGGCGGTAATAATGAGGAGACAACACCAGAAGCATCAAAACCTGCTGCAGAGAATTCTGTAAAAGAGCCGACAAAGATTAGTCTATCAACGATTAACTATGGTGCAGAAGCTCCGGCTAATGACAATGCAATTGAACTTGAGATGGAGAAACGTACAAACACCAAATTGGACATAACCTATGTGCCTTCTAATAACTATGGAGATAAGTTTCAGGTCATGTTGGCTTCAGGACAAATTCCTGATGTTCTTTTAACCACATGGATTTACGATGCTGCTGTTCTGAACGCTATTGATAGTGGAGCCTTTTGGGACTTGACTCCGTTTTTGAAGGACTATCCAAACATTGCAAAAACATATCCAAAAGAAAGTATTGATAACTCCAAGGTTGACGGTAAAGTTTATGGTTTGCCTCGCCCTCGTCCGCTCGTTGGAGGTGCTCCATTCCCAATGTTACGTCAGGATTGGCTTACAAAGTTAGGTTTAGAAATGCCTACAACTATGGATGAATTGTATACCGTTCTTAAAGCCTTCACTGAGCAAGACCCGGATGGCAACGGCAAGAAAGACACTTATGGCTTTAGTTCGAGTGTCGCAGAAGGCTGGATGGATAAGCTTGAGTTTGTGGAAGATGTATTTAATGGATATAACGGTTTTTATGTTAATTTACCTGGTGAGCCTACAAAAGTTAAAGATTTTGAGCCTGCTACTCGTGATGCAATCTTATGGCTTCAAAAAGCGTACAAAGAGGGAGTTATGGCACCTGACTTTGCCATCATGGAGAGCACACAAGTCATTGATATGATGAAGCAGGGCAAATTAGGAATGATGCCTAGTGCGATGGATTCTAAAGTGTTAGGTGAAATCCTTCAAACACTGTCAACGATAGCTCCAGATGCAGCCCTTGAACATGTACCAACCTTAGTTAGCCCTGCAACTGGAGAAAAGTATGCTATTAAAGAAGGCGGTTTCTTCGGAAATTACTTGATTTCCAAGAAAGTACCGGAAGAAAAGGTGAAGAAAATTCTTGAGTTCTTTGACTATGGCGCTACTCCTGAAGGTATGGAACTTGCGAACTTTGGACTGAAAGATGTTCACTTTACAGAGACAGACGGCGTTAAAGTAGTAAATGAAGAGTTTACGAAATTGGCAGGTAAAGCATTAAGCAATATCTGGACGAATGTAGATCCTTACAGCCGTATTGTACCAGCTCCTGGATATCCGACAGCATATTTCGAGCGTGACAAGAAGGTCATTGCTGAACGTATTGAAAATGGTGTGTATATCAACAATAGTGGAGTTAGTTCCGAAACGGATACTAAGGTAGGGCCGGAAATTGGTAAGAAAATTCAAGACATGAAGATCAAAGTTATCATGGGTAAAGAACCTATCGAATCTTGGGACAAGTTAGTTGAAACAATGAAAAAAGATGCTAATCTTAACAAGATCCTTGTTGAAAGAGAAGCCAGCTACAAAGAATTGTTTGGCGCTAAATAATTTTATATAAAATCTTGTAGTATGTAAAAAGGTTAGTGGGCTTATGCCCACTAACCTTTTTTTGCGTATGTTACTTCCTCAAATAATGAGACGGATTAAAGCCCATAACCTGTTTAAATAATCGACTGAAGTAATACACATTACCGAATCCGGTCTGTGATGCGGCTTCTGTCACGTTACATTCTCCGCTTAATAGCAAATCCTTAGCTTTACCGAGCTTAATCTGGTTTTGGTAATCCAATATAGACTGGCCCGTCACTTTCTTAAATACTAATCGAAAGTGTGAGGGGCTTAGTCCGGCCAATGCCGCCAACTCCTGCACATTATAATGAAGACTGTAATTTTCCTGCATCAGATTGATGATGTTCTCAATAGCTGGTGTATGGGGAGAGTTGGGTAGAGAGAAGGTTCGAGCCCGAATCATGTGGTACAGAATTTCCATGACTATGCTGCGGCAATACAGTAAATGGCCGGGCTTCTTACCGGTCCATGCCGGTCCCAGCGCTTGGAACAACTCTACAATTTTATGATAGAAAGAAGAATGAATGACACCGGAATAATAAGAGGGAAATCCAGTTTCCCCGGAAGGGCTCTCCAGATCGAAAGCTACCATATAAAAGCCCCAAGGATCATCCGTATCACTGATTCCGGAGTGGGCTAATCCCTTCGGGAAGTAGAGCAGATCCCCCTTTGTAATCATGTGATTGGTTCCTTCAATATTATAAAGGGCTTTACCGCTTTTATTGATGGCCAGGATATGGTGAGTCCGATTGCGAATTTCTCCGGTTCGCCAGGAGGGATCAGGCTGGCGCTCAAGTACATAGCTGATATCCGATACAACGAAATCATACATAAACCAATAACACCTCACTTCAACTTATCATTATTGCTTATTATAACATTCCCTACTGACGTATGAATATAAGCGAATCGGATAAAACAAACCTTATTACGTGCATGGATGAAAAGGCTTACTCCGCTTATGATTTTAATAAGAGAAATCAATCTATTATAAATCGACATGGAGGCATTGCTATGAATTTGGATGAATTTACAGCATCACGGGAGCAGCATGAAATTGTAAAGCTGCCTATCTCGGAGAAAGAGTTATGCGATCGTTATGAACAGGTGTTCACCTCTGCAGTTAATGATGTTCTAAGAGAATTGGGATATGTATACCAGACGATGCCTAAAGAAATTCTTCCGCTCCGAGAAGACATGAAGGTAGCGGGGATCGCATTTACGGTCAAAGGCTCAAAGAATTTGACGCTGACCAGTGAGATGGAGCAACGGGCAAAGATGCTGGAAGAACTGAATGAGGATTCGATCTGCATTTGGGATACAAGCGGCGACGATGAATCTGCCCAGTGGGGAGAGATCATGACGATGGCCTCTAAACGTCGGGGTTGCAGAGGTGCAATCGTGGATGGCGGGGTACGTGATACAGATAAAGTCTTAGAACAGAATTTTCCGGTATTCTGCAAATACAGAACCTCAAACGGTATGTTGGGACGCTTTCGGATGATTGGCTGGCAGATGCCAGTGAAGCTGGGTGATGTGTTCGTTTACCCGGGTGATGTGATCCTGGGCGATATTGATGGCGTTATCGTAATTCCACGGAATCTGGCCTACGATGTACTGCTTAAGTCAGAGTACATTAAGGAAAATGAGAAAGAGATTAAGCAAATGATTGTAGACGGTTTGACACCTACGGAAGTTGTGAAACGTGGCGGTTATTTCTAATCATGGGTCTAAAACAGGAGGAGAGAAAACGATGAAAGCAGCAGTTCTTACTGATTGGGAGCATATTGAAGTTAAGGATGTACCCGTACCCGTATTAGGTGAAGAGGAAATTCTTATTAAAGTGAAATACGCAGGCGTATGCGGCTCAGATGTGACCATATATAAGGGAAAACATCCATCGGCCAAAACTCCTGTCATTCTGGGACATGAGTTCACCGGGGTTGTAGAGAAAATCAATTCTTCCAAGCGTTCAGATCTTAAGATTGGTGATCGTGTAGTTGTAGAACCACTTATCAGCTGTGGGGAGTGCGCTGCTTGCCAAGAAGGCAACTGGCATGTGTGCCGGTCGTTGAAGTTGCTCGGCATCCATACGGATGGTGGATTTGCTGATTATGTGAAGGCTCCGGCTGCCAAGGTCATTAAGCTGAAGGACTCTATGTCAGATCGGATAGCAGCATTGACTGAGCCCTTCGCAGTAGGGTTCCATGTGAATCAGCGCGGTGGAACGAAGGCAGGAGACAAGGTCCTTATTATTGGCGGTGGACCTATTGGTATGGTGATCGGTATTGTAGCAAAACGTTGCGGAGCGGACCGGGTAGTGTTCACGGAACTTAATGAAGCTCGTATTGAGATAATCAAGTCCTTTGGATTCGAGGCTATTAATCCAAGTCATGAGGATGTTGCAGCCCTATCCGCTGAGATTACCGAAGAAGCAGGCTATGATGTAGTGTTCGAGGTATCGGGTTCGCAGGCGGGATTGATTAGCGCAACGGATTTGTGCGCCATTCGTGGTACTGTTGTATTCGTCGGGTTTCCCCACAAACGTCCAGAGGCGGATGTGCTGAAGACGATTTTCAAGGAACTAACTCTTGTCGGCAGCCGAGTGTATACCTTCCAAGACTTTACTCGCACGGTTCGGATGTTGGAAGAGATCGTAGAATCTAAGCAGTATGATCTGGAGAGAATTATTAGCGACACGATGCCTGTAGAAAAGGCTGAAGAAGCCATCCAAAAGATGATTCGTGGTGAGAACCTGGGCAAAATCCTATTAACTTACTAATCCATGAAAGGGGTAGTGCAAATTGAGATCCTTGCAGAATAAAGTAGCAGTTATTATAGGAGCAACTGGAGGTATGGGTACGATATTGACTTCGGAACTTGCCTCCCAAGGTGTGAAGTTGGTATTGGCTTCCAACGACACCGAAATGTTGAATCAAATGAAGACAGAATATGAAGCCAAAGAGGTTTCTGTAACTGTTGCGAAGTTGGATGTTACTAACGAAGAAGAAGTAAAAGCTGTATTTCAACTGGCGCAAAAAACTTACGGGCAAGCAGATATTCTAGTCAATCTGGCTGGACTGTCCATTCCTGCTAAGGTAGAGGCCATGGCAGAAGAGCAATATGACGTAACCATGGATGTAAATGTGAAGGGTACATTCCTTTGTTGCAAGCACTTCATCCCGATGGCCAATAAGGAAGATGGAGCCCATATTATCAATATCGGTTCTATGGCCGCCAAACGGGCTAACCCAGGAGCCCCAATGTATTGCACGGCTAAGGCCGCAGTTAATATGTTCTCCCAGGGTCTTGCTATGCAGGTGAAGGACCAGAACATCCGCGTGACCACCTTGAATCCAGGCGGAGCAGACACTGCTTTTTGGGGAGATCGCCAGGTTCCTAGGGAAAAATTCCTGAAAGCTTCTGACGTAGTGGATGTCATGCTGTTCGTTTTGACCCGGGATACTCGCGTTGTATTTCATGATATTGCATTTGAATCCTTTTTTGCCCTATAAAATAAACAACAACTTATTAATAGAAGATATAGGAGGAATACGCTCATGATTCTTGAAAATTTCAATCTAAAAGGTAAAGTAGCGATCGTAACCGGTGCCAGCACTGGACTTGGCAAAGGTATGGCTCTCGGATTGGCCCAAGCGGGTGCGGATGTCGTTGGTGTCGACTATGTGGACATGCCTGAAACAGAGGCGGAAATTAAGGCTTTGGGAAGACGCTTTGTTGGAATTAAAGCCAATCTAATGACTACAGAACCTATCAACGGGATTATTGCACAAACGGTTGAAGCATTTGGAAGACTTGATATTTTGGTCAACAATGCAGGCATTATTCGCCGAGCGGATTCCATAGACTTCACAGAGCAGGATTGGGACGATGTTATGGATATTAATGTGAAGTCTGTATTCTTCTTCTGTCAAGCCGCTGCGAAGCAATTCATCAGCCAGGGTAATGGCGGGAAGATCATTAATATTGCGTCCATGCTTTCTTTCCAAGGGGGGATTCGGGTACCTTCGTATACCGCTTCCAAGAGCGGAGTGATGGGTATTACTCGCTTGATGGCCAATGAGTGGGCGAAGCATAATATCAACGTCAACGCCATTGCTCCAGGTTATATGGATACCAATAATACAGCTCAGATTCGTGCGGATGAAGCGCGGGACAAAGCCATTTTGGAACGGATTCCTTCTGGACGTTGGGGAATGCCGGGTGATCTAGCTGGGCCCGTAGTCTTCCTGGCATCCGATGCAGCTCAATATGTAAATGGATATACATTAGCTGTTGATGGTGGCTGGTTGGCAAGATAACGATAGACAAGAAAGAATATAACAAAGGGCAGAAAACAGCGTAACAGGCTGCTTCTGTCCTTCTCCCGTTAGGGATAACTCATATGCACGAACTGACTTTATTTTGGACAAAAGGAGTGTATTCATATGAACAGTTTAACTGTCGCCGAAAAGCTGTATGATACTTATGAAAGTGTGGAGGAAGTGAAGCATTATTACGGTTTGCTTGCTATATACGCACTTGTCCGGACTGCCCAATCAGGTGATAACGCCAAGCTGCAAGACCGTTGCCGAACGATTCTGAACCGTTTCCCTGATGGAATGGAGCACCCCCATTATAATTTCCCCAGCTATCGAATTGGCGGGTTGGCCAAGGCTTTTGCATTAATGGTAGGTCTAATGCCGGGGACTGAGGATCAGGTGAGGGAATATGCTGAGGAGCTGCTCACGGCACCGCGGGATCGAAAGGGAATTATAAAAATGCCGGGCTCCGGGGATGCGGATCTAATCTGGATTGATGTGGCGATGGCCGTTACGCCGTATCTTTTATTTGCAGGTGTTAGCCTAAAGGATAACCGATATATAGATGAAGCGGCTAAGCAAACATTTCTGATGATTGATGAATTCATCAACCCCTCTAATGGGCTACTGCACCAATGCAAAAACTTTCTGGGGCCGGGCCGGTACTCTGAAGATCATTGGAGCCGAGGAAACGGTTGGGGATATCTTGCATTAACGGAACTGGTGCAGTATTTACCCGAAGGCTCTCCGCACAGAGAGAAAGCAGAAACCTATTTCAAGGATCTATCGGATGCTATTCTTCCTCACCAGAGCAAGAGAGGCTTATGGCGTCAGGAAATTCCCTTCGAATATTCATATGAGGAATCATCAGGTACAGCAATTATTCTATATGGGTATGGTGTAGGTCTTCGGTTGGGGATCTTGGATAAGGATAGGTATACTGTACCCTTTCAAAAGGGTATTTCCGGGTTATATCAACATTGCGTAAATCCTGATTTCTCTACAGAGCTAAGCTGTCCGGGAAATCTATGCCCTGGTGAAGGTGATGAAAAGGGGACCGTCAAAGCCTATGTTACACTCCCCTTGCCATACCGGAACGAGCATCACAGCTTTGGTCCTTTCATACTGGCTTTTACAGAAGCTTATGCTAACGGAATCAGTGAATTGAACAGAGATTAATTACTCTATGAATACAAGGAGATGTACCCATATGGTATGGCTTGCACAAGAAGAGATTCAAACGATAAGGGATCATATTGCAACAGGAGATAAGCTGGATCAATTATGGCAGTGTCTAGTACAGCGTGTTGAGAAGCAAACGGGTACTCTTAAGCTGGTACAGCCAGGAGATACCATAGAATGGTGGCACTTGGCCTGGGAACGGATCAGTGACGCAGCTTTTGTCTATGCCATTAACCGCGACGAGCGTGTCGGGGAGTGGCTAAAGCATAATGTGCATGAGATTATAAATAGACCGGGCACAGATTGGCATGGTCCTTCATTTCGTGGACGTGCGGTTCCTCAGTATGGGGTTCTTGAAACTACTCATGTAGGAATGGCAGTTGCTGAAGCCTACGGGCTGTGCCCCGAACTGTTCTCAGAATCTGAGAGAGCACTTATCTTTGAAAAGATAAAAGACGAATGCCAGGCACCATGTAAACTTTCATTAGACAATATGTCTTCTAAGAGGGGTAATTTAAGCAATTGGTTTATGGTACTGTTGAACGGTTTCGGAACCTCATCCATACTTCTGGATGACCGTGAGGCAGTGTTGGAAGCCATTGCTCATTATCAGACGGCCTTCCGTATGTTTAATGCCGATAGTTATGGCGAATCCCTTCAATATTGGAATTATGCCGCTCACCACCTGAGCAATTTTCAGGAAATGCTAACCCGTTATGATCCAGAACTGGCTAAGCAAACGGATTTGATGTGTTACGCCCGTTGTATTCCATGGGCTGTTCACTCCTTGATGTACATGAAACCACTTGGAACCTCCGAAGAGAAGATTATGCCACGCTCCCTCAACTTTGGAGATTCAGCAGCCATTTTCCGTCCGAGTGCCAATCTTCTTTTACAGGTGGCCAAACGCGCTAAGGAAGAATCCCCACAGTTGGCTGGATTGGCTCGATGGTTGTTTGAGGAAACGTATTCTGTTCTAGAATTAGAAAGAAATGAATTAGCAACCTTTGGCTTCATTAACTCCTTTCAGTTCATGAGCTTGCTCCATTATGCCGAGGCGGCGGCACCATTGTCTCCTGAAGCAGCAGGACTTCCGCTATCGCAGGAATTCGAGGCAGGGAACGTCATCATTCGAGACGGCTGGCAGAATAATGGAACGGTAATGGGAATGCAGGCCGGCTATGATGTGCTTAATGTAACCAGTCATAATCATATGGATCAAGGTTCTTTTATACTAGCTCATCATAATGAACGTTTCTTCATCGATCCGGGTCATGCTTGCTATCGATTGGAAACCCAAGCGAAATCTATTGCAACTTTTTCCCATAACACATGGACTTTTCAAGTGGAAGGTCAGAAGGATCCCTTGGTACAGCAAACGATTGAGGGAGTGAACTTCTGGAATCCCCAAGAATCTTTAGTTAAACGGGAAGTGGTTAGCAGTAAGGATGGAATAACCGTTGTACGTTCCGATCTTGAGGCGTTATACGGACCCTCCATTTTAAAAGCGGAGCGGACATGGGTAACGTCATTTCCAAATGTCATGATGATTATTGACAGGATTACTACGGATGTACCCGTGAAGACGCAAACGCACTTCATGTTAAATAATCGAGACAGTAAATTACAAACAAATCTTTACTCCGATACGAAGATCGTTCTCCGGCGGGGTGGAGCAGCGACTAAGTTTTTCTTAATGGATAGCTTTTCAGGGAATGTGAGTTCTTCCTGTGATCGGAAGTTATCCTGGGGATTCATGCATGATTATTATCACTCACTGCCCAATCAGGACGGTCAAGGAAAGGAAGGCAGCGCGCTTCGTGTCACCTATGAGAATAATGAATATGCGAAGGAGCATGTAATGGTGTATGCCTTCGCTATGGACGCTATTGATAATATTACAGGCTGGCATATTTTTAATTATGCACCCAACGTATATCTTGTAGAATCACCGAATAGGGATGGAGGTCTCACCGTAGAAGTTAAATCGGATGGTGGACTTGTGATTAAGGATAACGGTACAGGAAGTGTTTATCGGCTCGAAGAGGGTGGAGAACTTCTGAAAGAGATTTCTGACGAAATAAATCCTCTTTCGTAAGGAGTATGGAACCTATGAAGAGAGCATCTTCTATATCAGAGTATACAGAGGTAAGCAATTATATCCGTCGCCATTCTCAGGATTATCTACAGGAAACACTGTATGCTGCGGACATGGCCCTAATGGGCAAACAGATTCTGTCAGGGACACGCGGACAATGGCTCTTGGTGGGAAGCCCGCCGGATTGGCATGATAACAAGGTCAATAACAACGGTTATGTCTGGATGCTGAACCGGATGCATCATTGGTTAATCTTGACTCAAGCGTACCTCCTCACGAATGAAAGAAAGTATATCGATTGCGTGTTGACCGAACTTCTCGATTGGATTCAGTCTTGTCCGGCGCCGTTACTAACGACCAATACTGAAGATGCTCAACGGCTATACAATTCTGTAGATCCATGGCGTCAACTGGAAGTGGGCGAACGGATGGGCAACATATGGCCGTTCGTAATCAGGATCATGGAACAAATACCTGGCATGCTGGATTCTGTGAAGCCTACGATTCTTAAATCCATATACGAGCATGGCCGGATATTACGTGAGGTTTGCCCAAAGTTATGGCCCGACGCAGATCATAATTATTACTTGACTGAGATGTGGGGGCTCTTCTCGCTTGCAATGAATTTTACGGAGCTTGAGGAATCAGCGGAGTGGAGCCAATTCGCTCTGCAGGAACTGGAGCGTTGTATGCTTTCTCAATTCTCAAGTCAGGGAGGTCAGCTCGAAGGTTGCCCGAGTTACCACAATTTCACCTCTGTTCATATGGGGAAGGTTGTTTTGCTAGCTCGTCAGAACGGTCTTACTTTATCGGATACCTTTGTGGAGAAATTCCGCCACGCCATGCATTATTGCATTCAGACTTGCAGACCCACCGGCCAAGTTGTGCCTTGGGGAGATTCCAGCGCAGATTACCATGCAGCGATAACGATCTCACTGGGAGCTCTCTATCTGGGGGAACAGCAACCGGCGCGTCTTCTCCAATCTTTGATGGGAGTGGAAGAGTTTCGTAATACTCTGACCTCCCACTTATTTGATCATCCTGAGTTATTGAACTTGATAGAGTTATCGGACAACTTAAGTGACCCCGTAAGAAGAGCTAATGAAGATCTTCCCCGTACCTTCTGGGATAAAGAACTTCATCAGGTTTCACTGCGTTCCGATTGGTCGAAGAAAGCACTAAGTGTATTTTTTGTATGTCGGTCTCCTGTATATAACGGACATGCGCATATTGACCCTTCTTCCTTTGATTTCACGGCATGGGGACGGCCGCTAGTGGTAGATCCCGGACGTTACAATTACTGGTGGCAAGAGGAACGCCGCAAATTCAAGTCAGCGGCTTGGCATAATACCTTAACGATCAACGGGAAGGATCCTTTCGAATACCTGTCTTCATGGGAGTATGGTCCACAAAAGCCGGGGGATATTGAGAATGTTGTCGATGGCGGAGATTGGATTCGGACATCGGCAGTTCATTATAATTACGAACCCGCTGTTCATCGCAGGGACCTGGTTCTGTTTACAGATAAATTTTTGCTGGTGCTGGACGAAGTTTCAGGCCTTATAGAACAGGATACTATTCAGTTGAACTGGCACCTGGATGCGCTTAAAGCTGACTGGGATCAAGATCGGCAAATTGCATACACTCAGGGCAATGAGGTGAACGTAGCTATCTGGACAACCGGAGCATCACTATCTGGCGAAGAGCAGAAGGCGAACATTTCAGACAGGATGGATCATCTCAGACCATCCACCCGAATTGTGATGTCAGATCTTGGTGATACATCCGGGATCAGGAGATATGCCTCGGTCATTCTCCCTTACCGCAGTGAGTTTCAGCGAGAACAACTAGAATATCTGGAAGTAGTTAGCGGCGCAGATCAGGCTTTCTGCAAAATCAGACTGCATAATGTCAACTACGAAATTCCATTCCATCGAATGAGTTAGTCGTATTTGAAAAGAGTATATAAATGAGAGCAGAGCAGCGAGTTCCCGTTACTGGAGATTCGCTGCTCTGCTTTTTGGGTCAATGGCATGCAACAGTCATGATTTTCTGATGGGAAGGCCTTATTCTCCAATCATAATCGGTTGATTTCGTAAACCCAAATAAGTCTTAATGCAGGAAAGCTATGCTTAATATAGGGTTATTGTGGAATAGGATTAACGTCATTGGTATTCTGTCTTAGCTTAATGTAAACGCTTCACACGAAAGGGCCAACTATGCCATGACTTGAAGGGTGGTGAAAATAGTAACATCACTTGCAAGAGATTGGAAGTTAACCAAAGGCCATAATTGAGGGAGGAAGAACAATTTGAAGAAGATTGGACTACTATTGTTGATGTTATCATTAGTGATAACCGGATTTCTTGCACCAATTGTGCCTGGCACTAAGGCTTACGCTGCAGGCGAAACGAAGTATGAGGCTGAAGATGCAACACTGGTAGATGCCGAGGTTAAGACATTAGAGGGCATAGAATATGCCGACTTAGGCTCCAAGGCCAATTCTGCAAGTATTACATGGACAACTGTTCAAGCAGCCACTTACGGAAATTATATTTTAAATATCAAATACAATAATATGAATGCTGCAACTCCTAAACCGGTCAGTTTATTTGTGAACGGTCAGAAATATATGACTTTTAATGGAGAAGCAACAGGAGTTGGAGGGACACCAGTCTGGAGTACGCTAACTGCTGTAGTCCTTCTAAATTCAGGAAGCAATTCGATTAAGTTAGCTTCTGAAAGCAATGATGGTCCTTCAGTGGATCTCCTTGAAGTGATCCCCTATGAGACGATCTTCGAAGCGGAGACAGGCGCAGGAGCAGCTCATTTAAATGTAGCCATCGCGGCCAACGTTGGAACTGCACCCGGCTTTTCGGGAACTGGGTATGTTAGTATCGCTGCGGGTGCCACTGGTTATATGCTGTATAACAACGTAGTAGTTCCAAGTACTGGACAATACACCATTAAAGTAAGGTATAGCTTGGGTAATTCAGCTCGACCTTATGCCGTAACGGTAAATGATGTCCGTGTTCAAGATGCCAAGGGCCTGTCTACAACTACATGGTCCAATTGGAAGTATGAGGAACTAGCAGGGATAACCTTAAACGAAGGGATCAATACCCTGAAGATTGAGCGAATCGGTGCGAATGCCACTCCAGTAATCGATCGGTTTGAAATTGTACCCGAGAAATCTATTGAAGTTGGGGATCAAAGCTTCAGAAGCACCAACTTTGAGACTAACGATGTAGATCCCGTAATTCGCAACACTGCTACAGACACAACTTTAAATTCACCACTGATTAGTGGATCTGCAATTAAGAGTACTTCCACTAATACAGTTAAGATCGTAAATGCCGGAGATTCCCGTTGGGCTGAAGTTACATCCCCGGCAGCCAAACTAAGCGTCATTGGTTTTCCTTTCCATTCGAGATGGATAACTCCAGTGTCTATGAAGAGCTATACACTCGAATCCAGCTTTATGCTTAAAGATGACAATGCAAACTACATCTTCAAGCTAATTAGCGCAGGTGGATTAGAGAGTACTATCTTTGCCTTTGGAATGGACGGAAAAATCTACGCACGTTCGAACAATACAACAGGTGGAGCCCTAGCAGAAAGAGCGCCATGGAGCTTGGATGCAGTCTATAAGGTCAAGCTGGTGTTCCATCTGGATACCAATAGCTATGACATGTATCTGGATGGTACCAAGATCGTGAACAGTGAGCCTATGCAACTTGATGCCTATACAGGTGGACTGAAAGGCTTCTACTTAGAAGCAAAGGAAGGCCCTCGTCTGGAAAGCAAAATACTGGTTGATGATATCCAACTGTCCGGATCAAACTCTGCAGGTACTGCTCCGATGATCAATCCCAATCCAGGGAAACTATTCATTGAACAGCCGTATATTGGTGCGCCGGTAGATTATTTTGTAAGCCCGACCGGTCTTGACACAAATGATGGTAAATCCACAGAAGCTCCGTTCAAGACGATCAATAAAGCTGCAAGTGTAACCAATCCAGGGGATACGGTAAATATCATGCCGGGTGTATATTCTCCATTAGCAAACGCGAATGATTTTGTTCTCATTAATCGCTCTGGAGGTGTAGATAAGAACGGAGTCATTCATAATATTACTTACAAGGCCTATGATCCACTTAATAAACCGAAGCTGCTTCTTACCCCGAACGTAGAAGGGGTGTGGGACATGGTTCAGATTGAAGCCAACTACATCGTATTCGAGGGTATAGAGATCGAAGGAACTAACTTAAGTCTAACATTGGCACAGGGTGAAGCTAATTACGAACATAAGATAGCTGGCGGATCTCTATGGAATAGATATGCACTGACCAATACCAATGGGCTTAGCTTTAATGGTCATCATATCACGGTGAAGAATAACCTAATCCATCATATGGCAGGTGGAGGCGCTGGCGGCTCCGGGGATTATATCACCGTTGACAACAATGAAATTCACTCCAATAGCTGGTACACTATGTACGCAACTAGCGGTATCAGTTTTATCAATGATTGGGAATTTGATAAGAATACAACAGATTACAAAATTATTGTAAGCAACAACAGAGTTTATGATAATGAAACCAAGGTCAAATGGGAAAGAACCAAAGGGTATTCAGATGGAAATGGAATTATCTTTGATGTGGATGACAATTATAACGGAAGAAAACTAGTATTCAATAATATTGTTTATAACAACGGCGGCGGTGGAATACACGCTTATAGAAGCAATAATGTCTATGTTATCAACAATACGATTTATAAAAATAGTAAAAGTCCAAATTTAAAGTATCCGAATATGGATGCTCAGGCCAGTGACAATTCGGTCTTCCTTAATAACATCTCTATTGCAAGGGATGAGGCTGGTGAATATGCGAATCTAAACAGTGGTTGGAATAACCTTTTTGCATATAATCTATACGGCGGCGAAACCCGGTTCCTAGGGCAAAATGAAAGAGTCCTAGACCCTAAATTTGTGTCCGTGACAGATTCTGTTTATGACTTCCGTCTCGGGTCAGATTCACCTGCTATCGATTATGGTACCCGTGACTTTGTATTAAATAGTGTACAAGCAATAATGAAAGACTTAGAAGGTAATGCTCGTCCATATTCAGGTTCTGGTGCACATTCACGGGTAGATATCGGGGCATACGAAACCAATTATAGCAATGCAAATTACTTAGTTGAGGATGCAGTGCAATTCATTCCTGCACCCGCTGACAAAATCTTGGAGGCGAATGCATCCAAAGGTGTAGCTGTAATAGATGGGGAAATAGACGATATCTGGTCAACAACACAGAGCTTTCAGGCGCTTAAGATCAGTGATCCGACAAAAATGGCACCAGAGGCAACCGTACGTTTGCTATGGGATGAAAAGAATTTGTATGTCTTAGCAGAAGTTAAGGATGCCAATTTGAATGCTTCAGGTGGTAATTTGTTTGAGCATGATTCAATGGAATTTTTCATTGATGAAAACAATGCGGATTCAACTTCCTATCAAGCAGACGATAGTCATTACCGTGTGAATTATCTGAACTTTAGAAGCGCTGGTAAAAATGCCTCAGCAAGTAGCTTTACATCAGAGGCCAGGATCGTAGATGGTGGCTATGTTATTGAAGCCGCACTCCCTCTAAGAACTTTAACCGGTTCTATTGGAACAGTCATTGGGTTCGATGCAGGCGCCAGTGATGATAGCAACTTTGATGGTATTCGGGATAATGCAACCATGTGGAGTAACCAACGGTTTAATTCCCATGCTTCTACTCAATGGTTTGGAAATGTAACCTTTGTTGGTGCGGGAGTTGTCCCTACTATTAGCAGCTTTAACCCTGTAGAGGTGAGTACTAAAGTTGGAACTGCACCTTCGCTCCCTTCCGTGGTTACTGCAGTATATAGTAATAATACGACTTCTAGTGTAAACGTGAAATGGAATGAAATTAATTCTAGCAGTTATGCAAGTGCAGGAAGCTTTACGGTAAGTGGAGCTGTATATGGTACTGACATATTGGCGATGGCTAATGTAACAGTAACATCGAAGGAAGCTCCCACTATAACAAGTATCAATCCTGTTTCGGTTAGTACTAAAGCGGGAACTGCTCCTGTCTTACCTACAGTGGTTACGGTAGTATATAGTGATAATTCCACTTCTAATGTGAAGGTAGTATGGAGTGCAATTAATCCTAGAAGTTATGCAACAGCAGGTACTATTACCATAACCGGTGCGGTTGGCAACACTGATTTAAAGGCTATTGCTACTGTAACTGTAGAACCCGCCGGGAATGGTAACGGTAACGGGAATGGAAATGGAAATGGAAACGGCCCGAAACCACCAGTTAGTGTAGGTGCAACAGCTCAATTAATTCCAACGTTGAGTGGTACAACGGCTAAGGCAGACCTTGACTTAATAACACTTCAGAATTTATTTACTCAAGCTCAGGGTGATGAGTTTTCAAAAAATAAAGCGATTTTACAATTAAAAGAGGTTGAAGGAGCACTAACTTATGTGCAAAGTCTGCCAGCTGATTTTTTCAAGAACAGCAACGGATCTACCAAGCAAGAAATAGAAATTAAGACGGAATTTGCGGACATCACCCTGCCCGGCAATTTTCTTAAAGAAAAGGATCTGGCAGGTGCCTCCAAAGTAGATATAAGCATAACCAGTGCAGATATCTCCAGCCTAAACCAACAACTTAAAGAGAAACTGGGCGACAAACCGGTACTTGAATTGTCTGTTCTGATTGACGGCAAACGGATAGAGTGGAGAAACAACCAGGCTCCGGTTACCGTATCCTTTGATTATCAACCGACAGCAGAAGAGTTAAAGAAACCAGAGCATATTGCGATCTGGTATATCGATGGAGCAGGTAATGTTGTTAAAATACCAACTGGAAAGTATAATTCCACAACGGGTAAGGTCACTTTTATAACCCGTCATTTCAGTCTATACGCCGTTGGTTATGAGGTACAGAGTTTCAAGGATCTAGGGCGCTTTGCCTGGGCCAAAGAACCGATTGAAATTCTGGTCTCTAAAGGAATTATTAAGGGTTCGAGCGATACTATGTTTGCACCAGGTGAAAAAATCACAAGGGCAGAATTCATTATCCTCCTAGTGCGTGCACTGAGCTTGGAGGCGGAAGTGAGCTCAAACTTTGAAGATGTTAATATCGGTAGCTATTACTATAGTGAAGTAGGGATAGCGAAGGCTTTGGGTATAGCGAATGGTAATGGAAATAAATTCAATCCTGTACAATCTATCACTAGAGAGGAAATGATGGTACTGGCTGCAAGAGCTATTAAGGTGGCGGGTAAAGTGTTACCGGTGACTGGTACGGCAGCAGATTTAAGTGCCTTCAGTGATAGCAGCCAAGTGTCAAATTACGCTTTGGACAGTGTGGCCACACTAATGAAGAATGGGATTGTGCAGGGGGATGGAAAGAATCTAAATCCGAAAGCCTACTCTTTAAGAGCAGAACTAGCCGTATTAGTGTACCGTATTTATAATCTTCAAGACCGTTCATAATAGCAGTATCAAAGCATTACTCGCAGTGGAGTTCCATAGTAACCGAGACATTTTAATGTCTCGGTTTTTCTTATATATTACGTGGCAATTGACAATATAAAGAGACATATGATAATCTGAAGGCAGTTAATATAAGACTTATAATTAGTTGGTTATTAAATGAAAAGGTTATTAAAGTGGAGAAACTCATGAGTACCATCAAACAGTCTCAAGTCTAGAATGTAAAAAGTACTTGTATTCAGTAATGAAAGCGCTTTAAGGAGGGGGTGCCTGAGGTGTAACTTTGGAAGGTAACTTTAACGTGTTGAGCCCGTCAGAATTCAGATTCTTTTGCTAAAAGATTAAGAGGGGGCGTTAAAATGAGGAAGAAGGCATTATTAATTCTAATCTTTGTTATGTTGTCCGTAATTACTCTCTCAGGCTGTAGTGGAAATAAGCAAAATAAGTCTGTGAATGAAGAAAAAAGTAGCGGTGCGAAGGAAGAATCAGTGACGATGTACCTAGCAGAATCTTGGCCTTCGAGCATTGTTGATCCCTCATGGACAGACCCCATTGCGAAGGAAATAACAAAAAGAACGGGTATTACTGTTAATGTCACTACACTCAAGTCCGAAGATGCCGACGCAGAGCTTAATATGATGATGGCTGCTGATGAATTGCCGGACATTGTCGTTGCCTATGATGATCGCAAGACAAGACTGATCTCGGGTGGTTATGTACAACCGCTCGATGAATTAATTGAACAATATGGACCCAACATTAAAAAGAATCTTAGTCCGTTTTTCGATAACTGGAGAGAAGATGACGGAAAGATATATGCACTAGGTAACTGGAACTGGAATGCTCCGACGAAATACGCATTAAATCTGCAGATTAATACACTTTATATGAGATACGATATCTTGAAGGAACTTGGATATGACAAACTGGGTAGGAATAACGAGGGTGACTCCTTCATTACTGTAGATGAGTATATGAGTCTACTTGATCAAGTAAAGGATACTTATCCGAAAATGGCACCTGTCCTTATAGAGGGGGAGGATGCTTACAAAACAATGATAATGAGTACGGGGGTACAAAGTCGACAAAATACTGTATTTGAGAATGGAAAAGGCTACTTCCTATATGATAATCCGTATACAAAAAAGGCCATATCCTTTCTAAATCGGTTGTACACTGGTGATTATATCCCGAAAGGGTTTGCAACGTTTAAGCAAGAAGAGAATGAAGCGCTTTTATCTAATGGAGAGGTATTTAGCGCTTTAGGCAATGTCTCTGGATTGAGTGAGTCACAGGCTGCATTGTCAGAAGGTAATGATGAGAAAAGAATGGTTATGTTTTATTTAATTGATAATCCTGAAGTAAAGTCTATCTTTGCTAATGGGTATTGGGGTATCGGAGGGCCCTCTATCATGGTTTCGAAAAAGTCAGAGAAGGTAGAAGCCGTGATGAGATTGTTTGATTACCTTTCTACAGAAGAAGGAAGTTTACTAGTAAATGCAGGTGTTGAGGGTGTGACTTATAACAAAGTAGAGGGCAAAAATGTACCCATTGATGAAGTTGCCAAGGGCTATGCGAGCTGGGATACCAATGTTATTAAAAAATATGGTGTCGGTGGTTGGTTTAACATATTCCCGAGTTTGGCTGGAGTGGATAAGGACGGGAATGCCAACGATATCAATGCTCAAAAAGTATTCGAAGATGACAAATGGGTAGGTTACAACAATAAGGACTGGCAGCAATTCTCTTATACACAAATTGTATCTGGAGCTGGTGATTTGAAGAAAGAGAATCATCCAGAGGCCTTCGAAGCTTTAATCAAGATTAATGGTTATATCAAAGACCGAATGATTAAGGCCATCGTAGCTCCGAATGCGGAAGCAAGTGAGAAAGAATGGGGAAAAGCAACTCAACAGATGAAATCAGATGGGTTAGATGAATTAAGCACAGCTCTGGAAGAAAATTGGCTCAAACTTGCCGAGGCATTGAATAAAGATCCGGAGAAATTAAATACCGTAGAAGCAGATAAGTAATCTTAATTCTACAAAGGAGAAGACCCCAGAACCCTCAATGTTATTGGGGGTTCTTCTACAAAAATAATGAAAGGAGCTCAGGCGATGAGATGGAAACGATTTAAACAGCAAAAACAACTTCAGCTAATCATGATTCCCATGGCATTGTGGGCCATAGTTATCTATTATGTACCCATTCTAGGAAACATTATTGCATTTAAGGATTATACAATTGCTCAGGGATTTATAGGCAGTCCATGGGTTGGATTTAAACATTTCATTAGTTTCTTCGATAATAAATTTACGCTTACAATCCTTAGAAATACGCTGGCTATGAGTCTTATGGGTCTAATCTTCGGGACCATTGCAGCTGTTGTATTTGCGATCTTGTTGAATGAGATCTTCAATAAATATATAAAGAACATCATTCAATCGATATCCTACCTACCCTATTTCATCTCTATGGCGGTTACTGCAACGTTATTCACACAATTATTGAGTAGAACGGGTTCTATTAATCAGTGGTTAATTTCACTAGGAATCATCAACGAGGGTATTCCATTTCTGGAACAGGGGAATTTATTCTGGATCATCATAACGATTCAAGGGGTTTGGAAAACCATTGGCTGGAGCGCCATTATATATCTGGCTGCTATCGCTGGAATTCCTCAGGAAACCTATGAGGCTTCCTATGTGGATGGAGCTGGGCGTTTCAGACGAATGTGGCATATTACATTACCAGCCATTACACCTACTATAGCTATCTTATTAATTTTGAACTCTGGATACCTTTTGCAAGGTGGTTTTGAGCAACAATTATTAATGTATAACCCACTGGTCATGGACTATGCGGAGGTAATAAATACTTATGTGTATAAGCGAGGTCTTCACGCAGGGGAATATTCTTATGCAACGGCTGTGGGTGTATTCCAATCGGGTGTAAGTATTATGCTAATCATTTTCGTAAATAAGATTACTAAGAAAATGGTAGGTCAAGGACTATGGTGAGAGGAGGCAATCTCTATGCAATCAAACTTTGAGAAATCTACGGGAATGGATCGAGTTTTCTTAGTGGGTCTCTATATATTTATGGTCTTATTCTCCATTAGTGTTCTTTATCCTTTCTTATACATTATGGCCTTATCGTTTAACCAGGGGGTTGATGCATTAAGGGGAGGTATCACAGTTTGGCCCCGCAAATTCACATTGGAAAACTACAAAATTATTTTTGATGATCCTACACTCTACCATGCCATTTTTGTCTCCGTATCACGAACAATCGTAGGAACTTTATCCGCTTTGATATGTACTAGCTTGGTTGCCTACTGTCTTACGAAGGAGAAGTTAATAGGTCACAATTTCTATTTGATTTTATTCCTTTTACCCATGTACATTAATGCCGGGATTATACCTACCTATTTATTGTACAAAAATATTGGATTGACGGACACCTTCTGGGTTTATATTATTCCGAATTTGGTCTGGGCGTACAACGTAATCATCATGCGGACATTCTTTAATGCAATCCCTCCCTCCTTAACTGAGGCTTCAATGATTGACGGTGCAAGTGAGTATAGGATGTTCTTCCGTATCATTCTTCCTCTGTCTACACCTGTAATCGCTACAATAGCTCTATATAACGCGGTATGGAATTGGAATAGTTGGTTGGATACCGTTTTATATACTAGAAATGTTAATCTGAATACGTTAATGAGTCTATTATCGAAAATGTTAATGGAACAGCAAACGAATCAAATTGCTACTATGAAGTCCGCCGATAGAGTTCAGTATTTGACTCCTCAAGTACTTAAAGCAGCTATGACTATGGTTACAACAATTCCTATTATTATGGTTTATCCATTCTTACAAAAATATTTTGTCAAAGGTGTTATGGTTGGTGCGGTTAAGGGATAACATGCTGTTCATTACAAATTTATAAGGATGAGGGAGACTTTTATGACTAAGCAAAAATATTGGGTTGTCGGTAATACTCATATCGATTTAGCATGGAAAAAGACTAGGTACGAAATGGAAGAGGTGTTCGATTCCTTCTTGATTAAAGTGTTGGATATGTTAGATTCTCACCCCACATTCACCTACACGATAGAACAAGCGGCACATTATAGATTATTGAAAGAACGCCGCCCTGATCTGCTGGCCAGAGTAAAGCATTATGTTCAAGCAGGTCGTATAGAGATGGTTGGAGGTATGGCGTCTACCTTGGAGACCAACTTCCCTAACGGAGAGTGCTTTGTACGCAACCAACTTATCGGCTTAAGATGGGTAGAGGAGAATTTAGGGGTAAACGTCGAAACCCCTTGGCTTATAGATACCTTTGGCATTAACGCGCAAATTCCGCAAATCCTTAAGCAATTCGGCTATAGCCGATTAATGGCGAATCGATTCGGTGGGCAAATAAATGATGATGTATTTATTTCTAAGGGTATTGATGGTACTGAACTTCTGATCGTGGGGATGGATGTCTATTCACCCTATGTTAAGCATGGTCAGTTATATTGGGGTTTTGTAAATGATTGGAATGATGTGGATAAGCTTTTTGAAAAAGCTGCAAAACATGAGGGTGAAGGTCCGATTCTTATTACAGCTCAGACAGAAAATGAGATGTTAATTACTCTTCGCCCGGATTATCACGTGAAACAGGGGAATGCCTATGGACAAGATGGGCTATGGCAATATTCTACTTATAGTAAATTTTTTGATGCTTTAGAAGCAACGAATACAAGTTGGCCTGTAATTAATGGTGATTTGAATCCTGAATTCACCGGGACATTCTCCCAGCGGATTGCGATTCGCCTACGTAATCGAGAAGTCGAGACGAAAGTACTGCAAGCTGAGAAATGGGCATCGCTCACACAAATGACCCAATGGCAGGAGCATCTGGATGAAGCTTGGTGGGAGTTGGCTTACATTCAGTTTCATGATGTATTCACGGGCTCACACCCGACCGAAGTATTCACTGGACTGATGAAGAGTTTAGACAGCGTAGAAAAAATTGCACAAGATGTTATTCGTAGAGCCCTTTATCAACCGCGTTCGAGAACAACCACGCTTACAGGTAAGAGCGCTATACAAGTGTTCAACAGTCTACCTTGGAAACGTAGGGATGTAGTGGTTATTCCACTGGATAAGCAATTAACTGGGGTGAAGCAGGTATTATCCAATGGAACAATAGTTCCGTTTGATCTCAAGGAGGGTCAATTGAGACTGCTAGCGGAGACTCCACCCATGGGTTCAAGTATTCTTACCCTTGAATATGGAGTTACAGATGAAGAGCGTGGTATAAAGGTCGATGAAGGAATGATTGAGAATGAGTATATAAGACTGGAATGCGATTCGAAATATATGATCAAGCGATTGGTTTGGAAGGAAACGGGTACAACTTTGATAGAAAATGTTGGAGACCTTCTTTCAGTACAGCGTGATAAAGGCAGTTTTCAGATCGAAGAGCTCGTAGGAGAACCTATTCCTGCCAATATCAGCACTATCGAAATTACACAGTACGAAGCAACTTTACTTGGGCAACGGCTTGTTTTGAAAGGTGAATTTCCTGAGTTACCTGAGGTTGGTGCAAAGGGATTTCTAACTTGGGAAGCAGAGTTTGAATTGATACAAGGAAAACCCGCTTTGGATGTGAAATTTAATTTAAATTGGCAAGGAGAGGGAAGCCGTCTCCGGTTCAACCTCCCGACTAAGCTTGATAGCAGTATAGGTATCTATGAAATTCCATTTGGAACTGTACACCGTAAATCATATCGTGTTCGTGGGACAGCACAAGGAGAATGGCCTGCTCATCGCTTTGTTGCGATTGAAGATCAACACCATGGTATTGCTTTAATTAATACGGGGGCCGCTGGAGTGGAAGTGAGTAGTGGTACAATGTCAACTACTATACTTCGTGCTCCCCAAACCGAATATGCGGGCATGGTTATTGATAAGACTTCCTCCCAACATGGCAATCACTCCTTTGATTTTGTTATTGTTCCATATTCAGGAACTTGGTCGGATGCAAGTGTACTCCAACTTGCACAAGAAACTAATGAGAAACTAACAAGTATGGTGTATCACCAGGAAATACCGGAACAAGCTGCTATTACCTCATGGATGAGTCTATCGCCAAGCAATGTTGTCCTCTCTGCTGTGAAAACACCGGAGACAGGTACCGATGGGATGTTGATACGTGTGTATGAATCTGCGGGGATTACAACTAAAGCTGAGTTATGGGTAAAGGGAGCCAAGCAAGCTTGGAAATCGAATCTGAGGGAAGAAAAGACAGAGGATGCTTTAAGTTTTATTGATGGTAAAATAGTTCTAGAGCTTCAGCCATTTGAGATTTTGACCCTATATATATTGAGGTAGTTATTTTCAAGTAGTGACCGGTGTTATAGCTGGTCTTGGCTCGGAATGATATTATAATACTTATAGTAAGTCGACAATAATTAAAGAAGGGATGAGGAATTTGAGAAAATTTAGCGATGATATGTTAGAGCAACCTTATGTATTACAACAAGTGGCTTCCTATTATTCAACGGAGGAGGGCAGAGAGTTGCTAAGATCAAGCAAAAATCTTGCCGAACGTTATGCAGGTCGGGTGATTTTTAGCGGAATGGGAAGTTCATATGCAGCCTCTAGACTAGCAGGTAACTATTTATGGTCACTTGGCATTCAAGCGATTTATGTGGAAGCCTCAGAATTGCTTCACTATGGAATGAAGACGATGCTAGATCAATCTCTGCTGGTTCTTATATCGCAGTCTGGAGAAAGTATAGAAATTAAAGAAATATTACAGCAGCTTCCCCCTACAGTCGAAGTTATAGGAATTACAAATGATCCTGCGAGTACATTAGCTAGAGGGTCAAGTCTAGTATTTCCTCTATTTGCTGGTGATGAGTCTACAACCTCAAGTAAGACTTATACTGCAGCCCTTGCTGTCACGTTGTTGTTATGTGGTTCATTAGCGGGGCTGAGTCCCGACCTTGCCATTGCCTCTATTCAGGCCGCTTCAAGTAAAATCAGTGAATTAGATACGAATTTAGCCTCTATCGATTGGGGCCAAGTCACAGAATGGGTTCAAGCAGCAAATGCTGTATATCTGATTGGCAGGGGGCCTGCTGTAGCTTCGGCCTTACAGGGAGCCCTGACCTTTAAAGAGTTGGTAAAGGTTCCGGCAGAATGTATGGAAGCAGCCCAATTTCGACACGGACCTCTGGAGACAGTGACCGATGAAACGTTGATATTTGTGTTTGCATCACAGGGCGCAACAAGTGAATTTGCTCATTCTTTTGTAGAAGAGTTGGTTAATTGTGGGGCTAAGGTCATTGTAATTGAGGAAGGGATTGCTAGAATTGCCCACGATGCTGGATATGTAAGGAGTCGGGGAGCGCAAGTGAAGTTAGATGAGTATTTCTCAACTTTAGTTGATATATATCCTGTGCAAATGGCAGCAAATTCCTTAGCCGAGCGATTTGGGATAAGCGGGTTCAAGTGGATTACGAAAGTGACTCATAAAGAATAAGGAATGTTGTGCAAGATAAGCAATGATGGAGAGGGGATTCTATGTCCATTAATGATAAAGGTGAAGGCGTTTGTATTGTTGGCAATGCCAACATAGACGTATTAATGAAATCAATCGATAGGATTCCCGAGTGGGGCACAGAGACAACCGTAGAATCATATGAAGAAAGACTTGGAGGCTGTGCAGCGAATTCAGCACTCGTTCTGGCATCTTTAGGAATGGAGACGCATATGGTCTCCACCCTTGGTAATGATCAGCGTGGCCAAGAGTTAAAGGAAACTCTCCGGAAAGCTGGAGTAAATGTAGATGGCTTAAAAACAGGTGAAAAAGGAACGGGTATGTCGCTATCCTTGAATCGCAGTGACGGTGAAAGGCTCTTTGTGACTTATCCGGGCTCAATGTTTGAGACGACCTGCGAGGAAGTCATTCAGTATTTATCAAATGCCCAGAATTGCAAATTCATTTTACTCACTGGATACTTTCTTCTATCCCCTAATATTGATGCCAGGAAGATATTTAAGAAAGCAACTGAACTTGGAATGATAACCTTATTCGATACCGGATGGCCGATACATGGATGGGATCAGAAAACGAGAGATGATATCACAAATTTATTACCTTTTGTAGACTATTTTCTCCCAAATGAGATTGAAGCAAGTGCCATTACAAATGAAGATGATCCTAATAAAGCATTAGATATTTTAGCAGCCTTATGTAGAAAGGGGATAGTCGTCAAAAGAGGTGGCGGTGGTAGCATTTATAAAGATACAGATAGGAATGTAGATACAAAGGGATATAAAGTCCAGGTAAGAGATACCGTAGGCGCTGGTGACTCTTATAATGCAGGCTTCATTTATGGGTTATCCATGGGTTGGGAAATACCTAAATGTGTTGGACTGGGGAATGCAGTAGCGGCAACTGTGATCTCACGTGATACAGGTTTTCATGTTCAGTGGAACGATATTAATGAATTATTAAATAACTAATCAATCCTTAGACAGAATAACCCGGATTTGTTATATTACTTATAATAACAAATTCAATAAAGCAAAATTTTGCTTTAGTAGGAGCTGCAAGGGATGCCAAGAACTACCTCACAAAGTGTAACTAATCGTAGAGAAGTGAGTAATACTAGGGAATTAAGGCTTTTTAACAAAATGAGAATCGTTGATCTTCTTCGCTCCCGAGAGATTATTTCGAAGGCTGAAATTGCTAAAGAACTAAACCTAAGCTTTGCTACAGCTTCAAATTTATGTAACGAATTAATAGATGAGAATATTTTCATCACCGGGTTGAAAAGTGCACAATCCGGTGGACGCCCATCCGAACTCCTAGCTCTTAATGTGAATGCTCGAATTAGCTTTTGTATTGATTTCACGTATAAGAACGAAGTGAGGCTGTTGCTCATTGATTTACACAACAAGCCTCTAATAGAAGAAAGAATTTCTTATCTGAGCCATAGTAACATACAGGATTTAGTATCTGTTTGTGTGAAGGGATTTCATGAACTACTTCAACAAGCTGAGATCAATCACGAACAACTACTGGGTGCTACATTAGTGATACCGGGTTTGTATGATAAACAAACTGGAGGCGTGGTTAATAGCACTCTTCCTATTCTGGATAACTACAATCTTGCAACGGTAATCAGCAATCAGATTAATTTACCCGTATATATAGAGAATGATGCCAACCTAGCTGCGCTAGCTGTATCGATGCAAGGCGAGAGCCAAAGGTACGATAACGTCTTGTTTTTATACATTGGAGAGGGCTTAGGGCTTGGGATCTTGTCTCATTCCGGGTCCATCTTCCATGGGGTTAGAGGTTTTGCTGGAGAGATTGCTCATATCCCGCTCGGTCATTCAGATTATGAATGTTATTGTGGGAATTCGGGTTGTGTAGAGGGGGTTCTCTCCAACTCGGGGATTGAACGGGAGCTTATGAATCAGGAAAACCCGGCGGAAGTTATTGGGAGCTCGCTAGGGAAGGTAGTATCTATACTGGTTAATCTAATGGATCCGCAGGCTGTATTTATTGGTGGAGAGAAGGAAGAGATACTTAGAGAGGTATTACCATTCGTTCATCAAGAAACTCAAAAACGAGTTCTGCTTCAACGATATAGAGACATCCCTATTAATTTAAGTTCCGGGGTGCATGATCTATTCTATAAAGGGGCATCCGAGTTGTTAATTCGGAAGTGGTTGATGAAGTGATTTTGCATGATATTTGAACAGAAGATAGCGTAAAAAAAGCAAAAGGGGCTGTCTCAAAAGTGGAATCCCCGGTTGTTCTTCAGTTGCTCAAACACACTTTCCGGTTCTGTCATTCTTCGAACCGCAAGCGCATATCCTTCCTCGCTTCGCAATAGCTCCCTTGCCTGATTTCGGTAACGTAAGGCCGGTTTCGAGGACATCTATCATCCGCTGGGAACGGAAGCGATTTCTTTTTGCTATATATTTAAAAACGATTTTAGAAAGGTTCCCGCTGAAAATAGTGGAGAGGACGGACTGATTGCGGAAAAGCGGTAGCGGTCGCCTTTGTGTCCGGATTTTCACCGCTAAGGGGAATAAATAAAATCTGGACACAACAGCGATTGTAGCAACGGTCCGTTCGCGGAGCGTCCTCACAAGCACAACCGTCTATCTGACTCCAAAAAAAAGAACTGTCCCATTCGTAGGTAATTCTACTTATGGGACAGCCCCTTTTCTCCATTATGTTGGAGTAACTAATACCCCGTCTATCAAAAAACTACCTGGTCGTATATTTATATAACGCATATTTAAACTTTCCATCCATTTGGAAGGTTGCATATCCTTCATTGTCTACACTTACCGTTTCTTGCACCCCGGATCCCAATATGCTCTCCAGATGTATTGTCTTATCACTGAGGTTCCATAGTTTATATCGGTGTTGAGGGTTGGTATTGTATTCCTTGACTACTAATAAATACCCGCCGTTATCAGAGGTAATCGATTGGAATCCCGTCCAGGTCGTTCCATTGGGCTCATCACCGATAGGTAGTACATGGCCTCCCAGTATATCGCTTTGAAATTCTTTGTATTTAGGAATAATCTCCCCAAGAATACGAATGGACTCCTCATCCAAACCGGTCTGTTCCATCCAAGCTAGTGGGTTGGCGAACATAGTAATGGCAAAAGAATATTCTATGCCGCAAGCGGACGGAGCTAATACATCCCCTTGATACAGCTCGACATTTCTTTTTACATTTAGGAATTCGGCTTGTAAGCGATAAGAAGGATAATAACGTGACAACATCCAGATATTTCTCAAAGTACAGTGAGGGAAGTAGTTAGGCCATTCGCCAAATTTACCTGTAAACCTGTTCTCAAGAAATAGAGAACCATATTGTAATTGTCCATAATAACCGCTTCTAATGCCGGCCGTCACGTCCATATTGAAGAATACTTTGCTATCGGTAAAGTGGATTACTCTTCTTAGCAGCTTAGTAAGATTCTCCTCGCCTGCTTTGGATGTGAATTCAATACCGTCCATTTTAAAAGCAGCGATACCGTATTTATTGTGAAGATCAATCAATACACTGCTATCTTTTTCCCGATTTTCGAAGTCATTGATAGAGTCTGGAGAGAACCACAATCCCATTTTAATTCCTTTTTCCTTAGCGGAAGCGATGATCGGCTCGAGTCCATTGGGGAATCTCTTGTTATTGACCGTCCAGAAATCAGGATTATGCTTATAATATCCTTTGCCCCATGCCCCGCCTGGAAGAACTGAATTAGCAGTTGTACCATTTTGCCACCCGTCATCGATCTGATAAAAGGTAACTCCCGTTCTTGCAGCCACCTCAAGTTCATCCAGCAGGAATTCCTCACTGAGTCTCCCGTCAGAAGATTGATCACCCCAAGTATTGGACATGATGAAAGCGTCCTTCTCAGGATTAAAGATATGAATTGCATTATGGTATTCATTAAGAGCAGACAGAGCATCTTCCTCATTCCCACTCCACAATAAAACGGTGCTGCCATAAGAGGTAAGTGTTTGGTGTGTATTCAAGTCGTTCTCACCAAAACCCCAGCCTGTAGTAAATACATTCATTCCTTTGATGAAATAATCACTATCAACATCCCCGAGATAATCATGCGGAGTAGGCCCTTCCTTTATTAAGGTCAACCCCTCTTTAGACAAGTGGTCATGTACAACCAACAGGTTTCCTTGAACAAATCTATGCTCTCGTCTGTTAAAGAGTCCTTCCTTGGTAAACACCAAGTTGTCAAAGTCGTCCGTCACATCAATAAATTCAACACTTTTCCAACCACAGTGATTAGGCTCCAAGGGATAACTGTCCTGATAATCATCGGTAAGCTCTTTAAAATACGCTCTTTGAGCCGGGACGTCCTCTGTTTGCTCTATGCGTTCAGGTAGGATTACACCCTCCTTGAGCGTTACGTTAATAAATGATCTTAATATCGGTGATCCTGGATAAACTATGTGTATCCATTTAATTATGCATTCGGAATATTCAATACTTACCTGTACTTTAAGATGTTTCTTCGCAACACCACAATCATCATCTGTATCGGCTTCAACACTTAGGCTTAGCTTGTCCCCATTGATAAAGGAAGAGTTAAAGAATGCATATTTCTGATTAACATTTGATAACCAATCGTGGGTATCCTCTGTTGTCAGCCATTCTTTGTTCGTTACCTTATTTTTCAGAGAAACCACGGTGGGAATACCTTCCGTGATATTCCAGACTCTTTCGAGGGATTGGTTTCCTATTTTCAGATACTGGCCTTCCAACACAACATAACAATCTTCAAAGCTAGCATTAAACTTATTGATCACAATCAACTCCTTATTTAATAGACCCTTTTATCATCCTAGAGTTGTGCTAGCTTTCCTGCAATAAGAGTTTTTTGCAGGTTGTTCATTACCATGAATACACCCAAGTTAATACTGAAACCAAAGCGAGCAGGAACAGACTGTGTTTAAAAGCTTTCTTCAGCAGTTCCGACTCCTTCCCGCTAAGCCCGACAGCCGCAACTGCAAGAGCAATGGATTGGGGAGAAAGCATTTTAGCTGTTCCTCCTCCAACGGTATTGGCCGCTAATGCAAGGGAAGGATCCATGCCCACTCCTGTAGCGGTGATCGCCTGAAGCTGGCCAAACAGGACATTGGCGGATGTATCCGATCCGGTTATAAACACTCCGACCCAGCCGATAAGAGGAGATACCGCTGGAAAGAATTCTCTGCTTTGTGCTAACAAACTGCCGATGGAATGGATCATACCTGAATAATTGGCCAAATAGGAAAAAGCGCTGATCGTTACAATAGCCAAAATGGTATATCGCAGCTCGTAGAGGGTCTGACGGCCGGTTTTCAACCACATCATCCAGGACATGCCAAAGATCCACTTGGTTAGTAAAGCCGTTAAAAGAATTGCCGTTCCACCCGCTCCGAGAAGCTCCAATTTCCACCAAATCGGTAATAGCTTGCCTTGGCTCATGATTTGCTCGTGCAAGAAGGGTACGTGAATTTTGAAGCTGAAAAATGCCCCAACTGTATTCAGTGCATTCAGTAATGGGTTTGTACCCGAATAAGCACCAATAAGTGCTTCCTTAATAGTCGGTATACCCCAAATTAAGACGAAAAATGTCATCAGCAGATAGGGAGACCACGCTTTTATAATCTGCGGAGCCGACGGACGGTCTGCTAAGTCTTCCACAGAGGCAGCACTCTCAACCCCATATAGAGAAGCATATCGGGAGCTCTTTCTGTTCAGTCGTATAAAGATCGTCAAGCAGATTGCAGCAGCAAATGCTGCCAGAATATCGGGAAGCTGAGGTCCCATATACATTGCCGTTAAAGTCTGTGTGGCGGTGTAGGATAGTGTTACCACCAGGATGGCAGGCAAGATTTCATTAGCTTTTTTGAAACCTGAGAGTAGAACGACCATATAATAAGGGACAACCAGTGAAACAACGGGCAGCAGCCAAGCTATAGTTCCCGCAATAGTTGTTGCGGAAATACCTGTCGTGCCTTCTAGTGCTATGACAGGTACACCTAAGCCGCCATAGGCAACGGATGCTACATTAGCAATCAGACAAGCTATCGCCGCTTGGAGGGGACGAAAGCCAAGGCCCACCAATATGGAGGCACCTATAGCCACTGGAGTCCCAAATCCTGCTGCTCCTTCAAGAAAACTACCGAAGGCGAAAGCAACTAGCAGTGCCTGAAGCCTCGGGTCCTCTGTCAGTAAGGATATCGAGTGCCTAATCGTATTAAACTGCCCGGAAGCGACGGTTAATTTATACAAAAAGACTGAAGGCAGCACGATCCACATGATTGGAAAAAGTCCGTAAATCGCGCCGCTTGCGGAAGCCATAACCACCTTTGAGGCAGGCATTCCATTAACCGCTAATGCCAAGGCAATAACGATAAACAACGTATAAAGCCCTGCTTTCCAGGAAGGAAACTTCTTGACGATCAGAGCCCAAGTAAAGAAAGCTAAAGGCAACATGGCTACTACAGAGGATAGCCATAAATAGTTCAAAGGATTACTGTTCTGTGTCCAAACCACAACATTCCATTCCTCTCTATTCATATATGGGAACAATATACCGAACGGTAGGAGGATTGAACATGAAGAAAATGCTTAACCTTTTACACGATATGGTTATGCTCAGGAGTATGCTACTCTATGATTAATGGATATAGGAGGGGTAGCGCATGACTGAAGGAGAGCAATTGAACATACAGTATGAGCATGAAATACCCGTGAATGCTTTTATTTGGTCACCCCACACATTCATACAGCCATTGCATTATCATTCCAGTCTAGAGATAGGCTGTTGCATTTCTGGAAAGGGATGGTTTCATTTCGGAGAAAAAACGTACCCGGTTCAGGTTGGGGATGTATTCATAGTTAACCATTCAGAGATGCATATTGCCTCGTCGGATGAAGACGACCCTAGTACTTACATCTTTCTGTATTTCGATTCCGGATTGCTGCTTATGGAGGACGAAAGGCTCTTAATTCCCTTCTGTTATTCTAACGGACTTTATCAGAACCGAATTCCATCTAGTGAGCCCATAGCCGCAGAGCTGAGGCAGCTTATTGAACGGGTACAATCCGAGCTTTTCAATAAACAAGAGGGGTACTCCAGTATGGTAAAAGCCGCAATGCTGCAGATTTGTACCCTGCTGCTTCGGAACCGTTCGATTCAGTTGCAACAGAAGGATTGGCAAAAGCTGACACGTACCATCAGGGATTACCGGAAACTGATGGATTACATCAAGGAACATTATATGGAGCCCTTATCCCTTCAGGATGTCGCCAAATATCTGGGAGTAAGCTCCTCACGTGCCAGTCATGTATTTCTAGAAGCAACCGGGCGCCATTTCAAGGATTGCCTCCTGCAGCTCCGATTGAACGAGTCCAAGCGTTTACTCCTTGATACCAACCTGGATATCACGGAGGTATGCTTCTCAAGCGGGTTTCAAAGCGTTTCGACATTCTACCGCTTATTTGGGTCTGTCATAGGGGTGACTCCCATTGAATACCGTCAGCAATATCAAACTTTTCGCAATATTTGAGAATATTCAAAGGGATTTGAGAAGCCTGACAACCAACCTTAGTTCTATAATAAATATAAAAAAACAAGGTTGAGGTGCAGATCATGGCAGGATGGGATAGTTTGTATAATTTGCTGAAACTAGAGGTTATTCAGCGAAATGAAGAAGGTTGCAATACTGAGGGATTCGAAGAAAAAATTGAGGCGGCAGGCAACGAGCGTCTAAAGTTGATGGCAATATATGAGGAATTGATGCAACTGCCGATTCAATCGGATTTCCCGTTTACGGAACCATCAGAGCTAAAGGACATTCGCAAGGAGCGTCCAGAAGGTCCAAGAGTGCTGCATACGAAACATTCCGAGGCCGCTTGGCAGGACAAGTTCTATGGAGCATGGCTTGGGCGCAGTGTGGGGTGTGCTCTTGGCAAACCTCTTGAGCAGCCCGAATATATGATGGGTGACTTCGGTAATCCAGGCTGGAAAAATGTTCTGCTTTGGTTCCAAGGTGCAGATGCATGGCCTATTACGACTTATGTGCCTGCACAATCCCGTGCCCAAAAGGAAGTTGGCCTGGAAATCGCGAAGTGGACCCCTAAAAGCCTTCGTGAAAATATCAGCTATATGGAGAGCGACGATGATATTCGGTACACGGTTCTGGGTCTTATTATGCTGGAAGAAAAGGGACTAGATTGGGATTCATGGGATGTTGGTATGTTATGGCACAGGATTTTGCCTTATTATCAGGTTTGTACAGCGGAGACACAGGCCTACTTAAACTTTGCCCAAATAACATCACATGAACAGAATTTCTTGCAGAAGAAACGGAATACAGACTGGCAAGAGCAGAAGGATTGGGTCCGTACCTACTTGAACCCTTATCGGGAATGGATTGGCGCCCAAATTCGTGCAGATGGATTCGCATACGGCGCAGCAGGGAACCCGGAGCTGGCTGCTGAACTGGCATGGCGGGATGCCTCCTTCTCCCATGTCAAGAACGGTATATATGGAGAAATGTTCATAGCGGCTATGATCGCTGCAGCATTCTCGGAGAGTAATCCAGAGCGTATCGTAGAAATCGGCTTAAGCGAGATTCCTGCGAATAGTAGATTGGCTAAGGATGTAAGGGAAGCAGTAGCAATTGCACGCAGCACAAAGGATCAAGTGGAGCTGGTTGACCGGATTTGGGAAGCCTTCAAGCATTATAATCCGGTTCATACTAACAACAATGCGGCTTTAGTCGCGGCTTCAATAATCTTCGGTCAAGGTGATTTTGAAAAAGCAGTCACAACATCGGTACTCGGCGGATGGGATACGGATTGCAACGGCGCTACAGTCGGCTCTATTATGGGAGCTATGCTGGGAGCCGAAGCGATACCAAGCTCTTGGACTGCACCTCTGAATGATACGCTATATGCAGAAGTCAATGGATTTCATCCGATTCCTATTTCTGAATGTGCATCTCGAAGCTATAAAGTGTTCAAGAAGCTGAATCCAAACTCTTAGGCTAAAGTGATATTCCCATAACCACGGTTTCTATTTTAAAAAAACGCCGCAATTTCTATGAGATTGCGGCGTTTTAGCTTTAAAATATAAGAAAGTATAAGTTTTCAGTATACTTTGCTTATATTTCTACGAGAAACGGATACCTGAAAGCGATACGGAGTATCGCTGCTTCGGAAGCATAGGCTCCCATTAAGGACGGCAAAGCCGTTTCTTCTTGTATAACAAATTGAGTGTTGACATTCTTTTATGATTTTGTTTTTTTATGTTTAAACACATAAACATAAGGAGTTCAAAAGCTATGGGAGAGAAGGCTATAGAGTCATTCCGTTCATGTATTCCGCTATTTCAGGCGATGGGTGACCTAGCTAGACAAGACATTATCCTCTTGCTGGCGGAGCATGATGAGTTGACGGTTAATGAAATTACAGAGCATTCTGTGCTGTCTAGACCGGCAATTTCCCATCACCTAAAGGTACTCCGTGATAGCGAATTCGTAACGGTGAAACAAATTGGAACACAGCGTTACTACTCATTATCCTTGGATGCAGCAGTAGAACAGTTAAAGAATTTAATACACACAGTTGAAACTAACTGCTAGGAATCGTTGTTCATTAGTAACAACGATTTTTATTACACTATTGGTTCGTGTGTTTAAACTTATAAAAATATTGGAGGGAAATTAACTATGAATAAAACCGTTTTTATTACCGGAGCATCATCAGGAATTGGCAGAGCAGCAGCGCAACTATTTTTACAGCAGGGCTGGAATGTAGCGGCAACCATGAGAACACCAGACAAAGAAAAAGTGCTAACGGGTGCTAACCTTAAGCTTTTACAGCTGGATGTTACGGATTCGAACAGTATAGAGGCAGCTATTCGTGAAGCCATTGTTCATTTTGGTCAGATTGATGTGTTAATAAATAACGCCGGATATGGATCAGTTGGGATCTTTGAAGCCTTTACGCCTGAGCAAATCCACCGGCAGTTTGATACTAATGTATTCGGGCTGATGAATGTCACCGCACAGATGCTGCCTCATTTTCGAAAAAATAAAAGGGGTACGATCATTAATGTGGCATCCATTGGGGGTAAAGTTACTTTCCCGTTATACAGCTTGTACCACAGTTCGAAATGGGCAGTCGAAGGCTTCTCGGAATCTCTTCATTATGAACTCAGGAATCTGGGGATAAAAGTAAAGATCGTTGAACCCGGTGTCATTAAAACAGACTTCTATTCCAGATCTCAAGACATGATTAATGATGAGAATCTAGAGGAATATCAGCATTACTTAAAGACCGTTTTCAATAACACTCAAAGTTCTGGAACCAACGGGGAGTCACCTGAAGTGGTGGCTAAGGCCATCTACAAGGCGGCAACGGATGGTTCGAAGAAGCTTCGTTACCCCGTAGGTTCTCCAGCGAATTGGCTACTGCCCCTTAGAAAGCTTTTGCCGGAAAGTTGGTTCTTTGCTATCGTTCGTAGCAATGTAGAGAAGGGGCTGTAATTGCAATTTCAGTTATATACTTTTTGAAGAGGAAAGAAAACGGTTGAATGCAGGGGAAATGTACCCATGTCCAACCGTTTTCTTTTGCCGTTAGTACGGTACTCAGAAGGTGTGACTCCCTTACCGAACCGTAATGAAGCGTAATCCATCCGTCTTCACCATAAGACGTTGCATCTACTTGGCGGTACAATATAGATATCCAGTAAGTGAAGGGACCGTGACATTATGGGTATCGACAATAATTTGCAGGTAGAGCTCCATTTTACCGAGGTATATAAAGAAAATCAGCATCAACCCGCCGCAATCCGGGAGGCTTTATGTTTGAGGGCACAATACCCTGCCGTATTCGAGCCGGTGCGTTCTGGTGATTGGTTTGCGGGTCGAAAAGAATACAGGGCGGTCGGCTTCTCCCCGCAGGTTGCAGTTGGTCTGGGCTATTTCCGCAATGCCTCTCAATTAGAGGAGATCGGGACTCAAGAGGCAGCCGGTCTGCTTGCATTCTGGGAGCAGGAGCAAACCGCGGAGAAGGTGCGTCAGGCTTATTCCCCGGAGCTCAAAAAGTTGTTTCCCTATGATGACTTGTTCAATAAAGAGCCAGGCGTAGCGTTTCCCTTATACCGGATGGGCGGTGCCAACCTGGATTTCGGAAAATTGGCGCAATTAGGGGTTCCCGGCATGAAAGAAGAAATCCGGGAGAATATCCGTAAGGTACAGGCAACAGGCGGCGAAACCTCCTTGTATGAAGGCATGCTGATTTGCCTGGACCTGCTGGTGGATTCTTGCGAATATTATGCGGTAGAGCTTCAGGGAATGACCGAGCAAGAATTCGATCCACGGGAGCAAGAGCGTATGATCTCTATGATCAGGGTGCTGAAGGCGATCCAGGACAACCGTCCCTCTACTCTGAGAGAGGCTATCCAGCTAATATGGCTGTATTCCCTGCTTGCTGACATTCGCAATTATGGCCGTATGGACGTATACCTGGGTGATTTCCTCAATCAGGATCTGGACTCCGGCAGATTGAATGAAGCGGAAGGTCAGATGCTCCTTTGCTCCTTCTGGCAGCTTATTGCCGACCGAGTGACTACGTGGGACAGTAGGGTGATCATCGGCGGTGTCGGCAGACGGAATCCGGAGAATGCGGATCGGTTCGCCATGATGGCTCTCGAAGCTACACGACTGGTTAAGGAAATTGAACCCCAGTTGTCCCTCAGGTGCTACGAGGGTATGGACTCCCGCTTGTTCGACAAGGGCTTACAGGTGCTGAGCGAAGGGCGAACCTATCCGATTTTGTATAACGATGAAGTAAATGTTCCTTCCGTTCAGGAGGCTTTCGGGGTTAGCCGTGAAGAGGCGGAGCAATATGTGCCGTACGGTTGCGGAGAGTATGTGCTGGAGCACCGGAGCTATGGGACACCAAGCGGTGTGATCAACCTTCTCAAGGCACTGGAAATCACCCTTCACAACGGGGTGGATCCGATTTCCGGCGAGCGGATGGGCTTAGCGCTGGGCAACGCAGAGGACTTTCGAACTTTCGAGGAGCTGCTGGAGGCATATAAGAAACAAGTGGACTTCTTTGTTGCCGCCATGGCGGAGCAGGAAGCACTGGAATATAAAATTGCGGGAGAAAACAGCCCGTACCTATACCTGAGCATGCTCTATGATTCCTGTGTGGAGCGTAATAAAGGCATTTTCTCCGGTGGAATCAAGTATTTGGGAGGAACCCTGGAGAGCTATGGAAATATGAACACTGCGGACAGCTTGACAGCCATTAAGACCATGGTATATGACCGTCAAAGTTGGACTCTCCCTCAATTAGTCCAGATGCTGGATGCCGATTTCCAAGGTTATGACGCGGAGCGGATTCAGCTCCTGAATTGTGCGAAATACGGCAACGATGATCATTTGGCAGACAGTATGGCGGAAGAAGTGCACAAGCACGTTTGTCTGTCAGCCCGGTCGCAGAGCAGCAGGGTCGGCCTTGCTTCTTATCTTGTCGTGGTTATTAATAATAGCGCCAATACAGATATGGGCGGTTGGACAGCTGCCTCGGCCGATGGAAGAAAATCCAGGGAGCCTATGGGCAACGGCAACGCTCCTGTAGGAGGAAGAGACAAGAATGGCATTACCGCAGCACTGAATTCCATGTCCAAGCTTACACCTTCGATCCATGCAGGGGCCGTTCATAATCTGAAGTTCTCCCCGGATTTATTCAAAGGAGGGGCCACTATTGTCCGTACCCTTCTGGATACCTACTTCCAGAAGGGCGGAACCCAAGCCATGATTACGGTAGTGAACCGGAATGAACTGGAGCAGGCCATGGTAGAGCCGGAGAAATATTCCCATATCTTCGTCAGGGTTGGGGGCTTCAGCGCACGTTTCGTGGAATTAAAGCGGGAAGTACAGCTTGAGATTCTTAGCCGGACCTTGCACGGCTAAAGGCTTTCAGTATAGTACTATCATCCGGATCACCGCCCCCATCTGGAGCATCGATCAAGAGCTATGGGAGAAATACGAGACAACCTTCGTCGAGAGCTATAACAAGGTATGCCCATGGCTTCAGCAAATCTGCTATGACGGGCTGCTTTCCCAATTCTCCTCCGGCAAACTGGTTGTGGTCAACTTCGGGGATAAACCCTACAAGTATGGGGATCACACCATTGAACCAAGGGGATTTAAAATTCTGAGTTGAACTCAGTTTATGAAAAAGAACCGTTACCTGATGAAACTCAGATAACGGTTCTTCGTCTATTATTGAACCGCGAAAGAAATAACGCAGATATAGATCCTTACGTATTCCACATCCAAATGAGCGAAGTTTACGATGCTTGAAAAGCGCATTGGGGTAATGTGTCGTTAGAATAAAGTTACGAAGCGCCCCGCTTCCGGCTGGTGGTGCGGGGTGTCTGCCCGTACCGCTGCTTAAAGACTCGCTCGAAGTGGGTCAAGGTATTGAAGCCGGAAGTGAAGCACACCTCGGTGACGGAGAGGTCCGACGCCTGAAGCAGATTATAGGCGAATTCCAGGCGGAGGCTCTGCACATACAATTGGAACGGCATGCCGACGATCTTGCGGAACACCTCGCTGAAGTAGTTGGGGGATAACTGGGCCTGCTTTGCGGCATCCGTCAGCGTGATCGACTCCCGGTAATGGTGGTGGATATAGACCAGTGCTTGCTGAACGGAGGTTCGCTGCGTCGAGGGCTCTGCCAACTCCGCAGGCGGAGTGCTTCGATGGGCACTCGTTTGGCGCAGGAGGGTGAGAAGCAGCAGCTCTAGTAGATTCTTCATAACCAGGCCTTGAGACAGAGATTTCTCAAGGGACTCTTGCCACAGGATCTCCGAATAACCGAAGAGACGCGGGGTCTCTTCCGGATTAAACCAGGCATGGTGGAGTGTTACATGGGCAAAGAGCGCTTCATGTACTTCCTTGCTAATGGCCGCTTCGGAGAAGATGATATTGTAAAGCTCCATCCCTTGCCCGCTGACAGGCTTAATTTCATGGAAATCCGCCGGGGTCAGGAGAAATACGGAACCAGCTTCCATTGGTAGAAGCTTCCCGTTTACTCTGTTGTAACCATGACCGGCTGTGACAATGGTAAGCTCAAAGAATTCATGCCAGTGAAGAGGATATGGAGTATCCCGCCGGTCCTTCAGAATCTGAATGTTACCTGCCAAGGTGAAAAATTGATCGTTTGTCAGACGTTCCGGATTCGGTTGCATTGCTTTGCTCCTCTGCTGATTTCTACGCTCTCCTTTATTCTAGTTGATCCTATTGCAAGAGGACAGCGAATTTTTCGCTGAACCGAAAATAAGTTGTATTTGTCCAAAGGCACCATAAGTAGTGAGCAGCAAGGCTATGGTACGCTATTGGTGTGAGAAATATCACATCAAACATGGGAGGAAACGTAAATGAGCGTACAAGCAAATGAGAGTCAGGTCAAGTTTTATCACGAGAATGGCTATTTTCTCCCGAAACAACAGCTGTTCTCCCAGGAGAAAATGAGCCTCTTGAATCAAATCTTCGAAGAGCAGCTGGCAGCGAAGGGCTCGAAGCTGTCCGACGAGCTGGATACCCCCCACTTCCGTGATGAACGGCTGCTGGAGTTTCTGCTATCCAAGGAAGTGCTGGATCTGGTGGAGCCCTTCATCGGACCTAACATCGGACTTTTCTCCAGCCACTTCATCTGCAAGGACCCTTATGTAGGTCGCGCCACACCTTGGCATGAGGATTCCGCTTACTGGAAGGGCCGGGCCGACCATTTTGATTATATTACTACGGTTTGGCTGGCTCTCGACCGCAGCAATCAGGAGAACGGGTGTATGCGAGTTATTCCCGGAACGCACAAGAACGGCTTCTCGGAATATGAGGCGGTGGACAGTCAGGTCCATACCTTCGGGAGTCAAATCAAAAATGTGGATGAGTCTCAAGCGGTATCTTTTGTACTAGAGCCGGGTCAATGCTCCCTGCATGACTCCCGAATTATACACGGAGCGGAAGCAAACAATAGTCCATACCGGCGATGCGGCTATACCATGAGATATTTCTCTACAGATATCAAGATCACCAGCCTGGATGTAAACGGCGATCCTTTCAAGATTTGGTTGGCACGCGGTGAGAATCTGGCCGGGAACCACTTCGTCAATGTCTAAGCATAGAGACGCTGGCTTGGAGCTCAGGTGCTACAAGTCCTTGTGGGAATGGGACGGAGAATGGCAGGATAGGCTTGAGGCAATCAAGGCCGCCGGGTTCTGCGGTGTCGAATATACGCCGCCACGGGAGGCTGGGGACGATAAGCTGTTTCATCGGCAGCTTAGGATCCACCACCTGCAGTATATCGCACAGGTGGTGACCAGGGGGGAGCGGGATCATCGATCCTCCTTCCGGGAGCAGGTCTACAGGGCAGCCAAGCTGGAGCCGGTGCTTATTAATTCACACAGCGCTACCGACGATATGCCGTTTGAGGAGCAGATCCGCTTCTTCGAGGCGGCGTTAGAGCTGGAATCGGAAATCGGCATTCCGATTGTCCACGAGACCCACCGGGGGAGGGCCTTCTTTACGCCTTGGCAGACGGCTGCCGTGCTTCGGCAGCTGCACGAGCTGAAGGTAGGTGCGGATTTCAGCCATTGGTGCGTGGTCATGGAGCGTCTGCCGGATCCGGAGCAGGCGGATGTGAAGCTGGCTATGAGCCGTGCGGTTCATATTCATGGACGGGTCGGTTATGAGGAAGGACCTCAGGTGCCGGACCCCCGGGCGCCCGAGTATGCTCGAGAGGTGGAGGTCTTTCTGGATTATTGGATCCGCATCTGCAAGCTGCGTTTGGAAGCCGGGGCTTCGGTCGTGAGCTTCACACCGGAGTTCGGGCCTCCCGGTTATCAGCATAGCATCCCGTTCACCCGGGAGCCGGTGGGGGATTTGTGGGAGATTAATCTGTGGATGATGAACCGGTTTAAGCAGCGTTTTGAAGAGTGGAAGCAAACGTTATAAGTTATTCAGCCTCGTGGAGACCTCCCGTTCTTCAGGAGGTTTTTTGGCAATATAAGAAAGTATAAGTTGACCTAAGTTTACAGCCGTAATGATGCGTAATCCTTCCGGTCTCACCATAAGACCCGAATGGAGGAGTGAATTACAATAGAGGTAACAATATATGGGTGGGAACGCACGAAAGGAGGGCTTAAGAATGGCGGACAGAACGAGCTTGAAGGCCATAGTATTCGATATCCAGCGCTTCGCCTTGCATGATGGCCCGGGGATCCGAACCACCGTGTTCGTGAAGGGCTGTCCGTTGCGCTGCTTATGGTGCCATAATCCCGAATCGCAGGCTTACCACTCGGAGCTGTCGTTCGACTATGACAAGTGCCGGGAATGTCTGGCCGAGGGGACACAGTGTCCCTTTGGGGTAAAGCTGGAGGGGGAACAGATCCGGCATGACCGACACCCGGGCTTCGATTCCCCTGAACACCAATGTCCGCGTCAGGCCGTCAAGATCTACGGCACTCTTCGGACGGTGGAGGAGGTGATGGCAGAGGTGATGGCTGACCACGCCTATTACGACAGGTCCGGCGGAGGTTTGACCGTGTCGGGCGGCGAGCCCATGTCCTCCTTCGAATGGACGCTGGAGCTCTGCCGGACAGCTAAGATGAACGGCATTCATGTCTGCCTGGATACCAGCGGCTATGCGCCCCGGGAGCGTTTTGCGGACATCATGCCCTATGTGGATCTTTTCTTGTACGATTACAAGGTGTCGGATCCGGCACAACACCGGACGCTCACTGGAGTGAGCCAAGATCCGATCTTGTCCAATCTGGATTATCTCTATCGACAGGGGGCTTCTGTGCTGCTGAGATGTCCGCTTATTCCGGGTGTCAATGACGGAGAGGAGCATCTGAGTGCCATCGCGGAGCTGGATCGAAAGTACCCGAATCTGCATGAAATTAACCTGATGCCTTACCACAATATGGGCCGGGACAAGGCCGCCCGCATCGGGAAGCAAGAGGAACTCCCCGGAATTGACCATGCGGACGAGGGGGTAGTGCAGGGTTGGCTTGAACAGCTTGTCCGCTTGGGCTCTACTCGAAGCCAACGCTCTTGAAGCTGTATCACGAATTCTACAATGTTAGATAACCATAATGTGGTGTAGGAAGTGGAGGCGATGGTGCCTCCACTTTTGTCTCGTTATTAAGGATTAAGAAAATAATGGTGTGCTGGAATGGATAAAGTCATCGTGGAGAATATGGAGTTAATGAAGTGTAAAGGAAAGTCTCTACTGTATTTTATGAGATGGATGTTATATTTTGTTGTTATCTGTTATTTATTTAATTAATAATTGTTAACTTATGATAACTTATGTTATATTATATTGTGAAATACTAAATAAATTTTATTATAATCTCTACAGAATAAGGGAGCGGAAATAATGAGAATGAAGCTTGAGCATCCTTTAGCGATTACAATGTGGGATTTCTCTTGGCTTGAACGAAAATGGCCTGGGGCAGGTTACGAGGATTGGAACCAGATATTAGACGAATTGAAAGACCGGGGCTACGATGCGGTACGAATTGACGCCTACCCCCATTTGATGTCAGTGGGTCCAGAAAGGGAGTGGACACTTAAGCCCGAATGGAGTGTACAGGATTGGGGGGCTCCCAGTCTTACCAAGATCAGCAGCCTGCGTGAGAATTTTGTGAATTTTATTGCTGCCTGCCGGGATAAGGGGATTTTTGTAGCGCTGTCCACATGGTTCCGTGAGGACGTAGACAATCATCGGATGAATATAAAAAATGCGGATAATCTGGCACAAATGTGGATATCGGTTCTAAATGTGATCGAGGAAGAGAATTTGGAAGATAGCATCCTATATGTAGACTTGTGTAATGAATTTCCGATGAGTAGCTGGTGCCCTTGGCTAGCCCAATCCTTAGGGAAAGACCCTACGCAAGAGGTACTCCGGGCTACACCAGAGGTTACCGATTTTATGAAGAAATCCATTGAAACAGTAAAATCACGGTACCCGCAATATGACTATTGCTTTTCTGTATGTTCAGAATTTGACACAGTAGATCAGCAGGATGTTTCATTTATGGATATTCTTGAACCTCATATCTGGATGGCTCAGTGGAGTGAGTTCTATCAGAAAGTAGGCTATGGATATGAACGATTCTCATACGTGGGTTACGACAACATGGTGCTTCACGCAGAGAAGTTATACCGTAGCAAGCCTGAATACTGGCAAGAGCGTATGTATGAAGGGATCGATGCTGCTGCACGTTGGTCAGAGCTGTCTGGCAAGCCGCTTGTGACCACCGAGTGCTGGGGAATCGTGGATTATAAGGACTGGCCTCTTTTAAACTGGGACTGGATTATGGAGTTATGCGAACTTGGGGTCAAACGAGCAGCGAGCAAGGGAAGATGGTTTGCTATAGCCACAAGTAACTTTTGTGGACCTCAATTTAAGGGGATGTGGCGTGATATCGAATGGCATAGAGGAATGACGGATATCATTCATAGCAGCCGTCTCCCAGGGGGGAAATAAACATGACAAAGCTTTACGACAAGTATCCTTCAATTCCCGTATCCGGTTGGGAGCAAGAGGTTTGGGTGGGATATCAAGAGATCGCCGATGCATTGGTCGCAAGACAGTCAGACAGAGAGAAGACTGTTATTGTTATTGAATGTTATCCAGGTGTGCGACAGAAGGAGATTCTGAGCGGACTATCCCGGTTGGGAAGCGCAGCCATCGTTCACGCCGAACGGGCGGCGAAAGACAAAGAAGATGTATCCAATATGATCGACCGGTATTTAACAGATGACCGGGTGTTCGGTTATATGGCTCCTTTCCATATACAGGACTTTTACAACTCAGAGAAGCTGGAAGTTCTTCAGGATGAGGTTAAACAGAGTAATGAAAGTATTGTTATCGTGATCGGTACGGGAGCTTCTCTTATTGCTGATGGAGACATTGTTATTTACGCGGATATGACCCGATGGGAGGCACAGTTGCGCTTCCGTTCCAAAGAATTTGGCAACTGGCTGGCGGATAATCAGGAAGAGGACATTCTTCGCAAATATAAACGCGGATATTTCATTGAATGGCGAGCTGCGGATCGATTGAAACGGAAGCAGGCTGACCGCTTTCACTTCTATCTGGATACCATTATTCCGAATGAACCTAAGCTAATAAGCTCCAGGGCCTATTTTGACGGACTCCGCCAGACTGTACGCAGACCATTCCGCATGGTGCCTTACTTTGATCCCGGAGTATGGGGCGGACAATGGCTTGAATCTCAAATCGAGCTAGAGCCGAAGGAGCATCCCTATGCCTGGGGTTTTGATGGCGTTCCAGAAGAGAACAGTCTTCATCTGGACTTTGGAAAGGCCAAGATTGATACACCGGCCATAAATTTGGTTTTCTTCGAGTCTAAGGCGCTGCTTGGAGAGAGGGTGTATGCGCGGTTCGGGGCGGAATTCCCAATCCGCTTTGACTTTCTTGATACGATCGGCGGACAAAATTTGAGTCTTCAGGTTCATCCAACGACGGATTATATCCGGGAACAGTTTGGAATGCCTTACACACAAGACGAAAGCTATTACATTCTAGATGCAAAGCCAGGCGCAGAAGTATACTTGGGCTTAAAAGAGGGCATTGACCAAGATGCAATGATTGCCGATTTGAGGCGGGCTCAGGAAGAAAAGTATACTTTTCCCGCAGAGAAATATATAAATGTATATCCCGCCCGCAAACATGATCATTTCCTAATTCCTGCCGGTACGATACATTGTTCGGGATCGGATGCCATGGTGCTCGAGATCAGTGCGACGCCTTATATTTTCACCTTCAAGCTTTGGGACTGGGACCGGCTGGGGCTGGACGGAAAACCACGCCCGGTGCATCTGGAACATGGTAAGAATAATATCGCCTGGGAACGCACGACTCCATGGATCGATGAAAATCTGGTTTCCCAGATGGATACCTTAACAGAGAATGAGACTTGGACAGAAGAACGGACGGGGCTCCATCCATTGGAGTTCATCGAGACACGCAGACATTGGTTTACAGGCCCCGTAGAGCATACCACGGAAGACTGCTTCCATATGCTGAATCTTGTGGAAGGAGCCGAGGCGATTGTTGAGAGCCCCACAGGAGAATTTGAACCTTTCACCATTAGATACGCTGAGACCTTCATCATCCCGGCCTCTGTAGGCAGGTATACCATAAAGCCTGGGTTATCCAGTGAAGGAGAGCGGCATGCGACCGTCAAAGCCTATGTCAGAAATTAACCTTAACAAGGCTGCGATTGCACTGGACTTTGGGGGTACAAATATAAAGATTGGATTAATTCGACAAGGGAAAGTGTTGAACCAGACCTTACTTCCCGCCCATTCGGGAGCCGGTATAATTCCCCGACTTCCTGATGTGCAAGCTGCAGTTATGGACCTGCTTGAACAGGAGGGGCTGGCACTTGGGAATTGCTCGGGTGTCGGCATTGGACTTCCGGGATTGGTTGATCCGCAGCATCTTTCATTGCTTTCGATCAATGAAAAGTACGCGGATGCCGTTGGGTTCGCGTTTGGTGCTTGGGTGGAAGAAGCCTTTGGTCTGCCTATCGTTATGGAGAACGATGCAAGAGCCGCCCTACTAGGCGAAACCGTTTACGGAACCGCACATGGCGAAAGCAATGCGGTATTGATGATATTCGGAACCGGTATTGGCACAGCAGCCCTAATGAACGGAAAGATCATCCGCGGAAGGCATTTCCAGGCAGGCATTCTTGGGGGACACTTTGTGACGGATGTCAATGGGTCGCGTTGCAGTTGCGGCGGTGTGGGTTGTTTAGAGGCGGAGGCCAGTCACTGGTCACTTCAAGGCTGGCTTAAGAATCAGCAGGGATATGCAAACAGCCTCTTAGCCATTGAAAGTAACATCGGTTATCGCCAAGTCATTGACGCCAGTCAATCAGGAGATATGCTCGCCCTTTCGGCCATGCAGCATCTATACAAACATTGGAGTAGCGGAATTGTCAATTTGGTGCACGCATATGACCCAGATGTGGTGATTCTCAGTGGGGGACTAATGAAGGCGAAGGATATTGTATTGCCTGAACTGGTCCGGCGGGTGCATGAGCAGGCATGGACGCCATGGGGGAAAGTACGGTTTATTGTAGCGGAAAACCCAGATAGTTCGGTGCTTCTGGGACTGTCCCATTTAATAGAGGAGGGAATAGACATTGACTATGTTTGATCCTGGTTTTGATATTCAACCGCTGAATAATCCGCTTGGTTTTCGGTATGGCGGCGATGTATTTGGACCGGAAGTAGAATGCCGTTCATTGGAGCAGATTAGAAGCAGCTTGCAAAACCCGGAATGCAGCGGGCCTGAGACTGTATACGCCATTGCTATGGACGTTGGCAAGAAAGAGCATAAAACGGAATTGGAACGCCGGATGCTTTTGTTTGGTGCTGTTACTTATGCTTCCGGCAGACTGGGCGATGAGCCCATCCGCAGCCAAGGTCATGTACACAAAGTTTCAGTGCACAGTGGATGGTCACCGCCGGAGCTTTATGAAATTTGGTCCGGACGCGCGATCATCTATATGCAAGAGAAGGCAGAAGATGATCCGGGCCGCTGCTTTGCCGTAGTCGCCGAACCCGGCGAAGTGGTTGTTGTTCCCCCGAATTGGGCACATGCTACTATCAGTGGTAATCCAGAGGTGCCATTAACGTTCGGCGCATGGTGTGACCGCGAATACGGGTTTGAGTATCAGAAGGTGCGTGAACACCAAGGGCTTGCTTGGTATCCGCTCTTGAATTCTACTAATGAACTGATCTGGTCACAGAATGCCAGCTACGACTATCGGGATCTTATGATTAAGCGACCCGAAGATTATGAGAAGCTGGGCATTCAGAAAGGCATTTCTATTTATCGGCAGTTTGAGCAGGATCCCGATCGGTTTCTATGGGTTTCCAACCCTCAGTTAGCAGCTGTAGTATGGAAGCATTTTACGCCATAATCTATCATTCGTTCTAAAGGAGATTAATAGCATGCTGCAAAAAACGGCCTTATTTGATTCTCTCCAAGGCAAACTGACGGGTGATCATGTATCCCGATCTAGACGGTCCCTTGGTGATTTGTCCAATGTATTTTTAAATGAAGAAGAACGTTTAAGGATGAACCCAGATCAACATGTGTATGAGGTGGAAATGCACGATTCGTGCGGCGAGGTGGAAGGGGGGCTGTTCTTTGGGGTAAGTCATGTACATCCGGGTAAGGTAGGGGATGAATATTTTATGACTAAGGGACATTTTCACCAGAAACGGAACCGCGCCGAGTATTACTGGGGAATTTCCGGAGAAGGCCTCCTCCTACTTATGGACGAAGCCAGGGTTTGCCGGGTGGAGAAGGTGTTCCCAGGAAGCTTACATTTTATCGCGGGGCATATCGCCCATCGACTTGTAAATACAGGGTCTTCAAGTCTCGTGGTGGGAGCGTGCTGGCCTTCTGACGCGGGACATGATTATGAATCTATTCAGAAAGATGGCTTTAGCATACGGGTCATGGAAAAGAACGGAGAACCGGTTTTCGTGAAACAATAAGTGGCTAGCTTGTTCTATTAGAGTTTTGAATGAATTGCCGCTTTCAGCCACCTTATGTTATATTTTTGTATGAGCCTTACCTGAGAATGGAGTGTTAATCATGTTACCGTTGGAACGAAGGCATGCGTTGATAAATTATATATCAAAAAAAGGCAGCTGTTCCATACCGGTGCTCAGCGAGATATTGAACGTTTCTGAAATGACTGTGCGTCGAGACTTAAAGCAGCTGGAGGAAGAAGGATATCTTCAGCGAACGCATGGGGGAGCGGTTTCAGTTGCTTCATCCAGACAGAATGAACCAGCCTTTGAAGAGAAAAAAACTTCACGGCAGGCGATCAAGGAATTACTGGCCGGTTATGCCGTTTCGCATTTTGTAAAAGACAACGGAGTAATCATTATGGAAGGAGGGACAACGGTAACCGCCATGGCGGATTACCTTCCCCATTTATATAATTTAACCGTTGCTACGAATGGATTGAATACACTAGCGTCTCTTAAAAGCATTGTTTCTACCAGCACTGTTTTGGGCTGTGGTGGTATCCTGAGAGAAATGTCGAATACGTTCGTAGGAGAAGTTGCGGAACGGTTCTTTTCCCAAATTCATGCGCAATATGCTTTTTTCTCTGCCAGTGGATTCACACCGTTACAAGGCTTCACGGACCCCAATCCCCTGGAACGACAAGTGAAGCTCTCTATGGCAAAATCCGCTCAGCGTAAAGTGATGCTGCTTGACTCTGCCAAATTTGGTCATATTTCATTACTAACGACATTTGCAATCAATGAAATTGATATCCTGATCACAGATTCTGAAGCTACTGAAGAATCCCTTAAACCGCTGCATGATGCCGGAGTCGAGGTTCATTTGGTACAACAATAGGCACCGCCGCAAATGATATATAAAACGGCAGGGGCTGTCTCAAAAGTAGCTATATTTTACGAATGAGATAGCCACCTTTTGCTCTTCAAAGCCTTAAAAGCTAAAAAACGAGCCAGTCTCCGAGTTATTGGAGACTGGCTCGTTTTGTTTTTGATCCGTGGTTGCTTGCTTCAGCAGATTATGAGCAAGCGAAAGCCCCCCGACTTCGAGAATCACTTTTTAACAACCTCGAAGCAGGAAAACGGAATCGATTAAGAGTGCGGAAATCTGGACGTTGTCTACCGGCTAGCCATATGAAGGGAATATTCTCAAGTAGCGTTTTGGCGATTTGGAATGTCTTCTTCCGGATCCATTTTTGATTTTAGAAGAATTAGAGAAACTTTTTTCGCATAAACAGCGGAGAGGACGGACTGATTGCGGAAAAGCGGTAGCGGTCGCCTTGCTCTCCGAATTTTTACCGCTTAGGGAAATAAATAAAATCTGGAGAGCACAGCGATTGGAGCAACGGTCCGTTCGCGGAGCGTCCACACCAAGTGCACAAGTCAATCCGACTCAAATACAGTGGGGCCGTCCCACTGGAACAGTAACTTCTTAAGTTCTGTTTTGTTTAAGATCATTATACGTATATATCAAAATAATAATGGCTAAGGCAAATGTAATCAGATTGGCAATTACAATAGCCATTTGATTAGTGATAATTCCATAGACACTCCACAAAAGCTGCCCTGCGGTTAATATTAGATACATGCCGAAAGAAATACCCTTTGTATTACGGGTTCGTATGACCTTGATCGCTTGAGGAATGAACGAAACGGTTGTTAGGGTAGCGGCTATGAAGCTTAGTAAAGTTTCCATTTCATTCACCTCATCCCTTTATTTCAGCGATTTCAAAGAGTTCTCCTGAATAAGCCTCATTCAGAGCCAGTTCAAATCCTTTGGTTCGTAATTCATCACCTGTTAGAGTAACGATAATCTGATTGTGCATAGATTTAACCGCATAGGTTTTGAGCGGTTGTAGATAGTGAACTGTAATGGTTCTAGTGGTTTCGATTGCTCCATGTCGAAATACTCCAATGATGCCGCCGCTTTGTGTCTCCGTATTTATTCGTTGAAAACCATCCCAGCTACCTTCCATCGGCTCCCCAAACCCGGGCAAATCCTGTCTGTAATTCATCACACCGTACTGGTTTTCCATGGATTGGAGCCAATCCGAATAAAACCGATATGTTTTCAGATCCGTATCAGACAATTTTCTTGGGTCGCCCAGCATGATAGGTAAAGCTCCGGCAATGGATTTAATGTGCATTTCCCAGCCTTCATCCTGCATCTCTGGATTTCCAATCACCAAAGCAGTTGCGGGCATAGCCGGAGATCGCCACCATGCCATATTCCGAATTCGCAGGTCTGTTTTCTCACCGAGATTGCCCTCAAAATTGGATAGCCAGCTACCCTCTGCATGTTTCAACATCGCGTAGTCAATAAGCTGCAATCCGCCCATTGTCTCGAATGTACAGTCGATGAACAAATTAGGTTTGGCCTTATGAAGGTCGTCAAAGAGCTCCCACATATGTTCGTAATTTACATACAACGATTCCAGTCGATCCCGATGCCCGGTGTGGTTGGCAGCGTAGCAGCCGGCGTCTTCCGAATTGAATCGATAGGGGCTGGTAACCACGGCGAAATCAAGCTTCAAATATTCCAATCCGTGTTCTAGGACTAGGTCAAGCAAAATAGCTTTAATATGGTTTTTCCACTCTGTAGAGAAACAGGCAGAACGTATATCCATAACATCATCATCAATATGAAGGTTTGCATAATCGCCATGCTTGTCCTTTACAAACCAATCAGGATGTTCTTGAAACACTTTGCTTTTTGATGAGGCGCTGCCTACGCTTACCCACAAACCGGGGATCATGCCTAAGGATTTGATATAATCAAAGACAGGCTTCAATCCTCTCGGGAATTTAGTGGTATTGATTTTCCAGTCCCCCCAAACATCCTGCCACCCATCATCAATGATAAACTCTTTGATCCCGGCGGCAGCGGCGGCATCAGCGAGCTCTAGAATAAGTTGCTCATTAATATCGTCCAAGAATGGATTCCAAGTGTTGTAGACAAATGTCGGTTTATAATCCATCTCTGACAAGCGTATCCCCATATGTTTCCGAACAAAATCTGGAACTGCCGTGTTCAGAATGGTATCTGGGGACTTTTCGTTGTTGTACACCATGGTAAAAACCTGTGGTGTTTCAAAATGCTCATCCGGTTGAATCCACATTCTAAAAGGGAACTCTGCATTCTTATGGGTCAATCCACAGGTTATTTCAGGGGCCTGCCAAAATACCGAGCTTCGTTTCATGACGCCCGATGCTTCATTACCGAGAACGATACCTGATTCCCAGTCTGGATTGTGAACCACAATTAGGCTGTCTTGCCTGTTGCCTTCATAGGGTCCAATACATTTTCGACGCCCGTAATCACTGTAAATCCAGCTGAACGTAGAAGGGAAATAGTCAATAGTGTTGAATTTTTCAACATCCACTGATTCCAGCGTTATATCATCATTAGATCGGTTTTTTACCACAAGACTTTTACGAATAACCGGCAAATGGGGATACATTAGGAATTTTAAAGTAATTTGAAGCTTTTGATCGGAGCTTATCAAACTAACTGCCGCACCATCTCCCTCGAAATCATCCTGAATAGAAGTAATCTCAAGAAAAGTCCAATCATTATCTCCTGAATAGACTACGCCACTCACTTCAAACTGGAAATCCGTATTGGAGCCAAGAAAAAACTGAAACTCTCCTTTTACTGGCTGGTAAGAAGTCGTTACAAACTTCCCTTGCGGAGAAGGAAGGCTGATAACCCGTCTCACGATCCCATTGTCTAGGATCAATTTGTCGTTACTCCAAGAAGCATAATTAGAAAACTCCATATCTGATTTACAACGCATCCATCATTCTCCTCTTGGTACCCGTGTAAACGGGTTGCTAATAGACCCAATATACCAAGCAGTATGGGTTCAAGCTTCAACTTTTCTTTGATATTCATGTCAAATTATTTGATGTATGCTATCATTTGTTTATCTTTAGTTAAATGACTTATAAGCAGGGTGAATTATGCGGATCATTAAGGAACATATCAAATTGGATGCAACATTCCCTTTTAAAATTGAACATTCTGTCATAGAGCCGTTTCAGTCTGAAACGCCAACATACCATTATCATGAATGCATCGAAATTTCGTATGTAAAACAAGGCCGGGGTTGTTATGTAGTAAATGGTAAGAAACATATGATGGAATCTGGGGACGTCATTCTGTTCAACTCCATGGAGCCTCACTATTGGGAAGTGTTTCCCCCTGAAAATATGATCCAGCCTGTTATTGTTTTTTCTCCCTCGCTGATTTGGTCTGGAGAAAATAATATGTTTGATTATCAGTATCTATCCATATTCTCAGAGAATAGCACTAATTTCAGCAATAAACTCCCTCGTGGTCATTCTGGTACAATTGCAATTTTTAATTTATTGCTGGAAATAACGGAGGAGTATGAGAACAAACAGAGCGGTTACCGTCTGATGCTTAAGGCCAAGCTGCTTCAATTAATTAGTATTCTGGTCAGATCCTTTCAGGATGAGAGCAAGGCTATTGAAGATCTGCACATTAAGCAAGGTCAATTAGAGAGGTTAAACTCAACGATTGAATTTATAAACGCTAACTATATCCGCGACCTTCGCCTGGCGGAAGCTGCCTCCAAAGCATGCATGAGCATTAGTTACTTCTCCACCTTCTTCAGTAAAACGTTAGGGCTTTCTTTTAAAGAATACCTGATTCGTCTGAGAGTAAACCATGCTATGGAAATGCTGAACACAACGAATAAGCCGATCACTGAGATTGCTTTGGAAAGTGGATTCAATAACCTGTCGAATTATTACAAAGCTTTAAAAAAATATAGCTCCATGTAAGTTCATTAGGATGGTGGAAGAAGTAAGTTTTTACGATATTGTCTTGGTGAGATGCCTTTGGCGCGTTTAAAATGCTTTATAAAGTAGCTTGAGGAGTTAAAACCTGTCTCTATTGCAATTTCGGTTATACTTTTTGAAGAGTCGAGCAGCAGTTGCTCGGCTTTTCTTATGCGGAGAAACATTACATATGGAGTTAATGAAGTATTCATCAAACGTTTGAATAGGCTTGCAAATCTGCTGTAGCTCATCATACTGAGTTTGGCGACCTCTGCTGCAGAAATCTCTTCATGACAGTTTTCATTTAGATAAATCAATGTTTTATGGAACTTCTCAAGGATCCCGGAATCTTCCACTGAAAGTGTTTCAGCCTCTAGTGTATTCTGCTGTTGACGTAGAAGCCATACGATCAGCCTATAAATATTTGCAGTGACAGCCAACTCGAACCCGGGAGCCTTAGTCTGATATTCGGTATACATTTCTTCAATAAGGGAATGAAGCATTTCTGTAACTTTTAATTCGGATGAGATTAACTTCTGCCCAGCTGTAAAGGATGCTGCGTATGGAAGCATATACCCAATATTGAATGCCAACTGCGGCATGGGGCGCAGCAGTTCAGGGTTAAAGCCAATCACGTAATGAAGTGAAGGGGTATGGGTCGGGATAGTAACGGTATGAACCTCACACGGTTGAATTAGGATCAAATCTCCCTGCTTAGCTTCATAGGCATTGCTTCCTATTCTCACCTCTGCGCTGCCATAAGCCATATGTATAATCTCCATATGATAATGCCAGTGGGGAGGAATATGGTACCCTTCTTGATCCGTAGCTTGAAGTCCTACATAGTAAGGTCGGTCAATATCCTGACTGCCGCTTTGATTCTTATTTTGTTCAAAATAGGGCTTCATAAGTGGATCTCCTTTTATATAAAAAAGTAGAATCGTTATATTATTTAATAACATCATTATAGAACAGAAACCCTATCTTTTGTAAGCTGAGAGTGTACTTTTATCATCTCAAATACGGAAATAGGTGGCGATATATAAATGGGGCAGAATGAATTATTACAACTTTCGAGCAAGTTTTTCGTAGGCTGCAACTACTGGGCTTCGCATGCGGGTACGGCGATGTGGTCGGATTGGCGGCCGGAGCAGGTTGATCTGGATTTGAAAAGACTGTCTGAGGCGGGAATTGAGGTCATTCGTGCTTTTCCGCTATGGCCGGATTTTCAGCCGATTGAAAATATGTATACAGGGATGGGCCAACAGTTCGGCTATCGGTTTGGGGAAGAGAGACTTCCTGCTGATGAGGCAGGCCGTGCCGGTATGTCCAAACTGATGATGGCCCGATTTCAGGAGTTTACAGAAATTGCCGATAAGTACGGCTTGAAGATTATTGTAGGGTTAATTACCGGATGGATGAGCGGGCGCCTTTTCGTGCCTCCTGCGCTGCGCGGCAAACCCATCCTCACCGATCATGATTCCATCCGTTGGCAAATTAGGTTTGTTAAGTACTTCATTAAGGAAATGAAGTCCTCTGAAGCTATTATTGCCTGGGATTTAGGAAATGAATGCAATGTAATGGGGGAAGTGAATAGCAGAGAAGATGCATTTGTGTGGACAGCAGCAATAGGGGATGCAATTAAAGCCAGTGATGCCAGCAGACCGATAATCTCAGGCATGCATAGTCTGTCTCCAACAGGGATTTGGACGATGCAGGATCAAGGTGAACTTACAGACATTTTGACCACACATCCCTATCCATTCTGGACAGAATATATGGATTTTGATCCGCTGACGACGATTCGTCCCACCATTCATGCTACCGTTGAAAGTCTTTTTTATGGACAGATTGGTGAAAAGCCGTGTTTTGCAGAGGAAATGGGCACGATGGGACCGATGGTTTGCAGTGAAGAGGTAGGCGCAGCATTTGCAAGGACAAGCATGTTATCTCAGTGGGCACATGGACTTGATGGCTTACTTTGGTGGTGTGCAAATGATCAAACCAAGCTGAATCATGCACCCTATGACTGGGTAGCCTGTGAAGGCGAGTTGGGGCTTATGACCGAAGAAGGCCGAGTCAAACCGGTGCTTCGCGAGCTGGGAAGAATAAAGAACATTATTCAAGAGCTCCCTTTCGACAAGCTGCCGGCAAGATCTGTTGAAGGTGTGTGTATTCTTAACAGCCAGCAGGATCACTGGGCTACTGCTCTTGGTGCTTTTATGCTGTCGAAGCAAGCCGGCTTTGATATTGAATTCCGCTATGAGGAGCAAACTTTACCGGATGCGAGCTTCTATATGTTACCATGTGTAACGGGGGTTCTTGGGGTTGGTAAGCAGCGTTGGGAGCAGTTGCTCCGCAAGGTTTACGAGGGTGCAACACTGTATCTCTCTTCAAATGACGGGTACATGCTCAATTTCGCAGAGGTTACCGGACTTACGGTCCAGAATCGCAGTCGCAGAGAGAGCGGGGCAGTTGCCATTCTTGGTGGCGTTGACGGTGCTACCGAATTAAAGCTACCCGGTACATTTAAGCTAGAGTTCCGTAATGACCGCGCAGAGGTACTGGCCGCAGAGCCAGATGGAAATCCAGTGTTAACCAAAGCATCTTACGGACAAGGTACGGTCTATTTCTGTGCCCTCCCTGTTGAAATGTCGATGACACAACAACCCGGAACAAGCTATAAACCTGAGGAGCATCCTTACTGGAAAGTATATGAAGCCATCTCGGGTGAGCTTAGAAGCCGCCGGATCATCTCAGTAGATGAACCTAATGTGGGCATTACGGAGCATTTACAGGACGAGCATTCAGCAATTGTCGTGCTGATTAACTATACACCGGAACCTAAGGGATTAAGCTTAAAGGTTAATGAAGGATGGACCATAATTGAGACGTTATACGGTGGGATTCTTAAAAAAGAACAGGGCGCTTATACAGGCACTTTGCTTCCTAATGATGCAACTATTATAAAATTACAAATGAGTTAAGGTAAGATTTAGAAGCAAGTCACCAATGACCGAAAATGCAGAGCAGCGATTCTCCAGTAATGGGAGAATCGCTGCTCTGCTGTCTTTTTTAGGTTTTTCCGAAAAGCAGGACTATCTCATTCATGGGAAATCCATTTTTGGGACATCCCCATTGCTTTTTATAGAATCACACCTTGCTCCAGGAGCAAGTTTTTCAATTGGAAGATGTCCAATTCACTTATATTGGAGTTTGTTTTGCAGGCAAGCGCTGAAGCAGTTCCGACCGCTTGGCCCATGGCCATACATTGGGCGGAGTTGCGTGCGGAGGCTTGCGCGCCGTGCGTAGCGGAGAGACATCTTCCCGCTACAAGAAGATTGCTTACTTTCTGAGGGACCAGGGAGCGGAAAGGGATATGGTATACGCCGTCACCTTGTACATAAGCCCAACGGGTACCGCTACCTGCATAATGATCCTCAACAGGAGCACCGCAGCATGCAATGGCGTCGTCAAATTTAGCCCCTTGGACCACATCTTCTTCCGTTAAGGTATATGCACCACGTATACGGCGTGTTTCCCTTACTCCAATATGTTGACTGGTGGAGACAAGAAATGCATTCTCGTAGCCGGGTACACAATTATTGAGGAAACGAACGTATTCCTGGGTTTGCTTCCGGCCTTCGATCTCTGCCATAGTCAGGGCAAACGGGTCCGTAGCATCCACTCCTGTCACACGAACCATGTTGGTTTGAATAACACCCGGATTCGGAGTCGCATGCCACGAACCATCCTCACGGGGGAGGTTGTATTGACCGCTTTGATTGGCTTCTTTCATAAGCTTTGCAAGTGCCTTATGGCTTGTCATTTTAGCTTTGTCCACATCGACATTAGCCATGAAGAAGATGGTTGTCAAGGATTGGAGCTCTTCAGGACTCCCAAGCTCGAAGGGAGCACCCGCACGCGCCGCAATATCGCCGTCGCCTGTGGCGTCGATATAATATTTGGCGTAAATGGTAGTGAGTCCGCCTTTATTGGCTATAGCAACACCTTTGATCGTCCCATCCTCCATCTCCACTACACTGGCATAAGTATGATAGAGGAGGGTTACGCCTGCTTCAATCAACATGGACTCATAAATAACCTTGAGTTTCTCTACATCATAGGTGATGCCGGTACCGGCTCCGTAGGTGTTCGGTCGTTCGAAGCATCCGTTCACTTCCACCAGCCGGTTCGCAACCTCCCAAGGGATACCTCCGACAATCCGTCGCGGTGAGTCACCAGGCGTATAAAAACCGTAAAAGGTATCCACACCGGTAGCGGTCCTTGAACCACCAATACAGTTCTGTGATTCGATCAGCGTAACCGAACATCCATTCCGTCTGGCGGCAAGTGCGGCAGCGAAACCTGCAGCTCCACCGCCCAGAACGAGCACATCCACATTTGAAACCTTTCTATTCAAATGGCTCATCTCCTTTTCTAAGGACTTTCTTTATTTCGTTTCAGCATAATTTCGTAGGAGTAATGATCCCCTCTGCAATAACCGATTTCGTATAAGAGGGGGGCCCCATTAGTGTCAAAGGCTACGCGCCCAAATTTTATCAGGGGAAACCCTACCGGAGTGGCAAGATGTTCGGCAACGCTGCCCGCGGCAAGGGTTGCTTCGATCCTGTGCCGTGCGATATCCACGCTGCGTCCGGTCCGGCTCTCCAAAAGGTTGTATAAGGAGCCGGAGTAGTCCTCATCAGGAGTCAGTCCACTTTCAGGAGACAGGTAGCACTCGGAGTACACTATAGGGATCCCATCTCCTGAGCGAACCCGCCGGATAACCAGTGCTTGTGATCCGGGAGACAGACAAAGCTCCTGTATTGCAGTGGAGGGAGGCTCCACCCAATCAGCACCGACCAGGACAGTGCCGGGTGTCATTCCCTTCAGCTTCATTTCCTCTGTGAAGCTAAGGAGCTGAGGGAGCTCAACCTTTAACTTGCGTGGAGCCACAAAAATGCCTTTGCCGGTAATTCTGTATATAAGCTCGTCCGTCTCCAGACGCTCCAAGGCTTTGCGTATCGTTGCCCGGCTTACTTCGAAGAGCTCCTGAAACTCCTGCTCCGTGCCGAAGTAATCACCGGGCTTTGCTATTCCCTCCAGAATTCGTTCTTCCAGTAGATTCGAGATCTGATAGTAGAGTGGGACTGGTATATCGCGATTGATCCGTTCCTTCATTTTGCACCCCAACCGTTTTTAAAACTAGCTTATCACAGATATCTCGTAGAAGACCAATACTCCTCGTACGAATCATGGAACAGCTTTGCGGATTCCTCTTTCCCGACAAATATGGCGCTGGTAAGCACTTTAGGAGGTAACCCCATTGCAGTAAGTCTGCGGGCAACCTCACACTTGATTAAATTGACAATGAGAGTGTTGCCGATGGTAGAACCGGGGCCAACAGGAGTATTAAGATTTTCCACCTTGACCATGGCATCGCCGGGTACTGCACCGTTATCAATAACGATGTCAGCCAATTCGTACAGCTTCTTGCCGGAGCTGTGTTTGGAATCGCTTAGCTGGCTGTGGCCGACAGAAGTGACGGCAATCACTGGAATGTCACGGCTCTTCATCTCAAAGGCTAAATCGATGACCACGTTGCTGGTTCCACTATGGGAAAACAACATCATGCTGTCATGTTTGCCATAATGAAAATTTTCGGCGATTACTTTGCCGAATCCCTCAACGTTCTCCAAATACATGGCTTGGCGCTGACCGTTGCTCCCTACCACTTGATGGTGGTTCGTTAGGCTTAGCTCGACCATCGGATGAAAGCCGGGGAAACTTCCATAGCGCGGATACATTTCCTCAACTGCCATGCGGGAGTGCCCGCTTCCGAACAAATGAACGACATTGCGATTTGCAATGCTGTTGACGCAAATATCGGCTGCTTTCAGGATTGCAGGCATCTGTTCCTTCTCGATACGGTCGACTATTTTACGGACTCCCGAGATATAATCGGTTTCCAATTCGTTATGGGTATGAGTTTCCACTATAATTCCTTCTTTCTCATCTTATTTTTTGTGAAAGCACTTGGTTTAGAGCCCACGAGGCGGCGCCTGCTGCTCCAGCCATATGCTCGAATTGGGCTCTCACAATGGTGATGTCTCCCAGATGGGAGGGGAAGAGGGTTTGCCGCTCTTCAACGGATTCGCGGATATACCGGATCAAAAGCTCCGAAGCCGCTACGCCACCTCCTATAACAACAGCCTCGGGATTCAGTGCCGCCACAAGATTCAAGATCGCTCCTGCCGTATGCATGGCGGTATCTTTGAGAATCAGATTGGCTGCTGAATCCCCTCGTTCAGCTGCTTTGCTTACCAATAGTGGAGTAACCAGATTGAGATTGCCTGCGGTTAGCTCATGCATCATGGTAGGCAGTCCTTGCTTCAAATAGCGGATGGCTGCGGAGGCAATGGCAGGTCCGCTGGCAACGGTCTCCAAACAACCGGATCTTCCGCACCCGCAGCGCACTCCATCCGGTATGACCGTCTGATGCCCGACCTCACCTGCTACTCCCCGGCTGCCGAGCAACAGATTTCCGTCAGCAATTACGGCTCCCCCGACCCCCGTACCAAGGGTTATATAGATAAAGTGCTTCCAGCCACGGCCTGCACCTAATCGAAGTTCACAGTAGGCGGCTGCCCGGGCATCATTCAACACAGTGACGGGTAGATTCCAATGGGCCTCCATATGTTGTTTCAGAGGAAACTGCTTCCATTGGTCAGGGAAATTCGGCAGGTACTCTACAATGCCAGTGTCTGGCTGTACGACGCCGGGGACCGTGAGACCAATGGCAACGGGGGGCTCAGCAACAGCCATTACGGCGGTCTGTATCAGCAGGCTTATCCGATCGAGAACCGCATCCTTCCCGTCTGCGGCTAAGGTTGGTGCTTCTGTAGTGAAAAGTATATGGTCGTCCTCCCGAAGGGCTGCCACCTTCAGGTTCGTGCCTCCGACATCGACTCCAATGGCTATGGAAAGTTTCTTTTTCTCCATAGTGCCTCCTATTGGGCCGTCCAACCGCCATCTACCGGTAAGACGACTCCCGTAATAAATTTGGCTGAATCCGAAGCCAGGAAGATAACGGCTTCCGCCACATCCTCCGGATATCCGACATGAGGGGACAGCGGCTGAAGATAGGTCAGCGCATCGAGAATGACTTCGTCCTTTACAGCCCGTTGGGACATGGGGGTATCCAGAAGTCCGGGACAGACCACATTCATGCGGATATTATATTTGGAGTAATAGACAGCGGCAGAACGGGTAAGCTGAATGACAGCACCGCGGCTTGCAGCATAGGCGTGGGTGGTGAAGTGTTCTCTTGTTCCCACTAATCCCAGTATGGAAGAAATGTTGACAATATTGCCGCTGTTCTGGGCCTTCATCCGCTGCAAAGCCAACTGGTTTGAGAGGTAGACACTTTTCAGGTTGTTTGCCATGATCACTTCCCAGCCTTCATCAGTGCATTCATCCAGTACACCGTCACCATACTTACGTCCGCTGATACCAGCAACATGAACAAGTACATCCAACCTTCCGTAACGGTTATCGATATCCTGGAAGACAGCCTCCATGGCATTTCGATCGGCAGCATCGGCCGAAACAACGCGAACCTGGTTGTCATCTTGTTGAAATTGCCGCAGGTAAACAAGCGCTTCTTCCATCTTTGGTCCACTGCGGCCGGTGGCAATGACGATGTTGCCTTGCTTGACGAAAAGCTCCGCTGTACTGAGTCCGATCCCGCTTGTTCCACCTACAATGAAAACTACCTTCTTATCCATGTGATTTACGTCTCCTTACTGATGGAATAGGCTTTTTGAGGATTGCTCATAAGAAGCCGGTCGATGGTATCCTTCGGAGCGCCCTCCTGGATTAAGCGTGGTACGAAGGATTGTAGTAAATAGGACATACCTGGCCCTCCGCCGTAGGCCTTCCAATAGGAACGCAAGGCAAAATCAGTGCCAAGGAGCAGTTGGTTGCCATAACCGGCATCAATCATTTCCAATATAAGCTGCACGATGCTCTGGTCCGGGTGATACTTGATACGTGATGCATTGTCATACTCCATGTAGCAGCCTGTAGATGCCAGCTCCTTATGCAGATAGAGATCAGGATTGCGATCCATGTGGCAGATAATGACGTTCTCCGGAGAAACGCCCAGCTTGGACAGCAGTTCGATTTGTTCCAGACCGCAAGTACCGTGTTCGGTGTGCGTAAGGATAGGGATTCCTGTAGCCTTGTGGGCGATGGCGGCTGCCTCGAATAGCTTTTGTGAGACTTTAGAAATAAAGTTATAATCAGATGCACCTTTGATGAAACCGGCCTTTGCTTGGTTCCGTTCAACAAGGGGGCCATTATAACTATGGCGGTCCATTCCGATTTCGCATTCATCGATTAACAACTGTGCAATCTGTTCGACGGAATAGTGGTAGATCCAGTGGAGGTCATCATAGTACATGGGTTTGTGGAAGCCGGTTGCAGCGATAATATGCGTTCCGGTCCGGTTGGCAATTTCGACAAGAGCCTGAGGGTTGCGCCCACTGTCCAGCGGCATACAATCTACAAAGGTTCGGGCGCCGTAAGCTTTGCAATCCTCAACTTCTCTTACGGCATGCTCAATGCTGTTGAGGCGTAAATCCGGCTTCTTCATCACTCCCAAGCCGCCCTCGATAATCAAATGTTCATGGGAATATACCACTCCGAGCTCCTGTGCAGGCACATCCCCAAGGACTGTCCGAACGTATTTCAAGGATCATCACTCCTAAATTGTTTGTTTGTACGTACAATCGTAATATTATACTTAATTAGAAGAATGTCAAGAATAAAAGCGAGAAAATTTGCACATTATGTTTTGTTTTTCAGGGTTTAAATCTCACTTGCGTTTGTTCGTACAATCGTATAATGTTAGACTGAGAAACATCTTCCAAGTTGTCATATCATATTCGAATGAAGGGTCGTGTTTGGTTTGAGCAGAGTCGGTTACTGGGATTGGGACCACAATCAATTCCCTGTTTATCAATACACAGGCGGGTATCCTTTTTACGCCAAGGATAAGGCTGGGGTCGATGCCGGACTTCCTGATGATCCCACATTTTTATTGGGAAATTACCGCGCAACATTATTTGCTCATGCAAGCGGGGCTTACGAGCTGGTTACTGGCGAACGGGGTTGGGCAAGGCTGAATCATGCAGGCCATAATAAAGGCTGGAATCAAAGTTCGGTGCGTATCTCTGAAGGTGAGAATAAGATGAGCGCCAGGGAAACTAGTTGCTATTGTCTGGTTGGCGGGGATGATCTTGCCCAAATCATAAAGAAACAAAGCTTTGGGGTTGGTTATGCGTGTTATCAATATACATTAGCCGAACATCTGGACGTAACCAAGCTGATTTCGGCCAAGCCCTCAATGGAGCTTCATACTGGAAATCCGTCTTTCCTGATCCAAGTCACGCTTCAGAATAACGGAGCTTCACCTCTAACGGTTCAATATTCAGAAGAAATCCTTTCTCATTACATGATGATGAATGATCAGGATGCCGTCATTCCTGAACGGAGGGTGCAATACCGTAACCGTGTTCATGTGGATCAGGAACAACAAATCGTGAAGGCGGATATTTCATGCGAGCCGCTGAAGTTGCTTTTTTTTCCAGAGCGGACCGGGGAGAGCTATACACATGACATTGCACCTCCGGTATTATTCATAAAAGCCATATCCTCCTCTGAAGTAGTCAGCGGGACTGCGGCACGGAAAACAGACCTTGGCGATCTGCTGTGTGCAGATTTTGAAACGACTCTGAATCCGGGAGAGCAGAGAACGATCCAATTCATCGTTGGATGGAATTTTGATAGAGCGGAAGAATCCATCCAGGAACAAATTGAAGATATGCTTACCGATTCTAAGTCCCAGTTTCAAGGAGAGCTGACAGGAGCCTATGCCCACTTGTGGCGTCAAGCGCTTCCATGCTTGGAGGATGAGTCAGATCCGGTTCTACGGTGCGAGATGTTATGGAACGCATATACACTCGAAGCAATGGCAACCTACAGCCAATACTTTAGAGAAACCTACATTCCCCAAGGCACGGTTTATGCTTATCATCTTGGTGAGAATGCTTCCAATCGGGACCATCTTCAGCATGCTTTGCCTCTCATGTATACGAATCCGAAGCTGGCGAAATCCAGTATCCGCTATGCGATGATGCATTCATCAACGGATGGGGAGATCAAGCGGCAAAATATCGGGTTCGGGTATAGTGATCCCGGTGTTTATATGGAAAGTGACGAGCAGATTTACATGTTTATGGCAGTTGCCGAATATTTGAGGATAACGGGTGAATATGCCTTCCTGGATGAGAGGGTTTACTACTACCCCGTCGAAAACGGAAGGTCGGAAACGGTTATCAACCTATTGGTTAAGCATTTCATATATCTTCGGGATGTAGTAGGACGGGGCAGGCACGGCTTGATCAAAATGCTGAATTCAGACTGGAGTGACAGCTTCTTTCATCCGTACTCTCCCAATATCTATAGCGGTTTTGCACAATCCCACTTAAATACGGCTATGGCTTTGTCTGTCCTTCCGGCCTTTATAAGAGAATTAAAAGAATATGCCGCCTTAGCCGGGCCAACTTCTATTCTGGAAGATTTGATCGAACAAGCAGGGGAATATTATGACGAAATCTATGCTGCCTATATGGCTGATATGGAAGGGAGAACGTTCTCGCCTCGCTGTTATTTATGCGAAGATGACGAGCCGATGCTGAAATTTGGGATGGATACACTTTGCATCGAGCCCCAGCCTTTTCTGCTGCAGGTGGAGAGCTTCCCTTTGGAGAGAAAGAAGCAGCTCTACCATGAAATCAAGACCAGAGTTCTGGATATGGAGAAGCACGGAGCCCGTACAAGGGAGGTTCCATTATGGGGAAGCGGCAACGCGGAGGACGGAGGTATTTGGTTCTCCCATCAAGGTCCCCTGATCATAGGGATTGCCAGCTTTGACAAAGCGGAAGCGGTTAAACTGCTGAAGAAGCTGAGCTTCCACCGGTTCGCAGAGAATTATCCGGACTATTGGTTAGGACACTGGACCTTTGCGGATGTCCTGGAGTCGAGTCTTTTTAACCGCGAGGGCTTATATAAGGGATGGCTTAAGGATCCATTCCAGGCCTTCTGCGCGCACGCCCATGCATGGCTGCTGTATTGCTACTACAAGGTATGCAGGGAAGCCGACGAAACACGCCATTAAAGCAACAATTAAATAGAAGGCCTATGATGCTCGGTTTGAAGTTATCATAGGCTTTTTCCTCTTAACAATAATTCGTATATATGGATACTAAAGCGTATTTTGTAAGGGGTATTTTACCTTATTACAAAAAAGTCTTAGTGCGGGAAAGTATTTACATAAATATACTTACATGAATGAATCGGTATCACTTGAAAAAAAAAGGAGTGGGACAAGTGTCTGGTACATTAAAGCAATTCAAGCAACATTGTAGATCGGTAAGAATGAGAAAGATCACAACTTGAATGGAGGTAGTAATTAATGGAACGAATTCACCAAATGCTCAAAATTTTTTGGTCTGTGTTATTTCTGAGTATCATTGTAAGCGTTTGCGCTGTTGTGGAAGCATCTGCAGCGACCTATCATGTGAGTCCCAACGGGAGTGATACGAATACGCTCAATGACGGTTCGTCACCACAGAAAGCATTCCAGACCATCCAGAAAGCGATTAACACGGCAGGCTCTGGAGACACGATTTATGTCATGAACGGTACATACCGTCCTGCTGGAGCGGGCCAATATGTAGCAAGATTTACGGGCACTAAATCGGGGATCACACTGAAGGCCTACCCGGGTCATTATCCCGTACTCCGGGCTCTAAAAGCAGATAATACCTGGTCAGTCATCCGTATCGAATCCGTTTCTGATGTTGTGATAGAAGGCCTGGAAATTTACGGGGACGTAGCAAATATTACACTTACAGAGTCCCAAAATCTGAAGAACCAATATAAGGAGCAAGCCCGCAAGCAAAACTACACAAATGATCCCAACTGTGCTCCCACTAACAGCTGTATAACTTGGGGCAGCTATGCATATATCAACAACAATGCCATCGCGATTGAACAAACTAAGGGTAGTACCCAGATTCCGCATCATATCACTATCCGCAACAATTTGATCCATGACATGCCGGGACCCGGCGTAGCAGCAACTACCGGGGATTACTTAACGATAGACAACAATACTATATACAACACATCGAGCAGAGGCTTTTTTGCAACTAGTGCCATCAGCTTATTGTCGCAGTCTAACTATAATTCCGATACCGGTACCGTTAATTACAAAAACTTTATCAGAAATAATGTTACTTACAATAACAAATCCGAGATTGGCTGGGCGGACCAAGAACTAAAGCTCGAATACCATGCTACAAACCCATCCAAGCCGTTAGCAAATTACATTTCGGACGGGAATGGAATCATTATTGATTCCAACAAACATGCTTCTGATGGCAAGCCTGCTTATTTAGGGCGGACAATGCTTTCCAACAATGTCTCCTATAACAATGGGGGCGCCGGATTAAATGTCTACTCAAGCCGCTTTGTAGACTTAATTAATAATACATCCTACTCCAACGGTCTCCAACAGAATGGCAAGTATTATGCGGACGGCACGACTGCCCTGGAAAGATATCCTGAGATCGTTGTGAATTCAGGCGATGATTTTTATATCTATAACAATATAACGAAGTCCAGCAGCTATGGGAACGATGCGTTCAAAGTTATCGCAGTGACGAATGTCCGCTTTAATTGGAACATCTTCAACGGTACGGTTGGCGCTACCCTGCCAACCCCGAATTATAACCAGACGGGTGATCCCAAATTTGTGAATGCGGCTGGTGGAGATTTCCGCCTTCTGTCTAATTCACCGGCTATTGATGTTGGCACCGCTTCCAAAGCCCCAACCACGGACAACCGGGGCAATGCTAGACCCCAAGGTCTCGGTATTGACCGGGGAGCTTACGAATTTGTGCCTGCATCCACAGTTTTAGTCCGCAACTCGGCTACGGCAAGCGCCAGCCAATCGACGAGTCCGGCTTCCAATGCAATCGACGGAAATACTGCTACCGCTTGGTTCTCCGGTAAGGGTATGGATGCAGGGGATCAATTCCAGCTGTACCTGGGCACCACCTCCGAGAAGGTATCCCGGGTCAAATTCAACAGCAATGATAGCAACAATTACCCACGTGGTGTGAATATCTACGTTTCGGATAGTCCGACTATATTGGGCAACCCGGTTAAGACCATTACGAACAATACCGGCTCCACCATAGATGTCAGCTTTGCTGAAACAAGCGGCAAATATGTGACCCTTCGCATTACGACAGCCTCCACCTTTTGGTGGGAGATTGCCGAAATTAACGCCTATACCTCCCAAATATCCAAAACCGGATGGACGGTGACGGCCAACGCCAGATCAGCCTCCAATCCAGAGGGCTTGGCCGTGGACGGAAATATATCTACACAATGGAATACCGGCAAATCTATGGAATACGGCGATTACTTCCGAATTGACATGGGCTCCTCCAAGCCCGTCAGCAGTGTCGTCTTTAATACGGAATCTACAAATTCCAATTATCCGCGCGGCTACTACATCTATGTTTCCGACGACCCGACCACCCTTGGGTTCCCGGTTAAAACGGTATGGAGCAACACAAGCCCTACCATTGACCAAACCTTCATTACCAAGACCGGCCGCTATGTAACGATCAAAATTAATACGGCCGCTTCTAATTGGTGGTCCATTTCGGAAATCAACCTTTACCAGTAGTACAACATCAGGAACTCCCAAGGGGCAGTTTGCGCTCCCTTGGGAGTTTTTTGCCGTCCGTAGCATCGGACGGCGGACCATGCCAAGTACGTGAGTTTCCCTGCATAGGAATGCAGGCGATACCAGCCGCCGAGACTTGTCTTGGAAATACTGAGAAGGTACCTATGAAGGAAGACCTAAAAAACCAATTTGAACATGTTATTTTCTCTTGTATGTGTTGACAAGAAAACTTGGCGCGATATAATATTGGTGACAAGTTTTATTGGCATCTTCTTATTTATCTGAGAGGAGACTTTTTTATGAAAAGGGAAGAGATATTAGAAAAAAGCAGACAAGAAAAAAGAGATGAAGGAAAGGAGTTTGTACTTGATAAGGGCAGAAAAAGCGGAGTCATCGGCATGGTGATTATATTTTGCATTTTGGCCGTTTTCAATTTGTATAATAATCGCCAAGAGACCAATTCTGCATTAATAGCTATGATGTTTGGATATCTGGGGTTTGAAGGTCTTGGGTTATATAAAGTAACTAAAAGGAAATTGGATTTAATTAAAATCATCGCAGGATGTGTGATAAGTATTTCTTTTTTAGTGATATATCTTACAAAGGTGAGTAATTAGGATGAGTGAACAATTGGTTCTAAAAAATAAACTGCGCGAAGCAAGAACAGATCAAAAATTATCTCAAGCACAATTGGCTGAAATGGTGGGTGTCTCAAGAAATACAATAAGTTCTATTGAAACGGGACAGTTTAATCCGACAGCAAAATTGGCTTTGATTTTATGTATTGCATTGGATAAGAAGTTTGAAGAATTGTTTTATTTTGATTAACAAAATAATCGGAATTAAGGAGCGGTAAACCATGGAGCAGGATTATATAGAAATAGTCGGTGCGAGGGAAAATAACCTCAAAAATGTTAGTTTGAAGATTCCCAAAAGAAAGATAACTATATTTACAGGGGTATCGGGATCGGGTAAGTCCTCCCTTGTTTTTGAGACGATGGCACAGGAGGCGGGGAGGCAGCTAAACGAGACGTTCAGCAACTTTGTCCGGCAGTTCTTGCCCAAATACAGTCAGCCCGATGTGGATTCGATCCACAATTTGTCGACGGCTATCGTTGTTGATCAAAAAAGACTTGGCGGCAATTCCCGCTCAACACTTGGAACGATAACGGACATCAACTCGTTGCTTCGTTTGCTTTTTTCTCGCTTTGGGAAGCCCTATATCGGTCATGCGAACCATTTTTCCTTTAACGACCCGAGTGGCATGTGTATGGAATGTGAAGGTATCGGCAAAATCGTTACACTGAACATTGACGCAGCGATCGACAAAGAGAAATCCTTGAATGAAGGTGCCATTCTTCTTCCAGGCTTCAAAGTCGGTACATGGATGTGGAAAATGTATGCCAACCAAGGTTATTTTGATAATGACAAGAAGATTAAAGAGTATTCAGAAGAAGAGTATTACAAACTTGTTTATGCCAAACCTGAGAAGGTTACGCTAAATTTTCTCGATGGAGAAATGAATTCCACCTATGAAGGTCTGGTTGAGCGGTTTATAAGACAGAATATTAAGACGGAGAGAGAAAAATCGGAAGCCAATCAGAAAAAAAGTGAAAAATTTACGACAACCTGCACATGCCCCGACTGCGGAGGAAAACGATATAACGAGGAAGCGCTATCGTCCAGAATTTTGGGTTATTCCATTTACGATCTTACCGAAATGCAAGTTGACGAGCTGGTTGAGGTACTTCAAGGATTCGAGGAGAAAGCCGCAGCTCCTATCGTAAAAAGTGTGGTAGAACGGCTGCAAAACCTTGTAGATATCGGACTTGATTATGTGAGTCTCACGCGCGAAACCGCTACACTTTCCGGTGGAGAATCGCAACGGGTGAAAATGGTCAAAAACCTTACAAGCAGTCTTACGGATGTGATGTATATTTTTGACGAACCGAGCATTGGCCTGCATCCAAGAGATGTTCACAGACTCAATGAATTGTTGATTAAGCTGCGTGACAAAGGGAATACGGTAATTGTCGTCGAGCATGATCCGGATGTTATTAAGATAGCAGATTATATCGTTGACATCGGTCCCCATGCAGGGGCAGATGGAGGACAAATCGTGTATTCGGGAGATTATAAAGGGCTGCTGAGTTCAGGCACATTAACTGGAGAATGCTTCGGTAACAGTGTTCCTATTAAAAATAGTGTTCGAGAACCTAAGGAATTTTTGGAAAGCTCAAGAAGTAATCTTCATAACCTTAAGGATGTTAGTTTACGCATACCTAAAGCATTGCTCACCGTCGTAACTGGCGTTGCGGGTTCGGGGAAAAGTACATTGGTCAATGAGGTTTTTGCTAAAGAATTCAGCGAAGCCATTAGAATAGACCAGAGCGCCGTAAGCGCAAATAGCCGCTCGAATCCTGCTACATTTACAGGAGTGATGGATTACATCCGCCAATGCTTTGCTGCTGAAAATAATGTCAGTGCCGGGTTGTTCAGTTACAATTCCGAAGGGGGCTGCGAGGCATGTAAAGGAACCGGAAGCATTGAGATTAATCTGTCCTTTATGGATACAATTGATGTTCCGTGTGAGGAATGCGGGGGGAAACGGTACAAACAGGAAGTTCTGCAGTATGCATACAAGGGTAAAAACATAGTCGATATTATGGAAATGACCATTGCGGAAGCCGTCCATTTTTTTGATTCCAAAGAAATACAAAGCAAGCTGCGAAGCATCAATGATGTCGGACTGCACTACATGACGTTGGGACAGCCGCTAAATACACTATCCGGCGGAGAATGCCAGCGTTTAAAACTTGCGAAGGAATTTAATAAAAAAGGCAACATCTATATTCTGGACGAACCGACGACGGGGCTCCATATGTCAGATATAAAAAGTATACTTGCGATTATGGACAAGCTGGTAAACAAGGGGAATACGGTAATCGTTATTGAACATAACCTAGATGTAATCAAAAATGCCGATTGGATCGTCGATTTAGGTCCAGACGGAGGAACACGAGGCGGAGAAATATTGTTTGAAGGGACGCCGGCGGAGCTATTGAAATGTACGCGGTCTGTTACTGCAAGATTTATAGATCTCGATCGGTACGATCGGACTCATCAAATCCATTGAAGCATGCGGACAGAGGTCCACTGTGTCCGCATAAACTCCCCGTTCGATGCTAGCTTAATCCAGAATTAATATTACTGTTTCACCAAAAAGAATCAAAAGTTCGGCTACAGGCTGCTTTTGATTTTTTTGTTTTTCAAAGCTTTATTTTAGAACACTATACTTTTTAGTAGCCATTCGAACTAACTCGTCTTCTCCCCAAACAATAACTCCAACAATTTTTGTTTCTTCAGTTTCTTTTGAAGATATTTCCAAAGAATATTCATCAAAAGCATTATTTAAGAATTGACCAGTTTGTGAAAACACAACGCTATTCAAGTTAGGTGTATCCTCTGATATTGATTTAATTAAATTGAGAAGTTGATTCTCCCCAGCTTTTAGAATGACTGTGCTAAATTTGATGCCGGCATGTTGCACGTTATTTTTATCCAATACAGGTACTTCAGAATATAAATTTGGATCCTTAAGGGATGCCTGACCCATCAATAAAGCAGCCACATTTGATGCAGCACCTATTTCAAGATTTTTGTCTAAAATAATGGCTATTCTCTTCATATGACCACTTTCACTCCTTGATTTTTTTTAATAAAACATACCCATGGCATGTTTATTCCCTTACGCAAAACTTTGTAAGTTGAAAGTCCATAATGATCTGCACAAAGTTGGTTTGAAATAGCAATTGAACAATCTGTGTTATCAATTACCATTCTACAAGCTTCAGGATTGGATGAGACATTAATATTTTCTTTATAGCTAGTACTAATTTCTGATAATAAATACGTAGTCGCTGGATGATGAAAAATAATATGGATAGTTGTTGGACAATCTTCTTTAGAACCGCACAGAACTAAAGCAGGGATTTTCTTAACAAAACTCTCAGATACCTCTAATTCGGAATCCATTATAAAGCTGTTAATTTTAGGATATGCACCGGGAACTAATAAACAAGAAATTCTTTCAGATTTTAAATCTTTGGCAGCCTCTTCAAAAAGAGGGTAGGGTACGATTGTATCAGCGTTATTCATACTTTTAGCTACATGCATACTGCATGTTAAATAACCTTCGTTGTCTCCTAGTGTACCTAAAATAGCATATCTACTTTTAATAGTTTCCAAATTTCCATATCCTCCCTATTGTCTAGTTTGATATTGATGATATTATCAAATATAGTAATTGTCAAATAATTACTAATATTATAATTTATATATATTTTAATTAAAATTTAATATGTAAAACAAATCATTGAAAATAAAACAATATGAGATATAATGTTATGCAATGAATAATTATCCAAATTTTTGTTTGAAATGAGGGAGGATTTATGAAAACAATAGTATACATATCAGATTTCAGATTGCCATTTGTTTTGAACTTTATTAAGCCGTTAAAGAAATTTGTAGGCTACACAAAAATACTTATTATTGAAAAAAACAACCTTCAAAATGAACATGTGCTCAGTGAGTTTTTTGATGAAATAAGATATATAGATTATTTAGAATCTCTAGACAGAATTAAAGAACATATTGCACAAATTAGAATGGATCATAAAATTGTAGCTCTATTAACTCCAGGTGAAAATGCTATTGAAATAGGAGGAGAAATTCGCTCAACTTTTGGTATTCCAGGTTTACAAAGAAATCAAGCAGAAGCTGTACGAAATAAATGGATTATGAAACAAATGTTGCATCAACGAGGTATTAGAACATCTGTTACTGCAATCGCATTGTCGGTTAGTGATTATATAGAATTCGTTGGAGAAAATGGGTTTCCGATCATTGTAAAACCATTAAGTGGCTTTGGGACTATTAATACTTATAAAATTTCTAGTATGAACGAGTTGGAATATTATTTAGAGAATACAAGAAAAGAACATCAGAAGGATTTGCTTGAGGAGTTTATAAATGGAAAAGAGTTTCATTGTGATTCTATTGTTTCAAGAGGGAAAGTGGTTTTTTCATCAGTGTCTCAGTATTTATACAATTGCCTAGAAATTGCCACGAGTAATAAGCCACCTGCAAGCATAACAATTCCTGAAGGTTCTAAGATTGAATATATTGATCTTATAAAAGAAGTGAATGACGAAGTTATTTCTGCATTAGGTATCAATAATTCTGTAACACACGCTGAATTATTTCTAACTCCCGAAGGAGAAGTTGTATTTGGCGAAATTGGGGCACGAATTGGTGGGGCACAGGTAATGCCTCCATGTATAAAAAATACTCATGGAATTGATTTTTTTGAAGCCGTTAGTGATTTAGAATTAGGCGTGTTTGAATATAACAGATGTCAGACAGATAATAAGTACACGGGTATGATATGTTTTCCTACCCGCGCGGGCATCATTGAAAAGATATCTGGAATACAAGATTTTAAAGATATAAAAGGCCTAATAGATTTTAATGTTTCCTATAAAGTTGGACAGAAAGTAAAAGATGTTAAAGATACAATGACTAGATCAGGCTTTGCAATTGTTGAAGGAGATTCTTTCGAAGATCTAAGTAATACTCTATTAGATATGTATGATCGATTTTATATTCAAGTTGAAAATAATGCAGAGGAGGGGATTCGTTGAATTTAGTTAAAACATATGCGGGCCTCACAAAAGAAATTTATTTCCTCTGCTTAGCGCGTACTATTAATAGCATTGGAGACTTTGTATTTTCTCTAATTACGTTATATCTAACTTTACAATTAGGTATGAACGTAGTATCTGCGGGAATCTTTGTTTCACTAGCAGCCTTGATAAGCGGTCCAGGTGTGTTATTAGGTGGATATCTTAGTGACATCATGGGCAAAAAAACAATCATAGTTGGTGGACAGTTCCTATCCTCTATCTTAATAATGAGTTGCATTTTTTGGTCAGGTACAATTGCAGTGGCCTATATTTTAATAATAGTAATGTTTTCCATCAGTGTTACTCGTCCTGCATATAATTCTTTATTGATTAAACTATCTACGGGAGAAAAAGAAAGGAAATCTGCTTTCTCTTTGATGTATTTAGGAGCAAATTTAGGTATAGCTATTGGACCTCTTGTAGCGGGATATTTTATGCGAGATTACATAAACTTTGTATTTCTAGGTATTAGTATCGTCTTCCTACTCTCAACGATTATAATCATAAGCTTAGTTAAAGTAGTGGATGACAAAGTATTTACGAAATTTGAAAAAGAGAGTTTGAACAATCACAACTCCCAGCATAACTCATCTCCAATATTAAAAATAATAATGAAAAGGCCTTTGGTTGCATACTTCATCATCATATCCTTTCTCAACTACTTTATTTATATGCAAGCATCATTCAGTATCCCTATTCAAATGAATAGTTCTTTTGGTGAGAATGGAGCAGCCTATTATGGGTCTGTTATGACTATTAATGCTATGTGTGTCATTATATTAACTACTCTCATCTTATCTATAACAAAAAAAATAACTGCAATAAACTCTATAGCCATAGGTGCCATATTCTACGGATTAGGGTTTGGTATATTAGGATTGCTTGATTATTCTACTAATTTTATAATTGTCGCTCTTTCAACAATTCTTTGGACAGTTGGAGAAATATTAATTCAAACCAATATTAATCTGTATATAGCTTCGCGTGTACCTGATACTCATCAAGGAAGATTTAATGGCTTACTGCTCTTTGTAGGATGCCTTGGATACACCATAAGTCCATATTTGACCGGGATTTTTATAAATAATATAGACATTGAGAATGTTTGGCTTATCATTTCAGCCTTCAGTCTAATTTATTCTTTATGTATGTTGTTTCTTTTATATTTAGAAAAAAGATCAATTAGGGGAAAATTAAATGAAGAATTGGATTTCTGATAAAGTGTCTGAAAAAATATCTACACCATCGGCTATTCGTGCAATGTTTATGGAGAGCAAAAGAGTAGAAAAGGAATATGGCAAAGAAGCCGTATTTGATTTTTCTTTAGGCAACCCTATTGTAGAGCCTCCAGTTGAATTCACACAAAAAGGGATTGAAATCTTAAATCATAAAACTTCAGGTAAACATTCCTACATTGAACATCAAGGCTTAGCTAAAACAAGAGAAGTTGTGGCTGATCATATTAATCATAAATATAATACCAATCATACATTAACTGATATTATTATGACTGCTGGCGCAGCAGGTGCACTAAATGTTATTCATAATAGTCTATTGAATTTTGAGGATGAAGTAATTGTATTTACCCCATATTTTTCAGAGTACAGCGGTTATATTACTAATTATGGTGGAAAACCGATATATGTAAAATTAGACTCGGATTTTAGTATTGATTTTTCGGCATTAGCTAAAAGTATAACTCACAATACTCGTGCCATCATTATTAATACACCTCATAATCCTACAGGGAAAGCTTTTCATACAGAGGAATTAAAGAAACTAAATAGGTTGGTTGAAGAATCTGAAGCATATTTTGAAACTACAATATATATAATCTTTGATTCCCCATATGATCAATTGTTTTATGGTGATTCTCAATGTAATCCATTCTTAATTTTTAATAGACTTATATACATTGGTTCGTTTAGTAAAGATTTTGGTATTGCTGGCGAAAGACTGGGTTATATTGTTTTACCTGAGAAATTAGAGGCTAAGGAGATTATCTTAGAAGCAATAATATATAGTACCCGTATATTAGGATTTGTTAATGCTCCTGTGTTTGTACAACGTGTGATATCAGAAATGAGTAGCTTGAAAGTTGATCCGGCTCCCTATAAAGAAAGAAGAGATCTTATGGTAAAAGTTCTTCAAAAAGCCGGATACAATGTCACTGTACCTGAAGGAGGAATATTTATTTTTCCAGAGTCACCCATCCAAGATGATCAGTTTTTTTGTGATTTCTTAGCAAAGAATTATAGAGTATTTACTGTACCTGGTAGCTCATTCAAAGGATCAGGCTATTTTAGAATTTCGTTCAGTAATCCATTAAATAAAATAGCTGATTCTGAGCATGCATTTAGAAATGCGAGACAAACTCTTTTAGCACGGGCATAATATGAGAGTAATTCATATTTTTATGATAATGTGCCTAACAAGCTCTCATGAAAATTCATAAGTCTGCTGCAAGTATGAATTTGGAATAATTCGTCTTCTCTAGCTAAGACTTAGAAAATTTAAGAATTGCCTCACACACTTCGAATTCTTTTCGAGGTGTTTTTATTTCTTTACATTAAACCCACCCCGTAAACTCCAGAATAGAAGCTTTCGCTGATTGTGCTTCGGATTGTGCCCCTTTCCGCCATTTTTTTGGCGAAGCTCCCATTAGCTTGGAGAAGCATCGATTGAAGCTGGAAATGGAAGGATAACCAACTTGTTCGGAGATCGAAAGAATGGATTGATCCGAACTTTTTAACTGCTTACAGGCCTCTTCGATTCGGGTGCTACTCAGGAAATCGAGAGGTGCAGCCCCCATGATTTCATGGAATTTTCTGCGAAAATGAGTGGTGCTTAAGTGGCACAGATCAGCCAGGAAATCGATGGTCATGGGTGTCATATAGTTCTTAGTGATAAACTCCAGAGCCGGAGAAATCACAAAATCGCTTTTCAGGCCATGCTCTGCTTCCTGATCGGCCAATCCTTCATTCGTGGAATGAATTCTGAGGAGTTCTATATAAAGGGATAGCAATAAGCCGTAAGCATTTTCTTGATAGTAAGGTTTCTGTTGTTGTAATTCCTCTACGATCGATGTAGCAAGTGTATAAACCTTAGGATATTTCTCCTTGTTCAATATACAGTTCATTCCCTTTACCGCCCACAAATTCGGCTCAAAGTTGTTGTAAGGACTTTTGAATGAATGTTGGAAGAGGTCCTCTGGCGAAAAAAAGAGATAGGACCACAGACTGGCTGTATTTGGCGAACTGTACGTCGTATGGGGAAGATACCTGGGAAGGAAGGTCACATCGCCGGCTGTAAAAGGTACGGATTCTCCTTTGATCTCCATGATACCGCTGTCCGAATAGCAAATACCAATCTCCAAATGGTTATGAAAATGGAGATGTTCGCTTTTGATATCGGAAATCTTCCATCGTTCCCCGCTCAACAGCAAGACAGGGAAATGGATAGGCAAGCTGTAGTGGCGGTATTCAATGACGGGCTTCTTTTTTCTGGGCATATTCGATGCTCCTGCTCCCATTTCGTGGATTTGAGTTGAATTGAATATAAAGAATAAATGGTTGAAATTGCGCAGTTTTTCTGCGAAAGTGCTTAGATATTGATCATTTTACTGCTTACAATAGAGTCTGTAAAGCGTTTGCAATAAGACGGACGGATATGAGCCTCTTAGAGGGGCGTATGCGATTAGAGAGGAGAACAAAGATGCTTCAATTAACTTATGACAAGGAAGAGATATTAAGCGTTATCGATAAAGTCGTTAGAAAAACAATGGCGATGGATTTAACATGGGAATGGCCTTGCGGTGTGGCGTATTATGGTGTATCCAGAGCCTATCAAACCACAGGGAATAAAGAGTATCTGAATATGCTTATCCAATGGGCAGATGAATATATCGAATTGGGCTTGCCAAGCTGGACGGTAAATACATGTGCCATGGGCCATATGCTGATTACATTGTATGAAGAAACAGGAAACCAGAAATATTGGGATATTGTGATGAGCAAGGTGGACTACCTCCAGAACCATGCACTCCGGTTCGAAGACAAGGTGCTACAGCATACTGTATCCGTTTCTAATGATTTTCCGGAGCAGGCCTGGGCGGATACTTTATTTATGGCGGCATTTTTTCTGCTCCGCGTAGGAAGTAAATTGAACGATCAGGACATGATCCAGGATGCCTTGAATCAATATTACTGGCATATCAAATACCTGCAAGACCCTAGTAGCGGTCTTTGGTACCACGGCTACAATAACATCAAGCAGGATCACATGTCAGGATTATTCTGGGGCAGAGCAAATGCTTGGGGTGCGTATACCATGTCCCAAGTCAAACCGCTTTTGAAAGAATGGTACTTGTATCCGCAGTGTATGGACGTGGAGTGTTCGCTTCGGGATCAGTTGGCAGCACTCAAGCTTGTTCAAACGGAGAACGGCTTGTGGCGGACGGTACTGGATGATGAGGATTCCTATGAAGAAGTATCCGCATCTTGCGGGATCGCAGCTGCTATGATCAATAACGGCAATCCGCTGCATATCAAATATGTGCAAAAGGCACTAAAAGGCATCTTGGACAATATCAGCGAAGATGGACGAGTATTGGGTGTGTCGGGCGGAACGGCGGTTATGAAGGATCGGGAAGGATACTGTAATATTCCAAAAGATTGGATTCAGGGCTGGGGTCAAGGCTTAGCATTGGCTTTTCTATCTGATATGCTTGAATAGGAGGGAATCCATTTGACCAGACAAACAACGGGGGCCTTTACACTACCGGGAGAATCCGGTTATGAAGCGCTGACCCTGCAATTAGCTGAACGTTGGGGTGCTGATGTCATCCGTGACAGTGACGGCACGCAGTTGTCAGATGAGATTATCAACGCTGGGTACGGTATTTATTCTACAATTTGCATCATCCGAGATCATAACGAGTGGGCGTCTCAGAATCTGGATAAGCTGCAGCAGTGTTTTTTAATTACCCATCCGAAGGTAGCTGTACAAGATTATGTATCCATCTATCTGATGGAGGATTTTTTTGCTGAACAATTCAGAGTGAATGATTCCAAAGAGGCCTTTAAGTATTGGCAGGTTGTTGATAGAACGACCGGGGAAGAAGTTTCAAGAGAGCAGTGGAATTATGAACGGGAATCGGGAAATGTGGTCATTAGTGGCATTGTTCCCTGGCATAAATACACGGTCAGCTTCATGGCCTACCGGATCTGGGAAGAGATTTCGATGTATAACCATACGACTAACCATTGGGACAAAGAGCATCTGATGCAAATTGATCCGATCTATGAAGATACTCAAAAGTATCTGTTGGAATGGATGGAGAATTGGTGTGTTCAGCATAAGGAAACCACGGTTGTTCGGTTCACCTCTTTATTTTATAATTTCGCCTGGATCTGGGGCAGTAGTGACCGCAATCGCCATCTGTTCTCTGACTGGGGTTCATACGACTTTACGGTAAGTTCAAGAGCGCTTGATCTGTTCGCCAAGAAATATGGGTATTCACTGACGGCTGAGGATTTTGTGAATGGTGGACAATACCGTGTTAGCCATATCCCGGCTGAGCAGCGCAAGCTCGACTATATGGCATTTATCAATGATTTCGTCATCGAATTTGGCAAGAAATGTATTGATATTGTGCATAAGCATGACAAGCTGGCGTACGTCTTCTATGATGACAGTTGGGTTGGAGCAGAGCCTTACAATGACCGCTTTGGAGAGTTTGGCTTTGACGGGATGATTAAATGTGTATTCTCCGGTTTTGAGGCAAGGCTGTGTTCAGGGGTGAAAGTGGATACGCATGAGATTCGGCTGCATCCCTACTTATTTCCGGTTGGGTTAGGCGGGCTTCCTACCTTTATGGAGGGGGGCAACCCCACGCTGGATGCCAAAAAGTACTGGATTAATATTCGGCGCGCCCTCTTGCGGGAGCCTATTGACCGGATTGGACTGGGCGGATATTTGCATCTAGTAGAGTCTTATCCGGACTTCTGTGATTATATCGAGAAGATTGCTAATGAATTCAGAGAAATTAAAGAACTGCATCAACAAGGCAAACCTTATCAGATTAAGACGAAGGTAGCCATTCTACACACTTGGGGAAAATTGAGATCGTGGACATTATCCGGCCATTTCCATGAAACGTATATGCATGATTTGATTCATATTAATGAGGCTTTATCCGGATTGCCGGTTGAGGTGCAGTTCATTGATTTCGAAGATATCCGTCAGGGCAACCTGCAAGATTGTGATGTAGTGATCAATGCCGGTTCAGCAGGTTCTGCTTGGAGCGGTGGCAAGCATTGGGATGACCACAAGGTCGTGGATATCTTGACCAAATGGGTGTATGAGGGCGGTACCTTTATCGGTATTAACCAGCCTTCGGCGGTTGAGGGGTATGACAGCTTTTTCCGTATGGCACATGTCCTCGGTCTAGATGAAGATTCAGGCTCCAGAGTAGCTCATGGAAGATGGACATATGAGGTTCATGACGAGCATGGTTTGGTGCCAGAAGGGGCCAGCATCAAGCCTAAGAATAGTATTTATCTTACAGATGGGTCAGCTGCGGTAGTGAATGAAACAGGTGGTATCCTAACACTATCTACTCATGCTTTTGGTAAAGGTAAGGGGATCTACCTTCCTTCTTTCGAATTCAGCTTTGAAAACACACGATTGCTGCTGAATATCATTCGATTTGCGGGCGATGAGTTACATGAAACGAAGTACATTACGGATAACTTATATACAGAGTGTGCTTATTATCCGGAAAGTAAAATGCTCGTAGTTATCAACAATAGCGATCAACTGCAAAAAACTACTATTGATACGGAATATGGACAACAAACCCTGGAATTAGATCCGTTCGACACTATTATCACAACTATTAAAAGCTGCCGGAACCGTTCTGGACGCTTCGTTTCGCGGTTGACGAGCAGGCCGTTAACATAGGTGGATTGACACTCTACGGGGCTGGATTCGGCAATCATGACCAGGATATTGTGATCCGCGTATCTCTTAGCGATGGAACGTTAGATTATAATCAGCCCCTGAAGCGGGGCTGATTTTTTTGGATGATTATTTATACGCTTGAAAAAGCAAGCTGGTCTTCAGGAAGTGCCTTCATTGTGCCGTCATGATTCAGAACAGAACGCCATGTATGATGTGGTTCATAACCAAGGATTTTCTTGGCCTTATCTATTGCCATTAAGGTCTCATGCTCTTGTACAGGTCTCTTTAAAGTTACATTTGGAAAAAATCTCTTTACTAAGTCCTGACTAAGATCGGGCATAATTGTATCTGGAGCGGTTATATGGAATACTTGATTTCCTAGATCATTCTTCTCTATTGCAAGAAGACACGCCTTAGCAGCATCTCTAACATCGCAATAAGCCCATGCATTTTTCTTTTGAATATCCCTTTCCTCATCATTCCAATGCTGAGGGGGGATCTTTTCATATTCATCAGGCTCATACATATTTGCAAAACGAAGAGTAACGATTTGTTGCTTAGTAAGATTGTGATACATTCCTGTCAGTTGTTCAGTCAATAGCTTTGCCATTGCATAGGATGACTTAACTAAAGTTGGATGCTCTTCGTCCACAGGAAGATAACTAAGCTCCTCCGGTACAAAAGGATATCCCAATACCGTTTCACTTGATGCCCATACAAGCTTAGGAATTTTAAAGTCCTTGCAAGCTTCAAGGATATTGAAATTTACCAACATATTATTCTCAAATATAGCCTGGGATGTATTCCTAACATCGGCAGGGATATTCGCTAGATGGACAACGGCATCACATCCCATTAATAGCTGACAGACCTGACCATAGTCACGTAATTCAGCTTGAACGAAATTTAACGAAGCAGATTCTTCTCTTAATTTTTTATCTGAAGCTATAACTTCATGACCGGCATCTAAGATTGTTCTTACGGCCCATCGGCCGATTTTACCTGCCGCACCGGTTACCACTACTTTCAATATTGTCCACTCCTTTTTCTTATGTTCGTATTTTTCCCAACAAGTTAATTCTTTTTTAGATTGCCCTTTGTTAAAGGTTTTATTAATCCCAACATAATCCTACTCAAAAAAGAGGGTGTCCCAAGCAGCCACTTCATGGCTTATGGGACAGCACTAGTAAGAGGAAGGTACTACTGGAATGGACTATGGATTATTATTCAATCTGACATCAGATTTAAATATGAACCTATAAAAACAAAAAAAGACCAAACCTTTTGCCGGGTTGGCCTTTTATCAAAAAGTCGGGGATCATTAGGACTTTACCCACGCATGCTTCAGATCCATCTCCCGAATGCATTCAGCGGTGTCGTTGCCGTCATCGATCCGTGGCGTTACTGCATACGCATGCATCTCTTCTGCCGAATGGGGACGTAGAATAGAATCAAGCGCATTAAGATTGTTCGTCTTCTCATCGAGCCACTGGGTCATTTCCTCCGGGGATAGAATCGCTGGCATCCGGCTCTGAAATTGCCCAATTAGCGGATTGGCCTGCGTCATGACCAAGGTGCAGGTACGGAGCGGTTCCCCACGTGTATCCCGCCAAATTTCGTATAGACCGGCCACCCCGAACATGCCGCGGTTTTTCATGACCACCCGCACCGGATAGGACTTCTTCCCTTCTATTTTCCAATAGTACAATCCGTTGCACGGGATAATACACCGCTGCTTGTCTACTATTCTGCGGTAGCCCGAATTCTGATGCACATTCCTGAGATCTGCGTTAATCGCATCTTTTCCCCAAAAGGGCATCAATCCCCAGCGGAATTCATCCAAAATTCGCTCCCCGTTCTGCTGTAGCACGACTGGCATATGCTGCGTTGGGCTAATGTTATAGCGGTTTTTATAGAAGTACATCACCCGATCGATCTGAAAATGCTCCTGAACCTTCGGCAACTCGGCCGCCATGGAAAAGCGTTGACACATAAAGCATTGACCTCCCTTTTTACCGTAGTGTTTGTAAGTGGAGGAAAATTATTCATGTATCCTTATGATGAGTTGGTCATCGCGAAAGATCTGGGAATCGCTGTTGGTTTCCAAGATAATATATTCAAGACAAACGTTAGCTGTAGCCAGAGCATAGAAAAACGACGTTTGATTACTAGCAAACATTCACAAAGCTGCCATTTTCCAAAATATAGGAGAGTTGGCTTTTCCTATATACTTTTATAAAAGCCTAAAAGAAGGAGTGGTGTTACATGAGTATTAACCCATTTAAAAAGGTACAAGGTAAAAGTCTTGTTTATGCTTCCTACCAAAAGTTACTGGATCAATGGGGAATTACTATTCAGGAAGTGGATATATCATCTACTTTCGGTTCAACACATGTAATAGTTGCAGGTTTTCCAGAGAATCCTCCACTGCTGTTATTCCATGGAGTCGGTGATAATTCCGCTTTGATGTGGATCTTTAACATTCAAGAGCTTTCGAAGCATTTTTATGTGATAGCGATTGATACTATGGGGGGGCCCGGAAAAAGTGTTCCTAATGATAATTATAAGAACTTCGACCAATCCGTATGGATAAACGAAGTTCTAGAGTGGTTTCATTTAGATAAGGTAAACGTTGCGGGTGTTTCCAACGGCGCCTATCTTGCCAATTATTTTGCAATAACCAATCCAAGTAAGGTGAACAAGGTAGTAGGGATGGCGGGGGGAGTTAAAGTAAATATGCTTCGAATGGCAATGCTTTTTCTACCCGAAGCTTTATTGCCAGCCTCCGAAAAAACAACGAAAAAACTCTTAAGAAAACTCTGTGCTCCAAACTCATCGAAAGTTTTTGAGGAAAACAATGAGATTATGGCTCATTGGACTTACTTGCTAAAGTATTTTAATAATAGATCCATGATGTCTCACAAGTATAGGAAATTTACAAAGGATGAGCTGGCGATCATAAGGGAAAAGTCACTGTTTTTAATTGGCGAATATGACCAGTTAAGCAATTATCCATCCTCAATCAAGGAGCTGGAATTGAATCAGATTACGTATAAAATCATTCCTAACGCGGGCCATGGAATTAATCATGAGCAATATGATAGCGTTAACCAAGAGATCATTAATTATTTGATCAGCGGCAGTAAGTGAAAAAACTAAAAAGTATAATTGATCTCCAAACCGTTTATTAAAGTGACGGGCAGGTTTTTCGTGGTGGCTGCCAACTCACCTTTATTAAGGATGCAGAAAATTATACAAAAAATGTATTTAACTTCAGGAAAGAATAATCTATAACACCTTTCCGCCATATTCTAATGAAAATGACAAAAGGGTGGATAACGGTGACGGAAATACAAATAACTGCTGTGGGAGACCTTATGGTCAAACGTTACATTATTTCGGATGCTAAACAATCTGACGGAACCTATTCATTTGCCACCCTGTTCGCGAGAGTAGCACCTTATCTGAAACAGGCGGAAATGCCGGAAAATAGGAGCGAAAGGCTTTATACCGGTATTCGTACGGAAAGTCCCTGATTGTTTTTATCTATTCTCAATGTTAATCTAAATATTAGAGATGCATACAAAGGAGCATAAACCTTATCATGTGGACTACTCTGTAAAGATTAACAATTCGAAAGGGTGCCTGTAATAGTGAATACACTATTTTTTTTGGCATGCTTTTTTTAATCTTACAGGGTAAGCAGGGAAAGGTGTATCATAAACCCAATCTGCGGATACCTGATGGTATTCGCTTTTATTTTCTTGGAAAACCGCAACTCTATGATTCTTTCTTGCTTATCCTCCTAATAGTGAATGGAGTGACTTTATTATGAGATCAAAATTAGTCTTCATTGAGGGGTTACCAGGATTCGGGAAAACAACAACGGCTCAACTCGTTCATGAAATTCTTACGGAGATGAACATTAAATCGCAGCTATTTTTAGAGGGAAATCTGGAACACCCTGCTGATTATGATGGAGTCGCCTGTTTTCAGAAAGATGAATTCGATAAATTATTAAGTACCCATGAAATGTTTAGAGATTTGTTAAGTGATCGGAGCATTAAGGAAGGTAACCATTACTTCCTAGAATATCGAAAAATAAAAAATGAATACGGGTCAGGCTTTTCAGATGATTTGCTCCATGCAGTTGTTAAAAATGATGTCTATGAATTGTCGCTAGATCAAAATAGAAAACTGATAACAGAAAGATGGAAGAAGTTTACGGAGAACGTTTTGAATGGCTCAGATACTTATATTTTTGATTGTTGTTTTATACAAAACCCTGTAACTATGGGGATGATTAAATATGATGCAAAGAAAGAAAACGTCATAAGTTATGTTGCAGAACTGGCATCTATTGTGGACAAACTGAATCCACTGTTGATTTATGTAGAACAGATCGATCTTGATGGTTCTTTTAGAAAGACGGTTAAGGAAAGATCTAAAGAATGGTCAGAGGGATTTATTGAATATTATACAAACCAAGGATTTGGAAAAAAGCAGGGTTACCATGGGTTAGAAGGAACTCTGCAGGTTCTAAAGGCAAGAAGGGAATTGGAAGAAGAAATATTTAACGGTATAAAGATAGCCAAGAAAAAAGTGGATAACTCTTCATATGATAAAAACGAATATAAGCAAGTTTTAGTGGGGATTTTATCAGAATATTTCAGCTTGACAAACACCAAGAAGTGAGATTTGGGCCTACTCCATTAAGTGGTAGGTATTATCGAAGCAGCTTGCCAAACGGCAGGCTGTTTTTTTTGCATCCGTATTATTCCTATAATTGGGGGGGGTAACACCTTTAATATGAGTATGTCAGTGGATAGGAACGGAGATGTAAAATGGTGTAAGCATAGATGTAAGCGGTTGCAATGGAGGTGTGTAACTGTAAGAAAAGTTTCGAAAATTATTGGAGGAGGAATGTAACAAATGAGTAGAGTGCTTAAACAAGTCATCTCGATCTTACTAGCAGCCGGTTTGCTAATTCCGTCAGGCTGGTTTGGTTTGGCTGTGGAAGCTGCGGCACAGGATATTCCCGTAATTTTGTATCACAGGATTGTCGATACTGCGACGGATCAATGGACACATACAAGCGTGGACAAATTCAGAAGCACCATGAAATATCTTCATGATAACGGCTACACGACGTTGACTGCGGATCAATATGTGAATATTAAAGCCGGTGTCACAACACCGCCTGCCAAACCCATCTTGCTCACATTCGATGACGGGACCCCCGACTTTGTTACCAACGCTCTTCCGATACTGGATCAATACGGAATGAATGCCGTTGCATTTATTGTTACCGGCTGGATCGGGGGTACCTACAGCATGTCGCTTGCACAATTACAAGATCTGGCGGCAAACCACCCGAATATTAGTATCCAGAATCATACGGTTAACCATGCCAACAATACATGGAACATCATGACACAGGCAACAGCTTCGGCCGAATTAGCCCAAGCTAATACTTATCTTAAAGGAATTACGAACAAAGATCCTGTTCTTTTGGCTTACCCTTATGGCCACTTCAATGCGGATGTTCAAGCAGCAGCCGCATCTAACGGCATCAAGTACTCCTTCAAAGTGGGTTATCCGGATCAAGGTGACCATGCTATGGGCCGTTATTACGTACAAATGGGCACAACCTTATCCGAAATTGCCAATTGGATTGGAGGACCGGCACCGGCACCGGATACGACAGTACCATCCGATACGGTAACGGTTTATCACGAAAGCTTTGCGAGTGGCAAAGGCGTTGCAACCCAAGCAGGCAGTGCTAGCTTAGCACCTGTCACCGATAAAGTTTTTGCCGGCAATGCTGACGGCGCAGCTTTATATGTAAGCAACAGAGCAAATAACTGGGACGCGGCTGATTTCAAATTCAGCGACATAGGCCTGGTAAACGGCAAAACTTATACGGTGACCGCATCCGTTTATGTTGATTCTGATGTGACTGTGCCTAGCGGCGCAGAAGCTTATCTTCAGACCATAAGCAGCTATAGCCTTTTGGCAAACGTAAATTATGAAGCAGGCAAAGCAATTACCTTAATTAAAGAATTTACCGTGGACACGAGCAAAGATACGACTCTGCGCGTTCAATCGAATGATGCCGGGAAGACAGTTCCGTTCTACCTCGGTGATGTATTGATCACAGAGAAGGCGTCTACGGTAACCCCAACACCAACACCAGAGCCATCTAGAGACCCGGCTTTACCTTTTACCACTGTAACTTTTGAGGATCAAACGGCAGGCGGTTTTGCAGGCAGGGCAGGTACTGAAACGCTGACCGCCTCCAATGAAGCGAATCATACCATCGACGGTGCATACGCTCTGAAAGTAGAGGGCAGAACCAATACGTGGCATGGGCCGGCATTGCGAGTGGAGAAATATGTTGATAAGGGCTACGAATATAAGGTTTCGTTCTGGGTCAAGATGATCTCGCCCGCAAGCTCACAACTTAGTCTTTCCACGCAGGTTGGTAATACCAGTGCAAGTTATAATACCCTTACATCAAAGACAATCAGCACAAGCGATGATTGGGTTCAGTTACAAGGAACCTACCGTTATACCACTGTAAGCGACGAATTTTTGACCATCTATGTGGAAAGCTCTAATGCAACCGCATCTTTCTATATCGATGATATTAGCTTTGAAAAAACAGGCTCGGGCACGATCTCCGTACAGAAAGATTTAACTCCGATTAAAGATGCTTATCAAAACGACTTCTTGATCGGAAATGCGGTATCGGCGGCAGATCTGGAGGGTCTTAGACTTGATCTTCTTAAGATGCATCACAATGTCGTTACAGCGGAAAACGCAATGAAACCGGATCAGGCGTATTCTTCGGAAGGCATCTTTGACTTTAGCTCGGAGGATGTGCTTGTTGATAAAATTCTGGCTGAAGGACTTCAGTTGCATGGGCATGTGCTGGTATGGCATCAGCAGACACCTGTATGGCTCAATACTACAACAGATGTTGACAACAATACGATCCCATTGGGTCGGGATGAAGCTCTCAACAATATGCGGACCCATATCAAAACGGTCATGGAGCATTACGGCAACAGTGTGATCTCCTGGGATGTAGTTAATGAAGTGATGAACGATAACCCGTCTAACCCAACGGATTGGAAAGCAGCGCTGCGTCAATCCCCTTGGAAAAGTGCCATCGGGACAGACTACGTAGAGCAGGCATTCCTGGCTGCAAGAGAAGTACTGGACGCGCATTCCGATTGGAATATCAAGCTATATTACAACGATTATAACGAGGATAACCAAAACAAAGCTCAGGCTATTTACAGCATGGTCAAAGAAATCAATGATAAGTATGCGCTGACACACCCTGGCAAACTCCTTATTGACGGAGTAGGCATGCAAGCGCACTACAATCTAAACACGAACCCGGAGAATGTAAAACTATCCTTGGAGAAGTTTATTTCCTTGGGCGTAGAAGTAAGCATATCTGAGCTTGACCTTACGGCCGGAAGCAACTCTCAGATTTCCGAGCAACAAGCAAACGCCCAGGGCTATTTATATGCGCAATTGATGAATATCTTCAAGGCTCACGCAGCTAATATTTCACGCGTGACATTCTGGGGACTGAATGACGCTACGAGCTGGAGAGCCTCTCAAAATCCACTGGTATTTGATAGTAACCTGCAGGCCAAAACAGCTTACTACGGTGTAATCGACCCCAATAAATTTATTGCAGAACATACGCCTGATACTGTAAATGCAAATCAGTCGACCGCTAATTATGCAACGCCTGTAGTAGACGGGATTGTTGATACGGTTTGGAACCAAGCTTCTGCAATGTCGATTAATCGCTATCAGATGGCTTGGCAAGGCGCTAACGGTGAAGCGAAAGCTCTCTGGGATGATCATTATCTTTATCTTATGATTCAGGTTAACGATGCTCAGCTTAATAAAAGTAGCGTAAACGCATATGAACAGGATTCCGTCGAAATCTTCGTGGACCAAAACCATGCGAGAACAACGTTCTATCAAGGGGATGACGGACAATATAGAGTCAACTTTGACAACGAGACTACAATTGAACCGTCAAGTAATGCAACAGGCTTCGAATCGGCTACCCAGATTTCCGGAACAAACTATACGGTTGAGGTGAAGATTCCACTTCAATGGGTAACTCCGGCAAACGATACAAAGCTCGGTTTCGATGTACAGATCAATGACGCTAAAGACGGCTCTCGTCAAAGTGTTGCTACATGGAACGATACGACCGGCACTGGATATATGGACACATCCGTTTACGGCGTACTTACTCTCACAGGTAAACCTGCGGGTTCGGAACCAACACCAACACCGATAACGACAACGGCAACACCGGTCCCAACAACGGCACCTTTTAGCATTAACAAGGATGGTGTTGTTACGATCAAGCTGGAAGTGAAGTCCGACAATGGGCGCGTGAAAGGCACGATATCCAATGACAACATGGAAAAAGCGCTTGAGCAAGCTACCCCAGCAGCAAACGGCAAGAAACAAATCGTAATTGAAGTGCCGAAGCAAGCAGACGCCAAAGGGTATGAGGTTCAATTGCCGACTCAAAGCTTGAAAGGTAAAGAAAACTTCGAGCTATGGATAAAGACCGAATATGCGACCATTCAAATTCCAAGCAACATGTTGTCCAATGCGACAGAAAATGCTGGGCAGGTATCCATTCGAGTAGACAAAGCCTCCACGGACAACTTGGATGCAGCTACCCGCGAACGGATTGGAAACCATCCGGTTATTGATCTGAACGTAATAGCAGGCGACAAGGTTATTGAATGGAACAACCCTACTGCGCCTGTAACAGTAGCCATTCCTTACACACCGACAGCAGAGGAGCTTAGCAATCCAGATCTTATCGTCGTTTGGTACATGGATGGCAAAGGCAACGCAACACCGATTCCGAACAGTCGATATGAAGCGGCAACTAAAAGGGTTGTGTTCCAAACGACACACTTCAGCAGCTATGCGATAGCCTCAAATGTGAAAACCTTCGGAGATCTACAAAACGTATCTTGGGCAAAACAAGCTATAGACGTTATGGCAGCCCGCGAGGTTATCAAAGGAACCGCCGACAACAGCTTCTCTCCTGCAGATTCTATCAAGAGAGCAGACTTCATCGCACTTCTCGTAAGAGCTCTTGAATTGAAAGAAACAGGAAAAAATGAAACCATGTTCAGCGATGTCCAAACATCCGATTATTATTATGATGAATTGGTCATCGCGAAGGAAATGGGGATTGCTACGGGCTTTGAAGATAATACGTACAGACCCAACAACAATATCTCCCGTCAAGATATGATGGTGCTGACAGTACGTGCGTTAGCAGCAGTTGGCAAGTCTGTTAATGCCAGCGGATCGTTAGATGCTTATCCTGACGCAGCGAGCATTTCCGACTATGCCAGAGACAGCGCTATGTTCCTTGTCAAATCTGGAGTCGTGGTTGGTAAGAATAACAAGATTGCACCGAACGATACTCTCACCCGTGCAGAGGCGGCAGTCATCTTGTACCGCATCTGGAATCTGTAGGCACAGCCGAGCTAAGCGAACATGAATAAAGCTGCCATCTCCTAATGATTAGGAGTGGCAGCTTTTCTTTATTTCTCGCCTCTTAAAGTTCCAGAGTCGCGCTATACAACAACTCTCCATCATTTATGGTTTGATTTGCTTATGTGCGTAGTGCGATATTTCTCGGGTGTAAAGCCAGTCACTTTTTTGAACAGTTTAAAGAAGTATTTGGGATTATCATAACCAAGAGCCTTGGCCACTTTATACACCTTGTCATTGCTGTTTTTTAATAGCAGCTTAGCCTGTTCAATCCGTTCCTTATTAATGTAGTCCGTTAAATTCTCTCCGGTCTTTTCTTTGAATAAAAAACTCAGGTAGCTCGGATTAATAAAAAATAAAACTGAAAATAGTTCTGAAGTTCTTCCAAATCAAAGGATACATTTAGAACCGATTCTAAACAATATAGGATGAACTTAAGATATTAACATAAGGCTCAGGCGTCACTACAGTAAAGATTTGGATTTCCGGCCGCTGTTGTCGTAAGATTTTCTTAGATTTAACCCGGTTTATAGCGTTTGAAATCCGGATACAGCTCATGCTTTCAGAGCGATCTTTCCTACGGAAAGCTTTCGGGCAGTTGGTATCGCGCCTACAGTTCCAAATTTGTTCAGCTTATTTAGTAGGAATTTTTCCTACTAATTTAGGGTTTGAATCCCCTATCGAGTTATTTAGTGGTAATAATTTCCTCTACATTTAGGTTTTAGCCTCAAAAAGCCTCCATGTGGGTAATTCTCTTGCATTTAGAGGTAATAATTCCCTCAAAATGCTGATTACAAGGTTTTATATGTGATTTACAGGGGGATTTTCCCTCTAAATTTTATTTGCCACGGATTCAGACTCCTGGTAGCAAACTGGATCTAAAACAAACTTGTAATAATCCGTTACTCGAGAACATCATTCCAATCTGTTGAGTCGTTCTTCCCGCGTTGTCCTACATGAACACCTCCGTATGGCTGCTTGTGGTTGGGAGTTCGAAGTACACATTTACCGTAGTTGCTACCACACTCCCTAAGAGTAAATCTCAAGTACAATATATATAGAGGAAGTTTCATTGTCCTGAACGGGAAAATAGACTGAAATTAGTTTTTTACCTCAACAATGATGGACCGAGACTGGTCCTTCAGCTGGGATATGGTCACTGTAGGCTGGCGAATATAGAAGGCAAAGAAGTCATGGATAAGCTCAACTACCTTGGGTGTATTTCCAGATTCCAGAAAAAAGAGCAGATCAGGCACTCGATCCCATAATAGAACATCGGATGCCTGATTGTCCAAACTGAAATGGTAATAGAGACCATAATCGGTTATCGTCCGCCGGCGGTTCAATTGCTATGATGGTTTCCTGATTGGCTGCTGGTGAACACCTAATATAAGATTGAGAAGTGTCTGCAGATCTGCATGGGAACTGTTCGATTCTTTCTCTAGATCTTTAAGTATATTTTCCTTCTGAAGCGATTGTTCATTATCTATAGCACTGACAGCTTTCTTCACGGCAAGCTGGATTTCTTCTCTGCTGAAAGGCTTCAATAAATAATCAACGACCTTGGCGGTTATAGCTTCTTGCATATATTGAAAATCGGAATGCCCGCTGATAACAATAATCTTTTTGTCCGGGATAATTCCGTTGTAGAACCTTCAGCAAAGACTTCCCGTCGGCTCGGTTAAAGGTTAATTCAAATTCATATGATACTATTAAAATGGATGTGGTATCTGCCCGTTATACGGGGATATCACATCCATTTTGTTTATCTAGTGATTGCTGAAATACCCTACACCATGGGTAGAGGATAAAGATCGCCAGCTTCTACACTTCACACCTCTGTGCTGCGGACTGTATGAACTAGACTAATAAGTAGACACGGTAAATGCAACCTAACGTTATAGCAAAGAAATCCGTCGAATGGCCCTCGGATGATGGATTCCGCCAAATGAGATGTAAAAGTGCAATTGAATCGCCCGCGGATGGGGGATTTGGCTCTGTCCGTATACGAACGGGTTCTCTCTTTTAGGTTAGGCAAGCCTCTTGGTCAACCCCCAATTTTGAGATAAAGCCAGCAGTATCACGTGGATTAGAAGCTATTTAATATTGATTGTAAGGAACCTCTTTCGATTTAAAGGAAATCAGGAATCCAAATATTAGAATGATTGCAGCCACTAGATATGGATAGGAGATATTGAAGTCAAATAGTACTCCCGCTATCAAGGGACCCACAATGTTACCCAAGCTGGTAAAAGCTGAATTTAGCCCTGCTACATAGCCCTGTTGATTATCGGCGAATTTGGACATCTGTGTGCCGATAGCGGGGCGCAGAATATCAATCGAGAGAAATAAAACGAATGTGACGGCAACGATTAACCAAAAGGTGTTGGCGAACACCGCTAGGAAGATGAAGAGAGCGGAAATAAAGAGGCTAACCGTGATGACTTTTTTCTCTCCGAAGCGATTAATAATCCAACCAAAAATGGTAACCTGAACGATGGCCCCGGAGATCGAACCGAATGTAATGATGAAGGCGATATCCTTTGGCGTAAAGCCAAATTTATGATCGACGAAGAGACCAAAGACGGTTTCAAAGTTCGCTAGACCGAAGGAAGCGATAAAGACGACGATCAGGCTGATAAAATAAGGAGCATGAAAGGAACTGGCAAGCTGCCGTAGCAGACCGGATTGTGCTTGGTTGTCCGTAGCATTCATATCCTTGGTATGCCCGGTCTTCGAAACTTGGGGGAGAAATAAAGCGGTAACCGTCATGGCAAGTAATCCACCTACCGCGGCTACGTAGAAGGGAACCCGAACACCGAATTCCGCCAGATATCCGCCAATTCCTGGGCCGATAATGAAGCCGGTGGTAATGGCCGCATTAATAAAGCCCATCCCTTTGCCGCGTTCTTCGTCACTTGTGATATCGGCCGTATAGGCCATGACGGCGGGCATGACAAGTGCGGCGCTGACACCGCCCAACATTCTGGCTAGAAAGAGGAGAGGTATCGAACTAACGGCGCCGAACATCCATTCCGAGAGGGCAAATAGCAGCATACCGGCTAAAATAATCTTTTTGCGGCCGATAGAGTCGGAAAGTCGCCCAGCAATCGCCGAGAACAAGAGTTGTGTAATCGAGAAAGCCGCTACCAAGAGACCAAGCAGGCTTCCATTAATATGAAGCAGATTCATATAACTGGGCATAATCGGAATGATCAGCCCAATCCCAGTGAAAATAATGAAGATATTAAGCATGAGAATAGCCAAGGCCCCACGATTTCTAAGAAGTAACGACATTTTTTGAGCCTCCACATTATATAATACTGAACGTTCGTTTTGTATTCAACTCTATTGAACGTAGAGCAGCTTAGGACTTCACTTCAAAGTGCTCTTTATTTAAAGGCAACACCATTTAAAAAGACTGTAATTGCATCTTTATAAAGTGCCCGTGTCTTTTCGGGAGTATGGGTTCGCCGTGATAATTGATTCGCCCCGAAAAAGAGAGCTTCCAGTATATAAGCAAGACGTTCAGCATCATTCGGGACAAATTCGCCGTGATCCATTCCTTCTTGCAGCAGTTTCCGATTGAATTCCAGATGTCCAGTCATCATTTCGTTCATTCTGGATTCTACCTCAGAGGTTTTCTCTTCATGATGGAAAAACTCATCGGCAGCCTTAGTTAGCGGATGGTTCAAATCGTCGTTGGCCAGGTGTTCGGCCATACCGTAGAGCTTCTCTACAGATGTCTTATAGAGGTGCTCGCTTTGCTCCCAGTTAAGGCTCCATTCGCGGTCCCACTCTTCGATTAAATAAAGAAACAGACCTTCCTTGCTTTTGAAGTGGTAGTAGATATTGCCCTTACTGCTTCCAGTCGCACCTACAATATCTTCGATTGAGGTAGCTTTATAGCCCTTTTGAACAAACAGTGCTCGGGATGCTCCCGCAACTTTTTTCTTAGTCTGTTCACTTTGTAGCTGTTTCTGGTTCATGTCTATCACTCCAGTTGATAAAGTATACCGAACGTTCGTTCAGTATTATAACATGGTCTTTATTGATGGGCAAGTTGGTCTTCATGCCCCGCTGAAGGGAAATGATGCCCAGGCAACGATGTACCATAAAAAGACGACATTTATTCGCCAAGATTCGGATGACTCGAGAATCATACGAGATCTAAGCTTTGATATATTCAGAGAAATTCTCTTGCAAATACAACGTATTAATATCTTCCCGCAGATGGTGATGGATCAGCTCATCGATTTTATCAGTTTCCTTGTTCATCATATATTCGAGAATACTTTGATGTTCTTTGTAAATGGCCTCGAGTTTTTCCTTCCTAAGCATATGCAGCCTGCGATATCTTACATAATGCACATTGGATTGCTGAATTAAATTCCACAGGAATTCCCGCCCGGCAAGTTTGAACAGGGTCTTGTGAAATTCATCATCCAGGTTAAGGAATTGTTCCGCAGCATCTTCTTGATGGATGACGGCTTGCTGCTTATCCAATATCTCCTTAAGTTCATGCATACCTTTGAGTAAGAGATGGGTGGAAAGATACTTTATAATCTCTTTTTCCAAAACACTTCTCAAATAAATAATCTGTTCAACAGACTCTAGATCAATAAATGAAACCAGATTTCCTTTTTTAGGATAGATATCGGTATAGGATTCAAGACTGAGTTGTTTCAGCACATCACGCAATGGGGTTCTTGAGATTTGAAAGCGTTCGGACAAGACGGTCTCACTCAGTATTGTGCCGGGCTTTAGCGCCAGGGTAAGAATTTCATTCTTTAGTGAATTCATGATTTCTTCTTTGGTAGACATTTTGCTCCTGCTCCATTAACGTTTTTTTAACTAGTATACATCAAATTCAATGTGAAATACAGGTTATCTTAAGTGTGTGAAAAAGATGCATTGACAACTCGATATTATATATTCTATGATCAAATAAATCTTGTATACAAGATATGCGAGAGACTTGAGGAGGATCTAATAATGAACATGACGTGGAGATGGTATGGGGAAGGAAATGACAACATCACTCTGGATCATATTCGGCAAATTCCGGGTGTTATGGGTATCGTCTGGTCTTTGCATGATAAAATGGCCGGCGAGGTATGGGAGATGGAACGTATTCAGGAAGTGGCGGATCAAATCACCAGCAAAGGCTTCAGCACAGCGGTAGTAGAGAGCGTAAACGTTCATGATGATATCAAAATCGGCTTGCCGAGCCGCGATAAATATATCGATATTTATATTGATACGATCCGCAAACTGTCCAAAGTAGGCGTTAAAGTCATTTGCTATAATTTCATGCCGGTATTCGACTGGACACGTACGGAGCTCTATAAGGAACTTCCCGATGGCTCGAATGCCCTCTTTTTTGAAAAGGCTGCCATTACTGACAATCCACGAGAAATGGTGGATCGGATTCTGAAAGGTGCCGGACAGTTCACGATGCCGGGTTGGGAGCCGGAACGGTTGGCAAAGCTGGATGAACTATTCGCGGCCTACGCGGATGTTACGGAAGAGAAGCTATTTGAGAACCTGAAATACTTTTTGGAGCGGATTATTCCGGTGTGTGAAGAAGTGGACATTAAAATGGCTATTCACCCTGACGATCCGGCCTGGCCGATCTTTGGTTTGCCGCGCATTATTCGCAGCCGTGATACGATCCGACGCTTCCTAGATATGGTCGATAGCCCGTATAACGGTCTGACCTTCTGTACGGGATCGCTTGGAACGAATCCGGAGAATGATCTACCTGCGATGATCCGCGAGTTCCATGACCGTATTTATTTTGCCCATATCCGTAATGTGAAGGTGTATGAGAACGGTGACTTCATTGAGGTGTCCCACCGCGGACGAGATGGTAGCGTGGATGTGGCGGAAGTTGTTAAAGCCTATCATGAGAATGGATTTACCGGTTATGTGCGTCCGGACCACGGCCGGCATTTATGGGGTGAGGAAAAGAACTGTCGTCCAGGCTACGGCTTGTATGACAGAGCCATGGGAATTATGTATTTGCTAGGCGTGTGGGACAGCCTTGATAATGCTAAGGAGGCGAAGTAATGCTGCGCCTATCCCGAAGCAGTATCTCCGATGAATCAGCCTGGAAGGCTGCGGGCGTTGAACTTCCAAGGTTCGACTATGAGCAGGTGGCGAAGAACACTGTCGTGAAACCGGAATGGGTTCATTTCGGTGCAGGTAATATTTTTCGAGGGCTCGTTGCGAACGCCCATCAGAAGCTGCTGGATAGTGGTAAAGCGGTTACAGGTATTATCGCAGCTGAAACGTTCGACTTTGAAATGATTGACAAGGTCTATAAGCCTTACGACAACCTAACCCTTCTGGTGTTAATGAATGCACGCGGTGATTTTCAGAAGAAAGTGGTCAGCAGTATCGTGGAAGGAATCGCTGCGGATAAGAATCGGGAGGCGGATTACAGCCGTCTGACCGAAGTTTTCGAGAATCCCAGTCTGCAGATGGCAAGCTTCACCATTACGGAAAAAGGGTACTCTTTGACCAGTCCGAACGGCCAGTACCTAGGCATCGTGGAGAAGGACATCGAGAAGGGTCCCGAGGAGCCGATTCATGTGATGAGCATCGTGGCTTCGCTGGTCTATCGTCGTTACTTAAAAGGCCAATATCCTATGACCTTTGTTAGTATGGATAACTGTTCCCATAACGGGGATAAGCTGAAGAACGGCGTCGTAACTGTCGCCAAAGAGTGGACCAAGAAAGGTTTAGTTGAAGAAGGATTCGTGGCCTACCTTGAGGATGAGAGCAAAATTGCCTTCCCGCTGTCCATGATTGATAAGATTACTCCGCGACCTTCGGAAACGGTGCAGGCAGCGCTTCTGGAGCAGGGGATTGGCGATATGGATATAGTTATCACGTCCAAAAACACCTATACCGCTCCATTCGTAAACGCGGAGATCAGTGAATACCTGATCATTGAGGATAAATTTACAAACGGACGGCCACCGCTTGAGAAAGCAGGAATTATATTTACAGACAGGGATACGGTCAACAAGGTGGAAACGATGAAGGTAACCACTTGTCTGAATCCACTGCACACCGCACTTGCTGTGTCCGGCTGTCTACTAGGTTACACGCTGATTGCGGATGAGATGAAGGATGATATCTTGCGGAGATTCGTAGAGATTATAGGTTACACCGAAGGTTTACCGGTCGTTGTGGACCCGGGTATCCTCAGTCCGAAGCAGTTCCTGGACGAGGTGATTCAGGAGAGGTTCGCCAATCCATTTATTCCAGACACTCCACAGCGAATTGCTACCGACACTTCACAAAAGGTGGGTATCCGTTTTGGTGAAACGATTAAATCATATATTCGCAGGGATGACCTCGATCCGGCCGATCTGACCGCGATCCCGCTGGCTATTGCCGTCTGGTGCCGATATCTTCTCGGAGTGGATGACGAAGGCAAGCCCTTCGCTCTGAGTTCAGACCCGCTGCTGGACACACTTCAGGGACATTTGTACGGGGTTTCTCTGGGAGGAACTACATCAAACGTGCGCGCGATACTCCAAGATGAGAAGCTCTTTGGCGTTCCTTTGTATACAATCGGCCTCGGAGACAAGATTGAGGGTATGTTCCATGAAATGCTGGCGGGTCCGGGAGCTGTGCGAGGAACATTGGAGAAATATCTGCAATAAGGATAAAGGAGCACAAGGATGAAGACTTTTATTCATGAGGATTTTCTGCTGCAGTCTGAGGAAGCGCGAATACTTTACCATGAGTATGCTGAAGCTCTGCCCATTATCGATTATCACTGTCATCTGGATCCAAAGGCCATTGCAGAAAATAAACGGTTCAACAGCATTACCGATGTCTGGCTGGGTGGAGACCATTATAAATGGCGAGCGTTAAGAACATTCGGGATTGATGAGAACTATATTACCGGTACTGCCTCGGATAAAGAAAAGTTTGCAAAATGGAGCGAGGTCTTGCCGTATACCATCGGCAATCCGCTGTTTCATTGGTCGGCGCTGGAGCTGAAAAGATATTTTGGCGTGGAGGAACAGCTAAATCCAGGTAACTGGCAGGATATTTATGATCACTGCAATCAATTGATCGCACAGGACAGCTTCACGCCGCAGGCGCTGATCACTCGTTCTAAGGTGAAATGGATCTGTACCACGGATGATCCGGTGGATGATCTGCGTTATCATAAACAAATCGGAGAGCAAAAGGACTTCAATACTGGAGTTTCACCGACGTTCCGGCCGGATAAAGCGCTGCTGATTGAATTGGCTTCCTTTACGGAGTATGTATCCAGCTTGGAACAAAAGGTAGGGTATGCTATAAATACCTATGCATTAATGGAACGCGCCCTGCTGGAGAGAATTGATTATTTTCACATGAATGGATGTATGATCTCCGACCACGGGTTCTCGCACCTGCCTTATGCTGAAGCACCGTCATCCATATTGGAGAGCATCTTCAGCAGTCGTCTGAGGGGTGAAACTTTAAGCAGACTGGAATGCGATCAATACGCTACCGCGTTATTCCTGGCCATGGGCCGGAAATATGCCGCTTACGGCTGGGCGATGCAGCTGCATATCGGAGCGATCCGCAATCCGAATACGAGGATGTTCCATGAACGGGGTCCGGATACGGGATACGACATCATCGGAGACAGGAACTATGCCGACAGCTTATACAAGCTGCTCGATGAGCTTGAACGAACCGGTGAACTTCCCAAGACGATTCTATATAATCTGAATCCGGCACAGAATGATGTACTGGCTGCGATGATAGGATCTTTTCAGGGCGGCGGGATTAAGGGGAAGATACAGTTTGGCTCGGGCTGGTGGTATAACGACCAGAAAGACGGGATGATCAAACAATTGACTTCGCTTTCTAATCTTGGGTTGTTGAGCTGTTTCGTAGGGATGCTTACAGATTCAAGGTCCTTTCTTTCCTATACACGTCATGAGTATTTCCGCCGAATTTTATGTAACCTCATCGGTGGTTGGGTCAAGAATGGGGAAGTTCCGGGAGATATCGCTTTTCTAGGTCGTATCGTGCAGGATATCTGCTTCAATAATGCCAAGAGCTATTTCCGATTCATATCTCAGGTGTAAATCAATTCTTCTTGCTTTGAAAATAAGTTCGAGCGAGGCGGAATCCAAGGTCGTCAATGGAAAATGAGGGGTGACTGCGACGACGGCATGTTGCCCCGCAATTCCAAGAAACATTTACAACCCGTTCTATCATCTCTTAATTCTATCTCCCCCCCTGGAATTTCCTTCATTTCAATCGACATGCTGCCACCTCCTTAAAAGAGTTAATCGTACCACCATCTCCAGTAGGCCATAGACAGCCCCGCCCTATGCGAATCAGCCACTTTTCATGTACCCTAACCTGTTCCCGTGTTCAAAGATTTTCACTATGCCTTGAATATCTTCCTTATAACCCGCAGAGACTACCTCTTGTAGAATGCCCTCAGGGCCAGACACGTTGATTGATACCTGAATGTAACACGTTAGAGAATAAGATAACCTTTGTCAAGGCACAAGGCAATCCCATTAATAGAGTTAGGGAACTATATCAATTATTGTTAGAATATTGTTTATTTTACATAATGCCAGTTCCAAGTGTTGGATGGTATGATAAGAGGCGGGGTGAATATAACATGAATAATGAGACAACAAACGAGGATGTTAATAGTAATGAAGGTGCCATGTCCGAAGAAAATTGGGCGGAGCTAATAAAAGCGGTTTACCATAACGGCCTTGTAGCTTTGAATAAGCACTTACACGGTGTTGAGGGGCAAGTATTGACTTTCGAGGCTTACGGCCCTGTTTTTGTCTATCATGTAAAAGATGATTCGAACAATGTTTATTCCTGCGGTTTTTTTCTACGCGAGTTGATAGCTAGGTTCCAATCGGGGAATGATCCGGCAGTTTGGATGACTTCTTTCTACGTTGATCTGATGAAGACCAAGGGTGGTAAGGGACTTCCGCAACCGCCTTCAAATGAAGACGAAGCCAAAGCGGTGATAGACAAGGTACTAGTTCCCCAGTGTATAGAAGCTGTCCGTGAGGAATTTGCTCCTGAGCAGGTACATGCGGGACTAACTTGGAATGAAGATATTGGTCCGGCCTTCGAAGTAGGATTTCCGGCGATTACTGAAGGTAATAACGTATGTGCTATGCCTATACACTTATTGCTTACACATCTGCAATTGAACCGAGATCCAGCTGAGTTGCTGCTTCAAGGCTTGTACAACATCCGTAAAGAACATGGAATGGAGTAAAGGTAATACTTCAAGATTCGCGTCATAATAATTCTTCTAAAAGAACGGCAGAGATGCCGTTCTTTTGTTTTTACAAGTATAAGGAATTATCTCATTTGCCATACTATGGTCAACCTACCTGCTGCATGTACTAAGGAGTGATCTATTGAATATTGCAAGAGTCGATACTTTCCCTTTATATTATCCCCTCAAGCAGCCTTATGGCGATGCTAACGGCTACAAGAACTACCGAAGCAACTTCTTATTTCGCATCACAACCCAATCGGGAATTATAGGCTGGGGGGAGTGTGTAGATTGGCTTCCCGCTCTAAAGGCCGGGTTTGAAGGCAAGATTATCCCTTATCTGATAGGCAAACAGGCTTTGAACCGAGTTCAATTGGTGAACCATATTAAGCAGTGGCATCAGCGTGCGGCCTCCGGAGTGAGTATGGCACTAACAGAAATTGCAGCGAAATATTCTGGGCTTTCTGTCTGTGAGTTATGGGGAGGAAGCTGGAGGGATTCGGTACCTGTATATGCTTCGTTTCAGTCCTACTCTTATCAGACCGATTGGGTGAAGCATTCTCTGGATCTCGTGAAGAAATCAGTGATTTCCGGTTTCACTCAAATCAAAGTTAAAGTAGGCGGCAAACCCTTCAAGGAAGATCAGTCCCATATTCAGAAACTCCAAGGACTATTATCCGGTTCATGCGAAATGATTTTGGATGCGAACCAAAGCTACGATTTCTCATCGGCCCGCGAGTGGGAAAAGGACTTTTCGAAATGGGATAACATTCTTTGGTTCGAAGAGCCGCTACCCATGAACCGGGTAGGAGATTATAAAATGCTGCGGACAATCCTTTCTGTCCCTATCGCCGGGGGAGAAAACTTAAGAAACTCTGAAGAATTCCTCCCCCTTTTGCGAGAAGGAGCCATTGATATTACTCAACCGGACCCGGCTCATGAAGCCGGCATTGACGATTACAGACATACGCTGTTCATTTCCCGCTTGTTCGGTCTTCGGACATCACCGCATACCTTTGATGGCGGATTATCTCGACTATATGCTTTATTTGCACAAGCTTGCCTGCCTCCCTGGAGCAAAATGGAGAACAAAGAAATCGAACCTGTTGAATGGGACGTGATGGATAACCCGTTGACTTCCATTACCCCTATTGAAGCAGTAGGTGGAAAGGTGAAGCTCCCTATTGGTGTGGGAATCGGCATGGAATTGGATGAGGAGATTCTGAAGCGGTACCGATGGGATGGATCGGTATATTAAGAACTTATAGCGTGGACTATGAATAACAGTGATTTCCCTCGTGCATAGTAAAGACGAACTCTGATCATGAAATGGAATAAGAAGGGAAGGATGTTGAACATGAAAGATATGAAAATGAAAGTAAATAAACAGAAAGCCATTGAGGCGGACATTTTAAATTTTCACGACGTTACAGATGACGCCATCGGAGATGTGCCTGCAACGACGAATGTTGATGAAGCAATGGAAGCTTTAACCTCACATATCAATAAATACGATGTACCGGATGAGTTAGAGGAAAAATAGTGAAAGTGTAAAGCGTGCGCAGGCTAACCTGTTGCGCGCTTTTTATATGAGTACTTTAGAAGGTTTGGCACCAGCATAGAGGATTCTCTCCACCACAATGCGGGCAAGACCCTTACGTACTTTCATATCCGCTCACTTTCCGCTCCAGGAACACACACTGCATTTAATGATCTCCTATAGGGTCCAGCGCATTCTGGATAACGATCATAAGTAGTATAATAAATCCTTCAGCTAACGTAGTTCGGAATTATGGGGCTACATCCTTCTTAGGGTTCTTTTTTGGGTTGAACGTTCGGAATAGTTGTAGTTTCTACATCTAAAAACACTGTTTTCGATGTTACCGCCGCTTTAAGTGTATTTTCTGCAACTATATTCTGTGAAAAAGGTGAATAGCTGTGTTCTTTCGAAATATAGTTGCAGAAAATACAACTAAAGGGAATCTGTTGAGGAATTCATCGGAAATAGGTGTAGAGAGTGCAACTATTTTATTTGTGATTCATTGGTATAGCGACATTGTATGACCTTTCTGCTAAGTTTAATGTGAGTTTTTAATTTGTGGGCATTGATTTGAAAGTGAGATCCTTATCCGTTGTGATTGCTGTAGCATGCATCGTGATCGTGCTGATATTCGTACTGCCCTTATTGTTGCTTGGGGGGAGTCAGATGTTCGAAAATCTGTTCTACAGTGAACAAAAAGAAAGCCGGTTGGCAGAAGAATATTTAACGAAAAAGTACGGGAAATCATTTACGGTTAAAACTAATACGGTTTTATTCAAGCAGACGTTTGGAGTTTCCACTATGAAAGCCTACCCGAATGATAGTCCCGACACTGTATTCAACATTGATGTCTACCATGAGAAGGTACGGATTTACCATGACAACTATGTGCTTAACCGATCCTTTGGCCCCTTCTGAATTCTGTTTTAACAACGAGCCCTTTTGACTACGACGTTGACTACGAAGACGCAGATTTCTCCTCAGTAGTATATAAAATTCCTTATGTGAAGAAATCCGATTGGCAGGAACATTTGCCGGATTACCGAAGTGAGCCCCTTCAAATCAATCTGTTTACCCAGTGGAAGGTGGAGAATAAGCCGAATTCAGAGAATGAGGAAAAAATACATAAGGAAAAACGACAAACTAAGGAGTACTCCCTTACGCCGGAATCAGGTAAATGAATGCTCGTTCTCTCTTGAAGCCTTCAATGAGACTCAAAGTATCACGAATTATATTGCAGCCGAATGTTCAGATCTTAGTGAAATTGCGTTTTAATTTACAAGCTTTCGGGACAAAGAGAAAAAAGACAAAAAGCCTCGCAAATGGTCTGCTAGGCTTTTTGTTATTTTAATTATCAGTATCCACTTCCCGCGCACCAAGCGGTTGAACGGGACGATTATCATGAGGGAAAATGGCTTTAAACTTGTTGATTTGCTCCGCGGACCATGGAACAGGGCTTTCCAGGACGATCCATTGGACGCCTTCGGTACATGGAGGCGTGGTTAGCGAGCCTTGGTAGCGGAAGGAATGAAGGTCTGCCGGAAGCAGTTTGTTCATGTCGAAGTCACCTTCGATCTCAACTCCTTCTTCGTTCTCCTCAGCCGGGATCATCGACCAAATTTTATTCAACTCGGCATTTTCGGCGCCTTTAGTGATTAATACACTAAGAACGGCAAGCTTGCCTTCTTCATCTTTATGTACAAAGTGAAGCTCCATATCCGCATGACTACCGTTCACTTCATGCTCACTGGGGAGGTGAAAATGGAACTGCTGCAGCGTATACGTCTTTCCTTCGAGGGTGATCTTATTGTTCGAATTGTTAAGGTTAGCCTGGATCGTGTGGCCGTTATTGACAATAGATACCTTAGACGGGGAGTACTCCACCTTGATGGGGGATAGGCTCTCAACATCCTTTACCTTATCTTCGAGAATGTTAATTGGTGACTGTGCCTTACCGACTTTGCAGGTTGTAAACAGTTGATCCAGTTCAGCCCAGTGTTCGGGTGATGTATCCCCTTCGTAGGACCAGTGCGCTTTATGAACGCTTTTTGCCGGCGAGGTTTCTTGTTTCTCAACGGCCTTGTCTACCGCTTTTTCACTTCCGCATCCCGCCACCATGGACAAAATCATGATTGGGAACAGTACTCGAGTTAATCCCTTGGTAATGCTCACTCATACCCCAACTTTCTATATTTTTGTTTAGGAAACACTATAATATTGTAAATTACAGGAAATAAATCATCAAGTGAAAATAGGCTCAAAGTTTCTGGTGATTCAAACTGCCTAGTGAGACTATACTGGAGTGTTTGAGTGTTTGAGTGTTTGAGTGTTTGAAGGTTAGAGTTTAAGTTTCAGAGTTTCAGATGCAAGCCTTCTGTTTATTAAGGAAGCATATTACTGTTTTATACCTATTGAATATGTTAAAATTTTAACTATAAAAGGGTAAAAGTAAAGGAGGGGAATTTTGGAACTGGAAGAGCGGTAGCGTCCGCCCGAAAGCTTTCCGTAGGAAAGCTCGCTTCGAAAGCATAAGCTGTCTCCTGATTTCCTCCGCGAACAGCGATACAAATCAAGAAAGTCTTACGACAACAGCGGCTGGAAGTCCAACATTCACCGCAGTTACGGTCCAAACCCAAAGTCCATTTAGAAACCATGTAATCATAAGAGGAGCTAATGATATGAACATGTTTTCTGATCAAGACAATCAGAATCTAGCAGGTGAGTTGGAACGCTCTCTTTTTGAATTAGATGATATTATGTATGCCTTAGACGAATCCTCGATTGTTGCTAAGACGGACGCTAAAGGTGTAATTACCTATGTGAACGACAAATTTTGTGCGATTTCGAAATACTCCAAAGAAGAATTGATAGGTAAAACCCATCGAATTATCAACTCCGGTTATCATCCCAAGGAATTTTTCCGCGATATGTGGAGCACCCTTACTCAAGGACGTATATGGCGTGGAGAAGTGAAGAATAAGACTAAAGACGGTCAATATTACTGGGTAGAAACTACAATTGTGCCCTCACTGAGAAATGGACAGCCCTTTCAATATATCGCTATACGCTCGGATATTACAGAACGAAAGCTAGTGGAGGAAGAATTAAAACATACCTTAAAAGAGCTCTCAGATGTTCAATATGCCTTGGATGAGTCTACCATTGTAGCTAAAACAGATGCACGGGGAGTCATCACTTATGTGAATGATCGATTCTGTGAGATTTCTAAATATTCCAGAGAAGAATTAATTGGGAAAACCCATCGAGTTATTAACTCCGGGCATCACCCGAAGCCATTTTTCCATGAGATGTGGCAGACGATTACCTCGGGGAATATTTGGCGGGGAGACGTTAAGAATAAAACGAAGGATGGTCATTACTACTGGGTAACTACGACTATTGTTCCCTTTGTGAAAGATGGAGTTCCCATTCAATATATTGCTATACGAACAGATATTACCGATCAAAAACATAAAGAAGAATTATATCGGGATCGGGAGCAGTTACTGTCAACTACCTTAAATAGTATCGGTGATGGAATTATCACAACGGATCAATATGGTAAAGTAACCTTCCTGAATCCTATTGCTGAATCTATTACGGGTTGGACATTCGAGGATGCTGAAGGTCTAGACATTTCTGAGTTGTTCGTATTAATTAATGAAGATACTGGAGTCGAAATCGAAAACCCGGTGTACAATGCCCTTCGACAAGGGAAAATTGTTGGAATAGATATGAATACCCTTCTAATTAATAAAAAAGGCATAGAGATACCCATTGATGATAGTGCTGCGCCTATTATTGATCAGAATGGACAAGTTATCGGTGTCGTGCTGGTATTCCGGGATATGATCGAGCGTAAGCGGTATGAAGAAAAACTGAAATATAATGCCTTGCATGACATGCTGACAGGGCTGCCGAACCGTAGACTTTTCAGAGATCGCCTTACCAAAGCCCTGATTAATGCAAACCGCAACCATGAGAACCTGGCCGTTATGTTTCTAGATTTGGATCGGTTTAAGTTTGTGAATGACACTTTGGGGCATGATGTCGGAGATTTACTGCTCAAGAATACAGCCGATCTTCTCTCCAGTATTGTAGGGTCATCTGGAACGGTCTCACGAATTGGCGGCGATGAATTCACAATTATACTTGAGAAAGTAACGAAGGATGAGGTTGCAGTCAATGCGCAGAAAATTGTGGATGTATTCTCATATTCACTGCTGAATAATGCGTATGAAGTCATAATCACTCTGAGTATCGGCATCAGTATATATCCATCTGACGGTGCGGATTTGGAAACGTTAATTAAGAATGCAGACACGGCCATGTATTTCGCCAAGGAAAAAAGGTTAAATACCTTTCAATTCTTTACACCGGATATGAACGAAATCCTTAACCATAAACGAATCATCGAAAACGCCTTGCGCCATGCCATCGAACGGAATGAGTTGGAGCTCTATTATCAACCTAAATATGACTTAAATACTAGTAAAATAACAGGAGTAGAAGCTTTAAGCCGCTGGAACCACCCGGAAAGAGGGACGATCCCCCCGGCGGAATTTATACCTATTGCCGAAGAGACAGGCCTTATCGTCTCCATCGGAGAATGGGTCATTCGTGAAGCCTGCAAGCAATTGAAGAAATGGGAATCTCAATTTCACTTCCTGCTGCCGCTATCCATTAATCTATCCATCAGGCAGTTCTATGATAAGAACTTAATCTTAACGATCATGCGGATTTTAGAGGAGACAGGTGTTAAGCCTCATTATTTGGAACTGGAGATCACGGAGAGCATCATGGAGAGGGCGGATGAAAGCCTATTGATTTTATTCCAGCTCAAAGAATTAGGTTTCATTATCTCCATAGATGATTTTGGAACAGGGTACTCCTCCTTAAGCTATCTTAAGAAGCTTCCTATTGATACGATGAAGATTGACCGTTCCTTTATCAGTGAAACCGATGAGAATCACAAGGATTATAAAATATTATCTACTATTATTCACCTCGCCCAAAGCATGGAAATGAATATTATCGCGGAAGGAATAGAGTCTGAACAGCAAGAGACGGCTCTGATCCAGTTAGGCTGCACGGAAGGTCAGGGTTTTTTCTTCTCTCACCCCTTGAATGCTGAGGATTTTAATGAATTTTACAGAACATCGATAATGAATAACGGCTAATTAAAAAAAATAGCTGCAGCATCCGAATATCGCATAAATATACGGTTCTTTCTAAATACGTTTTTTGGATTGACAGTATTAGTATAGGGGAATTATGCTTTGGACAATAGGACGAAGCACGTCCCGTACCCTTTCTCTCTTAGGGTGCGGGATTTTTTTGTGACTAATGGGATGGAGGTTATTGATATGGGGTTTTCAGAAGAGCATAGCAGGTGGTTAAAGTATCATATGAATCGCAGAACAGGAGAACGGAAGAATCGGCTAGAGCGTGGACATGGCCATGGTGAGCGAATGTTTTTGGAGCAGGTATGGTGGAAGATGTTCGGTCACTTGGATGATTTGCACCCCGAATATGAAGTAGCGGATTGGCGCGGCAGACCCTACTTTATTGACTTTGTCTGGAAACCGGGACAGGTTAAGTTTGCGATTGAAGTGAAGGGATACGGCCCGCATGTGCAAAATATGGATCGGACTCGTTATCGACAAGAGCTGAATCGGGAGACTTTTCTTCAAATCGGAGGCTTTCGAGTGGTGGCAGTTCCTTATGATGATCTAGAGGTGAATCCAGAGCTTACGATCTCACTGCTGAAATCCCTACTAACTCCGAGTCTTGTGATGAATTCCGAGGGGGAGTCCTTTGCTCGGCTTGAGCGTGAAATTATACTAATCGCCATCCGCTCCGATGGGTTCATTCGTCCGACTGATTTGGTGCAAGAGCTTGGTGTAAATTATCGTACGGTTATACGACATGTGAAATCCCTCTGTGAGAAAGGAAAACTTAAACCTATCATTGCCGGCGAAAGTAGTAAAGTTTGCAGATATGAGTATATCCATTCCTTTAAGGATAGTCAGCTGTGGTAAAAAATCAGTAACGGGTAGCTTGGGAGCTCGAATCACCCCCGGGAGCACGAAATGAGCGAATAAGATGTAAAAGTACAATACAATCACCCCCGGGAGCACGAAATGAGCGAATGAGATGTAAAAGTACAATACAATCACCCCCGGGAGCACGAAATGAGCGAATGAGATGTAAAAGTACAATACAATCACCCCCGGGAGCACCCAATGAGCGAATGAGATGTAAAAGTACAATAGAATGCCCCCCGGGAGCACCCAATGAGCGAATGAGATGTAAAAGTACAATACAATCACCCCCGGGAGCACCCAATGAGCGAATGAGATGTAAAAGTACAATACAATCACCCCCGGGAGCACCGAGCGAATGAGATGTAAAAGTACAATAGAATCACCCACGGGAGCACCCAATGAGCGAATGAGATGTAAAAGTACAATACAATCACCCCCGGGAGCACCCAATGAGCGAATGAGATGTAAAAGTACAATACAATCACCCTCGGGAGCGCCAAATGAGCGAATGAGATGTAAAAGTACAATAGAATCACCCCCGGGAGCACCCAATGAGCGAATAAGATGTAAAAGTACAATAGAATCACCCCCGGGAGCAGCAAATGAGCGAATAAGATGTAAAAGTACAATACAATCACCCCCGGTAGCGTGAGAGTCCAGACCAGATGTAAAAGTCTAATTATCACCTGATTTTTATAATAATTGTTCAGGTGTTGCCGGTTGCGCGTATCTTTTATGATAAAGAGGCTAGGACTCACATGCAGCTAACAGATGTTACCTTTCCGAGGTTGCTGATTGTAGTCCTCAAAGTAAAATGAAACCGCTAACACTTAGATTAAAGGAGCGAACGCAATGCCAACAGAAACTGAATTATTTCCTTATAAAAAAACGGAACTGCCTTTAGATGTTCGTGTAAAAGATCTGCTCTCCCGATTTACGCTGGATGAGAAGGTGACCTTGATCCCTCAGTATCAAGCGGCTATAGAGCGTTTAGGAGTACAGGCGTATAAGCACGGAACGGAAGCGGCCCATGGTATATCCTGGTTGGGAAAAGCAACTTCATACCCGCAGGCAAGTGGACTTGCCTGTACCTGGAACCCGGAACTGATGAAGAAAATTGGATCGGCCATCGGGGACGAGGCTAGAGCCTTTTACAAGAAAAATCCGACGATCAATGGTTTGACCCTTTGGGCGCCAACGGTTGATATGGAACGTGATCCACGCTGGGGCAGAACGGAAGAAGCCTATGGTGAAGATCCGGAATTGACCGGTCAACTCAGCACAGCGATAGTACAAGGGATTCAGGGCGACCACCCTTTTTATCTAAAAGCAGTAGCTACACTGAAGCATTTCCTGGGCAATAACAATGAGATCGAACGCGGGAACTGCTCAGCCAGCATTGATCCTAGAAATATGAGAGAGTACTATTTGGATGCCTTTAAATCTGCCTTTCTAGAAGGCGGAGCGCAGTCGATGATGACTGCCTACAATTCGGTGAACGGTGTGCCGGTTATTCTTCATCCAAGTGTTATGGATGTTGTAAAAGGCGAATGGGAAATGGACGGTTTTATCGTTAGTGATGCTGGAGATTTGTTCGGAATCGTGAAGGATCACCATTATTATGAGTCTTTTGCCCAGTCGATGGCCGAGTCCATTAAGAACGGGATCGATAGTGTGACTGAGGAGACTGAGGAAACCATCAAAGTCATTCATGAAGCATTGGCTCAAGGTCTTCTTACCGAAGAGGATTTGGATCGCGCTTTATCCAACACATTCAGAGTTCGTTTCCGTTTGGGCGAATTTGATCCTGCCGAGTTGAATCCATACGCTGGCATAGACGATTCCGTCATTCTGAGCAAGGAACATGCTGCATTATCATTAGAGGCTGCGAAACAGTCTATCGTATTGCTGAAAAATGAAAGAGCCACCTTGCCTTTGAGCAAGAGCAAATTGTCCAAGGTTGCCGTTATCGGTCCACTTGGGGATGAAGCGTTTAGAGACTGGTATTCCGGTACACTTCCGTATGGCGTCACTCCGCTGCAGGGGATTACCAAGAAGCTTGCGGGTAAACAGGTTGCTTTTGAAAGCGGCTCCGACCTAATGATTCTGACCTCGGCTAGCCATGGAAAAGCGGTAGGGATTACCGGTGAAGAGGGGAAATTGGCCGTTCAGTACGATCAAATGGAGCATGGAGAACTGTTTGAGCATACGGCATGGGGCTGGAATAACCATACATTGAAGTCAACGAGTCTGAATAAGTACGTTACACTCACTGACAATGATACGCTTACGGTATCCGCTGATGAAGTTTATGGTTGGTATGTTAAGGAAGCGTTCAGTCTGGTGCCGGGAGAAGACGATACGGTTACATTGAAGGCTTGGAGAGATAAATCCATTTCCGTAAATCCCGATACAGGTACGTTACTAGCATCAGACCCGAATACAAGTACAGCGGGTTCCGAACCTTTCACTAAACATATCCTTAAAAGCGGTATAGATGCGGCAGTGAATGCGGCCAAGGCTGCTGAAGTTGCAGTTGTGTTTGTAGGAAATCATCCGCTTATTAACGGTAAAGAAGAGATCGACCGACCGGATATTGTTCTGCCCGAGGAGCAGGAGCGTCTAGTCAAAGCGGTATATGAAGCGAATCCGAACACTGTTGTAGTGATTGTCGGAAGCTATCCGATTTCGTCTACTTGGATTGATGAGCATATTCCGGCGGTTCTATATACCTCACACAGCGGACAAGAGCTGGGGAATGCCGTTTCTGATGTTCTGTTCGGGGATTACAGCCCTTCCGGTAAATTGAATATGACTTGGTTCCGTTCCGTGGAGCAACTACCTGACCTGATGGATTACGATATTATTAAGGGGAAAAGAACCTACATGTATTTTGACGGAGCGCCTTTGTATCCGTTTGGTCATGGTCTGAGTTACGCGCAAGTGTCTTACAGTAATCTTAAGCTGGACGCCAAGGAATTGGATCAGGACGGTATGATTAAAGTATCTGTGCAGGTGGATAACACTGGATCGGTAGATGGAGACGAGGTCGTACAGTTGTATGTGCAGTCTTTGGCTTCACGTGTGAAGCGTCCGCTCAAACAGTTAAAAGGCTTCCAAAAAATCCATACTGCAGCAGGTCAATCCCAAACCGTGGAGTTCTTGCTGCCTGTATCGGAACTGGCTTTTTGGGATGTTACGCGTGAGCGTTTCTGTGTCGAAAGTGGTCCATATTCCATTATGATTGGCCGCTCCTCGTCAGATATCGTTGTGTCTGAACAGATCACGATCCAAGGGGAGGCGATTCCTCCACGCAACCTTGAAGTTAGTACCCAAGCGGAGAATTACGACGATTATGAAGGCGTGTATTTAGATGAATGTAAAGCCGGCGGTGCCAGTGTGAGACCCAAAGAAGAAGGTGCCTGGATCTCTTTTGAAGATGTACAGCTAAGTGGTGGAATTAAGCAAATTAAGGCATGGGTCTCATCGACGAAAGGCGGTTGTATCGAGGTTAGAATGAATGAACCGGATGGAACATTAGCAGGAACGGTTGAGGTGTCTGGAACTACGGAACCCCAGCAATGGAACGAAGTGATCGCACCTGTAGCTTTTGACGGAGCGGTATCCCGCCTGTATCTGGTCTTCAGAGGAGAGGTTCTTTTAAGCAAGTTTGAACTTCATAAGTAATAAACTTAAGATATTTCTCAACTGTATTTTTTATATAAAAAACGGCTTCGCTTCTCCTGAGTGGTCAGGGAATGCGGAGCCGTTTTCTGTATATGACGCGTCAATCCCCGCCACCACCACCGCCACCATCTCCACCGCCGCCGCCATCTCCGCCGCCACCGCCATGACCGCCATCTCCGCCGCCACCGCCATGGCCGCCATCTCCGCCCCAACCGTGACCGCCGCTGTCGTGTCCAGAATGATGATGTGTATTGTTACTATGATGACCGTGATAATTATCGTTATTCGTATTATCGCTGTATAAGTCCAGATGGGAGCCCGCTATGAAGGAAGTGCCCGATATATCCTCATGTCTTGACTTCTTAAGTCTGCCGCCCTGCGAGTTGTCATTAAGTAGAGTTCTTAGTATTAAATAACCAAATACAACGACAAATATAATGCCAATGATCATCACTTTCGCCCCTTTAGTGTTAAATAGTACTTCGCATAGATTATTACATTATTTTCCTAAAAAAGCTATGAGTTGGATCGTACTAAAGAGTGATTCCCCGGTTATTTCTGTATTCTTTGGGTGTGGTGCCGGTGTATTTTTTAAATACTTTTGTGAAATAGCTCTGGTCGTTAAAATGGAGCCGGGTAGCGATGTCGGACAAGGTAATTCCGTGAGCCTCTATCAGCCGTTTGGCTTCCTCAATCCGTTCACGCTGAATATAATCACTAATTGCGATCCCCGTCTCCTTCTTAAACAGCTGCGAGAGATAACTTCCATTGAGTCCTGCCACCCCTGCCAGCTTATCTAAAGAAAGCTCCTCGTATAGATGGTTAAAAATATAATTTTGGCAAAGGGCGGCTGTACGTGAGAGCTTGGAATTTCGGTTATCTCGGACATGGTCGGCGAAATCGCAGAGGGCAGCGAGCTGGGCACGATCTACCGCAGGGATATCCTTAAGTTCTTCGATATGCTGTATATGAAAATCGCTAAGTGTAAAGGCAATCTCCCAGAACACTCCCCCATCAATAGCTGCGCGTGTAGCGAGAGTTATGGAGGCAATCGCCAGATTTTTTTTACTGCGTAAGTGGCTGTTCTTCGAGAGCAGACCGAATTTTTCCTCGGTAAAGGTTGCCTGTACCTTCAGAAGCTCAGCTTTATTTCCATTTTTGATATGACGGAACATATCTTTCTCCAGCATTGGATCGTGGTGCAGCCATGTATTCTCGCGCCGGTAGGAGACATTTAAATCAAGGCTGTCACTGGTATGTGGTGTTGGCTCTAAAGTGCGAATGTCGAGTAAAAGGTCGGTAATGGATAAGGCTTTACCGGTGACCAGCGAGTATAGCAGCATGGCAGCATGGTACAATCTCATCCGATTGATAACGGTCAGACTGCCGTAATATTGAAGCCATTGCTCCTGCAACTTGAGGGGAATACCATTGTCGCGCATCAGGCTTGCAGCGTTGTCGGACGTAAGGGGAGCATACAGAGAAGGGCCAATGACTAGGGTTGTAGCTTCTAGATGCTCATTAGGCAGACGGAGAATAATATAATTCTCTAGGAATGGAGTAGTTCGAATGATAGGTAGAGAGGAAGGGTTATCGGTGTCAGCCTCTACATCCGAATGGCTTATTATTTCAGCAAGCATGCTGCTTGCATCTTTACTTAAAGGGCGGGATATATTGGACTCCGGTAGCTGATGTTCTATGGTCCGGCTCGCGCTCAGAATAAATACCGGAATCTGATATGCTTCAAACATTAGTTTACAAATATATTGAATACGTTCGTTAATCTCCAAATGTTCAAGCATCGTTAACTACTCCTTTCATTCAATGAAAATACCAAGAATACAATCATAATGCCATAAAATACGAAAGAAGTATATTAAGATGGGAGTAGAAAACGCATTCATAGGAGGCTAATCATGAAAAATAAAGTTCAAGATCTCATCTCTCAAATGACCCTCGAAGAGAAAGCCGGGCTCTGCTCAGGGCTGGACTTCTGGCATACAAAAGGCATTGAACGGCTGGGAATCCCCGCTCTAATGCTAACGGACGGCCCGCATGGCATGCGCAAGCAAAAAGAAAGTGCCGACCACCTTGGACTTCACAACAGTGTGCCGGCAACCTGTTTTCCTTCTGCCGCAGGTATGGCTTCCTCTTGGGATCGGGATTTAATTGGACGAGTAGGCCAAGCGCTTGGTGCAGAATGTCAGGCAGAGAATGTTGCTGTCCTGTTGGGTCCTGGAACTAATATTAAACGTTCTCCGCTGAATGGGCGGAATTTTGAATACTTTTCTGAGGATCCCTACCTTGCTTCAGAAATGGGTGCGAATCATATCAAAGGTGTGCAAAGTCAAGGCGTGGGCACCTCACTGAAGCATTTTGCCGCCAATAATCAGGAGCATCGCAGAATGTCTACAGATGCTGTTATTGATGAGCGTACACTGCGCGAGATATATCTGGCGAGCTTTGAAGGTGCGGTTAAGAATAGTCAGCCTTGGAGTGTAATGTGTTCCTATAACCGGGTTAACGGTGAATATGCTTCTGAAAGTGAATATCTGCTGACCCGGATTCTCAGAGACGAGTGGGGTTTTGAAGGTTTTGTGGTCTCCGATTGGGGTGCGGTTAACGAGCGGGTAAAAGCATTGCAGGCCGGTCTAGAGTTGGAAATGCCTTCAAATGAAGGGCTTGGAGATGCGAAGATTGTTGCTGCGGTGAAGAGCGGCGATTTGTCTGAGGAGACGCTTAATCTTGCGGTGGAGCGGATGCTCACTTTTATTCTGAAGACTGTGGAGAATCGAAAAGAAAATGCTGTGTTTAATGCTGATGATCACCATCAACTGGCGCGTGAAGTAGCTCGGGAGAGCATGGTGCTGTTGAGAAATGAAGAAGGCATTCTGCCGTTGTCCAAGGAAGGCACAATAGCAATTATTGGTGAATTCGCCAAGAAGCCGCGTTATCAAGGCGGGGGCAGCTCACATGTAAACCCGACGAAGTTGGACGATGCTTTTACAGAGATAAAGGCTATTGCCGGTGAATCTGTAGAACTTCTTTACGCTCAAGGATATGAGCTAGACAGCAATAATATTAATGCGGATTTGCTGCAAGAGGCGCGTGAGACGGCGGCAAAAGCAGACACAGCCGTACTGTTCCTCGGGCTGCCGGATAGCTATGAGTCAGAGGGTTATGACCGCGTTCACCTCTCCCTGCCTGAGAGTCATATCGCGCTAATCGAGGCGGTAGCTGAAGTTCAAAGTAATATTGTTGTCGTGCTTAGCAACGGCTCTCCGGTCGAAATGCCTTGGCTCCATCATACAAAAGGGATACTTGAAGCTTATCTGGGTGGTCAGGCCTTTGGCGGAGCAATTGCAGATTTGCTGTTAGGAGAGGTTAGTCCGAGCGGAAAATTGGCAGAGACGTTCCCGAAGAAGCTTAGCGACAACCCATCCTTTCTGAACTTTCCCGGTGAAGGTGATAAGGTGGAATATAAAGAAGGAGTGTTTGTTGGATACCGCTATTATGATAAAAAAGAAATCGAGCCGTTGTTCCCGTTCGGCTTTGGTCTCAGCTACACTGAATTCCAGTATAGTGACTTGAGGATTTCTAAAAGCAGCATCAAGGATACAGAGAACGTGCAGGTTAGTGTAACTATTCAGAATATCGGAAACTGCCCCGGCAAGGAAATTGTTCAGCTCTATGTCAGTGATGTAGAGAGCCGTATGATCCGTCCGCTACAGGAGTTGAAGGGGTTCCAGAAAGTGGAGCTTCAGCCCGGTGAACAGAAAGAAGTTACTTTCGAGCTGAATAAACGTTCCTTTGCCTATTACAATGTTAATATTGGGGATTGGCATGTAGAGAGTGGAAGCTTCATGATTGATATCGGCTCCTCCTCACGGGATATCCGCTTAGTTGCCTCTATTGATGTAGAATCGACGACACTCATTGAAACCATTGTCCATCGCAATACAACGGTGGGTGATCTACTGGAGAACCCGCTTACTAAAGAGAAAGCTAAGAAATACATCAATATATTTGGGTTTGAAGAGGGCACGGGGGATAATCCCGAAATGTTCATTGCTATGATGAAGTATCTGCCTCTACGGGCATTGATCGGTTTCGGTCAGGGCAAATATACCGAAGAGAACTTGGCTGCGGATTTACTAGAGTTGAATGCATTGGTTGCTGGAAAATAGATAACAACCGGGCAGCGGCTCTTTAATAGCTCACAGCTGTTGTTATGTAATTCATGTAAAGCAGTCCGCTCTTCGGGCTGCTTTCTTTTTATAATTAGATTTAGTGGAGGTTGGAGGTTGGATTTGAATTTGTAGTTTAGTGGCTGTGGGAGGTTTTAGTTGTACTTTATGCACTTAAAATCATCTAATAGGATTAAAAAATGATTTAGTTGTAGTTTGTGCAGTTATTTAGTCAGCATCTGCCCGGATTCCCATTATTTCAATATTTTAGTTGTAGAAAGTGCAATTAAACTTACAGAGATAGTCTGTTTGAGGAGCTAAGTTGGTTTTGAGGGCTAAGTTACTGTCCGATGAGTTAAGTTGTTGCTGTCTGAGCGGTATAGTTTAAAAAAGTGCAACCGTGAATCACAATTCTGTCCAATGGAACAGTTCGGTGACTGAGATATAATGAAAGCGAAAACAAGATTGGTGTGAGGGTGTTGTTTTGATATAAGTGGCAGATTTCATACACTAGTTGATCTATATATGTTTGTCAGAAAAGCCATACGATTAGATTTAATTTACTAATTGTCTACTATACGGAGGTCACAATTATGTATAAGAAGGATTTACAATGGTTTACCAGCACAGAGCTTTTGCCATGGGCAGAGAAAGAGAACAAACACAAGGTGGCGAGTAGGGGAGCAACACCAGTAGAAGCAGTAGCACCAGCACTAGCACTAGCAGAAGCATCCCCAGCCCCTAACTTAACCATCACCGCAGAGACTTTTCAGACTTTGGAAGGCTTCGGAGGCTGCTTCAATGAGCTGGGTTTTGTGGCACTTTGCAAGTTGCCGGATCAAGAACGTGCGGAAGTGATGCACTCGCTCTTTCATCCCGAAGGGGAGCAGCGCTTCAGCATTTGCCGGCTTCCGATTGGCGCTAGTGATTATGCCTTGGAATGGTACAGTCTGAACGAGAATGACGGCGACTACGCCATGGAGCATTTCTCGATTGAACGAGATCGGCAAATGCTGATTCCATATATAAAAGAAGCACTGGCGTTGAACCCGGAGCTGAAGCTATTCGCTTCACCTTGGAGCCCTCCGACCTGGATGAAGTTTCCAAAGTCCTATAATTACGGAACTCTTCGGTGGGAACCGGAGATTCTGGAAGCTTACGCCTTGTATTTTGTTAAGTTCGTAGAAGCGTACCGTGCAGAGGGAATTACCATTCATCAGGTTCATGTGCAGAACGAAGTGGTTGCCGATCAGAAGTTTCCTTCCTGCGTGTGGACCGGAGAACAACTGCGGATTTTTATACGAGACTACTTGGGTCCGGCGTTCGATCGCCACGGGTTGGATACGGAAATCTGGCTGGGAACAATCAATGCGCCGGAGGCGTGGGATGAATGGCTGAAGAAGAAAGCTACAGACTTCGATGCTTACGCATCCGTAGTGCTGAGTGATCCCGAGGCGTATAAATACGTGAAAGGTGTAGGCTACCAATGGGCGGGTAAGTATGCTATTCAGCGTACGGTACAGAGTTATCCAGAGCTGCGTTATATGCAGACGGAGAATGAATGCGGAGATGGTGAGAATACTTGGTTCTATGCCAAATATGTATTTAACCTGTACCAGCATTATTTCATGAATGGTGTAAATGCTTATATTTACTGGAATATGCTTCTGGAGCCAAAGGGACGCAGCACCTGGGGGTGGGAGCAAAACTCCATGCTGACGGTATATCCTGAGCAACAAAAAGTCGTTCATAATCCAGAGTATTATGTAATGAAGCACTTCTCCCACTTTACAGCACCAGGCTCGGTCAGAGTGGGACTTAAAGGGCCATGGAGCGGCAACGCCGTTGCTTTTAAGGCAGCCGATGGCACCGTGACACTAGTAATTGCCAATCCCTTTAATGAGCAGCGAGTGCTGAATTTGAATAGTGGTTCATCCGTGTATTCCCTTGAGCTGGAACCGAACTCCTTTCATACAATGGTTTTGCATTCATAAACCTATGGCATAATCTAAAAGCTAACGTCTGATTCCAGAGACGTTAGTTTTTTGCTACTCTTAATCCAGTTAAACTTTGGATACACTACAGCAAGTCGAAGCAAGGGGGAACAGCTATGGTATCAAGATGGATGGTAAAGCTCACAGAACCCTTCCGGCGCAGTATGCGAAACAAACTCATTTTATCTATGATCCTATTGGCTGTCGTTCCGATTGTGACCATTACGGCCCTGGCCGCCGAGAATAATCGGAGATCTATGGAATCAGAGGTCATAAGCACCAATCTCTCTAATATGAAATGGACAGGCATTTATCTGAGTGAACAGTTCTCCCAACTTAATAATCTGATATACACCGTTCTGATAAGTCCCCATTTAAGCGACTATCTTGCCTATGCCGATGAAGCGAGCCTGTCCAATCAGTTCGCCGCGCAGAAAAACATTATCGATACCCTGATGAACCTCTTTTATTCGGCGGGTAATCATGTGATTGGTGTTGAGCTCTATTTAAAGGAGTCGAACAAGCTGTTTACGATTAATGCTTCGCAAAGTGATATTGAATCACCTTCCGAACTTCCGGCCCTCTATAAGATGCTATTCGAGCAAAATAAAGATTTCGTAATTCGTTCGGACGGCAGCGACGATAGCAAGTTCCAACTCATACGCAGCATCAACCGTTTTGAGAATCAGGAGAAGCTTGGCGGCATTTCTTTGGAAATTCGCTGGGGTGTATTAGATCAGACTCTAAACCTGCTGGGTCGAGGGAATGAACATACGGTATTTATTGCTGGGCCAAATGGAGAAATACTCTATCAGCCATGGGGAGAACCCCCCTCGAAAGAGACACTTACCCGGGTTGCCGGCACCAGCGAAGAACAGGGATATTTCCGAGGCCAGCACGAGTATGTGTTTTACAACACCATCGATCCGGTAGGCTTGAAGCTGATTACAGTGATTCCGAATAGTTTTATCAATCAGAGTGCGCTATCTACTATGAAATTCGGCTTGATTGTAGGTGCTGTTTCCGTCCTTGTAGCCATTCTTATGGCTATTATTATGGCCTTGAGGCTGGCAACACCTATCGTTAGCCTCGCCCGTTCTATTCAAGGGTTTGGACTCATGAAGGATAGGGAAGTCCAGCTCAGTACCCGTGTGGATGAAATCGGATTTCTGGAGACAAAGCTATATCAGATGTCCCATCGTATCAGAGAACATATCAAGACTGAATATATAATTAGCTTAGAGAAAAAGAGTGCCGAGCTTAAAGCGCTGCAAGCGCAGATTAACCCCCATTTTCTCCAAAACACGCTGCAAATGATCGGAAGCATGCTGTTTAAGAGCAATCCGTCGGAAAGCTATGAGGTTATACGATCACTTAGCGATATGTTCCGCTACATTATTCGTGAGCCGGATGATTTGGCGCCGCTACGGGCGGAGTTGGTCCATCTGAATAATTACATGCAAATTCAAAATCAGCGCTTCGCCTCTCGCCTTACCTATACAACTCAGATAGACGAGGAAGCACTGAAAAGTTTGATTCCAAAGCTTACTCTTCAGCCCATTGTCGAAAATGCTTTTTTTCACGGCCTGGAGCTGAAATCAGGGCCATGGGAGCTAGAGGTTACTGTTACGCGCGAGGATAACGATGTGATCATTTGCATTCGTGACAATGGAATCGGGATAGAAGAGAGTAAGCTGGCAGAAATTCGCGGGCAGCTCGGTTCCCAATCCGGGGGATTAACTGTAATTGGAGATCGGATCGGGCTGCATAATGTGGCCTCACGGATTCACATGCATTTTGGCAATACTTATGGAATTAGTATACAAAGCCAACCAGGACTGGGAACAACCGTTATAGCAACCATTCCGCTGAAAGGGGAGAGTCAATCCGATGATTAAAGTGCTATTAGTGGATGATGAAAGCTGGAATCGTGACATTGTGAGAACGTTCGGTTCCTGGGATAAACTAGGCATGGAGATTGCTGGAGAAGCGGAGGATGGAATAGAAGCCCTTCGTCTTATGGAACAAATATCCCCGCAAATAGTCATTACAGATATGCGTATGCCTGGTGTGGACGGGGTGAGGCTGATGAATAGTCTGTATGACTATTTTCCTAAAGTTAAGATTGTTGTGGTGAGCGGTTACGACGACTTTAAATATGCTCAGAATGCAATGAGATTTAGGGCAATAGATTATTTGTTGAAGCCTATCGATCCGAAGGAACTGAACGCCGTACTGCTTAGATGTAAACAAGAACTTGAGATTTCCTCTAGGGAACAGGGTACATTGGCGCTTGATTTGGATGTATCCATTTCCTTATCTTCCTACAAGCAGCTGCTGCGGGTTCACTTCAATGAATTAAATGTAGAGGGTGTAACTACTGTTCTACAGGGGATGGGATTTGGATTGGAAAAAAGCGGTATAGGGAAGCCGGGCTTGCTTTGGCAGGTAGCCCAAGAAATGCTGCTGCTCCTTAAAGAGTTAATGAAGGCAAATGCAATAGAAGCCGACACCCTCCAGGTCGAGATACATCCTGAGGTTTTGTCTTCTTGTGAGAATACAACGTCTTTCCTGCTTCAACATTACGCTGAGAACCTTGAGCATCTTATTGGGCAGCGTAAGTTCAAAAACAAGCTGAATCTTGAAGAGGTTAGGCAGTATATAGATCATCATTTCGCGGAGGCCGTAACTTTGGATGCTATGGCTAGAGCTTTTTTTGTGAGCAAAGAATATTTGAGTAAGGTTTTTAAGCTGGAGTATGGCCTCAACGTTACGGATTATATTTTGAACCTGCGGATGGAAAAGGCGAAAGCCTGGCTGGCAGATGAGAGTATTCCAATTAAGACGGTGGCAGAGATTATCGGATATGAGGATATAGGCTATTTCTATAGAGTTTTTAAAAAGCATTATGGGATTGCACCCGGTGAAATGAGAAAACAGGGGCAGGTTTAAAAATGTCCAATTCAGGAGGGGAGTTCCGTCCAATTAAACGCTTTCATAAAAAAGATACAATGAAAGCGTAAACAAAACACAGACATTGGGAGGTCTTACGATATGAAAAGGACGACAAAAGGGGTACTTTGCAGCCTTCTCGCAGCTACACTTCTGGCAGGTTGCGGTGGTAATAACGGAGGCAATGCAGGTAATGCGAACTCTACAACAGGAAACAACACAGTTAGCCCAGAGGCTAAAAGTGTAACCCTCAAAATGTTCATTGCTATGCCTCGCTTCAAAGAACATTTTGACAAATACATTGCGGACTTTGTGGCGAAGGAAAAAGCGGATAAAAATATTGATGTGTCTGTCCAGTTAGAAATGCCGACAGCAGATAACGCCTCGCAAATCCTAAAGACACGTTTAGCCTCCAATGATGCACCTGATATTTTTGCCATACATGCCGTTAACGAAATTCCATCCTACTATAAAGCCGGATATCTAGAGGACTTATCGGATCAGCCTTTCGTAGGCAAACTGTTGGACAGTGTGAGGCCTTCCGTTACCACGGCGGACGGTAAGATAGTAGCACTTCCAATGGAAACCTTGTCATGGGGCTATCTTTACAACAAGAAAATATTCACTGATCTCGGCCTGACACCACCAACGACCCTGACAGAAATGAAAGCCGTTGTAGAAAAAATGAAAGCAAACAATATTACACCTTTTGTACTTTCCTATAAAGAATCATGGATTCCTCAGCTTGTTATTCCATTAACAATTGGCGCAATGGTGAAGTCCAAGGATCCTGACTTCGTGAGCAAGATGAACAAGGATGAAGGCTCTTTTATGGAAATGAAATCGGCAATCTTCGATATATTCGATCTCATTAATGCGAACGGCACAACCAAAGCAACTGAGGTTGGCGGTGATGACGGCGCCGCAGCTTTTGCAGCAGGCAAAGGGGCGATGTGGCTTCAAGGCCCATGGTATGCCGAGACGATTTTGAAATCTAATCCGGATATGGATTTTGGCGTTGCACCTCTACCTGTTAACGATGATCCGAAGGCAACCGTAATCAATATGAGTGCTTCTACCTCCCTGGCGGTATCATCAACCAGCAAGAATAAGGAGGTAGCACTCGACTTCGTGAACTATGTATTGGATGATCAAGCCACTAATGCCTTTTTCCAGGCCCTGAAATTCAATCCAGTATCAACGATTCATACCTACGAGAGCTACCCTTGGGTTGATGACGCTTTGGTTTATGTGAAGGAAGGTAAATCTGTTCAAGACCCTGCCATTCCGCCATCCGTCAAGGATGAGGTAGGCAAAGGACTGCAGGCTTATTATGCCGGACAAATGTCACAGGATGACGTGCTGAAGGCACTGGATAAAGTTTGGAAATCTTATAACAAAGTGAATAAATAAGCAACCAGAAAGCTGAAACAAAGATCCGGGATGGAAGATGAGAGGGATAACCTTCTTCCTCCATCCCGGTTGCTTTATACACATATAGGAGAGGGGCGGATACTGTGCCGGTCACTAGCTACAAAAAGTATATTTCACTGCTTGCTTTCGTTGCGCCCGCATTTATTTTTTATACCTTATTTCTGCTAATCCCCACCATTGGTGGTATGTTTTATAGCTTTACGGACTGGAATGGACTTAATAAAGACTACTCTTTTATCGCACTTGGCAATTTCATAGAAGCCCTGCGTGAAGATACTGATTTCGTGAACTCATTACTGTTTACGCTTAAATATGTATTGTTCATGGTAGTTTTGCAAAATGTATTTGCCCTTGTGCTAGCAGTATTTATTGAATCCAAAGTAAGAACCAAAGGTTTTTTCCGCACCATCTTCTTTATGCCGAATATGATCAGTACCATTATCAGTGCGTTTATGTGGACGTTCGTATTCTCACAGGTACTGCCCCAAATCGCAGAGAAGACGGCATTCACTTTTCTAGACCAGTTGTGGATCGGCGACCCCCAGGTGTCCTTTTATTCGATTATTATCGTGTCGCTGTGGAATGGTGTCGGCTATATGATGATTATATATTTGGCAGCCCTGCAGGGTGTGCCGCAAAGCTTGAAGGAAGCAGCAGTTATTGACGGTGCAACTCCGTTTCAATCCTTCCGCAGTGTGACCATGCCGATGATTACACATGCCATAACGATCTGCTTCTTCCTAACACTAAATGGTGCTTTCAAAGTATTTGAGGTAGTCTACGGACTTACGGGCGGGGGACCGGGACGCAGCACTCAGGTTATCACGATGAATATTTATGAAGAGGCGTTCTCCAATAACTTTCGGTACGGTTACGCCAGTGCCAAATCGGTCATTTTGTTCGTGATTATCTTAATCTTCACCTTTATTCAAATCAGTGTGATGAAGAGAAAAGAGGTGGAAGCATGAGATTGAGAAGATCATCCTCCCTATTTATTACTTTGTTTCTATGCGTCGGCGCTGTGATCTCCTTTTTCCCCATCTATTTGGCTATCATAAATTCTGTGAAGACTCAAGGTGAAATGTTCACCTCTTTTATGGCATTTCCGACAAAGCTGCATTTTGAGAATTACAGCCAGGCTTTTGATAAAATCAATCTATTAAATAGCACGCTGAACTCTGTCATTGTATCGTTGATCGGTATTGGCGGTATCGTCTTTTGCGCCGCCTTGGCCGGCTACAAGCTGTCTCGGACGGGCGGCAAGCTGAGCGGCCTGATTTTCTTCCTGTTTATCGCTTCCATGCTTGTGCCTTTTCATTCCATTATGATTCCGTTAACCCGTATGGCAAAAAACCTGCATGTCAGCGGCAGTACTTATGGGTTGGCCATTATCTATATCGGTCTTGGCGTAAATATGGCGATCTTCCTGTATCATGGATTTGTAAAATCAATCCCTCGCGAATTGGAGGAAGCGGCGCGAATTGACGGCTGCGGGGAGTTTCAGACTTTCTTCCGTATTATTTTTCCGCTACTGCTTCCGATTACCGTAACCATCGCTATTCTTGATTTTTTATGGATCTGGAATGACTTTTTACTGCCGCTTCTTATGCTTACGGATTCGACTAAATATACGTTGATTCTGTCAACGAATACGTTGTTTGGTGAGTATAACAAGGAGTGGTCGCTCATTCTGGCGGCATTGGTCTTGACTGCACTTCCAGTGATCCTGATCTATTCATTCTTCCAAAAATTTATCATGCAGGGTATAGCCGAAGGAGCAATCAAAGGCTAAGCAGAAAGGAAATGAATGATGTCCAAACTACGGTACGGCGTTGCCTATTACGATGAATATATGCCTTATGAGAGGCTGAATGAAGATATCGCAATGATGAAGGAGACGGGCATTAATGTGGTCCGCATCGCCGAATCGACATGGAGTACCCATGAACCGCAAAATGGTGTGTTCGACTTCTCTTCGGTAGATAGAGTGTTGGATGCCATGCATGCCGCTGGGATTGAGGTTATCGTAGGGACTCCCACGTATGCAGTTCCAACTTGGCTGGTGAAAGAACATCCTGATGTTCTAGCAGTTACAGCTAAGGGTCCAGGACGTTATGGAGCCCGACAAATCATGGACATCACGAATCCAGTCTATCTGTTCCATGCGGAGCGAATCATTCGTAAACTGATCAGCCGAGTCTGCAAGCATCCTGCAGTCATTGGCTATCAGACCGATAACGAAACGAAGCATTATGATACGGCTGGGGATAATGTTCAACTGCAGTTCGTTAAATATATGCGTGAAAAGTACGATTCGCTGGATATCATCAACTCCCGGTTCGGGTTGGATTACTGGAGCAACCGGATCAACAGCTGGGAGGACTTCCCTTCTATAGTGGGTACTATTAACGGAAGTCTTGGAGCAGAGTTTGCCAGATTCCAACGCGGGCTGGTTACAAACTTTTTAGCTTGGCAGGTAGCATTGGTGAATGAGTATAAACAACCGGGACAATTTGTGACGCAGAACTTTGACTTTGAATGGCGCGGATATTCGTTTGGCGTACAGCCGTCTGTGGATCATTTTGCAGCAGCTGAGCCCTTTGATATTGCCGGAGTTGATATTTATCATCCTTCTCAGCACGAACTGACGGGGACAGAGATTTCATTCGGGGGAGATATGGCACGCTCGCTGAAGCGGAGCAATTACCTTGTCCTTGAGACACAAGCACAAGCTTTTCCCCAGTGGACACCGTATCCGGGTCAATTAAGACTTCAGGCCTTCAGCCATCTCGCCTCTGGTGCGGATATGGTAGCTTACTGGCACTGGCATTCCATTCATAATTCATTTGAAACGTATTGGAAAGGACTGCTCAGCCATGACTTCAAGCCGAACCCGGTATACAATGAGGCGAAGACTATCGGCAGGGATTTTCAGGCATTAAGCAATCAACTGGCGGGTCTGCGAAAAGATAATAAGGTTGCTGTTATGGTCAGCAATGAGGCGTTAACGGCAATGGAATGGTTCAAGCTGCCGGACGGAAAGACCTACAATAATGTTGTTCGCTGGATGTATGATGAATTGTACCGGATGAACATCGAATGCGATTTTATTCAACCCTCATATAAAGAGTTAAATCAGTATAGTCTGATCGTTGTACCGGCATTGTATGCTGCTCCCGACGCTGATTTAGAGCGGTTGAATGCTTATGTGAAGCAGGGCGGGCATGTGGTGTATTCCTTCAAAAGCGGCTTCACCGACGAGGTCGTCAAAGTCCGTACCGTAGAGCAGCCGGGCATCATTAGTGAGGCTTGCGGCATAGGGTACAGCCTGTTCGTTAGCCCGCACGAAGTGCCTTTGAAGAGTGCGCATGCGGACATCGGAGCTGAAGATAACCATGTTGAAACCTGGATGGAGTTGATTACTTCGACCACTGCGGAGGTGCTGCTTAGCTATGATCATCCGGCGTATGGTGATTATGCCGCGGTTACACGTAACCGTTACGGTCTAGGAACAGCAACCTATATCGGTTGTATGACAAGCTCTGCTATGGTGGGAAGTGTGCTGAAGTCCACTGTGAAAGAGGCAGGATTATGGAGCAGCGATCAAGAACTGTCATTCCCGATTATCGTCAAAAAAGGAACGAATCGAGCTCAGCAAACCGTGCGATATTACTTCAACTATTCGAATGCTGCGGTTTCATTTACGAATATACATGTGGAGGGAACTGAACTTTTGAGCGGACGTGAGGTCAATAAGGGTGAAAAGCTAAGCTTGGAGCCTTGGGGGTTTTTAATCCTGTTGGAGAAACAATAATGATAAGATATTAAGGATTTCTGCTCTACCGTCTAGTAGGCTAATAAGGTTGCTTTTAACCGCTGAATTTGCTAACATACGATGTAACTTAAAAGATTTACTTGGTTTTCTAGGGTTCCGCAGCTGATTCCGGCTGGTCTGGTCCGAGGGAAAACGCACGGATAAGAATCGTCCGTGTCTACACGGAGGGATAAAAGCCCGGGAGGTATCGTCAAGCGACGATGGCCTTCCGGGCTTTTTTATTGTCAATCGGTCCTAATTAGTATCGCAACTTATTATTTCAAACGAGGAAAGGGTATGAACAATAATTTGAGTTGGGCAAAAGTATTTGGCGCCGCTTTTTTCGAGGTCGTATGGGTCATAGGGCTGAAGCATGCCTCCACATTTTTGGAATGGGCTGTCACCATTATAGCTATCCTGATAAGCTTCTATGTCTTGATTTCGGCCGGGAGGAAGCTTCCTGTCGGAACCGTATATTCTGTTTTTGTAGGGCTGGGTACAGCCGGAACATTCCTTGCAGAGATTATTCTTTTTGATAAGCCGTTCAATCTGATAAAGCTTGCTCTTGTGCTCGTTTTGCTTACAGGAGTTGTAGGATTAAAACAGGTTACCATGGAAAAATCGGTTAGTTAATGGACTGCGAGCCTGCGAAAGTGGCAGGGATCCTGCACTTTGTACAACAATTCGGCTCGTGAGCCCCGAAAGAAGTAGGAATCCTGCATTTTATGCAACAATTCGGCTCGTGAGCCTGCGAAAGTGGCAGGGATCCTGCACTTTGTACAACAATTCGGCTCGTGAGCCCCGAAAGAAGCAGGAATCCTGCACTTTATGCAACAATTCGGCTCGTGAGCCCCGAAAGAAGCAGGAATCCTGCACTTTATGCAACAATTCGGCTCGCGAGCTCCGAAAGCAGCTGAAATCCTGCACTTTATGCAACAATTCGGCTCGTGAGCCCCGAAAGAAGCAGGAATCCTGCACTTTATGCAACAATTCGGCTCGCGAGCTCCGAAAGCAGCTGAAATCCTGCACTTTGTACAACAATTCGGCTCGTGAGCCCCGAAAGAAGCAGGAATCCTGCACTTTATGCAAACAATTCGGCTCGCGAGCCAAAGGGTTTTTATAGGATAGAAAATAAATTTACTTTTAGCATGGATGAGGGGGAATTAACGTGGCATGGTTATCACTGATTGTGGCAGGAATGTTTGAGATGTTTGGGGTGGCGATGATGAATAAGCTGAACAGGGTGCGTAGTTGGCAAGTGATTTGTTTGCTTTGTTTAGGCTTTGGAGGGAGTTTTCTCTTTTTATCACTGGCGATGAAAACATTGCCGATGAGTACTGCTTATGCGCTATGGACGGGTATAGGTGCTTCTGGCGGGGCCGTTTTGGGGATGCTTCTGTATGGAGAATCTAAGGATTTTCGGCGCGTGCTATTTATAGTAATGATTCTAGGGGCGGCAGTGGGGCTAAAGTTGGTAGACTAAAACGTTTTATATTTGGACAAGGATACAATGTTTTGAATGAAAGAACATGGTAAGTATAATTAGTAAACAGTCTTTCGGGTAAGGGGTCTTTAATATGAATATGTACAAGAGTACAAAACCAGACTTAGCTGAGATTGCACAAGCAAACCGTAGATCAAGAATTACACTTGCCGATGGAGCTACAGTACCCAGAATCGGACAGGGGACCTGGTTTATGGGCGATTCCACCTCTGATCGGGAAGGTGAGATTGCTGCTCTTAGGCTAGGTGTAGAACTGGGAATGAATCTTATTGATACTGCCGAGATGTATGGGGATGGCAAGTCTGAATTACTGGTTGGCGAAGCTATAAAAGGGATACGTGAGGATGTGTTCCTGGTCTCTAAGGTATATCCGCATAATGCGGGTCAAGAGAAAATTGTGACCAGCTGTGAGGAAAGTCTGAAACGGCTTGGAACCGATTATCTGGATCTCTACCTGCTGCATTGGCGGGGAGATATCCCTCTTGAAGAAACAGTGGAGGGCATGGAGCATTTGGTTACTAAGGGCAAAATAGCAAGATGGGGCGTATCCAATCTCGATACAGAGGATATGAAGGAACTAACCCGTATTGCGGGAGGAACCCATTGTGTCACCAACCAGGTGTTATACCATTTGGGGTCACGCGGTATTGAATATGACCTGCTGCCATGGCAGCGAAGCCGTAAAATGCCTATTATGGCCTATTCGCCTTTGGCTCAGGCAGGATCGTTGCGCAAAGGCTTGGTCGAAAATGAGATTGTTCAGGAGATAGCAAAGAAACATAATGCTTCACCTCTACAAATTTTACTTGCTTGGACGACTCGTGAGGGTGATGTAATGGCGATTCCGAAAGCTTCCTCGTGTGAGCATGTGATTGAAAATGCATCTGCAGGATTACTGCAATTAACAGCTGAGGAGCATTGGAGGCTGGACGACGCCTTTCAGATGCCTTCGTGGAAGGTTCCACTCGACATGATTTAAGCTCTTATTTTTGGAAAGCTGTCCGATAGTTCGGGTAGCTTTTTTTGGTATGTTGAGGGTGTAGAATGAAATCGCTTGTGACAGCTATCACCGTTATCGTGAAGATATAGCCTTAATGAAAGAGCTGGGCATTAAAGCCTATAGATTTTCAATAGCGTGGCCCCGTATTTTTCCCAAAGGGTCTGGGGAAGTTAAATGTAGACTACAACACATTAGAACGAACGAAGAAGGACAGCTATTACTGGTATCAGGATACGATTACTAACAGTGACTTTGACATCTGAAAAAGCAAGGAAATGGCGGAAGTTCTGCGGTAAAATGCAGGCTTCCCTTTGTTTTTGGAAATAGTAAAATAGTCTCTTGGCAGGAACTCTTAAATGTTGTCAACAACGTTCATGACGAAACCGTGTTTTCAATTTGATGACAAAGAAAGCGCTTTGATTTACGATGTGTACATAGAAGATGACTTCAAAAACAAGCTCAAAACGAAGTTACTTCATTCAATAATTTAAGGGGGCAATTACAAATGGCCACAACGCCAACTAAGCAAAATACATCCGGTGGTGCACGGGTAAAAGTACAACAATTCGGCCGTATGCTAAGCGGTATGGTTATGCCAAATATCGGCGCTTTTATCGCTTGGGGGTTAATCACGGCATTATTCATTCCAACTGGCTGGTGGCCAAATGAGAGTTTAGCCGCACTGGTAGGTCCAATGATCACTTACCTGTTACCGCTATTAATCGGTTATACAGGGGGTCAAATGGTTCACGGCAAACGCGGTGGTGTTATCGGTGCTGTAGTAACGATGGGTGTTATCGTCGGTTCTACAATTCCAATGTTCCTTGGGGCTATGATCGTTGGTCCTTTGGCAGCTTGGGTTTTGAAACAATTTGACCGTGCGGTCGACGGCAAAATCAAAGCTGGATTCGAAATGTTGGTCAACAACTTCTCGTTGGGTATTCTCGGTGGTCTTATGACATTGGGAGCTTTAAAAGGAATCGGGCCAGTTATCGAAGGTATTACCAATATTCTTTCTGACGGAGTACAGTTCCTAGTTGACAATCATTTGCTCCCGCTCGTAAATATTATTATCGAGCCAGCCAAGGTATTGTTCTTGAACAATGCAATTAACCACGGAATTCTTAGTCCAATTGCCGCAGAAGAATCTGCAAGATTAGGCAAATCCATTCTGTTCATGTTGGAATCTAACCCGGGCCCAGGTCTTGGTATCCTACTTGCTTACTGGCTGGTAGGTCGCGGAGCGGCTAAATCATCCGCACCTGGTGCAATCGTGATCCATTTCTTTGGTGGTATTCATGAAATTTACTTCCCATACATCTTGATGAACCCACGTCTGATCTTGGCAGTTATCGGTGGTGGTGTTACAGGTACTTTCACTTTCCAAATGTTTGGAGCAGCACTCTCAGCTTCCCCATCACCAGGTAGTATCTTTGCTTACTTCGCAATGACACCAAAAGGCGGATACCTTCCGATGCTTGCAGGTGTAATTGCAGCGACTGTTGTATCGTTCCTGATTGCTTCTGTTCTATTGAAAACTTCCCGCAAGTCTGGTGAAGAGGATATGGATCTTGAAGAAGCAGCATCCAAAATGAAAGACATGAAGGCATCTGGTACTGCAGCTCAAACAGCAGCAACTGCTACTGTATCCGCTAACGTTCGCAACAAATCAGAAGTTAACAAAATCGTCTTCGCTTGTGATGCAGGAATGGGCTCCAGTGCAATGGGCGCATCTGTTCTGAAAAAGAAATTACAAACAGCAGGGATTAACATTACTGTGGTAAACTCTCCTGTCAGTGAAATTCCGGCAGATGCCGATATCGTAGTTACACAAAAGACGTTGACTGATCGTGCCATTGCAAGCAATCCGACTGCAGAGCACATTTCAATTGATAATTTCCTGAAGAGTCCGAAATATGATGAGCTTGTGGAGCGTTTGAAATAACAACGGCTGGTATGCAATAATTAACAATCACACAGAGATAATAATTCAAGATCTTTGTAAATAAAAGGAGACGCTGGCCGCAAAGCCAGCGTTGTCTCCATTTAAGGCGAGGTATCCTGAGATGAGGAAAATTACCGCCAGGCAACGACAGATCATATTTCTTCTCCTGGGAGTAAACGAAGAGATCACAGCCGCCGAAATCGCCGCAAGCACCGGAGTGAGCGTTAGAACGGTTCACCGGGAAATGGAAGAACTAGAAGGTATCTTGGGAGAATTCGGACTGAATCTGAGTCGAAAATCAGGAAAAGGCATCCAATTGACAGGTCTTGAGGCCGGTCTTGCGGAGCTGCGGTCATTTTTGCAGGAAGAAAAGACGGCGGAGTATTCCGGCGAGGACCGCAAAGTATATGAGCTATGCTTGCTGCTTGAGGCGGAAGAGCCAGTCAAACTATTCTCACTGGCACATTCTTTAAAGGTAACTGTAGCGTCCATAAGTTATGACCTGGATGAGTTGGAGCCTTGGGTACAAAAGTTTGGTTTACAATTGGTTCGCAGACGAGGTTATGGCGTTGAAATTACCGGAAGTGAAATCGATAAACGCAGAGCGATTTGCCGTTTGGCCGCAGAACATCTTGATCAGTCAGATTTGGTAGGTCACGCTCCACAAATGGAGGGCAACCCGGTATTCAATATGCTCCTGACCATGGTAGGCAAAAACAATCTGATGGATGTTGAGAATACCATGTGGGATATGGAGTGGTCATGGACGGTTGAACTTCCGGAAATCGTCTATATGGAACTGCTGCTGGGTCTCGCTGTCACTGTAAGACGGGTTGAGATTGGCAGAGGAATCGATAGCGCTGAAGAAGCGGGTTACTCCCGTATGTCCGATCACAGAAACATCGCAGGAACCGAGCAATTCGTGCATAAGCTAGGAGAGCTTTTGTCCTTGGAGTTTCCGAAGTTGGAGATTTTGTACATTGCCGGGTTATTCGATCGGGTGCAGGATTCTTTCTCATCCGCCGATTTTGCTTATGGAGATATCGCTTTGATGGAAATCGTCTATAGGTTAACCGAAAATGTAGTGAAACGGACAGGTTTGCCTTTTCAAAGTGATCGTTCACTTCGGGAAGGGTTGCTTGAGCATATCGATCCTGCGTTGAAACGCATCCGTGAAGGAACGCGTATACGTAATCCACTGTTAGGACCTATTCGTAAGGACTATGAATTCTTGTTCCATATTGTTCGATCTGCTGTAGAGGATTTGAAGCTGGATCTGGAAATTCCTGATGAAGAGATCGGTTTTCTAGTCATGCATTTTGGTGCATCTGTAGAAAGGCTGAACCAACTCAGGCGTAATGTGCGGGCCATACTCGTGTGTGCCAGCGGGCTAAGTTCTTCCCGGCTTTTGGCAACAAGGCTTATGAAAGAAATGCCGCAAATTGAGGTACTTGGCAATATATCTTGGTATGAAGCCGCCCGTATGCGGGAGGAAGATTATGATTTAATTATCTCTACGATTGATCTTCCGCTGGTTAAAGACCGTTATATCAAGATCAGTCCTCTGCTTACTAGAGAAGAGATTGATAAGCTGCTTAATTATATCCAGAACACAACCTTTAAGGAACGAACGCAATCTACATTCCAAGAGCCCGACAAATCAGTGCGTGAAGAAATGGCTTTAGAAAGAATGAAAAGTCATAAAGGCATTTTGGATGAGATGGTAAGTCTGATCGATCGCTTTCGATTTTACTCTTTAGATAACGGGGGTATGAATCTCCCGGCAACACTGTCTGAGATGTTGGATACGCTGAACGGCAGCGGTGTAATCGGGGATTCTGATATTCTCCTGGAACGCCTGCTGGAACGGGAAAGAATGGCGAGTCAGGTTATTCCAGATACCAGATTAGCGCTGTTCCACACACGCAGCAGTCATATTCATATGTCATCTTTGACGTTATATCGACTTCGCCAGCCCGTTCAACTGGAAGGCAATACAGAGGTCAGAGTGATCCTGCTTATGCTCGCCCCTCGTAAACTCTCGAAGGAGAGTCTTGAGGTGTTAAGTGAAATTAGTGCCTTACTACTGAATTCCGAACTCGTAAGATTGCTAGAGGAAAGGACAGAGGCAGAAATTAAGCGATATCTGTCTTCTGAGCTTCTGCGATTTTTCGAAAATAAAATGTGAAAGTGAGAGGAACCATATGAGTATACTGTCAGAGAAAAAAATTATTATGAATGCCGACGCTAAAGATAAATATGAAGCGATCGCTATTGCCGGAAAATTGCTTGTGGAAGCAGGCCATGTCACTGAAGAATACATTCCTAAAATGTTGGAGCGGGAAGAGGTTGTCTCTACCTATATGGGCGGAGGTCTTGCCATTCCCCATGGTACAAAAGATGGGAAGCAATTCATCAAGTCAACAGGGATGTCGGTTGTCCGTTTCCCGAACGGTGTTGACTTTGGTGGAGATGAGCCGGCATTTATCGTTATCGGTATTGCGGCTGCCGGGGATTCCCATATGGAAGTCTTGACCAATGTAGCAATGATATTCACTGAAGATGATGCGATTGAACGGGTAATGAATGCACCAACTCCGGCTTCGATCATCGAGATCTTTGAAGGAGGCGTTGAATAATGAAGAAGGCCGTACATTTTGGCGCAGGGAATATCGGGAGAGGGTTTATCGGTCTTTTATTGTCACAGGCAGGTTATGAAGTATGCTTCGTGGACGTAAATGAGAATTTTGTCTCACAACTTAAAGAGCGTGGAGAGTATCCGGTTACCTTGGCAAGTGAAGGTCAGGAAACCGTTACCGTAACTAATGTTACTGCTCTTAGCAGTGTCACACAAGCAGATGAGGTAATCGCTGCGATTGCTGAAGCTGATATCGTTACCACGGCTGTTGGAGTATCCATATTGAAACATATCGCAGGTTCCATTGCGAAGGGAATCACTGAACGTCTGACTGTATCCTCTGCACCGCTGCATGTAATTGCTTGCGAGAACGCGATTGGCGGCAGCGCGCAGCTTAAAGAGCTTGTGTATGCTCAGTTGGATGAGGAATCCCGGACGAAAGCAGATGCTTCTATCGCTTTCCCGAATGCCGCAGTAGACCGGATTGTTCCGCTGCAGCAGCATGAAGATGTACTTAAGGTTGTAGTAGAGCCTTTCTATGAGTGGGTAATCGATTCGTCCCAGATGATTTCGGGATACACACCTATTGGAGGCGTACATTATGTAGAGAACCTGGATCCTTATATTGAGCGTAAATTATTCACTGTAAACACCGGTCACTGTTCCGCTGCCTACCTTGGATTCTTGCGGGGATATGAGACCATCCAGCAGGCTATGGCTGATGAACAGCTCACGTCTTTGGTTAGAGAAGTATTGTTGGAAACGGGTGCAGTTCTTGTAAGCAAACATGGATTTGATCAAGCTGAGCACACCAAGTATATCGATAAGAACCTGGAGCGTTTCCGTAATCCGTCTTTGACGGATGAAGTATCACGCGTAGGCCGTTCGCCGATTCGCAAGCTTTCTCCGAACGATCGTCTGGTATCACCGGCGCTTGAGGCGCACGAAAGAGGCTTGAGTTATGCCGCTTTGACCCGTTCAATGGCAGGCGCTCTCTTGTTCAACGTGCAGGATGATCCCGAGGCGGTTGAGCTTCAAGCATCCATAGCCGACATCGGAGTGGAAGCAACCGTTACGAAGTATACGGGGCTTGCAGCAGACCATGATACTCATAAGTCTGTTATGGTGGAATATAACAAGTTGAAGTAAGTAATATCAATAAAAAAAAGCCGCAGGGGTGGTATGAAGCCCCTGCGGCTTTTTACTTATTTACAGCCATATCGCTGATTATCCTTATGCTTAGATGTACGTTGTGCAACTAAAAGTATGCTTTTATTGTAAAAAATTACTTTAGTTGCACTCTGTACACTTATATATCGGGATATCCACTCAATTAGTCTTATCTGTGCCTAATAGTTGCAGAAAGTACAATTAAAGCTTAGATACCGTTTGATCTGCTACAAATAGCTGCACAAAGTGCAAGTAAACGCATCGTATTTAGCTCCGTTCAATAATAGTCTGCAGCGTTGTCCGGTCCAGACCTTCAACCAACTTAATGAGAAGTTCCTTGGCGGCTTCATAGTCGTCACTATGGATTATTGACGTAGCGGTATGTATATATCGTGAGCAGATTCCGATTACTGCTGACGGAACACCAATTCCGCTTACATGCACTTGTCCGGCATCGGTTCCCCCTTGGGAAACAAAGTACTGGTATTTGATTCGATGAGTATCCGCTGTATCCTGCACATATTCAATCAAACCGCGGTGTGTGATCATAGTGGGATCAAAAATGCGCAGCAAAGCGCCTTGGCCCAGATGACCGAAGGCTTGACGATCGCCCGACATATCGGCTGCAGCACTTGCATCCAGCCCGAAGAAAATATCAGGGGATAAAAGATTTGCGGCTGTTCGTGCTCCGCGTAGACCCACTTCCTCTTGAACAGTAGCTCCAGCATAAATGGTGTTAGGAAGTTTTTTTCCATGCAGCGCTTTTACCAGCTCAATAGCAAGTCCTACACCATAACGGTTATCCCAAGCCTTGGCCATGATTTTCTTTGGATTGGCAAGCGGTGTGAAAGGGCAGATCGGGACAATTTGCTGACCGGGAGCGACTCCAAAGCTTTCAGCCTCTTCACGGCTGTCAGCGCCGATATCGATGAACATTTTGGAGATGTCGACTGTCTTTTTCCGTTCCTCATCACTTAGAAGGTGTATAGGAGTACTGCCCACCACGCCAGTCAGTGTTCCTTGTGGAGTTATGATGTGAAGCCGTTGTGAAGCAACTGCTGATGAAAGCCATCCTCCAAGCGGTGTAAAGCGGATCATACCCTTGTCAGTGATGCCTGTAACCATGAAGCCGACCTCGTCCAAATGACCGGCCACCATAATTTTAGGCCCATTTTCCTCACCGCGAAGTACACCGAATAGACTTCCAAGGCGATCGTGTACGAATTCATCTGTGTAAGGCGTCATAGCCTCTTTAACATAAGCACGCAGCTCTCGCTCGAATCCGGGAGCTGAAGGGAATTCAGTTAGTGTTTTGAACAAATCCAGTGTTTCCTGATTCATAAATGTATCGCTCCTTTTCTAACGTCTAGTATGAGCATTGTCGGTGCAATTGTCCATATTCTGGGGCCTTGATGCTAACCATCCAGCTGTACACCGGGTAGAGTTACCCGGAATATATTGCTAAGGGGCTCTTTAACCAGAGGCCTAGAAAGGATGCGAAAGAGGATGAGTCCAACAAGAGTTATGCGCAAAGTTAGAGAACCGGCGTCTTTAAGAAGCGTGCCAGCCAGAGGGAATTACAGGAGGGTTGCATATCGACTCGGACAGGAAAGGGATACTGTACTTATACTGGTGCTGTTTTTGCTGCTGATTATATTCCTGCTTTATTTTTCCTAAGTGAATAGGACATAACGGAGCGGCAGATAGCAAATAATAGGGAAAAACCTTTAAGCGAAGAAATTTACAGGAGCCTATGCCAGCAGCAGTTTATTGTTCATAAGGCTGGCTCCCTTCGCAAATCCTAGGAGGTGTGCTCTTTGCCGGCAAAATCTAAACCATCCGAGATCAAGCAGCGGCTTGACGACATGACTTCGGAGGAATATAAAAAGTTATCACAGCCGTTTGTTCCAGGCAGGCCTGTGCTGAAAAACTGTATTAGGGCCTTTCTGATCGGTGGATTGATCTGCGTGATTGGACAAGGCATTCAGACTGGATTTATGTCCGTCTTTGGAATGGACTCAAAGGAAGCTGCAAGTCCCACAGTGGCTCTGTTGATTCTAATCTCTGTCATACTGACCTCCCTAGGCGTCTACGACAAAATAGCACAATGGGCCGGGGCCGGTTCTGCAGTGCCTGTAACCGGATTCGCAAACAGTATGTGTTCAGCGGCCTTAGAACACCGCTCTGAAGGTCTGGTACTCGGTGTTGGCGGAAATATGTTCAAGCTGGCCGGTTCAGTTATAGTCTTCGGGACTGTGGCTGCTTTTATTGTCGGTATAGTCTATGCCCTTATGGGCTTAGGAGGCTCACATTAAGTTATGAAGCAGCTCGGCAGTCAGACCTGGCAGTTTACAACCCGGCCCGTCATTCTCGGTTCATCCGCTGTTGTAGGACCTGAAGAGGGGGAAGGACCTCTAGCCTCAGATTTTGATTTTATATATGACTCTCTTGAGATGGGCGAGAAAACTTGGGAAAAAGCGGAACGCGCGCTCTTTATGAAAGCTTCAGTGTTGGCTCTTGAAGATGCAGGGATAGAGCAGGACAAGCTGGAATTTTTCGTGGGCGGCGATTTGATGAACCAGATCATCAGCAGCTCTTTTGCCGCAAGGAAGATGGGAGTTCCCTATCTTGGAGTCTTTGGGGCCTGTTCCACTTCTATGGAAAGCTTGGCCATCGCATCGATGATTGTAGATTCCGGCGGAGGTAAATATGCCTTGGCAGGTACAGCCAGCCATAACTGTACGGTGGAGAAACAGTTTCGTTATCCTACAGAATACGGTGCACAGAAGCCTCCGACTTCACAATATACGGTCACTGGGTCCGGGTGCGCCATTGTAGGTCGAAATGACGGATCTGGAAAGGGTCCATTTGTAGTCTCAGCAACGCTTGGACGGATTATGGATCTCGGCCTTAAGGACCCTTTAAATATGGGAGCAGCCATGGCGCCGGCAGCAGCGGATACCATCCTTGCCCACTTTAGGGATACGGGCCTCACTCCCGGCCATTATGATTTAATTGTTACCGGTGATCTTGCCACTGTAGGTTTGCCGATTGCCAAGAAGCTGTTGGCAGATGAAGGTGTTCCGATGGAGGAGACAACGTTCAATGACTGCGGCCTCCTGATCTATAATCTGGACAAGCAGAAGTACGCGATTGCTGGAGGCAGCGGCTGTGGCTGTTCCGCAGTGGTGACCTATGGACACATTCTTAAACGCATGAGGAAGGGCGAGTTGAAGCGTGTACTTATTGTAGCAACCGGAGCACTGCTATCCCCTTTATCTTATCAGCAAGGAGAGAGCATCCCATGTGTTGCTCATGCTATAGCTCTGGAGAGCGGAGGTGAAGAAGCATGATTTTTTTATGGGCTTTTCTCATCGGGGGAGCTATTTGTGTAGTTGGTCAATTACTGATGGATGTGGTGAAGCTGACACCTGCTCATACAATGAGTACCTTAGTTGTCGTAGGAGCTATAGCTGATGCTGTTGGAATCTACGACCCTCTGATCAAGTTTGCTGGGGCAGGTGCTTCGGTACCGATAACCAGCTTTGGAAATTCACTTGTACACGGTGCACTTACGGAGCTTGAGCGAGATGGCTGGATCGGTGTGGTAACCGGTATTTTCGATATCACCAGCGCGGGGATTTCCTCGGCTATAGTTTTCTCATTTCTGGCAGCGTTGATCGCTCGGCCTAAAGGATAAAATGCATCCCTCAGAACCATACCCGACAGGCTTATGCCGAAGGGTATGGTTCTTTTTTTTGCATCAAAACGATCTCTTCTATTACAGGACTATTACATTTCACTTTCCTGAGGCCCGCTAATGTACTTTGGGTCCCTTCATCATGTAAAATATAAATATACTGTTTTATTCTGACATAGGAGGTTTACTATATATGCCCGTAGGTCAAGAATCGATGAAAACTGTAAATGCTGTCCGTATGAATTTGGAATCGTGCATCCTTGGAAAATCTTTTGAAATACAACTGTTGTTAACAGCGCTGCTCGCCGGCGGACATGTTCTCATAGAGGATGTGCCGGGAACAGGCAAAACGCAATTGATTCGTGCACTATCCAGATCTATGTCCGGTGAATACCGCCGTATACAATGTAATCCGGATATTCTGCCGAGTGATATTACGGGTGTTTCTGTATATCATCCGCGTGATGAGATGTTTCACTTTCGTCCGGGTCCGGTAATGACTAATATTTTGCTGGCCGATGAGATTAATAGAGCTACAACTAAGACGCAATCCGCCCTCCTTGAGGTCATGGAGGAACGGAATGTTACTGTCGATGGGGAGACCTATCCGCTGCCGCATCCTTTTATGCTGTGTGCCACCCAAAATCCCATAGATTTCGAGGGGACTTATACGCTCCCAGAGGCGCAATTAGATCGTTTCATGTTACGGATCAGCTTGGGCTACCCGGATGCGGATACGGAAAAAAGCTTGCTGCGGAAGCATCAAGAAGGGCAGCCGGTGGATAAGCTTTTACCGGTAACAGATATGGAACAGATCTCGGCGATCCAGAAGGAAATTCGCGAGGTTTATATAAGCGACCCTGTGTTGAATTACTTGCTGGAAATTGTGCGCACGACTAGAGAACATCCTCGCGTCTTGCTGGGAGCGAGCCCGCGGGCATCGTTATCCTTCATGATGGCCTGCAAAGCCTATGCTTTCCTGCAGGAGAGGGACTATGTGCTTCCCGATGATGTCAAGGTGCTTACCCCTTATGCGCTAAGCCATCGTATTCTGCTTCGTCCGGAATCACGGCTGGACAATGTAAGTGTGGATTCATTATTGCAAAAACTGCTGCAGAGCATCCATGTGCCAGTTACGATGAGGCAATAAGATGGGACGCTACTTGTCTGCAGCGGCAGCGGTCATACAGCCAGTCAAGCTGGCCGGAATACTCGGGGTATGGAGTATTACTTTGCTGTATGTACTATTTCAAGGCGGGAAAACCTCATTCATGCTATTTATAATGGTCTCACTGCTTATCGTTTATTTAATAGCCGCAAGTCTAGGCGGTGTTCGCCGCTCCAAAGGGGTACGCAGTCTTTATGCTGAACAGGAAAAGCCTGATCTTCTCTATGCGGGTGGTGCTCTTCGGGTAAAACTTCAAATCTCTATACCCGGCTATTTACCTTTGCCTTATGTCGTCGTGAGAGAAATGTTGAAACGGCATAACGGGGAATCATGGGTTTTTGAAGAGAGTTTTGTTCCGAACTTTAAAGGGGACGGGGAGCTGCGTTTTCAGACACCGGCCTTGGAACGCGGAAGCTATACGTTTGCAGACACGGATATTATCACGGAAGATATCTTTGGGCTTACACAGCACAAAGGAAGCTTTTTGGCGAAGGGGCAGTTTCGGATATTACCACGTTCTGTGTTCATCCCGCGATGGCAATTATATGAACGGAATTCGAGACGAGCGGGACCGCAAGTCTCTCGGGTTCAATCCAGGCGTGAAACTACACAAATCAATGGGGTGCGTGACTATGTATATGGTGACAGGCTAACGCGCATCCATTGGAATGCAACTGCGAAGACCGGTTCATGGAAATCGAAGGAATTTGAGCATGAATCCATTCCGAAGACGATGATCGTTCTGGACGGCAGTTCAAGGGCTTATTCATCTTCAAGTGCTTTTGAACTGGCGGTTTCTACTGCAGCTTCCTTATTGGGTTTCGGCATCCGGGAACGGATCGGTATTGGCCTATGTTGTCTTGATAAGAATACCAAAATGTTCTCACCTGCGGAGACCGGAGCAGAGCGCCAGAAAATGATTCAATATTTAATAGATATCAATGCAGAAGGAAAAGGACCCCTTGTCTCCAGATTGGAAATGGGATACCGTATGTTCCCAAGAGGGTCCTATTTCGTTCTGATCAGCCCCCAGCGGGGAATTCCGGTCTTGGATGCTTTGCTATGGGCGGAGAGCCACGGAATGAATCCTTCTCATATACATGTAATTGATCCTACAGAGGCAAGCCGTGCTGATGATTGGATGGGTGTGCTGACATCTCGCGGATTGACAGGATACAGCGTTAGTTCTCTCCAAGAGCTGCCTGCTGTGCTGGGAGGGGAGAAAAGATGAGTAATTGGTGGACTCAACAGAAGTCTTCTTGGCACCACTCCTTAAGATTGCTTTGGATTATGATTATTGCGCTGCAGTGGATTTCTTATACAGAGCCCCTCTGGTATCGGGAGACGACATCATCCGTTTTGTTAGCACTGACCGCGGCAATAATTATTGAGATCCTAATCCCTGTTCGTTCTCTATACCGGATTCTCGTTGAAGCCGCGGTAATCATCTATATTGTCTTCCGAACCATCAAATACTACGGATTATATACTCCTGACCCCTTTTTGGGAGTTCTAGAGCGTCTTCCTGATATAGCTGCTCAGATGATGCCGTATATATGGTTTGCACTTGGGGTCTGGGTCTTACTGCTTCTGTCATCCTGGTGGGCATCTACGAAGGCGCGTATTTTACTATTTATAGGCTTAAACATTGTTGCTTTTGCTGCACTCGATTCGTTTACCTCCACTGTATTATGGCAGGAAGTGGCGTGGACCGTATTCGCCGGTATGGGCTGGCTTGTAACTCAGCACTTGAGAAGCTTCCAACTGCGGTATCCGGGCGGCTGGTCTTATCTTATGGACTATCCTTTAAAAATTCTCGTGAATATTGCTATCATTTTCTCTCTTATTATTCTTACCGGTATCAATATGCCTGAAGTAAAACCGCGTTTAACCGATCCCTACACGGCCTGGATAGAGTGGCGCGGAACGGGGGGGTCTTCCGGCTTCGGTACCTCTGGAAAAGGGACGGGAACAGGGGCAGGTACGGCGGTGAAGAACACTTCATCAGGATATAGTCTGAATGATGACAATCTTGGTGGGGGCTTTGCTTTTGATTATACTCCCGTTATGACAGTAGTCTCTGATATGCGTACCTACATGCGTGGAGAAAGCCGCAACGTCTACTCCGGAGAAGGTTGGGTTGATAATGACCGGTCTACCCGGGGGCTGCTCGATGGAGTTGCAGTGGGCCAGCTTCTGGATAATCCCTCTACTTCGAAGGTCCAGACCCAGAAATTGCAGCAAACGGTTAAAATCCTAGGAAATAACCGCTATCCGGTTATTTTCGGTCCTTATTCCATTTCTACAGTCAATACAATCAACGGTGTTGAGAACAGCAGCGGATTATTCTGGAGAAATCAGGATAGTGAATTATTGTGGGATCCCGACAAAAAAAACCTGCCTTATCCGCAGACCTACGTGCTAACCGCCGAAATTCCAATTGTTCCTGTTCAAGAGCTGAGTGTGATGACATACGAAGACTTGTATCAAGAAAATGAAGTAGATAAGCAATACCTGCAGCTGCCCGGTAAATTCCCGGTTCGGGTAAAGGAGCTCGCTCAGGAAATTACGGCTGGTGCACAAACTCCGTATGAAAAAACGGCGCTATTGCAACAATACTTACAACAAACCTTTCCGTATACCAATGAACCCAATGTTTCTCTTGGTACCAGCTCTGACTTTGTTGACAGCTTTTTGTTTGAGATCAGAGAAGGATACTGCGATTACTACTCCACTGCACTAGTCACCATGGCCCGCTCTCTTAATATCCCTGCTCGATGGGTGAAGGGTTATGCACCCGGAGAACAGGCAGAGCTCCCTGATAATATTGCTTTGCAGCAGGGTAGGTCGGTTAGTAACAACTATACGATTACAAATGCTGATGCGCATTCTTGGGCAGAGGTTTATTTCGGGGATTATGGTTGGATTCCGGTAGAAGCGACACCCGGATTTAATGCTCCCCTGCTGACTAAGAATGAGACTGAACCTGTAAAGGACCCTCTGGATGAAGAAGAGGACAATGCACAGTCCGAGGATAATGCAGCCAACACAGGAGCAGAAGATAACGGCTTTCAATTCGGAGCCTGGGCTGCAGTGGCATCGGGTATAGTATTGCTTGCATGGGTAGGATATCTAGTTTGGGCTCGGCGCTTTAGTCTTCGTTTTCTAATTCTGCAGTTGCGAAGAGGACATCCTTTATCACCGGCTCAAAAGGTTGCGGTGGAGACGGAGCGGTGGGTACGATACTTGCGGCGGAGAGGTTTTGTGAAGGAAGAACATGAAACGCTGCGTGAATCCGTAGAACATTGGAGCCTAAAACGCCCTGACCTTACAGGCGTTCTCCGCATTTTATTAGGAATATTTGAAAAAGCGCAATATAGCCCGGATGTTATAGAAGACAAAGATTGGCATAACGTGTATACTGAAGCTTTGCGGCTACGTAAAAGCCTGAAGTCCGGGAAGTAATGCTTTAGGAGTAATAGTAGCCTTGCGCTCAGTCATTTGCGAAGTGCAGAGAGTATGATATAGTTTTTTGTATGAAATCGAGGTGAATGTATTGTTTGAAATGCTAGTCCCTAAACTCCGCGTGAATACGGTATTTGATATTCCTCTGGAGGAGCTTTATATCAAGGGTTATCGCGGCATTATAACGGATCTGGACAACACGCTTGTAGGTGCCAAAGCACCTTTAGCTACTCCGGAACTGCTGTTGTGGTTTGAGAAGGTGAAGCAGTTCGGCTTTAAGCTGATCATTGTATCAAATAATAACATGAATCGGGTGTCGCGGTTTGCCACTCCGCTTAATATTGGATTTGTACATCAGGCACGCAAGCCCAGTAATGCGCCCTTTCGCAAGGCGATGAAGCAAATGGAGCTATCACCGGAGCAAACTATTGTTGTAGGTGACCAAATGCTTACGGATGTCTATGGCGGAAATCGGCTGGGTCTTCATACCGTATTAGTGCTTCCCATATCGGTGAAGGATGAAGGTATAGGTACCCGAATTAATCGCAGAATAGAGCAAATTGCTCTGACCAGACTGCGCAAACAAGGATTGTGGCATGAGCACGAGGAGGAAAAATTGAAATGAGTCAAGAGCATGAAGCACAGCTTCCTGTAAAATGCAGCGGCTGCGGAATTAAACTGCAAACCGAAAATAAGGAGATTCCTGGGTTTATTCCTGAGGTCGCCTATGATCGGGATCCAGTCATCTGTCAGCGCTGTTTCCGGATTAAAAACTATAATGAGGCTTCATCCGTTTCTGTGAATCAGGATGAATTCCTTCGTTTGCTCAGCGGAATCGGTGAGAAGAACGCACTTGTTATTCACATCGTTGATCTGTTCGATTTCGAAGGAAGCCTAATTTCAGGTCTGCAACGGTTCGTGGGTAATAACCCCGTAATTCTGGCAGTGAACAAAGTGGATTTGCTGCCTAAAGTGACGAACCTGAACAAGATGCGGAATTGGGTGCAGCAGCGCTGTAAAGAGCATGGTATGAAGACAGAGGAAATCATACTCTGCAGCGCCAAACGCAATCAGGGATTTGACCGTTTGCTTGAATCGGTTACTGAACTTCGTGGACAACGTGATGTCTATGTAGTCGGAGCTACTAATGTAGGTAAATCCACTCTGATTAACCGTCTAATCTCAGATTATAGTGATCTGGATCAGGAGCTTACAACTTCACAGTACCCGGGAACTACTCTGGATACAGTCAAAATTCCGCTCGACGACGGACACTACATTATCGATACTCCTGGTATTGTGTATCCTTGGCGCTATAGCGAGTTGGTAGAACGTCAGGATTTGGATGCGGTAATGCCGGCGCAAACCTTGAAACCTGCGGTATATCAGCTTAACGAGGGACAAAGCCTGTTCTTCGGAGGTTTGGGAAGGTTTGACTTTGTACAGGGTGAGCGTCAGTCCTTCACTTGCTTCATCAGTGGAACACTCAAGATTCACCGGACGAAGCTAGAACGTGCAGATGCTCTATATCAGGAGCATCGCGGGGAGTTACTATCTCCTCCGGGAACGGATCGTATGGACAAGCTTCCACAATGGCAGCGTCACGAGTTCCGCATCAATCGGGGAAGTAATACCGATATATATGTATCAGGCCTGGGATGGATTAAACTGAACAGTACTGAAGGGGCTGTAATAGCTATACACGTTCCGAAAGGAGTGAAGGTGCTTACCCGCCCTTCACTGATTTAACTAGGGAGGTTACAAGAGTGCCAGAGACAACTGCAACCTGGTTCCCCGGCAACGGGGATATTCTGCTTGGAGTCATGGGGGACCCTATTGCGCAATCCAAATCTCCGATCATGCATACAGCTGCGTTGCGGGCCATGGGGATATCGGGGGCTTATGTCCCTCTGCATATAACTCCAGACAAACTGGGAGAAGCTGTAGAGGCGATTCGGACTCTCGGCTTTCGCGGTGTTAATGTCACGATTCCTCACAAAGTAGCTGTTATGGCATATTTGGATATACTAGATAAAAGCGCGAAGGATATTGGAGCTGTCAATACCATTGTGAATACTAATGGAATATTGACGGGGTACAATACCGATGGTATTGGTTACGTTCGTTCGCTGAAGGCTGAGGCCATTCCCGACTTAACCGGAACCAGAATTTTGGTTATTGGAGCGGGGGGAGCTGCTAGAGGAATTATAGCGGCCCTGCTACAGGAATCTCCGGCATCCATTATTGTATCTAACCGCACTGCCGACAAAGCACTGGAACTTGCGGAAGAGTGGAGTAATAAGGGGAATATCACCGGAATAACTCTGGATTTAATTCCAGAGTTATTACAGGATATTGATGTGATTGTTAATACTACTTCAGTGGGAATGTACCCTCATATGGATGAATCCCCGGTAGATACCTCTTTATTTCGCGAGGGGATGGTTGTAAGCGATCTGATTTACAATCCACTCCGTACCCGACTGCTCCAGGAAAGCTTAGAACGCGGCTGCCGCATTCATGGAGGTCTTGGCATGTTCGTATATCAGGGCGCTTATGCACTGGAGTATTGGACGGGTCAGCCTGCTCCAATCGAAATTATGCGGCAGACTATTCTAGAATGTCTTAGTGGTAATGAATAGAAATGGTTTTAGAAAATTCGGGTAATAATATATGTTAATTAAGGAGTTTTGTTCATTTATGTTAACTGGAAAACAAACACGCTACCTTCGTTCTATGGCACACCATCTTGACCCGGTATTTCAGGTCGGTAAAGGTGGCGTAAACGACCATCTTGTTCGCCATATCGAAGAAGCTATTGAGAAGCGTGAGCTTATGAAGATCAGTGTGCTCAACAATAATGTTGAGGATCCTAAGGTAATCGGCAGAACTTTGGCTGAACAATCAGGCTGCGAGCTCGTTCAGGTCATCGGAAAGACAATTGTTCTATACAAGGAGTCACGGGATAACAAGACTATTGAGCTGCCCCGTTAGAAAATAGAGATGAGCGGTTGTCATCTTATATGATCTTTGAAGGAGGTGGCCTCTTGAAAGTCGGAATCATGGGAGGTACCTTCGATCCTCTGCATATGGGTCATATGCTCGCAGCGGAAGCTGCAAGAGATACCTATAGTTTGGATGAAGTTTGGTTTATGCCGTCGCATATTCCCCCGCATAAGCATGAGGCCGGAGTATCAAGTGAAGATAGGTTGGCGATGGTGCAGGAAGCCGTTCAAGCGCATGAGAGTTTTCGAACCCTTGACTGGGAAATTTCCCGCGGGGGTGTCTCTTACACGATTCAGACGGTAAGAAAACTTCAGCAGGAGTTTCCTCATCTGGAGCTCTATTTTATTATCGGAGCGGATATGGTTCAATACTTGCCAAAATGGGAAGAAATTGAAGAGCTCGTACAGCGCCTGACTTTTATCGGTGTGGGTCGCCCGGGAACCAAGCTTGACCTTGCAGTACTGCCTGAGAATATCGCCGAGAAGATTGTGCTGGCAGATATGCCGCAAGTCGATATCTCTTCCACAATGCTTAGAGAACGAGCAGCAGAAGGGAAGTCGATCCGCTATATGGTGCCTGAGGCCGTTTTCAATTATGTTCATAGGAGTGGATTGTATGGAGTACAGCCGCGAAGCGCTGATTGAAGCCGTATCTGCGCAGATGCCTGATAAGCGCTGGAAGCATACACTAGGCGTTATGGAGTCAGCCGTTAAATTAGCGGGCCGATATGGAGCTGATCCCGGGCGTGCAGAGACAGCAGCTATAATGCATGATGTGGCCAAGTATTGGGCCGTTGAAAGAATGCGGAAGATCATTGAGGAGAATGCGCTTTCTCAGGAATTGCTGTCTCATGATAAGCAGCTGTGGCATGCTGAGGTAGGTGCGTTTGTTGCCGAGAAAGAGTATGGGATTCATGATCTTGAAGTTCTGGATGCCATCCGCTATCACACATCTGGCCGTGAAGGCATGGGTCTTCTGGAGAAAGTTGTATGTTTAGCCGATTATATTGAACCCGGACGGGATTTTCCCGGAGTGGATGAGATACGCAAGCTGGCCAAGGTTAGTCTCGAGCAAGGACTCGTAGAAGGTTTTGATTCTACGATTCGTGTTCTTCTGGAGAAGCGGAGAATTGTATTCCCGCTGACCGTGCTGGCACGAAATGATTTAGTTAGAGCATTGGAGGAAAAAAGATGAAATTAAATCCAGAAAAATTATTACAGTTAACCGTTACGGCAGTGGAAGACAAGAAAGCAAATAACGTGGTTGCGTTGGATCTACGGAATATTTCACCTATCAGTGATTACTTTGTCATTTGCCATGGTAATTCCGATACTCAGGTGCAAGCCATTGCAACTGAAGTTCGTAAAGTAGTACATGAAGCCGGAGGAGTTATCCGTGGTATGGAAGGTGTAGATTCAGCACGTTGGGTTCTAATGGACTTGGGGGATGTTGTGGTACACATTTTCCACCGCGATGAGCGTGAATATTACAATATCGAGCGCCTTTGGTCTGATGCCAAGGTAGTAACGTCTGTATGAGCTTGATTGCCGGAACTATAGTTACACTGAAGGTAGCAAGGGAAGTATCTCCGTACGGTTACTTTCTGACCGCAGGTGATCAAGATGTTATGCTGCATTATACAGAGCTTACACGTAAAATCAAACCAGGTGATTCCGTCGAGGTTTTTCTGTTCTTTGATACAGAGGACCGCTTCGCTGCTACGATGAGAAAACCGTTTCTTACTCTTGGAGAAATGGCCTTGCTTGAAGTGGCTGATGTACATCCTCGTCTGGGATGCTTTCTGGAAATTGGTCTGGGTCGGCAGCTTCTGTTGCCCATCAGTGAACTTCCCGAGCTCCAAGAACTACGTCCACAGATAGGTGATTGTGTATATGTAATGATGGAGCATGATAAACAAGGGCGTCTTCGCGCTAAATTGGCCGGTGAGTACGAGCTTTCAGAGAAAGCTCTGGATGCGCCTGAATCGTGGATGGGTCAAACCGTTACCGCCAGAGTGTACAGACCGCTGCAGATGGGTACTTTTGTACTGGTGGATGCTGGGGTATTAGGCTTTGGTGTCATCGGTATGATTCATTCTTCTGAACGTAGCCGTTTGATGCGACTCGGTGAAAAGGTTGAAGCACGTGTTACGCACATTCGGGAAGATGGACGAGTTAATCTTTCTATGGCTCCTCGTAAAGAAGTGGGTATGGATTTAGATTCCGCTAATCTGTTGGAATTCCTCAACGCCCGTCCCGGTGGAGCCATGCCGTATTCAGATGCTACGCCTGCTGACATTATCAAACAACGCTTTGGGATCAGTAAGTCAGCCTTTAAGAGAGCGCTTGGCAAGCTGATGAAAGAAGGACTTATTACTCAAAAAGAGAACTGGACGTATCTTGCCCGCAAGGAAGAAGAGACTTCGGTTGAAGGTAATGAGTCTGCCGAATAAATTTATTATTTTTTGAATAGAAAGCGCGGTGTACTCTGGTGTCTTCCTATGGGAAATTTGCATATGTATACGATGAGCTTATGGCCGATATGCCCTATCCGGACTGGCTGACCTTTGCTGAAACCGCGTGGAAAAAACATGGGAAGCCGGTAACTGTAGCGGAGCTTGGCTGCGGGACAGGCAGTATTACTATTCCCCTGGCCGGTGCAGGATATCACATGAGTGGTATTGATTTATCCTCGGACATGCTTTCGGTTGCAAGACAGAAGCTTGAGGAGCATCCGCAGGGACGCCGCTTTCTGCGAGAGGGTAGTGTACACTGGATCAGGCAGAATATGACGGAATGGGAGCTGCCGGAGATGGTGGACTCCGTGATTTCATTCTGCGACTGTCTTAATTATTTGCTGGATGAAAGCGACATTAAGTCTACCTTTGCCCGCACTTTTGCAGGACTTAAGCCCGGTGGCACTTTTTTGTTCGATGTACACCACCCGAATACATTAATTCGTTACGAGGAAGAACAGCCGTTCATACTGGACGAAGAATCCGTATCTTATATATGGACCTGTGAACTGGATGCCCCACGTCGTGAGATTGAGCACCACCTAGTGATATTTGCCCGAGAGAGCGGACAAAGCACTCTGTATCGGCGCTTTGAAGAGACTCATGTACAACGTGCTTATGATCCCGAATGGCTCACTGCTGAGCTGCTCAAGGCCGGTTTCTCTAATGTTACAACCTACGCTGACTTCAAATGGGTCGAGGCGGATGAAGGGGCCGAACGCCTCTTTTATGTTGCTGTGAAATAAATAATCAACACTAAGCGGTCCAAGCCCGGTATAGGGGGAGGGTCGTTTTATTTTTTTTGTACAAAAAAAGCCAAGAGGCACTGGTGAGCACCTCTCAGCATTCTCCAAACACTTAACGGTGTTCAAACAAGTCAATCGCACCCAACACTACATGGGCAAGACCGAACCCTAGCACGCCTGTAGCAGCCATTTTGTATCTTCTGCTACCAAGAAAAGCGGCGCTTGAAGCACAGACAACAGTTCCAAGAACAGTGGGAATCAGACCTTCGCGCATTCGAAACACTCCTTCTCGGTGGTTTTGGAGACAAGGGTTATTCTGCGTCGAAGGGATAGCAATTATACAAGTCGAAGGTCACTGTTAAGATTAGGAATTTACCACATCAAACATTACTCTCGCTACCAAATCGTGATCGTAGTTGCCAAAGTTGCGTCCGTAAATGGTAAGACCGCCGGACTGACCGGTTTCTGATACCGCAATTTTGAATTTGATATCGGATTGCTGATGCAGCCCAATATCACAGATTCTCACGTCTGAAATACGGCAGCCGTCAATGAAGGTTCCTTCGTCATTAATACGGAGCAGCTTATTCATTCCGTACTGATTAAGGTGTGGCGGCCACCACTGAGGATTAAAGTTTCCTTTTCGATCCCCGAAGTCCCCTGGTGAGGTCCAGCTCCCTAACTCGATTTTGTTGAGAGAGAATACGATATCCGATGGATAATTATTGTTGTAGCTCGGAGCCTCAGAGCTGATCTCCATAATAAACTGAAGTTCCTTAAATCTTTGGTTGGATTTCAGATAATTTGGAATTCGATACTCCAAATACCCTTTATTAAGCCAGACAATGCCTGCATTAATATGCTGTGGATCAGCAAAGTAGCGCTGATCATCAAACTCTCCTATAATACTGTCTTTAGTGGCTAAACCGCAGGTGGGTTCCGCATAATAATCACTGTAATGGCCTACCTGAATATCAACTTCATATACGTTCTCCGTTTCTTTACTTCGTAAATCAACCGTGAGCATATTCTCATTTAGATAACAAATTTTTTGAATTCCATGCTTACCAACTGCAGTGGTAATATCAATCAATCCACTTTCTTCAAGCTTCTTGATGTGCATTGTAATCGCCCCGTTGGTCAAACCGAGCTTCTCAGCAATTTCGTTCAGATTAAGACTCTCATAAGTATTAAGTAATCCCAATATTTCAATTCGAATATCTGAGCTTAAAGCCTTAAAAATATTCAAACCTGATTTTAGATCTTTTATGTGAATCAAAGCACAACAGCGTCCTCTCTCAATGATAATTTTTGTTTCATTTTAATTAATTATAAACAAAAAGGAGCGTTTTGCAATGATATACCATATAACTTCTTTAAAATTCCACAAATCCAACCGAATATCAAACTTTATACACAAAATGTACCACAAATTTTAATAAAACAAGCCCTTTACTTTATATAAATAATTAAGAAAACGCATACATTTTAGTGTTGACATTCATTATTGAACTATATATTATAAAAGTATAAATTGATTTAGAGAAAGTTAAACAAAAGGCTTTTATCCTTCGGGATTCAGCATAAATTACACAATAGGGGGATTATAGAAATGAGGAAAAAGAGTCTAAGCTTGCTTTCAGTATCACTTGTTATGACCCTTGCGTTGTCTGCTTGCGGTGGCAATAATGCAAACAACACTGCGAACAATGCAGGCAAAGCTACTAACGAGGGCAGTGGTAATACGGCACCAACTACAGCTAAGGCTACCAAAGTTGAATTCTGGACTTTCCAACAGCTTCATGCCGAATTTTATACTGAAATGGTAAAGAGATGGAATGCAGCTAACCCCGATAAAACTATTGAACTGGTCGCTAACGTGAGTCCGTATGATGATGTGCACAACAAATTGTTGGTTGCCTTACAATCGGGCAGCGGAGCACCTGATTTTGCAGATATTGAAATTAGTAAATTCCCTAACTATATCAAAGGTGAACCACAACTTTTACCTCTAAATGATATTATCGATCCAGAGCTGGATAACCTCGTTAAAGCCCGTTTTGATATTTATGCTAAAGAGGGAAACTATTACGGCATTGATTATCATGTAGGCGCTTCCGTAATCTATTATAACAAAGAAATTCTCGATAAGGCAGGCGTGAATGCCGACGATATCAAAACTTGGGATGATTTTGCTAAAGCAGGTAAAGTCGTTCTGGACAAAACAGGGATTCCTATGACAACCTTGGAAACTTCCGAGCAATGGTCGATGTGGCTGCAAACCGCTCAACTTCCATCAAAAGATGATTTGTTGAAAGCAGACGGTACACCAAACCTTGATGGACCTGAAGTTACACAAGTTATGAAATGGCAACAAGAGCAAATGAAATCAGGCGTGGCTGTTGGAGCACCTGGCGGATTCCATCATGCTGAAGAGTACTTCGGATTTATGGGTAAAGGCGGAGCAGCTTCTGTATGGATGCCGCTTTGGTACATGGGCCGCTTTACAGACAGCATGCCTGATCTGAAGGGCAAAATGGTTATTCGTCCAATGCCAGCTTGGAGTGCAGGCGAACCACGTTCGGCAGGTATGGGCGGTACTGCAACTGTAATTACAAATCAAACTAAGAGTGAAGATATTGTGAAGCAATTCCTGAGCTTTGCTAAGCTCTCCAAAGAAGGAAGTTTAGCTACTTGGACCATTCTGGGCTTCGATCCCCTCCGTTCGGATGTATGGAATGACCCAGCAATGAAGGCTACTAACAAGTTTACTGAATACTTTGGAAGTAACATTTTCGATGTACTTACTGAAGTGAAAGACGAAATCGAAGGTATCAACATCGGTGAGAAAACACCTCAAGTGATTGACGCCATCAAAACTCAATCCAACGTTCGAATTCTGCTTGATAATGAAGACACTGAAAAAGTATTAAAAGATGTTAATTCCGGTTTGAAATAGAAAAAGAGTAGCAATGCATCACCGACCCTTGGCGTCGGTGATGCGTTATTACCAAAGGAGGGTTACGGTTCATGAGCAAGCCTAACGTCACCCGGGTGAAACAAACGTCTGGTTCAACATCGATTTCTAGTCTGCTTTATTCGCAGAAGATTGCTCCTTACGTATTTGTGCTCCCGTTTATTATTTCGTTCTCCGTGTTTTTTGCCTACCCTGTGGTTTCGGCATTCATCATGAGCTTTCAGGAAATTGTTCCGGGTTCAAGTAAGTTTATCGGCTTTGATAATTATAAAGAGCTGTGGAATCCGACTTTCTTCAAGGCTATTAAGAACAGTACAGTGTATACCGCATTAACACTGCTTTTGCTAATACCGATACCTTTGGTGCTGGCGGCATTCTTGAATTCCAAAGTCATGATATTCAAGAACTTTTTCCGCTCAACTCTATTTATCCCGGCGTTGACCTCGGTTGTTGTCGCGGGAACGATCTTCCGGCTTGCTTTCGGCGAATTGGATGGATCTCTTATGAACACCTTTATAACCGCGCTCGGCCTTGAGAAGCAGCGTTGGTTGGGTGACCGCTGGCTGGGACTTATGACTTTGCTGATTCTGGCATGCTGGCGTTGGATGGGGATTAATATGCTTTATTTCATGGCTGGTCTGCAGAACATTTCAAAAGAAGTTTACGAATCCGCTGAAATTGATGGAGCCAATACATGGAAGAAGTTTACTAATATCACAGTTCCTTTGTTGAAACCAATCACTATTTACGTTTTCACAATCAGTATTTACGGCGGTTATGCCATGTTTACAGAAAGCTATATGCTTTGGAGCGGCAACCGCTCACCGAAAGATATCGGTCTCACAATGGTGGGTTACCTATATCGCAGCGGCTGGGAACAAAATAATCTGGGCCTCGGTGCTGCTGTGGGTATCGTATTGCTTGCCATTACCTTTATTATCACATTCGTTCAATTGAATCTGTTTGGATTATTTAAGAAGGAGGAGTAGCCGATGAAAACTGCCGAAGAAACCAAATGGTCGCTAAATCGGGTGCTGCTGCTGTTGCTCTTCACCGCACTCGCAATCTTTGCTCTGTTCCCAATCATTACGCTAGCAATTGCTTCTTTCAAACCTGCTCAGGAATTGCTCCGGAATGGTCTGAATTTAAGTTTGGATAAAGAGCTTCTGACGCTCTCCAACTACACGAATTTATTTTCTCCCAAAGAGAATTATGTTACGTGGTATAAGAACAGCGTATTAATTACTTTTACGTTCACCGTGTTATGTCTGCTGTTGTCTTCCATGGTCGGTTATGCGCTGGCTGTGTATAAGTTTAGATTCCGTAATTTTCTGTTCGTACTCGTGCTTATCATAATGGCTGTGCCATTGGAAATCATTATGCTGCCTATGTATAAGCTCGCTATTTCATTTCACCTGATCAACAATATGTGGGGTGTTATCCTTCCGTTTGTGGTGGCCCCGCTGCCGATCTTTTTCTTCAGACAGTATGCCGGAGGGTTACCAAGGGATTTCCTGGATGCTGCCCGTGTAGACGGATGTACGGAGTATGGAATTTTCTTCAAAATTATGATGCCGTTAATGGCTCCAGCCTTCTCATCCATGGCTATTCTGCAGGCACTGGCTAGCTGGAATAACTTCTTATGGCCGCTCATCGTGCTAAATAGTACGAACAAGCTGACCATCCCAATCGGGTTATCTACATTGCTTACGCCTTATGGCAACAACTATAAAATTCTAATTGCCGGTTCCGTATTTGCAATCATTCCAGTTCTAATCGTATTTGTATTCTTTCAAAAGTACTTCATTGAGGGCATGACAGCCGGTGGAGTTAAAGGTTAGGTTGATAGAGTTGCAGTTTTTCTAAAGATAGAATAAAGGAGAGAAATTCAGATGTTTCCAAAGGAACCATTAAATAATCCCGTTCTTCCACAACGTGCAGATCCTTGGGTTTATAAACATACAGACGGGTATTATTACTTCACCGCCTCTGTACCGGAATATGATCGAATTGAAATTAGAAGATCTCTGACTTTAAATGATTTAAGCAAGGCGGAGCCTCTAACCATCTGGAGAAAACCTGAAAGCGGGCTCATGAGTGCTAACATATGGGCACCGGAAATTCATTACAGTGGCGGCAAATGGTATGTCTATTTTGCTGCAGCACATACATCAGATACGATTGAGGGTATATTTGATCATCGTATGTTTGTTCTGGAGAACGAAGCGGACAATCCTCTTGAAGGTACTTGGGTAGAAAAGGGTCAGCTTCACACGGATTGGGAGTCCTTTTCGCTGGATGCCACAAGGTTTGATCATAAAGGGATTTCCTACTTGGTTTGGGCACAGAAAGACCCTGCAATTGAAGGGAACTCCAATCTCTACATAGCGGAATTGGAGAACCCTTGGACGATCAAAGGACCGCAGGTCATGATTTCTACGCCAGAGCTTGAGTGGGAGATCATCGGTTTCAAAGTAAATGAAGGAGCAGCGGTAATTAAACATGCCGGAAGAGTATTTATTAGCTACTCTGCAAGCGCAACCGACCATAATTACTGTATGGGACTGCTCGCTGCACCCGAAGATAGCGACTTATTAGATCCAGCTTCATGGTCCAAATCGGTAGTACCCGTGTTCCAGAGCAACGCGACTACGGGGCAATTTGGTCCAGGTCATAACAGCTTCACACGTTCTGCGGATGACAGTGAGGATATCATTGTCTACCATGCGAGAAACTACACGGATATCGTGGGAGATCCTCTATATGATCCGAACCGTCACACCCGTGCTCAGGTTTTCACTTGGAATTTGGACGGAACGCCGAATTTTGGTTTTCCGGTACCGGACGACCGCATCGAAGAGTAGAGTAGTACACGTTTTGTCCTAAACCCAAAAACCGCAACGGCGTACTTGCCGAGGCGGTTTTTTTGAAAATATAAGAAAGTATTCAAGCCTTCTTCCGTCTTCGAATAACCATCACCAAAAATAGCAGAATGGGAAGGATGATCTGAAATATAGGCCACCATCTATTTACAGCGATACCTCGGCCAATCTCGATATGATGGGTGTAATTCGGAGATAAAAAGGCAAGGTAATAGAGTAGAATAGCTAGAGGTAAGACCCACTTTTTGTAGCTTATTTTGGTTATTCTTTCAAGTCCGATCACCGCCCCTAAATAAAAGGCTGCCATCTTGGTTCCCAGCCCTATGTAGAGAACCATTGTGAAAAGGGCATCTGTCCGTTCAAATACCTGTGTCAACTGAATTAATTGCACAGTCTCAAGAAGCGGCAGGGTCATATTGGGCGCCAGTTCAGTTCCAAGCACAAAAATATTCAGTTGATTAAAAACGGTCAGAAACAGTGCACTGATAATATAGGTAACGATGACAGCGCGGGGGAGATTACGTCCTTTCATGGCCAGCGGGTAAAATACAAGAAATAACACCGTCTGGCCGAATGGAAATGATACGATCTCGGGAATCGCAGAGGTTACAGCAGGCATTAAACCAAACTCCAGCACCGGAAGCATATACTCAAAATGAAAAAGGCCTGTAGCCGGAATTAGAACACTTATGACCAAATAACCTATTAGCATAACAGGAAATAGAATCATGCAGAACATGAAAAATACCTCAGGTCCATAGCGAACTAAGTTTGCAATGATTAGGACCACTATAAGTATAATAATCCACAAAGATGTACGGTTCAGTAAGCTCATTATGGTAAGTTCTCCGAAATCACGCAAATTTCTAGAAGCCTCATATGTAAAGTAGCCGACAAACAATATATTTATGAAGGTACCCAGATATTTACCCATGTAACGGCGGAAGAGCCGAAAGAGATCCAGCTGCGGATCCCGTCGGTGAATGGACAAATGTAGTAAGAGAAGGAGAAACCCGGCTGTAGCTCCTATCAGCATGGCTAACCAGGCATCCTGTTTTGCCTCTGCCCCCATTAAGAATAAGGTGGTGCTGCCCACTTCAAATATGGACAAAACAACAACTAATTCAGATACCCTAATTTTACCTAAGCTCATAGAATGGATTCACCTTCCCCTTTATTACTTGCCTATCTGCTTTTTAAATGAGTTTTGAAACAACCCAGGTCGGCTGATAACCGTTTCAACATTTATTTTGATATCCATTCTTGCTAATTCCTCAGGCCAGGTATCTTTAATCTTGTGCCAATCCTTGGGGTATTTACGGTGAATTTTATTAGCAACCCCTGCAAGATCAACCTTGAGGCTCTGAATGGTTTGCCAGCTGTTCAGAATTTGCGCCTCTATTTCTTTATTGATAAGCTGCTGCATTTGATTAATCCCTTTGGATTTAGTGATGTTTATTTTAGTCTCGGATTCTACAATTTCTCCTTTAACCTTTACATCCACCTTCAAAGTGTAATGGAGAGGACCTTTTATCGGTGTAGCTTTAACTGTAGCTTTACGGACCTGAAAAGCGGTATAGCGTTTTTCCTCATTGTTCTTAACAGGATCTGTAAAAGAAAGAGTACTGCTGTTCATCTGATTGTTTAACCAGCTTACGCCTTGACTTTCCTTTTGTTTCAGAGTTGCAATCCTTTTGCTCCCCTTTATCACACTCAAACCGGATAGTTTTAGCTTAACCTTAGCGGATGTCTTTTGAAAAACTTCGATAGTATCGAGTTTTCCATCCCCTGAACCCACCTTAGCTACCTCCGGAATACCAGCCGCCTCACTATCTGAACTGATTCTTTGGGCAATTTCGTACACCGTGATTAAAGGGAAAAAGGATCCTAACTGATTATCCTTAGCCAGAATTTTAGCTAATGCTACACCTGGAACCTTCTCTGGAGGTGTAAGCTGCTTCAGGAGTTCACGAGCTTCGCCGTCGGCTACTAATACTTTCACCGTTTCACGGGTCTCAAAATTTCGTAAATAGATATCTATAATCTCGTTGATTCCCTGATCTGCACTTTTTTTGCCTATGAGAAGCACGTTGTTATGGGCGAAATAAAGTCTTCGCGGATTTTCCAGATTACTTATATCTATTGCTTCTCTTATGGTTTTGGCCTCCGTAGAAAAGGTATGAACAGCCGATTGGGAGCCTCCTCCGCCACCGCCCGTGCCTGAAGCCATCGCCGAAGGGATGATAATTTGATAGGTCACAATCCACGCACCGCTTTTTCCATCTACTCCGGTAGCTGTTATAATCCCAAGTTCATTTAGTTCGACTCGATTACTACATCCTGAGAGCCAAAGGCTTATAAGAAGCAATAAGAACATAACCCCTAATTTGCGCATTTTGACCTCTCCTTATTCTTGGGAATCAGTTTCATTAGTGTTCCCCTTTTGAACCGAACTTTCAGGGAATTGGTGTGCTGCCTGTCTGTACTTGTTAGACGCTGTTCTTCTGCTGGGGCGGGTCTTCATGGCCCACCAGGGTACTCTGAGCAACAGATCCTTCATGTTGGATTTATAGAACGGAGCGTAAGGCATCATATAATGGATACCGAAGGATTTGAGAGCGACCAGATGTGACAAAATGGGTATTATGCCTGCAATGATTCCGAATAGTCCAAGTACTCCTCCTAGAATCATGAGCGTAAAGCGGATCAACCGAACTGCCGATGCCATGTTAAAGTAGGGGATTACAAAGTTGGCTATGGCCGTGAAAGAAACAACTATGACCATTGCTCCTGACACTAGACCGGCCTGTACCGCTGCTTGACCGATTACCAGTGCGCCTACGATCGAGATAGCAGGACCGATGACCCGAGGCATCCGAACTCCGGCTTCACGTATAACCTCGAACATCATCTCCATCATCAGTGCCTCCATTAAAGCGGGCAGAGGGGTTCCTTCCCGTTGTGCACTCAGAGATATTAACAGGGTAGTGGGTAGAATTTCCTGTTGAAATGTCGTTATTGCAATATATAGGGATGGAAGCAGCAAGGCGACTAAAAAGGACATGAGCCGGACAACACGAAGAAATGTGGAAATATCATATCGTTGATAGTAGTCTTCGCTTGACTGAAAGAAATTAAAAAAAGTAACGGGTGCAATAAGAACAAAAGGGGTACCATCCACCAAAATGGCTACTTGTCCGTCTAGAAGAGCCCCGGCCGCTGTGTCCGGACGTTCGGTATTTAAAATCGTCGGAAATGGGGAGAACGCCCCGTCTTGAATGAACTCTTCAATATAACCGCTCTCCAGTATACTGTCTGTATCAATTGCACGGAGGCGCTTGTTTACTTCCTCCACCACTTCTGGCGGGGCAATTCCATCAATATAAGCCAATATGACCTTTGTTTGCGTATATTCACCGATAATATGACTTTCAAGCTTTAAATGAGGTGTCAGTAGTTTTCGTCTAAGCAAGGCTATGTTGAGTGAGATATCCTCCGTAAATCCTTCTTTAGGACCCCGAACGACGGTCTGAGAAGTAGGTTCCTCAACGCCTCGACGGGAACCGCCAGAAATGGAGACTGCTAGAACATGTTCTACTCCATCAATAATTACCATAGCGCTCCCGGCAAGCATAGTCTGGACTAATTCATTTTCAGCTTTAACGACTTTGATATTTCCCAGAGGGAGCTTTTTCTTAAACAGAGCTGCTGCTTCTTTTGCATCAAGTTTTAAAGTAGCTTGTGAGCTATTTTCAGTGATAATGGCCTCTATTAAATCTGTGAGCAGTACATTATCAACCAGACCTTGGATATAACAGACCGCAACAGGACTTGTCTGTTCCGAGTCCTCATTAAATTCACGAATAACGAAGTCAGGACTTGTTCCTAACTCTGATTTAAGGAAGGATAGGGTATGAGACAAGGAAGAGGTTAGAGATTTTTCATTGGCCTGCTGTCTTTTTTTTAGAGCGTCCAGTTTATGGCTTTTTGCCGGCTTCAAAGCATCCTTTATCCAATTCAATGGCACAGATCTCACTCCCTTCCTTGATTAACCAATAACGTTTACCTTTGGACGGGAATTTATGCATTGGGTCACGGATTTGGAAGTCCTCCCCTAGGGGTATATTGACATAAAAAAAAGCATCTCCTGAAAATTCCATCCGTCAACCCAAAGGGTTTGCCGGTGTTTTTCAAGGAGATGCATCTTATGATTCGGATAACTCGAACTTAATTGAAATAGGATTTACGGAATATATTGCTGCACAATAGAGATAATTTCTCCATCCTGGATGGTGATGTGATAGGGGAATTGACTCAAATCTACGATATCCGTTTTATTGAATTCATCTATAAACTGCTGCAGAGTAACCTTCTCATTCCATTGAATGTCTAAGTCCCCTAGATTTCCAGTGTGATCGAATAGCTGCATAGTGACTGCTGCATGGTCTGCAATCGTATAAGTTGTGGTTGTATCGCTGTCGTTTACAATATAATAGTCATTCAGCGTTCCACCTATTTCTGCATAAGCCTCCGGTTCTCTTTCGGCAAAGACTTGATTCGCGGCCTCGCCCTGATACCAATCTATTTCATCGGCTTCAATGGAAAGTGTTCCGTTACCGGATTTCAGCGATTGAAGGTATACGGTGAGGTTTTGCGTGGATCCGCTGCTCTCTGCATCCACCCGTGTTCCACCCGTACTTGCCGTAGAAATAAGGGAAAGAAACAGCAATACAGCAAAAGGTAAAACATAAACAAATCTCTTCTTAATCATAAGTCATTCTCCCCCTTGGCAATTGAGAAACACGGTACAAGGTTTATTACCCTTCGGGGTATTTCTCAAACGTGCTTTTCATTACTATTAACGTTATGCGGTATAAAAAGGTTGCATTTTTCTTAAGAGCCCAATCCTTCCCAATGCTATGGCCTATTCGGTTTAGGTAAGTGTTATAAATTATATATATATTTTTATCAATATTTTTACGCTATTGGATTAGAATTAAAGCTATTATATAGATTAGGTAGAATTAGAATGGGGAACTGAAAAATATGGAAAACAATAGCTTATCAATTCATAACATTGAGGATGCCGCAGATCATATGCTTTTTCTGTTAAAGCATATGCTGAATGTCAATACGATTATCATCTCAATTAATGCCGGTTTGTCTGAACCTATTCATAAATTTTATAATCGCTATAAGGAGTTTGCACAAGGAGATGAAGGATTATCACTACTTGAGAACATCGGTGCCTTGATATTATTGAATAACAATAAAACACTTCGCGTATCTAATATCAATGACCATGATACTTCTGAGGAGCTTGAATATATCCGTACAAAAGGAGTACACTCCTTTATCGGAATTCCTTTGGTTTTTGAGGATGGCAGATCTTACGGAACAATTTGTGTGATGGATCAGGCTGCTGGTGAATATGGTGAAGAAGACGTAAAAATGTTGTATGCACTTGCCATATTTTTAACCTATTTAATTGAATTGGAGCAGAAATCTGATTCTGCAGAACGACGTATCCAGACGAAAAATGACTTGTTCTCTATGCTCAGCCATGAGTTGCGCACACCAATGAACGGGATTGTAGGAATGACTGACTTGATGCTGACTACTGAAATGAACGAGCAACAGAAATATTATATGGAAATTATCAACGAGAGCAATTCAAGATTACTGGAGTTTTTAAATGATATGCTGGAATTCAGCAAAATGGAGGCGGGCGAGCTGTCCGTAGAAGAAGAGCCCTTTGATCTTATCTCCACCCTAGAGGAAACCGTCTATTTGTTCTCTACAAAAGCACTTGAGAAGAATCTGGAGGTGGTACTTAATACTGACTCCGAGGTCCCGCTCTATGTGGTCGGTGACGCAATGAAGGTGCGCCAGATTATCATGAACCTATTAAATAATGCCGTTAAGTTCACACATGAGGGTGAAATCTTTGTAGAGCTTAAATTATTGCCAGCCCGCGATGATGAACAAGTGTGCGTCAAGATAGCCATACAGGATACGGGGATAGGCATTGAAGAAGAGAAGTTAAATCTGCTGTTTAACAAGTATACGCAGGTTCATGATGAAAATACGATTCACCATTATGGCGGAACAGGGCTGGGTTTGGCGATATGCAAGCATCTGGCGGAGCTGATGGGCGGACATATACAAGCGTTGAGTAAAAAAGGAGAAGGGTCCACCTTTGAGATTACCCTGTTCCTGAATAAGTATTCGAATCTACCCTCCATTCCTTTCGAGACTGAAGTGTTAGCAGGAAAAAACATACTTGTTATAGATGATAATCTAACCAGCCTTCAAGTTATCTCATCGATGCTGGAGGATTGGGGAGTTCATGTTGCATCTACGCAGAATCCCACTCAAGTGTTCCAATGGATTTCTGATGGTCTGGATTTCGACCTGATCCTTATCGACAAGGATATCGGAGGCCTAAATGCCATTACAATGGCTGAACAAATCAGTAAGTTAACTACTCATAAGAAATTGTCCTTATTTCTACTCGCTCCGATTGGAACGAATTTGGACGACGAAACCAAATCACTGTTCGAATCCATCATTATTAAGCCGATTCGTAAACTCCACTTATTGAACACCATACTTTCTTTACCAAATCATAATAAGTCTACAGATGAATTATAGGATACAACGAATATGTTGAACGCATTCCCCGGCAGCAAACCGAGGGATGCGTTTTTTTGTACCAGCATACCTAAAAGGCTCCAAGGATCGTTATCAGTCATAAAATGAAGTCACCTTAGCTTCTAAATCGAAACTGCGGCAGCAGGTTTTACGATTTTCTGCTCTTTAAAACGATGTCTTGTTATAATGAAATATAACTACAAAGCTAACTAACAGCTTGTCAAATCTATTAAATCATATTCTGGGACATAGCTATGCGTATATTATCGGCGGTAAGCTGAGATGCTACTTAATCTCATCAAGGTTATATAGAGCGGCTTCCGGCGTTGCCGGATGCCTGGTTGGATGGCGAGTTTGCATGGCGGGTTTCTTTGAAGTATGCATGGAGGTAATTCTATTGACACCTAGCTGGAATCGGTCGTATGGTACAGGGGACGAGAAGTGGCATTCATTTTACGTGTAGAAAGGAATTCTCATGAAAACTCTCAAGAACTGGTATAGTCTGATCTGGGCGAAGCTTGGAGATACTTATTACCAGATTTCTATTAAACAAAGAGTACTCCTCTCCTTTGTAGTCTTGATAACGCTCTCAATCAGTGCAATGGGAACCTTGACCTATCGGATAGCCGGTAAGGAAATACAGAATAACGCCTTTGAAACTAGTAAGGAAACGGTGGACAAGACTACCCAGCTATTGGATTATCGGTTAAATGATGTGGCTATGTCTGTGCAGTCCTTGATGTTAAGTGACGCCTATCGGCAAATGATGATTGATGTTCAGGCCCATGATGTAACCAACTATTATGTTCACCTTTCGAGGATGCAATATGTCCTTTCGCAAGCGACGTTTAACGAGCCCATTATTGAGAACGTCCTCATTGCAACGCCGATCGGTGACTTTTATTCAACGACACAGATTCGATCTCAGGAAAATTCATTTTATGGTTCGGAATTGTATGACAATAGCAAAAAAAGTCCCGGCGGCTACTGGGCAAAAGGTCATTTTGACCGGCTTTTTACAGGTAATCAGCGGGTGATCTCTTTTGTCGTAAGGGGGATTTATGATAATACTCCCACTACCAATGTGTTTATCGTCGTGAATTTAAGAGAGAATAAGATTGCTTCCTTATTGAATGAGAATAATTCGAAGAATGACCGTAATTACTTTATTTTGAATAAGGAAGGGGAAGATGTAGTCCAGAACAATGGGCCTTATCATCAGAAGCTACCCCAAAATCCGGAGTTTCTGCAGGAAAGCACAAACGGGAGCCAAGGAAGATTTTTTTACCCTATTGATGGTAAGGATTATTTAGTCAACTACAAACCATCGACTGCAGCACCCCATTGGATTGTGGCAGGTATGCAGTCTAAGGATCAGCTTCTCGGACAGCTGAAGGGTGTGCAACGCACGATGATTTATGTAATTGCTATATTTCTGCTGACTACTTGGTTTTTCTCCAATACCTTGACGGCCGCGTTGCTAAAGCCATTGTTCAAACTTAGCAGGCTGATGCGGCGTGTAGAAGAGAATCAATTAAGTGTTTCTTTTGAAAGTAAATATAATGATGAGATTGCCCAAGTCGGCTTTCAATTTAACCGAATGATGAACGAAATTAAGAACTTGATTGATGATGTAAGGACAAACGAAGAGGGCAAAAGGCATGCTGAAATTCGTGCGTTGACTGCACAGATGGAACCTCATTTTCTGTATAACACGCTGAATACAATATATTGCAAGTCAGTCCTCGGGGAGAATGACGATGTTAACGAGATGATTTTAGCCTTGTCGCAAATGTTCCAACTGGGCTTAAGCGGCGGCAAAGATCTGATTCCGCTCGAGGATGAACTCTCCCATGTGCAGCAATATTGCGCTATTCAACAAAAATGCTATGAGGATTTATTTGAGTATAAGGTGATTGTTGAGGAGGATGAGTTGCTGTCGTTCCCCATTCCCAAAATTCTGCTTCAACCGATCGTCGAGAACAGTATTCAGCACGGCTTTACGGATCGAAGAACGGGAGGTTATATCACTGTTAGGGTGTCTCTGGAGGTAGAGCGAGCGATGCTGCACATTGTAGTCGAGGATAACGGCAAGGGAATGGATATACAAAAAGTGGAACAGGGAATGGCAGAGAGGACGGTCTCTAAAAAAGGGTATGCCCTGGTTAATATCAGGCACCGGCTACAGCTTTATTATGGAGACGAAGCACGGATGAAGCTGTCTAGTGAAGCGGGACGGGGCTCCCGTACGGATCTATGGATACCTATCATTCCCATAACCACCATGAACCCTATAAACTCAGTAAAGGAAGGGGTAGAGCAAGCCTATGGAACATCTCAAGCCCATTAAAGTATGCGTTATTGATGATATAAAAAGTGTGGTCGATATGATCTCCCGCAAACCGCAGTGGCAGGAATTCGGAATTGAAATCGTAGGCACAGCACTGGACGGGGAACAGGGACTAAGTATAATTCGTGAAACTTTGCCTGATATCGTGCTTACCGATATTCGAATGCCCCGTATGGATGGACTGGAGATGACGAAAGCTATTCTTGAGTTTGCACCTCTATGCAAGATTATTATTCTGAGCGCTTACTCGGAATTCTCATATGCCCAACAGGCCATACGACTGGGTGCAATGGATTTTGTCAAAAAACCATTCTCCCTCGATGAGATCATAAAAGTGGTACTCCAAGCAAAACAAATATGTTTGCAGGATCGTGAAGAGCAGGAGAAAACCAAGGCAATGGAGGGGAAAATCAAAGAAAGTCTGCCTATTTTACAGCAGGAATATTTAACCTTCCTAATGCAGCACCAGACTTCAGAGCATAGTGCGAAATCACGTTGGGAGTATCTTGGCATTCCGCTTGCACTGCAGGATTTTGTTGTCTTTATTGCGGAGATTGATCATTTTGCCGAGAAGTATCAGACACAGCCGATTCAAGAGATCGAATTAGTCCGGTTCAGTCTGCAAAATATACTGGAAGAAACGATAGCTGCTTGGACGAGTGGGATCATTTTCCGGGAAGCTACGAATCGTTATGTCTGTGTTATTAATGGCTCAGATCCAGAGGTGGCCGAAGAAATAATAGAAGCGTGCTGCTCTAATGTCAGCCATTATTCCCGTAATACGATTTCCATCGGTATGGGTCTCTGTGTTTCAACCATCCATGAGCTTGCAAATTCCTACGGACAGGCTCTTAGTGCATTGGCATATCATTTCTACACCGATGGAAATGCTGCCTATAGTTATGCCAATATCCTAAAGAAGCCAAGAGTTGTGAGTAATTATTCAGTTGCCACGGAGCAGGAATTCCTGTTCGCCCTCCGCTCGGGAAATTGGGAGAAAAGCCAGCTTGTTTTACAAGGAATTTTCGATGAACTCTTAAGTCTCGACCCGCTTCCGGAGCCTAAGTATGTGGAGAATATCGGTTATGAGCTGTCGTATAAAATTTGCAGGGTCATGCTGGAACTCTTCCCCTATGAAAAGGTGCAGCCCATGGAGCAGCAGGTCAATCTGCTGAGGAACCGCATACATCCTACACTAATGGAAATTCGATCGCTGCTAAGTGATTTGTGCGCAGAAGGCTGCCGCTGGGTAGAAGAAGAACGCTCTATTGAATCGACCAAAATTATTCGTCAGGCTAAAGTGTATATTTGCGGAAATCTGCATACAAGCTTATCGCTGGAGCAGGTGGCAAAGCAAATCAATCTCAGTCAGGGATATTTTTCGAACCTTTTCAAGAAGGTAGTGGGTACTTCCTTCCAGCAATTTGTCATGCATGAAAAGATGGAGAAGGCCAAAAGTATGTTGATCGAAGGGTATCAGGTACAGGAGATCGCCTTGGAACTTGGTTATGAGCATAGACGCTATTTCAGTGATGTATTCAAGAAGTATACAAACATGACACCTTCAGAGTTCAAAATATCTTTTTTAGGTAAGGTCTGAAGGAGACTCAATTCGAGTTCTGACGGGGATGGATTGCCGGAGTTTACTGCCGGAGTTCATCCTCTTTTCGTTAACCGGATCATGGCAGGGCAGAATGTTATTTTCCATAGTACATCAGAAATCTGCCCTTAATGTGGGCTTACCCGCATTATGTCAAATACAGAGCTGACCTATAATCAGGTTGTAAGGCAAACCAGCATTGAAATAAAAGGGGGCACACCAGAAATGAAGAAACAATTACTTCTATCTTCATTAAGCATTGTATTAGCACTCGGTTTGGCAGCATGCGGTAACTCTAATTCCGAAGCTAACACGAACGCCAATACTAAAACCAACACAAAGAACAGTCCAGAGGGTACGACAGAAGTTCCAAAGGAAAAGACCAAAATCAGCTATTGGACCGGCGACCGTCACGATGCTGAATTCATTAAGGAAAGAGTAGCAAAATTCAATGAAACGAATACGGATGGCATTGAGGTAGAACTGGTAGTAAAAGGTGACGACTTCGACACCGCGCTAGATCTATCCTTCCAAACTGCAGACTCTCCCGATGTCATCCGAGTGAAAGAGAATACTATTGGAACCTTTTATCTGAAAGAATATCTGGCGCCTATTGATGAATACCTCACAGATGAGATGAAAGCGAAGTTTCCGGAGATGAACGAACTGAATACCTTTGGCGGTAAACGTTACAGCTTGCCAAACTTCGGCACTACGATGCGCCTGGTATACAATAAGGATCTATTCGCTAAAGCGGGTGTAACAGCGCCGCCTACAACATTGCAGGAACTTGTAGACACTGCTAAAAAGCTGACCGTTGCCGGGAAAGCGGACGGAGCCTACGGCTTCGCGCTGAATTTTAAAAACCCAACAAGTGCGCTTTCACGCTCCGCACGTGTAATTGCTGAAATGAGTGGGTTTGGTGGGTTTGGTTACGATTTTAAAACGGCCCGATTTGATTATTCCGGATTCAAGCCGATTATCGAAGCCTTCAAGCAAATCAGGGATGACGGCAGTATGCTTCCGGGTGTGGAATCACTGGATATTGATCCTCTCCGCGCACAGTTTGCCGAAGGCAAGATCGGAATGTATCTGAGTTATTCCTCTGAACCAGGTGTATACAGCTCACAATTCCCTGCGAAAATTGATTGGGCTGCAGCTCCTGCACCTTCTATCGACGGTACTGTAAAAGGTGCCTCTGGATTCCTTGGTGGTCAATGGCTGGCACTAAGCACCAAATCAGAACATAAAGAAGCGGCTTGGAAGTTCATGGAATACATGTACACTGATCAAATGCTGACCGACTATCAGGAGAACGGATTTGGTATCTCGATGGTTCCTACCATCAGTGCTGCCGCAAAAGTTCCTCAAGTGAATGGTATCGAAGGCTTCCTTCCTAATAAATATGATGGCGTGTGGCCGGTCTATCCTACAGTAGCACCGGAAGGTATGAAATCAAGTGATGCGTTCTTTAAATACATGCTGAACGGTGGGGATATAGACGCCGTAATCACAGATTTGAATAAACGCTATAATGCGGCATTGGATGATGCGATTGCAAACGATGGTTTGAAGGCAGAACCGGACTCAAGCTTTGATCCAGCAATACTAGGTGGAAAATTCGCTAAATAGAAACAGAGAAAAAGATAAGAGGGGGAGAAAATCCCCCTATCTTACCTATTCTTTTAGAGATAGGAAAGGAGCCTAGAGAGAGCATGAACAACAAAATTAGGAATGCAACCTTTGCGTACAGCTATTTGTTTCCGAGCGCCATCCTAACGTTGGTTCTGGGAATTTACCCTATCGCTTGGGCGTTCCGTTATATGTTCTACAACTATAAAGGGTATGGAACGGCACGCTTTATCGGTCTAGACAATTTCACACGTATTATGCATGATACCCAGTTCTGGGATTCGGTTCTTAACACCTTTGTCTATGCAGGAGGCAAGTTATTGCTCTCCATTCCGCTTTCCTTGTTGTTGGCTGCAATTCTTAATCGCGGACTTCGTGGAAAGCATGTGCTCCGGGCCGTTTTTTTTATGCCTACTGTCATCAGTACAGCGGTTATGGCCGTGGTTTTTTTCACCATATTTAACTCCTATAACGGAATACTGAATCAGTTCCTAATTAAATTTAATATTTCAGCCGCCGGTATTGACTGGCTGGGTCCGAAGCACGCCATGCTTACCGTTATATTGGTTGCAGTATGGGGGGCGGTCGGCAACTATATGCTACTCTTCCTGGCGGGTCTGCAGAATATCCCTGAGGATGTTTATGAGAGCTCTTCACTAGATGGAGCCAATAAAATTCAGCAATTTCGCTTTATTACGCTTCCAATGCTCGGGCCCGTGATGCAAATGATTATTATGCTGGCTATCATTACTGCGCTGAAGGGCTATGAGAGCATCATGGTGTTGACGGAGGGTGGACCGGTAGGAAAGACGGAAGTCATGTTTCTCTATCTGTACAAATTGTTCTTCCCGCTCGGAGGCGGTGCAGCCTCAACTCAAGTGCAGGAGTTCGGATACGGCAGTGCAGTCTCGTTCGTTACCGCGATTATTGTCGGGATGGTTTCAGTGGTTTATTTCTATGCATCCAGACGAATGAATCGGATCGATTGAGGAGAGATATGCGATGAGAATACAAAAAATATTCGGAAATACGGTACTGTGGGTCTTTTTGCTACTCTTTGGCTTGATCACTTTGATTCCTGTTATTATAACAATCTTGGGTTCCTTTAAGACAAATATCGAACTAACAACCGGTGCAACCTTGCTGCCGGACAAATGGCATTTATCGAACTATTCTGAGGCTTGGGAGCAAGCGAATTTCTCAACGTATACCCTTAACAGCTTAATTGTCGCGTTGTCCGCGGTGGTAGGTACACTGTTGGTTGCTTCCATGGCGGCTTATGTAGTAGATCGTATGGACTTTTTTGGTAAAAAAATATATGTCAGCATGCAGGCTTTTACGATGTTTGTTGCAGTCGGGGCGGTTGTGCTGCGTCCGCAGTTCGACCTAATGGTGAAGCTGGATTTACACAGTTCCTTATGGGGGGTCATTTTGATTCTGATCTCTGCCCATGCTTCCATCTTCTTCATATTGCTCAGCTTTATGAAGGGAATCCCCAAGGAGCTTGATGAGGCCGCAAAAATTGACGGTAGTTCACTCGGACGGACCTTCTGGAGAATTATCCTTCCGCTACTCGGGCCGGGCCTTGGCGTCGGTGCGTTATTCACTTTCCGCGGTGCTTGGAATGAATATTTGCTGCCGCTCGTGTTCACGATGACCAAGCCTGAGCTTCAGACACTGACTGTTGGCCTTGCGAACCTGAAGTATGGAATCTCAGCCGCATCCCAGACGCACTATATGATGGCTGGAGCGTGCTTGTCCATTTTGCCAATACTTGTTGCTTATGTTTTTGCTAACAAATCATTCATGCAAATGACGGCAGGTTCCCTTAAGGGATAAATCCAAGAGGGTTTGCGTCCGCTATTTTTATATATTAGGAGGATTACAACATGACCGTTCAGGTTCCCAGTATACTTCATTCCAGCAAGTTCATTCACCGTCATCCCGAGAATCCCATTTTGGATGCTGCACGTGTGCCATATTCAACAGCGTTAGTCTTTAACGCCGGAGTGACTAAGTTCAACGGAAAATATGTAATGGTATTCCGTAATGATTACGGTTCATTGAAGGATCAGACCATTGAGCCGCATCATACAACGGACCTTGGCATTGCGTTCAGTGAAGACGGTATTCATTGGGAAGTCAGCTCCAAGAAATGCTTCAAGCTGCATGACGAAGAAATTATCCGAGCCTATGACCCGCGGCTGACTGTCATCAATGGCCGCTGCTATATGTGCTTTGCAGTAGATACACAACACGGGATCCGAGGCGGTATTGCGGTTACGGATGACTTTGAGGATTTTGAAATACTGAGTTTGTCCTCGCCGGACCTGCGCAACATGGTGTTGTTCCCAGAGAAAATCAACGGAAATTATGTACGTTTAGAGCGTCCCTTTACAGTGTACAGCAGAGGCGGATTGGATCGTTTTGATACCTGGATCTCTGAGTCTCCGGACTTAAAGTATTGGGGAAACTCGGACCTTCTGTTTGGAGTGGAGCATGTTCCGTTCGCTAATGATAAAGTGGGCCCTGCTGCACCTCCGGTGAAGACGGACAAGGGATGGTTAACGACCTTTCACGCGGTGGATATTGATCCCGCAAGAGGTAAACATGGCTGGGAGCCAGCTTGGAAAAAACGCTATACTGCTGGCATTATGCTGCTCGATCTCCATAATCCGAAGAAAATTATCGGCATGTCTAAAGAACCGCTGCTTGCGCCCGAAGTCAGTTACGAGATCGATGGGGGATTCCGTAACAACGTTATTTTTCCGGGCGGTATGATTCTAGAGGATAACGGTGAGGTCAAAATCTATTACGGCTCAGCCGACACGATCGAATGTCTAGCGACAGCACATGTAGATGATTTAATAGACCTCTGCCTGAAAGGCTGATTAACTGATGAGAAACCTATGGGTAAGACTCAACTACGCTGGATCCTGGCTTAGAATGGTCTTCCATCCAGATGCTGTAGGTTATGAGTTGCTTGGTTCCCGCTTTATGCAGCGAACTAATAGATCTTATACGAATAAGCCTGTTTGAAATGCCGGGTCCAGCTCGGCTTCAAACAGGCTTTTCTTTTACGGCATAAGAGGATTACCCTTCATTCCCACCCATAGCTCGGACTCTTCCAGCCGTGCAGCCACCTGAAGCAGTAGGTCCTCTCGGCCTTTGCAAGACATCACCTGAACGCCGACCGGCAGACCCGATGGCGTCATATGCACAGGGACGCTCATTGCCGGCTGTCCGGTGAGATTCGCAAGCTGGGTAAAAGGGGTGTAGGTAAGGCTCGGCTCGAACATGGTGTAAATCATCCGCCGCTGTTCGTCTTTGGACATGTCGCTTACTTGCAGCAGTTTTTCGATTTCATCTGGCCGCTGGGTAAGCTCACCGACTTTTGGAGCGGAGTCGGCGTTGGTAGGGGTCACATAAAGATCATAACGTTTGAACAGTGCAGACATTTGAGCGGCTGCAACGTCCCATTCATGTAGACTGTGGATAAATTCGGCGGCGGTAACGTTTTTACCGGCTTCACCGAGTACCCAGGTTACGATATCGACTTCCCCGGCAGAAATAGTACGTCCAAGCATTCCCTCCAGCGAGACGAACATGGCTGCAACCTCTCCAGCGTTCATTGTATAATAGTTTTCCATGAGTCTTACACCGTTCACCGGACTTAGCTTTTCTTCTACTTCATGCCCTTCATCTGCAAGAAACTTCACGGTTTTTAGAACCGCTCTTACAGCTTCTTCGCTTACTGGTGTGCCGACCGGAGAGACCGTTGTATATGCGATTCGCAGCTTTTTGGGAGTAGGCTTCAATAGGTCGTCCAAATACTGCCCCGGGTAGAGGGGGGTGTGAAAAGCTGCCTCAGGCTGCAGGGTCTGCAGCAGATCCAGCATTGCAGCGCTGTCCCTTACTGAACGGCTCAGCGCGAAGTCGATGGATGCGCCTTGCCACTGGCGCCCGATTCCCGGTCCGACTGGTGTGCGTCCGCGTGTTGGCTTGAGTCCAAATAGGCCGGTAAACGAGGCCGGAATTCGGATGGATCCCCCGCCGTCACTGGCTCCTGCTGCCGGAACGATGCACGAAGCAACCGCCGCTGCTGCACCGCCGCTCGAACCGCCAGGAGAAAATTCGGTGTTCCAAGGATTGCGGGCGGGGCCGTGGAGTACGGATTCGGTAATATTTTTAAGTCCGAATTCAGGTGTATTTGTATGTCCAAGCGGTATAAAGCCGCCGCTTCTAATACGGGCCACGAAATTAGAGTCTCGTTTGGCTATATGGTTCTTCATCAGCAAAGCCCCGGAGGTGAGCGGTTCTCCGCCAATCGCTTGAGAGATATCCTTAAGTAAGAAGGGAACCCCTGCAAAAGGTCGGGAGGAGTCACCCCTTGGCATTTCATCTGCTTCCTTCAGGGCAGCTTCGCGGCGGGTACGCACGACCGCATTTAGCACCGGATTGACTTCATCCATGCGGGCGAAGGCTGCTTCTACCAGCTCACGGGGCGAAACTTCACGTGCTTTGACGAGCTCTGCAAGTCCAATAGCATCATATGTATGATAAGAAAAAGACATTATCGAAAACCTCCTTCTAGTGGCTCTATAGCCGCCCCTCTCGAATTATATACCAGAAGGCCGACTTGCGAATGGGTTAAATGCCGTAAGGCCCCGATTATAAAAATGACTGTTCCCGCCAACAGGAAGGGTTTCCTGCCTTAAATATCAGATAACTTCCTGACAAGCACTGTAGCGATAGTGGAAAAAATTCTCGGCATTGCGGTGCCGACAATGGTTTGGTTGATCACGAACGAAAAACTTAGCTGACATTAAAGCGATCATTATAGTAACTTTCTTTTTTACAAACCATTTAAGGTTGTATTTTTGTTATCTAAGCTAATGAATTGGTATATAACCCGTTCGGGGTCAAATTTATACTAAAACAGAACGGTTAAATAATAACCGAGGTTGATTCCAAGAGGGGGAGTTTGTTTGCATCACAGAAAGATTTCCATACTTCTGATTTTCAGTATTATTGTATCGCTTGTTTCTTCTGCCGCATCCATAGGGGCCGCCGGTTCTTTAAACGGGGGGATTCCTTCAAGTAAGGTGTATTTTGAAGATATGCAAGGCCACTGGGCCGGGGAAGCGGTAACCGAGCTTCAAGAAGGCGGGATCGTTACCGGTTACACGGACGGCCGTTTTCATCCGGATGACTTTGTTACTCGGGCCGAATTTGTCTCGATGCTGAACCGCGTATTTCATTATGTGGACAAGGGAGAAGCCACCTTTTCCGATGTGAAGACATCAGCCTGGTATGCAGACTCTGTTCTGAAGGCTCAACAGGCGGGTCTAATCAGCGGTTATAGTGATGGGCGTTTTGATCCGGGTTCATTCATTTTGCGTCAGGACAGCATGCTGCTCCTTGCCAGAACCTTTCAACTGAAGGAGTCATCTGTTGCCAGAATAGAAAAGTTCACAGATGGAAATGCCATTTCCACTTATGCCAAACCGGCAGTGGAGTCCATGCTGGCAGGAGGTTATTTGCAAGGCGATCCATTAGGGAAATTGAACCCAAAGCAGACGATAACCCGCGCCGAGGCGGCCTTTCTTCTGAATCAAATGATTGGTTGGATGAGCATGGTGGATGGTGAGTATACGCTTGGGAAGGTTGAAGGCAATGTAATCATTAACCGTCCGGGTGTTATCTTGAAGAATACAGAAATTCAAGGTGATCTTTATGTATCGGAAGGGGTCGGGGATGGAGAAGCCGCATTCGATCATGTAAGAGTCTCTGGAAAAACGTTTATTCTGGGTGGCGGTGTAAACTCAGTTGTGTTCAGCGATTCGAAATTATCTGATCTATCTATCGGGAAGAAGAGTGGGCCTGTCCGTGTGGCGCTGACCGGCAATTCTTCAGCTGAACATATTTATATCACGCAGAAAGCAAATTTGGAGTTGTCCACCGGTTCGCGGGTGGACTCAGTAACCATTGACTTGAAAGCGGCAGGATCAAGCATTAGGAATAACGGCACTATTGCTCTGCTGGAAGTACTTACGGATGGCATTCTTCTGAATGGCAAACCACTTGAACGGGGAGTGCAACTTAAACTTCTTCAAGGAACGGCCCAGCCCACAAGTACACCGGCGAGCCCTTCTGTAAGCACGCCAGTAAGTGAGCCAATAAGTACTCCAACAAGCACTCCAACAAGTACTCCAGCTCCGTCTTCTTCGCCCGCAGATCCCTGGGAGCTGATCTGGAATGACGAATTTAATGGCAGCATTATAGATACTAGCAAGTGGAACGTTCAAGATACTGGGACGGTCTACAATAACGAATTGGAATATTACAAGCCTGATAACGCGACTATTCGCCAAGAGTCCGGAAACAGTGTTCTGGCTCTTGAAGCCAAGAGTGAGAATTATCAGAACAGAAGCTACACTTCCGCGAAGCTGACCTCCAAAATGAAGGGGGATTGGACTTATGGGAAGTTCACAGTCCGTGCCAAGCTGCCCATACAGCAGGGGATGTGGCCGGCGATCTGGATGATGCCGACGGATGAGATGCAGCAGTATGGACCTTGGCCTGGATCAGGTGAGATAGACATTATGGAATTAACCGGACCGGTGGGAAGTGATCCGGATCATGCCGGCAAATATCCAAGAACGGTTCATGGTTCGCTGCATTATGATGTTCCGCATGACTCACAAACTGCGGAATATGTGCTCCCGGAAGGCATGACCTTTGCAGATGATTATCACGAGTTTACGATGGAATGGCTGCCTGGAGTTATCCGTTATTATGTCGATGGCAACAAGTACTTTGAGACTAATGATTGGGGCACGAAAGCTGAAGGGCAGGGTGATTATTACACATATCCCGCACCGTTTGACCGTCCGTTCTATATGATTCTGAATCTCGCCGTTGGCGGAGATTGGCCTGGAAATCCAAAGAATGATTTCCAAAGTGATCAAATGTATGTGGACTATGTACGGGTGTACGAGTACAAAGATTTGGAGTTGCTGCCGGATGTGACAGGCACACGTCCTGTGGACCCCTCGATGGGCGTTCCGCAGCGGACTCCACTTGCAGACGGTAATCAAATCTATAACGGTGGTTTCACGGGAAATACCATGAACGGGGTTCCGGAGGATTGGCAGTTCCTTTTGAATGGCGGTGGAGATGGTACTGTAAGTGTCGTTGAAGATACGTACAAGGACATGGTCGCGAAGGTTGTCGTTGATCAGGCAGGCACGCAGAATTACTCCCTCCAGCTGACGCAGATGCCGCTGCTGTTGGAGAAGGGAAAAGCTTATAAGGTTACCTTTGACGCCAAGGCGGATGGGGAACGGTCATTTATGACGAAGCTGACGCAATTCGGCGGAAGTTGGACCGCATATTCAGGAGAGAAAAACTACCAAATTAGCGATGAATGGCAGTCTTACGAATATAGTTTCACTATGAATAAAGCGACGGATAATAATGTCCGGTTCGAATTCAATCTTGGTTTGAGTGATATCGACGCTTATTTTGCCAATGTGAGAGTGGTAGAGACAGAACCGCTGCCGCAGGTTCGAGTACCTTTAGCGGACGGAAACCTGATATATAATGGAGGTTTTGATCAAGGGGCGGACCGCATGGCGTTCTGGTCCTTCGCAGCGGAAGCCGATGCTGCTTCTGTAGCCCGGGTTAGCAATGTCTTGTCTTTTCCACTTATGGAGCGCAAATTAAATGTAGATATTACGGGCAGCACAGAGTCAACAGACGGAGTAATCCTGTCGCAAGGCGATCTGGAACTAACGCCAGGAACAACATACAACCTAACATTTGAGGCGAAATCAGATCTTAACCGTCCGTTGGAGATTGAATTGGATACAGGGAATTCCCAAGACGTGACCTACACCGACGGCCAGGTGGTCCAACTGACAAATACAATAACTGACTACAGTGTAGAGATTATAGTGAGCGATTCTGTGAGCCAAAGTGCGGAACTCTTATTTCTAATGGGTGGAGCAAGCGGTTCTGTTGAACTGGATAATGTACGTTTGACTCCGGTTACAGGGGAGCAACCAACCGGAGCCAATCTGCTGGATAATGGTGATTTTGCAACAGCATTTCAAGGTTGGAGCAGCTACTCTACGGACAGCGATCAGCTCTCGATAGAGAATGTAGATGAATCCCTGCAAATCAATGTTGGCACCGTAGGTAACAATCCTTGGGATAGACAGGTGTTTTATGAAGGTGCCAATTACATCAACGGCAACCGCTATACACTCACGTTCAAGGCTAAAGCTACAACAGCAAGATCAATGAATATCAGTCTAGGCTGGCTTGATGCGGCTAATAACTATTTATGGCACGCGTATGGCGGCAAAATCATTGAGCTCGGGACTGAATATCAGACCTATACGATTGTGTTTGATGTTGCACCCGACAGTACAACAATCGGACGAATATCCTTTGAACTGGGAAAAGTCATGGATGCAGCTATTGGAAACCTAAGTGTGAATATTGACGATATTAGCTTGGTCAATAACGGTCCATCACCACAGAATTAAGATCCAAAGGCTCTAATTGCTAATCTAGCAAAAACACAAGATTTCATCGGATGGAGGCAAGAAGGGCGGTCCCTGATATTCGGGTACCCGGCTTGCCTATATCTGTATGGGATAAAAGGAGGAAATTCATGTTAGTACATCATATAGCAAGACAGCATCTAGGGAGTCCCGAGGCTCGGCTTCGGGAGCTGTTCCCAAGCCAGATTTCACCAGAGGACATGGTGGATGCGATTTATACTGATGCGGAGCAGCAATCGGTTATCGGGGTTTCCGGTTTACCACACAAAGCACCGGCAGTTTTGGAGATAATGAAGCACTCAGCCATTGCTTCATTTCTGCTTGGTCTGACCACAGAGGAAACCTCTGCTTTGATTAGGTGGAGCGATCAGAAAATCGAACTGTTTGTCTGCCCATCAAGGGTGCAGAAGGCTGAGATTCCAGAAGATACCACCCGGGAAATTCAGCAGATACTGCTGAATGTGAAAGGCTGGGCAGGTTCGTTGAATGGCGAGGGGGGACACGAAGTTGATTTGATGGCTCCGTCGCCCGGACCGCATTTCCATGTTAATCTACTGCTCGGTAACAGGATCGGTTATGCCCATCCTCTGCAGACAACACCTAAAAGTGTAGTCGACCGCTTGGGTGGAGGCAGCTTCCGTTCACATGCCGCAACGCAGGTACTCGCCACGCGTTGGGATATGCGACAGGAGGAGAACGGATTTCCCGCGAACCGGCAGTTTTATCTGTATGAAGATAGCCGCCAGATCTTTTATTCTGCTGAACCTGGGGATCCCAATATCATTTCCGCTGTGTGCTGCCATTCACAGAATTACACGACCATTACATACGTTACCACCTGCGGACTTACAATTCTACGTACGATTTTCATTCTTCCGCAAATGGAGGGTCTGCCACTAGCCACTGAAGTACAGCGCATCACCATAAGCCATAGCGGAAAAGCGGTAAGAAATCTTCGTTTGGTATATACAGGAATGTTCGGTTCAGCGGCTCCCGGCGCGTTGTTCGAGGATGTACTCTATAGCAATATTATTATGCAGGGAGGGATTCTGAAGGATGAAACCGGAGCCTTGGCGGCGGTCAGCCCCGATTATTACCCTGAAGGAGGGAGAACCGACCGCAGATTTCATACCCTCATGGTCCATAATGGAGGCCAGCCGCAGTTCCCACGGGAGTTTTGCCTGAATTACAACGAATTTGTGGGAAATGGCACGCTTCAGCGGCCTCAAGGCGCGTTACAACTAAGCAACTCTCTTTATCGCAAGGGACCTGGCTTTTTTGCCGTAGCGGCTCAAATAGAAATCAATGCGGGTGAGACGGTGATGACCGACCATTTCACAGGCCTTGTTTCAGACAAAGCGAACCCTCACTGGGGGGATCACACTCTGGCGGAGGAAGTAGAGCGGCTTACGGTACGATTCTCTGACCCGTCAGAGGTAGATCGGGCATTGACACAAAATCAAGAATTTGTTCATAAGTACAGCAACTACTTGCAAGTGAATACTCAAAATGAAGACTTTAATACGTATGTAAATCGGAACTTGCCCTTTCAGGTTCTGTACCAGTCGTTTGTTTCCCGTTCCTTTTGCCAAACGCAGAAAGGATACCGGGAAATCGGCTTTCGGGAGATTCAGGATATGTATGCCTCCATGTATTATTTTACAGGAATGGGTCAAGGAGAACTGGTCCGGCAACTCCTTAAGGAATGGACCAGCATGGTATTTGAATTCGGCTTCGCCTACCACAATTTTTTCTGGACAGGTAAAGAAGCGGGGAAATGGTCGGATGATGCTTTATGGTTGGTTCAGGCCGTCTCCCGTTATATTAACTTAACAGGTGATATCGGTTTTCTGGACGAAGAATGTGTAGTTGCGGGTAGTGTATCGTCCGAAAGACGCCCGGTTTATCAGACTCTACAGTCCATTCTTGTCTATTCCGGCTTAATTTCAGTAGGCAAACACGGACTTCCGCTGCTGGATTATGCGGACTGGAATGACTGCCTCAAGCTCGATGAGACCTGTATAAATGGAATAGTAAAGGAAGAACGGTACCGTGAGCAGATCAAGAATTCCGGGATGTATGGTGACCCACTGGAAAATAATTATTCCGAAAGCGTTATGAATGCATTCCTGCTCAAAATGGCCATGGATCAAATGATAGATTTGGCGGAACGCAAGGGAGATAGCGATTATGCGAAGCAATTGGAAGAGCGCAGCAGCCAGCTGTTTATGCGACTTCAGGAGCATGCCTGGAAAGGTGATTTTTTTGCGCGGGTGCTGTTTAACCGGTATGAGAATGGTGCGTTTACTTATTTGGGGGCGGGTGGAGACGGATTGTCCGCCGATCCGGAAATAGACGGCTCGTATTTCTTGAATTCGTTCAGCTGGAGCATTCTGTCCGGTTGCGCAAGTGAGCAACAGATCGAGACCATGCTGGATGTAATCGAACAGCGGCTGAAAACTCCCTTTGGCCTTAAGCTTGTCACGCCTGCTGCACTGGGCAAGGTATCATCCCATACCGCTTCTGATGAATACTTCCCCGGTGATCGGGAGAACGGCGGGGTGTTCAAGCATGCTTGCATGATGGCGACTACATCTATGTTCAAGGCAGCTCGATCTGTGAATGATGGGAAACTCGCTGCAAGACTCGGACGTCTCGGCTATTGGCTCTTGGACATTACAGTTCCGTACCGGACGCTTGAAGATCCGTTCAGCCTCTGCGGAAACCCCCGATTCTGCACGCAGTATAACAACAGTGAAACGGGGGAGAACATCGGTCCGATGCTGAGTGGAACCTCTACCTGGCTTACGCTGTCTTTGTTAGAAGCGCTTGGGGTGGAGCACACGCCAGAGGGAATTATAATCAATCCTATTCTGCGAGAAGAAGAGCGTTCACTGGAGTTCGTATTAAATCTAAATGAAACGACGTACCATGTGAGCATCAGCAAGCCGGAAGGCTTTCATCGATCCATGGATAACCAGGTTCAAGTGAGTCTGGATGGTCAGGGACTGGAGAGCCACTGGATACCGAAAATGGCTGATTGCAAACGACATGAGATTAGAGTTGCTTTTAGATGAGTAAGAGATACAACAACTTATATGATAAATAAAAACAGGGACCGTCCATTAATTGGACCGGTCCCTGAATTCCTGTGGTGTCATATGGCTGTATTCTTTGAATAGCTTGATGAAATAATGCGCATTAGAGTAGCCCAATGCCGATGAAATCTCATATATTTTTAGTGGGGTATGCATCAGAAGGTAAGAAGCTTTCTCCATTTTGACCCCGCTGATATGATCACTTATGCGTATTCCGGTCTCCAGCTTGTAGATCTTTGACAGATAGACTGGATGCAACATAACATGGTCAGCTATAGCTTGCAGCGAGACGTAATTCAAATTGCGGTCGATATAATCATGGATACTCCGAATAAGAACGGAGCGGATATCCTTGCGTTCGGTGTCGAAGTGCTCCTGTAACCGATGCAATACATCAAAAGCCCACTCCTGCAGCATGTCCGGCGTATGAAGAAGCTTGCCCTCCAGCAGCGCATTACCGATTATATCACCTAGCAGCTTGTTGTTTTTATGAGCAAAATAGTAGAAGGCACTTTCCAGATAATGTTTTGCTTCCTGAATATGCTCGGGAGAATGCTCGTTGCGTTTTTTTAACTCGGTGATGATGGTCAGTACCTTCTCTTCTATGCCCTTCCAATGGTTCGTATCAAACAAATGAAATAATGTGGGCGGTTCGTACAGCGACTGCAGCGTTTGAATTTCCGGGAAAACAGCCGATTCACTGCCGTCCAAGAACAGGCCGGTTTCATTTCCAATGTGCTGACGAATCATCGAGACTGCGGATTGGTACAGCCCGTGCACACTGTCCGGGAATATTCCCCAACCCGTCGTTACGACAGAGATGCCGCCTCCAATTACAGTGCCTACATTTTTCTGCAACTGATAGGCGGTTTGAACCAACTGCTTATGAACATCATGGGATTCATTAGCGGAGAGCGGTACTTTGGGCTGAAGGATAAACACCAGATATTCATGCACATCTTTACAGGACCAAATGGAGAATTGTTCCTGGAACAGTTCGTTCGCAATATTCACAATGGCATATTCAAATAGTATCATGCTGTTCAGGTCATGTTGCTGAAAGAAATCTTCCAGACGCACAACAAGAATTGCGCCCGGAGCCTCCAAAGTGAACGGAAGGCTGAATTTATCCATTTGTTCAGCGAGCTGGTAGGGGGAAATTCGTCGCCCTTGCAGCAAGTCATTCAGCAGCCTGTCTCGAAGCAGGGGGAGATGCTCTCGAAAAGTCTGCAGAGTACGGTGATACGAGGACCAGTTTTCCCATTCGCGGTTAATCTCCATTTGGAGCTGCTCTATAACCTCTACAAGCTGTATGTTGCTAATAGGCTTAAGAAGGTAAGCGCTGGCTTGCTGTTCAATAGCCAGCTTAGCATATTCAAATTCAGCATATCCTGTAAGCAGTACGATCTTGACATGCTTCCAGCGTCTGCGGATGGTTTCAATTAATTGAAGCCCTGACATCTCAGGCATATTGATATCGGTGATCACGATGTCAATCGGATGCTGCTGGAGAATTTCCAGAGCTTCCATTCCAGAGTATGCTATGTGAACTTGCTCAAACTGTAGATCCGACCATGGAATCGAAATCGATAAATCATCCACCACATAGGGCTCATCGTCAACGAGTAGAATTTGCTGCATGCTCTGCCTCTTTCTGTTGTATATAAAGACTTATTTTGAGTCCGCCAAGTTCAGATGCAGTTAAGTGAATATTGGACAGCTCCCCAAACTGAAGCTTCAGGCGCTGCTGTACATTCCAAAGCCCACACCCGTGATCTTCTCGCAGAGAGGCGGTTAGTTGGGTGTACATCTCTGCGAGCCTGCCTTCGTCCATTCGGGTTCCGTTGTCTTCGACGGAAATGATCATTGCCGATGGATTGCGCACGCCGATGATGCGAATGACGCCAAGTCCATTTTTCTTTTCGACCCCATGGATAATGCTATTCTCCACAAGTGGCTGAATGAGCAGCCGGGGGATAGGTTCTTCCAATAGTTCAGCGGGCATATCAATCTCATATTGAATCCTCTGTTTTCGAAGATTCTGAATGGCCAAATAGTTCTCAAGCAGCTTCATCTCTTCTCCGATCGTTGTCAGGGAATGATCCATCTTGGTGATATAGCGGTAATATTCGCCAAGATTAAGCGCCATGGCCTCTACGGATTCCGTATCACCAATGCTGGCCTTACTTTTCATGAAAAAGAGGCAGTTGTATAAAAAGTGTGGATTGATCTGGGACTGCAGCTGTTTGAGATAAGCATCCTTTGTACTCAGCTGTTCCAGATAGACACGTTCAATCAGTGATTGAATCGTGGCAGCCATCTCATTGAACTCCTCATTCAACAGTGAGAATTCATTATTGGTCTTCATATGAATGCGGGTCGACCACTGGCCTTCCTTCATCCGGTTTAATGCTCGGAGCAACAGACTTACCGGGCGCTGTACCTGGCGGAACAAGAGCAGTGAGAACAGTAGGCTCAAGACCAGCATTACAGCCGAAGCGATAAGGAAAGAGTACCGATTGCTTTGAATCGTTTGAAGGATCTGTTCAATCGACGAGTAATGGATCACGTACCATCCGAGTGTAGATGACCGCACAGCGCTGACCAGATAACTGTCATTTTTCAGCTTAACTACTGCGGATAGTTCTGTGGAGTCCGTGATATTCGGAATGGATTCCGCAATTGTCCGGGCAAGCTGTTCCTCTGAATTCGGGGGCTGAATGAACCCTAGTCTCTCATGATATAGAAAGGTGTTCCCCGTATTTTGTGACTGATAGCTATTGAACATTTTCTCGATATTTGCCACCGGAAACCGTACCTCGAGAATCATGTTTGCCAATTCGGGCATTTCCCTGTAGTCGGAGGGATCGGAGAGAAGTAAGCGAAATTCACCATTCTGACCGTTTGCAGTCCCGGGAGAAACATATTCCCAACCTGGCGCCAAAACGCGCTGCAGAACGGAGGTGTCGAAAGCAAGTGCCGAATCTGAGGAAAGCGTCTCTTTGTTCTGAGGATTGTAGATCAAGATCCGGTTCTCCCAAGTGCTGGAGCCGGTTTGGAGCGACAATTTCTCCAGTACGGTCAGTATCGTTTGACTAGGGTCTATCAAGTGACCGAGCTTCTGAATTTGCTCATAGTCGCGTACTGTTGGGTCGTGTTGCAGTGTATATATGCTTCCCGCCAGCTGATTGATATTGTTATCCATTTGCTCTGTCAAAAAGTCCAAATGGTTCAAATCGCTAGTTTTGATCTGATTCGTAATGACCCGTATGTCTTTCCGGTAGGAGATTCCGTAAAAAAATAAAGTGATCGATATAATGGAAAACAGAATGGCAACCATTTTTATGAATAAATTAACGCGGATAGGCAAGAGAATCATCCTTTATTAAAGCGTATACAATTTAGAGAGTATATCATATTTATACGTTTTTTTTTATGATATACTACTGAAAAATATAATAGAAACTAGGGTAGCACTCAATCGGGAGGCAGAATATGCGGTTGCTATTATTGATTACATTTATACTCTCATTCACCGCTGGATGCTCTAGCGGAAGCGATGGCAGTGCCGAGGCAAATTCAACCTTGGACGGCAAGCAAGATGTTGCTCATTATGACTTAGAACTGGGGAAGTTCGTACCGCCAGTAGATCTATATACCGTTGGTTCCGTCAATCCTGATATTAATTTTAAGGAAGGAGAAAACTTAGAAAATAATGTACATACACGCTGGACGGAAGAAAGGCTTGGTATCCGGATACGCTATTTATGGACCATTCCCGATTCTAATGAAGCTTACGCAAATAAACTCCGTTTGGAACTGGTAAAGGGTAATATGCCAGATATTGTGACTACTAGGGATCATGAATTAATTCATGAGTTAATAGATTCGGGCCAATTCATTGACGTTGGGGAGTTATTTGACCAATATGCTTCACCGGTTTGGAAAAGCGCCATGGATGAAGAACCCTCCGTATGGGATTCTTACATTCGTGATGGTGAAAAATATGCCATTCCAATTCTGGACTATGAGTATTCGGCTGATCCAATTCTGTGGATTCGTGAGGATTGGCTCAAGCGCCTTAACCTTCCTGTTCCGCAGACCTTTATTGAGCTTGAAGCAGTCATGGACGCCTTTACTAATGAAGATCCGGACGGCAACGGTGTAAAAGATACGTATGGCCTGTCCCTGGGATTCAGAAACGGCCCCAGTACTTGGATGGGAGACAGCAGTTGGATCTTTGGCGCTCTCGGAGCGGTTCCCGAACAATGGAATATGCAAGCGGATGGACAACTGCAATACGGATCCACGTCTCCGGGGACCAAGCAAGCACTGGATCTGTTAAAGAATTGGGTGTCCAAAGGATTTATCTCTCCTGACTGTGAATGGTTCGATGAAGAGCGTGCGGCGTCCTTATTCACGGATGGCAAGGCCGGTATTATCGCTGGTCCATATTGGATGGATGGCTGGCCATTGTCGAACGTAAAGAACAGCTATCCAGATGCTGTTGTACAAGCGGTTCCCATTCCGGCAGGACCAACAGGGGTCGTTCAGAGAAGAGGGACGCTACCGGTCAACGGGGCAATACTTATTAATAAGAAGATGAAGCACCCAGAGGTTTTCTTCATCTACCAGAATTATCTATTTGATTATTATGCTACGTCAAATGGTGAGTTTACGCATGGACTTGCCAAGGAGTATGACTGGACCGAGATCAAAGGCAGCCCAACCGTTGAACCTGAATACCTGCCGCAAGGAGGCTTAAGGGTAGCGTCCTACACGTTGACCTTTGATGGTGCACGGATTCCTTCCAAAGTGTTCAAAGCCATTCCTAATTCCATTATTCCAGTGCTATTTTCTCAGAAAGAGTCCTCTAAGAAGGAGCAGTTCACGGGGCCGCCTACGAAGACGATGAGAACCAGTTGGGAGCTGTTACGAAAACTGGAGCAAAAGACCTTCCAAAAAATCATCTTCTCCGATATGAAGGTAGAGAGCTTTGACTCTTTTGTACAAAAGTGGTCGCAATACGGCGGCGAACAGATTACTCAGGAAGTAAACAACTGGTATCTCTCCCAAAATTCCCAGAAATAATAGATAGACGGAACTCCCGTAATACAAGAAACCGTATGTCAGTGTGAACAGGAAATTGCCTGTTCACTGAATACGGTTTCTTGTAGTGTCACAGGCAATTAATTGCTGGTGTATTTCATCCAGTCATAGTAGGCATACAAAGGATTGGCTCCATTGTAAGCTCCGAGCCAGGAATCAACACCGGTGCCGTTCCAGATATTCATCATGATTTTACCGGCATGCGTTGGAATATTGCTGGTTGCGGTATGCTTAAGCACACCGTCTACATACCACTTGATAGAACCTGCTTGCCAGTCAAAAGCGTACGTGTGATAGCCTTGAGAGGCATCAAATCCGAGATTAATAATCTTCTCATGCCCGCCGACACCATTAGTGAAATAATTGAATTGAACTTTTGTAGTGTCCTTGCCTAGAAACTCTATGTCGATTTCATCCCAAGGCGTTCCGTCAGACGGGCCGGTATAGGTGAAGAAAGAGGAGACGATTCCTGTATTCTTGGCCGGCTTCATACTCACTTCATATTTGCCGTATCCGTATTTGTTCACAGAACGTAATTCACCCCCGTCAAATTTATTATAGGACGGGCTGGTTAGTGCAAGCCGCAGTTGGCCATCGGCGGTAAAAGATACATTGTTGGCCCGCCAGGTGCAATTGAACATGCCACCATTGGAATAGCCGTCTGCTTTGGTCCAGTTGGCTGAATTGAAATAAGTAAGCGGCTCCCAAAATTCCCAAGCTGCGAAAACCGATGATGTCAGGAAAACGCAGCTCATTATTACCATAGCCAAGCTGCTGAGACCTAATTTTTTCATGCGTTTCATTATTTTCACTCCTCCTTGTAAGGGTTTTCATTACGGATTAATCATACTTATAGCTGCTTCAGAGATAAATAACAATAATTAAAGTTTGGATAACAAAAAGGCAACTATTTGGGCTTTCACCTAGATTGGAAAAGGGGTCTCACTTCATAAAAAAAGAGCCTTGCTTAAAAAAGCAGGCTCTGTGAGTAATTTTCTCCTTCTAGCATGTCGTACTCTACCAACCTATAATCATTCAGCAATTCCTGCTGTGCAGCGGTTAAGCCGGTTATGATATCGCCGGATGCGCCCACAAGCACATTTTTGCTTAATCCGGGGATTTCCTCTTGCACTTTTTCCAGGAGCTTGTAGTAGGCTGGCAGGGACTGTCCGGTTAACTTAAAAATAGACGGCCCGATAAAGGCAGGACTAAGTGTACCCAAAGGCTGCTTGCCGATATCAAAGTTAGCGATGTACAGAAGCTGTGTTTCATGCTTCATTCTTGAATTGCTGTCCCAGCCTGCTTGTGTGTAGATTCCGGCAGACAATGCGGGCAAGTGGTCCCCCCAGAATACTACAATGGTTGGACGTTTAATGGTCTTTAGCTCCTGATCTAAAAAAGCAAGCGCCTCATCTGTCAACTTTGTATCCTGAACATAAGTTTCAAGCTCTTCTTTATGTTCCGGCTTTACTCCTTCGGCGGTGATCGTGTTAGGCCCATTCATCCCTTTTACGAAAGGGAAATGATTCTGCATGGTAATTAAATGTACAAATGTCGGTTTGTCAGATGCCTTCAGTTCCTGTACAACCTCTTGAACGGCAGACCTATCGGAGATGTATCCATTCGGAGTAATCCGTCCACCATTCTGCATCTCCTGTTCGCTAGTAAACTGTTCAAACCCAAGAATCGGATAGACCCGATTTCGGTTGTAGAAGGTATCATCAAAAGGATGAACCGCCAGCGTCTTGTAGCCCCTGTCTTTGAGGATGCTGACAATAGAAGGCAACGAGGACATTTTCACAATTTTCTGCTGGTAGGGAATTGAACCGTCCTTCAAGAAATACATCGACATCCCCGTTAACGCCTCAAATTCAATATTAGCGGTATTCCCCCCGAATTCAGGTGATAACAATTCTCCTGATGGACTTAACTTTTCCTTCGAATGGATAAACTTTAAGGGATCCTCACTCCATGTAAAAGCAGGAAGGCGTGTCACATCAAAAAAGGCTTCGTCCATCATATATACAATATTTGGCTGCTCTACAGGTGTAGAAACGGATGCGATATCCGGCAACGAATTGTATTTTTTGGCAATTTGCATGAGAGTCTCCCGGCTGTAATGCTCCGGCTTTTCGATTAAATCCTGTCTAAGATTCCCTGTAAAAGCAAATAAAAATCCATTTTGAGTATAGTTCACCTTCTGATTCCAATAAATATTCTGGTAGCGGATGGCAGAAGCGAGTGTATGCTGACCTCCGACCATTAGACCAAATCCCCAGATCATGGAAAGGGATAACAGCAGATAAGTAAATCGTAGCGGCAGCCGGATAGTTAGCTTAGGGAGTTTGAAGATAAGCCAGATCAGGCCTGCAAGCAGGACAACGGCCATTATAATCGCAAGCGGTGAAACCATCCCTTTGGTAATCCGGCTCATTTCCCCGGCATTTTTGAGGAGCATCAGATCCCATGGAAACAACGGTTCTCCAGTTGTGGTCAGCTTTTTATAATCGACAAAGCCGAGAGTAACACACGCCATAAAAACGACCAAGGGCCCCGCATACATATTAGGTAGAAGCGCCGCAACTGCAAGCAGCAAGAAGAAAAAGAACAGACTGCCAAACAAATAAAGCCAGTAAAACTCCGATATCCAATTAAACACTCTAATAATATTCATATCATAAGAGGCAGCCTGTAAAATGAAGTTTAAAACAAACCCGCTTATAAATAATGCCAGCAGCAGATATCCCAATCGTTTAGTAGGTAAAAAATGACGCACCCTTATCCTCTCCTAACGTTTCTAAACGAATAGTATACGCCTTTTTTCTTAAAGTGACATTAAAAATCGGTGGATTTTTCTGAGGAGGGGTTGTAAGTACTCCGGTCTGTGATTGACAGAAATAAGGGCACTGGCTATACTTGAAATGTTAAAATACAAAGCAAAAAAAGCGTTGATGAAATGAAGTACGCCGGGGTATGGCTTGATCAGAGAATAGGTTCCTTTACGGTCTGTCCGTAATGGCTGCGAGAACCTTGAAGACAAAACGGCGGAAAGCTGATTTCGGAGTGTGAGAACAAGCTCACCGGGGGGTTCCCGTTAACAGCCGCGACAAGGCGATCGTCTGCAAGTGTTCGAACAAATCGAGCAAGGCGATAACCAGGGTGGTACCGCGATAATAATCGTCCCTGAACTATTTCAGGGGCGTTTTTTTGTATTTTTCTTTAAAATTTTATGGAGAAAAATTGTAATTCGGCGTAAGTGCCGCATTAACTATGAGACGGGAGCTGTATATTATGAAAGCAAGTGAAATCCGTTCCAAATGGCTTGAGTTTTTTGAAAGTAAAGGTCACAAAGTGGAGCCCAGTGCCTCCCTTGTACCCCATAACGATCCTTCACTGTTATGGATCAATGCCGGCATGGCACCGCTAAAGGCATATTTTGACGGCCGGGAGATTCCGGAAAATCCGCGTCTGACCAACTCGCAGAAATGTATTCGTACCAATGATATTGAGAACGTGGGCAAAACACGCCGGCACCACACTTTTTTTGAAATGCTCGGCAACTTCTCCATTGGTGATTACTTCAAAGAGGAAGCTATTACTTGGGCATGGGAATTCCTGACGGGAAAAGAATGGATCGGTTTCGATCCAGAGCGCTTGTACGTAACGGTTTATCATGAAGACGAAGAAGCGTTCAAGCTCTGGAATGAAAAAATCGGCCTGCCAGCAGAGCGTATATACAAGCTGGATAAAGATAATTTTTGGGATATCGGCGAAGGTCCATGCGGTCCGTGCTCAGAAATTTTCTATGACCGCGGGGATGCATATGGTGATTTATCTGACCCAGAAGTGAATCCAGCTGGAGAGAACGAGCGTTTCTTGGAAGTCTGGAACCTTGTCTTCTCGCAATTCAATCACAATAAAGACGGCAGCTACACACCGCTTCCGAATAAGAATATTGATACAGGTGCGGGTCTTGAACGATTTGCTTCCATCTTGCAAGATGTAGATTCCAACTTTGATACCGATTTATTCCAACCCATTATCCAAAAGACGGCACAGCTTGCCGGTGTGAAGTATAAAGACAGTTTGGAGCAGGATATCGCACTTAAGGTTATTGCCGACCATATCCGTACGGTTACCTTCGCGGTGGGCGATGGCGTCCTTCCTTCCAATGAAGGCCGAGGTTACATTATCCGCCGTCTGCTACGCCGTGCTGTACGTTACGGAAAGACCTTGGGCTTAGATCGTCCTTTCCTGCATGAATTGACCGCTACTGTCGGAGAAGTTATGGGTGTTTACTACCCATCCGTGGTAGAGAACCGTGAGTACATTGCAAAGATTATCCGTACAGAGGAAGAGCGCTTCCATGAGACGCTTTCAGACGGTCTGGCAATCCTGGGTGAAATTAGTAACAAAGCAAAAGCTGACGGACTCAGCGCAATTGCAGGGGCCGATGCTTTTAAATTATATGATACCTATGGCTTCCCGTTCGATTTGACGGAAGATTATGCCTCCGAGCAAGGTTTGACTGTGGATCGTGCGGGCTTTGATGCGGCTATGCAAGAACAGCGCGACCGTGCCAGAGCCGCTCGCCACGATAGCGGAAGTATGAAAGTTCAGGGCGGTGCTTTAGCAGATTTAACGGTTAAAAGTGAATTTGTTGGTTATAATGACTCCATAATAGAGTCAAAAATCGCTGCAATTGTTGTGGACGGCGTGCTTGCTGACAGAGTTGGCGAAGGTAAAGAGTGCCAGGTCATTCTGGAAGCCACACCGTTTTACGCAGAAAGCGGCGGACAAGTTAGCGACACAGGTATTCTCACCGGCGGTTCCGTAACCGCGAAGGTACAAGGACTATTCAAGGCTCCGCACGGACAACATGTACATCTTGTGACGGTGGAAGCCGGGGAGTTAATAGTAGGTGATACGGTTCGCGCAGAGGTAAACCGTGCACAACGTGAGGATATCGTGAAGAATCATACAGCAACTCACCTGCTGCATAAAGCACTAAAGGAAGTCCTTGGAGGACATGTGAATCAGGCGGGATCCCTTGTTGAGGGAGCGCGTTTGCGGTTTGACTTCTCGCATTTCGGTGCAATTACACCGGAGGAATTAACTGAGATTGAACACCGCGTCAATGAACAAATCTGGCGTGGCCTTGATGTAGTGATTGAGAATAAATTAATTGATGAAGCTAAAGCGATGGGAGCAATGGCACTCTTCGGTGAGAAATACGGCAATGTCGTTCGCGTGGTACAGGTTGGTGATTACAGTCTGGAATTATGCGGTGGATGCCATGTCTCCAATACTTCACAAATCGGAGTGTTCAAGCTGCTTGGCGAGAGCGGAATCGGCTCCGGTGTTCGTCGGATCGAGGCTGTAACCGGAAGATATGCGTATCAATATACAGAAAGTCAGCTTGATTTACTGAAACAATCAGCAAGCCTGCTTAAGTCGTCTTTGAATGATGTTCCCAAACGTATTGAAGCATTGCATGCTCAGGTACGTGAGATTTCGCGGGAGAATGAGTCTTTGCAATCCAAATTAAGTGCTACTTTTGCAGCTGAGCTTACGAGTCAGGTGAAAACTGTAGGCAATGGTATTCAATTGTTAGCTGTCTCGGTTCAGGCCGGAAACATTGATGCTCTTCGTTCTACAGCGGATGAATTGAAATCTAAGCTTCCTGATGCAGTCCTTGTTCTGGGTGCTGTCATGGATGACAAGGTGAACTTTGTTGTAGCTGTACCGCAGGAGTTGGTCAAGAAGGGCCTACACGCAGGTAAGCTGGTGAAGGAAGTTGCAGCGGTGTGCGGCGGCGGCGGCGGCGGACGGCCTGACATGGCGCAAGCTGGCGGTAAGGATGCATCCAAGCTGGAAGAGGCACTGCGTAAGGCTGAAGAACTTATAGTTGCGCAAGCCTAGAACGACTCCAACATTTGTAAGATTTAACGAATGTTTGGCTTAAAAAAACGAATTCTTGCGTATTTTGTAGACAAATTGCCAAAAAAAGCGTTATTACCTTGGAAGGATTTCACTGATAGGCAGTGAATATGTTATGATGGGACAGTAAGAAAGCTGTATAGTAGCAACTTTGCGAGGCCATCTTATAGATGTTTTTGCAGAAGGAAGGTGTCACAAATGGACTCCATGGACAAAACGGTTAAATTTAATGTGAAGGGCGACGAAAAGGAAGCCTCTCCCCGGGAAATACTACTTTCTGTACACGACGCGCTGGTGGAGAAAGATTATAATCCAATCAACCAGATCGTAGGGTATCTGATTTCTGGAGATCCGGCCTACATTCCGCGCCATAACAATGCCAGAAGTTTGGTCCGGAGGAAAGAACGTGATGAGTTGATCGAAGAACTGGTTCGCTTCTATCTCGCTAATAATCGGGTGGACGACACTCAATGATGAAAAAGCTGGGATTAGATTACGGTGATCGCAGAATCGGTGTAGCCACAAGCGATATTTTTGGATGGACTGCACAAGCTTTGGAGACCATTGAACGCCGTGGTAACGGAAATGAGTTCGAACGAATCCGTCAACTGGTTAAAGAGTACGAAATAGGCGAGGTAATAGTTGGCCTCCCGAAGAATATGAATGGTACAGTAGGTCCCCGCGGTGAAATTTGCATTGAATTCGCCGACAAGCTGCGGGAGCAATTGGAATTGCCCGTACACCTTTGGGATGAGCGTCTGACGACAGTATCCGCCGAGCGGGTGCTGATTGAAGGGGACGTCAGCCGGAAGAAGCGCAAAGGGCTTGTGGACAAGATGGCCGCAGCCCTGATTTTGCAAAATTTTTTGGATGCTAACAGTAAAAGGTGAGGGGTGCAACATAATGACAAACGAGCAAATAGGCCAAGACGAAGAACCGGAAATTATTTATATTCCCGATGAAGAGGGCAATGAAGAGGAATTTGAAGTCATCATGAAATTCGAGGTAGATGGTTCGGATTCCAAATACATGATGGTTGTTCCGCTTGATTCCGAGGACGAAGAAACCGATGAGGTGTATGCGTTCCGTTATGAGGAAGAAGGAGACGATCTTCAGCTGTTCATGATCGAGGATGACGAGGAGTGGGCGATTGTCGAAGAGACTTTCAATACACTTGTCGACGAACTGGATGGAGGAGCGGAGAATGACTGATTTTTCCGCCGATAAAGCGGTATGGACATCGAAGCTTAAAGAAGCATATGGAGAAGCAGTAGAACTGGAGGACGAGCAAGGCAAATCTTCCGTTTATGATATTATTGCCGAGTTCGAGATCGAAGGCCGTGGTTATGCAGTGTTGGGAAGTCCTGGAGCAGGAGAGCATGAAATATTGCGAATTGTTGTTTCCCCTGATGGGTTGCCAGAACTTGAGAGCATTGTAGACGACGAAGAATGGGAAGATATTTCAGAGCTGTATGATGAGATGACCTTTCCAGGCGAAGATCTCGAGTAAACTCAAGTCTAATAGCTTACATGTACAGATTGCAAAAGGAGGGCGGAGAATTCCGCGCTCTTTTTGCTTCAATTTCATGTTTTTTCGTTTTTATTAGAAACTTATAAAAATAAATGTTGAATTTAAGACAATAGAATTTTATATTTATAATCGGAAAGTGAGGAGAAACCTTGAAATCCGCAATCCGCACTGTGCTAATCTTGATTCTGCTGCTTGTAGCAGCAGCTGGAGGCGGAGCATGGTATATTTGGAACGGGATGCAGCCTGTAAGTTCTGCGGGACCCGCCGTAACATTTACGATTGAAAAAGGTATGGGAAGTTCGGAAATTGCTGATCTTCTTGAGCAAAATGGAATTATTCGTAAAAGTCTTTTTTTTAAGGGATATTTGAAGTGGACGAAGGAAGGCTCCCAGTTTAAGGCGGGGACCTACAGTGCCAAACCGGGAGATACCTATGATAATCTCATAACACGCTTAAACGCGGGAGATGTGCTTAAGGAAGAAACGGTTGTTTTTACAATACCTGAAGGATATACCGCAGAGCAGGTTGTGGACAAGCTTGAAGAAGCTTGGAAAATAGATTCAGCTGTTTTTCTGGATTTAGTGAACACGGGTACAGAACTTAAAGAGACTGATGTCCTTGGCATTCCCAACGAAAAAGGGATTCGTCACAGGTTGGAGGGTTATTTATTTCCTGAGACCTATGAAATCGTTAAAGACAGCACCGCTCAAGAAGTGGTGGAAGCGATGCTTGCCCAATTCAATAAGAAACTGGATACCATCCCGAACTGGCAGCAAAAGCTGAAGGAGCGCGGATTGTCTTTGCATGAGCTGTTAACGGTGGCTTCGCTTGTGGAGCGGGAGGTCGTGGTAGATAGCGAACGTCCGCTTGTGGCGGGAGTTATCTATAACCGGCTTGAAAAAGGACAAAAGCTGGAGATCGATGCAACCGTTCAATATTTATTGGACAAACAAAAGGAAAGACTTTTAAATAAAGATCTTGAAGTAGACAGCCCTTATAATACGTACCGGAATGTTGGATTGCCACCGGGCCCTATTTGTAATCCTGGACTTGCCGCGATCGAGGCCGCCCTTTCGCCTGAAGCATCGGACTTTTTCTTTTATGTGACAAAAAAAGACGGCACTCAAGCCCATTTATTTGCTAAGACGTACAAGGAACATTTAGCCAATATTCAAAAAAGTAATAAATCTGCTAAATAATCTATTAAAATAAAAGAGTGGCGCAGGAAACAGAATACGCCATAGGAGGATAAACCATGAATAAGAAACCGGAGCTACTGGCGACGGCAGCTTCCTTGGAAGAAGCGGCTGCGCTGCTGGATGCCGGGGCAGATGCTTTGCTGATCGGAGATGACCGTTTCGGCATGAGACTGGCCGGACATTTTTCCTTGAAAGATACGGAAGCTGTTGTAGCTATGGCTCATGCACGAGGCTGCAAAATATATGCCGGCTTAGGCGGCTTAATGCCTAACCGCCTGTTGGACGAGCTCCCAGCCTATGTCAAAGCTATTGCTGAACTCGGAGTGGATGGCATTGAATTCGGAGATCCAGCTGTGCTGATGACCGTGAAAAAGGAAGCCCCCGGCTTGAATCTGCACTGGAATGCGGAGATGACCTCTACTAATTACGCTACAGCTAATTATTGGGGAAGCAAGGGTGCGTCCCGGGTGGTCCTCGCCCGTGAATTGAATATGGAGGAAATGACGGAGATGATGCCGCTTCTGGAAGTGGAGGCACAGGTTCAAGTCCATGGCATGACCAACATATATCACTCCAAACGCAAATTGGTTGAGAGCTATATGTCTCATCAAGGCCGACCAAGTGACGGCGGAAGTCTGGGTAAGGACCGCGGTCTGTTCCTGATTGAGTCCGAACGTCAGAATGAGAAGTTCCCGATCTATGAGGATGAGAACGGTACCCATATTATGAGTTCGAACGATATTTGTATATTGGAGGATCTGCATGTACTGATGGGGGCTGGCGTGGACAGCTTCAAGATAGAAGGCTTATTCAAGCCTATTGCCTACAATGTAGCGGTAGTCAAAGCCTATCGTCACGCTATAGACTTGTATATAGCTAATCCCGCCGCTTATGCCTTTCGTGAGAATTGGTTGAACCCAATCAAACATCTGCAGGAACCGGAACGGGAGCTGTCTTTCGGATTTTTCTATAAAGAGCAAGTATTCTAAAATTATGATACAGGTTAACAGCGAGAGGAGAAAAGGAATGGAAACCATGGCAAAGCCGCAGCATAAGGGCAAACGTTATCGCCTGGACAAACCGGAGCTCCTTGCTCCGGCAGGCAATTTGGAAAAATTGAAATTCGCCGTGCATTATGGTGCGGATGCAGTATATATCGGAGGGCAGAAATATGGCCTTCGTTCGGGTGCGGATAATTTCAGCTTCGAAGAAATGCGCGAGGGTGTAGAATTTGCAAAGAAGTATGGTGCCAAGGTGTTTGTGGCTGCCAACATTTATGCTCACAACGAAGATGTCGCCGGTATTGAAGAATACCTGCGTAATTTATATGAAGTAGGGATTTCAGCGATTATCGTGGCAGATCCGGCCATCGTGGATACTGCCCGCCGTCTGGTACCTGGACTTGAAGTTCATCTGAGTACCCAACAATCAACACTGAACTGGCAAGCCGTATCCTTCTGGAAGGAAGAGGGACTTCCTCGAGTTGTATTAGGACGGGAGACCAGTCTTGAAGAGATAGCGGAGATTAAAAATCATGTCGACATCGAAATTGAGACGTTCATCCACGGAGCGATGTGTTCGTCTTACTCTGGACGCTGTGTTCTATCAAACCATTTCACAGACCGGGACTCCAATCGCGGAGGTTGCTGCCAATCCTGCCGCTGGAAATATGATTTATTCCAGGACGACCGCCCAGAGGGTACCTGGGTATCCGAGGAAGAGGCGGGGAATCAGGTATCGCCTGAACTCTTGCAGCCCGGAGTAACTCAGCTTCCTCTGCATCAATCGGAGGACAATCCATTCTCCATGGGCTCCAAAGACCTATGCATGCTGGAGAGTATTCCGGATCTCATTGAGGCAGGAATTGACAGCTTCAAAATTGAAGGGCGAATGAAGTCCATTCATTACGTGGCCACAGTGGTTAATGCCTACCGTAAGGCTATCGATGCTTATATGGCAGATCCCGAGCATTATGTACTGAATCCTGAATGGCTCGAGGAGCTTAATAAAGCGGCTAACCGTCCGCTTAATACAGGCTTTTTCTATGATACACCTGACCATGAGGATCATATTTATGAGCCGGAGGAAAAGGCTGCCCCTTATGATTTTGCCGGATTGGTGATTGAATACGACGCTGAGACTGGCACTGCCCTGATACAACAACGGAATCACTTCAAGCCAGGGCAAGAAGTGGAGTTTTTTGGCCCAGATAATACCTTCTTCAAACAAACGGTAGGAGAACTATGGGATACAGACGGAAATCCTCTTGATGCAGCACGTCATCCGTTGCAGGCTGTTCGTATGAAAGTGGATCAGCCTATAGCTTACTTCGATATGATGCGGAAGAAAAAGAATATTAAATAAAACATTAAAAGTGGGGCTTTTCCTTGTTAGAGGGAGGCCCATTTTTTTATATATAAAAAAATGGCGGAAATGAGAGAAAAATATAAAAATTTATCACAAAAATATAAAATTTCTAACATGAAACTCTAACTCTGCCGATATATAATACATAGATTACGCTTACATATAGCTTATAATCCAACTGGTAGGTGAATGTTAATGGGGACTCCACAAAAGGAGAGTAAGAAGGAAAAGCGGAAAGAAAGAAGGATGAGAGTGGGAATTAAGGGGAAGTCGTTGATTACACAGAAAACAGAGACAGATAGCGGTAAGACTACTCAAGGCAACAAAAGAATTCCCTCTGGATTCAGCTTTAAAGGGGTTATGCACGGTTCAGCAAGACAAGTGAGAAAGGTCAACCCTATTAAGTCTGTAGGAGTGAAACTGTTTTTGATCTTTTTATCCAGTATAGTTGTCGTAGTGCTAGCATTGGGGTTATTGTCTTATACTAAAGCGAAGAACACGATCAAGGATAATGTGTCAGAGGCTAACCGCCAGACCGTTATACAAACATCTGAGAAGCTTGATATTATACTTAAACAATATGAAAACCTGTCTATTCAGCTGTTTTTTGATCCTCAGATTCAAAGTGATCTGACAGCCATGCAGAGTTCGAAGACCTACTACGAAAGTTTTGTAGCTACGAATAGCATTAGCAAGAAACTTTCGAGCCAAACAACCTCGGATTCGAATTTCGTGAGTGTATCCTTTATTCCGGAAAAGCCGGATCTTGATATTATTACGAGTGGCAGTTCAGGACTAGCCCTCGAGGGTGTGAGAGATCAGGAATGGTATAAGAAGGTTGTAGCGAATACACAGGAATATAAACCTTATTATACTAAGGAAGGCAAAGGTTCTCCTAATTTTTGGTTCTCAACAGCCGTTGAAGGAAAAGGCGGAACCAATATCGCCATGGTGCGATCCCTCAAAAACTTGGGTGACAGCACAGGTTATGTAGTCTTGTTTGAATTGAAAAATAAAATGCTTGAAGATGCCTTTAATAGTGTTAAATTGGGTGAAGGCTCCCGAGTTCAGCTTGTTACTGCGGATGGAACCGTGGTTGCTTCCAGTGCAAAGGAAGATGACGGTAAGCCATCAGAGTTTGGATTTATTAAAGAGAGCAAAACCCAGAGTAACAGCCAAGAAACCACCGGCTCTGACGGTAAGGACTTACTAGCTGTATATAATCCGATGTCAACGGCCGATTGGAAGTTGTCCGGCATAGTTCCGACGGGTGAACTTGTTAAGGCAGCTAAACCTATCCTTGTAACAACGTATTTAGCAGCGGGAGCTGCAGCTCTGTTAGCGGTTCTGCTGGGAATGTGGATGGTTCGTATGATTGCCCGTCCTTTAGCTCGTTTGAAGGACTTAATGGTTGAGGGGGCTAAGGGAGACTTAAGTGTTCGTACAGAATATGTTTCTCATGATGAAATCGGCCAGCTGTCTGCATCCTTTAATATCATGATGGAACGTATTACGGATTTGGTTGCTCAAACAACGGAGACCGCCCGTGAAGTATTGGAGACGGCAGGCGAACTGGGAGAGGCTTCACGTAAGACAGCTGTGTCTGCAAAGGAAATTGCAGCAGCTACTGAGGAAATTGCCGGAGGTGCCGGAAGTCTAGCATTAGAGGCAGAACGGGGCAGTGATCTAACCGAGTTGATTTCATCGCAGATGGTAACCGTCGTATCTGCTAACCAAGAGATGGATGCAGCGGCTCGTGGCGTTGGAGAAGCCAGTGAGCAGGGAGCAAAGCAGCTTAAGGGCTTGCTGGAACAAACAAGTCGTACCGGTGAAATGACAGGTGCTCTGGTAGAAAGAGTGAATAACCTGAAAGAGACTGTGTTCTCTGTAATCAAGGTTCTGGATGTAATGAAGAACATCACGCAACAGACGAATATCTTATCGCTGAATGCAACTATTGAGGCAGCACGTGCAGGTGAAGCAGGTCGAGGCTTTATGGTCGTTGCAGGAGAAGTTCGACAGCTTGCGGACCAGTCGAAGCAATCCATTGCTCTGGTAGCTGGTATTACGGATAAGATTATGGCTGAAATGAATGAAACGGTCTCTGTATTATCTGAAGTGGCTCCGCTCTTCAAGGAACAAATGAGCTCGGTGAAGAGTACGAGTGATATCTTTGTATCGGTTCAAGGGCAGATGAATGATTTCATTACAAGTTTGGAGTCGGTAACGGAATCTATTAACAGTCTGAATCACTCCCAGGGCGTATTATCAGAGGCCATGGGCAATGTCAGCGCAGTAGCCGAAGAATCTTCTGCAACTTCTCAAGAGGTGGCTTCACTGAGCAGCGAACAGCAAAGTGTTAGTGTTCATCTTGTAACGCTTTCTGGTAAGTTGGAGACTGCTTCCAGCCAATTGAAAGAAAAGTTGTCGTTGTTCACTATCTAGTAGGTCAAATAAATTTTAAGATCGTCGCAAGAGACCGCTGCTTCCCTCGTGAAGTAGCGGTTTCTCTATGTATGGATGTATTAGCTTTTCTTTGTGTACAGCTACTTTCTTCTTGTTGTGTAATAGCATCGATAGACGTATAATAATTTTTGTTAGGTATTTGTTATATTATCCTAAAAAGTTAGCATATTTATGGAGGTTCTTAATCATGGCCAAGAAAATTACGATGCAAAAAATAGCCGATCATTTAGGGGTGTCTAAGTTCGTAGTCTCCAAATCCCTTTCAGGGAAAGAAGGAGTTAATGAAACAACAAGAGAGAGGGTCATACAGGCAGCCTCACAGCTGGGTTATTTCACACAAAAAAATGCTTATGTACAAGGGATTAAACGTACACCTTCCCTGCCCAATAGTGATCGTAATAAACAGTCTGTGCTTGTACTGATGCCTAACATTCGTTCACAGACACAGGATTCCCTGTATTGGGGGAAGATTGTGGACGGTATTGCATTAGCACTCGACAGTGAAGGTTTGGGTATGGTGATCGTATCCGAGCATCGTGCGGATAATTTTATTAATATTCTTAACCCGAGTGGTATTCTTGGGCTGGTTGGCGTAGGCCAAATTTCCACATCGTTATTGCTCGAGGTTCACCGAATTGGACTGCCCATGGTACTGATTGATCATGAAGATCCGTTGATTCCAAGTGATACTGTATTTGCTAATAATGTCGATTCCATGACCAGGTTAACGAATCATCTGATGGGTATAGGTCATACTCAGATCCATTTTATCGGGAATATCCGCTACTCGCGCAGCTTTAGGGACCGTTGGATCGGATTCCGCAGTGCGCTTGAGGAGAATGGAGTAAAGTCTCCCTTACAGGATGATACTATGCTGTTCCTTGAAGGTATGGATGACGGAACGTTCAAGGAAGAGTTTAAAAGCTGGGTAGCCAAAAGGAAGAAGGACCAATCACTTCCAACAGCTATTTTGTGTGCTAATGATTTCATTGCACTTACCGTGAGTGATGCACTTAGAGAAGAGGGCGTACAAGTTCCAGGGGATCTATCTGTTACCGGCTTCGATAATATTGAGGATGCATCACGGGGAATCCCCCCGCTAACTACAGTGCATGTACCTAAAGAAGCTATGGGGAGGGCAGCGGTGGAGAAGCTTCTGGCCCGTATCCATAATTCGACTGCCCCCCTGGAAAAAATCTTAATTACTGCAGATATCGTTCACCGTGATTCTGTCGATGAGCCTAAACGTTAGAAGACTTTTTCATGGAAGAATATTAATTCATAAATCACGCATTTTATATCCAGTATTACATCCTGGCCTTTGAGGTTAATAATTTATTTGCAGGGTAATATAAGATAAAAAATGTGGCGGTGAATGAAGATGTATTCTTCTCTAAAGAAATTCTTGATCGGGAGACCGTTAAAATCAACGGAGTTGGGCGAGCAAAAATTGAATAAGAAAAAAGCGCTTGCCATTCTTTCTTCAGATGCCTTATCTTCAGTAGCCTATGGACCGGAGCAAATATTAATTGTATTAATCACAGTTAGTGCCGCAGCATTTTGGTATTCCATGCCGATCGCGATTGGAGTATTAGTTTTATTAATAGCGCTTATTTTATCTTACAGGCAAATTATTTTTGCCTATCCTCATGGAGGAGGGGCTTATGTTGTCTCTAAGGAAAATTTGGGTTTATTCCCGGGTTTAATCGCTGGAGGCTCACTGTTGGTTGATTATATTCTAACCGTGGCAGTAAGTGTGTCTGCTGGGTCGGATGCCATCACATCGGCTTTTCCAAGCTTACATTCGTATAATGTTATCATTGCCGTCTTTTTTGTAATATTTATTACCACCTTAAATTTAAGAGGCGTAACGGAGTCTGCATCCATATTAGCTTACCCGGTTTATTTATTCGTTTTAGCTTTGTTCCTTCTAATCGCTGTAGGTATTTTTAATATATTTATGGGAAATGTTCCACCGGAATTACATACCCCTATCGGAACCCCCGTGGCGGGAATCAGCTTATTCCTTCTTCTTAGGGCATTCGCCTCGGGAAGCTCCGCATTAACAGGTGTAGAAGCCATATCGAACGCAATTCCCAACTTTAAATCACCTGCTCCTAATAATGCGGCAAAAACGTTGGTTGCCATGGGGACACTGCTTGCTTTGTTATTTACGGGCATCGTATTTTTAGCGTATTATTACGGAATTAGTCCTCAGGAAAACGTTACCGTCGTCTCCGAAATCTCGGAGCAGATATTTGGACGGAACTTTATGTATTACTTCATTCAGGGGACAACAGCCTTGATCTTAATCCTGGCTGCTAACACAGGCTATTCGGCTTTCCCTTTACTTGCAGTTAATCTCGCTAAGGATAAGTATATCCCTAGAATGTTTACGGTTCGTGGAGATCGGCTGGGGTATTCCAATGGGATCATTATTCTGGGTTTGTTGTCTATACTTTTGATTTTGGCTTTTAAAGGGCAGACCGAGCATCTAATTCCTCTTTATGCAGTAGGGGTGTTTATCCCATTTACGCTTTCGCAAACGGGTATGATGTTGAAATGGATTCGCCAAAAACCTAAAGGCTGGCTTCCCAAGTTCTTGATTAACTCGACGGGTGCTTTGATTAGCTTTATCGTCACCGTCATGTTCTTCTTAACCAAGTTCTTACAGGTCTGGCCTGTCTTAATTTTTATTCCCCTTATATTATGGCTGTTTTTTAGAATTAGAAAGCATTATGATGCGGTAGCTGACCAATTGAGAATAACCACTTGCGAGCCGTCTATACCCATAGAAGGGAATGTAATTATTGTTCCTGTAGCGGGCATCACGCATGTTGTAGATTACTCTTTAAACTATGCCAAATCATTATCGGCCCAACATATTATTGCCGTCTATGTTCCTTTCGAAAGAGAAGATGAAGCTATATTTGAAGCCAAATGGAAAAAGTGGCAGCCCGGAGTAAGATTGGTCACCCTGCATTCACCCTATAGAAGCATTCTTCAACCCTTGACTAAATTTATTGATACCGTCCAACGTAAGGCGAGTGAATCCAACTATCAGGTAACGGTTATAATCCCCCAATTTATTCCTAAGAAAGGTTGGCACAATATCCTTCATAATCAAACCAGCCTGTTCATTCGTGCTCATTTGTTGCGGCGGAGAGATGTGATTATTACTACAGTGCCGTACCATCTAAAGAAATGAATGTGGAATCCAACTCTGTCTAAAAGAGACCGCGCACAAAAAGGCGTTTACCACCAGTATGATTCTTAGCTGGTGGTAAACGCCTTTTGTATAATAACCTATTTCAACTCAAGGTTGCGGTCGATCAAGCTAATCCGCTGTTGAACTGAAGCGTAAGAACGGAGCGGGTCTTCAGGGGTGTTCATTACATAATCGAGCATTTGGTCCACAGTAGTAGTGGCTACATGAATACGTGTGTCTGAGGAAGCGTAATAGATATAGATGTCTCCATTATCTCGTGCGATTACCCCATTACAGAATACCACGTTGGATACGTCTCCTACACGTTCTTCACCCTCCGGAGCAATGAAGTGCCCACCTGGAGCATATGTCACTTTGTTAGGCTCATTTAAATCAGACAGGAAAGCGTAGAGCACGTATCTCAGCCCTGCAGCCGTATTCCGTACACCGTGAGCGATATGCAGCCAGCCGCGTGAGGTTTTGATTGGAGCAGGTCCTTGCCCGTTCTTCACTTCTTTAATGGTGTGGTAGTAGCGTTGATCCATAATAGTCTCTTCGGTGATTACTGCATTCACAATGGTATCAGACAATCCCCAACCAATACCGCCGCCGGAGCCTGCATCGATGAAGCCGTCCTGTGGACGGGTATAGAATGCGTATTTGCCGTCAATGAATTCTGGGTGCAGGACCACGTTACGCTGCTGCGCGGAGCCAGTCTTCAGATCAGCCAACCGTTCCCAAGATTTCAGATCCTTAGTCCGGGCGATTCCGCACTGGGCAACAGCACTGGAGAGATCACCGTGCGGTGCATCCGGATCTTTACGCTCTGTGCAGAATAATCCATAGATCCAGCCGTCCGCATGTTTTACAAGTCTCATATCATAGACATTCACATCCGGATCTTCGGTCTCCGGCATTACGACCGGGTGATCCCAGAAGCGGAATCCATCTACGCCGCTGTCACTTTCAGCTACCGCAAAAAATGATTTGCGGTCAACGCCCTCAGCACGAGCTACAATATAGAATTTTCCGTCTAATTCAATAGCACCGGGATTAAATATTCCGTTGACTCCAATTCTTTCAGCGAAATAGGGGTTAGTATCTGGATTAAAGTCATAACGCCAGATCAATGGAGCATGTTCAGCAGTGAGTAGAGGGTAACGATAGCGGTCATAGATGCCGTTTCCGTAAGGAAGCTTCTCGTTGTGGCGACCGATCAGTTCCTCATAACGTGCTGTTAATTGTTGTTTGCGTTCCTCGAATAATGAATTCATAATTAGTGCTCCTTTGTGATTAATTTGAGTCGTTCGATCATTTCGAAGCAGGCTCTGCTGTTATGATAAGGACATTTCCAAGCACTTACTTTAGGCTCATGAGCAAGAGGTTGAAGGTTCTCATCCACACCCCAGTGCCATTCACCCTGTTCATGATCTACGATGTACTTATCAATAAATCTCCAGGTTCCAAATGCTGCATCTTCATACTTTGTATCCCCTGTTAATTGGTAAGCATTGTAGAAACCGACTACAGCTTCGGCCTGCGGCCACCAGTCTTTATCCCTGCTCACAAGACCGTTAGCATCCGCTTCATTCCAAATCCCATGATCTTCAGCGATACCCTCGGCAAGAACGGCTTCGGCCATGGAAACAGCTACGTCTTTTACACGTTGTAGAAGGGCTTGATCTCCCAGAACTTCCGCAGCTTCTACGAGCAGCCAGCTACCCTCAATGTCATGGCCGTAGGAAATTCGGTCAGACTTAACATTCCATTCCTCATCTAGGAATAGATGGAAGTGCTTTCCGTCCTGATCGATAATATGATCCAGCATAGTCTCAATTAGTTCGGATAGTTTATGATGCAGAAGCTCCGATTTCCAGACTCTATAAAGCCCCGTATAGGCTTCCAATACATGCAGATGTGTGTTCATCGATTTCTTCTCATTCATATCCTTACTGCTTAAGGTTAAGTTGTCAGTCATTTGCCATTCGCGGGACAAAGCTTCAATATACCCTTTATTGCGGGAATCATAACTGTATTTCTCAAGAATATGAAACAGCCCGATGGCTTTCTCCAATACCTCTGGAGACGGAGTTGCCCGGTAATATTCGGCTAAAGCGTAGATAACAAAGGCTTGCCCATAGACCTGCTTTTTGTCCTCTGAAGGCTGGCCTTCAGCATCAACCATCCAATATAGTCCGTCATACTCCTTGTCGGTGAAGAAGCTTTGCAAATACGCATAGGCACGGTCTGCCATGGTTAAATATTCAGGTTGACCATAGACTCGGTAAGCGCTCGCAAATGTCCAAAGAATCCGGGCGTTCAGCACTAGACTTTTCCGGGCGTTGGCAATAACATTCATCTTTGAGTCGATTTCTCCCAGGAAACCGCCATTTTTCTCGTCTATGGTATGTTGGATCCAGAAGCTTAGAATATTCTCTTTGAGTTCGTGTTCCAGTTGCGACAACCACTCCACCCGTTTGTTACTCATTATTCTCGTTCACTCCCTGATAATACAGAATTAGTTCGGTGTAATATTTCTTGATGATATCCGCTGCTTCTTTGCCATACATACAGTAATCATCGTTCTGGGGTCCTTCTTCTGCAGGGTATAGACGGGCCGGCCAATCCCATAACATAAAGCCTTGAACCCATTTTCTAGACTTGCAATGAGTGAACATGGCCTGGTAGAAACGGCTTTGCTCTTCTTGACTGGGCTCTCCCGGAAGTGACCAATCATTAGGGATTGCAGCACTTCCCGTTCGGCTTGGACATCCTGCTTCCATGAAGAAGAACGGCTTCTCATGAGTCTTTACAACCTCTTCAATCCGGTTAAGATGTGCTTCCCAGTCATGTTCGGGGTAATATCCGCTGGAGGAAATCACATCAAGAGCATCCCACCAGGTTACATTATCCTCCTGATATTTGTCGCAATTATAAGTTAGGATTCCGGTGTAGACCTTGCGAACCTCAGCAATCAATGTGCGCCATTCTTGGTCACGGCGATCCGACTGAACAAGCTCGCAGCCTACACAAAACATCTCACAGCCGGTTTCTTCAGCTATAGCGGCATAATGGAGGATAAAGTTTCGATATGAGTTGAACCATTGAGACCATTTAGGCTCGCAAGGAACATCCTTGTCAAAAAAATTGATATGCGCCCGCCAGGTTCCGTCGGCACAATTAACTATCGGCTTAAGACATACCTTCAGGTTCAATGACTTGGCTTTGGATATCGCCCAATGAACCTCCTCATCCGTTACGGTTGGATTGTCCCAGTAAGGTATTTCTGTGGATTGAGGGGTGGCCTGAAGAGCGCTGAAGGCGATAGCTGTCCAGTTGGCTCCTGTAGTTGAAGACATTAATTCCATGGACTTTTCAGCCGCATCGTTCTTCCATGTTCCCCGTCTACCCACGAATCCCCAAGTAACGCCTCCGATATACTCATTATTCAATACCATGACAACCTCCCATTGTTCTGTAAGTGAATGTGAAACCTGAGATGTTCAAGGAGCCGTTATTTCCATTGTTAATTTTGTTATATTGTTATTACTAATTTGTTATTTAGTAATAACATTTCAATTTAGTTATATACTTTTTTGGCGTTGATTTCAAGAGGAAAATGCATTTAAGTGTGAAGATTCGTGATTATTAATAATAATAACATATACATATTATAAAACAAAAATAACAAAAGAAGACTAGAATGAACGATAAAAACCATCGTTTTCAATGAAAAATAGGTTTATAATAGTTTTGTAAGCGATGTTATTGTCAATATTCACTGTAAGTTATCATTTTCTATTATCTCTAATATAAAAAATTGGGGACGGTGATATAAAAGTTATTGTATTTGTTAGTTTTTTTGACTAATGTATTTATAGAAACATCCGAACTTTAAAATTGAAGGGAGTCATACCTTACTATGAAAGAAGTAAAGTTGATTGGAAATAATCTACCTAATGTTCCTTGGCAGGAGAAGCCAGAAGGACATGTTAACCCGTTATGGAGACACAGTGATAACCCGGTTATCAAGAGAAATCCGGCTAAAGGAGTAGCTCGCATATTCAACAGTGCGGTAGCCGCACATGAAGGTAGCTTTGTTGGTGTATTTCGAGTAGAAGACAATACAACCCGCCCGCATCTGCGCATGGGATATAGTGTGGATGGACTGGACTGGAAAATTGATGATGAGCCCATTCAATTTGTAGATGAAGCAGGGAATCCCTATCAACCGCGTTATGCCTATGATCCTCGACTCGTAAAGGTAGAGGACACCTTTTATATCATCTGGTGTACGGATTTCTACGGTGCTGCAATCGGCGTTGCCAAAACGCAAGACTTTAAATCCTTTACCAGCCTAGAGAATCCGTTCCTGCCGTTTAACCGCAATGGCGTTCTATTCCCTAAGAAAATAAATGGCAACTTCGTTATGCTGTCCCGGCCAAGTGATAGCGGTCACACTCCATTCGGAGACGTATTCCTTAGTGAGAGCCCTGATTTCGTATACTGGGGCAAGCATCGGCATGTAATGACCAAAGGCGGTCAAGGCTGGTGGCAAAGCACTAAAATCGGGGGCGGTCCGGCTCCAATCGAAACTTCCGAAGGATGGTTGATGTTCTATCACGGTGTAACTGGAACATGCAACGGACTCGTGTACAGCATGGGTGCGGTCATTCTGGACCTCGATGAGCCTTCCAAAGTGAAATACCGCTCCAAAAATTTCGTGTTAACTCCTGAAGAGTGGTACGAGGAAAGAGGATTTGTGAATAACGTTATTTTCCCTTGTGCTACACTGCATGACGCTGAATCCGGAAAAATTGCTATATACTACGGTGCGGCTGATACTTATGTGGGTGTTGCTTACACTACTGTTCAAGAAATCGTCAATTATGTGATCGATACCCATGAAGAAGTCGGAGACGATGCCGAGATTGGTAAAATCTAATTTTTAGATTTGTATAGGAAAATATACCCACGTTAAAAACCAAGAGCATAAACAGAAAACTATCCTAAGCGGAGAGTTTTCTTCGTTTATGCTTTTTTTATATGATTGTTCATCAGTATTCCTTATCCGCGAATTAGGTATAAAGTACTGTGAATCAAAGGAGTAAGCGATACCATTCGACTTTGTTCACCCTATTTCTCATATCAATAAAATCACAGCTTCGGAAGTGCGAATAGTTTATTATGAGTACGGTCATGAACATCTTCCATATCTTGGGGTAGTCGATGCAGACGTTCTAACCCTTGTAGTGAGGATAACTTCAGGATAAACGTAAATATGGCGGGTGATCTAGTTGAATGCATCAAAAGCACGAAAAGGAGGCATCCTTTTCCGGCTGCATCCCTCGAAATCTGTAGGGGTACGGCTTTTTCTTATTTTTTTCATCGCGACAATGGTGTTGGTATTATCGTTAGGTTATACTTCTTATTCTGTAGCCAAACAAACCATTGAGGACAATGCATTAAAATCAAGTGAGCAAACCATAGTCCAGACAGCAAATAAATTGGATGTTGTATTACTGCGCTTCGAGGATAACTTACAGCAGATGTTCTATAATCAGCAAATCAAGGACGCAGTAAAACAGGCAAATATGGATAGCAAAACTACACTAACAGAGCTTGGAAATTGGCTTTCGAATAACAAAGAGGTACAAGCCGTTTATCTCTTTCCTCTAAATGAGACCCTGCCTGTAGTGGCTGCCGGAACATTAGATGATGCGTTTCAGAAAGCTGCAAAGTCTAGCACTTGGTTTAAACAGTTGCAGAAAGAGCCAACAAGCTTATGGATAACAGAAGCACAGACGCCCAAGTCCCCGGGTGTATTGCATTTAGCGAAATCCATAGCTAACGGTGGCAATAATGGAGGCTTCATCGTAGTCTGCGATATTAAGAGCACTGTAATGGGGAATCAGCTTAGTGGAGTGGATCTTGGTGAAGGCTCGTACATACAACTAATGACGGCTCAGGATCAGGTGATTGCGTCTTCCTTGGCGGAGGGAGCCGACTCGTATTTAAGTCTAGGTGGTACCCTTTTCAAAGGAGTAACCTCTGCAGCAGGGTCTTTACCTACTGTAGATGAGAATGGGGAATCCATTCTAGCGGTCTATAGTACAGTAGTTAATTCTAAATGGAAGGTGCTTGGTGTTGTTCCGGAAGGTAACCTCGTCAAGGATGCAGGTCGGATCCTGCAAACCACGTATATGGTTGTGGCCGGAGCAGCGGTTATCGCCATTTTGGTGGGCTTATGGATGATGAGAATGGTTTCACGTCCACTGTCCACCTTGAAGGAGTTAATGTTTGAAGGTTCAGAGGGAAATCTAAGCGTTCGGACAAAGGTAACCTCCCGTGATGAAATCGGACAGCTTTCAGAGTCTTTCAACACGATGATGGAACGTATTACTGAATTGGTTAATCATACGAATGAAGCGGCCCTAGAAATATTGGCAACTGCAGATGAGCTCAGCGGCGCTTCCCGTAAAACAGCTGTTGCAGCGAGTGACATTGCATCAGCAACAGAGGAAATTGCTGGCGGAGCAGGCAGTTTGGCGCTGGAAGCGGACCGTGGCAATGAGCTGGCAAGCCGCATCTCAGAGCAAATGGATACGGTTATAGCCGCAAATCGGGAAATGGATCAAGCAGCACGCACTGTTGGACAATTCAGCCAAGAAGGCGTCACTCAGATGGGGGAATTGTTGAATAAAACAACACTTACCGGTGAAATGACCCATGATCTGGTTACTAAGGTGAATGAACTGAAGGAAACTGCATTTTCTGTTATCAAAGTTCTTGAAGTCATGGAGAACATAGCACAGCAGACGAATGTATTATCTCTGAATGCAACGATTGAGGCAGCACGCGCCGGTGAGTCCGGAAGAGGGTTCATGGTTGTTGCGGGAGAGATCCGCGGACTGGCAGAACAGTCCAAGCGTTCTATAGCAGTAGTGGCTGAGATTACCGACAAAATAATGACAGACATGAATGAGACGGTAACGGCCCTGTCCCATGTTGCTCCGCTCTTTGAGGAGCAGGTATCCTCTGTTAAGAATACCAGTGACATCTTTATAACTGTAAAAGGGCAGATGGATCACTTCATTGATCGTTTGGAATCGGTGACAACATCAATCAACGGTCTCAGTCATTCGCAAAGCGTGATGTCTGAAGCTATGGAGAATGTGAGCTCGGTGGCTGAACAATCTTCTGCGGCATCACAGGAAGTGGCCTCGCTTAGCGGTGAACAACAAAATGTGAGCGACCATCTCGTTGAACTTTCCGCCAGTCTGAAGAATGCTTCCGTGAAGTTAAAGGATAGACTATCCAAATTCAGTGTATAACAGTTAAGCTTTTTCAAAATTAGATATTTTTCAAGAATTAAACTAGTCAGTCTCTGAGTTATTGGAGACTGGCTATTTAAGATGAACTTAAGATATTAACTTAAGGCTCAGGTGTCACTACCGTGAAGATTTGGACTTCCGGCCGCTGTTGTATCCAGATTTCTTCGAATTAACCCGCTTTTAGCGGTTGAAATCCGGATACAGCTAATGCTTTCGAAGCGAGCTTTCCTACGGAAAGCTTTCGGGCGGTCACTATCGCTCCTACAGTTCCAAATTTCCCTCCCTCTGTATTAACCATTTTCCTTTCAAATGCTCGCTCATTCGCAGGATATCTTTCTGCTAATCAGATGAGGAAGAGCGTGAGGCCGGTTAAAGCCTTCTCTCCTCCTTGTCAGAGGGCATACGGGAACAAGGGAGGGGTTATTTCCCTGGTTTCACGATATGTAGGAGCTGGATCCACTCGATCCCTGGAGGTTTTCCCTCCCATGACTCAACGGGTCTATGCCCTTTCATTCCTTCGTTACACCTGTCCAGGGAGTGGAGGCCGGTTATGCTTTAGGTAGCGGGTCTGGGCCCTTATGGAAATTTAATCCGGCCTTCGGTACGCTCCTTTTAGTTAGCGATCCTGCAAATGAGCCAATCCTTGCGAAAAAATTAACGTCGATAAATCTTAAGCTGCCAGTGGGGCGGGGTTAGCGACCTTTGGATCAAAGGAACGCTCCTGTCGGACTAGACCTACAATGATGCGGCAGAGCTTTCCGATTAACTTGAAAATGGAAGCCATGGGCTTCATCTTCTTTTGTTTCACATTATGCTCATGCCAAGCCCGATAGGCAGGGTTTTGGGAGACTAGAGAGATGACACCCAGGTAGAGGTGTTTACGTAGTTGGGGCCTTCCTCGTCCAGTGATCTTGACTTGGCCCTGGTATTTACCAGAACTCTTCTCTGCCAAATTTAGACCGGCCTGAGAAAGAATTTGGTTACCATGGGTATAGGTTTTCAGATTTCCCGTTCCCGCCAATAAGGCCGCAATACAAATCGTGCCTAGACCTTGAATCGAACGGAGCCGTTGGGTCAATTCAGGAATCTCCTCCAGTAGTTTGATCAGTTCCTTTTGCATCTCTCCTATCCGCTGTTCTAGCCGAAGATAATCGGCTACTAGATTCGCAAGTTGGCGCCGTTCTTCTTCCTGACACGTCGTACGCCCTACAGAGCGACGTGCAGCTGCCAGCAGCTCCGCCGCCTTTTGCAGGGCGCGGGAACCACCCACTCGCTTCATAAAAGGCTTCCAGCCTGCAATCATCTTCTCCGAGTCCAGATTCTTGATATCCCTTGGCAGAGGGAAGGCTTGCAGGGCAGCTAGCGAACGGGGTACGGTCCAATCTTTAAACACGGTGGTGTACTCCGGAAAACTCACATCCAGCCAGCGTGTAATACGGTTTTTGATGATGACTAGGTCTTTCATACAAATTTCCCGATAATTCATGGATACACGTAAACGTTGGAAGACTTCGGGCGTTCGCGGCAAATCGGTATAGTACCCTCGGGAGACCACATCGGCGATCACTAAAGCGTCTTTCATATCACTTTTGGAGGGAGAGTTATCCCGATTTTCTTTATTACGCTTGGTCGTTGCCGGGTTGACCAATACGACATCAATGGACTCCGCAAGAAGCCAATCCGCCAGGTGGAACCAGTAGTGTCCCGTAGGCTCCATTCCAACCAAGACATTGTTTAGACGATGAGTGGATTGAAGGTGCTCCAGCCACTGCTGGAACCGGATAAAGCCTTCCTTGGAGTCAGCAAACTTCAAAGGTTTCCCTATTTCGATTCCACGATAATTGACAGCTCGAGCCACATGAATTTCTTTAGCAATATCTACACCGATGACCACGTGTTTAGGTGTAATCCTTTCGATCTGTTGATTTTGTTTATTTCTTTGTTTAAACTCCATAGTGAGTGTCCTCCCAAGATGAATTTTGTTAGTCACTGGCCGTGACATGATTCTATCTTACAGAGGCGCTCTTTCTTTTGGCAAACTGCATTTCTTAACGCCAACAGGAATGCTTTCGTTCCTTTTCCCATTTGTTATTTTCTTTTGTTCAGCTTATATACTCTCGTTTTTAATCCCTAGCGCTGTTATTGTTCGTATTTTTTTAGGCAAGGAGCAAATCCATCTGAATGGCTTTTTCTTCGGCGAGGTCGCCACCTTGTTGAGTTCGCTTTTCCCGCTGTTGGTCAACTTAAAGGGTCCTGTCTACATCGCTCCTTACGGGATGTAGGTGGTACCTCCATTTTACCAAAAAAGGAATTTAGGAGGATTGTAGAAACTTTTTCTACTCAAAGCAGCGGAGAGAACGGAACGATTGTGGAAAAGCGGCAGCGGTCGCCTTTGTGTCCGGATTTTCACCGCTAAGGGGAGTTAAAAAAAATCTGGACACAACAGCGATTGTAACAACGGTCCGTTCGTGGAGCGTCCTCATCGAGTGTCAAACTCGTTCCTATTCAAAAAGCAAGTACTATCGCAAGTAGCCATTTTATGGCTTATGGGACAGCTCTTTTTGCCATTCTAAGTTTCCGTTGTGTGATGAAAGGACATAATAGAATAAAGCTTTGGTAGTACCTAATTAGAAAGCCTGCCGGGAGGAATATTTTTGCTGAATAAGCCTAATAAACGTATCTTTAGCGGACTGATGATATTATGTGCTGCCATTTCTATTTTGATATTCCGGCTAGCATGGGTTCAGTTATTCTTGAAGGACCGGCATGTTCCCGGCAGCAAGTATTCCCTGGCTAAGATGGCCGAGGTTCAAAGTGAACGAGAGACCATATTAGATTCGGGACGAGGCCGTCTTTATGATCGAAACGGAAAGCCGCTTGCGGGTGAAACTATATGGACGGTGGCTTTTTTTCCGCAGGAGGAGAACAAAGGGAATATCGGCAATACGAAACGTGATATAGCCCTGAATCGTGTAGCTGAAATATTAGGAACTAATCATAAGGCATTATTGAACAAAATTTCTCCGCTTAAGGAACCTATTCTATGGCCATCGTCTACTACAGGCGATCCGCTGGCAATTACTCCTACACAAGCTGACGAAATTAGCAGTCTCGGTATTGACGGTCTGAAGGTTCTGCCCTTTGCTCGCAGATATAACGGAGAGATGTCCGGGCGGCAATGGATGGGCTACTTGTCAGAAGCAGCACCGCGTTCATCCTCCGGGCTGCGAATTCCAATGAAGGGAACAGCTGGTTTAGAGAAGACGTTGGAGCCCTTGCTTCGAGGAGTTGGTCATACGGAGGCATACGCTCAAGTGGATGCTCGGGGGAATCGACTACCTGGAAGTGATATTAAGGTACGTACACCCGCAAATCCATATTATCCGCTTTCACTCTACACAACGATAGATATGAAGATACAGGAAGGAATCGAAGAACTTGCCGTTAAAGCGGGGATAAAAGAGGGCGCGGTGGTGGTATTAGACGCTCATACCGGGGATGTTATATCGATGGTATCCCGGCCTTTTTATAATTCGGAAAGGATTTCACCGGAGGGCGGAGAATGGAACAATCGAGCGCTGCAGGCTGTGGAACCTGGATCCATTTTTAAAATTATAACGGCTGCCGCTGCAATAGAAACGGGTGTGACATCCCCCGGTGAACTTTTCTCCTGCAAGGGTGAATTTGATAAATACGGCTTGTCCTGTCAGCAAGGAAAAGGACACGGGCCCCTCACGCTTGAGGAAGGATTCGCCGTGTCCTGCAATACTGTATTTGCAACTTTGGCCGAGCGTCTAAGCGGTAATCAGCTTCAATCTTTCGCTTTGGCACTAGGGATCGGGAGAGAGATTACCTGGCAAGCTGACAATACCCTCGGGATGAATCATTTGAAGCCGCTGGCAGGGGAGCAAAAGGGAACGATTTTTAATACTCTTGTAACTGATGACGCCGGAACCAGGGTGCAAACGGCTATCGGTCAGAGAGATGTTCGCGTATCCCCGCTCCAAGCAGCCAATCTTATAGTAACCCTTCTTCATGGAGGTGAAGTCACCGCTCCACGTATCTTGCAGAGGGTCAATTTCGCAAATGGCCAAAAGCTGATGGATCTATCACGTCATCTGGCGCCTACTCCGTTCGGCCGAATCTCTAAGAACACAACTGAGCTACTGCTGTCCTGGATGCGTAAGGTAGTTACGGAGGGCACCGGCAGTTCACTACAGAGCGCGAAATGGCCTTTGGCAGGAAAATCAGGTACTGCACAAACCCTTGTGAAGGGAATGCCGCGAAATAACCAATGGTTTATCGGTTATGGTCCGTTTGAGCGTCCTCAATATACGGTAGCAGTGGTTGTGCAGAATGTAGCTCCCGGCAGCCGGCATACCGCAACGAAGCTGTTCGGGCAGGTAATGGATCTTTTATCCGAGACATCTCCTGTATAAATATTTAGATTTCAGGGCTCTCGTTATCTTCAGCATCAGGTTCATTACCCGTTGAAAAAGGAGAGACAATAAACTCTTCATTCGGCAGAAAAATCCATCGCTGGAGATAGCCTTGCTGCAGGAGCTCTTTAATCAAAATAAGCAGGATCGGTGACAAAATCAATCCGGCCATACCAAAGGCTGAAGTCGATAAAATGACGAACGAAAGCATAAGGAAAGCTGAGGAAACACCGATGGAGTTCCCTGTAATCTTCGGCTCAAGCAATTGACGCACAACCAGAACGATTACTAGCAGAACTAAAAGTCCAATAGCGAGCGACGTATTTCCGACAATGAACAAATAGATAATCCAAGGGATAAGAATCGTCGAGACTCCAAGCAGCGGCAGGACATCGAATATGGCACAAATAAGCGCCATCGTAATCACATTCCCGGAGCCTAGAATAAACAACCCTACAAGAACGATCACAAAAGTAATAGAGATAAGAATAAGCTGTGCTTTTAAGTAAGAGCCGATAGACTTAAAGACGTTACCTTGCAGGAAATTGTAGGCGGTCTTGAACGTTTTCGGCATTTTGTCATGCGCGATTTTGCGCCAATCTTTGATCTCCATACTTAGGAAAAAAGCCAGAATAATAGCGATTCCGAAATTAGCCATAAAGGAGGAGAACGAGCCCAGTATACCGATCATATAATTAAAGAATACAACCAGCCATTTGGACAGCAGGTTTGTCGCATCTTGAAAATAACCGTTCACCTTATCGGCTACGTCAGGAGGCAGTGTATTTAATTTGTTCTGAAGAAAAGAAGTGAACTCTGCAAAGTTCTCCTGAATTACGTATGTATAATGTGGAAGGTTGGATTGGAAATTCAGGACCTGAGAGGTTATCAGCAGTCCTGCACCAAACAAGATGCCAAGCAGCACAATAAGAAACAGCAGTACGGAGATCGCCGAGGCAAAAGGTTTGGCTAGACCTTTTCGGTTTAAAAAACGGGCCAGCGGCTCAATTAACATGAATACGAAGAAGGACAGGAACACGGGAGCGGCCAATTGATAGAGCTTACTGAACGTGAGCATGACCAAATATACGGTCAGAACGATCAGTCCCAGATCAAAAAAGGTGCGCCAATACTTTTTGTAAAGAGGTAGCATAGAGATAAACGACTCCTTTTCAGGGTAAATTAACAGTCTTTATTCACTTGGATTCATTGTACACGATTTTAACGAAAAAGCGTCTTTTTCTTTACAACCTGTGTTAAAATAGGAGGTAATGTTTTTTTGTGAGTCTCTGATTTAACCGCTACAAAACGGCGGACTATAACTCTACTTGGCCGTATCACTAAATCTGCTTGCAGACAAAGACGAGCCAAAGTCATACTTCTGGAAAAGCGGGGAATACACATGGAGACTTTGCTGCTCTGGCTGTTCTACATCTCATCTTTCTATGCCTTTATTCCTGGTATCATCAGCCGAATTTTCGGTTTCCGCGTCTTTCGGAAAGGAATCGGAACAGGGGGATTTGCCCTTACCTTTGATGATGGACCAGACCCTCGCTTTACACCGAGGTTACTGGATTTACTTCAGCAGCACGGGGCAAAAGCTACCTTTTTTGTAGTTGGAGCCCATGCGGAACGCCATCCTGATCTCATTCGGCGCATGCATGAGGAAGGTCATCTTATCGGTATTCATAATTATGTGCACAAGAGCAACTGGCTAATGCGCCCTTCGACCGTTCGCCGGCAGATTCAGCGTACCGATGATATTATTTTTGATATTACCGGGGAGAGAAGTACTTATTACCGCCCACCCTGGGGAATTGTGAATCTGTTCGACTTTTCCAAACGACGTCAGGTACAAATTGTACTTTGGTCAGCAATGTTCGGTGATTGGCGTGAGAAGCAAGGCTCAGAGCGCCTCGCAGAGAAGATGCTGTCACGTTTGAACCCTGGTGAGGTTATGCTGCTTCATGATCGCGGGACTACACTCGGTGCCAATCCAGATGCGCCTGAACATATGCTGGTTGCACTTGAGCGTACGCTTGAAGAAGCCAAACTCAGGGGGCTGAGCAGCATTAGAGTAGACGAAATGATCAAGGCAGCCGAGAGTTCACCGATGCACAGGCTTTCTTTTGCCAAACGAATGGTTGTTGGACTTTGGTTGGCGTGGGAGCAGGTCTTTCAATTTCTCTTCCGGCTGAAGACGGTTTCTCCAGAGGATCCATTCCTGCATTACCGATTGCGGAAATATCAAGGACAGTCATTGATGATGGAGAACGGTGCATTCTTGAACAAAGGCGATAAGGTAATCGAGCTTCATATTGATAACAGACAGCTATTCGAGATAGGGATGCATTCCCGTTCAACAGCGCAGCTGGCGATTCGTATGATCCGCCGGATGAATCAGGATCTGCCTCTGCTAGCAGATCGGATTACTGCTGATGAGCATCTCGTGAGAGCAAAGGCGCTTTATGGAGTAAGCATGCTCAATCGAGGACCGGAAAAGTTCGGTTTCACTGTGCTAGATCTTCCTAAGGGTTGGTTTGCACGATCTACCAAATTCTATTTAAGTGTTCTGATGAGTGTCATTCATCCAACTGGGGGTGCAAGGCTTAAAGAACGCAGCGAAGTTCTCATCCCTAAGATGATTCTCATGCCGATCTCAGAGCTTCTGCTTCGCTCGGAGAAGAAAATCCCTACAGGCAGTCAAGTGAAGAAACGTCGGGAAGAGGATTATCCGGTAAAAGTTGTTCATGAAGCAGAGCTTCCTAGCGCAACAATTGTACATTGATTTTTTACAAATAAAAGCCTTCACCCCGTAGATGATCTACTGGAGTGAAGGCTTTTTGTTTTATATTAACTACTTAACGCTGTTAGATCTTAAGAACCGCACCGTTGCTGGCATTTGTAACCATTTTGGAGTAACGGGCAAGGTAGCCTGTTTTCACTTTAGGTTCAAAGCCTTTCCATCCACTGCGGCGAACAGCCAGTGTTTCCTCATCAACTAGCAGTTCAATCTTACGATTGTTCAGATCCAGCTCGATGATATCACCGTCTTCAACAAAAGCGATCGGTCCGCCTTCAGCGGCTTCAGGGGAGATATGTCCGATACTGATCCCACGGGATGCTCCCGAGAATCGGCCATCAGTGATTAGACCAACTTTGGCACCAAGTCCCATTCCGACGATTTGCGAGGTTGGAGCCAGCATTTCCGGCATACCTGGTCCACCCTTTGGACCTTCATAACGGATAACGACAACATGTCCTTCTTTGACTTTGCCGTTAGCGATACCTTCCAGCGCAGAATCTTGAGAATCGAAACAAATGGCAGGGCCTTTATGATAACCGCCTACAGATGCGTCAACCGCTCCGACTTTGATAATGGAGCCTTCTGGAGCAAGGTTGCCGTAAAGTACAGATAGACCGCCAATCTCAGAATAAGGATTGTCTAAGGTATGAATTACATTGGTATCCTGAATCTCATGTCCCATAACGTTCTCGGCAAGTGTTTTGCCGGTAACCGTCATGCAATCGCCGAATAAAGCACCCGGTTTCTTGAGGAGTTCATTTAATACAGCACTCACTCCGCCTGCATTCTGGACATCTTCAATAAAGTAGTCTGAAGCTGGAGCCAGCTTGGACAGGTAAGGAACACGGTTTGCAACCTCATTAATGCGTTCGAGCGGGTAATCAATGCCTGCTTCTTGCGCAAGTGCTAGAGTATGAAGCACTGTATTGGTGGACCCGCCCATTGCCATATCAAGCGCAAAAGCATTATCCAAGGATTGTTGAGTTACAATATCACGCGGCTTAAGGTCCAACTCGATAAGCTTCATCAACTGTGTTGCTGATTGACGAACAAATTCTCTGCGTTCATCGGCTATAGCAAGGATGGTGCCGTTCCCTGGCAGGGCCAGTCCAAGTGCCTCAGCCAGACAGTTCATAGAATTCGCAGTGAACATACCCGAGCAGGAGCCGCAGGTTGGACAACCGAATTGTTCTAATTCCAATAGCTCGGCGTCATTGATTTTACCAACCTGATGAGCACCAACGCCTTCGAATACAGAGGTAAGCGACAGCTTCTTGCCTTTGCTGTCCACTCCGGCTTTCATCGGCCCACCGCTTACAAAAATGGTAGGGATGTTGACACGCAGTGCGCCCATCATCATACCCGGTGTGATTTTATCGCAGTTCGGGATGCAGACCATACCATCGAACCAGTGTGCGGATACTACAGTTTCCAGAGAGTCGGCGATAATCTCACGGCTTGGCAGTGAGTAACGCATACCGATATGGCCCATGGCAATGCCATCATCGACGCCGATCGTATTGAATTCAAACGGTACGCCGCCCGCTTCACGAATGGCTTCTTTAACGATTTTGCCGAACTCCTGAAGGTGTACATGTCCCGGTACGATATCAATATAGGAATTGCAGACCGCAATAAATGGCTTTCCGAAATCTTCCTCTTTTACGCCGGCCGCTCGCAGGAGACTGCGGTGCGGAGCCCGGTCAAAGCCTTTTTTAATCATGTCTGAACGCATTTTCTTGGCTGCCATAATGACATTTCCCCCCTAAATAAGTTGTGATTCAATATTGTGTCGCATTAACGCAATGCTCTATGAAGAGCTGTGTATACAATGATGGTATTAACGGAAGCCGACTGATATAAGGAGGGCAAGCCATTGTTATTAGTGAGTCTATCACAAATGTCATCTTTTTTCTACCGCACATGTGTCATGTATAGGCGTGAAAGTTCAATAAAAAACCCACTCACAAGGGAGTGGGCGGGCATCAGATAGGGGCTATAAGGAGCGGCGCAATACCGCCCGTTGCAGAGTCATCATCCAGCCTACCGATGGTTCTACGAGGGGGTGCAGCCATTGTTTCACAACCGGCTGGGCCAAAAGGATGGTAAGCGAGACAGCAGCAGTTAGCAGTACAGCAGCGCCTACGGCATTACCAAGATAGCTGTAGATTCCAGACACAACAGCCAGACGAACGATAAAACCATGTAACAGGAAAACATACAGTGTACGCCGACCCCAGTCTGTTAAACGACTGGCTCTAAAAGGAATCCAACCGAGAAAAGCTAGAGCAGCAATGAACTGCAAACCATAGATGGCTAGACGGTATAACCCGGCATACCATTCCTGACGGTCAAGCTGCATATAAGTGAAGCTGCCGAATAACCAGCCAAGTGGAAGCTTAACTCCCCAATTCATTAGGATGAAGAAGAGTAATAGGGAGGCAGCGGCAGCGGTAATCTTGATCCATTTGGTATAAATACGTGTAAAAGCTGCGAACGAAAAGTGGTACCCTATTACGAAGAAAGGCAAGTATACAAAAGTACGGCTAATACTGAACCAAACCCCGTCCAACTGCAAATATCCAACTAATATACCAGCCAGTAAGGCGAAAGTCATTTGACCAACCGGTGTCCACTTGCTCATTCCCAGCATCAGAAGACGCCAAAAGGCATGACTTGCTAGAAACCATAGGAGAAGATAGGGTGCGAAAAAGGAATGATGAATACCGTTTACTTGAAAAAGAGTTTGATCTAATAAAGAATAAAGGGTTTGAAATACAACATATTGCAGTCCGATTTGCATTAGAATCTTGCGTCCAGCAGATCCGTTCAGGCTTTTCCGGGCAAAGTAGCCTGTAACCAGAACGAATAGGGGCATGTGAAAGCTGAAAATCCACATGTACAAAGCATGCATTCCGCCCATCGTTCCAATCAACGGCTCAATGGCATTGCTTGCAAATACGGTCGCTATAAGGATAAAACGGAGGTTCAGAAAAAACGTTTCTCCACGTGACTCTATTGAAGTTTCCCCGACCATTTTTCCCCCTCCAATCCGCGTTAGTTACTTTAATTTTAAAATACCTTTTTTCCTTTTAATTAATTATGAAAAATGTCACAGTGGTAAGCGTTATCATAGCTGTGAATTGTGCCAAAACGTTGAAGGTTGTTTGAAATCCTTGATTCCACTATAATTTTGGTATTACAGAGGAATAACAGTCCGTTGCATGTAGGAGTGACCCTATTGAAGAAAAAGGCAAGAACAAAACGTACGGTTAGCATCATCATTTTACTGGTTCTGATTGCTGTAGGCTTATGGATTTGGAAATACCTAACCCCTTATCGTCCTGCCGATAATGCAGAGTCTGCTATGGTTTCGGAAGGCGGGGTTATTGTTGAAAAGAATGATAATTGGATCTCTTTCGAGCCTTTATACTCTACCGGACCTGCGATTATTTTTTATCCAGGCGGATTGGTGGAAGCTGAAGCCTATTCGACACTTGCCAAAAGGATTGCAACCAAGGGCCATGCAGTTTACATTGCCCAGATGCCGCTCAATCTTCCAATTACTAAGGTGGATGCTGCCGAGGAAATGATTAGGGTTCATCCACAAACTTCGTTTGTGTTGGGCGGTCACTCTTTGGGGGGTGTTATGGCTTCACGGTTCGCTGCAGAGCATCCGGATCAACTGGAGGGCGTGTTTTTCCTGGCCTCCTATCCGGATGAGAAGGGCAGTCTGAAAGGGACTACTCTGGCTGTTCTATCCGTGCTGGGTACAGAAGATCAAGTTATTGATAAAGGCAGTTATCGGGAAGGCCGTGCCTACCTGCCGGATAACACCGTATATTATTCGGTTGATGGCGGCAATCACGCCCAGTTTGGAAGCTACGGATCCCAAAATGGTGACGGCGAAGCAAAGATTTCCGAGGATGAGCAGCAGAACCGAACCGTTCGGGCGCTTCAGGACTGGCTCGGGAATTTACGATAATATCTATTCCAATACCCAGTTCAGTTGAGGATGTGACGAGAGATGCCTTTTTTCCATGTGAATAATAGATCTGTCCCTTGTAAGGGAATCCTGTTCGACAAGGATGGAACATTGCTCGATTTCATGACGATGTGGGGGGCGTGGGCTGAACTTGTACTGTGCGGTATGGAGGATGCGATTGCCTTGGAGGGAAGTCGCTTTAGCGGCAACGCATCCAAGCTGCTTGGAACCGAGCACGATGCAGAGGGCAGGGTCATTGGGTATGATCCCGGAGGTCCACTCCCTATGGCGACTACAGAAGAGACTCACGGTATTCTTGCCTGGCAGCTATATTCCGCGGGAGTTCCCTGGAATGATGCATTAACCCGCGTAATTAGTATTAGCAGCGAAGCTATGAAGGAGGTTAGGAGACGCAGGATTGCTGCTCCTTTGCGGGGTTTGTTACCATTCCTGCAGCAATGTGCCGGAGCTTCATTGAAGCTCGGTGTAGTTACTTCTGATGAATCGGAGACGACTTTTGAGCATTTGGAATGGTTAGGTATCACTAGCTATTTCGGGTCAGTTGTTACTAGAGACAGAGTGAATAGGGGCAAGCCGGCGCCGGAAATGGTGGAACTCGCTTGCCGGGAATTGGGGCTGGCTCCACATGAGACCATTCTTATTGGAGATAGTAATGCAGATATGCAGATGGGCAAAGCGGCTGACCTGTGCTTAACCGTCGGTATCTCAGGGAAAGACGGCAGAATGGAACATCTGCTTAACGCCGACACCGTTATTACTGATTTTACGGAACTCATGATTACACCTTGAATTCAGTGCAGAAAGGACGCGTTATATAATGGATCAACTGCATACTCTTGCTTCATGGATTACAAGCAGTGACAATATTGTTTTTTTTGGCGGAGCAGGAACATCTACAGAGAGCGGGATTCCTGACTTCCGCTCGGCAGCAGGATTGTACCAGACTCAGCAAAATTCCCCATACCCACCTGAAGTGATGCTTAGCCGAACCTTCTTTATGTCTTCACCAGACATCTTTTTTGACTTTTACCGCAGTAAAATGATTCATTCGGAGGCTGATCCGAACGGTTCTCACTACCTTCTAGCTAAGCTTGAACAGGAGGGGAAACTAAAAGCAGTCATCACACAAAATATTGACGGCCTACATCAGAAAGCGGGGAGTCAGCGTGTACTTGAACTCCATGGATCTATCCATCGAAATCATTGTATGGGATGCTCCCGTTATTTCGGATTAGATTCAATTATTAACAGTACAAAGACGGTACCGCGTTGCCCAGACTGCGGCGGAATCATTAAGCCAGATGTTGTTCTGTATGAGGAGGAACTGGATCACTCGCTTCTTATGGAGGCTGTGGAGGCAATAGCGAACGCAGACCTGCTGATCATTGGGGGTACCTCGCTAACTGTCCAGCCAGCAGCGAGTTTAGTTACATATTTCCGCGGACAACATACAGTACTGCTGAATGGTGAGCCTACACCCTATGATCATCATGCCGACCTGATCCTTACAGACCGCATTGGCGAGACGATGAGCAAGGTTAAAGACCTATTATACTCGTCCTAATCCTGCAATAAATCATGCTACTCGGATTACAATGTCCCCCAGTGGTTTAAAATAGGTTAATTGGACATCAGACGAGAGGCTGGGATAAGTATGGTATATGTAGCTAGCGATGAACGATATGAAATCATGCGGTATAACCGCTGTGGTCATTCAGGGCTTAAGCTGCCGGCTATATCACTGGGTTTGTGGCATAATTTTGGCGGGATTGATACGTATGAAAATGGGAGAGAAATGATCAAATGTGAAGCTCAGAGTACGCAGTGACATTTCCAATAATGCAGTTAGGCAGCAGCAACAGCCCAGTTTCCCTAAAAGAACCTGGGCTGTTGCTGCATAAGCTTTTAATGGACAGATTTATCGGATTGCCGTGTAACCTTGATTCGATAAGAGGTCGGTGATTGGCTGCAGAACCGTTTGAACTGCCTGGAGAAATATAGCGCATCCGTTAGGCCGACAGAAGCGGCAACTTGCTCCACGGATAGTTCCGGCCTCTCCCTCAGCAGCTGTCTGGACTTTTCTATACGCAGCTTCAGCAGATAGGTTACGGGTGACAAGCCCGTTTCTTGTTTAAATACCCGAGACAAATAGGCACGATTATACCCCAAGCTGTCGCACATTTGCTCAATTGAAATCGGATGGGCGTACTGGGAGGACATGAAGTGAATCATTTGCTTCACAGTGCGTTTCACCTGAGACCCAGCTCCGGGGAGACGTGAATAAATGGATAATCGTTCAGCTGCTTCTCCTATAATAAGGTAGAGATAACCGAGCGAAGTCAGATGGGCGCTTTCCTTGTTAGCATAGAAGGCTTCCAACATTCCACCAAGAGAAGTTGGAATCACGCTTCCTTCTGCTATGGATAGGACGGGCTGTTCAGGTGTGAATCCTGCTTGCAGTACCAATTCGTCACTTTCCTTTCCGGTAAATGCAGCCCATCTATATTGCCAGGGATGATCTCGATCGGAAACATAACTGACAAGTTGTCCGGGATGAATCAGAAAGCAGTCCCCGACTCCAAGCTCATAAGTTCGATGCTCTGTACGGAAAATTCCAGAACCGCCTTCCACGTAATGAAGGAGGTAATAATCGTAGATCTTGGGGCCGGCCTGATGCAGCGGCAGGGTTTGACTTTTACCTGCGAAAAGCACATGCAAATTTTGATTCTCGTAGTAAACCGGATTTGAGGCAACGGAATAGGTGTGGTCGTAGTTAGGCTCCATAACGAACCCCTCTCTTCGTGTAAAGTCACATTTATCCATACATTACACACATGGTTGCATTACTATTTAAAGTCTGTTTTTATTATAATATAAGCATACAAGAACAAATACTTTTTCACAAAACCGTAAGAAACGAAAGGGTGGAGTAACATTATGAGCATCGGGCAAATGAAACAAAAGTTTATTGACAAGTACGGAGAAAGCGGACAAGAGGAACGAGTGTTTTATGCACCTGGACGGGTTAATCTTATCGGTGAACATCTGGATTATAACGGTGGTTATGTACTACCGGCGGCATTGGAATTTGGAACCACTTTGATTGTGAGACCGCGCAGTGACGGTAAAATAAACTTTGCTTCCACAAACCTTCCTTACGAGGCATCTATAGATTTCACTGAAATTGGGAATGAAAAAAGTGGCGAATGGATCGACTATCCCATTGGGGTAATGGTCGAATTGAAGAAGAAGGATACTCCTGTTTCAAAAGGTTATGACCTGCTGTTCCATGGTGATATCCCGAATGGCTCAGGCCTGTCTTCTTCCGCTTCCCTTGAAGTGGTAACCGCCTTTGCGTTCCTGACTTTGGAAGGCGGAGATACGGATACGGTTGAAATTTCTCTCTTGTCCCAGCGTGCAGAGAATCAGTACGTGGGTGTAAACTCCGGTATCATGGACCAATTCGCTGTTGCCAACGGCAAACGGGATCATGCGATTTTGCTGATGTGCGACACATTGGAATATGACTTGGTACCTTTTGTAACAGGTTCTTATAAGCTGGTTATCGGCAACACGAATAAGAAGAGAGGACTCGTGGATTCCAAATATAACGAACGCCGTCAGCAATGTGATGAGGCGCTCTCTATTTTGCAGAAGGAGATTCCTTCCTTGTCTTATCTGGCAGAGCTTACGCGTGAACAGTTTGAGGAGCATCAGGGTAAGATTGTTGACGAAACGGTCAGACGCCGTGCGCGCCATGTGGTGGAAGAGAATCAACGTGTACTCGACTCCGTAGAAGTACTGAAGAATAATGATCTTAAGCAGTTTGGACAATATATGAATGACTCTCACGATTCTCTCCGCGATCTATATGAAGTGAGCTGTGTAGAACTGGATATTATGGTTGAAGAAGCACAACGCATTCCGGGAACCCTTGGTTCACGGATGACAGGTGCAGGTTTTGGTGGATGCACGGTCTCACTAGTCCATGAGGATGATATCGAACGCTTTATTTCGGAAGTTGGAGAGGCCTACACTACAAGATCCGGTCTGGTCGGCGAGTTCTACGTTTGCGGTATCGGTAACGGTGTCGAAGAGCTGAAAGGAGTGAAATAAGATGGCGATTCTAGTAACGGGTGGAGCAGGTTATATTGGTTCCCATACAGTAGCGGAGCTGCTGAATCGAGGCGAGGAAGTTGTTGTTATTGACAACCTTGTAACAGGACACCGCGAAGCACTGCTAGGCGGCAAGCTATATGAAGGTGATCTGCGCGACAAAGAACTGTTGGCGAAGCTTTTTTCCGAGAATGAGATTGATGCAGTTATCCATTTTGCTGCAAGTTCATTGGTTGGTGAGAGTATGAAGGATCCAGTGAAATACTATGACAACAATGTGTACGGAACACAATGTCTGCTGGAAGCCATGCAGAAGGCCGGCGTTAACAAAATTGTATTCTCTTCCACAGCAGCTACTTACGGTGAACCAGAGAAGGTGCCTATTGAAGAGACCGACCGTACCGAACCTGCCAATGTGTACGGTGAGACTAAGCTGACCATGGAGCGTATGATGGCGTGGTTTGACAAAGTGTTAGACATCAAATATGTGGCACTGCGCTACTTCAATGCAGCTGGCGCTCACGAGAGTGGTAAAATCGGTGAGGATCACCGTCCGGAAAGCCATCTGATCCCGCTGGTTCTGCAAACTGCGCTTAAACAACGGGAGAGCATCGCAGTATTCGGAGAAGATTATCCGACTGAAGATGGAACTTGTATCCGTGACTACATTCACGTTAGCGATCTGGCAGATGCGCATGTTCGTGCAGTAACCTATCTGCGCAGCGGCAGCGCCAGCAGCGTCTTTAATCTAGGGAACGGTCTTGGCTTCTCCGTGAAGCAGGTAATCGAAACCGCTAAGAAGGTAACCGGCCTTGAGATTCCGGTGGTTATTCAGGAGCGTCGTGCCGGAGATCCAGCCGTACTGGTAGCTTCTTCTGCCAAAGCCCGCTCTATTCTAGGCTGGAACCCGCAACATGCAGATTTAGAGAACATTATTCAAAGTGCTTGGAACTGGCATTCAGCGAACCCGCAAGGTTATGGTAATTAATTCTAAGGAGAATCAAGATGGACAACGAGAATAAAGTAACTCCCGCCGGAGTGAAGGCATTACAAGCTATTGAACAGCTTGCACTCTTTGCTCTGCGTCAGAGATTAATTGAGCCTGCGGATCTTGACTATAGCCGCAACGTGCTGCTGGAGCAATTCGGCTTCAGCGAACCCTCTTTTGATGAGGTTGATCAAACGATATTAGAGGGTCCGCAAGCACCGCTTGATATCTTAATTGATTATGGGTTTGAAATTGGACTTATTCCTGAGAACAGTGATACCTATCGTGATCTTCTGGATGCCAAAATCATGGGGCTGTTGATGGCCCGCCCCTCGGAGGTCAATGCTGAATTTCGCAGATTGACAGAAGAGAAGGGGATATCAGCAGCAACAGATCAATTCTACAAGCTTAGTATTGATTCCAACTATATTCGGATGGACCGTATCTCTAAGAACGTCTATTGGCTTCAGGATTCTCCATACGGTGACCTAGAAATGACAATCAATTTGTCAAAGCCTGAGAAAAGCCCTAAGGAAATTGCAATGGCTCGGTTGCTTCCTCCACCTGTATATCCAAAGTGTCAGCTCTGTCGTGAAAATGTGGGTTATGCAGGTCGCATAAACCATCCTCCCCGCCAGAACCTGCGGATTATTCCGATGGCTCTTAATAATGAGAAATGGTTTTTTCAGTATTCGCCGTACGTTTATTACAATGAGCACTGTATCGTATTCCATCATGACCATGTCCCGATGAAGCTCACTAAGGATACCCTGAAACGGCTGCTCGGGTTTGTGGAATCATTCCCGCACTATTTTATAGGTTCCAATGCTGATTTACCGATCGTAGGCGGCTCCATTTTGACGCATGATCACTTTCAAGGAGGACGCCATACCTTCCCGATACAGAAAGCACCTAAGGAAAGTACGTTCACTCACGAGGCCTATCTTGGCGTCAGTATTAGTATCGTAAAATGGCCGATGTCGGTACTGCGTTTACACGGGCAGGATCCTGCGGTTCTCCTGGAATGCGGTAATTCCATTTATGAGGCGTGGAAGGGATATAGTGATCCTGAAGCAGAGGTGTTGGCTTTTACTACTGAGGCAGGTGGTGAGTCTACTCCTCACAATACGGTTACACCTATTGTCCGCAGGGCAGAAGATGGTGGTTACGAAATGGATCTTGTCCTCCGTAACAACCGTACGAGTGAAGAGTATCCAGAGGGTATTTTTCACCCTCACCGGGAGATGCACCATATCAAGAAAGAGAATATCGGCTTGATCGAAGTTATGGGTTTGGCTATTTTACCAGGTCGTCTTAAGGAAGAACTCGACAGAATTGCGGGTATTCTAGCTGGAGACTCGACTACGTTGAATGCGCTACAGGGGGATTCAACCCACGCTTTAGCTCTGCATGCAGGCTGGGTTCAAGAGCTGCTTGAACGCTTCGGTACTTCGTTGGATCATGAAGAAGCAGTGAAGACCATACAGAATGAGGTAGGCAATAAATTCACTCATATTCTTGAGCACGCCGGGGTTTATAAGCGGACACCTGAAGGGCAAGAAGCTTTCCATCGTTTTGTGAAGAGCTTTGGTGCCAGCTAGACACCGATAGACAAGACACCCGATCCCTCTGAGGAAGGATCTGGGTGTCTTTTGCTTGTGACGGATTTGAATGAGGGTACCCAGAGGGATATAATAAGTTGGTGAACTAAATTAAGGATCATGGAGGGTTACACGTATGCGAAAGTTTGAATTTCACAACCCGACGAAGCTAATCTTCGGACAGGGTACATTGGAAGCTCTAAATCGAGAAGTGCCTAAATACGGGAAAAATGTACTGCTAATGTACGGGGGCGGCAGTATCAAACGTAACGGGCTATACGATAAAGTAGTCTCGCAGTTAAAATCACTGGGCTCCGTAGTAACGGAACTCTCTGGAGTGGAGCCGAACCCGCGTCTTTCCACTGTACATAAAGGTGTGGAACTGTGTCGTGAACATCAGATCGACTTGATCCTTGCAGTAGGCGGAGGCAGCGTGCTGGATTGTGCCAAAGCGGTTGCAGTGGGTGCTGAATATGAGGGAGACATGTGGGATTTCGTGGAGCGTAAAGCGATCCCTCAAGATGCTTTGCCTTTAGGAACAGTACTTACTATGGCAGCGACTGGGTCTGAGATGAACAACGGCTCGGTAATTACGAATGAAGTCACTCAAGAAAAGATGGGCTGGGGCAGTTTGTACTCCTTCCCGGCGTTTTCCATTCTAGATCCTGAGCACACCTTCTCATTACCTCGTGACCAGACCGTTTATGGTATGGTAGATATTATGTCGCATGTGCTAGAGCATTATTTCCATTTGGATAGCAATACTCCGGTTCAAGACGGTTTCTGTGAGACTTTGCTGCGTACCGTAATTGAGACTGCTCCTAAGTTAATTGAGGATCTGGAGAATTTTGAACTGCGTGAGACGATTCTCTACTGCGGTACGATGGCCTTGAACGGGATGGTCAGCATGGGGTTTGCCGGTGACTGGGCCACTCATAACATTGAGCATGCAGTATCCGCTGTATACGACATTCCTCACGGAGGCGGTTTAGCTATCCTTTTCCCGCACTGGATGAAATACAACCTGAGCGTTCAACCTGCACGTTTCCGTCAGTTGGCCGTGAATGTGTTTGGTATTGATCCTTCCGGTAAAGGTGATGAGCAGGTGGGTCTAGAAGGCATTGAAGCTTTGCGAAGCTTTTGGAATTCCATCGGTGCACCAAACCGCTTGGCTGATTATGATATTGATGATTCCCAGCTTCAGAATATGGCGGATAAAGCTGTCCGTTTTGGACCGTTTGGGAATTTCCGCAAGCTTCAACATGAGGATGTTGTTCAAATCTATAAAATGTCTTTGTAATTCTATTTTGAGTAGTTACTGCAAAGGATGCCTTTCTTCTTCGGGAGAGGCATCCTTTTTGCTTTTTCAATAATAACCCAAGTTTGTGAAACCTAGGACATATCTAATGCGTTTATAGGAGTAAGACATATCGTCAGAAGAAAGACAGGAGGAAATGGGTATGGAGACGCTGTATTTGGGCTGTCTGGCACTGGGTGTCATTTTTGCCGTAGTCAGCGTGTTGGTAGGGGATCTGATTGGGGATGCACTGCATGGTATGTTTCATTTTGCAGCCTTTGATTTCCTGAATCCCGCCGTATTGGCAGGGGGAGTAACAGTATTTGGCGGTGCCGGACTTTTGCTTACTCGTTATAGCGGACTGGAGGTCGGGGCTGTGGTGGCCTTGTCTCTATTAATTGCCGGTTCTGTTGATGTTTTGCTGTACTTGGGTTTTGTCAAACCGATGGACAAAAGCGAGATGTCTAACGGGTTCTCCATGAAAGAGCTTCCCGGAAAAATGGGGGTGATCACCGTTCCCATACCGGCTCAGGGCTTTGGGGAAATCATGGTGAAATTTGGCGCAGGTAACAGTCTACATACCGCGTCCAGCTTTGAGCATCAGCCCCTTCCCGCTGGAATCAAGATCGTTGTGATTGACGTTATCGAAGGGGTGGCACTTGTAACTGAATTTGAAGAGAGAAAGGGAGAGGATATTTGATGTTTGGTATTCCTGATTTTTTATTAATTCCAGCCGTGGTTGTTGCTGTCATTTTTGTATTGGGGCTAGCATTCTGGGCCCGCTTTAGAACGGTAGGACCGGATGAAGGTATGATTGTAACGGGATCTTTCCTGGGGAATAACCATATTTTAGATGATGGATCGGGTCGTAAAATCAAGATCGTACGCGGTGGCGGTGCTTTTATTTTGCCAGTATTTCAGAAGGCTGAATTCATGTCGCTGTTATCCCATAAGCTTGATGTTACTACTCCAGAGGTGTATACGGAGCAGGGCGTTCCGGTTATTGCAGATGGTGTAGCTATAATTAAAGTCGGAAGTTCTACTGAAGATGTGGCTACGGCGGCGGAGCAATTCATGGGTAAACCTATAGAGTCATTAAAGAGTGAAGCTCAGGAAGTACTGGAAGGTCATCTCAGAGCTATTTTGGGTACGATGACTGTTGAGGAAGTGTATCGCAACCGTGATCGGTTCGCCCAAGAAGTACAGGGTGTGGCTGCCCGCGATCTGAAGAAAATGGGGCTGCAGATTGTCTCCTTCACCATTAAGGATGTTCGTGATAAGCATGGATATCTGGAAGCGCTGGGTAAGCCGCGTATTGCCGCAGTGAAGAGAGATGCAGAAATTGCTGAAGCAGAGGCATTGCGTGATGCCCGTATCCAAAAGGCCGCAGCAGAGGAACAGGGTCAGAAGGCTGAACTGTTACGTGATACTAATATTGCGGAAGCATCCAAGGATAACCAACTGAAAGTCGCTGCCTTTAAAAGGGATCAGGATACGGCAAAAGCTGAAGCGGATCAGGCCTATTTCATTCAGGAAGCACGCGGCAAGCAAACCGTGGTCGAGGAACAAATGAAGGTGGAACTCGTTCGTAAAATGAGAGAGATCGACTTGCAGGATAGGGAAATTCAGATTCGCGAGAAGCAGTTTGACGCGGAAGTGAAGAAAAAGGCCGAAGCAGACCGTTATGCGGTTGAACAAGCGGCTGAAGCGGATAAGGCGAAAAGAATGCGTGAGGCAGATGCTCTCCAGTACAGCATTGAGACCCAAGCTAAGGCAACGTCTGCACAGAAGCGTCTGGAAGGTCAGGCCATTGCTGATGCAGAGCTCGCCAAGGGTACAGCAGATGCAGAGGTCATCCGGCTGCGAGGCTTCGCTGAAGCCGAAGCCAAAGAAAAACTGGCGGAGGCCTTCCAGAAGTTCGGTGATGCTGCAGTCCTTGATATTATTGTGAAAATGCTGCCTGAGCTGGCAGGACAGATCGCTAAACCATTGGCCTCCATTGATAAATTAACAGTTGTCGACACAGGCAATGGTGAAGGTGCAGCCCGAGTAAGCAATTATGTAACCCAACTGATGTCCACCGCCCCTGAAATGCTGAAAAGCGTCTCCGGTATTGATGTTGAAGAACTGATCAAGGGGTTCACTCATAAGCGGTCGGAAATAACAGAATTGCCAAAAGCGGAATAATATTTAATTTATCAAAGTATGTCTGTAGCCGCTACAGACATACTTTTTTTGTATAACAAAAGCTGCCAGTACGGTTTGTACACTTCTTTTATAGAATTTCTGGTGTTATGATGAGAGCGTAAGTATAATCAATTCGTGTGCCGCTTCGATAGAGGGTTGCACCGGAAGTCAGGTATTCCGAAATAAAAGAGGTGTCAAAGTGAGCAGCATAACCGTGGCTAAAGTGCTAAATAACAATGTAATTATCGCCGAACATCCACAATATGCCGAAGTTGTTGTCATTGGCAAAGGTATAGGATTCAACCGCAAAGTGCGTGATCGTATAAAGCTTTCCTCCGTTGAGAAAATGTTTATTCTCCGCAGTCAAGAGGAGCAGGAGCAATACAAGCAGCTCGTTCCTCAGATTGACGAAAAGTTGATAGAGGTCGTTCAGGAAATTATTATTCACATCATGCAGCACAGCCGTGAGCCGCTGAATGAACATATCCATATTGCATTAACCGATCATATTTCTTTTGCCATCCGGCGGAATGAACAAAATATCCCTATCCATAACCCTTTTTTGTATGAGACCAAAGAGATATACCCTGAAGAATATGCGATGGCTGAGTATGCGATCGGCAGGATTAACGAGCTCATGCATGTATCCATGCCTTCCGACGAGATTGGGTTTGTTGCCCTGCATATTGTAAGTGCTTTGAGCAACCGTCATATTACCGAGGTGAAACAGCATTCAGTTCTTATAGGTGATCTTGTAACGTTGGTTGAGAACAGCTTGGACTATCGAATCCCGCGGGATTCTCTCGATTATTCCCGTATGGTCACCCACTTAAGATTTGTTCTGGAGCGGCTGCGTCGGGGAGAAACGGTTAGAGAAATATCCTCGCTGGACGGTCTGATGAAGCGTGAATATCCAGAGATGTATACGTTGGCTTGGAAATTAACAAAGGTGATGGAACAGCGTGTTCGCATTCCCGTTTATGCTGCTGAGGTAAGTTACTTAACGGTTCATTTGCAGCGCCTTGCCCAGAAGAAAGAGGATGAGGCTGAAATGGAAGAGAACGGCAGTTAATTCCACAGCACATTTTTGCTTATAATCCTATGTTTTACATATAGCCGAAGTTACTGAAAAAAATGCTTGCAAGTTAAAAAAAACGATGCTACACTGATCCCAGTTATTAAACAAAACAGAATATCAACGTGTAACTGATTCGATCAGGCATGAGTGATTTACAGTATTTTGGTTGTATAACCCCATCTCGGGGTAATCTAACTCTAGAGTTAGATAACAACCTGTATGCTGTATTGCTCATGCTTTTTTTGTTTTCTGTTTTGTTACGAAATCAAAAATAAGGAAGTGACTTTAATGTTTAAAAAGCTTTTTGGCGTCTTGCAAAGAGTTGGTAAAGCGTTAATGCTTCCGGTAGCCATTCTTCCGGCAGCCGGCTTGCTATTAGGAATCGGGAATATGCTTGTCAATCCAGACTTCTTGCAGTATGTACCTGCACTTGAGAACAATACAGTTCAAGCTATTGCCAACGTATTAATGAATTCAGGACAGGTCGTTTTTAACAATCTGGCGTTGCTGTTTGCAGTCGGCGTAGCGATTGGTTTGGCTGGTGGGGAAGGCGTAGCAGGCCTTGCAGCCATTATCGGTTTCCTCGTATTAAACATTACGATGGGTACCGTTGTTGGTGTTAATGAGTATGTACTAAGCCAAGGTAACTTTGCTTATGCTAGCGTACTCGGAATTCCGACGCTGCAGACCGGGGTGTTTGGGGGTATATTAGTCGGGGTACTAGCTGCGGCGATGTACAAACGCTTCTTCAGAATCGAATTGCCGTCCTACCTGGGTTTCTTCGCAGGTAAACGTTTTGTTCCGATTATGACTGCGGTAACTTCACTGATCCTTGGTCTTGCTTTGACCCTAATTTGGCCACCTATTCAAGAAGGTCTGAATTATGTGTCCCAAAGTATGATTGATACGAATAAAACGTTCGCAGCCTTTATCTTTGGTCTGATTGAGCGCTCACTAATTCCGTTTGGATTGCATCACATTTTCTACTCCCCGTTCTGGTATGAATTCGGAACTTATGTAGATAATGCTGGCAACCTGGTACGTGGTGACCAACGGATCTTTATGCAGCAGCTTCGTGATGGTGTGGAATTCACAGCGGGTACATTTACTACAGGTAAATATCCGTTCATGATGTTCGGTCTTCCAGCCGCTGCTCTGGCGATCTACCATGAATCCAAACCTGAAAATAAAAAGTTTGTTGGTGGTTTGATGGTGTCTGCCGCCCTTACTTCTTTCCTCACAGGTATTACTGAGCCTCTCGAATTCTCGTTCCTTTTCGTGGCTCCGCTGCTATTCGCAGTACATGCTGTTTTTGCGGGTCTGTCCTTTATGACCATGCACATTCTAAATGTAAAAATCGGAATGACCTTCTCCGGGGGTTTCATCGACTATGTGCTTTTCGGAATTATTCCGAACCGCACAGCATGGTGGCTTGTTATTCCGGTAGGTCTTGTAATCGCGGTAATCTACTATTTCGGATTCCGGTTCGTTATACGGAAATTTAATCTAAGAACTCCGGGCCGTGAAGATCCGTCGGACGATGACGATGACCAAAACACCGCAGTTGTTTCAACTAGCGGCAATGATCTTCCGAGTAATATCTTGTCCGCTCTTGGCGGTAAGGAAAATATCACCCATCTGGATGCTTGTATTACCCGTCTTCGGGTAGAAGTAAAAGATAAAGCAGGTGTTGATAAGAACCGTCTCAAGAAACTTGGAGCTTCAGGTGTCCTTGAGGTTGGTAATAACATACAGGCGATCTTCGGTACACGTTCCGATACGATTAAATCACAGATTCAGGATGTAATGAATGGTAAAACACCAGTTGCTGCTCCTACACCCGTTCCTACTCCGGTGTTAGAGAAACAAGCCGGTGAAGAAGGTGTAGCGATTATGCCGGAAGATATAGTATCGCCAGTTAATGGAGAATTGATGGATATCACTCAGGTTCCTGACGCTGTTTTCTCCCAAAAAATGACGGGTGACGGTTTTGCTTTCCTATCTGATGATGGTAAGATTGCATCTCCTGTATATGGTAAAGTGTTCAACGTATTCCCGAGCAAGCATGCTATCGGTATCATGTCTGATGGCGGCAAAGAAGTGCTCGTTCACATAGGGGTTAATACTGTGAAACTTAAAGGTCAGGGCTTTACTGTTCTTGTCGAAGAAGGCGACCTTGTTGCCGCTGGACAACCGATTATGGAAGTTGATCTTGAATACGTGAAGGCACATGCTCCTTCAGTAATCTCGCCGGTTATTTTCTCGAATCTTCCCGAAGGTTCTTCTGTAACTTTGAAGAAGCCGGGCAAGGTATCCATTGGTGACAAGGATATCATCGTAATCCAGTAAAAAGTGCAAAGGTGTTGCGCTTCCATTATAATGAAGGGAGCGCAATCACCTTTCCTAAAAGTACCTAATATGAATAGAAAGCAGGTTGAATATTATGCAAAAAACATTCAGAATTATCGACGAAGATGGAATTCACGCACGCCCAGCAACAGCTTTGGTTAACACAGCTACTAAGTTTAAGGAAACTGAGGCTTATGCAGAAGCCAAAGGTAAAAAAGTTACTTTGAAATCCATTCTAGGTGTTCTTTCATTGGGTCTTGAAGCAGGAGATACTCTTACTCTGATTACTGAAGGTACTGAAGAAAGCGACGCTTTGAACGCACTTCAAGAAATTATGATTAAAGAAGGGCTGGGCGAGTTGAATGACTAAAATTTCAGGAATCGCGGCTTCAGCAGGGATTGCAGTAGCCCGTGCTTTTATCCTGGAGCATCCGGATTATACGATTACTAAGGCTACAATCAGCGATACGGAAGCAGAAGTCGCCAAGCTGAACGATGCGCTTGCAAAATCCAAATTGGAGCTGCAATCCATCAAAGAACGCACTTTGGCAGAGCTTGGAGAGAAAAAAGCTGAGATTTTCGAATCTCATTTGCTAATTCTCGAAGATCCGGAGTTGGTCAGCCCCGTTATGGACAAAATCCGTGATGAGTCTGTAAATGCAGACTATGCCTTGAATGAAGTAGCGGGTCAGTTTATTGAAATGTTCGAGAATATGAAGAGTGCTTATCTGCAGGAACGTGCGGCGGATATGCGTGATGTAACCAAACGTGTGTTAAATCATTTGCTCGGCATTCATTATGTAAGTCCTGCTGAAATAAGTGAGGAAGTTATTGTTATCGCTGAAGATTTGACACCTTCTGATACAGCACAGCTTAACCGTCAATTTGTTAAAGGATTTACAACGAATATCGGAGGCCGTACTTCCCACTCGGCAATTATGGCTCGTTCGTTGGAGATTCCTGCAGTTGTAGGTACCAAGAATATTCTTTCTCAAGTAAAATCCGGCGATCTTATTATTGTCGATGGTTTAAGCGGTGAAGTACTCATTAATCCTAGTGAAGCAATCGTTGCTGAATATAGCAAGAAGCAGGAAGCTTACGATTTACAAATCGCAGAGTGGAAAAAACTTCGTGATGAGCCTACGATCTCTGCGGACGGCAAGCATGTTGAGCTGGCTGCAAATATCGGAACGCCTAATGATGTGAACGGTGTAATTGAGAACGGTGGGGAAGGCGTTGGCCTTTACCGCACAGAGTTCCTGTATATGGGACGTGACAAGTTACCTTCCGAAGAAGTGCAATACAACGCTTACCGCTCTGTTATTGAGAATATGGGTGGTAAACCGGTTGTAGTCCGTACTCTTGATATCGGTGGAGACAAGGAACTGCCTTATCTGGACCTTCCTAAGGAAATGAATCCGTTCCTCGGTTTCCGGGCCATTCGTCTTTGCCTGGATCGCCAAGATATCTTCCGCACACAGCTGCGTGCTTTGCTGAGAGCAAGTGTTCATGGAGATTTGCGCATAATGTTCCCTATGATTGCTACGCTTGGCGAATTCCGTGCTGCGCGTGACTTGATGCTGGAAGAGAAAGCTAATCTTATAGCAGAAGGCAAGGAAGTTTCGGATAACATTCAGCTTGGTATCATGGTTGAGATCCCTTCAACAGCTGTACTGGCTGACCAGTTCGCTAAGGAAGTTGACTTCTTCAGTATCGGTACAAACGATCTTATCCAGTATACAATGGCTGCTGACCGTATGAATGAGCGGGTATCTTACCTGTATCAGCCTTATAATCCAGCTATCTTACGTTTGGTTAAAATTGTTATTGATGCTGCTCATGCTGAGGGCAAATGGACTGGAATGTGTGGTGAAATGGCTGGTGACGCTACAGCAATTCCATTGCTGCTGGGACTCGGGCTGGATGAATTCAGTATGAGTGCCACATCTATATTGCCAGCACGCAGTCAAATTTCCAAGCTGTCGGCTGCCGACATGAAGGAACTAGCTGCTAAAGCATTACAGATGGGGACTGCCGAGGAAGTTGCAGAACTCGTTCAAAGCATCGGAAAGTAGCAGTAAATTAGTAAAATCTTCAATCCGTTTTAGGGCATTACACTTTTCCAACTACTTATTACCGGCTCCCTTTGGGGAGTCGGTTTTTTTTGTATCTGGCTCCACAAAGTGGGGTGTTTTGTAAGGATGAGTTTTGATATATACTTTATTTAAATTAGATATTTTATGATAAAAAGTCTTTAATGCTCATGATCACTTACCGATATTAATAACAGGGGACAAATTCCTTTCTGTAGGAACCCAAACCTGTGAACATATTGTTACATATTATAGTAGTGAATCCTGAGCAAGTTGTTTTTATGTTAGTCTTGCTTGCAGAGCAGTGCAAGTATGAATTTGATATATATTGGAAATATATGGATCTATTAGCTTGTTGGCTAAAAGCCGGAAGCGATGGGATGGGTGATATTAATGAAAAGCAATTATATAAATTCAGAATCCGCAATGGATCGTTATGAAGGTAAGGACCTTGGTTTAACGTATACTCCGGTAAGCAGTGTCTTTAAGGTATGGGCACCCACAGCTAAATCTGTGTCGCTGGTCCTGTATGCTACAGGTGGAAATGAAGATAACCTGAGTTCTGTTTCCGATATCGGGGACAAAGGACAACTCATTCAAATGCAGCCTTGGGTGGATGGACTTTGGCAGGTTAAGGTAAGCGAAGATTTGATTGGGAAATATTATATGTTCCGCGTAACCTTTGAAGAAGGCACCGTTCAGGAGGTTGCGGATCCTTATGCGACTGCGGTATCTGCCAACGGCGTAAGAACGGCTATTGTGGATTTAAAGAGTACTGATCCGGAAGGTTGGACAGAGGATATAGCTCCACCTTTATTACACCCGACTGATGCCGTTCTTTATGAACTTCATGTCCGTGATTTTTCAATTCATGACAGCTCGGGAATGGAACACAAGGGGAAATATAAAGCGTTTACCGAGACGGGGCTCAAGGATGATGCAGGGAATGCACTGGGTATCGACCATTTAGTTGAACTGGGCATCACTCATGTGCATTTAATGCCTGTTTTCGATTTTCAGACCATTGATGAATTGAAGTCTGAAGGTGATGCAAGTACCAGAATGCCTCATTTCACAGACTATAACTGGGGTTATGACCCGCAGCATTATAATGTGCCGGAAGGCTCCTACAGCACGAATCCAGCCAACCCTGTGACCCGTATCACTGAATTCAAGGAAATGATTCAAAGTCTGCATCGTCATGGAATCTCAGTCATTATGGATGTCGTATATAATCATACCTATTCCGTGGAGAACGGTCCCTTCGATCGGCTGGTGCCGGGTTATTTTTACCGCCATGACTTTACCGGCCGACTCTCGAACGGGTCGGGTGTTGGGAATGAACTTGCCACAGAGCGGCCAATGGTACGCAAATATATAAAGGATTCGTTATACTACTGGGCTAAAGAGTACCACATTGACGGATTCCGCTTCGATCTTATGGGCTTGATTGACAAGGTGACCATGCGTGAAATTACGGAAGAGCTTCGCTTGGAGGTTAATCCTAATTTTCTTATATATGGTGAGCCTTGGACAGGGGGAGATTCTCCGCTGAACACCAAAACCTTGAAGGGTATACAACGGGGGAAAGGGTATGCTGTATTTAACGATAACTTCCGTTCTGCGATTAAAGGTGACAGCGATGGATGGGGAAGAGGCTTCGTAACGGGTGAGTACGGTAAGGAAAGTGCGATTGCCGAAGGTATTAAAGGGGCTATTCATGATTTTGCCGATTCCCCTATAGAATCCGTTAATTATGTTACGGCTCACGATAATTTGAACCTGTGGGATAAAATTCTAGCTGTGCAGGGGAAACGTCAAGAAGCAGGGTTTCCAGATATTGAGAACGGTCAGTTGAAGGATGGCGGCAGTGTCGAGGAAGCTGTAGCTCTTTCAAACCCTTACGTAACAGTAAATGAAGAGAATGTTCTGGATAGTGAAACGGTTCGCCGTTCCCTCCTCGCGAATGGGATAGTGTTGACCTCGCAGGGGATACCTTTCTTACATGCTGGAGATGAATGGCTTCGCAGCAAGTATGGTGACCACAACAGTTACCGGAGCAGTGATGCTATCAATGCCCTGAGATGGAACAACAAGAAGGAATTTATGCCTGTATTCAAATATTATCAAGGCTTACTGGATCTACGTCGCAGCCATCCGGCATTCCGCTTGCATGGTCGGCAGGAAATTGAACGCTCTCTAGATTTCATCCGCTGTGATAACGGGGTAGTAGCTTATGTACTGAAGAACAACGCCGGCAGTGACAGCTGGAATAATATTGTTGTGATCTTCAACGCCAATTCATGGCCGATTTCAATAGATATGCCTGACCAATCTAACCATTGGAATATAGTGGTGGATCATACCCGCGCGGGTAAGGAGGCCTTCCGTACCGTAGAGGGCAGAGAAGTGCAGGTTGAAGGACTGTCAATGATGGTTCTATACGACGAATGCATTCAACCAGGCCCGCGCAGCAAAATTATTCAGGTTCACTACGATCGCCCCGATGGTGATTATCGCGGTTGGAATCTGTGGGTATGGGGAACGGGAATACAGGATGGACAATGTGATTTTAGTTTTATGGAAAATGGAAGAGCAGTAGCTATTATTGAAGCGTTGCCGGAGACGGAAACGATTGGGTATATCCTAAGGGTTAATGATTGGGAGGAAAAGGACGGCGGCGGAGATCGATTTATTGACTGTCCTCCCGGAGAAAAGTTGATAAAGGTAGTGATTCATGATCGCGAAAATGACGGTGGAGAAACAGCAGAAGATCATCTGCAATTGACAAGTTAAATCGAAAAAAGGCTGTTCCTGATCATCTCTACGATGACTATGGAACAGCCTTTTACATTCCGGGAAAATTAAGTACGTCCATTCTTTTGATTCGGAAACCCTTCATCAATGGCCTTATTGTACAGATTAGCTTCGTTGCCCCCATGACTTTTGGAACGGTACATGGCCAGGTCGGCAGCGCGCAGGAGATCGTTGATGCTTTGACCGTGCAGCGGATACAGGGCTACCCCTATGCTTGCAGAGGTGTGAAAGCTTGAGCCTTTGTTAACCGACCATGATTTATTGAAGAGCTCGAGCAGACGGGCTAGCATTTCGTCCAACATTTCTGAAGATGAGAAGCGATGAAGAACGACCGCAAATTCGTCGCCTCCGATGCGAAATGCCTGTCCGGCCCCTTTTACAGTTTGCTGAAGCTCCCGAGAGAGCATCTGGAGAAATTCATCACCGGCTAAATGGCCGAGTGTATCGTTTAGCTGTTTGAACCTGTCACAGTCCAGTAAGGCAAGGGCTATTTTCTGACGCCGTTCTTCCGGCTGGGTGATCAGGTTCTCCATGTACATTTTGAAATGCGCCCTGTTAGGTATAGCCGTTAGATGATCATAGAAGGCTAATTTGTGAAGTCGCTCTTCGTATTGTTTGCGTTGCGTAATTTCACGGGATACGAGCATGAACTGAGCAGGGAAGGAACGACTTCCTTTGATCGGGGAGACTTTTGTCTCCAACCAGACCCATTGCCCATCCGCTCCCCTCATCCGCAGTTCAGACATTCGAGGCGTTCCTTGAACAACACTTTTTAGCTTGGCCCAAGCAATTTCCGGTTCACGAATATAATTAGAAAGCGGTTCCCCTTTTTTAGGAATATGCCCGAGTGCCACAGAATGTGATGGCGATGCATACAGAATTAAACCGTTGGGGTCGGTCAGTACAATAAAGTCGGACATGGTTTCACCAATAAGCTGATACAAAGACTGTTCCTCTAACATTTCATTTTGCAGCACGATAATTTTTCGGCCTAAGTAGATAATAACCAGGATTAGAAGAAACAACAGAAGGGAATACAGGGCGAACAAGGCACTCTTCTGGTTTTTAAAATGACTGGTTACCTGCTGAGCATAGCTATCTACAAGATTCTCGGATTTATCGAGACTGGCCCGGGTTTCATTCATCTGCAGATTTACTGCAATACTGGAGAATGACTCCGGGCTAATATTACTCTTTAAACGGTCAGATATCATACTTCGACCAACGGACATCCATTCGGCGAAGGAGGTATCGAAGGACGACAGCTCCGTTTTAAGTTCAGCCAGTAGTAAATCTTCACCCGGAAACTTGGTATTGAGTCCCTTAACTGAGGAGATATTCTTAGCTACGGTATCGATTCGCTCTTTTGCCTGCATAATATTCTCTTCAAATACCTGAGCGTATTGATCTCGTTCTTCCTCGGTTGTTACTTGACCCAATACGGAATGAAGTGCCAAGGAGGACTGATGAAGATCTCGATCTGCGTTTAAGATGAGTTCTGAATTCTGATACACATCTTCGTATAAAGAACTGGAGAGCTTATTAATAGTATGGTTCAAATATAATAAAGAGGCGATGCTTATAGCAACCAGAAGAATGGATATAGCAGCGAATAAAAGGATCAATCTACGAGTTACTTTGACTTCGGAAAAACCAGCCACTGTCATCCTCTCCCCGGATAAACATATTAGGAAAACCGCAGTACACAGTTGATAAAACGTTGGAGAAGATGCGAAGCAGGAGAGTGAGCCTCCCGGTATATCGAATATCCTTTCAGTATATAGGACGTTCTACATAGAGGGCAATTGCTCGCCTGATAAATATTACTACCAATAGTAGGAAACTCTTCTCGCTCTCCAAGTAGAATAGGCCCCAATTTATCGGTCCTGTAGGCCTTTCAACCCGCAACCCGAAGAGGAGATAAAATTTCACCAGTAGAACAATAACATTTATAAGATTATGTATAGTCTTCTTTCTTCACTCTTCATTCTATTTCGAACCCTTGCAACCTATTACCCACCTTTGTAACAAACGATACAGTCTTTTGTTCTAAAATATGAATTATAAGATATAAACTTTCCTTTTTTCATGAGGCATGTACCACATATCAATAATTTGTGTAAAGTTAGGAATTAATTCCCATGGCGTATCCAACTTTTGGCCCAGCTTGCCAAAGCAACTTATTTTGCATATAATAAATGAACATATCTTCTTTTATTTAAGAAGGTAATTGATTTGAAATTATTGTAAATGCAATGATGGAGAAGAGTAAGCAGCGCCTGACTTACAGGGAGGAGACGCCAGTGATTGAGAGCGTTTCTACGAAACAGAGCTGCCCAAGTTCACTCCGGAGCAGTTCCCTGAAATCTCACTCAAGAACACTTGAGTATGTACAGTAGGGGTTCACCGGCTGCAGACCGTTATATCTGTGTAGAGTGAGACGGATCATTTTGTCGTGCCGCAGAGATTACAATCTCTGAAGCAGGATCAGGATAGGCTGTCTAACAAGGGTGGTACCACGGTCTTTTCGTCCCTTTACCGGGAGGAAAGGCCTTTTTTTGTTTTGAACCCCAGCTTAGAACTGAAATAAGCAAGGAGCGTAAGCTCCAATTTGCGGGGTTGAAATGTTGATCTAACAATGATTTGAAGGGGGCTCTACACGGCCATGAAACAAAAATTGGAAGCACTAAAAATTGAGGCGTTAGCTAAGCTGCAGGAGGTTGCAGATCCGCAGGCTTTGAATGATCTACGTGTGAAATACCTAGGTAAAAAGGGTGAACTTACAGAGGTGCTGCGCGGTATGGGAGGTCTTTCTGCGGAAGAACGTCCGGTTATCGGGCAGGTTGTAAATGATGTGCGCGGTGCGATTGAAGAGATTATCACAGCTAAACAGGAAGCATTTCAGCAGCAGGAGACCCAAAACCGCCTGCAGGCGGAAAAAGTAGATGTGACATTACCGGGTCGCAGTATGGCTCAGGGAGGTATTCATCCTCTTACACGAGTGGTTCAAGAAATCGAGGATATCTTCATTGGTATGGGTTATCGTGTAGCCGAAGGTCCAGAAGTGGAAACCGATTACTACAACTTCGAGGCACTTAACCTGCCTAAAAACCACCCGGCCCGTGATATGCAGGATTCCTTCTACTTAACGGATGATTTGCTCATGCGCACCCAAACCTCCCCTGTACAAATTCGAACCATGCAGGGTATGAAGGGCGAAGCTCCTGTTAAAATCATCTGCCCCGGCAAGGTGTTCCGCCGTGATGATGATGATGCAACGCATTCCTTCCAGTTCCATCAAGTCGAAGGGTTAGTTATTGGACGCAACATTCGGATGAGCGATCTTAAAGGCACCCTGCAGCAGTTTGTACAGGAAATGTTCGGTCCCCATACAGGAATCCGTCTTCGCCCAAGTTTCTTTCCTTTCACTGAGCCAAGCGTAGAAGTTGACGTAAGCTGCTTCAAGTGTGGTGGTGATGGCTGTAGACTGTGTAAGCAAACAGGCTGGTTGGAAATTCTTGGCGCAGGCATGGTTCATCCCAAGGTGTTGGAGATGGGTGGATACGATCCTGCCGAATTCAGCGGTTTCGCCTTCGGTATGGGCGTGGAACGGATAGCTATGTTGAAATACGGAATCGACGATATCCGTAATTTCTACAATAACGATATGAGTTTTGTGAAGCAGTTCAAGGGCGTTTAGATTTTTGGTGGGTGGATTAAGTTGATAAGGTATAGGAACAGAATTGATTCTGGTTTGGGTTCTAAATAATTGAAGAATATTAAAGTAGGAACGAAGAGAAATTTTGGAACTGGAGAAGCGTTAGCGTTCGCCTTTATCCTCGGATTTCTACCGCGAAAAGCGGTTCAATCAGGAAATCTGAGGATAACAGCGATCGGAGGTCCAAATATTTATCGTAGTGCCTGCACTTAATATATATTTCTAAATAGGAATCCATTTAATCTTTTCTTCTCTATCCCGGCAATGAAAGACCGGCAAGTAGATAAATACATCTGAAACAAAAGGGAAGTGAGCGGACATGAAAGTATCAACCGGGTGGTTGGCTGATTATATAACGTTAGAAGGTGTTGCCGCCGAAGTGCTGGCGGATAAGATTACAGCTGCGGGTATTGAAATTGATGGCGTGGAGCGCCGCAATAAGGGAATTACCGGCATAGTAGTTGGCTATGTAAAGTCCAAGGAGAAACATCCAGATGCAGACAAGCTGAATGTATGTATAGTAGACGCCGGACAGGATGAGGACTTGCAGATTGTGTGCGGAGCTAAGAACGTTGAAGCGGGCCAAAAGATTCCGGTAGCACTTGTAGGAGCAAAACTGCCGGGTCTGGATATTAAGAAAGCGAAGCTGCGGGGTGTTTTGTCCCAAGGGATGATTTGCTCGGCGAAGGAATTAGGCATGAATGACAAGCTGCTGCCTAAGGATCAGCAAGAAGGAATTCTTGTTCTCCCCGAGGATACCGAGATTGGCCAGGATATTATGAAGGTTCTCGGTTTGAATGATGAGATCCTGGAATTTGATTTGACGCCTAACCGCTCGGATTGTCTCAGCATGATCGGTGCGGCTTATGAGGTAAGTGCCATTCTGGGCCGTGAGCTTAGTCTGCCTGACCCTGAAGCAGAAATTGTTGAGCACGCTACTAAGTCTACGGCAGATTCGATCTCCGTGAAGATTGAGGATGAGGCGTATTGCAGTCACTACGCGGTTCGTTATATAAGTGGTGTGAAACCAGCGGTGTCACCTCTTTGGATGCAGAATCGATTAATGGCGGCAGGTGTTCGCCCAATTAATAACATCGTAGACATCACGAATTATGTGATGCTGGAGTATGGACAGCCGTTGCATGCCTTTGATGCGGATAAAATAGAAGGCGGGAACATTACCGTCCGCTTGGCGAGCCCAAATGAAGTTCTCACTACACTTGACGGTCAGGAGCGTAAGCTTGAGCCGCAAATGCTCGTGATCGCTGATGGTGTTAAACCGGTTGCTCTTGCAGGCGTTATGGGCGGACTGAATTCAGAAGTAACGTCCGAGACGGTTAACCTGGTTCTGGAATCAGCTAAATTTGACGGGGGAACCGTACGCAAAACTTCACGTCAATTAGGTCTTCGTTCCGAAGCATCCCTGCGCTTTGAGAAGGAAGTAGACCCGCGTTCGGTCATTCCGGCTTTGAATCGTGCGGCAGCACTTATTGCTCAGTATGCTGGCGGTAATGTATATTCCGGTATCGTTCAAGCGGGAACCGATACAGTGGAGGAGAAGGTTCTGACCTTGTCACTGGATAAGTTAAACCGTTACCTGGGTACGGAATTATCGCTGCTTGAAGTGAAAACCCTGTTTGCCCGTTTGCATTTCCCATGCGGAGATGGCGATCAAGGGCATATTGATGTTAGAGTACCGACAAGACGCGGAGACATCAGCTACGATGTGGATCTCATTGAGGAGATTGCCCGCTTGTACGGGTATGACAATATCCCAACCACTCCAATTGAAGGTCCTACCACACCGGGAGCCTTGACTAAACCGCAGGCACTGCGCCGTGAACTGCGCCGTCTGTTATCGCATGGCGGTTATCAAGAAGTGCTCGGGTATTCCTTTATTCAACCTGAGCAAGGCAAGCTGTTCCCTGCTCTCTCTGAAGGCGGCCGTGCGGTTAGCTTGGCTATGCCGATGAGCGAAGACCGCAGTATTCTGCGCACAAGTGTGCTGCCGCAGCTGCTGGATATTGCCCAATATAATACGAACCGCCGCCAAAGTGATCTGGCGTTGTTCGAGATTGGCAATGTTTTCTTTACCGATGAAGAGCAATTAACCCGTCAACCGCGGGAACTTTCGGTACTGTCATTGTTGCTGAGCGGCAATCGTGCAGTAAAACAGTGGAATGTTACAACGCAGCCGGTTGATTTCTTCGACCTTAAAGGTGCATTGGAAACCGTATTTGCCTATCTGGGACTAACGGAAGCTATAAGCTATGAAGGGGACAGCCCAGAGGGTTATCACCCAGGCCGTTCGGCTTCAATATATCTGAATGGAAATGAAAGCCGCGTCAAGATTGGTACGATGGGGCAGATTCATCCAGAATTGCAGCGTAAACAGGATCTTGAGGATACCTATGCAGCTGAGGTTTTACTTACACCTCTGTATGAGGCCGCTCAGAGTCGTTTGCAGTATCGGGAGCTACCGCGCTTCCCTGGTATGGAACGTGATATTGCTTTAGTTGTAGATTCATCGGTTCCGGCGGGTGACTTGTTAGCATTGATCCGTAACCATGGAGGAAGCCTGCTTCAATCTGTTCAGGTATTTGATGTGTATACAGGCGGAAAGATGGAAGCCGGTAAAAAGAGTGTCGCATTCTCCCTTACGTACCGCCATCCCGAGCACACGCTAACGGACGAGGAAGTTGGAGTGGTTCATGAGCAGGTACTGGCCGCTCTTCAACAAAGTTTTGGTGCAGAATTAAGAAAGTAGCAGGAATTATGTAAAGCCGCAGCGAATCCCTTTAGAAACCGAGATTCGCTGCGGTTTTTCTGGATATAAGAAAGAATTGGTATAAACTATATTTTTGCAAAGTGTCAGTGAATGAAGATACAATATAAGCAGGGAAACCAGCTTAGAATCCGCACACCTACAAAGGAGGACACAACTGTGGCTATGGACCGGACACGTGTCGCCGTAGAGATATACGGCACTTCCTATAAACTAGTCGGAAGCAGCACTGAATATATGAAGCAAGTTGCCCGTTATGTTGATGAACATATGCGGACGATCTCCAAATCACACTCAAGATTAGATACACCGCGTATAGCTGTGCTTGCTGCTGTGCATATGGCGGAGCAAGCCTTGCAGGTACAGGATTTCAAGAATGAGCTTAACATGCTCACTGGAGAACGCAGCGAGCTGCGGGTTGAGGTCTCGCGACTTTTAGAAGTGCAGCGAGAACGACAGGAAGAGTTCGAGCGGCTTGAAGCCGCCGCCAAAGAAGAAGCAGGCCGGCTCATTGCCGCTGCTGAAGAAGAGCGCAAGCAGTATTTGCTGCTCCAGGAGCAGGAGCGATCCGTGAACGCCGAACTGCTGCAAGAGTCTGAGCAGGCTGCGGCAGCTGATCGTCAGAAGCTCGAAGAGGCGCTGCAAGAGCGCGAGCAGGAACTTAAAGCCCTGCGGGCAAGCTATGAAGCGGAGCAGGCTGCAAGCCGCGAGAGCCGTCGACAGGAGCTGGCAGATGCCGAAGCCATCCGTATTCAACAGCTTGAAGAGTTGAAATCTACTCATCAACAGGAACTCGAGAATATCCGTGAGACTCTTACTAAAGAGAAGACGGAAACTCTATCTATTCTGGAGCAGGAACTCTTGAATACTAAGGAATCGTTAGGCAAGGAACTCTTAGAAACTCGGACATCCTTGAGTGAGGAACTGGCGGATGCCAAGTCTTCACTCAGCAAGGAATTGAGTGAAGAGCGGGAAGCGCTGCAGAAGGAGCAAACTAAGAATAAAGAGCTCCGGCAATCCCAAGGAACCCAAGAGCATAGACATAAGCAGCAGGTAGTAGAATTGGAGAAGCAACTGGGTGAGCTGCGCGGAGGAACCGGACAGCTTCAATCACGGCTGCGCGCTGCGGAAGCAAGTCATAAGAGTGAACGTGATGCCCGTCTTACGCTGTTGGCTCAATATGAAGCGGTTATTAATCGTGAAGAGCAGCTTGGAGTGGAGCTCCGCTCTGCTACAGAACTAGGGACACAGCTGAATGAAGAGCTGGAAGAGCTGCGTCAGCGGTATGATCTCACTCAGAGCGAAGCCTCCTCATTGCGGAAGTCTGTGCAGGAAACCAGTGAGAGTCTTCGCCGGGTTCAAGACGAGCTTACCCGCTCGGCGGCAGATGCAGCCAGCTGGCAGGAGCTTGCAGATAAACGCATGGAAGATATCAGTGAGCTGGAGATGAATCTGCTGGAGGCGGAAGAGAAGTCTTCAATGCTGCAAAAGGAGATTGTTTCTCTTCATGGGCAGGCTGATGGCTTAGTCCAGCAGCTGGAGCAGGAAAGCCAGCTGCGTACAGAAGCTGAGCGTGAGCGCGAAGCTTTACGTGAGCATGGAGCTTTGGCTCAGAAGGAATTGTCAGCGCTGCGAGTTCGCTATGAGGAACTGATTGCCCAATATGATGAGGTTCTGCAAGACGGTGAACGGCTCCAGGAACGTTATCACTTACTGGAAACAGAAGGTGAAGAGGCTGCATTGCGCCTGGAAGAGCTGTCGGAAGCGGCACGTGAAGCTGCGGCTGCAGTGACTGATCAGCGGGAAGCCCTGAAGGAAGCTGAAGAATACGGGCTGGCTTGGAAACAGAAGTATGATGAATTGGCTGAGCGTCAGCGTGACTGGACGGATACTGAGCTTAAGCTTCGTGAGGAGATCACCCTCTGGCAGTTGGAGGTCGAAGAAGCTGAAGGTCAGCGGGAAACAATGGCTCGTGAGCGCAGTGAAGTGCTTGAACAACTTGGCGAGGTTGGAGATAATTATGAGATGGTTCAGGGACAGCTTCGATTGCTGCAGGTTCAATTTGACCAGCACCAAGTAGAACTGGAACAGTTAACCCGAGAGCATCGCAGCCTGCAGGCGGAATATGCCAAGCTCCAAGTTGAATATAATGAATGGATTCAACTGATCGAACAAGACAGTTGAATAACGGATGCTTCACAGAAGGGCTGACCCCAGTAGGTAAAATCTACTTGGGGATCAGCCCTTCTGTTCGTTTCCGATTCCCGCGCCATGATAATTTCTATTGCAACCGTTTTCAGTGAAAGGTAGGATGGTGGATGAGGTGAATGATTATGGATAAAAAGTGGCTGGCAGGTGTAGCTGTATTATTTTTAGTATTGGCGTATCTATTTATTGGCTTTGCGCATCAATCCGGTAAGATGGGTAGAATTGTTCAGGAATTGCACGGTCATCCCGGTAATTTGGGTCATCGTTATCATATTGTACTGATTGAGCAAGAGCGTTATCATCCTTACTGGGAAATGGTTGAGAAGGGTGCTGAGAAGGCTGCCGAAAAGTATGGGATTGATATTGAATTTACCGGTCCGGTCCGCAACAATATGGACGAGCAGATTAATTTACTGGAAAAAGCAATTGCTGCCCGAGTGGATGCCATTATCGTTCAAGGCCTTAACGGAGAGAAGTTTACCCCGGTCATAGACAAGGCCGTACAACGCGGAATTCCGGTGATTACTATTGATACCGATGCTCCGGCCAGCAAACGGCTGGCTTATGTAGGAACCGATAATGTAGCGGCAGGGGAAAGCTTGGGACGGCTAGTTGTACAGACAACAGGCGGTAGCGGAAAAATAGGTGTCATTATAGGGAGCGAGCTTGCCGAGAATCAGCTGCAGCGATTGAACGGGCTGAGAAATATTGTGAAGCAATACGAAAATCTGGAAATTGTAGAGGTTCGCAGCTCCAATATTTCACATATGGAGGCGATTCAGCAGGCCGCGGACATGTTGCGGGTCCATCCAGAAATTAATATAATGGTCGGCACAAGTTCGACAGATGCTCTTGGTGTTCTTCAAGCGGCCAAGAGTTTGAAACGGGATTCTCTTACCATTATCGGCTTTGATAATCAGGAGGCTACGCTTGCGGCCATTATAAGAGGTGAGATTAAGGCGACTATAGCACAGCAGCCTTTTCTAATGGGCGATACAGCAGTCAGGCTGCTCCATGAGCATTTTCAAGGAAAGAGCTTGCTGCCAGAATACTATACAGAGGTTAAGGTGCTGGATAAGCATAATGCTCAGGAGGGGGAAAGCCTGTGAGTATCCGCAAAAAGCTGTTAGTTTGTATTCCGTTACTCGTGCTCCTTATGAGCTCAGTCTCCTTTTTCTTATTTGAAAGCGGTAAAAATGTGCAGGAAAGCTATCATCTGATGATGAATCGAATTTTATTATACAAGGAAGTTTCTTATGAAGTTGGAGAGAATATGCGATCGATGAACCGGTTTATTATGCAGGTCGATGCGGACAGCTTTCCGGAGGTGGAGAAACATTTGACTGCTGTTCAGCAGCTGCGGCAGGAGCTCGATGGATTGGAGACCATTGGCGGAAGTGACCTTCCGTTAGTGAATTACCGTAATATTATCGATACCTTTCTAGAGCAAGTCGAGACTATGATCGGAAAGATTGACGATCAGGATTCCAATACCCTGGCAGGGGCTTACATTGAAGCAGAGAAAACCGAGCGTTTCATACGTGAAGAAGCACAAGGTTTAGTTGATATTGAGCTGGATCAGTATAAGCCGATTTATCAGGAAATTATGTCCACGACGGAGAAATTGAATCAACTGGGCAGTCTACTGGTAGTTACTGTAGCCGCGCTTAGTATTATTCTGGCGGTATGGCTCTCGAGCAGTATAACGGGGCCGATTCGGCGTCTGGTGGCTACGGCGAAGCAAATATCGAAGGGGCGAATGGATACCAAGGCCCCCGAAAGCATTAACAATGATGAGATCAGTATCTTGTGCAGAGCTTTTAACGGAATGATTGATAATATCCAGAGTTTGATGGCTGAGAATATTTCTAGCTTAGAGAAGGATCGTCTTGTCAAAGAGCTTGAGCTAAAAATGCTGCAAAGCCAAATCAATCCGCATTTCCTGTTCAATACCCTTAACTCTATCGCGAAGCTGGCCTACATTGAGGGGGCGACTAGGACAAGCGATCTTACCGTTTCCGTATCCCGTCTATTGAGATACAACCTGCAGAAGCTGGATCAGGCCGTACCGCTGCGTGAAGAGGTGGAAAATGTAACCGAATATATTAATATTCAGAGAGCACGCTTCCGGGATCGGATTTCTTTTGTAATGGATATTGATGAAAGAGCTCTGGAGGGTATGATCCCGTGTCTAACACTGCAGCCCATCCTGGAAAATGCATTCGTACATGGTATAGAACAGATGGAGGAAGGCGCCGAGTTGAAGCTCACGATCGGATATGTTGATGAGGGTGTGGGTATTGAGATTCGGGATAACGGGGTAGGGATGAGCAAGGAAACAGTGATGCTGCTCTTGGAATCCTTCCGGGACGAATCCCCTCGTTTTGGAGGGAAAGGTCAATCTACGGGACTGGGTACTCATAATGTATTCAAAAGACTGCATTTATTTTTTGACGGGGAGCAGAGTATTGAAATCGACAGTATCGAAGGTAAGGGGACTGCGGTTTTGTTCAAGCTTCCCTATCGCACTTAATTAACTATATGGATAAGAAAGGGCGGTTATAATGTTCAGCTTACTTATAGCAGACGATGAAGCCTTGGAACGTGAGGGACTGGAGCTGATGATCAGGCATATTCTTCCCGACACCTTCATTTTTTTGCACGCTGAAAATGGGCGGAAGGCTATTCAGATTACGGAGGAGCAGCGGCCGGATTTTATCTTCATGGATATTAAGATGCCGGGCATTCAGGGGTTGGAGGCTGTCAGGCAAATTTCAGCAAAGTTTCCTTCAATCAAAATTGTGATGATAACGGCTCATGATTATTTTTCTTATGCGAAAGAGGGACTTGCCCTTGGTGTACGCGATTATCTGCTTAAGCCAGCCAGACGTGAGGAAGTACTGGATGTGTTGAAGCTGCTGATTGCCGAGAAGGAAGAAGAGAAACGTTTGCGAAATGAGCAACTGGAGCTCCAGGAGAAGCTGTCACAACTGGTGCCGTTAGCCGAAAATGAGCTCTCCCTTATGCTTATGCTGGAGTCGGTGCAGGAGATGGAGCTGTCACAACTGGCCGGCCTTTTGAACTTACGGTGGTATAAAGGCTATGCGGCAGTGCTGTCATTTGCCAGACACTCTAAGAAGGAGTGGGAGGATTTCCAGCTGGTTAAGCGGGAGATCTATGAAGCCGTTAAGCACTTCACGAAGCCGAATCTTTCCTGTCTCGCCGGTCCTATCGTGGGTCATCAGATGGCTTTATTTATTCCTCTTCCACCGGGAAGGCCGGGTTATTCCCAGCGTGTCATTTCCCTTGACTGGGGAGAACGTATTCGAGGTTTTGTGGAGGAGCGGTTCCAGATATCCCTTTCTGTAGGCATTGGCTCGGTTCGTGAGGGCTGGGACGGAATGAGCCGATCCTACCGGGAAGCCGTACGTGTGTGTTCGGATGATAATGAGCTGCTGAGTGTGCGTCATTATGATGACATTACCCAGAGTTCAGGCCAGACTATTATTTCTCTGGATGATGAGAAGAAGTTGCTGGATGCCCTGCTGCGGCATAACAAACAGGAGACAGCAGAGCGTTTTGGCTCTCTATATACTATTCTGGAAGAAACGGAGTCTAGTTCATTTGCAACCTTGCGCGGAGAGGTAATAGGGCTGCTGCTGTTCTTGTGCCGGGGAATTCAATCCAGTGACGGAGCAGAGTTAATTACCTCTCTAAGTGCTTTGGAAGATAGTGAGACTCTTCGTACAAGAGCGATGTCCTGGCTTGACTCTTTCATCGATGGATTGAAGGAGGAGCGGGAGCAAAGCCGTTCACATGTGATGCAGAGGGCTCTTCTCTATATTGATAAAAAGTATAAAGAAGATATCTCGATGGAACAAAGTGCGGAATATGTGAATCTAAGCCCGCACTATTTCAGTAAACTATTTAAGCAGCATGCGGGGGAGACCTTTATCGACTATGTGACCCGGCTGCGCATCAATGAGGCCAAGCGATTGATTATGGAGGAGCGTCTCAGTCTGAAGGAAATATGTTACGAGGTGGGTTATAAGGACCCGAATTATTTCAGCAGGGTTTTCAAAAAAGCAACAAGTATGACACCTAGTGAATATCGTCAGCACATCGAAAGACAAAGTCCTTGTTAACCGACAAGGACTTTTTTGTGTTTTATAGCCGTTTTGTCCTGTGAATGATGCGCTAACAGGTTTCATTACAGAAGGCAGTAATCAAATGCAGGCTGAGAGTAAAGAAGTGCTGGGAATGGGCGCTCCATAGCCATTCGACCCGTGCTAAGCTTTGTTTGTAAGCGCAATCAATCATTTTAACTGGTGAAAAGGGGCGAAGAAAGAGTGAGAAAATACGGAAATGTCGTTCGTGTAGGATTGGTAGCTCTATTATTGGCATCATCACTTGCAGGCTGTGGAGTGGTCTCCAATGGGGATAACAAAAATACGGAAAAAACAGCTGCCAAGGACGGTGACAAAATTGTAATCGGAATGTCCATGGATACCTTGAAAGAGGAACGCTGGCAGAAGGACCGCGATATTTTCACTGCAAAAGTGGAAGAACTGGGAGGCGAAGTGAAGGTTCTAGCTGCTAACGGAGATGATGCTACACAACTGAGTCAAGCAGAGCAACTGATCTCTCAGGGAGTAGACGTACTCGTAGTTATTGCACACAATGCGGAAGCTGCAGCGCCGATCGTTGAAAAAGCACATAAGGAAGGCATTAAAGTTATTGCTTACGACCGTCTGATTAACAATTCAGAAGTGGACTACTATATTTCTTTTGACAATGTACGTGTAGGAGAATTCCAAGCCAAAGCCGTTATCGAACAGGCACCAAAAGGAAATATCGTCTATATCGGCGGAGCAGATACGGACAACAATGCTCATATGTTCAAGGAAGGCGCAATGAATATTCTGAAGCCCCTTGAAGAAAAAGGTGACATCAAGATTGTCTACGACCAATTCTCCAAGGATTGGAAGCCGGAAGAGGCTCTCAAAAATATGGAGAATGCCCTCACCGCTAACAACAATGATGTCCAAGGCGTAGTTGCAGCCAACGATGGTACTGCCGGGGGTTCGATTCAGGCACTAACCGCCCAAGGCATGGCTGGTAAAATCCCAGTCTCCGGACAGGATGCAGATTTAGCCGCTGTACAGCGTATTGCAGAAGGAACACAGTTGATGACTGTATATAAACCGATTAATGCCATTGCTACAAAAGCTGCCGAGATGGCTATGGCTGCTGCCAAGGGCGAAAAGATTGCTACTGAGAAGACTGTAAATAACGGCAAGGTTGATGTGCCTTCCGTATTGCTCGATCCACTTGCAGTGAACAAGGATAATCTGGATGTTCTGTTCAAGGACGGATTCCACAAGCTGGAGGAAGTGTACAAGAACGTTCCAAAGGATCAATGGCCGAAACAATAAACCAGTCAGTATGGCAGGTGCGGAACCTTTGGGTTCCGCTCTCTGCTGATTAAAGGTTAGAAAGGGGAACGGCAATGAAGCATGTATTGGAAATGGTGGACATCAGTAAAGAGTTTCCCGGTGTTAAAGCGCTGGATCATGTGAATTTTAAGGTGAAGCAGGGAGAGATTCATGCCCTTTGCGGAGAGAATGGTGCCGGAAAATCTACACTGATGAAGGTACTGAGCGGTTTATATCCTGCAGGAACATACAGCGGTGAAATTGTGATCGGCGGTGAGAACAAACAGTTCCACAAAATAACGGATGCTGAGAAAGCCGGTATCGCCATCATTCACCAAGAGCTCGCACTAGTCAAAGAAATGACCGTGGGTGAGAATATCTTTCTGGGTGCTGAGCCGTGTAAGCGCGGAGTCATTCAATGGGATGAGCTGTATCATAACGCCTCTGTATGGTTGAAAAAGGTTGGATTGAATATTTCACCAGACGTTAAAATTGGCAATCTCGGGATTGGTCAGCAGCAGCTGGTTGAAATCGCCAAAGCACTTTCCAAACATACGAAAATCCTGATACTAGATGAACCTACTGCAGCTTTAACTGAAAGTGAAGTTTCTATTCTCATGGGAATTTTGAATCAGTTGCGCAGTGAGGGAGTATCCTGTGTGTACATTTCGCACAAAATGCCGGAGGTTTTTGCCCTGGCAGATTCAATTACAGTGCTTCGCGACGGCCGTACAGTAGCGACTCTGGATCGTAACGAAACGGATGATGATAAGGTCGTATCTTTAATGGTTGGACGTGAATTAACGGAGCGCTATCCGCGAGTGGAGCATAAACCGGGAGACATCGTCTTAAAGGTTAGCCAATACAATGTGTGGCATCCGGAAAAGCGTAATCAGAGAATGATTCGGGATATTAATTTTTCGCTGCGTAAGGGTGAGATTCTGGGAATCGCCGGACTCATGGGTGCGGGACGTACAGAACTGGTCAGCAGCATTTTTGGAGCGTACGGAGGCAAGGCTGAGGGAGAGGTGCAGATCGAAGGGAAAACGGTAAAGATTAAATCCGTTGCTGAAGCCATTAAGGCTGGAATCGCTCTAGTGACTGAAGACCGCAAACGTCAAGGACTAGTTATGGGCATGGATGTTAAACGAAATACTACGATGGCCACTATGGGCAAGGTATCGAAGTTCGGTTTTATTAATGAGAATGAAGAGATTAAATGGGGACGCCAGTATGTGCAGGATCTAAAGACGAAAACAGCTTCGCTGGAAACGTTGGTAGGCACACTTTCAGGAGGAAATCAGCAGAAGGTTGTAATCGGCAAATGGCTGATGTCTGACCCGAAAATACTGATTATGGACGAACCTACCCGGGGGATCGACGTTGGAGCGAAATACGAAATATATAATTTAATGAACCGGCTGGTGGACCAGGGGGTAGCCATTATTATGATTTCCTCGGAATTGCCGGAGGTGCTGGGCATGAGTGACAGGATTCTAGTGATGTGTGAAGGGGAGTTCGTTAAGGAATTTCAATGGCGTGAAGCCACTCAGGAAAATATTATGCTAGCCGCAACGGGAGGGAAATAGGATGCAACTTCAAAAGGAACTTCAAGATAAAGTGGATATCCCTGTTACCAGAAAATCACTCTGGAGCAGCTTGTTTGGGAAAATGGACGTACGGGCCTATACCATGGTTGGTGCGTTGGTTCTAATATGGGTGCTCTTTGGATTTCTGAACCCTACCTTTCTGACCTCCCGTAACTTATCCAATCTATTCACACAAATGTCGGTTACTTCCATACTGGCTATAGGCATGGTGCTCGTCATTGTAGCCGGTCATATTGATCTTTCAGTAGGTTCTATCGTAGGGTTGACCGGAGGGATTGCCGCTATTCTAAGTAATTGGCTAGAGCTGCCGGCAATCGTTGTTATTCTCGGCACATTGGCTGCCGGTGCAGTATTAGGTCTGATTCAGGGCTGGCTTGTCGCCTACAAAATGATTCCTGCCTTCATAGTCACCCTGGGCGGAATGATGGTGTTCCGCGGCGTGCTGATGGGTGTCACGGAGTCCAAGACGATTCCGGTGTCTGATTCTGTGCTAGCGCTGTTGGGCAATGCTTATTTTGCACAAGGGTTCGGTATCATTATTGGTTTGCTGGCCGTGGGTATGCTTTTATGGACCGCGTATAATAAACGCCGTTCCCGGCAGAAATACGGCTTCGAGATCGCTCCTCTTGGAGTAGATGTGATGAAGGTCTCCGCCCTTGCCTTGATTGTTGTCTCATTCGTAGCAGTTATGAACAATTACAAAGGGATTCCATTCCCTATCATTTTTGTTATTGTATTGGCGATCATCTTTTACATTCTATCTACCAAAACAACGTTCGGCCGTCATATCTATGCCATAGGAGGTAATATTGAAGCGGCGCGTCTTTCTGGTATTAATATTAAAAAGAAAACGATGCTTATCTTTGTCCTCAGTGGATTGCTGGCTTCTATTGCGTCTATCGTACTGACTTCCCGCTTGGCATCTGCAACGATCACAGCAGGTAACATGGCCGAAATGGATGCGATTGCTGCCTGCGTAATCGGCGGGACTTCATTGATGGGCGGTGCAGGTACTGTCATAGGCGCTCTGATAGGCGCACTGGTTATGACCTCGCTTGATAACGGGATGTCTTTGATGGGGCTGGAATCTTTCTGGCAATATGTAGTTAAAGGCTCTATTCTTGTAATCGCTGTTTGGCTGGACATCTCCAACCGCAGCAAAGGTGTAAAGTAATATCCGAGAATAGTTGATTCTAGCTAAAAACTTTATGTGTCAAAACCTAGGCTGCTTTTAGTAGATCATTCTACTGAGGGCAGCCGTTCGTATTATAAAGTCAACCAGGAGGGTGCTGGTTGACTTTATTGTGGTTCATTGCACTTTGTGCATGCAGGATATAAGCGCGTTTCGGAGGTACTCAGTGAAATAGATGTATTTTATACACTTACCTCTAGCTTTTGGCGTTCGGATGTATGGATAGATGTAGTTTGTGCAACTAAAAAAACGAATATGCCGGTTAAACCCCGAAATACACAAAAATAAGTGTATAAAGTGCAATTAAACACCCTAAAGTGTGCTAAGAGAGAAATATAAGTGTACGTTGTGCATCTATATATATCTATTTCTACTCTCATACACAAACTTCTTGACGCTATCTCGTGCCGCCCCAGACGGCCGCCTCGTTATTACTCTGCAATGATGTTTAAGTGGGGGGACAAGAGAAGGGATGCCCCAGTAGCCATATGCATGGCAATGGAACATCCCCTCTGCTGCTAGACTAGTTAACCCCTAGTCCACGATTATTTTAGCGATCATAGCACTATGGCCAGAACCGCACATAACAGAACAGCTCATCTCGAAAGTACCTGCTTCTTCTGGAATGATAACCTGAGAGGTATTCTCCCGGTTCAGCTTTAGATTGAATTCGGGGATGAGGATACCGTGATTGCCACTCTCGTTCTCAAAAATAATTTTGACAGGAACCCCTTTTTTTAAATGGTATTCTTTAGAATCAAAGCTGTAGTTGGTTGCCTTAATTACCAATTCTGTTTCCGGAGCAACTCCTGTATCCGTAATACCGCTGTTGTTACCTGAGACTTCTTTATTAGTGGTGTTGTTACCGCAGGCAGTGAGAATAAGAATGAATAAAATAGATAATAGCAGAGTAAATTTTCTTTGCATCTTCATACTCCCTCCCAAATGGACGATATTAATATTACAAGGCTTGTGACAATTCAGTTAACACTATACCAAAGAAATGTGATATATGTTCTAGCAGTTATGAATTATTGGTGAACGATAAAACTCCTGTAACTAACCTTTGTCGATATATGTTGAAAAAAGATGCAAAAAAGGTTCGATTTCTTTATAATGAAGGCTAATATATTACAGGTATAAAGTAGGGGATCTCACATCAAACTATCTAATAATTCATTGAACACGGAGTTATGGAATCGTAGAATACTGAACGGATATTGGATAATTGCATTTTTCCTCCTGGTTTCACAGGTGCTTTTTGTACTTAATGCAAACCATCTTGATATCAAAAGCAAGATTGGCTCTGACAAAGAATACCTCTTTATAGTTTGTAACCTGCTGATTGTGGCTTTCATTTCAGGATCAGAATTATGGTTGCGCACCCGCCGGCAATACCATAAGCAAGTCGTGGTAGGCTGCGGTTATATTTTTTCCTACCTAATGTACTTTCTAATTGAGCCGTTTGTGGATGGCGCCCAAATGCTGTTAATGATGCCAATTATGATATCGCTTGTATATTTTGACCGTAAACTTCTTTACAGCCTTGGTTTCTTCAGTGTAGTGTTTTATGCTGGGATCTATTTTGGACTGGAGAGGGTAGTACTTCATAAACCGCTGCTTGAATTCTTACTGGTTGAATGTGTATTCATTGTGTTTGTAATGATGACTCAGGCTGTAATTATCCGTGCCCAGGAAGCTCAAGAACATTTGGAGCAGTTAACCAAGTCGGAGCAGGGCCTAATGGTAGAGCGGGCCATATCGGATAAGCTGCTGAAAATAGATGCTCTCACAGGGCTGTATAATCATAAAACGTTTCACGAATATCTGGATTTGCTGTTGGAGCAATGTGAAAGTAATGGCCTCCGTTTACAGTTGGCGCTTCTGGATATTGATAATTTCAAACGTGTTAACGATACCTATGGGCATTGGGTTGGGGATCTTGTATTGAAAGAGGTAGCAGCCAAGTTAGGCGGGATGATTGGGTTGAACGATTTTGCAGCCCGGTACGGAGGAGAAGAATTTGCAATCATTTTTACGGATAAATCATTGTCGGAAGCTTACTCTTACATCGAGGAACTGCGGATGAGTCTTGCGAGTATGGGGCATCCTTATGCAGGTGGAAAGCCGATCACTGTCAGTGTTGGTTTATGTAATTATGAGTGGGGTTTAGGAAAAGAACTAATGTTCCGAAAGACGGACGATGCTCTCTACAAGGCCAAAAAAGAAGGAAAGAACACCGTAATAACCGCCCTAACTTCGCAAGAGGAAGAGTATTTGCTGAATATAGTTTGATCCCATTTTGGACGCCCCTGCTCGGATTTTCGGGTCAGGGGCGTTCATGCTGAATAAGAAGATCAACAGCTCATCTATTTTCTAGCATCAAATGGAGTTGCTACAGGCAGGAACAAATCGATGATCCCGATAACCAAAGCGGCAAGAATAGCACCAAGGATGGAGACACTTACTCCGGTAACTACAAATTGGGCTAGCCAGATGACCAAGGCACTAACCAGAAAACCTACAATTCCACGGCCAAAGGGTGTTGTTTTGGAGCCGAAGATTCCCTCAATCACCCAGCCCAGAAGAGCAATAACCAGGGCTAGAATAAGGGCGCTGCCGAAACCCCCGATTGTAAATTGGGGAACAATCCAGCCCACAACGACTAGAACAATCGCTGCGACGATAAAACGGACTACATGACCTAAGAACTTCAATGACCAAACCTCCTTCGTATTAGCTGGGGAATATCTGCATTTGTTATTGTGGCCTGAACATCCTCTTTCTATGTTGGGTAACGATACCCAAATAGCGAAATGCGGACAAATTCGGTATAATAGTCTCATCTATGAAGGGAGCTGGACAGTAATTGGACGACAAAATTTTGCATACGCTTGAATATCGCAAGATTTTAAATAAATTGTTGCAATATACTCAAACCTCGATGGGACAGGATAGAGCGGAACATTTGAAGCCATCCGGTGATTTTGAAGGGGTAAAACGATTATTGCAAGCCACAGATGAAGGAGCTACAGTTGACCGATTAAAGGGGATTCCTTCCTTTAGCGGTATTAGTGATGTCGGTGGGGCGTTAAAGCGGGCCTCCATTGGAGGCATGCTAGGCACTACTGAGCTTCTTTCTGTTGGAAATACAATCGGCGGTGCACGTAGAGTCAAACGTTTTATAGCCGCGATGTATGAAGATGAGAAAATTGAAATCTTATTTGCTCTAAGTGATCTGCTTTCGGAGCAAAAGCCAGTAGAGGATGCTATTCGTGCTTGTATAGATGAGAATGCAGATGTGCTTGATACAGCGAGTACGGAGCTGGCAACGATCCGCCGTGAGCTTAAGGTCGGAGAGACAAGAATTCGCGAAAAGCTGGATTCAATGATACGTTCCACTTCGGTAGCAAAAATGCTGCAGGATCAGCTGGTCACTATTCGGGGAGATCGGTTTGTAATTCCCGTAAAGGCAGAATACCGTGCTCACTTCGGCGGGATTGTACACGACCAATCAGGTTCAGGTGCAACCCTGTTTATTGAACCGGAAACCATTGTGGCGATGAATAACAAGCTTCGGGAGACAAGGCTTCGCGAGGAACGGGAAATTGAGATCATTCTACACAAGCTGACAGCAATGGTAGGCGATATTGCAGAAGAAATGAAATATGATATTGATATCCTTGGCGAGCTTGACTTCATCTTTGCTAAGGCTCGTCTGGCCCGTGAGATGAAGGCTTCTCAGCCGCGTATGAATGACCGTGGATACCTTAAGCTTCGCAAGGGGCGGCACCCGTTGATTTTGGCGGAGCAGGTCGTTCCATTGGATGTAGAAATCGGGAATCAATACAGCTCGATCATCGTTACGGGACCGAATACCGGTGGTAAAACCGTTACCTTGAAGACCATTGGCCTACTAAGTCTGATGTCTATGTCAGGTTTGTTCATACCGGCTGAAGAGGGCAGTCAAATGTGTGTATTTGATGCTATTTATGCTGATATCGGTGATGAACAAAGCATTGAGCAAAGTCTCAGTACATTTTCTTCGCATATGACCAATATTATTTCTATTCTAAAAAGAATGACACCCAAGAGCCTTATTCTGCTGGATGAAGTGGGCGCGGGTACCGATCCGGCAGAAGGTTCAGCACTTGCCATCGCCATTCTGGAGCATATTCATCGAATAGAATGCCGGATGGTGGCGACTACACATTATAGCGAGTTGAAGGCTTATGCGTATGAACGTAAAGGTGTTATCAACGCAAGTATGGAATTTGATGTACAAAGTCTCAGTCCTACATACCGCCTCTTAATTGGTGTACCTGGACGAAGCAACGCTTTCGCCATCGCGGAACGATTGGGCTTGCCGGGTGCCATTCTGGATCACGCTCGGGGAGAAGTGAAGGAAGAGGACATGCGCGTAGAGCATATGATTGCTTCACTTGAAGAGAACAGGCTGGTTGCCGAGAATGAACGGGGGCGGGCTGAGGTTTTGCGTCTTGAAACCGAAGAACTGCGGAATAAGCAGCAGAAGGAAATAGAGAAGATTGAGGGTCAGCGGGATAAAAGGCTGGAGAAGGCCGAGAAGGATGCGGCGGCCATCCTTGATAAAGCCCGGAAGGAAGCTGAGGAAATCATCAGCGATCTTCGGCGGTTGGCACTGGAAGAGGGCGCTTCAGTCAAGGAGCATAAGCTGATAGAAGTACGGCGGCGTCTGGATGAAGCTGAGCCCAAACAGCGTAAAAAGGATACCTCACGTAGTGCGGCTAAGCCTCCCCGCAAAATTCAACCCGGCGACGATGTTGCCATATACAGCCTGAATCAAAAAGGGACTGTGGTAGAGCTTAGTGGTTCCAATGAAGCTGTGATACAGCTGGGTATTATGAAAATGAAGGTTCGATTGGATGATTTGGAATTGCTGTCTACAGCGTCCAAAGTTTCCACAGCACAACCTCAACTCCGTGCCACTACGGTGAAGAGAACCAGAGATGAGAATATCCGTAGTGAGCTGGATTTGCGGGGGACTAATCTAGAGGAAGCTATAATGGCGACTGACCGTTTTATTGATGAGGCGTTCCTTGGCAATCTCGGTCAAATATCAATTATCCATGGTAAGGGAACAGGCGTCTTGCGCTCAGGTATTCAAGAGTACTTGCGGAAGCACCGATATATCAAGAGCTATCGGCTAGGGAATTATAACGAAGGCGGAGCGGGCGTGACCGTGGCAGAGCTGCAGTAGCGCTTAAGCCCGGCGGAAAGAAGGGGAAGTTATGCAAGGTGAAATCGATAATTTGTTGAACCACCCGCTTGGGGCTCTGCTCGGCTACTTCGCTGTAGCTATATTGGGGTTGGTTATATTTCTATCCATCTTTGAAATGGTTACAAAGTATAACTGCTGGGAAGAGATCCGCAAGGGGAACGTGGCTGCAGCTATGGCTACCGGTGGCAAAATATTCGGTATGTGCAACGTGCTCCGCTTCAGTATTGACTCGGGAGCGTCCATTTATGAAACCATGAAATGGGCTGTTGCAGGCTTTATATTGCTGCTTCTTGCTTATTTTCTGTTCGAATTTTTAACGCCCGTATTTTCTATTGACGATGAAATTGCTGCGGATAATCGGGCAGTAGGACTTATAGCTATGCTGATTTCCGTTTCCCTTTCTTATGTAATAGGCGCTGCTATATTTTAAAATATAAGAAAGTATAAGTTTTTAGTATACTTTGCTTATATTTCTACGAGAAACAGATACCGTCCCTATAAGGACGGCGAAGCCGTTTCTTCTTGGGAGGACTTTTAATGAAGATCTTGACCCGTGTCCTGTTTATTTCTGCCATAGCATTTATAGCAGCCGGTGTTATTTATTTAATGATGAACTAAATCTAAGATAAGCAAGAAGGAGAATATGATAATGGAAACGAATGTCTGCCCTTGGTGTGATACGGAAATTGTATGGGATGAGGAGTTCGGACCGGAGGATACCTGTCCGCACTGCAACAATGAACTTAAAGGCTATCGTACGGTTAGCCTGAACAGTAATGTGCTGGAAGACGAACTGGAAGAGGAAGCAGAACCAGAAGAAGTAAGCAATGAGGATGATTTATGGGGAGCAGTTGATACAGACAGTATTGTGCCCATTTTTAACACGCTTGATCAGTTTCGGGATGACCACGATTTGAGTCGTTACGAAGCAAATGTCTCGGCCATTCTTGCTGAACAGGAGGAAGCTCCTGAGTGTCCACAATGTCACGAACTTATGCTGCTGGCGGGTACACAGTCCTTGACCGATTTCACTCCTTCGTCACCTTCAGCATTGGGTGCACCTGTAATGAAATCTCCGTTCTCGTTGAATGTGTATATCTGCCCTTCCTGCTTCCATGTGCACCAAAGTCTGGCACCTGAGGACAGAATTCAACTCGTTCGTAATTTGAGTATACAGAACTAATAGAACCTCATGGATTCCCCCGGTTTCGGGCATGTTAAACAGGAACATGTCTATATAAAGGGGGAATTCGATGAAGGCCTCACTGAAAGGCCAAGCGCTGCTGCTATTAGCAGTGAATGGATTATTCGTGCTGGCGAGCGCATTGTCTGGAACTTTTTTGAATGTATACTTATGGAAAAGCCGCCAGGATTATTTCATGATCGGCTGGTTCACTTTGGCTCAGCAGTTAGCATTGGGACTTAGCTTTTGGCTTGCAGGGAAATGGGTTAAAGAACATAACAAAATGAATGCCCTACGGCTCGGAATTGCCGTATCGGGCCTTTTTTATATGCTTGTGTTATGGATAGGCAGTAAGGCTGTGTATTATATTTGGCCGCTTGGATGTCTTCTGGGCATAGCCATTGGTTTGTTTTGGCTGGCTTTTAATATTGTGTATTTTGAAATTACAGATGCCGGGAATCGTGATTATTTTAATGGCTGGATCGGTTTGCTGGGATCTTTAACAGGCATTATTGGTCCCTGGTTGTCAGGGTGGTTGATCTCCTACCTGCATGGTGAGAGGGGCTACCGCGTAGTCTTTATAATCTCACTCTGTATATATGCATCTGCTGTTGTCTTAAGTTTCTTTCTTAAAAAGCGTAAAACTGAAGGAGTTTACCAGTGGCTTGAGCCGTTAAAGCAGCTTCAGAATAAACAGAGTCATTGGCGGCCAGCCACCATGAGCCTTGTTTTTCAAGGGCTGCGGGAGGGCGTATTCTCATTTCTGATTGGATTGCTCGTATACATAGCTGCCAAGGAAGAAAGCAAACTGGGTCAATATATGCTTATCACCTCTGCGGTATCTCTAGTCAGTTATTGGGCGGCCGGAAAATGGTTCAAGCCAAAGTTCCGCTCGGTAGGCATGCTGGTGGGGAGTATTATGCTGGTGGTTGTCATTGCCCCGTTGCTGTGGAAGGTTACTTTCGGTACCCTCCTAATTATGGGTATAGGAACCTCACTCTTCATCCCGCTCTATATGCTGCCGATGGTATCAACCAGCTTTGATCTCATGGGAGAGTCCAAAAAAAGTGTGGGTATGCGAGTTGAGCTCGTAATCCTCCGTGAGCTTAGTTTAATGGTAGGCCGAGTTGCCGGCACCTTAATATTTATAGCCGTTCTGTCAGCAAGCGAGTCATCACTCACGATAACCTTGTTATTGCTGGGTCTTGGGGTTGCTCCGGTGGGGAGCTGGCTGTTTTTACGCAGGGTTTTGCCTCACGACAGGGACCGGGTTTGACGCATGAGGGGCGGGTCAACTAAATCATTTTTTTACATGGGAGAATCATTTCTTGTTCAAAAGAAAACGAATTTACGGCGTACGTACAAGCATTACCATTATGGTGTGCTCTGTGGTTACGCTTGTCCTGCTGTTGCTATATGTCATCTTCAGGAATCAGATTATCCCTCAGACTCGTCAAAATCTGGAGGATAAGGCTATAACGATCGCCAGAACGATTGCAATGATGCCTTTGATATCAGATGGGTTGATTCAAGGTAGAAGCGAAGAGATCCAGGCCTACACAACTAGGATTACTCGCCCCAACGATATTATGTTCGTGGTAGTGATTGACATGAATAGCATTCGTTATTCTCATCCCGATGCTTCCTATGTGGGCAAGCCCTTTGCAGGGGGAGGGCAGGATATCGCCCTGCGCGGAGAAGAGAGTGTCTCCGAAGGTGAGGGTACCCTAGGGAAATCAATCCGTGCTTTTGTGCCCGTCTACGATGGAAGAGGTTATCAGGTGGGTATAGTTGTAGTTGGACTCTCCTTGGAAAAGGTACACCGCATTATTTCACACAATGAATGGACCATTATCGCGATCCTGTTATCAGGGGCTCTACTCGGTGCACTTGGCGCCATAGTGCTGGCACGCAGAATTAAACAGATGATGCTCTGGCTGGAGCCATCCGAGATATCTAAGCTGCTTGAGGAACGAAGTGCTATGCTTCAATCAACACGTGAAGGCATACTGGCGATTGACGACAACGCGAATATAACGTTAATTAACCTGGAAGCGGAGCGACTGCTAAGACAAGCCGGTATTAAGGGGGAGGCATTAAGGCAGCCTGTTAGTGAATACTGGCCGACTCTACGGCTGGAAAACATGCTGAACTCTGGTGTTGCGAAGCTAGACGAGGAGATTGACCTCAACGGAACCACACTATTGGCTAATAGTCTCCCTATTTGGGTGAAAGGTGCTATTGTTGGTGCTATCGTTACTTTTCGGGACAAGACTGAGATTTCCCATCTTGCCGAACGATTATCCGGTGTGTCCCTTTATGCGGAAGCCTTAAGGGGTCAAGCTCATGAATTTATGAACAAGCTGCATGTTATAATGGGCATGACCCATATGGGATTGTATGAGGATCTGCAGCACTATATTTATGGAACTGTGAACAACTACCAGAATGAAATCGGGTCAATAACAAGACACATTAAGGATCCTGTGATGGCTGGATTTCTGCTTGGTAAATTAAGCAGAGCCCGTGAAGCGGGAATACAACTGATTCTGGCAGAGGATTGTTATTTACCAAGTGCAAAGGGTTCGGAGATTATTCACGAGCTGATTACAATTGTCGGTAACCTGCTGGATAATGCTATGGATGCTTTGAACGAAACCGATAATAAGGAAATTCATCTGGCATTTCATTACCAAACAGACCGTTTAATCTGCACTGTGATCGACAATGGCTCAGGGGTTCCTGAATCCATCCGTAAGGAAATATATGAGCAAGGGTTCTCCACAAAAGGTGAAGATCGGGGGATGGGGTTATATCTTGTCCAGAGAAGTGTGAATAGAATGAATGGGCATTTGACACTTCATACTACGGAAGGGCATGGGACTGAATTTATTGTAGAAGTGCCATACATTGTAGAGGATGATGATGCCTAATGATCATAAAAGTATTGATCGTGGAAGACGATCCTATGGTGGCGAAGTTTAACAAGCACTATCTTGAGCAAATCGAAGGATTCCAAAGTGTAGGTTGGGCAGCATCAGGGGATGAAGCTATTGAATTAATAGAAGAGCTTGAGGTGGATCTAATTCTGCTGGACGTATATATGCAAAATACGAACGGACTGCAGTTGTTGTCCTTCCTTCGCCAGCAGGCTAAGTCGGTTGACGCGATAGTTATTTCGGCAGCCAGCGACAACATAAGTATCCGAAAGGCGTTGCAATTCGGCGCGGTTGATTACCTTATTAAACCCTTTGAATTTTCACGTTTTGCAGCGGCGATGACTGCTTACAGAGAAAATTATTTCCTAATGAAGAAGGGGGAGAACTTTAATCAGCAAGAGCTCGATAAGCTGCTCCGGTACAGGCAAGAGCCTGAGGATGGCAGTCCTGCTTTACCTAAAGGACTTACTGTAGGAACTCTCCGCAGCATGTGGTCTATCATCACGACGTTGTCAGAGGGAGCATTCTCCACGGAAGAACTTACAGCTAAATCCTTAATTTCACGTATTTCCGTACGTAAATATTTAGCTTTTTTGACGGAAATCGGAGTGTTGTCTATGGAAACCAGTTATGGTTCGGTAGGCAGACCGGTGTATATGTACCGAGTAACTCTTAAAGGAAATGAGATCATAGAAGGTCTTATAAAATAGTAAGTGAGAACAGCCCCTAGTCCAGCGAGGAGGCTGTTTCTGTTATCTATATTCTTAGCTGTTATCCAAAGGCGAAGGCTTTGCAGACCGGGTCAGTGAGAATAAATCCAGCTCAGGCCGGTATTTTCCAGCAAGAGTATCGGTTAACAATTCTGCAGCAATCATACTGTAGACTGTCCCATTGCCTCCGTAACCTTCTATAAAATAGCAATGTGGATATTTCGGGTGAGGTCCAATATAGGGAAGTCCGTCATGGGTTGTTCCGAATACGGCACCCCAGGAATATTCCAGTTCTACACCTTTACTCTCCGGAAAAAGCTTCTCAATTTCGGTAAGCAGGTTCCGGCCTTGTGTACGGACTCGGACTTCACGTTCTTCCGGATCGGTTAATTCCTCATCTTTACCCCCTGCAATAATACGTCCGTCATGAGTCGTTCTGAAATACAGATAGGGCCGGGCGGTTTCCCAAATGAAGCTGCGTTCATGCCATTTGGGGAACTCTTTCAAAGGCCGAGTCATGACAGCATAGGTGTTGATCAATAAAGCTCCCCGATCTTTTTTCATTTCCTGGGTTTCGTAACCCATGGCAAATATAATCTTCTTCGCAAATATTCGGCCAACTCGGGTATGACAAATGACTCCATCTTCTTTAAATTCATAACGCATGGCTTCCGTGTTCTCATAGATACGGACTCCCCGGGAAAATGCTTTGTTAATAAGGCTATGAACCAGTCGGAATGGATTGACTTCGGCATCACCCGCGGAATACAGTGCCGCAGGTTTGGAGAAGGAGTAGAGGGATGCGATGTTGCTCTCCTCCCAGAACTCAGTGTCAAAGCCATGAGTTTTCAGATTCACATATTCCTCCCGTAAAGCAGGGACATCTTCCGGTGAACTGGCAAAGAGAAGACTGCTTCGGGGAAAGATATATGGATCTATATCCAGATGATCCTTCAGTTTGTTAATTCCCTGTAAAGCCTCACGACACAAGTTATAAAACAGAACACCCTGCTTCTCCCCGAAGGTATTCATGCAGGAAGTAAGCGATTTGTCATTGGAGATCTGGAGCACGCCTGTGTTGGCGTGAGTACTGCCACTGCCTACCGCTCTTTTTTCGATTAGGATCGTATCTGCACCGTTCAGGGATAGCTGATAAGAAGCAGCGGCACCTCCCATTCCACCTCCTACCACCAGGCAGTCACAATAGGCATCCTCTTGTAGGGATTTATAAGCGGGTGGGTTCGGCAATGTATGATTCCAGGGCAGCTGCCCGCTGATTAAATTCATAAATGGCTCTCTCCTTTGCAGCTTGGGAACTAGTATTTGCAGGTTTTTTTTCCGCCATACGTTTTATGTCCATTCCATTTCATTTCAGCTTTTTGAGGTTTTTACGAACACATAAAAAGGGGGTTTTCGCGAAATACTAAACCCTGTTTGAACCACCACATAAGGAGGGATTAAAGACATGCAACAATCCACACAAATGCAGCCGCTCACCCGAAAAGAACTGGACTACATCGCTGATTCCATCTCGAATGAGGATTTGTTGATCAAGCAATTGGCCGCCACTGCGGGAACGACTCAGGATTCTAACGTACGTCAAATCTGCATGCAGAACCTTCAAAGTCATTCGAACCATTTGAATACCCTAACGCAGTTAATTCAGCAGCATCAGCAATATGCTCCGACACAACCGCAATAATCTCCACAAAAAACTTAAGGAGGTAATACTGTGAACCCACAAAACGGAACAGCATTTATGCCCGACGCTGATTTGCTAAATACAATTTTGGCTGACTTAAAGCGGACGGTTAAGGAATATACGACAGCTGCCACAGAATCTAATTGCCCGTCTGTACGACAGGCTTTTAATGAACTTACCATGGATACGCTGCGGCTTCAGGGTAATCTGTACACACAAATGGGCCAAATGAACATGTATTCCCCACCAGCCAAAGCATTGCGTTACGATTTGGATAAGCAGCTTCAATCTGCACAGCAAACCCAGCAAAAAAGCCAGCAATTCGTGCAGCAAAAAGCAAGCGGAACAGAGCAATACGCTCAGGCGCCGAATGTGCCCGTGCATCAGCCTAATGTGACAACTTCTTATTATATGTAACCCTTCAGGATTCAAATAAAACCGCCTATTCGAACCGGATGATCCGGAGAATGGGCGGTTTTTGCTGTAAAATTTATTTTAATAATGAAATTAAAACGCATCTTCTTGTTTGCAGAGATGCCATTTTCATGTCATATTAGTAATAAATCTTTTCGCGGGCGGCGCAGGTAATTTGCGTATACGTCAGATGCGAACAATCCCGGAGGGAAGGCATGAACGAAATGAATGAATTGAAGAGGAAAGTGCTGGAACTGCTCAAGGAGGACGCGAGAAGCTCAACCGAGCTAATGGCCACGCTGCTAGGAGCGGAAGAAGAAGATGTGAAGATGGTCATAGAACAAATGGAGAAAGAACATGTGATTGTCAAATATGCCACAGTTGTCAACTGGGACAAGGTGGACGACGAGAGAGTGACTGCATTGATTGAGGTGCAGATTACCCCTGAAAGAGGCCGCGGTTTTGAAGGCATAGCCGAACGGATATATCTGTACCCCCAAGTTAAATCTGTCTATCTGATGTCCGGCGCTTACGATTTGCTGGTAGAAGTAGAGGGACGCAATCTGAGGGAAGTTGCTAATTTTGTATCCGAGAAGCTCTCACCTATTGATGCGGTATTATCTACTAAAACAAACTTTACACTTAAAAAATACAAACAAGACGGGATCATTTTCGAGGAGCACCAAGAAGACAACCGCCTGATGATCTCTCCGTAAAGGATGTTAGAATATGATCACGAATAAAACACAGCTTGCCGCAGAGAGTAATAAATCGATGAATTCTTATTTGGCCCCGTTGGTACAACAAATTCAGCCATCGGGTATCCGCAAGTTTTTTGATCTGGCGGCAGGCAGCAAGGATATTATTTCATTGGGTGTAGGGGAGCCTGATTTCAAGACACCTTGGCACGTTAGGGAAGCATGCGTCTATTCACTCGAAAGAGGGTTTACGGGGTACACTTCCAATGCAGGTATGCCCGAACTAAGAGAAGGTATTGCCAACTATCTGCACACCCGCTTCGCTGTCGATTACAACCCTGAAGATCAGATTATTGCTACGGTTGGTGGCAGTGAGGCCATTGATTTGGCTTTACGTGCACTTATTGCACCTGGGGATGAAATTCTGATTCCTGAACCCTGCTATATTTCATATTCTCCTATTACAGCTATTGGCGGAGGAATTCCGGTCGGCATTGAGACATTTGGTGAGGATAACTTCAAGCTTACTGCAGAGGGGCTGGAGGCCAAGATTACTCCTCGATCCAAAATCCTGATTCTTTGTTACCCGAGCAACCCTACTGGAGCCATTATGACACGGGCGGATTGGGAACCGATTGCTAAGGTAGTTGAAAAGCATGATCTAATCGTTATTTCCGATGAAATCTATGCGGAGTTAACGTATGGCAGTAACCACGTGAGCTTCGCTTCCTTACCGGGAATGAAGGATCGAACGATTCTTGTCAGTGGTTTCTCCAAGGCTTTTGCTATGACAGGCTGGCGTATGGGATATGCCTGCGGTCATCCGGATTTGATCTCAGCTATGCTTAAAATTCATCAGTATACAGTCATGTGTGCACCATCTATGGGTCAAGTGGCAGCGTTGGAGGCATTGACCAATGGCATGGAGGAAAAAGACCGAATGGCGGATTCTTATAACCAGCGACGCCGATTGATTGTCAAGGGACTAAGGGATGCAGGGCTGGAATGCCATGAGCCGCAAGGGGCATTTTATGCTTTTCCGAGTATTCAGGCAACCGGGCTGAGCTCTGATGAATTTGCCCAGCGTTTGCTGCGTGAGTACAAGGTGGCGGCTGTACCAGGAAGTGTGTTCGGACTGGGCGGTGAGGGCTATTTACGCTGCTCCTATGCTACTTCGGTATCACAATTGAATGAAGCAGTGGAACGTATCGGTGCTTTCGTAAGGCAGTTGGAACAGGAAAGAGCATAATAACGAAAATAGTACTATAGCAAATCTCCTCACTTCATGGTATTATTTTACTTTGGAAGTAATTTTGCCCTTTATAGGGTGTTTTACTCTGGGAACAATGCGGTTGTCTGGAAGCTGGATTTATTCTGATGTATTCTATGACACTCGCTTATAATAATACTTTTTAGGAGGGATGATTGTGCTTATTGCCGATTATTACTTACCTTCCTATGGTGGGGAATTTTTCTCAGGTAACGGGAAACGAACCTCCAAGGGCGAATCATCTGAGCGCAGACTTTCTCTGGAAGATGAAATTCGGATACTCCGCCATAAGATGGAGCAGCTTTTTTTGCAGGAGAAGTCACTCACCTCGGATAATGTAATTGAAATCAGCAGTTTACTGGATCTAAAGATAAATGAATATATGAAAGAGGGCCCGCGCAGGAACTAGCTGCCAGTGCTTATAAGAGGATCCTAAGGGGTTCTCTTTTTTATGATTTCAGACCAAAAGCGGGCAGATAATGACCTATAGGATAAATTGGCAGGTGTAGAGCTGGTTCAAACAGAGGTCTGTAGTTGCCTTCTTCCTATAAGAAGGATTAAACTATTATTATATGTTTTTTTAGGATTAAGGGGGAAGAACGGTGACAGGAAAGCGAAAGGGCGGTATTATTGCTGCACTCCTCGTATTTATGACCTTGATTTCAGGTTGTGGAGGCAGTGATGAGAACACGGTTACAATATTTATGATGGATAAAGCCGGAAGTCCGAGTACCATCGGCGAGACTATGGAAAAGGGCCTGAAGGACAAGCTGGGTCCCGACCTTAAAGTGGAGTTCAATGCGATGGGCATATACAACTTACAGAAGTTAATGGTGGAGTATGCAGCTGGAGCGAATGACATTGTGATTTTGTCCAAAGAGGACGCTGTTATTTATGGTAAAAATGGTGCGAACCTACCGTTGGATGCTTATTTCTCACCTGATGATTACCCTGAAGGTGTCTTTGAAGGCGGAATTTCTGTTGAGGGTGAAGATGACTTGAGACAGGAAAAGCACTTATATGCGATCCCTGCTTCCAAGCTGAAAATGTTCAAGGATACGGGCTACGCGCCTGAAGAATTGTTTGTTACGGTTGCGGTTTCCACGGATAACATGGATCAAAGTGTTAAGGCAATAAAGGCAATGATGGAATAGAGATAAATTCCTTAAGCCCTTAGAGGAGGATAAACCATGGCGATTTATACACGTACGGGAGATAAAGGTGAGACCTCTGTCATTGGAGGACGAGTAGGTAAGGATGATGTCCGTGTAGAAGCCTATGGGACGATTGACGAGCTGAACTGCTTTGTGGGGCAAGCTAGAAGCTTAATGGAAGACGAGAATCTGGCTGATGTCCGGGAACAACTGTTGGAAATTCAGCATGAGTTGTTTGATTGCGGTGCGGATCTGGCATTTGTGGAGATTAGTGAGGCTAAGTATAAAGTTAAAAGTGAGATGGCTGAGAGGCTCGAAGGCTGGATCGACAGTCTTGAGGAAGAGAATCCGAAAATTGAACGTTTTATCCTGCCAGGAGGCAACCCACTGTCATCCATCCTGCATATCTGCCGTACGGTCTGCCGCAGAGCGGAGCGGCGTGCAGTGACACTGGGACGCAGCGTGGATATTAATCCGGAAGTGGTTACTTATCTTAATCGGTTGTCGGATTACTTCTTCTCCCTTGCTCGGGCAGCTAATCACCGTGCAGGAATCGCAGACGTAGAGTATGTACGAAGCGCAAAGGTGTTCCGTAACTAATATGATCAGTTATTACTCACCGCTTACCTATATCATTCCACCAGCCGAGGACGATTGGCTGCTAAAAACCATACTGCATAAACGGATGGATGTATCCCGCAAGCTGTTGTCCCGTCTAAAGCAAACAGAACAGGGGATTACCCTGAACGGAGAGCGTGTCTATATTAGCGTACGTGTCAAAGCCGGGGATACCGTACAAATTCGGATGGAGACTGAGGAATCAGAAGATATTCTGCCCCAGCCGATTCCTTTTGATATTCTGTACGAAGATGAGCATTTGCTTGTTATTAATAAGGCAGCAGGTATTATTGTACATCCCACGCATGGACATTATACGGACACACTTGCTAACGGCGTAGTCTACTATTGGAAGCAGAAGCAGGAGCGCTTTCGCTTCCGGCCGGTACATCGGCTTGATCAGGAAACCTCCGGTGTCATTGTTATTGCTAAGAACCCATACAGCCACCAGCATATTTCTGAGCAAATGATTGCTGGTACTGTGGACAAGCGTTATGCCGCTTTTGTTCATGGTGTTCCTGTTGAGGCTAAGGGCGATATAGACGGGCCGATTGACCGTGACCCTGATGAACCCCATCGGCGCATTGTGACGCCAGACGGCTATCCATCTTTAACCCGTTACGAGGTTAAGAAAACCTATGCCCACGGCTCGCGTGTCGAGTTGAAGCTCGAAAGTGGACGCACCCACCAAATTCGTGTGCATATGACCTCAATCGGCTGTCCTTTGATTGGGGACGGTATGTATCGCCACGAGCTGTACGGATTCTCAGAGCCAACCCCTGCTCAAGCGGAGCGGTTGCAGGTGGTGTCTGAACTGGATGCAGCCATCCCCCGTCAGGCGCTGCATGCTGTGCGGCTAGCGTTCAAGCATCCTGTGCTCCTGCAAGATATGATCTTCGAAGCTCCGCTGCCGCCCGACATGGCAGCGCTCGAGGATAAGCTGCAACACGCCCTAGCTTGAGAATAGGTGTAACTGTTTGTGGTGATCTAGAGTGAAGTAGGCGAAATTGTTCTGGAGAAACGGCAGTGGTCGCCTTTATCCTCAAATTTTTACCACGAATAGTGGTTTAAATCAGGAAATTTGAGGATAACAGCGATCGGAGGAATAATTCGCAAGCGTAGCGACATGTAATCACCACCCAGAAGGAGAAACTATGAGCAAACTTACAATATACCACTATCCCAAATGCAGCACCTGCCGCAGCGCCGTGAAATGGCTGCAGGGACAGGGTCATGAGCTTCAACTCCAACATATTGTTGAGCAGCCGCCCGGCGTCGAGGAACTGCGTGCATGGGTCGCGAACAGCGGACATGAACTGAAAAAGTTTTTTAATACAGGCGGAGACGTTTATAGATCTCTGGACCTCAAGAATAAGCTGGCGAGTTTTAGCGAGCAGGAACAACTTGAACTGCTGGCGGGCAATGGTATGCTTATCAAACGTCCGATTGTCACCGATGGACAGAAGGTTACCGTAGGGTTTAAGGAAGAGCAATACGCACAAGCTTGGAGTAAAGTTTAACCCAAATCATAACAAGGGAGAGGTTGCACATGGCACCAGAGACATCAAGCCGGATTATGATTGTTGACGGAATGGCGCTGCTGTTCCGGGCCTTTTACGCCTCTGCTTATGGAGGATATATTCGCAAGACCAAAGCCGGATTGCCGACGAATGCGGTATACGGATTTTTACAATATTTCTTTGATGCAGTATCCACCTTCGAACCCACACACGTAGTATGCTGCTGGGATATGGGCAAGGGTACCTTCCGCACTGAAAAGTACGATGGCTACAAATCGAACCGTATCGAGCCTCCATTGGAGCTGATCCCGCAGTTTGAGCTAGTAAAAGAGGTTGTAGCGGAGCTGGGTGTGCCTAACGTGGGACTTGTAGGGTTTGAGGCAGATGATTGTATCGGAACCTTGGCTTCTTGTTTCAGCGAGGAGTCTGAGGTCTATATTTTGACCGGTGACCACGATATGTTGCAGCTGGTAAATGATAGAGTTAAGGTCGTGATTATGAAAAAAGGCCGCTCTAACTATAAAGTATATGATCCAGCGGAATTGCTGGAGGAGAGAGGATTAACCCCTCTTCAAGTCATTGATCTAAAGGGCTTCATGGGTGATACAAGCGATAATTATCCGGGCGTTAAAGGAATCGGTGAGAAAACAGCCCTTAAGCTGCTGACAGAATACGGCAACGTTGAAGGTGTTATTGAGAATCTTCATCTGCTGCCAAAAGGTGTTCGGGCAAAGATTGAGGCCGACTTGGACATGCTGCATTTGTCGCGTGAGCTTGCAGAAATCCGCTGCGATGTGCCGATTGTCTGTACATTGACCGAATGTCTATGGGAACTGCAAAGAGAAACGGCAACACGCAAGTTCCGGGAATTGGAGTTCGATAGCCTCATGCATTTAATTGCAGCGGTCCGGGATGAGCGCGGAATTGTCCAGATTGAGCTTGGGGATTTGGGCTAAAGTTAGGTCTATAAGAGCGTACCGGGAATCTTTGTGATTTTAGGTACGCTTTTTTGGGCCCAATCTTAAAATCAAAGGTTGACTATATGTGCGAACCCGTAGCGGCTTGTTTCACAAACGGTCAACTACTGATTTTGGTTTTGAACTTTTTTTTGTCACTTTATTCAATAGTCTATCCGTTAGAAAAATGCTATTGTAGAGTGGGTTTAATAATGCGGGAAAGTACTTTCCCGTCTACATACGGGAGGGGTTAATTTCTAATGAAGTTATTGGGAGCAATTGAAGCCGGAGGAACTAAGTTTGTATGCGGGATTGGAAAAGAGGACGGTACGATTATGGACCGGGTCAGCTTTCCCACAACAACTCCGGAGGAAACGATGGGGCAGGTATTGGAATATTTTAAAGGCAAGGATGTAGAAGCTATCGGCATTGGTTCATTCGGACCGATTGATCCGGTTCTCGGCAGTCCTACTTATGGGTACATCACAACAACACCTAAGCCGCACTGGGGGCAGTATAATCTCGTAGGTGCTGTTGCTGAGCATTTTAACGTGCCTATCGGCTTTGATACCGATGTTAACGGAGCCGCGCTAGGTGAGTATACATGGGGAGCTGCACAAGGATTGGACAGCTGTCTTTATATAACGGTTGGTACGGGTATCGGAGCAGGTGCTGTTGTAGGCGGCAAGCTCGTTCACGGATTGTCTCATCCTGAGATGGGGCATATTGTTGTGCGCCGTCATCCGGATGATAACTATGCGGGATTTTGTCCTTATCATGGCGACTGTCTGGAAGGTTTGGCAGCGGGACCGGCCATTGGAGGCCGGTGGGGCAAACCGGCAGCTGAACTGCCAATAGACCACCCTGCATGGGAAATGGAAGCTCACTACCTTGCTCATGCGCTGATGAGCTACGTATTAATTTTATCCCCGCAAAAAATAGTTATGGGCGGCGGGGTCATGAAGCAAAGCCACCTGTTCCCGCTGATTCGGACCAAGCTTCAGGAGTTGCTGCAGGGTTATGTACAGCATCCGGCTTTGAACACGGATATCAATAATTATATTGTTTCTCCGCAGCTTGGGGATAATGCCGGTTTGTCCGGTGCGATAGGTTTGGCTAAGCTGGCACTTGTCCAGGAGTAGTATAAAAAGGATTGACTGTTCGGTAATATATGGTATTGTAGAATTTAACAGTATAGTAATTAATGAGGAAGCACCTCTTTCACGTTTATAGTGAGAGAGGTGCTTTTTTTTGTACTGTCTGACTACGAAAGGAAGGGATAAATATGCAAATTGTATTTATGAATCGGTTGTCCAAGAATGCCAGCAGTGATCAGGAGTTGTTCGCCCAGCTCTGGATCGGAGAAGAAGAGGGAGTCTGGAGCCTAGGTTGGAAGGACTTTTCGATCGCGGAGGAAACGGTGGACAACATTTGGTATGAAGGCGGCTCTTGGAGTGAGATGCTCTGTGTGTACAGGCATGAACTTGCCGTAAAGATGGGAGAAGGGTACCGCCCTTTAATCGAGGGCATCTTTCATGAGGAGGACAGTCTTCCAAATCGGAATACCGAACATTTGAAACTGCAATTTTACAGTGAGCAGCACGGGAATGAGAAGATCTATGAAGAGTTGTGCGCCTGGCGTCGAGGAAGATCTTCGAGTGAGCGGAAGGCTCCTTATATCTTGGCCAGCAATCGATTATTAAGGCTCCTAAGTACCTTTCTGCCTTATACACCAGAGGAATTGCTGCAGCTGCCCGGAGTAGGTCAAGGAAAAGCGGCTCAATATGGAACCGATTGGCTTGCGATTACCTCAGCAGCACCAAGAGAGCATCAATTTCCGCTGAGCTGGGTACATAATGAGATTGATGACGAGTCCTTTGTTTCTTGGTTGTATAAGCAGAAGGAGCTTAAATACAAGAAGCAGTTGGAACGGTTAAGGATGCGTAGACTGCTGCTTCAAGGGATTGAATGCGGACTGGATATGGAACAGCTCAAAGAGGAATGCGGTGTCAGTCGTCGTGATCTCTTAGAGGCGGTAGAGGAACTAGAGAAAGACGGTTATTCTGTTGAGAAGCTAATTGTGCAGGAGCTGGGCAGAATGCCGCAAAACGAGCAGGAAGAGGTTTGGAATGCGTACGTTGAACTTGGGGATGTTTTTCTGAAGCCTGTTTTGTACAAAGTGTACGGAAATGAATTTACCGCACCGGGGGGTCTGGATCTTTATTATGAACGTCTCCGTCTAATCCGCATTCGTTTCCGGCGTGAATATACAGATGTCTCGGCAATTGCAGCTAATTATTAATTTATCCCAAACAAAAAGACGAAGGAACCCTTGCCTTGAGGGCTGGGTGTCCTTCGTCTTTTACTAAATCGTTCAATATCGCTCATAGCCATTCTTTCTTGCGGAATACAACAAGCATTCCACAGCCGAGCGTTACCATGGCTCCAATTACACCGAAGTAACCATATTTCGTATGAATTTCAGGAATATTATCAAAGTTCATCCCATATATACCTGTTATAACGGTCAGGGGCATGAAAATCGTGGTTATGGCTGTAAATACTCTCATAATTTCATTGGCACGATTGGCGATACTGGATTGGTAGGCCTCACGTAAGTTGCCCATCAGATCGCGGTACGTTTCAAAGGTTTCAGAAATTTTTACCGCATTTTCGTATATATCGCTAAAATACTTCTGCAACTGATCATCGATCAGGCGGAGGTCTTTTTTATTAAGAGTATTTATAACTTCTTTTTGCGGTCCAAGCATCTTCTTCAGCCATAGGATTTCGCTTCGCAGACCTATAATTTCACTGAGGTGCGACTTCTTGGTATGCATGAGGATATCCTCTTCCAGTTTCTCGATTCGCGCTTCAATCCGGTCGCCGACGGAAAAGTAGTTATCCACGACAAGGTCAATGAGCAAATACAGGAACCGGTCAGGTTCGCTAACCTCCTGCTCCCAGAGCATAGGCTTCAGGATACGCAGTTCATTAATTTTTTGTTGGGTAACGGTAATAATATAATGTCTTCCGAGAAACACGTTCAGTGCTCGAAGGAATATTTCTTCATCATCAAATCGGATACTGTTTACCACTATGAAATAGTGACTCTCGTAAATTTCGATCTTCGGACGCTGATCCTCTTCGCTGAGGCAATCCTCTACAGCCAGATCATGCAGATTAAAAAGAGGCTGAAGATGCTCTAAATCCTCCAAATCTGCGTCAATCCAATAAAACCCTTCCGCCGGAGCGGTCAATGTTGCTTCAATATCGTCGATCTGTGTAAAAACCCCTGCATTTACCAGCCGGATTTTCATCTGATTTCACTCCTTCTGTCCCTAGTCTTCTCCAAGGGATGCTAATAATAGCACAGAAAAAAATCAGCTTGGCCGGGTCACTAAGAGGAAACAGGGCCGAATAACATTCCAAAGGCATGAAGAAGTACTGCTCCCGCCGCCGGCAAGCTGATGTTAATCCTGTGTGGTTGTTCAGTCTGTACGCTTATCTGCGAGCTCGGGTCGCCTTCCATCTTCATCTCACCTCTTCTGTTCGTTCGGGTATGAAACACTTGTCTAGTATAACGCCGAGATATGCCTCTTTCAAGACAAATTGTTAGGTTTTTTATAGTACTAATGCATTGTATGGGCTTGACGAAAGTTAGGTTCATGATTTAAAGTAATTTCTAACGAAATTTAATTAAATATTGCTTAATCTTATCAAGAGCAGGTGGAGGGACTAGCCCGATGAAACCCGGCAACCGGCGTGTAAACGCACGGTGCTAATTCTTGCGGAAACTTGTGTGGCGCATGCGTCAGGCAGGTTATTCTGGCAGATGAGAGAGGCGCATATGACTGTAAATATGACCTTTCTCTCTGTTGAGAAGGGTCTTTTTGTTATACCAGGAGCCGTTTTGCGGTATCCAATTTCAGCTAAGGAGTGAGAAGCTAATGCCGATTAAAATTCCCGACAGTTTACCGGCCAAAGAGGTTTTATCCGGAGAAAATATTTTTGTGATGGACGAAAGCCAGGCCTTTCACCAGGATATACGCCCTTTGCGTATAGCTATTCTGAATTTGATGCCTACAAAAGAGACTACGGAAACACAGCTTCTGCGTTTGATCGGTAACTCGCCGCTCCAAGTGGATGTAGTTCTGCTCCATCCTAGTTCCCATACCTCCAAGAACACATCGGCTGAGCACTTGGAAAGCTTTTATAAAACCTTTGATGAGATTAGCGAACGCCGTTTTGACGGCCTGATTGTCACGGGTGCTCCGGTAGAGCAGATGGATTTCGAAGATGTTAACTATTGGGAAGAGTTGAAAAAGATTTTTGAATGGAGTAAACAAAATGTTACTTCGACAATGCATATATGTTGGGCTGCACAGGCAGGATTATATCATCACTTCGGTGTTCGTAAAGAAAGCCTGGATGAGAAATGCTTCGGTGTATTCCCACACACGGTTACATCCAATAACGTAAAACTGCTTCGCGGGTTTGATGAATTATTTCATGTTCCCCACTCTCGACATACAGATGTCTCCCGAGCGGATATAGAAGCTATACCTGAATTACAGATTCTTGCAGAATCAGAAGAGGCAGGCATCTATTTAGTAGCTACCCATGATGGCAAACAGATTTTTGTAACCGGTCATTCAGAATATGATCCTTTCTCTCTGAAGTGGGAGTATGACCGTGATGTAGCTAAAGGGATGGAAGTGCCATTACCAAAACATTATTATCCGAAAGATGACCCGCAGCGGACACCGCCCGCAGTCTGGCGTGCCCATGCTAACTTATTGTTTGCCAATTGGCTTAATTACTACGTATATCAAGAAACTCCTTACGATATTGGTCCTATGATTTAAATGAGATGGATACTTAGAAAATACCCAGGAGGTTTAATATAACATGGATGAGAAACTCAGAATTGAAAGCAGATTGGCTCAAATCGGTTCGCAGGAAGACCCGGCAACGGGGGCCGTTAATTATCCCATCTATCAATCCACTGCATTCCGCCATCCACGACTCGGACAAAGCACCGGCTTTGACTATATTCGTACCAAGAACCCGACAAGATCCGTATTGGAAAATGTTTCTGCTGAACTTGAATCCGGCGACGCCGGGTTTGCGTGCAGCTCCGGGATGGCTGCGCTGCAAACCGTGTTTGCCTTATTCAGCCAAGGGGATCATCTGATCGTCTCACTCGATCTTTACGGGGGGACGTACCGGCTGCTGGAACGGATATTGTCCAGATTTGGAATTACCGCATCCTATGTGGATACCAATGATCTAAATGCGCTGGAGGAGGTACGTCTTCCTAATACAAAAGCGGTATTTATTGAGACACCCACCAATCCATTAATGATGATTACCGATATCGAGGCTGTGTGTACGTGGGCCAGCCAGCATAAGTTGCTCACCATCGTGGACAATACGTTGCTGACACCTTTCTTTCAGCGGCCGATTGAGCTTGGAGCGGATATTGTAGTTCACAGTGCAACGAAATACCTGGGCGGACATAACGATGTATTGGCTGGACTTATCGTGACTAAGGGGGAAGCCTTGTCAGCTGAAATGGCTATTCTGCATAACTCCATTGGAGCCGTGCTCAGCCCCTCTGACAGCTATCAGTTGATGAGAGGAATGAAGACACTGGCGCTTCGCATGGAGCGGCATGAGAGCAATGCCTTGGCCTTGGCTCATTATCTGATGGACCACGATGCGATTGCGGAAGTATTCCATCCGGGGCTTCCGGATCATCCGGGATATGATGTGCAAAACCGCCAGTCCTCGGGCAATACGGGTATCTTTTCTTTTAAAGTAAAAGATGCCAGATACGTGGAGCCTCTACTCCGCCATATCCGATTAATTGCTTTCGCAGAGAGCCTCGGCGGCGTTGAGTCGCTTATGACTTATCCAGCCGTTCAGACGCACGCTGACATTCCGGTGGAAATACGTGATGCGGTGGGGGTTGATGACCGGCTACTCCGATTCTCCGTTGGGATCGAGCATTTGAACGATTTGATTAACGATCTCGGTCAAGCACTGGAAGCAGCACAGGCCGAAGTAGAAGAGGCAGTTGCTCAACAGTAAGAATTGAATTTGAATTGAATTTCAATTGAACAGCGAATTGAACATTGATTTGTGGAGACCAGCGGGCTGTCCTAAAGTAGATTAATTCTACAGATGGGACAGCCCCTTCGTATTATTAGGTTGAATAGGTCTAAAAAGTTAGTTATGGGTGGGGCTGACCTGGTCAAAGCGCGTAAAACTACCTTTGAATCCGCCGTGGGAGCTCGAAATGAGCAAATGAGATGTAAAAGTGCAATTGAATCCGCCGTGGGAGCGTTATATAGAGGAAAACTTCAAATTATTTTAAAAGAAGAACAAATTATGATACGATGACATAACGAGTTTAATCATTTGTGATGCATTTTTTAGGAATCTATCATACCGTTATGGACATAGAGGGAGGCTGCGAAGAATGGGTGCGATTGACCTTATTTTGGATAAAGCGCTGCGGGGTGACCGCTTGCAATTAGAAGATACTGTTCGGCTTTTTGAGAGCAATGAGATTGAGAAAATGGGTGCAGCTGCCAATATTATAATGAAACGATGGCATCCGGACCCTCTGGCAACCTTTGTCATCGGTCGTAATATCAACTATACAAATGTGTGCGATGTGTATTGCCGCTTTTGTGCATTTTATCGGAAACCGGGTTCGGATGAAGGATATGTACTGTCAGATGAAACGATCTTCCAGAAAATTCAGGAGACGATTGATGTTAACGGTACAGAAATTCTGATGCAGGGCGGTACCAACCCCAACTTGCCATTCAACTATTATACAGATCTGCTGAGAGGTATTAAGCAACGTTTTCCTGAGATCACCATGCATTCCTTCTCGCCTGCGGAGATTATGAAAATGGTCGAGGTGTCCGGGCTTTCACTGGAGGAAGTGGTACGTGAAATTCATGCTGCCGGTCTGGATTCACTGCCGGGCGGAGGTGCGGAAATTCTTGACGATCGAACCCGCCGCAAAATCAGCCGCCTGAAAGGCTCCTGGCGTGAGTGGATGGACGTGATGCAAACTGCGCACAAAATCGGTATGAACACTACGGCAACGATGGTTATCGGATTGGGTGAAAGTATGGAGGAGCGGGCTTTGCATTTACTGCGGGTACGCGAGGCTCAGGATGAATGTATCGCCAATAAATATGATTCTGAAGGTTTCCTGGCATTTATCTCCTGGACATTCCAACCGGACAATACCAATCTGAAGTTGGACAGACAAACCCCTGAAGAGTACCTGAAGACAGTGGCTATCAGTCGGCTTGTACTGGACAATATCAAGAACTTCCAGTCCTCTTGGGTGACCATGGGTCCTGAAGTAGGCAAGCTTTCACTCGATTATGGCTGTAACGACTTTGGCAGTACCATGATTGAAGAGAACGTTGTTTCCTCCGCTGGAGCTGTCTACAAAGTTAACATCGAATCCATTACCCAACTCATTCGTGAAGCAGGTAAAGTTCCGGCGCAGCGCAATACACGTTACGATATCCTGCGGGTATTTAACGATGCAGATGCGAAGATTGATAATGATTTTATCATGCAGAACTAATACAGAAATTAGCAACGCCTATCGGCCGCGAATCCCAAAGTAAAGGGATCCGTAACCGATAGGCGTTGTTGCATTTTACGGGTTATTGTGCCGCTTCCCACTTACAACGAACAGGAGACACTATAGCATTTTCCTGTTTCAATTCTTTGAAGGCTTTATCAATTTCTTTACGGTCCAACCCGGAGAGCTTCTCCACTTCCCCTGCGCTCACAGGGCTTCCGGCCGTTTTTATAATTTCCAATACTTTTTCCTTCACGCTCATGCCTTACATCCTCCTCTTAATCATGAGAATTTGACATCCTCAATCTTAAGAGTATAAAAGATTCTTCTATGGATGCAGTGATATTTTTCTTCCGCCTCATTTACATTTATATACAAAAGTGATATCATAATCATATCAAATAAATATCTTATTGGAGGCAACGAATATGAAGGAGAAAATACTGCATCCGGTTAGTGGCTTTTGGGTTATCGCTTTGTTTATAGTTTGTCTGGGGGGCGGGATTTATGGGGCATCGCAAGAATATGTTATTGTACCCCTCATCCTAATCTTTATTGCAACGGTACTTCTTACTAGCATTACAATTGTACAACCGAACAAAGCAGTGGTCGTTACTTTTTTCGGGCAGTATGTAGGGACAATCGCCACAAGCGGAATGTGGGCAGTTACGCCGTTCAGTATTCGCAAGACCATTTCCCTGCGTGTCCGGAACTTCAACAGTGTGAAGCTTAAGGTTAACGATGTTGAGGGTAATCCAATCGAAATTGCAGCCGTGATTGTGTTCAAAGTTATTAATTCTGCAAAAGCCCTCTTTGATGTTGATAAGTATATGGCTTTCGTCGAAATTCAGAGTGAAACGGCGTTGCGCCATGTAGCCAGCAAATATCCGTATGATAATTTTAATGAGACAGGAATGTCTCTGCGGGCGAACGCTGATGAAATCGCCAAAGAGCTGGCAGTTGAATTACAGGATCGCCTTTCCTTATCCGGTGTCGAGGTGATCGAAGCCCGGCTGACGCATCTGGCCTATTCGACAGAAATCGCCAGCACCATGCTCCAACGCCAACAAGCATCTGCTATCCTCTCTGCCCGTCAAATTATCGTTGAAGGTGCAGTGGGCATGGTAGATATGGCCATCAGGAAGCTGAAAGAGGATGGAGTCGTAGAACTGGATGAAGAGCGTAAAGCGGCTATGATCAACAATCTCATGGTGGCCATCGTATCAGAACGTGGAGCGAGCCCGATTATTAACGCCGGCTCGTTGTACTAGGCGGTTCATCATGGCGGCTAAGAAAAGCTTTCCGCTGCGGATCGATCCCGAGCTTCATGAGGCGCTCGAGCGCTGGGCAGGAGAGGAATTTCGCAGTGTAAACGGACACATTGAATACTTGCTGCGTGAGTCTTTGAGGCGCGCAGGCCGCTTGCCTGAAAGAAAACGCCGGGAAGAGTAAATCAAGAGAGGCTTGACGGACGCCGAAGACAGAATTATAATTACTCATAATTCACGTTAACAGCATCGACAAAGACATGAATCGAACATAAGGACCGTTCAGAGAGAGGAAACAATAGGCTGTAATTTCCTCCGGTATCCCATTTCGATTTACCCCTTTGTAGCTGCGGTTATGAACTCCCTGAAGCTAGAGCTTAATAAGGGACAGTAAGAACCGCCGGTTCATGGCCGTTATTCCCATGTAGACGAAGGATTCTGTCTCCTACACCGCTATAGGCGGGAAGAGAGAGGAATCGAATTTGGGTGGAACCACGGGTGCTATACACTCGTCCCTTTGCGGGACGGGTGTTTTTTGTATGCGTGGATATTTCCGTTCCGCAAAACTTAAGCGGCTGATGCCGATGAAGAAATACAGCAGTTACAAACCAAGAGGAGGAAGTTGAAATGGCAGTAAATATCAAGCTTCCGGACGGCTCCGTCCGGGAATACGCAGATGGAAGCAGCATCGAAGATGTAGCAGCTTCCATCAGCAGCGGTCTCCGCAAGAATGCGGCGGCAGGCAAATTGAATGGAATCGTTGTAGATCTCTCTACTCCGGTTGAAGAAGGTGCGTTGATTGAAATCGTAACTTTGGACTCTCCGGAGGGTCTAGAAGTGATGCGGCACAGTACGGCTCACCTTATGGCGCAAGCCGTAAGACGATTGTTTGGTGCCAAAGAAGTTTTCCTGGGCGTAGGCCCGGTTATTGAGGACGGCTTCTACTACGATATGGATTTGGAGCATCCTCTTAACCCAGAGGATCTAGTGAAGATTGAGAAGGAAATGGAACGCATCATCAACGAGAACCTTCCCATCGTACGTAAAGAGGTTAGCCGTAAGGATGCTCTTGAAATCTTCGGTGAACTGGGTGACCCTTACAAGCTGGAACTTATTGAGGCTTTGCCTGAAGACAGCGTGATCTCTATTTATGAGCAGGGCGAATTCTTCGACTTATGCCGGGGTCCGCATGTTCCTTCTACTTCCAAGATCAAAGTATTTAAGCTTATGAATGTAGCGGGCGCTTACTGGCGCGGGGACAGCAAGAACAAAATGCTGCAGCGTGTATATGGAACTGCCTGGATCAAAAAAGCTCAGTTGGATGAGCATCTTCGCTTGCTAGAAGAAGCCAAGAAGCGGGATCACCGCAAGCTCGGCAAAGAGCTGGAAATCTTCACTTTCAATAACCTGGTGGGTCAAGGCTTGCCAATTTGGCTTCCAAGGGGTGCAAAGCTACGGAGCATACTGGAACGCTATATCGTGGATCTGGAAGCTAGCCTCGGGTACCAGCATGTCTATACACCGGTACTTGGAAACGTAGAACTATACAAAACTTCCGGACACTGGGAACATTATCAGGATGACATGTTCCCTAAGATGACAATCGACACTGAAGAATTTGTTCTTCGCCCAATGAACTGTCCGCATCACATGATGATTTATAAGAGTTCCATGCACAGCTACCGTGATCTTCCGATCCGTATTGCCGAACTTGGCATTCAGCACCGTTATGAAATGTCCGGCGCTTTGACTGGTCTGCACCGTGTACGTTCGATGACATTGAATGATGCACATATCTTCTGTCGTCTGGATCAAATAAAGGGTGAGTTTACTCGTGTTATTGAGCTGATCAAGCAGGTCTACAGTGATTTCGGTATACATGATTACCGTTTCCGCTTGTCCTACCGTGATCCTAAGGATACTGAAAAGTATTTCCAGAATGATGAGATGTGGGAGACTGCACAACGCATGCTGCGTGAGGTTGTAGAGGAAGCAGGACTGCCATTCTACGAAGCAGAAGGTGAAGCAGCGTTCTACGGACCTAAGCTGGACGTTCAGATTAAGACAGTGTTGGGTAAAGAAGAGACTTTATCTACTGCACAGATCGACTTCCTGCTGCCTGAGCGCTTTGAGCTGGAATATGTCGGTGATGATGGACAAAAGCATCGTCCAGTCGTTCTGCACCGCGGTATTTTGGGCACTATGGAGCGTTTTGTTGCTTTCCTACTGGAGAACTTTGCGGGTGCACTGCCACTTTGGCTTTCACCACAACAGGTTAAGGTTATTCCAGTTTCAACTGCCTTTGATGATTATGCGAAGGAAGTTACTGACAAGCTGCGCCGCCGGGGCATTTCTGCTGATGCTGATTTGCGTAATGAGAAGCTGGGTTACAAAATACGGGAAGCTCAGCTGGAAAAGCTGCCTTACATGTTCGTAGTCGGTGAGAACGAGATGAATGCCGGAACCGTAGCTATTCGTAAGCGCGGAGAAGGCGATATCGGGGCGAAGCCGCTGCAAGAGGTTATTGAATCATTAGTAGAGGAAATTGCTGGACGCGTTATTTCTTAATCTTTTACAGCCTCTGTCATTGCCCGTGAAGCACATATTTTTGAGCTTCATGTATAAAATTTTGGGAAACGGGAAACCTTCGCTAATAAGGGGAGGTTTGTCACATGAACAAAATGGGCATATGGCAGAGGCTTTGGTGTGTAATGGTAACCATTACTCTGCTTCTGGCTGCATCCGGTGTTTACGCCAATTCTGAGGGACAAGAGACTAAGCCGCTTGCCTCTGGACAGATTATCCGTAAGCAAAGCAGCACAATAACAGCAATGAATACGCCGCAATATAAAAGTTTAACAACGATGGCCGGTTCACCGGGCAATACAATAACCACGCAAGGACTTGCTGCAAGCCATGATACTGTTAAAGCTAAACCGGCTGCAACGAAATCACCACAGCCTGTAAGTTCACCTAAACCGAAGGCAACTTCGACGGCTAACAAAAGTAGTGTAAGCAAAACGCCGATATCTATCCCGGTAGCTGCACCTGGACCAGAGCAAATTATCCGGACCATGAAGGTGACGGCGACGGGTTACACGGCTGGGTATGAATCTACTGGTAAAAATCCAAACCATCCAGAGTACGGTATTACTTATTCCGGCGTTAAAGTTCGCAGAGATAAGAACGCTCTGTCTACCATCGCTGCGGATCCAAAGGTTCTGCCGATGGGCAGCATCCTTTATATACCAGGGTACGGATACGCGGTTGTTGCCGATACGGGATCTGCAATTAAAGGCAGAAAGATTGATTTGTATTTTGCTACAATAAAACAGGTCTACAAAGAGTGGGGCAAAAAGACAGTCGAGGTTCAGCTTATCAAACGCGGCAGCGGGAAATGTACAGAAGTGATGCTGAAGGATCTGAGCAAGGCCATCAAGACGTATAATGCGGTTCCTCAGTCTGTATTGGAAGAAATTATTTAGGATAGTTTTAGCTCTAGAAGCTTGAACCTATTTTCACTTGGTCATGCATAATACCGTTTCCCACATCCCATAATACGGACTGGGGCAGATGTTACGCCTCTTTCGAAGATGGGAGGTGAATTCCGTGGCCAAGAAGTCTAAAGTTCAAGAAAACTATAAAACTCCGAATGAGAAATACAATGCTGAGTTTGCTGTTGAGAATGATGGATCGAAGCAAAGTGGGAATACTACCGCTAAGCCCGTCCAAAAGCCTCAACGATAATAATTCTGCAGTGTAAATGCAGTACCCGAAAATGCCCCTCCTTCATAAAGGTGTGGGCGTTTTTTTTGTTTTCAACTCCTAAGTTTTATCGCTCTCGGTCTAGGGACGGAGACTAAATTCCACCTCGCGGCGCTGTTTATGATTCTTCTATTGCTGTACACTAAGGTCATAGGATTATAGAAGGACGAATCACATAACGTTTAAGGAGAAATGAAAGATGAAAAGACGACTTACGAGCCAGATCATCGGCGGATTGGTTCTGATTGGAATCGGCGCCATATTTTTATTAAGACAGCTGGGATACACTGATTTCAGTATTGGTTATGTCTTCTCAAACTTCTGGCCGGTTATTTTAATTGCGATGGGTGTTAAGCGTTTGCTGGGAACTGAGGATTATGGTTCAAAGGGATCTTCATTCATAAGCGGGATATTCTTTCTGGCGATGGGAGTATTTTTTCTAGGACGAAATTTGGGGTGGTTTGACCTATCAGCAGGCGACTTTTTCAGAATGTTCATTCCAGTAATGCTTATCGGCGGAGGGTTATATGTAATTTTTAAACCGCGTCATTCCGGCCCGCCTATGCCTCCTGTACCTCCAGCACCAAGTTATTACCCTCCGGGTAATCCGGGTAAGGACCCGTTAGATGTAGAGCCACCGAAGCCGCTGGAATCTACACTAGACGAGCAGTTCGAGCAAAAGTTCGGCAAACCTGCCGGTAACGTTGATTCCACTAGCGGTAGAAAGACGGATTGGGAAAGTTATCTTAGCAAAGATCAAGCCACGGATGATCCGGAGCTTCATTCCACAGGAGAATCCCGTTGGAGAGAGAAACGTGAACGGCATGAGCGCAGGCATCAGGAACGGATGGAGCGTCATGCCCGCAGGCACCATGATCACTGGAATGAGGAATATAACGGCAACGATGATAAAGATTCGACGAACCGCTCGGCTTTTATCGGGGATATCCATATGGGACGTGAACATTTTCAACTAAAGAACACGAACCTTTCCCAGTTTATCGGTGATACAGTCTTAGATTTGACGAATGCGCAAATTCCTTATGGCGAGACAAAGATTAACATTTCCGCATTTGTCGGAGACATTAAAGTATATATCCCCAATGATATGGATCTAGGCATTTCAGTAAACAGCAGTTCTTTTATCGGTGATATGCAGGTATTGGAGCAGACACGCAGCGGTTTTATGAGTAATGCACAATTTAGAACGCCTTACTACAAAGAAGCTGGCAAGAAAATCCGTATTACCGTTAGTGCTTTTATTGGGGACATAAAGGTTAAAACGGTGGGTTAAGCATGGGACCACTTTTCAAAAACACGAAATGGGTGCTGCAAATCTATTTCCTCCTTAGTGGAGTTGTTGCGGCGGCATTGATATATGCCGGTAGTTGTCTAGGTTATATAAAAGTTATCGATTACCGGATGTGGCTCTATTTATGCGCAGGTATTATCGTTTTCACCATTGTTCTAGGATACATGGCAAGTCAGCGGATTCAGCGGCGGATAGATCACATTGATCTGAATATGCTGCAGGTAGCCAAAGGCAACCTTTCTGTCCGTATGCCGGAAAGCGATGATCCGTCTTTTGCCAGAGTCTATCACGAATTTAATGTCATGATGGATACGGTTGAGAACAAAATGAAGCTGCTTCAACGTCTAGGCGAACAAGAGGTTATTGAGAAGGAAAAGGCTGCAGAGAGCGCTGTTCTGGAGGAACGTCGGCGAATGGCCCGAGACCTGCATGATACGGTAAGCCAGCAGCTTTTTGCCATTCATATGTCAGCCTCATCACTGCCTAAAGTGTTGGAAAGAAATGAAGCTCATGGTAAGACGGTTATGGACCAATTGATTACGATGTCCCAAATGGCCCAGAAACAAATGAGAGCACTTATTGCGCAGCTGCGTCCGGTGGAGCTGGAGGGTAGAAATCTTTTTGAGGCGCTGGAGAAATGGTTCCCGGATTATTGTCGTCAGAACGGTCTGAAGGGCATGAAAGAGCTGGAGCTGCAAGGAGAATTATCCGAAGCCATTGAGCATCAGCTGTTTCTAATTATCCAGGAGGCCATGGCCAATATTGTGAAGCATGCAGGAGCGAGGATCGTAAGTCTTTCGTTGCGCGAAGCGTCTCGACAGGTCGTTCTGAGTATCAGCGATGACGGGCATGGTTTTGAGCTTATGCAGAATAAGCACGGATCCTACGGCTTGATTACCATGCGTGAACGTGCGGAGAAGTTGGGCGGTCAGGTGGAGATTATAAGCCGCAAGGGTGCTGGAACCACGATCCGTGTACATATTCCAAAATTTGTTCAAGAAGAAAAAGTGCCGGTTGCTGCTGTAGCTGTAAGGAAAGACGGGGAAGAGGAGGCGTTGTAATGAGTGCTATTAAAATATTGCTAGTGGATGACCACGACATGGTTCGGATGGGCCTCAAAACTTATCTAATGCTTGATCCCATGTTTGAAGTAATAGGAGAAGCAGCTAATGGATTAAAGGCGCTGGAAATGCTCCGAAAGGGTTGGGATGACGGATTACCTGATCTGGTGCTAATGGATCTAATGATGCCGGTGATGAATGGTGCAGAGACTACCCGGGCTGTATTGAAGGAATTCCCGGAGATGAAAATTGTGATTTTGACCAGCTTCCTTGAAGATGATTTAGTTGTTGATGCCATCGAAGCAGGTGCGGTTAGTTATGTGTTAAAAACAGTATCGGCAGAAGAACTGATCTACGCACTGCAGGGTGCATACCGCGGCATGCCCGTGATGACTAGTGATGTGTCGCAAGCCTTGACTCGTGGAATTCGCCAGCGAACAGTTCAAGGAGACTCCTCGGGACTCACCGAACGAGAGAAAGAAGTTCTGCTGCTTATTGCCGAGGGTAAAACCAATAAGGATATCGGCGAGGAGCTGCATATCAGTATCAAAACCGTGAAGACGCATGTCAGCAACCTGTTGATGAAATGTGAGCTGGACGACCGGACGCAGCTTGCTATTTTCGCTCACCGCAAAGGCTGGGCGCAGAGTTAATCCCGATAAAAAAATGCCTCTGAACTCAAGTGTTGCTCGAGTGTCAGAGGCTGATTCAGTTACCCACCTCAGGATTTCCCCTTGGTGTTAGCAAGCTTTATGATCATAACGATAAGAACGAGCAATGCTATGAGCTGATCAGTACTCATCTGCGTCCGCCTCCATTCGAATAGAAGGATGGCTCTTCGGACGGCAGTTCCTCTCCCAAGGACTGCTTCGTTCCCCATATTCAGACTATGAGACATCGAAGCTGATTATTACTATTCTATATAAGATGAACTTAAGATTTTGCTACATTGGGTTCGGGTCGTAACTACGGTGAATGTTGGACTTCCAGCCGCTGTTGCCTCCGGATTTCTAGATTTTTTACGCTATTAGCGGATGAAATCCGGAGGGAGCTTATGCTTTCGAAGCGAGCTTTCCTACGGAAAGCTTTCGGGCGGACGCTAGCGCTCCTACAGTTCCAAAATCCCCCTCCGTTACTTCAATCCTTTTTATCAGTTTATTAAGTTCATAAGTTCAATCTATATAGGTTTAAGGTTTAGGTTTAGGTTGTTGTTTAGGCCCGGCGTGCGTAGTTCAGCACGCTCGGGCTTTTTTTGTGTATCTCTGTTTTTGTTTTGCACTGTTTTTTGTGTTTTTTGTTGTGTGTGCTTCCCTGTAAAGGGGAGGGGTATCGGAGCGGAAAGTTTACGTCCGCCTTTGAAATCGTGTTCCACCCGCAGGGTAAATTCAGGGAACACGATTTCAACAGCGGTGGAGTCCCGACTACCCCTCTCCGCCCGATTTTATCTAAGCTTAAATTGTTTTTAATGTGACCTTAAGGTTTAAAGTACACAATGAGAATAAGAAAACAAATCAATCCTTGTCAGGCAGACAGGACACGGGAGGAAAGAAACATGAACGATAACAAAGATAGATTCACTCGTGAAAATGAACCCGCACCAGATCGGGAATGGAACGGCAGCACTACTAACGAAAACAGTGGCGGCGGTCAGTCTTCCGAATCAGGATCATCATACTATTATTCTTATGGACCTTTTAAATCTATCAACCAAGATAACTCAGATGGAATAGAACATTACAATCGGCGGGAACCGGAGCGGGTAGAGGTTACACCTCCACCAACGGTTAAACCCGTACCTTACAGCACCTCGATTCGTACCACAGGTTTTGACGGCAGCGGAGGAGGACGCAACGGAAATGGAGGCAATGGCTCAGACGGCGGAAACGGATGGCAGTATAATCGCAAGCCAAAGAGCTCCTTTAAAAGCATTCTGATCTCTTTCCTGGCCGGAATGGTTGTTCTCTCAGGCTCTATGTTCGCTGCTGATCGGGGGAATTGGTTCACAGGTGATTCTGAAGAACCTGCCGTTACTGCAGGGGCTACGGCTCCTGATGAGGGTGCAAATGTGAGCCCTGCAACGGCTACGACATCACTGAATTCCGGTGCTAATGATGTTTCAAGCGTAGTAGACGGAGTAGGACCTGCAGTTGTGAAAATAGAGACACTGGTCAATTCCAGCTCTCGTGGGGGAAGCCAATCCAATCCGAATATGAGCGATCCATTCTCACAATTCTTTTTCGGTGATCAATTCGGAGGCAGCGGCTCATCGGAACAAACAGAGCCCGAACCCAAATCTTATTCAAGTACCCAACTCATCCCTAACTCGGTTGGAACAGGCTTTATCTATGATAAAGCGGGATATATTTTAACAAATCAACACGTAATTAACGGTGCAGATGTTATTCAGGTCACCATTGAAGGCAACAAAAAGCCTTATGAAGCGAAGCTGCTTGGCTCCAGCAAGGATCTGGATCTAGCCGTTCTCAAAATTGAGGGAGATAACAACTTCCCTGCAGTAGCGATGGGTGATTCGGATACTCTGAAGGTAGGATCGGAAGTTGTAGCGATAGGTAACCCACAGGGCTTTGACCACACGGTAACTGCCGGTGTTCTGAGTGCTAAAGGTCGCAGTATTGATATTAATGAAGAAGATGGCAGCGGAACCCGAAATTATAAAGACCTGCTTCAGACGGATGCATCGATTAATCCGGGGAACTCCGGTGGGCCGCTGCTCAATATGAAGGGTCAAGTTATTGGTATGAACGTAGCTGTAAGTACGGATTCACAAGGTATCGGGTTCGCTATTGCAGTCAATACCATTAAAGAGGTTGTTCAAAAACTGGAGGATAATCAAGCGATTCCAAAAGAGCCCGTTCCATTTATTGGCGCAACGCTCATGACGATTACGGATGAAGTTGCCAAGCAAATGGGCACCGATATTAAAGAAGGGTCCGTCGTAGCGGAGATTATCTACAAATCCCCTGCTTATGTAGCTGATTTACGCCCATATGATATTATTAGTGGGGTGAACGGTAAGAATTATGCAACCAGCCAGGACCTGATCGACTTTATTCGAACCCTAAAAGTGGGTGACAAGGCTACACTGAATGTAGTTCGTGACGATAAAAAGCTGGAGCTTCCAATAACTATCGGCAATAAGAACGACTTCGTTACTTCTAAAACGGAGTAAGAATAACCAACAGGACAGCGAATTTATAAGCGGGAGGGCTAGCCCTTCCGTTTTTGCTGCTTGGATGCCAATCTATGAATTCATTGGTACAATATAAATAAGAATGTAATAATGGGGGCTGCTTGATGCGACCGAATATTTTAATTATTGATGATGATGAAAAAATTATATCCATGCTTCGGCGCGGTCTTGCTTTTGAAGGCTATGATGTAAAAACTGCGGTCAATGGAGCCGATGGGCTGCGTGCCGTACTGAACAGTGACCCAGATGTGGTTATTCTCGATGTGATGATGCCGCAGGTGGATGGATTTGAAGTTTGTCGGCGTCTAAGGGAGGGCGGGAGCTCAGTGCCCGTGTTAATGCTAACCGCTAAGGATGAGATAGAGCATCGGGTAAAAGGGCTTGATTTGGGAGCCGATGACTATCTGGTTAAACCGTTTGCGCTCGAGGAACTGCTGGCCCGTGTGCGTGCACTTTTGCGGCGGAAGAGCGAGCAAGGCGGCAATGTGGATAAGGCTGTATCCTATGAGGATATCACTTTGGATGTTGACTCCCGTGAAGTTACACGGGGTGGTAAACGCCTAGAGCTTACAGCAAAGGAATTTGAGCTGCTGCACTTGTTTCTGCAGAACCCCAAGCGAGTATTGTCCCGCGATCTGATTATGGATAAAATATGGGGCTATGATTATAGTGGAGAATCTAATGTGTTGGAGGTTTACATAGCCATGCTCCGTCAAAAAACGGAAGAACATGGAGGGAAACGTCTAATTCAAACCATCCGGGGAGCCGGGTACATTCTAAGAGGTGACAATTAAGATGTCCATTAGGCTGCGGCTGACTGCTTGGTATTCTGGGATTTTGGCTGTTATGCTGCTGGCCTTTTCAGCTGCAATTTATGGCTTTGTCTATTTTAATACCTATGGTGATTTGAAGGATCGTGTACAAAAACAGGTTGAGGAGCTGCAGGTCCGGCCGCGCTGGGGATATGATGGCTCACTGCTAAACGTAGATGTGAATTTAACTCAAGCTGACCTTTTGGAAGAAGCAAATATGCTGGTGCAAATCTATATTTATGACAGCAAAACCATCCAACAATCGGATAATATGAGTAGTCTGGGCATGAAATTTGAGTTTCCAGCGCGTGATAAAATAGAGAATCAAAAGGGATTTAAGCAATTAAGCCTGGGGGGTTACCATTTTATTATGTATCAAATGGCTCTCAAAAACCCTGACGGCAAACCTCTGGCGGTACTCCAGGTTGCTGCACCTACCAGCCAGGAAGATAAACTCATGTTAAGGCTGAAAAACATATTGCTGGTAGGATCGTTTGCTACCTTATTGGCAGCCTTCACCTTCGGTCTATTCTTGGCACGTAAATCTATGAGTCCGATAGGTAAGGTTATCGAGGCGGCCAACGGGATACAGACCGGAACTGATCTTAGCTCGCGTATCGAATATGAAGGCCCGCCTGATGAGATCGGTCAGCTTATTGAGACGGTTAACAGTATGCTTGGACGGATGGAAGGTTTCTATAAAGAGCTTGAGGATTCCTATGCAGCACAGCGGCGTTTCGTCTCTGATGCTTCGCATGAACTGCGTACGCCTCTTACGACAATCCGCGGGAATATTGATTTACTGCAAAAGGTTTGGGATCTTGAGCCTGGGGAGAATCCTTCGCTCGATGATGCCTCTATTCGTCAAATGTCTAAGGAGTCTGTGCGTGACATTGCGGATGAAGCCAAACGGATGAGCCGGCTTGTTGCGGATATGCTTTCGTTGGCCCGCGCAGATACCGGACGGACATTTGATAAGGAGCCGGTAGCTTTGGAGCCAATGATGACAGAAGTTGCGCGTCGAGCAGCCTTCCTGCCTCATCAGGCCGAGTGGGTGGTAGGTGAGATGACCCACCTGAATGGGAAGTATATTGTGGGTAATAAGGATTATCTTCAGCAAATGCTATTTATCTTTATTGATAATGCATTTAAATACACGCCTGCTGGTGAAGTATCATTGAATGCTGTATTTTATCAGAGTCAGGTAGGCATACGTATCACGGATACCGGTATTGGTATGGACAAGGACGAGGTACCTCACATCTTTGACCGATTCTATCGAGCGGATGAGTCTCGCGGTATAACCGAAGGCATCGGCCTAGGTCTCTCGATAGCGAAGTGGATTATTGATGAACACGGAGGTTCAGTTGAGGTTGTCACGCGGCAAGGAGAAGGTACAACATTTGTAATCTGGCTGCCGCTGCTCTTTGCTCCACCGCTGGAGTAGGGTATAATAGACGGGTTCTAATCTTGTAATTAACGACAGCAGAAAGCTGGTGAAGTCATGGAAGTAATCAAAATTTCTCCTCGGGGATATTGTTATGGTGTCGTTGATGCCATGGTAATGGCTCGTCAGGCCGCTCAAAATCTTGATCTGCCCCGGCCGATTTATATATTGGGTATGATTGTTCATAATAGTCACGTCACCAACTCCTTTGAGGACGATGGTATTATTACGCTGGATGGGCATAACCGTCTGGATATTCTGGATAAAGTGGATAGCGGTACTGTTATTTTTACAGCTCATGGTGTTTCGCCGGAGGTTCGCAAGATGGCCCGGGCGAAGGGTTTGACCACTTTGGATGCTACATGTCCCGATGTGACTAAAACCCATGATCTGATTAAGGAAAAGGTTGAAGATGGCTATGAGGTCATTTATATCGGAAAGAAGGGCCACCCAGAACCCGAGGGTGCGGTAGGAATTGCCCCGGAGCATGTTCATCTGATTGAGACGGAAGCAGAGATAGAATCGCTCTCGATTCCTTCTTCACGGATTGTGATTACGAATCAGACGACAATGAGTCAGTGGGATATCAAGCATATTATGAGAAAACTGCTGGAAACTTTCCCGGGCGCAGAAGTGCATAATGAAATTTGTATGGCTACTCAGGTTCGACAGGAGGCTGTAGCAGAGCAGGCTGGGCAAACCGATCTTGTGATTGTAGTCGGTGATCCGCGAAGCAACAACTCCAACCGTCTGGCGCAAGTGTCTCAAGAGATAGCGGGCGTACCCGCTCACCGTATTTCGGACGTATCCGAGATGAATATAGAATGGCTGCAAGGAGTCAACAAGGTAGGGGTTACATCAGGTGCTTCTACACCAACTCCGATCACCAAGGAAGTTATATTATTTCTAGAGCAGTATGATCCTGCACGGCCTGAGACATGGGAGATTAAGCGAACGGTTAATATGGCGAAGCTGCTTCCACCCGTTAAGAATACGAGTAAAACAGGCACACCATCGTAAGAAACTATTAAAAATAAGTTAGAATTTTTCGAAAAAGTGAGAGCACCTTCGTTCTGATTTCTGGAATGAAGGTGCTCTTTATTTACTTTATACGGTAAAAAAGAGTCGCGAAAGGGGGTTTCGTTAACTGGTGTGATTTGGTAGGGCTTGACGAAAAGGAACATTTCGATTAAAATTACTTTAGTGATTAAAAGCGTAGAAGCTTAAAAGCGTTTTAGCGTTTTAGCGTGTAAGTGTTTATGTTCATTATCAATTATAAAACCTATAGAGTTGAGAAGGGAAGAATGTATTATGATCGTTATTACATCCAACCAAACACCAGAAGAGCAAGTACAGGACATTATAGCAGTAATTGAAAAGGAAGGGCTGCAGGTGCATCTCTCCCGGGGGGCTGACCGTACGGTTATTGGTTTGGTAGGAGGCGTTACACCTAAGCTTGCGGAACATCTGCGCCAGATGAAGGGTGTGGAAAATGTAGTCAAAATCACGAAATCCTACAAGCTTGCCAGCCGGGACTTTCATCCTGAAGATACAGTAATTGATATTCGGGGCGTTAAAATCGGTGGAGAGAATCTCGTCATTATGGGCGGACCTTGCGCCGTGGAATCTCCGGAACAAATCGATGAAATTGCTCGTTTGGTAAAAGCTGCAGGAGGTCAGGTTCTGCGCGGTGGCGCTTTTAAACCCCGTACCGGTCCTTACAGCTTCCAAGGTGTTGGTGTCGAAGGACTTACCATGATGGCTGAAGCAGGCAGACGTCACGGGCTGCTAACCATCACGGAAGTAATGACACCGGAATACGTAGATGTGTGTGCGGAGCACGCTGATATTTTGCAAGTCGGTACAAGAAATATGCAAAACTTTGATTTACTGCGAAAGCTCGGAACCTGCGGCCGGCCCGTATTGTTAAAGCGCGGTTTTAGTGCTACCTATGATGAACTGTTAAATGCAGCAGAGTACATTTTAGCCGGCGGTAATCGGGATGTAATGCTCTGTGAACGGGGTATTCGGACCTTCGAGACCTACACTCGCAATACATTGGATCTTACGGCGATTCCAGTCCTTCAAAGCTTGAGTCATCTCCCTGTTATTTCTGATCCAAGTCACGGAACAGGCCGTAGAGAGCTGGTTGAACCTATGTCCAAGGCTTCCGTAGCTGCAGGAGCAAACGGTTTGATTATCGAAATGCATACCGATCCTGATAATTCCATGACGGGCGATGGAGTTCAATCTCTATTCCCTGACCAATTCGCGAATTTATTAAGAGATTTGGAGAAGCTTGCACCGTTGGTTGGACGCAAGTTCTCTACTTCACCGGAACCTGCATCCGTAGTCTAAGCTAACATTGATTTGTATTAATCGCCCTCTTCTCCCGTCCAAGGACGGTGGAAGGGGACGTTTTGCAATTTAAAGTAAATGTAGAGCCGTAGTTTAACAGTCTTATAGTAGAAAATTCACGAAAGCGTCAGAATAACTCACATTGGAATAAGAAATACCTTACATAAGCATTGACGATGTTAGGTTTGAGATTTATAATGACGACAGCAAAAACATTAAAAACAAGAACATTCGCATACTGTGAACGGCTTAATGTTCGTAACTTGGGGAGGAAGAAATTCATGTCGGTTGAAAAAGTGTTGCAAACGATCAAAGAGAACAACATCGAATGGGTAGATTTTCGGTTCGTAGATTTAGGAGGTCGTGCCCACCATATTTCGTTACCTGCTACTGAAGTAGAAGAAGAAACTTTTGTAAATGGTGTAGCTTTTGATGGTTCTTCTATCAAAGGATTCCGTGGTATTGAAGAATCCGATATGGTAATGATGCCGGATCCAAGTACTACATACATCGATCCTTTTACCGCTCATCCGACGATTAACATCATGTGCGACATTTTCACTCCTGATGGTGAACGTTATGAGCGCGATCCGCGCGGTATCGCTGTAAAAGCCGAAGAGTTCCTGCAAGCAAGCGGAGTGGGAACAGCAGCATTCTTCGCACCGGAATCCGAGTTCTTCATCTTTGATGATGTACGTTATGAGAGCGGAATGAACAGTTCTTCTTTCTTCGTAGATTCCGAAGAAGCAGCTTGGAATACTTCACGTAAAGATGAAGGCGGAAACCTTGCATTTAAAGTTGGCGTTAAAGGTGGTTATGTACCTGTAGCACCAGTGGACAGCCAACAGGATATCCGTAGTGAAATGTGTCGTTTGCTGGCTGAAGCCGGACTGCGCATTGAGCGTCATCACCATGAAGTAGCAACTGCAGGACAAGCGGAGATTAACTTCCGTTTTGATACCCTGTTGAAAACAGCTGACAATCTCCTTACTTACAAATACATTGTTCAAAATACTGCACGTCAATACGGCAAGGTAGCAACCTTCATGCCAAAACCACTGTTCGGTGATAATGGTAGCGGAATGCACGTTCACCAATCCATCTTCAACGGCGACACTCCTTTGTTCTACGAAAAAGGCGCTTATGCCAACCTGAGTGAAATGGCAATGCACTACATCGGCGGTATCCTTTATCATGCTCCTGCACTGATCGCACTGACTAACCCTAGTACCAACTCTTTCAAACGTTTGGTACCTGGTTATGAAGCACCGGTTAACCTTGTATTCTCCAAAGGAAACCGTTCCGCTGCAGTTCGTATCCCAGTAGCTGCTGTAACACCTAAAGGCTGTCGTATCGAGTTCCGTACACCGGATTCTACAGCTAATCCATACTTGGCGTTCTCCGCAATGCTGATGGCTGGCTTGGACGGAATCAAGAAGAAAATCAACCCTGAGGAAATGGGTTACGGTCCTCTTGATAAGAACATTTATGATCTGTCTGATGCAGAAAAGGAGAAAATCCGCAGCGTTCCTGGCACATTGGACGAAGCGCTTGACGCTCTGGAAGCTGACTTCGAATTCCTGACAGAAGGCGGCGTATTCACTAAGGACTTCATCGATAATTATATCGGTCTGAAACGCTCTGAAGCTCAAGCGGTTGCCGTTCGTGTTCATCCGCACGAGTACTCCCTGTACTTCGATTGCTAAGATAAATTAATTTAGACGTATAAGTAAACCCTTGGGACTATTCCCAAGGGTTTTTTGTCGTTTATAACAAGTGATGTTATGTCTATTAAATAAAAAGCATTAGAGCGCCCCCTGAAGCCTTTATAACGCTGCAGTGGTGTAGCGAGGAAGCGATAGGGGGTAATGCTTAAAAACCCGCCAGAAAGCCTTAAAACACCCTATACGCTCTCACCATAGGATTTCTTCTGAGGAAATGCTCGCTTTTACTAAGGGGGAGTAAGGAATTTTATTTTCTGATTAGACTTATCGAAAATTAGTTTCGTTATATTATGCTCTAGAATCACTAAAGATAATAGTGTAGGGGGAAGTCCGTGATGACTTGATTTATAAGGGTTATACAGGGTTTTATCGTCTCTAATCATTTAAAATACACCTGTATATTTGTTTTCGAGAAAACCTTTACAAAGAATTGTAGCGGTGTAATAATAAAATTACCGAAACCGGTTTAGTTTATTGTGGAGAGGATGAATAAAGTGAAAGATAAGAGTAAGCGAGGTTGGGAATTTACAGGTGATAAAGGGGATTTCAGACTTCAGAAAGCTGACCGCAGCAGCTACTTGTACTTCCCGCTCGTAAACGAGGGCGGCATGATGTCTTCGGTAAGTCCGAAACTTCACGGTCAAACGACTTCAGGGCATAATACGTTTTTAACCCCGCCTATATCAGTGGAGGATTTGCACAATTCTCGTGCTTCACGCAATTTTTGGATCCACGTTGAAGGGAAAGGCACTTGGTCCGCAGCGGGAAATTCAGCCCGGCAAAATGCGGATTTCTACACTGAGGATGCTGAAGAGGTTGAACTGGAGGCTGGATTCTTATGGCATCGAGTTAGCCGCAGTAGTAAAGAGCTGAACTTATCGTCCCAGATTACCAGCTTTGTACCCTGCGGTAATGACAAGGTAGAGTTAATGAAGGTTGTTCTTACAAATAACGGAGAGACGCAGCAGACCTTAACACCAACAGCCGCTATTCCATTATATGCAAGATCGGCGGATGACCTCAGGGACCACCGTCATGTAACATCTTTACTGCATCGTATTTTCACCTCTGATTATGGTATTGAGGTACAGCCTGCACTTTCTTTTGATGAACGGGGTCATCGAGTGAATCATACCTCCTATGGAGTTTTTGGAGTGGAAGGTGACGGAAATACACCTGAGGGATTTTTTCCGGTTCAAGAGGAGTTCATTGGAGAAGGGGGAAGTTTGGATTGGCCCGAGGCAGTAGTAGTCAATCGAGCCCCTGATATCATTGCAGGAACTGGTGTACATAGGGAAGGGTATGAGGCACTGGGTGGTATCCGATTTACCACCGTTACTCTGATGCCGGGAGAAAGTGTTTCGTATGTAGTTATAATGGCCATAGAGGATCAAAGAATGGATCTCGAGGCTCTTATAGGGAAATATGGCTCTTCATCGTCTTTTGATCGATTACTGGAGGAGAATAAGGCCTTTTGGAGTGAAAAGGTAAATACTGTTCAGTTCAAAACGGGGGATGCAGATGCAGACCAATGGATGAAATGGGTAACTTTGCAGCCGGTGCTTAGAAGATTATACGGGAACTCTTTCTTGCCTTATCATGATTACGGTCGTGGAGGTAGAGGATGGCGGGATTTGTGGCAGGATTGTCTGGCATTGCTTATTATGGAGCCGGCAGAGGTACGCAACCTGTTATTCGATAATTATGCCGGTGTTAGAATAGATGGAAGTAATGCGACCATTATTGGCCAGCATCCTGGGGAATTCATTGCGGATCGCAACAACATACCGCGTGTATGGATGGATCATGGAGCCTGGCCGTTTATGACCACGATGCTGTATTTAAATCATAGCGGTGATATGGAATTTCTAAATCAAGAGCAAGGCTATTTCCGTGATACTTTCATGAGCCGCTGTCGGGAAAGGGATCATTCCCTGGATCTTAAAGAGGGAAGTGTTCTTAGAACAGCATCTGGTGATATCTATAAAGGCACGATTCTGGAGCATATTCTACTACAAAATCTCGTACCTTTCTTCAATGTTGGAGAACACAATAATATCAAGTTGGAGGGTGCGGATTGGAACGACGGGCTCGATATGGGAGCGGATCGTGGCGAAAGTGTAACCTTTACTTCCTTCTATGGCAGTAATCTTATGGATATTTCGCTTCTGCTGCGCGATCTGAAGGAACGAACCGGCCAAAAGATTATAGAAGTGGCAGAAGAGATTACCATTCTGTTGGATACGATGTCAGAAAAGGTTGATTACGAGTCCATTTCAGGCAAGATTGCCCTGCTGAATCGGTTCTATGCCTCTGCACCTAATAAGGTTTCAGGAGTTAAGGCATCTCTTGATATTGATCAGGTTGCAGATGATCTTGCTCAGAAAGCAGAGTGGATCTTTAACCATTTACGCCAAAATGAATGGGTGGAGAGTGAAGAGGGCGGAGGCTGGTTTAACGGCTACTACAACAATGATGGGGAAAGGGTCGAAGGAGAGTTCGCGGAAGGTGTCCGGATGACACTTACGGGTCAAGTGTTTCCATTAATGGGCCATGCTGCATCTGAGGATCAGGTTCCGCAAATCATTGCCGCAGTGGAACGGAATTTGCTGGATGAAAAAATAGGCTACAGACTCAACTCTCAATTTGGTGGTATTCAGCAAAATTTGGGACGCGCATTTGGCTTTGCTTTTGGGCATAAGGAGAACGGAGCCATGTTCAGCCACATGACCATTATGTATGGGAACGCGCTCTATAAGCGTGGATATGTAAACGAAGGTAGAAAGGTGCTGGAGTCTCTTTATCAGCTTAGTACCGATTTTGAAGTGAGTCATATGTATCCTGGAATACCTGAATATATTAATGAATCGGGCAGAGGGATGTATACCTATTTGACAGGTTCGGCGAGTTGGCTGCTCTTGACCATGGTTACAGAAGTCTTCGGAATTAAAGGCAAGCTTGGTGATCTGTTGTTGGAACCGAAATTGGTAGGGCCGCAATTTGACGCAGAGGGAAAGGCCTCCATCAAAACGATGTTCGCCGATCGCGAGTTAGAGGTCCTCTACAAGAACACAGAGGGCTCCGCTTACGGGGAGTATCAAATATCCTCGGTTCTAATAAATGGCGCTCAGGTGACGCTTCAACGCGTCTCAGAGGGTGTTCTGATTGCCCGGGCGGAATTAACCAGCCTCCAGGCCGGACAATGTCATCTCATCGAGGTAGAGTTAGTAAAAGGTAAGTAGCGAAGAAAAGAAACGTCCGCACCGCAGCATGAGGCGGTAGCGGACGTTTTTAACAAGTTTGAAAGTTTATCTGGATTCTCAATGAAAGGATGCGACTCACATGGGATATGCACTGTCGAACGGAATTCTAACCGTTGATATTGCTGATCTGGTAGATTACAAGGGTTCTCGCTTTGACAGGACCGGTTTTATTACGCAAGTAACCCTGGAACCAGGGAAACATACCTTCTGTGTACCTGAAAGTCTCATTTCCGGGAAGGGTACCGGAGGACAAGGGCTATGCAATGAGTTTGGCATTTCCCGGGCAATTGGATATGATACCGCCCCGGTAGGCGGATGGTTCCCGAAGCCTGGTGTAGGTTTGCTGCAGAAGCAGAATAATTATCCTTATCAATTCAATACTGACTATCTAGTTAACCCATTCAAAGTGAATGTGGAGGCTGGTCTTCATGAAATTCAATATACGATACAACCCCTGGAGTGCCGCGGGTATAGCATTCAGCTGACCAAAACCATTTCGCTCTGTCACGATAAGTTGAATATCTCCTATAAAATGCACAATAAAGGGTCGCAGCATTTTCAGACAGAGGAATATATACACAATTTTATTGGGATAGATAATCATGAAGTTGATTATGGCTATGAGCTTAGGCTTCCTGGAAGCGTTAGGATTGAGGAACCAGAATCCGCGTATACATCTGAATTATTACAGATCTCAAAGGGCAGAATAAGTTGGAATAAGAGTCCGGATAGACCCTTTTACTGTAAGCTGGGGGGATGGGAAAATGCGGACGGAAACTGCAATTGGGAGCTGCTTCATAAGCCGAGCGGACTGGGGGTCAGAGAGAGTGGAGACTTCCAGGTGGCACGGATTGCGCTGTGGGGGGGACGTCATGTAATTTCTCCAGAGGTCTTTGTAAATATAGAACTGGCACCGGGACAAAGTCAGCATTGGAGCAGAACATATCAGTTTTTCTACGTATAAATATGTCCAATTTGACTCCCTATGTGAATAATTATACTTGATGGTGTGTAAGATTATTGCTATCATATCCATATCCATATTCATAGGAGAGAAAGGGTGGGGAGAGATTTTGAGCAAGAGAGCATATAATTTTAATGCCGGTCCGGCGGCGCTACCTTTAGAAGTACTGGAGCGTGCACAAGCAGAGTTTGTGGATTTCCGAGAAAGTGGAATGTCCATTATGGAGATGTCGCATCGGGGGGTAATATACGAATCTGTGCATAATGAAGCTCAGGAACGCCTACTATCACTCTTTGGCAATCCAGAAGGCTACAAGGTATTATTCTTACAAGGCGGTGCCAGCACCCAGTTTGCTATGATCCCAATGAACTTTATCTCTGCGGGACAAGTAGGGAGCTATGTAATGTCAGGCAGTTGGGCAGACAAAGCTTATAAAGAAGCCAAATTAGCTGGAGGCGCTCATGTAGCTGCTTCTTCGGAGGATAAATCTTTCCTCGCCATCCCAGACTTAAAGTCAATCCAGGCCGCAGACAATGCAGCATATCTGCATGTGACCTCCAATGAAACGATTGAGGGTACGCAATATGCAGAGTTTCCGGATTCGGGCTCTATTCCTTTGATTGGGGATATGTCCAGTGATATTCTGAGCCGCTCCTTTGATATTAATAAATTCGGTTTAATTTATGCAGGTGCACAAAAAAACCTCGGGCCGTCCGGTGTAACAGTAGTGATTGCCAAGGAAGAAATGATTGCTGAATCACCTTCCAATATCCCGACAATTTTGCGTTACAGCACCCATTATAACAATAATTCACTTTACAATACTCCTCCATCCTACTCAATATATATGGTGAACGAAGTATTGAAATGGATCGGTGAACAGGGTGGTTTGGCTGGTGTTGAATCCAAAAACCGCGATAAAGCGGGGCTTCTATATAACACAATAGACGGAAGCGACGGATACTACCGCGGAGTTGCAGAACAAGGCAGCCGCTCCATCATGAATGTGACCTTCCGTATGCAATCCGAAGATGCAGAGAAGCAATTCGTCAAAGCTGCAGAAAAAGAAGGCTTCATCGGACTTAAGGGTCATCGGAGTGTAGGCGGTCTGCGTGCTTCCATCTACAATGCGGTTCCTTATGAAAATATTAAGGTACTGGTTGATTTCATGAATCATTTCCGTCAAACTCAAGGTTAATTGAACTTAATCACTAACCTTCCGCCTTCATGGTGGAAGGTTTTCTGTTTTAATGGAACTAGAATTTTAGGGTACTGGGTACTATAATTATTACATATATGCATATGCAGAGAGGAATTACCTACACATGGCACTACACATTGTGCTGGTTGAACCGGAAATTCCGGCCAACACCGGCAATATTTCCCGAACCTGCGCAGCAACAGGCGTTCATCTTCATCTGGTTCGACCGCTTGGATTTCGTACAGATGATGCTTCCTTGAAGCGGGCGGGTCTGGATTACTGGCATGCCGTCAACCTGGAGTATCATGATTCTTTTGATGAAGTGCTGGAGAAGTACAAGGACGGTCGCTTTTTCTATGCCACAACCAAGGCTGAAAAAAGATATTGTGATTTCAATTACCAGGATGGGGACTTTTTTGTTTTCGGTAAAGAAACTAAGGGGTTGTCAGAGGATATTTTGGAAGCGGGAAAAGAAACGAGAATTCGTATGCCGATGAGTGATGCCGTTAGATCCCTTAATTTGTCAAACTCAGCAGCCATAATTGTCTATGAAGCGCTACGTCAGCTTGATTTTCCGGAACTTGTCTAAAAGAAATCACAGTTTATTATTTTTTTCAGCAGGATTCGACATTTTTATAACGAAATCATTTCATAGAGCCGAAAATAATAATAGGTTGTTATAAATAGTTGAACAGGAGAGGTGTAAGTTACGATATGAAACCTGCTGGCGTGGTTAGAAAAGTGGATCAGCTGGGTAGAATTGTTCTACCTAAATCCCTTCGTAAAAGGTATCAAATGAATGAGGGAGATCCGGTTGAAATTTTGGTCCAAGGTGACCATATCATTTTAGAACGGTATCGTCCGAAGTGTGTTTTTTGCGGATCTATGGAAGAGGTAAGCGAATATAAAGAACGTTATATTTGCGCTCAATGCATGACCGAAATGACTCAATTGCAAAGACATGCTTAAGAGCTGAGAGATATTTTTTCTTTCAGAGTTTTTAAGGCATAAGGGTTCAAAAAGGAAGAGCACCGCATCATTTTGCGGCGCTCTTCCTTTTTTTGTTGGTAAGCAGATCCGCCGCAAGAAGTCCCCTATCTAAAAGAGGGGCCAGTGTCTACAGACCTTTTGTTTTGTCGTCATTGTAAGATGAGGTGAGGATGCCGGCCATAAATAATACAAATACGAAAGTAACAATCCAAAAGGTTAAAGAGAATGTCATGCTTGGCACCTCCATAGAACTGAATTCGTTATTTACATTATAACCTGCCTCTTCAAAAAAATAAATCTAAATGTGATATGTCGCATTGACAACCTCTAATATTCATTCGAAAAACAAGAAATTTGTTGGGACGGGCCGTAAATTTCCATCTGAAGGTTTGTTCACAACTTTTCCGTTGAAGATCAAAGAGGAGGATCCGCCTCCGTCTAAATTATAGGCATCGGTTACTCCCATGCCATAAAGTTTATTCTGAATTTCCTCCAGTGTAGCGCCGGAGCTTCCATTTTCGTTATATCCATCGGCTACCAAGACAAGCAATTGGTCATCCTTATATTTTCCCATAACCGTGCGGGGCGCCCGTTTGGGGCTTGCCTTCCATTTCTCGGGTATAGGTATTTTGATGCTGTTTTGTAGTAATACAGGGACAAATGTAGCACCAAAAGCCGGATCAAGCTTATCAAGCTGGCTTTGACTGTAGAACTTGCCTCCAATCAACTTCCCCGATTTGTTCAATCCAACGAAGCTGAGGTCCTTATAGCTGGATTCGAAGCCAGTTAGATAATGTCCGCCGATAATGGTTGTGCTCAGAGGATAACGTTTACCGCCTTTATCCGCAAACCCGCCGGCATTTATCCCGGCAACTGCGCCGTGGCGACTTACAGCCTGCATTGTGGTTTCTGATCCTCCGGGGGTCTCTTTACCAAGGCTCATCGCCATTGCTGATGGATCCTTCAGCTTGATTTTTAGAGCATAGCCTTTATAATTCCCGGGATTCATCCGGTACAGCTCTATTGAAATACGGCTGCTGCTGATAACCTCCTCAGGAGAACCTAGCTTTGCCGATATCCGGCGGTTATATATGAACTTAGGACGGGTAGTCTGGGCTGTAGCTGTACTCACAAGAGCATTCATTGTAGTCGTTGTCTGCTTGTACACTTTAGCACTGGTACTAACAGTTTTAATAGTATAAGCGGCTGCTGACTGCGCCTTGGTTAGGTCGCCTTTGAGCGCAGCTGTCTCCTGAAGAGGGCCTGTAACCGGTGCGTATTGGCTAATCCTCAAATCTAGCTGAAGTGGCGGCTGATAGATCCATAGACACAAGAGCAGACCTATAAACGGCGCTGTAGTAAGCATGAAGAAGCGGTTAATTCTTTTAACAGGGGTAATCATTTGAGTAGATCCATCTCTTTCTTCAGGGTGTCAAGCTGCTTGCGAACCTCGCTTAATTGCGTGTACAACTTATTGCTATTGTCCGTCTTTGCACTTGCATTATCCTTCGTAAAAGTTAAGAGTTCGTTAAAAGATTGTACTGTGCTCTGAAGCTCCTGCACATCTGAAGAAAGTACGGTAATCTTCGCCTCATAGTCTGCCTTCAAAAGATTAAGCTGCTGCTGGCTCTGCTGGCTTAGCTGACCCAGTACTTGATCCTTCAAATGGTTGGTATAGCTGTAAACCGCATATACGCTTAGTCCAATCATAAGTACCCAGAATAGCATAAACCATTTGACGGAAGGGCCGTTTCTCGTTGTGGACGTGCGGCGTGAGTGTACCGGGGACGATTCCGTTGACGCCTGCATTTCATCACCTCAAGCTATATTTTTTCAAGTCACCATTCTATCAGACTTCAACTTATTTCGCAAAAGTGAAAGAGAACAGAATATGGGTAAAAAGTAATTGCATCCTAATAAACTACTAGGATAGAATTACTATAGAATGGAATATCTGATGGGCGTATACAAGGTAAAATAGGGAAAATTCTTACAAGTCATCATGCATCCTTGCTAACGTTTAATACGGAAACGCTACGGCGCTATCCACTCTGGTTAAATACATATATAGCAGGAGGTCTAGGCGTCAATGATGAAGGTATGGCAGGTGGTACTTGTGGGCTGTCATCCCACAAGTATGCTGGGGACGAAACTGATTTTAGAGGAAGGCGGAGAGCTGAGTGTTGTGGGGATGTGCTCTTCATGGAGTGACTGCGCCGAAATGGTTCAGGATAAGCATCCGGAGTTAATTTTAATGGATTACCGCATGCCGGAGGGCGAGGTAGTAGGTGTGCTTTTGGATATGAAAAGAAGCTCGCCAACGTCTCATTTTGTAGTAATGACAGATGATGATGCTATGGAACTTCTTCAGCCGCTTATGGAGCTTGGGGCCAGTGGATTGTTATCTAAGGGGGCTTCACCACGGCAACTGCTGCAACTGATCCAAGGTCTAAGGGAGGGATTCCTCTCCATGCCTCTTGAATGGATGAATAAAGGCTTCCTTCCTGTCACATCCTCTGAAGTGTATGACGGGTTGCTGCAATTGACGGCTACAGAGACTTTTATAATGGAGCGGATTGTCCAGGGGATTACCTATGATAAAATAGCTCTGGAAATCGAGGTTAGTCGGCGTTCCATTGATAATTACTTACGGAAGATCTACGTGAAGCTGAACGTCTCTACTAGAGCACAGGCTATAGAGAAATTCGCGCTTTTTTCCAGACAAAACAAGCAAATATACGCGTAGCGTCAGCAGGACGACATATTGCCGTTCCAGCCGGAATATTCTTGGTACCAAGGAAGGGGGACGCTTTATGAAATATGAGTTTTCCGCTCGCGCACATACGCTTCAGTCATCACCGCTGTTAAGTATACGGACCCAAATGAGAAGAGGCTCCTTAATATCACTGGCAGAGGAACTGCCTGCAGAGGAATTATTTCCATTATCCTTGCTGGCAGAGGCTGCTTCCAACGTCATTACAGCTAATGCAGAGGCGCTCCAGTATGGTGATCCTGCAGGTTATGGACCGCTGCGGGAGTGGCTTACAGGGGATTGGTTCAAATCCAAGGGGGTAACTGTTAACGAAGGCGGCGTGTTACTTACTACGGGAAGCCAGCAGGCTGTTGATTTGTTGTCTCGGGTATACCTCGACTCGGGGGATCGTGTACTTGTGGAACATCCGACTTCTCCGGGTTGTCTGCAAGCTCTGAGAATGCAAGGGGCCCTTATCATACCTGTACAAGGAGATCGAGAGGGTCTGCTTCCTGATCATTTGCTCTCACAGATTAAGAAGTATCGGCCTAAGATGCTGTTCGCAGCACCAAGCTTCTCGAATCCTAGTGGCAATCTATGGAGCTTGGAGCGGCGCAAGGAAGTACTGGAGCTTTGTGCTGCGCACAACGTGCTGATCGTGGAGGATGACTCCTATGGAGATCTTCATTTTGAAAAATATGATCAGCATCCTGCGAAGCGATATCCGTCACTTTATGCTCTGGAGAATGTCAGTCACGGTGGTCATGTGCTCTATATCGGCTCCTTCAGCAAGACCGTTGCACCTGCACTGCGGACGGGCTGGGCAGCAGGGAGTCCGGAACTCATCAGCATGATGTCTGCGGCCAAAGGTATGGCTGACTGGCAGTCAAGCCCACTGAACCAGAGGCTCTTATATCATCTGCTTGATGTTTCTTCCTTCGATTTGCGTGAGCATATTGCCTTGCTGAACCGTGAATATCATACCCGATTGAAGCTGATGGCAGAGCTGTTAAAGCGTCCTGCTTGGAAGGGCAGCTCATACGATCTGCCAAAAGGAGGGATGTTCCTGTGGGTTGCACTTCCTCAAGGCCTTGATGCAAACTCATTGTTAAAATGTGCCTTGAGTAAAGGTGTGGCATTCTTGCCGGGTCCATTATGCTGTGTAGAAGGCGGAGGAGGACATATTCGACTCAACTTCAGTCATCCCGGACGGGATGCGCTGCTGCTGGGGATGAATCTGATGAGTGAGGCCGTCACAGAGTTTACAGCCCGGAACTAAAGTCCACGGATAAAGTGGAGAGATAACGTGACGAGCTGTATATTTTAAAAGGGGTTTCCCAAAAGCCGTGTAAATGGCTACTGGGAAACCCCTTTTTTAAAATATAAGAAAGTATAAGTTTTCAGTATAATTTGCTTATTATTGGGAGTTAACTTCAGACGGATTGTAGCCACTCGTTATAGCAGAATATTCTTCCAGAGCTGCTACTCCGGCAGGAGTTAAGGAATATCGGCCACGCACGATGCGGATGAACCAGCCGTAATAGTTGTTTTGCAATACAGCTGCCGCCCCCGGAACGCCGCTGCGTTTGCGTAGCTCCGCAGGAGCTACACCTTGCTTTTGCAGCGGAATAAGGGACGTAGCGGCCTCTATTTCTCGAACAGCCGCAGCTACCCGCAATGCCTTTTCACGATAGGCAGTAACCAGCTTGACGCGTGTGCTGCCTCCGGTATTATAATCGCCGCTGCGCTCATGGAATTCGTACAGTAGCCGCTCTTGACGCCGACCGTTGATACGCCGTAACGGGGGGACTTCTCCCGGCTCGACTAACACTTCTACCAGAGGAGGCTTAGTCTTGTAGAAGACTACGGTCATCAGCCCCAGGCCCAGTCGGCGGCAAAGCTCGCTAAGCTCACCCCAGCGCTGGTTCACCGCCCCTTTTTTGTCCCGGCAGCGCTCAACCGCCAGAACAACGTTCGGGCTAAGCTTTAATCGTTCGACCCCTTGCAGTAGCAGAGAGAGGTTGAAGGATTTTTTCATCTCCACGATTAGAGGCTGCTCCTCGTTGATACGGATGCCAACCATATCACAAGTTCGCACTTCCCCTTTAATTTCATAACCTTGTTTTTCAAAAAAAACCTTCAAAGGAGCATACAGCTCCGTTTCATGCCGTACCGCCATAGACCGTCACTCCTACGCGCTTATGAATTCATTAAATATGATTCTCTATTATAGCACAGCAAAAAAGAGGTCAACTATTGGGGGTTCGCCGCATAGTTATGTAATACACTTTTGAAAGCTATATCGGCAATTGGAGCGCAAGGTGAGGAGGCAGCGAACAATGGATATTTTTGAGCGTATAGCTTCGTATCGGGCAGAGAATGAGCGTATGTCGTGGAGCGGAACCTTCAAGGAGTATATAGAACTGCTTAGAAAGGACCCTTCTCCCGCAAAGACCGCGCATGCCCGTGTATACGACATGATTAAGTCGCACGGTGTGGAGGAAATTAACGGCCGTAAACGGTATAAATTTTTTGAACAGGAGATTTTTGGACTGGATCGTGCTGTCGAAAAGTTGGTGGAGGAATATTTTCATTCCGCTGCGCGGCGATTGGATGTACGCAAACGGATTTTGCTGCTAATGGGACCTGTAAGCGGAGGGAAATCAACACTGGTCACGCTGCTAAAACGCGGGCTGGAAAAATATTCACGGACTGAGCAAGGTGCTGTGTATGGAATTGACGGTTGCCCGATGCATGAAGATCCGCTGCATCTGATTCCGTTGGAGCTTAGACCGGATATTGAGAAAGAACTCGGTGTGCGTATTGAGGGGAACCTATGTCCTTCTTGCCAAATGCGACTGAAGAATGAGTATAGCGGTACGATTGAAAAGGTTAGAGTGGTTCGTGTGCTTTTGTCCGAGGAAGAGCGTATTGGAATAGGGACTTTTAGTCCGTCTGATCCAAAGTCCCAGGATATCGCAGACCTGACGGGTAGCATCGATTTCTCCACGATTACTGAGTTTGGATCGGAGTCAGACCCACGTGCTTACCGTTTCGATGGAGAGCTGAATAAAGCCAATCGGGGACTGATGGAATTTCAGGAAATGCTGAAGTGTGATGAAAAGTTCCTTTGGAACCTGCTCTCATTGACTCAGGAAGGGAATTTCAAAGCCGGAAGATTTGCGTTAATTAGTGCTGACGAGCTTATCATCGCTCATACCAACGAATCCGAGTACAAAACCTTTATCTCCAATAAGAAAAATGAAGCACTCCAATCCCGGATGATCGTGATGCCTGTCCCTTACAACTTAAAGGTATCCGATGAGGAGAAAATTTACGCCAAGCTGATCGGTCAGAGCGACATGAAGCATGTGCATATTGCCCCTCACGCCCTGCGTGCTGCTGCAATTTTTTCAATACTCACCCGTCTGAAGGAGAGCAAGAAGCAAGGCATGGATCTCGTCAAGAAGCTGCGGATGTACGATGGAGAAGAAGTAGAGGGCTACAAAGAGGCTGACCTGAAGGAAATGCAAACCGAGTTCCAGGACGAAGGGATGTCAGGCGTTGACCCTCGTTATGTCATCAACCGTATCTCCAGTGCGCTAATTAAAGGTGATCTGGAGTGCATGAATGCATTAGATGTGCTGCGGGCGATCAAAGACGGCCTGGATCAACATCCTTCCATCACGAAGGAAGAGCGGGAGCGTTATCTGAACTTTATTTCCATTGCCCGCAAGGAATACGACATTCTGGCTAAAAGCGAGGTGCAAAAGGCGTTCGTCTATTCATTCGAGGAATCTGCCAAGACCTTGTTCGAGAATTATCTGGATAATATCGAAGCCTTCTGCAACTGGTCCAAAATCCGCGATCCACTGACGGATGAGGAGATGGAGCCGGATGAGCGTTTGATGCGTTCCATTGAAGAGCAGATCGGTATTTCGGAGAATGCGAAAAAAGCCTTCCGTGAAGAAATTCTGATCCGTATCTCCTCCTACTCACGTAAAGGCAAGAAGTTCGAATACAGCAATCATGACCGGCTTCGGGAGGCTATCGAGAAGAAGCTGTTCACAGACCTGAAAGATATCGTCAAAATCACCACCTCCTCCAAGACGCCAGATGAGAGCCAGCTGAAGCGGATCAACGAGGTATGCGCAAGACTCATTGACGGCCATGGCTACTGCCCAACCTGCGCTAACGAACTGCTGCGGTATGTGGGAAGTTTGCTGAATAGGTAACTTGCGTTAAAAAAGGCGGGCCGCGAATAGGGGGCCACTGAAAAAGTGATTTTAAAAAAGGTGCAGTTACTCCTTACAAAAAGGAGGAACTGCACCTTTTTCCTGTATACTTAAGTATCATGGGGGAAATAGGTGAGCCGGAATGATTCAGAAACAACAGACCTTGGTGTTGAGTCCATACATCGAACTCTACAATATGGTAGTGCCGAAGGATAACTTGCTTCGGCAAATCAACGAACTTGTAGATTTTTCATTTATCTACGAAGAACTTCAAGTGAACTATTGCCTCGATAACGGGCGTAATGCCATCGACCCGATTCGGATGTTTAAATACTTGCTCCTTAAAGCAATATTTGAATTGTCTGACGTGGACATCGTGGAACGGTCCCGGTATGACCTGTCCTTTAAGTATTTTCTGGGGATGGCGCCAGAGGACCCGGTTATGGATCCCAGCTCCTTAACCAAGTTCCGCAAGCTACGCCTGAAAAACATGAATATGCTGGACTTACTCATTGGGAAAACCGTGACACTCGCCATTGAGATAGGAATCCTGAAGAGCACTGCAATTATTGTGGACGCAACCCATACCAAAGCGCGCTACAACCAGAAGTCTCCGCAAGAGATCCTTCAGGACCGGGCCCGGAAAGTACGCAAAGCTCTCTATGCGATGGACGAATCCGTCAAGACTAAGCTGCCGACGAAGAATACCAGCACAGTGTTGGAAGACGAGATCTCCTACTGCAACAAACTCATACATACCGTCGAAAACGAATTGGGCCTACCATTGGTACCGAAACTGCAAGAACCGCTAAACCTGCTAAAGGAAACCGTGGAGGATGATGTGGAGCAGCTTCGAATCGCAGAAGACGCGGATGCGCGGGTCGGGCACAAAAGTGCGGACTCGTCCTTTTTCGGATACAAAACTCACTTGGCTATGACAGAGGAACGCATTATTACAGCGGCCATTGTTACAACGGGCGAAAAGAATGACGGTAAACAACTGCAAGATCTGATTGAAAAAAGTAAAGCCACGGGGATGGACGTCCGAACGGTAATTGGAGATACGGCTTATTCGGAGAAGGACAATCTCATCTATACAAAGACGAACGACATGGAACTGGTGGCCAAATTAAACCCGATGATTACGCAAGGGAACCGCAAGAAAGAAGATGAGTTTGAGTTCAACAAAGACGCTGACCTGTATGTCTGCAAGGCCGGCCACATGGCGATCCGCAAAGCACGGCAAGGAAAGAAGGGTGTCGGTAAAAACCAGGTGGTCACGTATTATTTTGACGTAGAGAAGTGCAAGCGATGTCCATTCAAAGAAGGGTGCTACAAGGAAGGATCCAAGACGAAAACCTATTCCGTGAGCATAAAGTCCGACGAGCATTCGGAGCAAATGGCTTTCCAAGAGAGCGACTATTTCAAAGACAAGTCAAAAGAACGGTACAAGATTGAAGCCAAGAATAGCGAACTGAAACACAGACACGGGTACGATGTAGCCATATCCTCGGGTCTCTTAGGCATGGAGCTACAAGGAGCAATGGCGATATTCGCAGTTAATCTGAAGAGGATTTTGAAGCTACACGACTAATAAGGATTATGGTTGTGCAGCCAAATACAGCAAAAAGAAGACATCTTCCCTGAGGGGGTGATGCTTCTTTTTGAATGTGACGAAGCACTTAATCCAAAATGGTTAGTTCTTCAGTGGCCTCGCGAATAGCGCCCCGTTTTTTTGTCGTCATTTTTGGATGCTCTAGGTGGGAAAGGCCCTATTATGATGAAGGTAAGACGGGATTGAATATAATTGTACAAAATACACTTATTTCTGCTATTTCAGTCATCTAATGAGCTTTAATTGCACTCCGTACAACTATTATCCGGCAAAACACCATTTTCAGTCCAAAGTTAGCGATATAGTTGCAGAATGTACACTTAAACATCCAAGTGACGCAAAAAGAGCCATTTTAGATGTACAAAATACAATTATATTTACGCAGGAACGCCTACTGTAGAATAAGTTGAGAAAGTTGAGAAACATATTGCATCAGAAAACCCGCAGAACGCTCTGCGGGTCTTTGTCTTGCATTGCAATATTTGTCTACAGCATCCGTCTACGCCGACTCACACAAACTTCCGCTGCACCTTCTTGCCGTCGTAGGAGAACAACGCCTTTTTATCCTCCAGCACAGTTTGCAGGTGAACCGTCCGTCCCCAAAGTGTATAAATATGCGGCAGCGTGCGCTCTAGGTATTTCAGATCCAACTCGATTCCCTCGTAGCGATGTACGATAAAGAGCTCGCCATTGCGTTCGAAATTACCGTCCTGAACCACCAAATAAGGCGATCCTCCGTTTACGCGTGCACGCACCAGCTGGTCTCTGACATTTTCCCAAGCCTTATCGGTAATTTTCCATTCCGGGCCTTTTTTCTCAAATACATAAAGATCAAGGTCGGTGACCAATTCCTTGGACAAGTAGTTGCTAATAAAAGAAGTATCGGACTCCAGCTCACGCACCTCGAATATTTTATCGCGATCCCAGCGGCGTTCAATGTCTTCAAAGATTTTCAGACCCAGATAATAAGGGTTCAGGCTTTGTCGGGACGGCTGCACCACAGAGGAATTCAGCTTGGCGTACTCTATCGTTTCCTCAGGAGTAAGATCAAGCTCACGCATGATCCGCTGATGCCAATACGAAGCCCAGCCTTCGTATTGCTAAGGTGCTTGGTAACATTTACTGTTTCAAAGTGATATTATAGTAGAAAAAGGAGGGTTTTGACATTATAAGTCGAAAGATTATTTTATTAAATAATTACTAGATAGTGGGGATAGCATGAAAGGATATTTGTTTCCAAAGGGTTCTGATTGGAGAAAGTGGGATTTACACGTGCATACGCCTGCTTCTTTCCATTGGAAAGGCCAGAGGTTTGCGACGATGAGTCCCGAAGTGAAAAATGATTCATTTAAAACTATGCTTGACACAATCAATAATTCGGATGTTTCCGTCTTTGGAATAATGGATTATTGGACATTCGATGGTTATTTAGAGTTTATGAAGGTAGTTAAAGCTGAAGGCTGGGATTTAAAGAAAACAGTGCTACCAGGTATGGAACTAAGAATTGAGTCACCTACGAATTACAGATTAAATATACACGTCATATTGTCTAATCATTTAACAGAACAACAATTAATTGACTTTAAATCTGATCTTAAGCTGAGGCTTACAAACAGGCAATTATCTGATGAAGCATTGATATCTCTCTCAGATCATTTAGGTAATGATAAAAAAACTGTAATGGGATTCGATCCAGAGAACATGGATATAGCTGAAAAATTAAAGTTTGGTTCTATGGTAGCTGAAGTAACTAAGGATTCATTTGTAGAAGCTATGAAAAATTTACCTCCAAATCAGGGATATGTTCTTTTACCTTATGATACTAGCGATGGCTTGAGCAAGCTTGACTGGAGCAAATTTCCTATTGCTGATACATTCTATTTAAGACTAGCCGATATATTCGAGACTAGAAAACAAGAAACTATAGACCTGTTTATTGGTAAACGTACCCCTGAGAATCTAGACTTTATTGATGAATTTCAAGCCGCATTGGATAACATTCATAAACCTGGTATTGCGGGAAGTGATGCTCATGCTTACTCGGAATATGGAGTTTACCCAAGTGATAAAATGACTTGGATAAAGGCTGATCCTAATTTCAATGGTTTAAGGCAGATTATTCATGAGCCAGAAACTCGTGTGTGTATTTCACAAAACAAACCTAATGAAAAAACATCATATTTAGTAATTGATAAAGTTAAATTTTCAGATAACCGACAGCTAAAAGAATTCAGTGATGCTTGGATTGAACTTAATGATGGACTTAATGTAATAATAGGTGGTAAATCCTCAGGAAAGTCTCTTTTACTACATTATATTGCAAAGGCTATTGATCCCAAACAAGTCATTGATAAAACAGGTAGTAAGGTATACGATTTTGAAAATGATACGAATTTTAATTTTGATGTTCAATGGTTAGATAATTCTACGAATTATTTGAAGGAAGATCTTGAGAAAAAAGCAATTCATCAAATTACTTACATACCGCAGTTATACATTCATCAATTGGCAGATGAAAAAGGTAATGAAAATCTGAGAGAATTAATTCTAAACATCCTGCTACAAAACAGTGTTTTTAGTGAGTTCTACCAAGAACGCATGGAGAAAATTTCTACCCATTTTGCAGATATTGATAAAGAGATTATTTCGTTATTTAATACACAATCAGACAGGTACAATATTTCCGAACAAATAAAGAAGATGGGGGACAAATTCAACATCATTTCTGAAATACATAAGGTTGAAGCAGAAATTACACTGTTAAGAATAAGTTCAGGCTTTTCTGAACAAGAGGTAATAGATTATAATACACTAATAATTAAAAGAAATGAAAATGAAAAGGAAATAAATCGATTAAATTCTTTGAAAAAAGCAATGCAGGATTTCGAAAAAGAGGTTTTAAATGTTACGGATAGCTACATAAAAGGACTATTACATCAAATTGAGTTATTCAAAAATCAATTTGTAAATGATGAGGAGAGTAGTATTTATGCAAATGTAGTAGCTAATGGATTAGCGGCTAAAGCAACTCCTCTGGTTAAAGAAGTGAAGGCATCTGTCACATTTGAGGAAATAAATTCTTTAATCTCAAGTTCTTATGAAGATAAAGATAAAATAAATTTAGCACTATTACCGTTTAGCGAAAAATTTGCAAATAGGAATCGCTTAGAAACTCTTCAGAAAAGTTTGGATGAACAGAATAAACTTTTAAATGATATATACGAACATGAAAAGTTATTATCGATTGCAACAGAAAAGTATAACCAGCAATTTAGTAATATAATTCATGAATTCACTTTGATGTTGGAGATATATGCGAATGTAAATGAAGAACTAAATAAGCCACAATATCATAAAATATCAGAGGATATGAAATTAAACTCGGAAATATGTTTTGATAATAAAAAATTTTTCAAACAATTTACAGATCTGTTCAATAGACAGAAAAAGCTGCATAGGTTACTTTCACAATGTTTCAATGAAAATGATGAATTTATATTTGATTCATTGGAAAATCATATTGTTAGAGTAAGGCTTGTCTTTGAGAATATTATGTCAAACGAAGAGTTTAAACTTAAAAATGCTTATGAATTAAAAACTGTGGTTTTAGCTTTATTTTCAAACTACTATTACTTCGATTTCAACTTAATACAAAAAAACGATGGATTTATGCACATGTCACCAGGGAAAAGAGGTTTAGTTTTACTACAATTATTCTTACATCTGAGTAATTCAACGCACCCTATCTTAATTGATCAGCCAGAGGATAATCTTGATAACAGAACAATTTACACTGAATTAAACGAATTCGTGAAGAGTAAAAAAGTGAATCGGCAGATAATTATAGTGACTCATAATGCAAACCTTGTTGTTCTTACTGATGCGGAGCAAGTCATAGTTGCTAATCAAGCTGGACAACAAGCAGAAAGAGAGAATGAAAAATATAGATTCGAATATGTCTCAGGTTCGTTAGAATGTTCCTTTACCAATGAAGAGGCCCAAAGTATTCTTTTAAAGAAGGGTATTAAGGAACATGTTTGTGAGATATTAGAAGGTGGTCAGGAAGCCTTTGAAAAAAGAGAAAGAAAGTATGGATTTTAATACCTATTATGCCCTTGATTGTAATCAAGGGTTTTTTTATTGTTTATTTGCTCTAGTCGATTTCTCATCTTTTCTATACAATACTCGTGAGTTCCAAATACCCCTAAATCGTGTATTAAAATTTCATAACTATTTTTTGGACCAATTCCTTCGTGGCAATAATCACAATATGCCATGAGGTTTACCTCCTTGGTTTGGTTATAACTTCCATTATTATCATGTGCTTGAATCTTTAGACGATTGATGTGGTATACATCTATAATATTCTATTACCCTCATTGTCGGACTATCCTTCGTTTGAACTGATTTCTTAAATAAATAGCAATTCTATATCCAACTCCCCCTCCCCCAAAACCGTAACCTTCGAAACCAACGTTCGAAGCAACACCTTGGCCTCCTCAACAGGCAGCATATATATCGCATCCAGAACCGTCTTGATTTTGCTTTCAAGCATTCCCTTCAGTTCTTCCACTTGTACTTTTTCTCGCTGTTCATCCGACTGCTGATTCTCCTGAATAATCCGTTCCATTCGCTGCTTTTCCTCGTTAAGATCTTGTAATTCAATCAACCCAGCAGTGTAGGCTTCAACCTTCCGTTTATAACGGTTTTTGGCTGCCGTGATTTGTTGATCTCCACGACTGCTCTGGCTGCTACGGGCTTTCTCAACCAAGTGAGGGACCAATTCATGGCTAAGCGAATCAGATAAACTTGCTAACCCTTCCAGAAACCATGACTCAACTTCATCAGCTTTGTACTGCTTACTTGTGCATGTTCCTTTGTTTTTATTCGCAGAACAGCGGTAGACACGGTAACGCCTATCTCGTGATCCTGACCAGCCAATACTCATCCCTGATCCGCAGTTTCCACATTTTAAAATTCCTCCAAGCAGATGAGGGCTGGTCTGGGCGCGGGGTGCTATGCTCGGTCTGTTCATTTTGTTTTGCACTCTTTCCCAGGTGTTCTTGTCGATAATGGCGGGTAGGCAATCGTCTATAACAATCCAATCCTTATCGTCCTTTATGGTTCGTTTTTTCATGCTTGAATCCACACGATTCCATACAAAAGTACCTTTATAGACAGGGTTGGTAAGCAGCAGTTTAACGGAACGAATTGACCATTCCTTGTTGTGCCTGGAAGGGATGCCTTCTTCGTTCAGTTGTCTGGCAATCGCGAAGAATCCCAGACCCTGATTGAGGTATAGATCATACATTTGACGTACAGTTTTTGCTTCAGGTTCATGGATGACAAGGACTTTGTCTTCCAAACGATATCCGTAGGGACTCTGGGTCAGCCATTTCCCCTGGTTAGCTGCATGGAACATATTGTCTAGTACACGCTCCCGAATACGTTCACGCTCGAATTCAGCGACTGCACCGAGTACTTGAAGCGTTAGGCGACCTGATGGCGTGTTAGTATCAAACGATTCACTGATCGAGATAAACGCGACTTGATGCTGCTGAAACATATCGATGAGCGTAAGTAAATCCAACAGTCGCCGACTCATCCGATCCAATTTGGTGACCATTACTTTAGAGATTTCGCCGTTTTCTATGTATGTCATTAACCTTTTGAGCTGGGGGCGATCCGTGCTTTTGGCAGAGTAGCCATCATCCACGAAAAGCATGACTTCATCGGCCCATCCCATAGCCCGACAATAGGCCTTGAGACGCTCTTGCTGCTCATCCAGAGAAACACCCTCACGGGCTTGCTCATCTGTCGATACGCGGCAATATATCGCTACAAAACGGCTTGTGGTGTTCTCGACGTTCATTGGCTGTTCCTCCTGATGGGCTGGTCCTTTATTCTATGCGCCAAAAATTAGATTTACGATTATAGGGTTGTCCTCGTCGTTCCTCTACATAGGTTGTATTAAAGGGGGAAGGCACGATGGACCTGAAGATCCGTTTTACTGTCAACACTCCTTCGCAGCAGATCTGTTTTGGCAATCTTAAGGAAATCGATCATTTCGAAACACTAGAGAAGTTAGTGGAACACTTTGCTTCCTGGGAGAAGACGCTAAAAGAGCGAGCAGCCGAACATCTGCTCACAGAAGCCATTGGCTCGGAACAAGCAAGTGGGTATCGAATTAGCTTTGTTCATAAAGAAGAGAGTCTCCCCGTAGTGGGATAGACTCTCCTTTTTTTGCATATGAATGAGTCTGATACGCAAAAAAAAGGAGCCAACCTATTGCAGGTTAGACTCCCCTTTTGCTTGATCATTATTCACGTCCGTAAACGCATATTTATGATTATAAAGCTGTCCCTTTCACGATAGTAAATATTTGTTCATGATTATGAATACTTTTTCCTAAAGAAGCACATATTACCAATTACCGAGGTGAGGAGGTGTAATGAGACAGAAAGGCCTCGGCTCCTTCTTCAACACATCGAAGCAAATATTCAACGGCATCAGGTTTACACGATTGCAGTGCAAAGAGAAGGTTATATACCCGATCAAGTCGCAGTCGAAGTTCATCGTTGTTGTCGGTAGGATATGGAACAAGAGTAAGGTCGTTTTGTAGATGCTCCAAAATACTAAGTGTTATGTTTTGAGTTTTCCCCGTTTCTAGGTTAGAAAGATACCCTGAAGATACGCCGAGCACATCAGCATAGGCATTAAGGCTAATCCCTCTTTGAGTGCGAATTTGACGGATTTGTTTACCGATTTCCTGCATTACGAAGCCTCCTTAATTCAAAATACTAGAAAGGGATTGAGCCAATGAAAAAAAGGTACCAAGAGATTAAGGATGCCCAAATTCATTCCGTAAAATACGTGAATGATCCCGAAGCAGCCAAACAATATCACGCTCTGTTTCTTGAGGTTATTCAGCGAATTGTTGATGAAGAAATAAATAAGCAGAACCAGGAGTTTCAATGAAGACGGCGTTGTATGCAAGGCATTCGATTGACCAGAAAATTCAAAAGACATCGATGAGCTCACAGATATCTGAAGGAGAAATCATGGCATTTAAGAATAAGTTGTTCATCGATGAGAGGTATCTTGATCCTAAAGTCTCTGCACGCAGCAATAGCAGATATCAGAGACCTGAATTGCATCGATTACTCTCGGATATTCAGGCAGGGATTGTTCAGAATGTTATTGTTAGTAGACGTTGTAGGTTGGCACGCAACTTGACCGAGCATCTTGAGATTTACGATATTTTTAGAAAGTACAAGGTCAGAGTTATCTTCTCGGAGGAAAGCGAACCTCCAATGATCTATTCTGAGGAGGGGGAAATTCTTGAAGCCATTTTTGGAGCGAAGAATGAGTTGGAAGGAGATAAAATTGTTGAAGGAATCAAAGCAGGTAAACGAGCAAAAGCAAAGAAGGGGAGAAATCCAGGTGGTCGCACACCTTACGGCTACAGATTAATCAAGACAGATGATAAAGAAGAAGCTGGAAAAATGAGAAAAGAGGAAGAAGAGATAGCGATAGTACAAGCAATGTTTAATGTGTTTCTTGAGTATGATTTCCAGTCATTTGCTGATTATGTGAAGTACTTAAAATCACAAAAAATAATTTCTCAGGATTGGAGTGATTCTCGAATTCGCGGGATGTTCGGTACTCAGTATTACAATGGATATCTCAGTTATGAGGATGTGCATATAGCCGTTCCTTACCTCCAAGTTTTTGAAGATGAAGTGTGGAAGGAAATACAGGAGAAATACGCAGCGTATTCAACGGGTAGAACCAACACAAAACATCAAGTCACTTTTCTTCTGAAAGATAAGGTCACTTGTTCACTATGTGGAAAAATGATGGAATCAAAAAAGTACATTTATAAGGATGTCGAGGGTTTATATGTTTGTAAACAACATGGTGTTAGAATTCGAAAGAATGAAATGGAGAGTAAATATCTGCTGGCAGCCAGAGATTTTCTTCGGGATGAACTGCCTCATCAATTTGAAAAACTGTTCTCCAAATATGTAGCTGAGAAAACAAGCGATTTAGAAAACAGACTATTCCAGTTAGAGTTCGATCTCAGTACTATAGGTTCTTCTTTAATAACACAAACCAGACATTATATGCTTGATAAGTCCAATCAAAATATAGATAAATTAAAAAAGATCAAGCATAGACATTATCTCAAACAGGAGGACATTAGTTGTATTAAGGCTGAGATTGAAAGGTTTAAAGGAATGGTGAAATACTCCTCATCACCTCTTCTAAAGGCTGCGGAATTTGCTCTGGAATCCAGATTATCAGAATATTCAGAAGATGAATTAATTCAATTTCTCTTATCTTTGAGTATGAAGATTAAAGCAAATTCTACAATAATAAAGATCGAGTGGAGTCATGATCTAAACAAATACACGGAGGTGGAGATTTGACTATAACCGACTTTATTAAACCTGGAATGAAGGGGGTATTTTACGGAAGGCATTCGACGGATAAGCAAGAAATGGATTCCCAGGAAAGTGCATGTGAGGAATTCGTAAAGCGGCATGAATTAAATCTCGTAGGCAGTTATTTAGACAGTGCGATATCAGCAAGAAAGAAGGGGATGTATGAACGCCCCGAGTTAAAAAAATTGCTTGATGATGCTCAAAAGAGAAAATTTGATTTTGTTCTGGTATGGTCTGAAGATCGGTTAGCGAGAAAAACTAGAGAACACCGTGAAATTCGCAAAAAATTTCTGGAGTATAAAATCCCCGTATATGTGCTTCACAATAACACTCGTTATGATGAGGGAGAGTTATTATCGCAGACTATACGCGACAGTTTCTCACAGTATCAGGGAGATAAGATTGCGGGAGATACTCAACGAGCGATGAGAACATTGATTAAAGAAGGTCAGTGGACGGGCGGGACAGCGCCATACGGATATAAGTATCTCACGGATTCGAAGAAATTTCAGACTATTCCCGATGAAATTGAACATGTGGATAAGATATTTTCTCTCTACAAACAGGGGAATTTGGGTTTCAGGGCGATTGCGGGAATGATGCCTAAAGAGTCAAGAAGAGGTCGGGATTGGAAATGGAACCATATTAAAGAGATCATTACGAATCCTTTTTACGCGGGAATATTGACGTTAAACCGTCGTGATCCCATTTCTCATTTAACCGTAATTAAAGAAATGACGGAGTGGCTACAAGGAAGCAATACTTCCATTGAACCCGTTCTGAATTTTGACGAGTGGAAAAAAACCTGGTTCATCTATAAAAATCGCAGAGATTATTACGATGGTGAAAAATCATTGAAGAACGCAGGGCTTAAATTTGCTCAATTCTATGTCACAAAAAATGTGTTGAATGGATTGTTGTATTGTGCGGAATGTAACAAACGTTTGAAGTGTAAAGATATGACTTCCGAGAATAAAGACAGCGGGAAGGTCTATGGTGATATTTTTTATATCTGCAAGGATTGTAATTATAAGGTAGGGTCAGAAAAATTATTACCGATCATTGAAGCCATATGGAAAAAGATCCAGCGGTCAGTTGACGTTACGAGGATTTCGGAAGTTGTATATGCTCGGTTTCAAAATGAAGTAAACAGCATACAGCATCGAACGGATATTTATGATAAGGAAATTCAAGAATTCGCCAACAACAAAGTGTATTACGAATTATGGATCGAAGATTATGAGAAAACAAAAAGTGAAGAAAAGGATATCTACGAGGCATTCAGTTTAGCTAATTCATATAATGAGAAAAACTTATTGGCTGCTAAGAAAATGTATGTTCGGTACAAACATAAACTGGATTTTTTAAAACAAGATAAGGAGACTGTTATTCACGACACAGAGAAGCTTGTGAACATAATAAAAGGTGATCATAAACGATTACCTATCCATGACGTGAAACAATTACTGCAATTTGCGCTCGCTCACCTGACTATTGATCAGAACGGAAAAATTGAATACGCGATTAAGTCAGAACTATTGTGAACCGTTCTCTATACTGGAGGCGGTTTTTATGTTTTTCTATCATAAAAAGGGAAATGAATGTCGATTGTGGAATTATAATTGTATCTCAACATGGAAGGAATTAAATACATATGATTAAAACGTTGGAATGTCCTAACTGCGGGCAATTAAATGATGTCGATACTCAAAAATTTACTCAGGCTTTATGTGGGTCTTGTAAAGGTAAATTTAGTAGTTTGACTGCATTAGGCGCCTATAAGTCAAATAACGAATTAGCCGCTGCACTGGAGATTGATACTGAGTTTTCTGAGTCTGAAAAAATTGACGTTAATTCATGGACATCAAAAATTGGTGGGGTTGAGAAGCAAGAGGAATATGTAAAAGAAGGATTTTTGAAGAAAATAAAAAAACACGCCTCTAAAATCCCCTTTGCCAAAGATGCAGTTGCTATGTACTTTTGTGCAACAGATAGCAAAACGCCATTATCAGCAAGATTGATTGCTATGGGAGCACTTGCGTATATTGTGCTTCCTTTTGATGCAATACCCGATGTTGTTATAGGGTTGGGTTATACTGATGATGCGGCAGCATTTTGGGCAGCCTTTAAAATAATAAATGTACATATTACTGACGAACACAGACAAAAGGCAGAAGAATGGTTTGTGAAATAATTGCTTTTGGAGCTGGGTACAGTGAGAAATTATAGCTGCGCCCAGCTCTTTTTATTTGTTCTTAAGGAAACAAAATATTCATTCCTCGGTAAGTGTATAGGGACTAGTCAGTCAATTTTCAGATGTTAAGGCAGATGTATAGGGGCACGATCGTGCCCCTATACATCTGCCTTAAGGAATTAAGACAAATTCATTGCCGCTACAGCGTTTATTACAAAAAAGGAACGGATACAGTATCCTTTACAAGGAAACTGATCAATTCCTTTCGGCAACTGTATATGAATGTAATTTCTTATTACGGTAAGTGTATTCGTAATGACGTTGGTTCAAAAAATTGTTAGGGTTCACGGGATTCTAAGTTCTCTTCATTTACTTTATCGGCTTCCTCTTCAAAAGTATCTAGAAATTCATAATCCAAAGGCTCAATCTCATTTTCATGTGTACCGTCTTTTACTGTTAAAGTTTTAATTGTCTTCATATTCTTCGGCGTTCTCGTTTTTCTCGTTTTGGACTCTGTTTCATCGGGGCTGCTGAGATTATCCGAATCATTTTTATCTTTCATTTTTCTTGAACTTGGTTTAGTTGCGTTACGTAAGAGTTGAGCTTTCTCTTCTTTGAGTTTTTGGATTTGAGATTTCTGATTTTCATTGACATGTTTGAGTTTTTGAACCTCCTCTTGCAATAATTCGTTGTTATGAAGCAATTGTGCGTTTGATCCAGCCTCTTCAATTGTTGCTGCATCATCTTGTGGGGGGAGTTGTTGAAGGTATTGCTGCATCTCCTTAAAGGTGTCCTCAAAATAACTATGTACTCGTTTTCCTATGTCGTAGTACAGTTTGGCCTGACTTTCTTCGATTTTACTTAGAAATTGTTTTGACGAAATAGGCTCATTGCTTCCCATTGTTAATACCCCCTCTGTCCATTGCTTTGTTTGTTTATATATTTATGGTGAAGTCCGCTTAGTTATGTTGTCCCTTGTACTAAATCCGTTATCTGTAGGGAATAATACTGCCCGTCAGGGAGGTGTTATGATGGCAAGAAGAAGACGGGGCAGATCTTACAGAAGCAAAAAAGGAAGCTCAGAAGTGATTTTGGTATTGATAGCTTTTCTGGTCTTTGTAGCATTCAGCATAATAAAGGCTATTGTATCGGCCACTCAAAATATTGAATCGTATTTCTCAAAGCAAAATCCCCTGGTACAAGCAGCATTTATTATTGTTTTGGTCGGTCTGTGCTTGTTATCGGTTTGGATTATTCATGAAGTAAAAAACAAAAGAAGAGCGGAACTCATTCGCCTTCAAATGGAACGTGAAGAGGAAGAGAAAAGGCGGATATTACACCAAAGAAACTTAAGAGCTTTACAAGAAATGGACCCATTTGAATTTGAACAATACGTTGCCAGCGTATTTCGATATGCTGGGTTTGACTGCGAGGTAACTAAGCGTACTGGGGATGGTGGGAAAGATATCATTCTTCGCCGCGAGAATGAACTACGGTTAGTGGAGTGTAAAAGATATACAACAACTAAAGTGGGCAGACCAGATATTCAAAAGTTCCACAGTGCGATTATGGAATGCAGCGCCCAAGAAGGATTCTTTATTACGACTGGAGAGTTTTCAAAACAAGCATTGGAGTGTGCGAGCGACAAACCGATCCAGACATTTAATGGTGAACGTTTAATGAGTCTAATCGAACAATATGTAGGATTTGAAACAGAGGCTTTCGAACATTGAGTTCAAGAGCCTCTTTAATTTGATCTTGCCTGTAATTATTTAGAAAATATGAAGGGCTTTTCACAGAAAATGTAGAAGATTATACAATTCACTATGCAAATAAGGGGGAATTCAAATGGATGTCGCATTGTACGAAGGGGAAACACTCAACATTACAGCCGAGATCAGCAGATATAGTGATGCAGAAAAGGATCGAATGATTGACAAATATCGAAAAGCTGCTGAGAAGAAGGCGATGATCTGCCCTTTCTGCCACGAAGAGCTGCGGCTACGTGCTGGAGAAATTAATGAAATACATTTTGCTCATCTCAAAGGTAAGTCATGTCAGGGAGCAGAGGCATACGATACTTATCATAATCAAACGAAACGGGAGAATAAAAAGCATTCTGTTATCAAGGAGATTATCTATAATGAGCTTAAAGGTCAGGAATTGATAAGACCTGATTTGAAAGTTGAATACGGCTATAAAGAAAAAGCTGAAGAAAAATGGAAGCATTACCCTGACATTTATCTTAATAAAAATGGTCGTGAATTTGCCGTTTCTGTGATTACAAATGTCCATGAGATTGGCGATGAAAAGATAGTGAAAACAATCAACAAACGGAATAAGTACTTTAAAGAAAAAGGTCTTGAATCCATCTGGTTTGTGGAAGACAGGGAATTGGCAGATGATTTCGAGCATAGGGTTCTTCACCTGTGGGAAGCAGAGTATGGCTTGGCCATAAAGACAGAAGAGGATTACAAATGGGATAAATTATTGAAGGAATTGAGTGAGGAATTTCCTGGTTATAATATTACTCGTTTATTTGGATACAGAGCACATGGCACAATGAATCAAGATGTCAGAAGTCTGTATTATGTTCACTCTATCGGAGATGAAATTACGTTCTCTGTGTATAGACTGATCCTAGATCAAATGCAGTCACCATTCAGAGGATTTGCGTTAACTGAAGGTTATCGAATGAATATTTCGCAAGCTTTGATTGTTCGGGATGAGATTCTCCTAAGCGATAAGGAACGGGAGGATAGGAACAGGCTTGAGTTCGCCAATCAAGTACTATTTCAGATTGAAGCGTTAAAAGCAGAAGCAGCGTTAAGAAGACAAGCCAACGAAGTCAGGTATGAAGAGCAGGCAAGGGATAAATATTTTGCATCAACTGTTCAAGAATCATTAGCAGAAGTTGCGGTAACCTATATGACAGTGGATATCGATATTGTTGAGTATGTTTCCAAACTAAAATATCTATCACTTTCTCCCCAAGAAGCTGAATCGCTGTTTTATTATCTAAAGGTACATAGAAGTGAGCTTGAAGATTATGGATTAACATTAACAGAAGTGAAGAAGTGGGTCAGATATGCTTTGGGGAAAATTAATGATTCGAAAATACGTGAGTGGCTTGTTGAGATAGAAGCATTATAGGACAAAAAATAGCCTAAACCGAGCGTGATAACGTTAATGGGTTAGGCTATTCTTTATCTGGATCAATTCCCCAAAAGATATAATGCGACAACCCCGTATTCGCAAAGTAACAAGCATCGACATACACTTCACGAAGATTCTCATCAATCCTGTATATAATGATCACATTACCGATTAGCACCCAGTAGTAACCGTTAAACTCAAAACCAGGGAAGTCAGAAACTCCATCAGCTTTGTATTTCGGCTCATCGGCTAATACAGACTTAGAACGTCTGAAGACGTTCATGGGGTCTACTTTATATTCCTTCATTCGGGCAAGAGCTACCCGAGCGTAAGTGGTCCAGAGAACCTTGAATCGGTCAGATTTCATTCTGGGCCTCTTTCAGTAATTGTGCAAACTCCTCTTCGCTGTCACTGTATGTGGAAATTCCATCCTTACGATCCTTTTGAGCTAGCTGTAGTTGAGTCAGAACACCTTCATCTTTAAAAATAACTGAAGTCATTCGCTTCTTTTGTTCATCTGTAAATGTAAGGTGTTCATCTTTTCTTTGCAGCGTAACGTTGAATCCGAAGTTCTCTTCGATTAATTGGACCAAATCTTTAAGGTCTACGTAAGATTTGCCCTGAAAGCTCTGTTCCAATTGTTGCTTAGAAATGGACATTCTGCTCACCGCCTTTTCGTTATTATAACATATGGGGAGGAGGCATATCACTCATACTAAATTGATGATTACATCAGATGAATGGTCATTGAATCGAACTCAGGCTTAATGTTTTTATTGAGAATCTTTGCAGGGAATATATCATTAATTAGAGAATTAATTGATATTATTGGTTTTTGTGGATTACTCCACTTAAGGGGGCTCATAATGGAAAATCTAACTTTTGTAAATGTGAATGATGGAGCCATTAAAAAATTCTTGACCCAAGCAAGGACGAGGATAATCTTTGTCAAACCAGCATTTTATGAATGGGAAGTACAATTACTCTTGAAACTTGCAAGAGAGCTTAAGGTTCACTGCGAATTATATATTGAAGAAAATGATCAAGCGATTCGATATGGGTTTGGACAATCGGAAGCTATGAAGCTAATTCAAAATAATCTAGATATATTATCCCTTCAGACAGCTGCGAGAATACATATGGCAATCATAGTCGTAGATCACTATACATTATTTTATATGCCTAAAATAATGTTTCTTGATGAAGTGCAGAGTGACTTGGATTTTCCAAATGGTATATATGGAGACCAAAAGCTTACACAATTAGTTCTTGATAAATTCCCGATTTATCCGATTGACCTTCCAGAAGATAAGTCCCAGTATAACCCTTTTGATATTAAAGAAATTGCCATTGCTCAGCGTGAAATTGTAGTAAAAAGAATAAATGAAACACTAGAAAAACTAGATAACAATCCCCCTATTGACCCCAATAAATTACAAAGAATTAATTTCTATAGAAACAAATACAAAATTATAAAATTACAACTCTCTGGGGTAAATCTAAAGGTTAAACGCATAAATCTGAATCCATTTTATAAAAACATTAAAGTAAGGCAAGAACGTTTAAACAGTAGCTGGAACGTTTTCTCTCAGGATGATTTATTCAGACTTGAAGACATGACCATGCTTCGTTCAGAAATGGACAACCTAAATTCAGACTTTTTAATAAATGCTGGTCGATTCGGGTATTTATTGCCGATTGAAAAGAAAAAATCTTATATCGAAGAGATAACAGCGGTAAAAGAAGAATTCATCTCATTTATAAAAGGAAGTACAGATGAGTCAAATAGATTTACAGTACAGAAAAGTGATCAAATAATTCACAACAACTTTAACATTGATTCAATACTTGAGAATAGTAAGGAAGAATTAATTAGTTATTTTATTCAGTTAACTCATAATGATAATGATTTTTTTAATAATATTTTACTTCAGAACCGTCTTTTAAAATCAAAAGTAAGTAACGGTACAATAACACGAGATGAAGCAATTAGGATTTTTATTGATGAGTTTGTTGAAAATAAACTTAAATTTCCACAGGCAAATGAGATCTTGGATAAGATCAATATTACCATTGACTTTTACGACATTTCTGATGAGCTTCTATATGAAAACGAGGATTTTAAAAAAATATTAAATCTATTAACACAGGAAGTACGGGAGTATGAAGAAGGTCTTCAGATACATGGGGGTGTTTAGATTGAGTCAACATTGTTGTGAATTGCACATAATTATTAATGGCTTACCCAGACATCGTTTCCCATTCGAAGATGACTGCATCCCCAGAAACGGAATTTACTTTCTGTTAGAGAAAGGGGAATACGGGCATGACGCAGATCGGATTGTTCGAGTTGGTACCCACACTGGCCCTAATCAACTTAGGTCGCGTTTGAAGCAGCATTTTGTTCAGGAGAATAAGGATAGAAGTATATTTCGCAAGAACATAGGTAGGTGTCTGCTGAACCGAGACAAAGATCCATACGCAAGTGTATGGGAACTCGATTTTACAACTCGGGAAGCTAAACTTAATAATGGTCATTTAATAAATCCAGCATATCAGTTAACTATTGAGAGCAGAGTCAGTGATTACTTTCAGAAGCATTTCTCATTTTGTGTGCTGGGTATAGAAGATAAAACAGAGCGCTTATCTTTGGAATCCAGGCTCATATCTACGCTATCATTATGTGATGAGTGCGCTCCTTCTGTTCAATGGCTTGGGATGTCATCACCCCATGAAAAAATAAGAAGAAGTGGACTTTGGCAAGTGAACGAGTTGTATAAAGAACCATTGAATAACCAAGATTTTGACAGAATCGAGGTGCTCGCCAGTGAATCGAGATAAATCGCTTTGTATTATTCCCTGCGGTGCCGCGAAGATATGGGATAAACAGCCTTCAATCGGACCTGTAGAAGCGCAGAACGTTTATACAGGTGTTTTTGCGGTGGCCTGTCAAAGGTATGCTAAAACCTTCTTCAATCATTGGGTAATTCTGTCTGCAAAATATGGTTTTCTATATCCTGAGGATATCATTCCAGAGGACTATAACGTGTCCTTCATCAAGCCTTCCAGTGAGACTATTCTTATCGCTCAATTGAAAGAGCAGGCTGAAAGCAAGGGATTATTCAAATATAAGGAGATTACGGTGCTGGGCGGCAGGCATTATGCGGATCGAGCTAAGGCTGTATTTAATCAAGGACAGGAATTGTTTTTTCCTCTAAGCGATTGTACGGGGATTGGCTATATGCTGCAAAGGTTGACCCGAGCATTGGAAGGACATGAGGCGATATCTGGACATTCACTGGAGTCACCGTCTGAAGTTATTGTACAACGTACATTGAAAAAACATAGAAATCAACCGAAGAATCTTACGGAGAATAACGTTGGGAAGTACGTTTCACTCTATCGATATTTACTGAGTACTGAAGGTAAGCAAGTGATTATGACTATATACCAAATCGAAGCGGTACTAGGTTTTGACCTGCCTGCATCTGCGAGTAAATATCGTCCGTGGTGGGCTAATGCTTTGACGAATACACAAGCTAAATCCTGGCTGCACGCTGGTTGGGAAGTGGATTCAGTCACGCTTGGAGAGAAAACTGCATTCAGAAAAATAGGTGATGAGGTGTAGCTCTTTTGAAAATCGAAATCGGAGAATCATTGATGCTCTCATGGCTAAGACATTCAAAGAACTGTCAGCTTGTTCAGTTGAACTGGAAGCCATCGGTGAAGTCATGGGAATTTTATAATGAAGCTGTTGTCGAAAATATGATGAAAGATTCAGACCAATATTTTAGAGAAAAATACAACCTTGATTTGTTTAAGCAAAACAATTCATACTCACAACTGCTCCAACAAGCCGAGATCGATGCTTTGGGTATGGAGGTTGCGGGAGCATTCAAAACATATACGGTATTGAAGTGGCTTACCATGAATATGGTCTGAATTATGGATCTAAAGAAGAGACAGTGTCCAGAGTGCTGAAGAAAATGATTCGTACAGCGATGGCGATTCATGGGTATTTCAATTTAAATGCTGGAGAATATCATATTTGCTGCTCCTAAAATTCATGGAGCGATACGCGAACCGCTGCAACTCTACATAACTGAACTTCAAGAGCTGTTTCATGGCAAAGGTTTGAATTTTCGTTTTGAGCTTTTGTGCAATGAAGACTTCAAGGAGAAAATTTTTAATGTCGTAACAGCCTTATCAAATTCAGTGTCCGATACCTCAGAGCTTTTTATGAGGAGCATACAAATGTACAATCTCTTCGCTGAGGATAAACAGATCGTAGGTCTGCCGAAAAGCACATTTAAGATAAAGGAAATGCCTGCTGATTTTAAAGGGTCTGAGGTTATAAAGATCGGCGCTTTTGTCAGATCCAGTCTTGAGCGGTTGATAGCAAGTGATGTATTACCTGAACAAGAGGTTGTGCGATTGCAACGGCTGGACTACGCCAAGAGAACATTTAATATCACTTATCCTGTTTTAAAAAAGGTCGATTCTACAATATCCATGACTGAACAGCGGAATGTAAATGGACGCTCCAGATTCTACTCCGATCCATATATGATTTACGGAACTGATTATTTATTATGCAATCATTGGGTGGAAGAGTTAAGTAGAAGTTATTTTGATGCTTGGTTAAGAAGGATTGAAGAGAAAAATTAAGAAGGGCTCTACTGGAGTCCTTATTTTTAGTTCTCCTCTTGTATTTGGACATGTTAATATAGACTTAGGAAAATTTTCCTATGCGTATAAAGTATATTAACGTATGACATTCTAATTTTCTTGAGGTGAATGGAATGAATAACAGCAATTTCACTTTCTTATCGAACCATTGGAATATTCTATCCAATCTTGCCGAAATGGCCGAGCGAAACGTTTACAGTGACCCGAATACATCTCTTATAAAGCTCCGTATGCTCGGGGAGACAATAACGAAATACATATGTGCCCTTGAAGAAATGAATCATACTGATACTCTTAGTCAAATGGACAGGCTCAACCTATTAAGCCAAGAAGATCTTCTAACAGAAGAACTGCTTGATATACTGCATGCTATTCGTAAGACAGGGAATAAAGCGAATCACGGTGATGGAATTTACGGAACGACGGAAGAAGCTAAGGCTTTGCTACATATGACCTTCCGATTAGCCGTATGGTTTATGCAGGTGTATGGTGAATGGGACTTTACTGCACCTGAATACACAGAGCCAACCAACGTAGAGGATTCCCAAAATCAGGAGCAATTACAGCAGCTAGCCGATTCCTACGAATCCAAAGTACAGCACTTGGAACAGGAGCTATTGAAGCTAAGCCAGTTACAAGACCAGAAGTCTCAGGATGAGAAGCAGAAGCGCCATTCTAAAGCAAGAAAACTAGGTAGCGCATTAGTGCTCACCGAAGCCGAAACTCGCGTAATTATTGACGAGAAACTTCGTCTGGCTGGTTGGGAAGCAGATACTTTACAATTGCGTTTTAGCGCGGGTACTCGACCTGAAAAGGGAAAGTTTCTAGCTATCGCGGAATGGCCACTGAAGAACGGATTTGCGGATTATGCTTTATTCTATGGAATGGAACTGATTGCTATAGTCGAAGCTAAAAGGCAGAGCAAAGACGTTCAAGCGGATATTGAACAGGCGAAGAAATATGCCTCGTATGTTATTAAACATGGTGACGAAGTTATTCATGGACCGTGGGGTAACTATCAGGTACCGTTTCTCTTTGCAACCAACGGCCGTCCATATTTGAGACAGCTTGAGCAAAAGTCAGGTATATGGTTCCTTGATGCTCGTAAGCCTACAAATCACTCCAGAGTATTGCAAACATGGTATTCGCCTGAAGGTCTGAAAGAACTCTTACAGCAAGATATAGAACAGGCAACGAAGGATCTCCGCGATGAATCGCTGGATTATCTTCATTTGCGTGAATATCAGGAGAATGCAATTTTAGCCGTAGAACACGCCATAGAAGCTGGACAGCGTAGAATCTTGGTAGCCATGGCGACAGGGACAGGCAAAACTAGAATGGCCATTGGGTTGATTTATCGTCTGATTAAACATAATCGCTTTAAGAGAATACTGTTCCTGGTTGACCGTTCCGCATTAGGCCGTCAGGCTGAAGCGGCGTTTAAAGATTCCAAACTGGAAAGCTATCATTCGTTTACAGAAATTTTCGAACTCCAAACGCTGGATGACAAGAAGCCGAATACGGAAACGAAGGTTCAGATTGCTACCGTTCAGGGCATGGTGAAACGACTATTTTATAGTGACGATGATAAAGGTATTCCTTCCGTAGATCAGTATGATTGCATCATAGTGGATGAAGCCCACCGAGGTTATACGCTGGATAAGGAAATGACGGAGATTGAGTTGGAGTTCCGTGATCATGCCGATTATGTGAGTAAGTATCGGAAGGTACTGGATTACTTTGATGCTGTTCGTATAGGGTTGACTGCCACCCCCGCTCTTCATACTGTGGAGATTTTTGATAAGTCGATTGTTAACTACTCATACCGCGAAGCGGTTATTGATGGCTATCTTATTGATCACGAGCCCCCTGTCCTATTTGAAACAGAGTTGAAGAAGAACGGCATCAAGTGGCAAATCGGGGAAGAAATTGCTGTCTATAACGTGAGTTCAGGGACCGTGGAGAAAGAATTGCTGGAGGATGAGGTCAACCTTGAAGTAACACAATTCAATAAAACAGTGATCACCGAGAACTTCAATCGCGTAGTCCTGGAGGCACTCACTAAATACATCGATCCTGAGGCGGACGGAAAGACTTTGATCTTCGCAGCAACCGATGATCATGCAGATATGGTGGTTCGGATTTTTAAGGAAGAGCTTGAGAAGGTTTACGGGCCTGTGGACGATAGCGCCATTCTGAAAATTACAGGTTCGATTAAAGATCCTCTACATGCGATTAAATTGTTCAAAAATGAGCGACTTCCGAGCATCGTTGTTACCGTGGATCTGCTCACGACTGGCATTGATATCCCAAGTATCTCTCATGTGGTTTTCTTACGGCGAGTTCGCTCCCGTATCCTGTATGAACAAATGTTAGGACGGGCTACGCGTCGCTGTGATGAAATTAGCAAGGATCATTTTATGATCTATGATGCCGTGGGGATATATGAATCGTTGAAGCCTTATACGGATATGAAGCCTGTAGTGACGAGACCGCAGGTCACTCTTGATCTACTAGTTGATGAGCTGAAACAGATGCGGATTGAGCACCATATCAAGTCGCATCAAGAAGAGATTGTCGCCAAAATGCAGCGGAAGAAGCAGCGCTGGACCCCACAGGATCACGATGATTTCAAGGCTTTATCAGATGGCGAAAGTGTCGATGAATTTATAGACGAGATTAAGAAGACAAGTGTGGATCAGGTAAGCAAAGCTTTGTTGAGCAAACCCCAGCTACTTCAATTCATTGAAGAGAATCGGGGACGGCATAGCCGACAGTATATTTCTAATCACCAAGATAAATTGATTGGTGTTACACGCGGCTACGGTGATGCTCAGAAACCTGAAGATTACTTAGAAGGCTTCAACGGTTTTATACGAGAGAACCTGAACCTGATTCCAGCATTATATATTATTTGCACACGTCCGAATGATCTAACCCGTGAAGAGCTGCGGAAGCTTCGTGTAATCCTGGATCAGAAAGGGTTTACGGAAAAGAACCTGCAAACGGCATGGCGCGATACGAAGCAGCAGGATATTGCCGCAGACATTATCAGCTTTATCCGACAGCAGGCTCTTGGAGATCCGCTGATCAGTCATGAGGAACGGATCGAGAACGCCATGAAGAAAATTTATGGGATGAGAGTTTGGCCCAAGGTACAAAAGGACTGGTTGAAACGGATCGAGAAGCAATTGCTGCAAGAATCCGTGTTGGACCCAAGTCCAGAAAAAGCATTCGACGTGGAACCTTTCCGCAGCAAAGGCGGATATAAACAGTTAAATAAAATTTTTGATGGTCAATTGGACGAGATTGTTGCTACAATAAACGTTGCGCTATACCCACCTAGAGAGAAGGAGCAAGCTTAAATAATGAGAAATCAGGAAATCGTACAGAAGCTTTGGAACTTATGTAATGTACTGCGTGACGATGGAATCACGTATCACCAATATGTAACAGAATTAACTTATCTTCTTTTTCTTAAAATGATGAAGGAAACGGATAATGAGGGAATTATTCCTGAACAATATCGTTGGGATTCGTTAGAGCAACGGCACGGTTTGGAACTAACAACTCATTATCGCCGACTGCTGCTTGAATTAGGTCAAGAGGGTAACGGGATTATCAAACAGATCTATATGAACGCCTCATCTAACATTGATGAACCTAAGAATCTGGAAAAAATCGTGCGATCTATAGATCAGCTAGACTGGTACAGCGCGAAAGAAGAAGGACTTGGGGATCTCTACGAGGGTCTACTGGAGAAAAATGCGAGTGAAACCAAATCGGGTGCGGGGCAATATTTTACGCCGCGTCCATTGATCGATGTCATTGTTAAGCTTGTTGATCCCAAGCCAGGCGAACGCTGTAATGACCCTGCCGCAGGAACATTTGGATTTATGATTGCTGCTGATAGCCATATGCGTAGTAAGACTGATGAATATTTTGATCTCAGTGAAAAAGAAGCCGAGTTTCAAAGAAATGAAGCCTTCACTGGAGTTGAGTTAGTTAAAGATACCCATCGCTTAGCGATGATGAATGCGATGCTCCATGATCTTCATGGGGATATTATGTTAGGTGATACTCTTTCCGATTTAGGAAAAAGTTTGAAGAATTTCGATGTTATTTTGACTAATCCTCCGTTCGGTACCAAACAAGGGGGAGAAGGACTTACCCGTGATGATTTAACTTTTACAACTTCTAACAAGCAGTTGAACTTCTTGCAACATATCTATCGGGCGTTAAATGCAAACGGCAAAGCCCGCGCTGCGGTTGTTCTTCCTGATAATGTATTATTTGAAGGTGGAGTCGGAGCGAAGATTCGCGAGGACTTGATGAACAAGTGTAATCTGCACACCATCCTGCGACTGCCTACGGGGATTTTTTATGCTCAAGGGGTAAAGACGAATGTTTTGTTCTTCACACGTGAGAAGACGGATAAGGACAATACGAAAGACGTTTGGGTGTATGACTTACGAACAAACATGCCTAAATTCGGGAAACGAACTCCTTTTACGACTGCTCATTTTGATGCGTTTATGGAGGCTTATACAGCTACTGAGCGAAATAGTGTGCAAGACGAAAGATTTAACGTGTTTACACGTGAGGATATTCGTAAGAAGGACGACAGCTTAGATATCGGATTGATTGCGGATGAGTCTTTGTCTGCTTATGATGATTTGCCTGACCCGATTGATTCGGCTGAAGAAGCTATTGCGAAGCTGGATGAGGCAATGACATTGCTTCTTGAAGTTGTGGCGGAGCTTAAGGCGGTAGAAAATAAGCCTGAGTATGTCACTGAAGATCGTCAAGAGTTATTTCAGGTTGCTGAAGTGCGTGGAGAGTATAATGTATGAGCAAGAATAAAGGGAAGTCAACAGAGGAATTGCTGCAAGAGGCGCTAGTTCCTGAAGATGAGCAGCCTTATAAGGTGCCAGAGAATTGGATGTGGGTTACTTTAGGGAGCATTGCTGAATTTATTTACGGAAAGAGTCTTCCTGCTTCACAACGGAGTAATGAAGGTTACCCTGTTTTTGGTTCTAATGGTATTGTAGGCTTTCATGATGAATTCTTAATAGAAGGCCCAGTAATAGTAGTTGGTCGAAAAGGATCACATGGAGAAGTTAGTTGGTTTGAGGAATCAGGATGGCCAATAGATACTACTTATTATGTTAAACCATTGGGACAATTGCATTATAGGTATTTATATTATTTACTGTTAACGATAAATTTGAAAAAATTAAATAGATCTACTGCAATACCAGGGCTTAATCGAGAGGATGCCTATAAACAAAAAGTAGCTATCCCACCACTGAGTGAACAAAAACGAATTGCTGACAAAGTCGAAAGACTATTGCATAAAATCAATCAAGCCAAACAAATGATTGAAGAAGCCAAAGAAACATTCGAACTTCGTCGATCGGCAATTTTGGATAAGGCTTTTCGTGGGGAATTGACGGCAAATTGGCGCGAGCAGAAAAATATGAACTTCAATTTAGATCAGAAAAAACTTGGGGATTTAATTGAAGAGGGTCCTCAAAATGGATTATATAAAGCTAAGGATGCTTATGGGGAAGGGACATTAATTGTTAGGATTGACAGTTTCTATAACGGTGAGATAAAGGAATGGGAAACTTTAAAGAGGTTACAGTTAGAGGAAAATGAAATAACCCTTTATGGATTGAATAATAATGATGTGATTATAAATAGGGTTAATAGTATTGAATATTTGGGGAAATCGGCTTTGGTGAGAAATTTAGTTGAACCCGCTGTGTTTGAAAGCAATGTTATGAGATTAAAAATAAATGATAAGGTTATACCAGAATTTTTGATTTTATATCTTAATTCTTACAAAGGACTTGAAGAACTTAGAAAAAACGCAAAGCATGCAGTGAATCAAGCAAGTATTAACCAACAGGACGTTAAGAATGTGCTTGTACCGTTACCCAAAATAGAAGAACAAATAGAAATTGTCCGTATGCTAAACTTAATCTTAAATAAAGAAGAAAAAACAAGAAATTGTATTGACCTTACTGAAAAAATTAATCGCTTAGAAAGTTCTATTCTGTCTAAAGCTTTTCGCAGTGAACTTGGAACAAATAATTTAAATGAAGAAAGTGCATTAGAGTTACTTAAGAACATTTTAGTCAAGGACACCTGAAGAGGTGTCTTTTTTCTAAGCACCTTAGCTGACCGAAGCCCAGCCTTCGTTCATGATCTTGGTCTCCATCTGCGGCCAGAAGTAGAGCATCTCATCATGCAGCATCGTCATAATGTCGCGCTGCCAATCCTCTAATACGGTGGAATATTGCTGGATGAACCAAACCATATCCTTCTCCGGATCTGGGGGGAAGATCATATTACCGCCCGCTTGATTCGGATTAATAGCTGCAGATTTGTCTAGATCCCACAGCTCGCTGTATGGATTATTTGTCGTTGCTTTAGTACCCTTTGAGGCTTCCTTGCGCTCCATCATTTTTAACTCTAGCAGGTGACCCTTGCCCAACTTTTGCGGCTTAATGAGGCTGGGATCAATATGCTCCTGTATGGCGAGGACAGCGTCGATAAAGCTCTCTACAGTCTGAGTGCCATAGGTTACAGAATAGGCGGCGATCCGCTCAGCTGTAGCTGCCATACTCTCGACCATATCCCGGTTAGACATGGAGAAGCGCGCATTATTTTTGAAGAAATCGCAGTGAGCCAGAACGTGTGCAACAATCAGTTTATTTTGTATAAGTGTATTTCCGTCCAGCAGGAATGCATAACACGGGTTGGAGTTAATGACGAGTTCGTATATTTTACTTAGTCCGAAATCATATTGTGATTTCATTTTATGAAAAGTTTTTCCGAAACTCCAATGTCCAAAACGGGTCGGCATTCCATAGGCACCAAATGTATAAATAATATCTGCAGGACATATTTCGTAACGCATTGGGAAAAAATCGAGGCCGAAGCCGGATGCAATCTCCGTGATTTCAGCAATTGATCGCTCAAGCGCTTGTATTTCCTCACCGGGCATGAACCCATCTCTCCTTTCGACTCAAAGTACCTCGTTCTGGCAGAGCTGTTCTTCTTATGTATATGGGTGAGGGAAGGCCATTATAACTCTCTAAATCCCTACGCTGCTCTAAGGGGGATGCACAGCGGAGGCTATCATTGGTATACTTTAACAAATGTTTTCTGAATTCTGTTCTTTCAGTGGGCTTCTAAGGAGGATCTATTAGGGATGAAATGGTTTGTAAGACTGAATTTGATGAGCATTATTTTTGCCTTTCCGTTATTTATATATCTTGAGCTCATGTTGAATGTATACCGTATAAGTAGAGTTACAGGCTGGGATTTAGAAAAAGTAAATAGGATTATCGATATATATAATTACGTCGGTTTTATAATTTCAACGATCATTTTTCTGTATACCGCAAATAAATGGATGATTCTAATCCGATAAGCGGATTGATCGCCATCGGGATATTGATTCTGTATCCATTCTATCTATTTTTTATCAATGTTTTGGTGAACTTGAAGACAAGATTAAGAGTGTAGGTGGCTAAAATAAGTGATTAGTTGGAGGAGAAACCATGCAACAGCGCATATTGCTAATCGAGGACGATGAGGCCATTAGTGAAATGGTTAGGTCCTATTTAGTAAAAGAAAGCTTCGAGGTAGAAACGGCATTCGACGGGGAAGCAGCAGAGATGATTTTTCGCAGCAGAAGCAGTGCATTTGATCTTATTCTTCTTGACCTGATGCTGCCAAAACGCAGCGGAACAGATATTCTACAGACCATTCGGGCCAGTAGTTTGGTTCCTGTTCTTATAATGTCGGCCAAGGACAGCGATGTAGATAAGGCGCTGGGACTTGGCTTCGGGGCAGACGATTATATCACCAAGCCGTTCTCCATGATCGAGCTGGCGGCAAGGGTGAAGGCTGCTATACGAAGGGCTGGATATGCTTCATCAAGCGGTCAGGGCAATGAACCTGATCTACTACCTCAGAAAAGGGTTACCCTTCACGGTTTGACGGTGGATTTGGATAATTTCTCAGCACAGAAGTACGGAGTAGAGGTGAAGCTGACCGCCAAGGAATTTCAGATTCTCAAGTTGTTCGTGACCCATCCGGGGCGGGTATTTACGAAAGCGCAGATCTATGGCGTCGTATGGGCGGATGAGTATTACGGGGATGAGAATGTCATCAATGTACATATGCGCAGATTGCGCGAAAAAATAGAGGATGATCCTTCCCGTCCAAAATTCATCAAGACGCTGTGGGGGATCGGATACAAGCTGGGAGAATTTGCACCATGATTACGGTTGTGAGTACCCTCTTACCTATTGTGATTGTGTGCCTACTGCTTATAATTATTTGGCAGTATAGGAATGCTCGTGAGTCTTCACGACAGCTAGGATATATCCATGAGAAACTGAACAGCATCATGACTCAGGGCACACGCGAACGATTGCTTCTATTCAGCAGTAATCAAGAACTGCAACTATTGCTAACCGACTTGAACAACCTGCTTGATACGAATCATAAGGGGGCGATAGAGCGGGTCAAGCTGGAGAAATCTATGCGCAACATGCTGTCCAATATCTCTCATGATCTGAAGACACCTCTAACGGTTGTGCTCGGTTATATAGAGACGATAATGCATGACGAGACGATGTCAGCTTCAGAGCGTGAACGTATCTTGCACACCATTCATCAGAAAGCGGATCAAGTGATCATACTGATGAATACCTTTTTTGACCTAGCAAAGTTGGAATCCGGGGACCGGGATATCCCTCTTTCACGGGTAGAGCTGGGTGAAGTATGCCGGAGGAATATCCTGTCCTTCTACGATCTCTTAACGGCTAAAGGCAGTGAGGTGGAGATTGATATTTCCGATACGGCACTTTACATAATGGGCAATGACGAGGCTTTGGACCGGGTTCTCTCCAATTTGCTTTCCAATGCGATTTCATACGGAGATGCCGGCGGTGTGCTCGGTTTAAAGCTATATAGTGATGAACAGAACGCATACATAGAGGTTTGGGATCGGGGAAAGGGCATTTCGGAGTCGCATCAGGATAAGGTGTTCGAGCGGCTGTATACCCTTGAGGATTCAAGAAACCGAGAGTATCAAGGCAGCGGACTAGGCTTAACGATTACGAAAAGGCTAACGGAGCAAATGAACGGCACGATCAAACTGACAAGTCAACCATATGTCCAAACGGTATTTACGGTATCTTTTCGAAGACTGCGATTCTGATAGAGTAGAACTTAAGAATTACGTAAGAATTGAGTAATAAAAAAGAAAATTCCGCTGTGTACAATAAAAATATAGAAAACAAGAACAAAAGCCAAAGGGGACAGCGGAAATGACAACCATACTGCGAACAAGGAATCTCACAAAAGTTTATCAGGGCAAAGAAGCCGTAAGCAATGTGAATATGAATATTAAGCAGGGTGAAATCTACGGATTTCTAGGCCCGAACGGAGCCGGTAAAACAACGGTCATGAAGATGATCACCAATCTCGTAAAACCAACGAACGGGGAGATTGAATTTTTCGGAGAAAAAATGACGGATCGATCCTACGAAATGCTGAAACGGATGGGCTGTATTATAGAATACCCGGTGTTCTACGACAAGCTGACCGCAAAAGAAAACCTGATCCTGCATGGAGAGTACATGGGCTATTATAATCCACAGGCGATTGGTGAAGCGCTGGAACTGGTAAAGCTTACAGGGATCGATAACAAGCCTGTAAAGCAGTTCTCACTAGGAATGAAGCAGCGCCTAGGCATTGCAAGAGCCGTTATGACCAAACCGGAATTGCTTATACTGGATGAGCCCATAAATGGTCTGGACCCGGTCGGAATTAAGGAGATGCGTGAGGTGTTTCGGATGCTAAGCCAGGAGTATCAGATGACCCTGCTGGTCTCCAGTCATATTTTGGCTGAAATTGAACAGATTGCGGATACAATCGGTGTGATTCGTGAAGGTGTATTAGTAGAAGAAGTAGCGATGAAGTCCATCCGCGGCCAGAATACGGAGTATATGGAACTGATTACGGATGAGACCAGCAAAGCGGTTTATGTGCTTGAGCACAAGCTTGGGTTATCGAATTTCAAGGTGCTTGATCCTCGAACGATTCGTATTTATGAGGGAATCTCTCAACGTGAGTTGAACAAGGCCCTTGTCACAGCAGACGTGGAGCTGGAGAGCCTAATTAAAAAGCAACATTCGCTGGAAGATTATTTTCTGAAATTGATCGGGGGTGATGGCGTTGCTTAAGCTGATTTCGCTTGAAATTCGTAAACATAAATTGTCGGGTATGCTCAAAGGTTTCTTATATGCCAACTTAGGGCTACTTGCGTTTATACTTCTAATTATTTTTGTAGAGCAAGGGGAGAGTGACCTTACCTTTGCTTCCTATGAGGAATTGTTTGACGCCTTGTTCGTTTTTGTGAAAGCTGTATTTATTATTTTTGCTTCGGTGCTGCTATGTAAACTGGTCATTGATGAGTATAAGAACAACACCGTTACATTGCTGTTTATGTACCCTATTCCCCGAAAAAAACTGATGACTGCCAAACTAATCATCGTGTTCCTGTTCACCTTTGCGGCCATACTGATCTCAGATGTAGTACTTGGAGGGATCCTCATCGGTATTAATTATTTCGTGAATATTATCCCGGGTAATTTGTCAGCTTCTCTAGTAACAAACGAGTTATATACAATCGTAATGGGTGCACTGTATGCCGCAGGTATTGGATTAATTCCACTGTACGTGGGAATGCGCAAAAAATCAGTCCCGGCTACAATAGTAACAGCGGTCCTTGTTGTCAGTACAATCACTTCCGGATTTGATCAATTCCGCCTAGGAAATCTGGCCGCAGTATCGATATCCCTTGGTTTGCTTGGCATTGGTATTGCCTATTTATCCATCCGAAAGGTGGAAACTGAGGACATTGCTTAATCTAATATTCCTTAACCTCTGTCATGATTGTAGACGGGGGTTATTTTTTATTTTTAACGGATACGAATCCATACAATTTTGATATATAATAAATTATAAAAACGTCTATATTAATACATGAAAAGACTTATTTCGCAGGACTTAGAGTGATTTCTAGGGGGAACGCAGGGAGGATGTGGGCTGTGTACAAGGACAAGACTCTGATTTTAAAAGAAATGATATCGGCCGATGGCGCCTTTAAATCCTTATATATGAATCATCCAGATTCGATCTACATTCTAGATTTACAAGGGAATCTGGTGGATACGAACGTTTCAACGCATGCGATGGCAGGCTATACCTTTGAGGAAATGAAAGAAGTATCTGCCAAAGAAACATACACGGCCGAGAGCATTGATTTACAAAAGTACAACTTTGCTTTGGCAGTAGAGGGGCAATCCCCCCGATTTGTTATTGAATTCATTCACAAAAGCGGAGAATTGCATACAGCAGATATAACCTACGTACCTATAAAAGCTGAGGGCGAAGTAGTCGGTGTGTATGGTTTAGCCAAGGATATAACGGAGCATGTTAAAGCGCAGAATAAGCTGAAGGAGAGCAAGGAACGTTATAAGTCACTCTTCCAGTACAATCCTGCGAGTGTGTTCTTACTTGATCTATCGGGAAGGTTTATAGAGGTGAATGCCAGACTGCAGCATCTTACAGGATTTACAAAAGAAGAATTGCTTGGAAAGTTCTTTGATGATCTTATTCATCCGGATGAGTGTTACCGAGTGATGTCATCCTATGATTTGGACACCGTTTCAGAGCCCAGGCATCATGAAGTAAAATTGACCCATAAAGACGGTCATACACTTCTCATAAATGTAGTCAATGTTCCCATAAAGATAAACGGTCATCTGGAGGGCGTTCATGGCGTTGCCATTGATATTACGGAAAATATGCGCAATCTGCAGCAGATCAGGGAGCTCAGTGATCAGCATAGTCTCATCCTGGATTCTGTATCTGAGGGGATCTTTGGACTCGACACTCAAGGACATACTATTTTTATCAATCCGGCTGCCATGGAGATGCTTGGATACTCCCGCAAAGAATTTATAGGAATCCATAGCCACTCCCTAATTCATCATACTCGTTATGACGGTTCCCATTATACTAAGGAAGAGTTTCCAATCAGTCTGACTATTTCCGATGGAGTCACACGAAGTATGGATGAGGAAGTATTCTGGCGTAAGGACGGGACAAGCTTTTTGGTGAATTATCGGGTCTCTCCCATTATTAATAACGGAGCGATTCAGGGGGCGGTTGTTGCTTTTAGCGATATCACTAATGAACGGGAGATCATTCGGGCTAAGGAGTTCGCTGAGAAGGCCGCTCGGGCAAAGTCAGACTTCTTGGCTATGATGAGCCATGAAATCCGCACACCTATGAATGGTATGATCGGAATGGCAGATCTCCTGCTCGAAACGGAGCTTGGCGAGGAACAACGTACTTATACTGAAATTTTGCGAAGCAGCAGCTACAGCTTACTGCATATTCTGAATGATATTCTGGACTTCAGTAAAATGGAGGCAGGCAAAATGCCTCTTCAGTCCGAGATGTTCGATCTTCGTGAAATGATATCCAGCATTGTAGATCTATTTACACCTAAGGCGGAGGAGAAGAAGCTGTCGCTGCGGTGGTGGGCGGATACCAGTGTTCCTGAAATTATCAAAACCGATCCGAGCAGATTACGGCAAATTATTGTTAATTTGGTTGGGAATGCCCTCAAGTTCACAGAGAAAGGAAGCGTAACTCTTTCGGTGAAGAATATTCCACTGCCGGATGCATCGGACTACCTATTGGAGTTTTCCGTGAGAGATACCGGAGTAGGTATTGCTGCTAACAAGCTGAATTTGTTATTTCAATCTTTTTCTCAGGTACATCCAACCATTAACCGGAAATATGGCGGGACTGGACTTGGACTTGCAATTTCCAAGCAGCTTGTGGAATTGATGGGCGGTACTATATTTGTAGAGAGTGAGGAGCATAGGGGGTCTACCTTCCGATTTATGCTCTCCTTTCCAAAAGAAGAATCAGAAGTGGGAGTTACTGCTTCCTGGTAACAACATGAGAACATCAAGAAACCTCCGAGGCCCTTGTTATAAGGGATCGGAGGTTTCTTGATGTGACATAATTTAAAAACAATCAGCGGATGATTACACAGCATCAGGCTTAAGTATATACATAAGACCAACCGTTTGCGGACCGCAATGGCTGCCGACTACACAGCCGGCCTGAATTATTGCGATATTATCAATACCTGTTGCTTCTTTCAGAGCCTTATGTAGATACTGAGCGTCATCGTCAGCCAGCGCGTGGGCAATAATGAGCAGTTCTTTATCCATACGTTCAATATTCGGCAGTGCATTCTGAAGCAATTGCTCCACCGCTTTCTCCTTCTTGCCGCGCACTTTGTTCACAGGTACGATAGCACCTTCGACCATTCTAAGGATGGGCCGAATCTTGAGCAAGCTGCCGATGAAATTCTGCATACCGGAGCAGCGTCCACCCATATATAAATAATCTAGCGTATCGACAACAAATTCAGTCTCTACCCGGTCACGATCCTGTTCCAGAAGGTTTGCAATTTCATCTGCACTAAGTCCGCTCTGAGCTGCGCGAACGGCTTTCATGACTAATAGAGCAATTCCGCCGCACAAAGTCCGTGAGTCAATAATCTTGATCCGTCCTTCCGGATATTCCCCGGCAGCCAGCAGGGCGTTTTGGTAAGTGGAGGATAGAGAAGAGGAAAGACTTATATATACAATATCATGTCCAGCTTCTATAACTGGAGTAAAGGCAGCCATGAAATCCGCCGGTGAGGGCGCTGCTGTCTTTGGCAAATTACCGGATGCTTCTACTCGGCGATACACAGCTTCAGGTGTAATATCAAGGCCGTCTTTGTAGGTCTGATCTTCAAAAACTACATAAAGCGGAACAATGCCAATGTCATAAGTGTCCTTCCAGCCCTGAGGCAAATCGGAAGTGCTGTCTGCGAATATTTTTACATTAGACATGAATTTCTCCTTTACCCATTCCATAGATACAGTTATTAATCGCAATAATTCTTCTATTATAGCAAGGTTTCACTATTCGCAAAACAAAAAACCACCCCTTCATTAAATCTTGAAAGGGTGGTAGGGTGAAATATTAATTTTTCTTGACCGGAATCCATACCTCGCAGCGGTAATCATCTGCTCCGGGATCCCCTGGAGGATATAATTCAAAGTCAGGTCCGCCTGTATGCTCATAGCCTGTGGCAGGAAACCATTCCTCATAAATACGTTTCCATACATTCTGAATAGCATGCGGCATCGGTCCTGTGGAGGTGAAAACAGCCCAGGTGGCAGCAGGAATTACCGTAGACTCAAAGCCCTGAGGGTCATTGTCGGATCCGCTCTCCGCAGCGATCCAGTAGTAGAAATTCTCATTCGCAGGTTCCATCTGTATGCAAATACCGAGAATATCTTCTTTCCCGCCGATTTCCATAATCTTATCGGAAGTGCCGTCCGCATTAACTTCCTGCCAAATCTGAGGGATTCTGCGTGAATTTTCACCATCTCTGCATGTAACTTCCCATGACTTGCCAATTACTGTAAAAGTGCCTTTTTCAATCACTTTGTAGTCCATTTCTTGATCTCCCTTCAAGGATAGATGGAAGGAGAGACGGGGAAAGGCTTTGAGCGGTACACCTTGCCCGCGGGCTGCAGTGGGTGTAATTCCGTGAGCCTTGCGGAATGCTTTGGCAAAGGACTCTGGAGAGTCATATCCGTATTTGAGTGCCACATCTATCACTTTTGCATTAGAGATAGTCAGCTCTTGAGCAGCTAATGTTAATCTGCGTTTACGGATATAATCTGCGACCGTAACCCCGGTCAACATATTGAACATACGCTGAAAGTGAAAAGTGGAGGAGCAGGCTACCTTAGCTATCTCTTCTATATTCAGCGAATCTTCCATTTTGCTCTCCATGTATTCCAAAGCGTCCTTCATTCGAATAAGCCATTCCAAGTTCGCCATCTCCTTTGATACCATACTATCATGAAGTTTAGCAGCTTTACCTGTCATTTTGTGCTTTATAAAGACAGAGATACGCTCCTGAACTCTCGAATCAGTAAGAATAGACTCTGGCTTCGTAAGGTCTAAGCGTCTCTAACTCAGCAGAAGATTCCTCATAATTACTAATCATGAGTCTGTTAACGGTTTTCAGTTCTTCAGGCAGATCAACCCTTTGCGGAGTATCACTGAAATTAAGCAGCACCAGCCACTTTTCGTTGTCCAAAGACCGGGTGTAGGCATACAAATATTCATGTTCTGGCAGCAATAATTCGTATTTACCATAGACCATAATCGGATTCTCTTTGCGCAGTTTGATTAGCTTTTGGTAATAATAAAATATAGATTCCGGATCTGCCAACGCTTGCTCTACGTTAATATCATTGTAATTGGGATTAAGCTTCAGCCACGGAGTACCCTCTGTAAAACCCGCATTTGCTGACGCATTCCATTGCATTGGGGTTCTCGCGTTATCACGGCCCTTCACATGAATGGCGTTCAGAATCGTTTCATGATCCGCTCCGCCTACGGTTACTTTTTCACGATACATATTATGAGTCTCGATATCCTGGTAATCTTCAAGTACCGAGAATTTCACATTGGTCATACCGATTTCTTCACCTTGATAGATATACGGAGTTCCCTTTAGGGTATGCAGCAGAGTAGCCAGCATTTTAGCCGATATTACGCGGTATTGTCCGTCATTTCCGAACCGTGATACCATCCGCGGCTGATCATGATTATTCAGATAAAGACTGTTCCAGCCCTGTTCGGCAAGTCCGCTCTGCCATTTGTGGAGAATGTTGCGCAAATTAATCAGCGTCCAAGGGACCACGTCCCATTTGCCCCCGGGGCCTGAATCCACATCCATATGCTCGAATTGGAACACCATTTGCAGTTCTTTACGATCCTCCCCAGTATACAAAATAGCATCGTCTACGGTTGCCCCCGGAGTCTCGCCAACAGTCATGATGTCATATTTAGAAAGAACCTGCTCATTCATTTCCTGTAAATACTCGTGTACATGCGGGCCATTCATGAAATATTGTCCGCCCCAGTCCAGCTCTTCTTCTCCGGCTGAAGGAAGACCGGGAGTTTTGGAGATCAGATTGATGACGTCCATGCGCAGCCCATCTACACCTTTATCGAGCCAAAAGCTTATCATCTTATATAGTGCCTCGCGTAAGCGCGGATTCTCCCAGTTGAGATCAGGTTGCTTACGTGAGAACAGATGGAGGTAGTATTCACCAGTTGTTTCATCTAGCTCCCATGCAGGACCACTAAAGATGGAGCTCCAGTTATTAGGCAGTCTGCCATCCGGTTGGGCTGGACGCCAAATGTAGTAATCACGGTAAGGGTTGTCTATGGAGGAGCGTGACTCCGCAAACCAGGCATGTTCATCAGAGGAATGGTTGATTACAAGATCCATCATTAATTTGATGCCGCGGTCATGTAGGCCTGCAAGCAGTTCCTCCCAGTCCTTCAAGGTACCAAATTCATCCATAATACCCTCGTAATCGCTGATGTCATAACCGTTATCATCATTTGGCGACTTGTATACCGGTGATAACCAGACCACATCGACACCAAGCTTCTGCAGGTAATCCAGCCGGGAGATAATTCCTCGCAGATCACCTATGCCGTCACCATTGCTGTCCATGAAGCTGCGAGGGTAAATTTGATAGACAACGGCTTCTTTCCAAAAGGCTTTATTCATTCTTAGTCACTCCTTTAATTTATGTAAAAAGAAACCCGAAAGCCTAAGCTCCGGGTCTTATGGTCAGAAAGTTACGCTGTAACGGAGGTTCCCGGGGCAGTAACACTGCTCAGGCCGTTTACTGTAAATTCCTTGTCGTAGATCGTGATGTAAACCGGTACTTCAGTTTCATTCGAAACCGTGACATTGAGGTCGGTAACACTTACTTTAAGTCGTGTGCCGCGGAACATGATTTTGAAGGAATATGATTTCCAGTGGCCTGGATTCGAAGGCTTCAATGTTAATCTGCCGTCATGGACGCGAAGTCCGCCGAAGCCGTGTACGATAGACATCCAAGTACCGGCCATACTAGTAGAATGACAGCCGTCCTCAGTATCATTGTTGTAATTATCGAGATCCAGTCTGGAAGTGCGGAGATACATTTCATAAGCCTTCTCTTTGTAACCGAGTTCGCAGGCAAGAATCGCATGGATACAAGGGGAGAGGGAGGATTCATGAACGGTTATCGGCTCATAGAAATCGAAATTCCGTTTTTTGGTCTCCAGATCATAACGATCACCCAGGAAGTATAAACCTTGCAGGACATCCGCTTGTTTAATGAAGCATGAGCGCAAGATTCGATCCCAGGACCATTTTTGATTCAGAGGCAAATTCTCTGGGTTCAGATCTTTTACTTGGATGATTTCTTTGTCCAGAAAACCATCCTGCTGCAAGAAGATACCTTGTTCTTCATCCGCAGGATAATACATTTTAGCAATGATATCATTCCATTTAGAGGTTTCAGTTTCCTGAAGCTCCAGCTTTTCTAACAGCTCAGCATACCGTGTGCTTTCATTTTCTTGCAGATAAGCGAGAGCTTCCAAAGTATATTCCATCGTCCAAGAAGCCATCCGGTTCGTGTACCAGTTGTTGTTGACATTATTCTCATATTCGTTCGGTCCGGTAACACCAAGCATTACATATTTGTCTTTATGAGGGACATAGTGAACACGTTCTTCCCAGAAGCGGGAGATTTCCACAAGTACTTCAAGACCATATTGTCCAAGATAGGCTTTGTCGCCGGTGTAATTCACATAGTTGAAAATGGCGTGAGCGATCGCACCGTTCCGGTGAATCTCCTCGAATGTAATTTCCCACTCATTATGGCATTCTTCACCATTCATCGTTACCATTGGGTACAAGGCGCCTTTAGTGAAGCCGAGCTTGCGGGCATTTTCTTTTGCTTTTTCAAGATGCTTGTATCGGTAAATCAACAGGTTTCGTGCAATAGAGGAGTCAGCCGTACTAAGATAGAAAGGCACACAATAGGCTTCTGTATCCCAATAGGTGCTGCCGCCGTATTTTTCACCCGTAAAGCCCTTCGGTCCGATGTTCAGACGGTCGTCTTCACCGTTGTAAGTCTGATTCAGTTGGAAAATATTAAAGCGAATAGCCTGCTGAGCAGAGGCATCACCTTCGATGATAATGTCGCTTTCCTTCCACTTATCTCTCCATGCTTCATTTTGTTCCTTCAAAAGAGTGGAGAATCCCGCTTCTTTTGCTTGTTGAAGTGTAGTTTTGGCAGCTTCAACGAGTTGGCCGAGACCATGATTTCTGGAGGTAACGTTTGAGGCATATTTATAAATAACTATCTGATCGCCTTCCTGTACGGATAGGTTGATTTTGTTCGCTACATATTTTTCTAGCTCAATAACTTCCACTTCTGTGTTAAGCTTCTCACCGTTCACCAGTATGTCAAAAGCCATGGCTGAAGTAACATGAAAGTCGAGCTTTTTCGTCTTTAAAGTGAGAAATCCGCCGTCAGCCTCGCCTTTCTTCTCAACCTCATTCCAGAACTTTTCATCATAGTTGGCATCCTTATTCTTAATATCCCCGTCCAGATAAGGAGTAATAGTAATATTACCGGAAAAATTCACGGGAATAACAGAGTAACGGATAGCTCCGATCTCACGGCGAACCAAGCTGACAAACCGGATGCTCTCCACTCTGACGATCTTACCGTCCTCAAGGGTAGCTGTGAAGCAGCGGGAGAGAGTCCCCTCTTTCATATTCAGTTGCCGGCGGAACTCAGAAACTGTGCTCGTAGCCAAATCCAGCTGTACACCGTCAATTTCTATGTTAATACCAATCCAGTTGGTGCTGTTAAGTACTTTGGCAAAATACTCCGGGTAGCCGTTCTTCCACCAGCCTACACGGGTTTTATCAGGGTAATATACCCCGGCCATATAACTGCCTTGAAGACTGCGACCGCTATATTGCTCCTCGAAGTTGGCTCGGCCGCCCATATAACCGTTCCCGATACTAAACACGCTTTCGGAAATCTCATGAGTCTGAGAATCAAAGGATTCCTCAATAATGGACCATTCATCGATCGTTAAGTATTGTTTCACGTTAATCGCTCCTTTAATAAGTAGGGGTTTATATTGAATAAAAATATGTGAATTAGACCTGGTGATGGAGCGTAACTGCGTGGAATGTTTGGACCTCCGATCGCTGTTATAATCAGATTTCTCTATTTTATCCGTATTTTACGGATGAAATCTGATTATAAAGGCGAACGCTAACGCTTCTCCAGTTCCAAAATTCCTCTCCGTGACTTCTCACCAGAAAATCTAATGGCTATATTTAGTTCACTCTAATTGGAGAGAAGAGAATAGAAAACACACACACGTTCACTCCACTCGGACTTTAATGTTCGTCAAACGCTTGCAAATGATTCTCTTAAGCGTGCAACATTCATTTGCTGCAAAGAGGGGATCACTACATTCGCTGCCGCAAGTGTCTCCGGTGAGCCGATACCAACGCTGACCATACCGGCACGGATAGCCGCTTCTATGCCTGCTTCAGCATCCTCGAATACAACACAATGTTCAGGAGCTGTCTCCAGGGCTTTAGCGCCGAGCAGGAATACTTCGGGATCCGGTTTGGCGACTGATGTATGAGTTCCATCAATGATGGCATCGAAGTAAGAGGTGAGACCGGTATTATTTAGAATCATCATAGCATTTTTACTGGCGGAGCCCAGTGCCACTTTAATTCCGTGTGCACGGCAATCTTTCAGGAAATCTAAAGACCCAGGGAGAATCTCTGAGCTGTCCATAGTGCTGATGTATTCGACATAACGGTTATTTTTCTTCTCGGCCAGTTTTTCCTTTTCTTCCTCGGTAAATGATAAGCCGCCGATTTCAAGCAGAATGTTAAGGGAAGCGACTCTGCTAACACCTTTAAGACGTTCATTATCCTGCTCTGTAAACTGAAATCCAAGATCATTTGCCAGCTCTTTCCAGGCAATATAATGATATTTGGCTGTGTCAACGAGTACACCGTCAAGGTCGAACAAACAAGCTTTTACTTCTTTCATGAATAGAACCTCCTGTAGAATTAACTATTACAAATTAATGATTAGCGCAAACGTTTGTACAACTTTCGAAAAAATAAATGAAGCCTCAATGCTTCATTTATTATGTTGCAATTATTTCTTGATAAGGGAATGCATAGAAGATTCGCGAATAATAAGACGATGCGGAATAACAAATCTATTCGTATATCCAGCACCAATTGCCGCTTTCTGAATGCCTTGAATTAATACTTGGGAAGCCGTGTAGCCCAGGTGATAAATTCCGATATCAATGCTGCTGATCGGTGGATTGGATAACTCAGAGAGAGGGATATTATTGAAGCTGACAATGGCCAAATCTTCCGGAACACTGTACTTCAACTCATTTAACCCGCGCAGTACCCCAAAGGCCACCATATCATCGACTACAACCAGCGCAGTGGGACGATTCGGGAGATTCATGAAAAAAGACATGGCCCGATATCCGCTATCCTGCAGAAATTCACCTTCTACTATCCATTCAGGCCGCATTTCCAGCTCACTATTTTGCATCGCCTTACGGTATCCCTCCAGCCGGTCGCGTGAAACAATCAGGTTCTGCGGACCGCTGACAAAGCCGATGCGTTCGTGTCCCATAGAGATCAGGTGATTCGTAGCGTCATACGCTGCCATCACATTATCATTATCGACAGATAGTATGTTCTCATAACGGTCACTTCGTCCTACGAGAACGAATGGGTAGTCGTTGTTCTCCAGAAAATCAATTACAGCATCGTCTTTTCGCGAATACAGCAGAATAACGCCGTCGACGCGGCGCCCTTTCAGGAGACGTGAGGCAGCCTCCAGCTCTTCCTTTTCATTCGCACCGGAGCTGATAAGCACATCATAGCCGGAACGGCTGGCTTGTGTGACAATACCGCGTATTAATTCCATGAAAAACAAATTAGAGAACAGCTCTTCAGCTGGTTTCGGAAGAATGATACAGATACTGTTCGTAGTCTTCGAGACCAGGCTTTTAGCCATCATGTTGGGGTGATAGCCCATTTCCTCCATAATAACCTTAACCTTGCGGGAAGTTTCTAGGCTGATTCTGGGATGGCCCGACAATACCCGGGACACCGTTGAAGGTGATACTCCGGCTCTCTTGGCCACATCCTTGATGGTAACTGTCATAGAAACCTCCTTATGGAACCGTTTGCTTTACACAGTAATATTAATCGAAGTAAAGTTAATTGTAAATACATAAAATCCCTCGGGATTACAACGAGAAACGCAGTTTACCAACGATACGAATGCTTTTTTTGAATGTTGAGACTCATTTAGTATGTCCAAAAGCCATCTCCAAAAACAGACGGGATGATGGCTTTTGAAGGGTAAAATATGAACGCTAACGAAAATTACTACTATTATTAATAGACAGCCTTTAGAACCGCATAACCGAAGGCAGGAAGCTTCATAGATAGAATGCCGCGTTCAGCCCGGAGAGGGGCGTCCGTAAGGACATTTTCCCATTGCCGTTCCTCTACAGCCAATTGGAAGTATTGGGCCGTTTCTTCTGTATTGACCAGTACGATCAGAATATCGTCACCCAATCGGCGCTCATAAGCCAGTTTGGTTCCCTGGCGGCTTGCTTCAAGGAAGGTCAAAGTTCCAGTTCGTAGTGCGGGATGACTAGCTCGGATATGAATTAATCTACGGTAAAATTCAAACAAATCGAGATCCTGCTTGTCTTTGTCCCACTCCATGCATTTACGGCAATCTGGATCTCCACCGCCGTCCATTCCTACTTCATCACCGTAATAGATGCAAGGCGTACCCATGAAAGTAAATTGGAACAACGATGCCAGTTTTTGTTTTTTCTTATCCCCTTTAGCAAGCGTAAGAAGGCGCGGGGTATCGTGGCTGTCGAGCAGGTTGAACGCAACTTCACTTGCCTGCAGCGGATAACGGGATAACTGTTTTCCGATGGAATTAGCAAATCCCTCAGCGTCCAAATTACCGAAAACAAAGAAATCAATCACAGCACTGGTGAATGGGTAATTCATTACGGCATCGAATTTGTCACCCTCCAGCCACGGTGCGGACTCATGCCATATTTCCCCTAGAATATAGGCATCTGGATTCGCGCGTTTTACAACTTTGCGGAATTCCCGCCAGAACTCATGACTCACTTCATTGGCTACATCCAACCGCCAGCCGTCGATTCCAACTTCCTTAATCCAGTATTCGGCAACCTCCAGCAAATACTGCTTAACCTCAGGATTTTCCGTATTGAGCTTTGGCATTAACGGTTCAAAGGCAAAGGTATCATAGGACGGAATATCTTGGTCAAATGCCAGCGGAAATTGATTGATATGGAACCAGTCCTTGTAGGGAGAGGCCTCTCCTTTTTCCTGCACATCTATAAATGGGGCGAAGGTTTTGCCTGCATGATTAAATACAGCGTCTAACAACACGCGAATACCGCGTTCATGACAGACGTCAACCAACTTTTTTAGCGTTTTGGCATCACCAAATTGCGGATCAATACGCATATAGTCTTCCGTATCGTACTTATGGTTGGTTGTTGCAGCAAAGACGGGAGTGAAGTAAATAGCATTGATACCCAGTTCACTCAAATGGTCCAGATGATCAATAACGCCTTGCAGATCTCCACCAAAAAAACTGTCGCGCTCCGGTTTGCCCCCCCACGGCTGTACGTTCTCCGGGTCTAAGCTGGGATCACCGTTCGCGAATCGTTCAGGGAAGATCTGATAGAAGACGGCATCCTTAACCCATGCAGGGGGAGTAAAGATGTCGCTGCGATTTATGTAAGGGAACTCGAACAGCTTTTCCGGATTTTCCGGACGCTTGGTTTGAAAATCGCTTTCGGTCATCCAGATCCGTTCAGAACCTTTTTGCAGTAAAAATCCGTATTTAAGACGGCGGTGTGGAGGAACGGTCTCGCATTCCCAATAATCGAACATTTCATCTGAGGTGAAAAGACTCATCGGGATCAGTTCCTTGGTAGTATCCCAGGCATATTTATCTCCAGTCCAAGCATATACCTCTGTTAAGTCCCCTTTTTTAGCGCGTAGACGTAGGTGAATGGTGTTCTCATTATAAGCATAAGACCAATTTAACCGCGGACGATGATATACAGCTTCCAGTAACATAGTTGTTTCCTCCCAAAAGTGGTGAGCTAAGGCTCCCTGAAATAAAAAACAGGCACATCAAAGCAAAGTAGCTTGCCGAGGATGTACCTGTCATAAGTAACATTGCCTTTTAATTTTACAGATACCGGAACGATAGATGACCGGTTTCTGGATCGATTTGGATTATAGCACGAAAAAAAAAAGGGTTCAATCTATTTTGTACAAACCATTGCACAATTATTCACATAAATTTGAGGATATTTAAATTTATTAACGGGTAAATATCCCAGGTTTATGCTTTGATAAGAAGCTAAAAGTGGGATGTATACCCAAAATTATAGCTGAATATTTTGAAAAAAGCATTCAAATCAGAGTTATCTTGCAAAAGAGGGAGTAAAGTGGATGTTATTCAGCCTAAATGCGTGAAAATGCCCAAATTCACTATGTGCAAACGTTTTTACAAACAAACATTACTGTTGTATGATGGACTCATGAATGAAGCGCTTTCTAAACTTGTTATAGCAAATACAGGTGGGATAAACGTTGAAATCAACCTTTTTTTCACTCCTACTGAAATCGTTTGCGCAAGTTTATTGAAGCGTGTTGTAAGAATATTTTGCTACATAAAACGGGAGGGGTTAACGTAATGAAGTTAAAAAAACTAATGGTTCTAACAGCGGCTTGCTCAATGGTTCTATCCATTACTGCTTGCGGCAGCAACAACAATGCCAACAATGGGGGAAATGTAGCAGCTACTAATGCACCTGCAGAAAATACAACAGAGAATGCAGGCAACGCTGCAACTACAGAGGAAGTTGTGCCAGAAGAAGGCGCTACACTGACTGTATGGGAAAGTAAAGAAGAGAGACCTTTCGCAGAAGAAATCGCCAAGCAGTTTACAGCAAAATATAACGTTCAAGTTAAAATTGAAGAAGTAGCACCACCCGATCAAGTCACTAAACTTACACAAGATGGTCCATCCGGACTTGCTGCAGACGTTATTCTGATTCCTCACGATAACTTAGGAAAAGCAGCGAGTGCAAGCTTGCTCCTTCCAAATGATATCTTCGGTGAAGAAACCAAAGCCGCTAACACAGAAGCTTCCATTATTGGATCCACTTTTGACGGCGAATTGTATGGTTACCCTAGAGCGGCAGAAACCTATGCTTTGTTCTACAACAAATCATTAGTTAAAGAAGCTCCGAAGTCGTTCGACGACGTTCTTGCCTTCAGCAAAACGTTCACTGATAAATCTAAGAACAGATACGGAATTATGTGGGAAGTGGGTAACCTTTACTTCAACTACATGTTCATCTCTTCTAACGGCGGATATCTCTTCGGAGAAAACGGCACTAACAAAGACGATATCGGTCTTAACAATGAAGGTGCTATTACGGGCCTAAAGGCATTTGTAAAAATGAAAGAAGCATTGCCAATCAAGAGCGGTGATATTAATGCCGATATCAAACGCAGCTTGTTCAATACAGGTGATGTTGCGATGGATATTACAGGTCCTTGGGAGCTTGCCGGTTACAAAACAGCACTTGGAGAGAACCTTGGAATCGCACCAATCCCAACTATTGAAGGTAAAACAGCAATCACTTTCTCGGGTATCAAGATCTTTGCTGTTAATGCATACTCGCAATATCCTAATGCTGCTAAATTGTATGCCAGCTTCGCTTCCAACAAAGAAGCTCAACTTCTATTGAACAAAACGATCGGATCTGTGCCTACCAACAACGAGGCTCTGGTTGATCCGCAAATCGCTGATGACCCTTACGTATCCGCATTTGCAGAGCAAGCTAAGAACTCTCAGCCTATGCCTTCGATTCCTGAAATGGGCAACGTATGGAGCCCTGTGAACGCAGCTCTTCCTGAAATTTGGGATAAAGACATTGATCCTAAAGTTGCCATGGACAAAGCCGTTCAACAAATTAAAGATTTGAATAACGGAACTTCAGCTGAATAACATCATTAGTTCATAATCAAATTAACAGCCTATAGTGGAATCAACTTGCCCGCCGCACAAGTTAGCGGCGGGCAAGTTACTGATTCTGCGCGGAGAGGAGAACGGAAGGGAAATGCAGCGACACCGAACGAGAGCCGCAATACTGTCGACCTTATTCATGGGATTGGGACAAATATATAACCGCCAATTCATCAAAGGGATAATCTTTTTAGCTGTAGAAGCTTTCAGTGTGTATTATTTTATCGGCAATCTTGGCCGGGCAATATGGGGCATTACCTCACTGGGGGATGCAGCCAGTCATTTTGAAAAGGTAAAGGGTATCTCTAAATTAATCCCTGGAGACCACTCTATCTATATCTTGATTCAAAGCTTAATTACTCTGCTGGTCTTAATCGTATTTCTTATCGCCTGGTCTATGAATATTAGAGATGCTTATAAGACTGGGGTGGAACTCGAAGCCGGTCTTCAATCGAATACGTTCAAACAAACGGTTCGGTATATACTGGATTATAAATTTGCCCAATCGTTCCTAATCCTACCGAGTATCGGTATCTTATTCTTTACCGTGATGCCGATTATCTTCATGATTATGTTGGCATTTACCAACTACGCCGCGCCGAATCATTTGCCTCCGGCCAAATTGGTAGACTGGGTTGGGTTTGAAACGTTCCGAAACTTACTTGTTCTCAAGACTTGGAGCCATACATTCTATGGTGTCTTGACTTGGACGATTATCTGGGCTGTACTTTCAACGGTTACTACATATTTTGGCGGTTTACTGGTCGCACTGTTGATCAGCCAACGCGGCATTCGCTTCAAAGGAATGTGGAGAGTGATCCTGATCGTACCTTATGCGGTTCCGCAGCTGATCTCTCTGCTGCTGATGCGCAATTTGTTCAACGGTCAATTTGGTCCTATCAACCAATATCTCGGATATTTCGGGATGGGTGGTTTGCCTTGGCTTACAGATCCTTTCTGGGCTAAAGTTACAGTTATTGTCGTTAATATGTGGGTAGGTATTCCGGTATCCATGCTGCTTATTATGGGTGTGTTAACTACCATACCGCGGGATATGTACGAAGCAGCAGAGGTCGATGGAGCAACTGCATACCAGAAATTCCGTATTGTAACGCTACCAATGATCCTGTTCTCCACTGCCCCTACATTAATTATGCAGTTTGCCGGCAATATCAATAACTTTAATGCGATCTTCCTGCTGACCGGCGGTAACCCGGTTAACGGTAATTATCAGTACGCCGGTTCAACGGACCTGCTGGTGACCTGGTTGTACAAATTAACGCTGGATCAGAACAAGAACAACATGGCTTCCGCTATTGGGATTATTATCTTTCTTATTGTCGCTTCGTTCTCCCTGTATAATTACCGCCGGACCAAATCATTTAAAGAGGAGGACATGATCCAATGAGCGGACGTAAAATTGGTAACTTTGTACGTTTGACGGCCAGTTATATTGTCTTAATTGCGCTTTCTATTGCTGCACTGTATCCGGCCGTATGGATTCTTATGGCGTCTTTCCGGCCCGGTAAATCCTTGTACAGTAAAACATTAATTCCTGAGCAATTCACTTTGGCACATTATACAGAACTGTTTACCTCGCCGGTCTATATGTTCGGAACTTGGTATGCGAATACATTCAAAATCGCCATATCCTCCATGCTGATCGGGGTAGTTCTTACTCTGTTGACCAGTTATGCGGTATCGAGATTCCGCTTCAAAGCACGGAAAACAGCGCTTTCTATCGTATTGATTCTGGGAATGTTCCCTGGCTTTATGAGCATGATCGCCATTTATCTGTTACTCAAGGAGTTCCATCTGTTGGATACTCACATGGCACTGATTCTTGTTTATGCTGCAGGTGCACCGCTTATGGGCACATTTATTGCCAAGGGTTATCTGGATACCATTCCGAGGTCTTTGGATGAGGCGGCCCGCATCGATGGCGCGAGCAATTTTGGGATATTTATGAAAATTATCCTGCCTCTGTCACGTCCGATGATAACTTATATGGCGCTAACGCAATTTGTTGGTCCTTGGGTCGATTTTATTTTTGCCAAGCTTATTCTGCGTACAAAGGAAAATTGGACAGTGGCCGTTGGGATGTGGGATATGGTTAACACCATGCAGAACAGTAACTTTACACTATTTGCAGCTGGTGCTGTAATGATTTCTATTCCAATTATGATTTTGTTCGCCTTCCTGCAGCGTCTACTTGTAGATGGACTAACGGCTGGCGCGAGTAAGGGATAATCGAATTTTTAGGAACATGCTTCTATTAGTTAATCGGGTACAGCCTTGTGCACTATTGAAGGGCTGTACCTTTATTTTGTTATGGGGAGAGAAAGGTATGAGAGGATCGCGCAGTTATTTGCATTTTAGATCGGTTGGTATGAAATTGTTTGTCATTTTATTCTGTACCATTGTGATTCTGTCTTCCGTACTTGGTTTGACCTCGTATTATACAGCTAAAGGGATCATTACAGATGAGGTTGCTGCGGCGTCCTCCCAATCTATCGTTCAGGCAGCGGACAAGCTGGATTTTCTGTTTGCTGAATATGAAGCGCTTTCGAGACAATTTGCTGTAGACTCCGTATTAAAAGCGGATATTGAAATGGTTAATAATTCAGCCGCAGGTACGGTGAAGAAGACTGCAGCAGAAGATCGGATCCGCAGAAAGCTTGATTCTGTTAAAGGCTCAGATGAGCGGCTGTTAGGCATCCGATTAGTATCCAAAAGTTTGGTAGAAGCGGAATCCTATAAATCAGCGGGAACGATCTCTCTTCGTAGTGATGAAGCTATCATGGACAGAATGAAGCAGATTGTAGATGCCAAAGGGAACCCTGTTTGGTTTCCGGTCCGGCCGAAGGGCTTTTTTGATGCCTACAATGAACCTTCTCTAACCATGGGCAGATTACTCCGGAATATCCAGCATCCTGAGGCCGAATATTATATGCTGATAGAAATTAAAGGAAAAGCCCTGACGGATGTATTATCGAATCTGCACATCGGGTTAGGCGGTGAGATTCGTATACTGAACCCCGAAGGAACTATTGTATATGGTGCGGACAATGCGTTGTTAGGCCAGATTTCTTCTATTAAAGTGGATCCAGAGCAGCTTAAGAAGAAGAACCACTCCTTTACAGCACCGGATGATAGGGGAGATGCACAACTAGTGGTCTATCAGTCACTGAAGACCGCCAAATGGACGATGATGGGCTATGCTCCTGTCAATGATTTCACCCACTCCGCAAGCAAGCTATTGTACATAACATTATTAGTTGTGCTGGCAGCAGCATTAATCGCTGCGCTCATAGGTTATTTCCTAATGCGTCTAATTGGAAGACCGCTTGGCAAACTGGCAGGTTTGATGGAAGAAGGACAAAAGGGCAATCTTCAGGTTCGTACCCACTTTAAGAGTCAGGATGAGATTGGAAGACTAGGGATTAGCTTTAACAAAATGATGGAGCAGATCGCTCTTCTGGCTGGGCAAAGCGGAATGTCGGCAAATGAAGTGCTGGCTACATCAGAGCAGCTTGTAGCGGCGTCCAGTACCACATCACTTCACGCGCGAGAAGTAGCAACTGCAACGGGTGATATTGCCCTTGGAGCAACCAGTCTGGCGGAGGAAGCAGAGAAAAGTAATCGGAACGTGGAAACCATGGGGCTTAAAATGAATGACGTGGCTGAGATTAACACGATGATGGATGCTTCCGCAGGCAAGGTTATAGGGGTCAGTAATCAGGGATCTGAACTGATGAAGCAATTGGTGGAGAAGAGTGAATCTTCTGTAGGAATGATGAATTTGATTGTTCAAAATGCAGACAAGCTGAGACAAAGCACACATCTTATTCGCAGTATTCTTACTCCGATGATCGCAGTGAATAAGCAGACGAATATATTGGCGCTTAATGCTTCTATTGAAGCAGTTAGAGCCGGTGTTGCAGGGAGAGGGTTTATCGTAATTGCAGATGAAATTCGTCAACTGGCTAATCAATCCAGTGAATCGATTCACTTAGTCTCTCGAATTACTGATGAGATTGGGCTGGATATTGAGAATACGGTCAAGGTAGTGAATGAAGCAGCACCTCTATTCCAAGAACAGATCACAAGCGTACGGGAATCTTCAAGCATATTTGAAAGTGTGAAACAGGAGATGGAGGATTTTATTGGGCATATAGGCCAATCTTCCTTATCCATTGCCGAGCTGCTACACTTTCAGCGTCAGTTGGGTGAATCCATGGCGAGCGTCAGTGCGGTTGTAGAAGAGACAAGCGCCGCGACACAAGAAGTAGCCTCTATGTCTTCTCAGCAATTCATTGTGAGCGAAGAGTTAGTAGCCCTTTCTGCCAAATTGGAAGGGCTGGCTGAATCTCTTAAGGAGTCTCTGGTTTCTTTTAACGTATAATTAACTATATAAGCTGATCAAAAGAAAATAACAAAAGCGAAAAGGAACGAAAGAAAAATTTGGAACTGTAGGAGCGATGATCCTCTTCATTTTTAAAATCGCAAGAAGTCAACAGAGCAGCGATTCTCCTGTTATTGGAGGATCGCTGCTCTGCGTCTTTGGTCATTTGCAGCTTGCTTCAATAGATTGTGGGCAAGGGAAAGCCACCCGACTACAAGCGTCACTTTTTCCATGCCGCGAAGCAGAAACTGCCGGAATCCCCGGTTGTTCTTTAGTTGTCCAAACACACTTTCTGGTTCTGTCATTCGATGTACGGCCAAAGCGTAGCCTTCCTCGCTTTGCAAGATTGCCCGAGCTTGTTTCTGGTACCGCATTCGTTCCAGACTTACAACCACTTCCCGATTTCCTGTTGCCTTTGTACAGCGTTCCTTCAGCGGGCAACCGTCGCAACTTGAGCTGCGGTAATGACGTTTTCCAATTTCATATCCACTCTCCAAGAGCTCCTTACTTTCCTTGCTTTGCTTTTTTCTTTATGGTAGCTTCCGTATTTCACTACCGCCTGAATCTCTTCCTTTTCCAGGTGTGGCTGTAAACAACGAGTATCGGTAGGTCTTGGGTGTAGGCTGTAGGCCAAAATAAATTGGTTTTCCGTTCCAATCTGGTCTTCCTTCATCCGCATGAAGGTCGCATCCGGGTCGGTCTTGCTGAAGCTATTCCTGTCACCAAGCAGCATTTGGTACTGCTCATACTTCAGTAGCCTAGGTAGCAAATCCTTGCGAATCTTCCGTACGGATTTTTTCAGGGGCTTGTCTTTGGGTGTTTCCAGTAGCTGGGCTTCAAGCTTCTGTGCTGCTTGTTCGAGTTTCTCGCTGTTCCACTCGGAAGACTCCCCGAGTTCAAGGAGGTCGTTTCCGTGGTGCTCGCGTTCTTCTTGGTCTTCTGCCGCTTCAATGCTCACGAACAGGGCGTGTACCTTCTCCTGCAATTACAATTTGTGCTTGTTGACCGCTTTGCCCCACACAAAGGTGTAGCGATTGGCATTTGTCTCGATTTTGGTTCCGTCCACAAAGTAATGCTCCAGCGAAACGTATTTTTCGTCAGACAAAAACTGAAGCACGGCGGTAAATAGCGTTTCAAGGACGTCCTTCATTCGCTGGGAACGGAAACGATTAAGAGTGCGGAATTCGGGTTGCTGCCGTCCGGCCAACCACATAAAGGGAATGTTCTCCCGTACCGCTTTGGCGATTTGGCGAGACGAATAGATTTGCTGGGTGTACGCGTAGATAATAACTTTGGTGAGCATCTTAGGGTGGTAGCTGTCGCGGCCGCCGCCAGGATAGGCAGCGTCAAAGATGGTGTCGTCCAGCCGATTGACGGCTGCGTTCACGACACGAACGAGGTGATTTTCCGGAATGTCTTCTTCCAGATCCATTGGCAAGCAAAGTTGGTCCATGGTATATTGAATGTACAAAGAAATCGCTCCTTTTGAATGGTTGGGTGGTACCTCCATTTTACCAAAAGGGCGATTTCTTTTTGTGGATTTAAAGAAGATTGTAGAAACTTTTTCTGCTCAAAGCAGCGGAGAGGACGGACTGATTGCGGAAAAGCGGTAGCGGTCGCCTTGGTCTCCGGATTTTTACCGCTAAGGGAAATAAAAAAAATCTGGAGAGCACGGCGATTGGAGCAACGGTCCGTTCGCGGAGCGTCCGCACCAAGTGCACAAGTCAATCCGACTCAAAAACAGCGGGGCTGTCCCAAGCAGCCATTTCATGGCTTATGGGACAGCCCCAGCTTCGAAAGCATAAGCTGTATCCGGATTTCAACCGCTAAAAGCGGATTAAAACAAAGAAATATGGAGACAACAGCGGCCGGAAGTCCAAGTCTTCACGGTAGTGACGCCTGAGCCTAAAGTTAATATTTAAGTTCGTCTTATATAGAAAATCTTGTTCCAAAACCAATTGAGAGGTAAACTTGAATTCATTTTAAAATATAAGAAAGTATAAGTTTAAGTATAAGTTTCAGTAAAGTGAAAGGGTGTAATGCATTGTCTGAGCGGAGTGGAAGTCTATTTCAGCAGGCATTAATTAACGGGGACTACAGTCCCCGTTTTTTTGCCTACTACTATAAGCAATGGAATAACTATAAAATGCAGTATCATCACCATAACTCTACAGAAATTATGTATCTTATATCCGGAAGCTGCATAGTGGATGTCAGGCAGGCGAAAGGAAGTGCGGAGAGCTACTCCATGAAGCGCGGAGAGCTCATTATTCTGGATGCCAACGTACCGCACCGGCTCATCGTGGAGGAAGGCACTCCTTGCCGAATGCTGAATGTGGAGTTTGGATTTACGGAGTATAAGGGTGTCGCTCCATCTGTAGGAAGATTGGCTCGCGAGGAGCGGGTGGTTGAAAAGTTACTGGACACGCCTTTCTCAAGTCTGATCTTACCTGACCCGGAGGAAGTGTACCATGTATTGAAAAGTCTTGTATTGGAGCTAGACCAACGCGGAGCGGATGGGGGGAGTATGATTGATTTACTCTTCTGTGAAATGCTGCTGCGAATCGCCCGATTGAAGGAGGAAAAGCTGCGTAGCAGTCAGCAGTCAACCGAGTTCTATGTCCGGCGAAGCATAGAATTCCTGCATCAGAACTATGACCGCAGTATTCAGGTTAAAGATATTGCTTCGGCTGTCAGTCTCCACCCCGGGTATCTGCACCGTATCTTCAAGATACATACAGGTCGAACCATTACGGATTATCTGAACATCCTGCGAATGGAAAAATCAAAAATGCTGCTGGCGAAAAGCGATATCCCTGTTGCGGAAATTGCCGATTATGTAGGGGTAAGCAGCAGGCAGTATTTTCATTTGCTCTTCAAAAAATATACTGGGTTAACGCCAGTAGAATATCGCAACTCGATTGAACGTCACTCGTGGATTTATGAGGATGGTGAATCCGGAAATTTAGGTGAGGATATTTGACACCTAAATGAGAAACAAGTCATGATATTGGTTACGCTTCCCAAAGGTCCCTTGCTACAATGGACAGGAACAACCAATACATGACGGAGGATGATTACCATGTCTTTTAAAGTAACGTTTATCGGTGCGGGAAGCATCGGTTTCACTCGGGGTTTGCTGCGTGATCTATTGACAGTACCGGAATTTAAGGATATTGAAGTATCGTTTATGGATATTAACAAACATAACTTGGAGATGGTGACCGAGCTATGTCAACGGGATATTACCGAGAACGGGTTGAAGATTAACATAAAGGCAACGACTGACCGCAGAGAAGCGCTGCAGGATTCCAAGTACGTATTTTGTACCATTCGTATGGGTGGACTTGAGGCTTTTGCAACGGATGTGGATATTCCCCTTAAATATGGCGTGGACCAATGTGTGGGGGATACTCTGTGCGCAGGAGGCATCATGTACGGGCAGCGTGGGATTGCGGAGATGCTGGACATCTGCCGGGATATTCGAGAGGTGGCTTCACCCGATGTATTGTTGCTTAATTATTCGAACCCGATGGTCATGCTGACTTGGGCTTGTAATAAATATGGCGGTGTACGGACCATTGGGCTCTGTCACGGAGTGCAGCATGGGCATCAACAGATTGCAGATGTGTACGGACTCCAAAAATCAGAGGTGGACATCATCTGTGCCGGAATCAATCACCAGACCTGGTACATTTCCGCAACTCATGAGGGAAAGGATTTAACCGAAGGGTTATTGGAGGCTTTTGAGAAGCACCCGGAATTTAGCCGAACGGAAAAGGTCCGCATTGATATGCTCCGCCGATTTGGTTACTACAGTACGGAATCGAATGGTCACCTGAGCGAGTATGTGCCTTGGTATCGCAAACGTGCGGATGAAATCAAAGATTGGATTGATTTGGGCAGCTGGATCAACGGCGAGACCGGTGGATATTTACGGGTCTGTACCGAAGGCCGTAACTGGTTCGAGACGGATTTCCCGAACTGGATGAAGGATCCTGCATTGGAGTATACAAAGGAGAGTAGAGGGGAAGAACACGGTTCTTTTATTATCGAAGGTCTGGAGACAGGAAGAGTATATCGAGGCCACTTTAATGTAGTGAACAACGGTGTAATATCCAACCTCCCTAATGATGCCATCATTGAAGCCCCGGGTTATGTGGACCGTAACGGTATTTCTATGCCGCATGTGGGCGATTTGCCGCTTGGGCTGGCAGCCGTCTGCAACGTTAGCATTTCAGTACAACGTCTGGCCGTTGAAGCAGCGGTACACGGGGATGATAAGCTGTTGCGTCAGGCGTTCATGATGGACCCTCTTGTGGGTGCAGTCTGTAACCCTAAGGAAATTTGGCAGATGGTGGATGAAATGCTGGTTGCCGGTGAACAATGGCTGCCTCAATATGGCGATGCGATTGCCAAGGCCAAAATCTCGCTGGCATCGGGCAACCTGATTCCAACGGCCTCTAATTATGAAGGCGCCGCCCGCCTGAAGGTCAAGTCTGTGGAAGAAATGCAACAGGACCGTGACGCCGCGAACAAAAATGCCGGAGAATCCGACAAGGGCAAGGACCGCGAGAAGGTTCATTAAGCCTCCATTCAGTTAAAAAGAACTTCCAAAACCGCTTTGAAAGCGGAGCTGGAAGTTCTTTTTTTTAATGCAAATACTTCCCAAAACTATTAACCTTGAGAACTCGCACGCTTGCGGAAAAAAGTCTTTAAAGCCTGATAAACTTCCTTTTTGTCCTTAATGACGTAATGCATGAACTGCTCGTTCTTGAGATGCCGGTAAGCCGACATCAATGTGCTGCTGCGGTTGTACTGATTGACCTCGCCATATCCAAACATATTACTCCGTTTCAACAGTTCCTCGATCAGCTTTACACAACGCTCATTATCTGAGGTGAGATTATCCCCGTCTGAGAAGTGGAAGGGGTAAATGTTATATTTTGCAGGTGGATAACGGCTGTCAATGATCTCAATCGCCTTCTGATACGCTGAAGAGCAGATGGTTCCTCCGCTTTCCCCGCGGGTAAAGAAATCATGTTCACTTACTTCTTTCGCTTCCGTATGGTGGGCCAGAAAAACGATCTCAACCTTCTCATACTGGCGGCGAAGAAAACGGGTCATCCAGAAGAAAAAGCTGCGGGCGCAGTATTTCTCGAAGGTTCCCATACTACCCGAAGTATCCATCATCGCAATAATGACGGCATTAGAGTGGGGAATGGTAATATCATCCCATGTTTTGTAGCGTAAATCGTCTGGACTGATACCGTGTATACCCGGATTTCCGGCACTTGCATTACGTCTTAGATTCTCAAGCAGGGTCCGCTTCTTGTCGATATTGGACATCATCCCTTTTTTGCGGATATCGTTAAAGACAATCGATTTAACCTCGATTTGCTCCTTATCCTTTGGCTTCAAATGGGGAAGCTCCATATCCTCAAACAGAATATCCTCCAAATCTTCCAGATTGACTTCGGCTTCTACGGTATCCTGACCAGGCTGGTCGCCCGCTTTATCGCCTTTACCCGGTCCCGCTGACGAGGGTTCACGACCGAGCACATCACCTACTTGGCTGTCTCCGTCACCTTGACCTACATGCTTTTGCTTACGGTAATTGTAAATGATCCGGTATTCATCCAGACTGCGTATAGGCACTTTAACAATTTGTTTGCCATCGGACATAATAATATTCTCTTCGGTAACAAGATCCGGCAAATTATCTTTTATGGCGTCTCTGACTTTTTGCTGATGACGTTCCTGATCTTGATGGCCTTTCCGGTGCAGGGACCAGTCTTCTTTAGATACTACAAACGTAAAGGGCTGAGGCTGTTGCGGCAAAGGTGACCACCTCCCATGAAATATAAGACACCACGAGCTTTGGCTTGTAACTAAAGTATATTCATGGAGATGGGGGATATGTGATTATTATGGAGCCCCGGGCTACAGATAAGGGATGCGCAGGACATTATTTTTGCAACCTTCGGAGTGGTTTCGCGTTTATAAAGGTAAGCCTATACGGCAAGACACTACAAATTCTTAATTCAGGAGGTAGTCAACTTGAAACACTCACACTCATTGCCTGCTATGGCCGCAGTTGCTGTACTAATGCTGGCATTAACTGCCTGTGGCGGTAACACTCCTGCAGCGGCTCCAGGGGAGAGTAACAACCCCGCTGAAACGGCAACAGCTTCGGCATCACCGTCGCCTGTGCCGACTGAGAGCGTCAGCCCTATAGCGTCTGCAACGCCCGAAAATGAACAACCGCTACTGATAAAGGGAACCGGCATCTACGTCGGACAAATTGATAATCATTCCGTAGAGATTAAGACGGAGGAAGGTTCCACTGCCTTTGAACTGGGAGAAGGTACAGAGACTGCTCCTGAGACTTTGAATATGGATGATCCGGTAGTCTTTGAATTTGTTGAAAAATCGGTACCCGGAGACGATACGCTGAAACAGCGTGTATTGTCTAAGCTTTCTCTTGCGCCTGATGCCTCTACTGGAGGAGTTTTGCCGCAGAGTAAGACTCTGAAGCTGAATTTGGAAGGCAATTCGGAAGAGAAAGAGGCAAAGCTTGCAAAAGGTGAAGGATATTCCTTATATGTATTTGATATCTTTACCTTTGATTCAGGCAGTAATAAATTGGCTATGAAAATTGACAAAAATTATTATGCGGAAATCATAAAGCTGCCTTCTGATTTTAATCTTGATTATTTGTTAATCGAGGGACGGGAGGAGCTTGCTCAGACGGGTAAAGTAAAGAAATTAACAGAGGCTGACAGATCCGTTCAGATCACTAATGCCCGGTTGTATTTGTCAGCCAGCGGTTCCAATCTAACGAGGGAATATATCGTGAAGGAAATCAAAGGACAGGGGTATATTATCAAACTCAACATTCCTCAGGGCGAAGCTTCGGAAGGTTTCTCCCCGCATGTATTTGCCTCTCTGAATTCCATAGTGAGCCAGTAAAAGAAAAAGGGCAGTGTTCCGCGATGTAAAGCTTACATCGCGGAGACCGCCCTTTTTCTTGCTGAAGGTACTATTGTGCCCCGATATTGACCAGTATTGTAGCAATTAATAGCATAAAGACCAGAAGAATGATGCCATTAATGATCGTGCCGATAACCCCAAAGACCTTGCGACGGTTGCGCAGCGAGATCCCTATGATTCCGAGCACTACGCCGATCACATTAAGAGCAGCGAGAGCCAAAACCGCAACTCCCAGGAACATAAAAGCTTGTGAAGAGTCACTGCTCATTTCTCCGAATTCATTCAGGATGGATGTGGCCATGGTAGCGGCTATCATAAAAGAGACTAGATAACCGAGAAGGGAAACAAGACTGATCACGAATGAAGCAATACCGGGTCCGGATTGTTTAAGATGAGGCTTAATTTCGTGAAAATTAGGATCTACGTTCATTTCTTGATCAGGTATTGAATGAACAGTTGATGGAATTGGCGAATCAGACTTCGAAAAAGAGTTATTGTCCATACTAGGCACTCCTTTGGCAGATGAGAATAGCTTGTCTACATTCACTTTTTCACAAGACGGCTGGAAATGCAACCCCCCAGTTAAAAAGGTTATCGGGCAACTGGAAATAAAGCAATCCTATACGTTAGAATAGAGGGAATACTTTAAGGAGTTGTAAATCATGCAGCGTACATTTTTAGCTTGGGGTTCTTTGCTTGCTATGCTTTCAGTGGCGATTGGGGCATTTGGCGCCCATCTGCTAAAACCTATAATTGATGCAGATTCATTAAAGGTTTATGAGACAGGTGTTCAATACCAGATGATGCATGCTCTTGGACTGATTTTAATTGCCCTGCTCATAGGTCAATGGGGGGGAAGTCCAAGATTGCGCTGGGCTGGGATCTTGCTGATTTTCGGAATTGTGCTTTTTTCAGGCAGCTTGTATGTTCTTAGTATATCCGGTATTACCATTTTAGGAGCAATTACACCGATTGGCGGTCTGTGTTTTCTCGCGGGCTGGTTGTGTTTATCACTGGAAGCATTCTCTCGTAAAACAGGAAGCTAGCCGCATAAAAACAAGCACCGTACCTTTTCAATGAAGGCAGGTGCTTGTTTGCTGTTTCTGTACCCTGTATTTTAGTGAAACTCGTCTATTTCATTTAGTCTGAAGGTATAGACCTGCTTCTCATCTACATGATAAACGCTTATCGTTGTGGCTGCCTCGTCAAAATTTAGAATACGGCATGGTATCGATAACTGCTTGCCATGGCGATTAGTTCTAATACGGACCAATTGATTACTCTGAATATATTGCCGAATCTGGCTAAAGGCATCAGAAGGTTCCATCGCTTGCGGTGTTGGTTGTTGGGGTATCAACTGATTTAAGGGTGATGATGTCTGTTTCACTGCAGTTTTGTGTGGCAGATTTACTGGCGTTGGAGGAGAAATCTCCTGTTTTAAGGCCAGTTTTGCAGACCGGAGCAGACTGTCGATCGTTCGACCCAGTTCTAGACCCGAATTAATTTTAAAATCAGTTACTTTATCATGGTTATTCAACAACTCGAGTAAATATTGCATGGCAAGCGGGTTTGTACGGGCATTAATCAGGATGTCGACGTTAAAAAGATAATTTCCGTCAGTGTTTTGTAGTTTTTTGTCCATAGATCCCCCAGCATTTCAGTTAGAATACTGCTAATAATTATTATAAACTATATCATTAATTAAGGGGAAATTATATAGAATCCTTGGAAAGTATGGGACTTTTGCCTCCCCATTGTATTTTCGCTCTAAGAACTCTATCCACACATCCATAGGGGATAAGGCATATCTATATAGAGTGTAATGCGAAAATAGGGAGGTGCTGTATTTTGGTTACACTGGAGCCAATTGTGGTGGGTGATCACATTTTCCTCGGAGTTGAAGTTAAGCTTCCCAAAACAACTCTGCTGACGATCAGCACCAGCAAGGGATATATTATGTGCGGGGCTTTAGATGTAGGTCTTCTCAATGAACGTCTTAAAGAACGGCATATCATTGCCGGGCGGGCGGTGGGTGTACGTACGTTGCCTGAATTGTTAGCCGCTCCTTTGGAGTCGGTCACCTTAGAAGCAGAGAATCTGGGGATACTACCGGGCATGACGGGAGCGGACGCTTTGCTAAGAATGATGTAACAACAATTTTCGACATTTGAAAAGTGTCTTAAGGCCCGCTGGGCCTTTTTTTTTGAAGAGAATTTAGGATGCGTCATTATGCAGAGCATAAGGAATGTCGTCTTAGCTCATCCTATAAAGTGAGGTAAGCATGCTTATAGCAAGGTTTCACTTGGGTTTCACTTGGGGTTCCCTTGTTTCGGCTCGTACTGTAGCGGGTAAAATGAGTATAGAATAAGAGGTACAGAGCCGGGGAAAAGAGCTGGCTACAATATGAATAAGGATGGGATAAAATCATGGCTAAAGCATCTAATAAAGTGAACACAACTTCATTGCAGCAAATTTTGAATCGTCAGGTTGCCAACCTGAACGTATTGTACGTTAAATTGCACAATTACCACTGGTATGTAAAAGGGGAGCAATTCTTCTCCCTCCACGTCAAGTTCGAAGAATTGTACGATGATGTTACGCTTAAAATGGATGAAGTGGCAGAGCGGCTCCTAAGCATTAAAGGTTCACCGGTCGCTACCATGAAGGAATATTTGGAACTGGCAACCATTCAGGAAGCAACAGGCAAGGAAGATACACGTGGGATGGTTCAATCTCTTATTGAAGATTTCGCAACGGTATCTGAAGAGCTGACAGAAGGCATTGAAGTAGCGGAAGAAGCAGGCGACCAGCCTACGGCTGATTTGTTTATCGGGATTCGCAGCGATCTGGAGAAGAATCAATGGATGCTTCGCTCTTTCCTCGGTTAAGGATAAGATCATTGTTTTGGGACTTTAGATCTTTGACAATAGAGCCTCCGTGCGGAGGCTTTATTTTTTGCATTTTAGTGTGATCTCTAAGTAACAAGCGCTATAATTATCATTTATTTCTTTAGGATTCTTGGGAGAAGAAAGGGGATACTTACGATGAAAGTTAATTCTGTAGCTCTGAAGGAATGGGACTCCACGATAAAGGTTCTTGCAGAGGGTAGACAAGTCATACTATTACGTAAGGGCGGAATTAAGGAGGAGACTAGACGTTTTGAACTAAAAAGTGATTCCTTTTATCTGTATCCTACCTACGAGCATCAACGGCCTGAATTAGTGAAGGAGCAGGATCGGCATTTTGTGGAGCAATCCTTAAGTGGCTTTGAACCAAATGCACTCACAGTCAAGCTTACCGTTTATGCGGAAGTGGCGGCAGATCTTGAAATCCGTGATCTCGAACAGCTGGAGAAACTGTCTCCTTATCATATGTGGAGTGAGGGATTGGCTGCCGAACGGTTACGCTGGAAAGCCAAAGAGCCGCTTCATGTGCTGCTGCTTCGAGTATATACCTTAGAAGAGCCTTCGGAGATCGAGGTACTCCCGGAATATTCCGGTTGTCGATCATGGATTGAACTAAGTCCACCACCTGAACTCAGACCAATGAAGCCGGTTCTTGATGACGAGGAGTTCGAGGCTTTATGTATTGAAATCAAAAAGGCGATTTAATGCCTCTAATATAAGGCCTTTGAGTGTATTCCGAACGAAAATAGATATTTGTAAAAATAAGCAGTTTGTAATAAACTTAATGAGAATCATTGATAATCAGTCAAATACACTTTATAATAATTATTATCTAATAAAAAAACTAATTGTGCTGGCATTCAGGGTTTACCCTGTTACAATACAAAACTAGGCTTTAGAATCCGCAAATCGATCATTGGAGGGAATACTAATTATGGCAGCAGATTTTGTCATTGAGGGACTGAAAGCAAGCATTGAAGGAAAAGAGATCTTGAAGGGAATCAACCTTCAAATGAAGGGCGGAGAAATCCACGCCATCATGGGACCCAACGGAACAGGTAAAAGTACTTTGGCATCCGCTCTTATGGGACATCCTAAATATGAAGTTACAGAAGGCACAGCTACCCTCGAAGGTGAAGATCTTCTGGAAATGGCTGTTGACGAACGCGCACGCGCCGGTCTATTCCTGGCCATGCAGTATCCAAGTGAAATTTCAGGAGTAACGAATTCCGATTTTCTTCGTAGCGCAATCAATTCCCGTCGTGAAGAGGGCAGTGAAATTTCTCTGATCCGGTTTATCCGTCAGATGGAAGCGAAGATGAAGGAACTGGAGATGAATCCTGAGTTTCTACACCGCTATTTGAATGAAGGCTTCTCCGGCGGGGAGAAAAAACGTAATGAAATCCTGCAAATGATGATGCTTGATCCTAAGATCGTTATTTTGGACGAAATTGACTCCGGTCTGGATATTGATGCTTTGAGGATTGTAGCCGACGGCGTGAACTCCATGCGCAATGAAGATCGCGGCTTCCTTATTATTACCCACTACCAGCGTTTGCTGAACTATATTAAGCCTGATTTCGTGCATGTTATGATGCAAGGCAGAATCGTGAAATCCGGTGGCCCTGAGCTGGCTCAGCGTCTGGAAGAAGAAGGTTACGAATGGATTAAAGAGGAACTAGGAATTGAAGATGAAACCGTAGGGCAGGACGCTTAAAAGACGCCGGGAAGGAGGAGACCATTTATGACGACGCAAACCATTCTTCCAGTGGACGCTGAGCGCTTAAGCGAATTATCGCTACGCTGCGGTGAACCGAGCTGGCTGAAAGAAAGCCGCTTGAAGGCACTGGAACTGGCAGCAGAATTGACACTGCCTAAATTAGAGAAAACACGGATTGATCGCTGGAATGTGAATCATTACGGAAACTATAAAGAAACCCAACCGATTGCATCCCTTCATGAAGCCCCCTCTTCCATAACCGCACTGGTTAAGGATCAAGAGGAAGGCAGCTTGATTATTCACCGCAACTCCGGTGTAGTCTTTACACGACTCGCTCCTGAGCTGGCTGAACAAGGTGTTATTTTTACGGATTTGCAGACTGCGGTTAGAGAACATGGGGATTTAGTGCAGCGTTATCTGCATAAGGCTGTAAAGCCTGACGAGCACTCCCTAGCAGCTCTTCACGCTGCACTATGGAATGGTGGAGTATTCCTCTATGTTCCTAAGAATGTTGTCGTAAGTACACCGCTGCAGGCCGTGCTTTTGACAGACGATGCAGAAGCTTCATTCGTGCCTCATATCCTTATCGTTGCAGATACTAACAGCTCGGTGACTTACGTGGATAACTACGTTTCAGACAAAACCGAAGCGGGTCTGCACAATGGTGCGGTAGAAGTCTTTGTAGGTGCAGGTGCCAAAGTTCGTTATGCATCGGTTCATCAGCTCGGTGAGGACACAACAGACGTGACTTACCGCCGTGCAGTCGTGGAGAACGATGGAGCGATTGATTGGATTATCGGTGAGATGAACTACGGGAATACAGCGAGTGATACCAAGTCGATACTTAAAGGTAACGGCTCCACATCTAATGCTAAGGTTATTGCCGTTGGCTCAGGCTCTCAAAAGCTTAACTACACGACTCAAGCACAGCATTTCGGCAAAAACACACCAAGTAACATGATTACCCGTGCGGTTATGCGTGATGCAGCTACATCGATTATCAACGGGATCACGAAGATTGAGAAGGGTGCTACCAGAGCGGATGGACAGCAGACCGAAAAAGTACTTATGCTGAGTCCAAAAGCCCGTGGGGATGCGAACCCGATTCTCCTTATTGACGAAGATGATGTTACAGCAGGCCATGCCGCTTCCGTAGGACAGGTCAATTACGAACAGGTCTATTACCTAATGTCCCGCGGAATTTCCCGACATGAAGCGGAAACACTGATCATATATGGCTTTCTGGCTCCTGTTGTGTCGCAAATTCCACTGGAGGGACTGCGTAATCAGCTCCAATCTCTGGTGGAAAGGAAGTTAGGCCAATGATCAGCAACATTCGGGAGCATTTTCCCATACTGAATCAAAATATAAACGGCCATCCACTGGTATATCTGGACAGCGCAGCGACCTCACAGAAACCTCGCCAGGTCATAGAGGCCGTCAAGAAATACTATGAGTGGGACAACGCCAATGTGCATCGCGGTGTCCACACCTTGGGCAGCCGGGCGACGGATGCTTACGAGGGTGCCAGAGAGAAACTCGCTAAGTTTATTAATGCCCGCAGTACAAAAGAAATTATTTTCACTCGCGGGACTACAACCGCGCTGAATATTGTAGCCAGCTCTTACGGGCCATCAGCGGTGGGGGAAGGCGACGAGATTGTCCTTACCCAAATGGAGCATCACAGCAATCTTATTCCCTGGCAGCAGTTAGCTAAGAGAACTGGCGCCACTTTGAAATATATACCGCTTCAACCGGATGGAACCATTACGCTAGAGGATGCGGAGAAGACGATTACGGATAAGACCAAGATCGTTGCTATCGCTTATGTATCCAACGTAATGGGTGTTACACATCCTATTAAAGAGCTAGCTGCCATTGCCCATCGTCATGGTGCGGTAATCGTAGTGGACGGGGCTCAAAGCACACCCCATATGAAAGTGGATGTGCAAGCACTGGATTGCGATTTCTATGCATTATCCGGACACAAAATGCTTGCTCCTACCGGCATAGGTGCTCTGTATGGCAAGAGATCGCTTCTGGAAGCAATGGATCCTGTAGAGTTCGGCGGCGAGATGATTGATGATGTTGGCCTCTATGAATCGACCTGGAAGGAGCTCCCTTGGAAGTTCGAGGGAGGCACACCGATAATTGCCGGCGCCGTTGGACTAGGTGCAGCGATTGATTTCCTTCAAGAGATTGGATTGGACGAGATTCACCACCATGAGACTGAACTTGCTGCTTATGCCGAGCAACGTCTGTCAGAAATTAACGGGCTGACGATTTATGGACCTCTTAAACGCAAAGTTGGCGTTGTAACCTTTAATCTGGGTGATGTCCACCCGCATGATGTTGCAACGGTACTGGATGCGGAGGGTATTGCTATTCGTGCCGGTCATCACTGCTGCCAGCCGCTGATGCGTTGGCTGGAAGTGAGCTCAACGGCTCGGGCCAGCTTCTATCTCTATAACACCGAAGAAGATGTTGATCGGCTGGTCAGTGCCTTACTCAAGACAAAGGAGTATTTCGCCGATGAACTTGGATGATTTGTATAGACGCGTAATTATGGATCATTATAAAAATCCCCGGAATCGCGGCTCATTTGATGATGAAGCCATGAAGATCGAACTGAATAACCCAACCTGCGGCGACCGCATTACGCTTCAGCTTAAGGTGGAGGACGGAATCGTCAAGGATGCACGTTACAATGGTGAAGGCTGTTCGATTAGCATGTCATCGGCCTCTATGATGACCGAGGCAGTAAAAGGCCAAACTGTAGAGCGTGCTCTTGACTTGGCGGACCGGTTTTCCTGCCTAATGAAGGGTGATGCCGTAGATTTTGGTGACTATGAGGATATTGAAGCCCTTTCCGGTGTTAATAAATTTCCGGCTCGGATCAAATGTGCAACACTTGGATGGAACGCGCTTCGCAAAGGAATAGACGAAGAAGAGCAGCACAAATAACAGCTACTCAAAATAACAGAAGAAACAAGGAGGCTGACACCATGGCTAAGAAAGCGCCTGATATGGAGGAATACCAGTACGGGTTCCGGGATGAGCACAAGTCGATATTCCAGTCTGGTAAAGGATTGACGGCCGAAATTGTTAAAGAAATCTCAGCAATCAAGAATGAACCCCAGTGGATGCTTGATTTCCGCCTGAAATCACTGGAACAATTCCGCAAGATGCCGATGCCTACATGGGGCGGCAACATGGATGATCTGGATTTCGAGGATATTCAATATTATGTAAGACCATCCGAGAAACAAGGAAAGACATGGGAGGAAGTCCCTTCTGAAATTAAAGAGACTTTTGATAAGCTTGGTATTCCGGAAGCGGAGCAGAAGTTCCTTGCTGGTGTCTCGGCTCAATACGAGTCCGAGGTTGTATACCACAGCATGCAAAAGAACCTTGAAGATCAAGGGGTTATCTTTACAGACACCGATAGTGCACTGCGCGATCATCCGGAACTTTTCAGAAAGTTTTTCGGAACGATTATCCCTCCGACTGATAATAAATTTGCCGCATTGAATAGCGCTGTATGGTCAGGCGGAAGCTTCATCTATGTTCCAAAAGGTGTGAAATGCGAAGTGCCTTTGCAAGCTTACTTCCGTATTAACTCCGAGAACATGGGACAATTCGAGCGTACTCTGATTTTGGCCGATGAGGACAGCTTCGTACATTACGTAGAGGGTTGTACAGCACCAATCTACAGCACGAATTCCCTGCATAGCGCAGTAGTAGAAATCCTGTGTATGAAAAATGCACGCGTTCGTTATACCACCATTCAGAACTGGGCACCAAACATCTACAACCTCGTTACCAAACGTGCGGTTGCAGAAGAAAACGCCACAATGGAATGGGTTGACGGCAACATCGGTTCCAAGCTGACCATGAAATACCCTGCGGTAGTGCTCAAGGGCCGCGGAGCCAAAGGTTCTGTGCTTTCTATTGCCGTAGCCGGCAAAGGCCAGCATCAGGATGCAGGCGCCAAGATGATTCACTTGGCTCCGGACACGACTTCTACAATTATCTCGAAGTCGATCAGTAAACATGGCGGTAAGGTAACTTACCGGGGTCTCGCTTCCTTCGGCCGTCAAGCTGATGGAGCAAAATCAAACATTAAATGCGATACCCTCATTATGGATAACCAGTCCACTTCGGATACGATTCCTTATAATGAGATCATGAACGATAACATTACACTGGAACATGAAGCGACGGTCTCCAAGGTTTCCGAGGAGCAGCTGTTCTATCTCATGAGCCGTGGTCTTACAGAAGCCGAAGCAACGCAAATGATCGTAATGGGCTTCATTGAACCCTTCACCAAAGAGCTGCCGATGGAATATGCGGTAGAGATGAACCGTCTCATCAAGTTCGAGATGGAAGGTTCGATCGGTTAACATGATTTAAATGTGTTTTTCGGTGCTCGAAGATGGCTTTGTCCGGTTTTTGTTCGGTTTGCTTATTTTACGTAGTTTTCGTAGAGTGTAAGAGCATTATCTCCAATTTTTTCAGTAATAGATACGTGTCCGCAATGATCTTGACACTCTTGTGTCCAAGGCACTCGGACACGTATTTTTTATTTGTCCCAGCTTCAAAAAAATGGTATTCATGGTCATGACACAAAGCGTGGGCTGCTCTGCGTACTCTTCCTGATAATTCATAAACGGCCCTGAAAGATAGCAGATGCTATATGATATCCGAAGTATGAACGACTCACAAAGGAGAATTGAGGAATACATCCACTTTAACAACAAACATCGTCCGCAACATAAACTAAATAAGCTGCCTCCGGTAGAGTGCCGGAAGCAGCTTATAGCCTAGAGTCTTTTTTCAATATCTATAAAATGGGGTTTTGAACAGTATGACTGACGGTGTATTTTATAGGAATTGACTGGACGCATTTAATCGACCAAATCGGGAATGATATGCTCAAGCCAACTAATCTTATATATCCGGTCGGCTCGTCTCTATCAAATCTACCGATATAATTCTCACCACTGATCAGATGAAATCGTAAGGAATCATTGGTATTTAAAATCGAGTTGATCTCTGTCTCGTGCATGAATGAACAACTCCTTCATATGTACTAATGTATAATACCCTTTCGTCGATTCTTCAAACCAATTATGATTATAGAATTCTGACTTTAGGTGAAATTTATATAATTTATTTATGTTTCAAAATGCGATATACTGGAATCACAAAATAGTGTGATGGCTAACTGAGGCAATTATAAAGCAGGTAAGCTATTCATTAGGGGGTTTCTTTTTTGAGGAAATTATTAACGCTCGTTCAAGCATTCAAAGGCTTAGAGGATCGGATTAATGCTTTTATTAATGATGATTCATGCATTGAATATGTAGAAGGGTCGGAAGAAGTAGTAGCTGGTGGAGCATACGCATGGTCAAAATTAAAACCAGCAGTTATTAATAAACAAGAGCATATTGATGCTGATTACATGGAATTAGCAGATAGGGTACGCACAGTACTGAGAAAAGATAATAGCCCAAATATTGAAAAGTTTGAGCGTAGTTATGAATTGGTTTTGAACTACATCCGCCAAGATACCTTGTTGTGGGTTCCTGGTTTAAAAAGTGTCCTTAATGAGATTAAGTTCGAACTAGACCTTCAACAGTTATATATTGCAGGTCATGAGAACCCGTTAATATTAGGAAACTCTCGTGGGTTGAATGAGTCATGGTTTTCTTTGGATATTATATAGAGGACTCTTCTCTCACTAGAGAAGCCTAAATCGCAGACTGCGGTTCTTTGGACATAGCAGAGCCGCCCAAGGAGTAACCCTATAAACTCTGTGAATACTGAATTGCGTAGCAACCCAGATCTTGTCTAGTTCCTCGTACGTACCTTAGCGCGTAAACTCGGTTTCAGATGTACAAAACCCGTGTCCTCGTCTTTAACCAATTGCTGAGCTACACCATAAAAGGCCTTTTTGTGCAGTAGACCTCTTTGCATAACCATTTATATAGACCTTAGCATAAGTCCAGTTTATAATCTTCAACATAAGTAAGGGAGGTCCCACGGCAGCCATTTTGATGGCTCGCGCGGGACCTCCCTTTGTTTTGTTTGGTTATATATAGAACTCTAACCATCCAGGGGGCAGTGTGTCGGACTTCAATTCCTCCAACGAGTCAAGCTCAATGAAGACTTTCATCGGTTCTTTGCTACCTGCAACCGAAATCTGGGCCTTGCTCTGTTCTTCTTGCATGCCAAGTGCTACCACTGTACCCTGTCTTCCACCTAATCCGCTCTTATGCCCTTTGGAGATCTGCACCCTTTGTCCCGGCTTCAATTTATCATTCTTCATTTGCTCCACACTCTCCTATGAACGAATAGCAATCTTTGATTGATCACCTAATATCAAATTTTCTTTTGAAGTTCTATGTATTTATTTATGCACCGGGCGATGGGTTGGTGAACTATTTTAAGAATTAAAGTAGGCATAACAAAAAACACACCACCAAGAGGAGATCCTTTGATGGTGTATTTATATTTTACATAGGAGGTTGGGTAGGAGAGTTGACAAAACGCAAAACTTGGGGTGGAGCGTCATAAAAGTAAGGTGGAGCTGGTGGCAAGTGGGGCTCCGGTGCCAGAGGCTGTGGCTGTGAGACATATTGGAAGGTCGCACCGTCTGGACTCCGTCTATGGGCCCACGGGCCTTTAGCGCTTTCCTCACCCCGTGAGAAATTGAAGAGAACATGTGACACATCCTGCTTCTCGCATTCCCGTGGGAAGGTTGAAGGGACAACAACCCCTTCTTTTGATTCTAAATCCCGAATGGCGGCTATCCATTGATTCTGATGCATGGTGTCACGTGCGAGTAGCCAAGAGAGCATATCTCTTACGCCTCTGTCACAAGTCATTTTATAGAGTCTGGCGACTTGAAGCCTTCCTTGGGATTCTGCATTCAGATTAGCTCTGAAATCTGCAAGCAGGTTCCCGCTGGCAATCGTATACCTTGAGTTCCAAGGGTGCATTGTCGAGCAATCTTGCAATCATGGTGGCCAGCATTTCTCCTTGGGCCAGTTCTTCTGTAGCAGTATCCATCAGCAAATCCTTATACATACCATCCCCGTCTATAGTTTGAATATTGATGTTTATTCTCACGTTTCAAGTAAATTGCTTGGCACATAAAAATATACCGTTACTTCCTCCGCTAAATTATTGAAATATTATGTAGAAAACCCTTATTCAGGGTAGTGGTGATTGAAGTAATCCATAGTTGGATTAAGTCCATTGTTAATTCAAAAGCATTTGCGAGTAATTAGAAGCATTTGAAGATATGGGCATCCGTTTACCTTACTAAGAACGCTGATTTGTCGGCAATAAAGGGAAAAATGATCAATTCTCCCCTTTGCCGCATTAAATTATGGATGATAAACTGCTTAAAGTCACTAAAATGGAAGCGCTAAAAAAGCGATGCTTACGAAACCAAATTTTTAATTCGTAAAGCTTTAAGGAGGAGAGAGATGGAAGTTCTCAGGCAACTGCGGGGCTTTTACCGGGAGAAGCTACATTTTTTGATTCTTTCGATATTATGCTTGGCTGCCGCAACAGCAGTGGGATTAATCATCCCCAATTTATTAAGAAAGCTCATCGATGATGTCATTATTCCCCGCAACTTTACAGAGGTTCCGTTCTTGGCTCTCAGTGTACTCGGGGTAATCTTCATTAAAGCCTGTTTACAGTTCACACATGGATTCTTTGGAGGCAGACTGGGGAATTTCCTTGCATACCGGCTGCGCAATGCCTGTTATGAGAAGCTGCAGTTTCTGTCTTTTCGTTATTATGATACGGCTAAAACGGGGGATTTGATGTCCCGGCTGACTGGGGATCTGGAAGCCATTCGCTTATTTATCGGCTTTGGATTTGCGCAACTTCTTAACGTCTTTTTTATGGTGGCTTTTGGGTCTATCATGATGTTCACACTTAACTGGCAGCTTACATTGGTCACTTTAATTACAATGCCTTTTCTGGCTGGGGTAGCTTTACGGTTTGAATCCAAAATTCATCCGGCCTTTCAGGAGATGCGTATGGCGCTGAGCGCCTTAACTACGGCGGTTCAGGAGAATGTAACGGGTGTGCGGACGGTGAAGTCATTTGCCCGCGAAGATTATGAAGTAGAGAAATTCTCCCATCGAAATGAACGTTACAAGAATAATCAGATTTTTGCTGCGGAGCTGTGGAGTAAGTTTTTTCCGGTGATGGAGCTTCTGGCCTCGGTTAGTATAGCGATTCTGCTGGGAGTCGGAGGTACACTTGTCATTCATGATAAAATGTCGCTCGGGGAATTAGTGGCCTTTTTCAGCTTAATCTGGTACATTATTGGACCGATATGGGGGCTGGGCTTTCATATTAATAACTATACACAGTCCAAGGCTTCCGGTGAACGGGTACTTGAGGTGCTTAACCAGAGAATTGACGTGGAGGATAAGGAAAGCGCACGCGAGCTAGAATCCTCTACGGTGCAAGGACATGTAGTTTTTGATCATGTTACTTTTGCTTACGGGAATAAATTGCCTGCAGTAACAGATATACATTTTGAAGCTGCACCGGGTTCGGTCATAGGATTCCTAGGAGGTACCGGTTCAGGCAAGTCGACGGTTACGCAGCTGATGATGCGTGCCTACGACGTAAACTCAGGAAGCATAAAGCTGGATGGTGTTGATATCAGAGAATACAGTGTTCACAGTCTGCGCTCGCAGATTGCTACTGTATTTCAGGAGACCTTCCTATTCTCTTCCTCCATCCGTAACAATATATCCTATGGTCTTAAGAATGTGACGATAGAGGAGATTATCCGGGCCGCCCAGCTGGCAAAAGCACATGAGTTCATCATGGAAATGCCTCACGGCTATGATACGGTTGTAGGAGAGCGGGGAATGGGCTTGTCGGGCGGACAAAAACAGCGTATCGCTATCGCGAGAGCACTTTTGAAGAATCCCCGGATTCTTATCCTTGATGATGCCACAAGCGCAGTAGATATGGAAACAGAACATGAGATTCAGGCAGGTTTCCAAGAGGTCATGCGCGACCGCACAACCCTGATTATCGCACACCGGATATCTTCACTCCGTCATGCGGATCAGATCATTGTGTTAGAAGAGGGTCGTGTGATACAACAAGGAACACACAATGAACTTATCCGGATACCGGGTCCTTATCAGGATGTCTATCGGATCCAGTACGCAGATTATCTGGCCAGAGACACTGGAACAGAAGGGGAGTGATTTACTACTATGAAACTTGAAGCCCATCAGGCCAGCTTAACAAGCTCGGACAAGGCTAAAGAGAATAAGACTCTTGAAGAGCGGTTCGTGTATAAGGATGATGACCAAATGGATAAAGCCTTTGACTGGAAGCAGTTCACAAGACTGTTTGGTTATATGAGGCCTTATGCGAAGCAAATGCTGCCACTGGTCATAATTATGATGATACTGGGGACAATCACCAAGCTCACGGTTCCTTTTTTAACGAGTCTTGCGATTGATCGTGCTATTGCTCCAAAGAATGGGAATCCAAGTCTGACGCTATTATATATTCTGACCGGCTGCGTAATTGTGTTGTATATGGTGCAATGGATTGCGGGTGTGTACCGGATTAAGTATACGAACGTAATTGGACAAAGGGTTATTTATGATTTGCGCGGGGATTTATTTAAGCATATTCAGAAGCTCTCATTCAATTTTTTTGACAAAAGACCTGCTGGATCGATACTTGTACGCGTTACCAATGATATTAACTCTCTGCAGGATTTGTTCACTAACGGTGTCGTGAATTTGATGATCGACTGTGTTCAACTGCTTGGTATTATGATTATCCTACTGCTAATTAACTGGAAGCTAGGACTGGCAGTGATGGTTACTGTACCAATAATGTTCCTGATATCGACTAAGCTGCGGCAGAAAATCCGTATTGCCTGGCAGGATGTTCGATTAAAGAATTCACGGATTAATTCCCATTTGAACGAATCTATCCAGGGTATCCGGGTAACTCAAGCTTATACACAAGAGCAGGAAAATATGAATTATTTTGACGCTATGAACACGGACAGCCGTAAGGCCTGGAATAAAGCTTCCGCTATGAATCAGGGTTTTGGACCGATTATTGAAATAACAGGTGGGCTGGGTACTATGATCCTCTTCTGGCTGGGGGCCTACTTGATTCAGTCGGGGGAGCTTACCATCGGGGCACTTGTTGCTTTTAGTACCTATGTGAGCAATTTCTGGGATCCCATTAACCGTCTCGGACAAATGTACAATCAGCTGTTGGTGGCTATGGCCTCGTCCGAACGTATCTTTGAGTATTTGGATGAGGAACCCATGGTTCAAGATAAGCCGGATGCGAAGCCGCTTCCTAAGATTAAAGGAGATATACAATTTAACAAAGTTATTTTTGAATATGAGAAAGGCAGAGCTGCCCTGAAGGGAATCGATCTGGATGTCAAAGCGGGGCAATCGATCGCCCTTGTTGGGCATACAGGCTCAGGTAAAAGTACAATCATCAATTTGATTGGCCGATTCTATGATATCACCCACGGCCAAGTGACCATTGACGGGAAAGATATCCGCGATGTTACTCTGCAAAGCCTGCGTGAGCAGATCGGAATTGTACTTCAAGACACCTTCATTTTCTCAGGAACGATCAGAGATAATATTCGCTTTGGACGGCTTAATGCCAGCGACTCAGAAGTGGAAGATGCAGCCAAGGCGGTAGATGCACACGAATTTATCATGAAGCTGCCACGGGGTTATGAGACCGAGGTTGAAGAACGGGGGAGCGCCCTATCCATGGGTCAGCGCCAGCTGTTATCCTTCGCAAGGGCGCTTCTAGCAGATCCGCGAATCCTTATTTTGGACGAAGCTACAGCAAGTATCGATACGGAGACTGAGCTTAAGATTCAGGATGCACTTAAAATTCTGCTGCGGGGCCGTACTTCATTCATAGTAGCCCACCGTCTCTCAACCATTAGACATGCGGATAAAATCGTTGTACTGGATCACGGGGAAATCAAGGAAGAAGGAACGCATCGTGAACTGACTGCGCGTGACGGGGTGTATAACGGCCTCATTGAAGCTCAGTTCCGGTTTTTGTAGGGTGAATAACAAAAACCTGAAGGATAGCCACAGTTTCTGGTGACTATCTTTCGGGTTTTTTATGTTAATCTGTATCCTTAATTGCGTTTGGCAGTCCTGCCTGTAAATCGAAGCTCATTCATCAAAGCAGTGGTATCTTGCAGCCATAAGGTATCATTTACTGCTGCAGCGAGCAAAGCCGCATTATTCAAGCACGCCATCTCCCAACAGTATTTGGCGTTAGCCTGCAGGCATTGCTGCAGTTCAGCGTCTTCGGCGTGTGTAAGCGGGCGTTTCCGACTGAGTGTATACAGTTCAGCGAGGCGTTCATGAACAGGAAGCATTATTCACTGCTCCTTTTACTAGAATTAGAGAAATCTTGAAGAATTCCTCCTTAATAAGTGTAGCCAGAACCTGAAAAATCAAAACAGGGTCATATTAAAAAGGTTGTATTCGTCAGGGTCGTGTACTATAATCTAATCAAAAGTTAAAGCGCTTATACTTTTAAAAGGAGGGATTAACTCACTTGAAAGTTAATATTTTTGATGTGGCTAAGAAGTCCGGGCTTTCCGTTGTAACTGTTTCGAGAGTACTCAATCATTCAACAACCGTCCGTGCAAATAACAGAGATAAAGTGCTTCAAGCCATGAAAGATTTGAATTATCAGCCCAATGCCGCCGCACGCAGTTTGGCTCTTGGACGGACAGGGATCATCGGGTTAACCGTAACCACGCTTGACGACTCCTTTCTAGATCGTGTAGTCAAGGAAGTGAATGACCGGTTGACCGAGCAGGGCTATTTTCTGGCCATTTCTGTTCATTCACCGGATGCAGAGGCTATACATAATCCCTTATTTCAGGAGGATCGGGTGGATGGACTGATTTTACTTTCCCCACTTCATGAGGAAATGTACGTTCGTGAATTGGAAAAGAAGAAAATTCCGTTTGTTATGCTGGATAATCAGCTGGATAATCCCTTAGTTCCATCAGTAATCGTACATAACAGAAAAGGCGGATACGATGCAGCCAGACATTTAATCGATTTGGGACATCAGAGAATTGCCCATATTAGCGGCCCAGATCCTTTTCTTAGTAGTAGGGAAAGAGAAATTGGATTTCGGTCGGCGCTCGAAGAATCTGGGTTAGAGCCCTTTTGTATTGAACGCGGTGAGTTTACGGTTTCCTCGGGTTATGATATTGCATCGAAATGGTTACAGTCGGACAATCTTCCAACAGCAATTTTTGCAGCGGATGATCATATAGCCCTTGGAGTAATAAATGCTTTGCAAAACGCGGGTGTTCGGGTTCCGCAGGATATTTCGGTGGTTGGCTATGATGATCAGCTTATTGCTTCACAGTTACACCCAAAGCTTACAACAATCCGCCAACCGGCGGAGAAGATTGGACGGCATGGAGTGGAACTCCTGCTGAGCTGGATTCTTGAATCATCGAGACCGGAAGCAAAGCGTGCATTCCAGTTCGAACCGGAGTTGATCATCCGCCAATCAACGGCGAGAGTGAATGGATAAGACAATTTGTTTGGAGCGGAGTGGTACCTATGAAGTATTATTTAGGCGTAGATGCAGGGGGCAGTAAAACCTACGCGTTGGTCACGGATCAGAGCGGAAGGGCGCTAGGGGTGGGGATAGGCGGAAATGGAAATTATCAGACCGGTTACGACATAGCCAAACATAATATCACTACTGCGGTGGCTGAAGCATTGGTTCAGGCCGGTCTTGAGCCTTATGAAATTGAATATGCTGTTTTTGGATTGGCTGGGGCGGACAGAGAAACAGACTATAACATTTTACGCCCTCTGATTAACGAGCTTGGCGTTCCCCGTCACGAAGTGGTATGCGATACAATGATTGCCCTGAGAGCAGGAACTTCAAGACCTCATGGTGTAGTGTTGATCTGCGGCAGCGGAACAAACAGTGCTGGGAAGAATCCACAGGGTGAATTTTATCAATGTGGCGGTTTTTCTTATCTTTTTGGCGATTTCGGCGGCGGCGGTTCCTTAGCGGAAGAGGTCTTTCGTTCTGTGATACGTGCTTGGGATGGAAGAGAACAGCCTACGCTTCTCACCGAACTTTTGCTTTCATATTTGAACTACGAAAACGTATGTGCCATGTTCAATGATTATCTAGATCATAACAAAATACCCCCGATAGATACGGCTCGATTGGTATTTGAGGCGGCTAATTTGGGTGATTCTGTTGCTCGGGAGATTTTGAGGCATCAAGGACAAGAACTCGCTAAGTCTGCTTGCGCCGTTATCAATCGACTCGGGATGGAGAAGGAAGTCTTTGACGTGGTGCTGGCAGGCAGTATAGTCACGCGGGGCCAAAGTGATATCATTCCTTCCCATATTGAAAATGCCGTGCAAACAATAGCTCCAGAAGCTCGTATAGTTAAGCTGGGCATAGAGCCAGTGATCGGTGCTGTGTGGATGGCAATGGAGGCAGCCGGAGGAACCTTATCTCAGGACGCTTACAAGAGGCTCAAGATCATTAAGGAGTTTCAGACCATTAATCTAGAGAAAAGAGGGTGAGGCAGTTGAAGGATGGGCTAAAGGTAGCGGTTATTGGCGGAGGTTCCTCTTATACACCGGAAATTGTGGAAGGCTTCCTGTTGAGATATGATCGGCTTCCAATTAAGGAATTATGGTTGGTGGATATTGAGGAAGGACGGCATAAGCTCGAGATCGTGGGCAACTTAGCTAAAAGGATGATTGAGAAATCGGGTCTGCCGATACAAGTTCATCTTACACTTGACCGTAAGAAGGCGATAGAAGGCGCCCACTTTATTTCTACACAGATGCGTGTCGGGCTGCTCGAAGCCAGAAAATGGGACGAACATATTCCGAATCAGCATGGCGTCATAGGGCAGGAAACAACCGGCCCAGGCGGAATGATGAAGGCACTAAGGACCATTCCTGCGTTACTGGATATATGTAGAGATATAGAAGCGCTAAGTCCGGATGCTTGGCTGCTCAATTTCACCAATCCAGCGGGTATGGTTACGGAAGCGATTCATAACTATTCCAAGGTAAAAAGTATAGGGTTATGTAATGCACCAATCGGCCTACAAAAATGGCTTACTCAGAAATATGAGACGCCTGCAGCTAACATCTATACTGAGTTCGTCGGATTGAACCATCTGCACTGGGTTACTCAGGTGCTTGTAAACGGCCAAGATAAATTACTGGAGCTGTTGGATCAACGTGAGGAGTATGCAGCCAAGAATGTTCCGCCCAGTGAATGGGATCCGGAGTTTCTTCAATCCCTGGGTGCCTTGCCATCCTACTATTTGAAGTATTTCTACATGACTGATGTGATGCTTCAGGAACAACTGGAAGCCGTCAAGAGTGGTGGTACCCGTGCTGAGGTTGTGAAACGGGTAGAAGAGGAGTTGTTTGAGCTATACAAAGATCTCAAGCTGCAGGAAAAACCCAAACAGCTTGAGCAGCGCGGCGGGGCTTACTATTCCGAAGCAGCCGTTAACGTGATGGATTCGTTATACAACGACAAACGTGATATTCAAACGTTGAATGTTAGGAATGGTAACATTCTAGATTTTCTACCTTCAAACGCCTGCATTGAAGTAAATTGTCTTGTGACAGGGAATGGACCCATTCCTCTGCCGGTTAGCAGGATACCTGAACATGTAAAAGGGCTAATTCATGCGGTTAAAACCTATGAACGTTTGACCATTGACGCAGCTATACAAGGAGACAGGGGTTTGGTATTGCAAGCGTTGGTACATCATCCGCTTGTACCGTCGGTATCCGTAGCTAAGACATTGATGAATGAGATGCTCGAGAAAAACAAAGCGTATCTACCGGCCTTTTATAAATAGCCAGCCATCTACCAAATGATTATACAAAACCCCTCGGAGCCAAGGCGCCGGGGGGTTGTAATCGCTAACATGACTATTCCATGTATATCTCAACAATCGATATGTGGCGTTCCCGAGACAGATCACAGAAGAGGTTGCCAATTTGAATCAATGGACGGAATACATCTGTAGGATTGTTCATAATAATGACTCCCATGTCTCCGGTACTTATTAATACACGTTTCCCAATAAAATTAGGCATAAGATGTTGAATAAAGGCATGTACTGATCTAGCATTCAGCTTGCCAAAGCTGAGGTTATGTATTTCGCGTAGGACGCTAATTAGTTCTTGCTTAGACTGGTAAATCCGTGGGGTAGTCATAGCACTGTATACGTCTGCAATAGCTGCAATCTGAGCATAAGGGTTAATTTCCGATTTCGTCAATCTGTCGGGATAACCTGAGCCGTCCTCGCGTTCATGATGCTGAAGGGCAACCAGAGCAGTGTTGTGGTCGTCCATAGAATTTCTAATGATCTCATAACCGTATGTAGTGTGACGCTTTACTTCATCAAATTCAGCAGTTGTAAGCTTTCCCGGCTTATTCAGCAGTTCTGAGGAAACCTGACACTTACCAATATCAATCAAATATCCAGCTCGGCTGATCTCATAGCTCTCTTTCTTGGTATAACCTAGCCAAGAAGAAATATAATAAGAAAGCATGCCCACTTGGAGAGAGTGATTATAAGTGTAGTTATCGTCACGGTCCAACAAAAGCAGTAGAGTAACTACGTCCTTTTGTTTGTCCAGAGATCCCAGCATAGGCTGAAGTACATCATCAACCATCGTTTTGTTAAAACTGCCTTTGGCCAATGCCTCTAAATAAAGAGATTCAAAGCCATCAATCATTTGGTCGAAATTTTTAGTCAATTTCTGAATGGTCTGAGGTTTACTTGAGGTAATAAGAACCTCATCCCGGGCTTCAATATCGACATAATCCACACCATGTTGCATAAGCTTGGATATTTCCTCGATACGAAGCTGTGTTCCTTTGGATAATACGTGAATTCCTCTGGAGCTAAAGGCATCTTCTCTCAGAAAATCACCATTTTTAAGATCAGTGACATGCACTCTCAAGGCCTAGGCCACCTTCTGATTCAATTTTTTTTAGCATAGCAATAAATAGGTATATTTTCAATGATTAAGAAGTCACGGTTCCATCTTGGAAGAGCCTTCAGTTTGACCCTCAAACCCTTTCCAGATATGCCCTTTTTCATTGATGTCCTGCTTCCAAATCGGTACCATTTGCTTCAGCTTTTCGATCGCATATCGGCTGGCTTCATAACAAGTATCCCGATGGGGAGAGGAAACTGCGATGATCACACTGGCCTCCTTAAGACCAACGAGACCCAGTCGGTGCGTTATTGCGCAACGGGCGTTCCAACGTTCTTGAACCTCCTTGCCGATTTCCTGAAGTTTGGAGATTGCCATGGGTATGTATGCTTCATAAAAAAGAGCTGTTGTATGTTGCTCTCCGGTCATTTCACGGGTTGTACCCACAAAAAGCAGCGATGCTCCATGATTGGTGTCCAGCACTTTATTAAGTATATCTTCGGCTAAAAGCACCTGATTCGTTACCTCATAGAGTCCGTCAGGTGAACTTTCGTATATAGAGGAAGCTTCTCCTCCAGAAACGGGGGGAATAAGGGCAATTTCAGCTTTTTCCGGAATATCAGAATCTTCGGGAGCATATTCGTGGTCAATGGCAACTAGAGATACAGAAATTTGAGATGCCGCATCCGGATAGGAGGCGGATAGAAGTTCTTTCAGTCTTCCAGCAGTTATAGACGTCTCTTCGACATTGAAAGAGAGGGAAGACGTACCCATAACCTCTGCCAGACCAGCAAATAAACGGATCGTAATATGCATACTTATTCACCTCTGGGCTATTTTATAATGACTCTAATATACCATAATGAGCTTGAAAATGTTATGCTTGGCTAAGAAGATATTAGTACTTGCTGCCGCTTTATGGTGTGGCTTAACAGGTGGGAGGGATATGACAAATGAGGGCCGCGCCGCAAAGACTGACGATCATGCACACCAATGATATACATAGCCACTTTGAAATGATGAGCCCAGTGGCTGCTGTGATAACTGAGCAGAGGGTTCTCAGCGAGGATCCGGTCCTGCTGGTAGATATAGGGGATCATATGGATAGGGCAGCTGTTGAGACAGAAGGCACTATGGGCCAGGCTAATATCGATGTTATAAACCTATGCGGATATGATGCTGTAACCATAGGCAATAACGAAGGTCTTACCTTTTCTGCGGATATATTAGAGGCTGTTTTTTCAGGCCTGCAGTGTCCAGTGGTATGCTGTAATTTTGTTGACAGTTCTACAGGTGTTCCTCCGCTCTGGATGAAACGTCATACCATCGTGGAGAAGGACGGCATAAGAATTGGAATCACGGGAGCTACAGTAGCCTTTACCTCCTTTTATTCATTACTAGGATGGGAAGTTACAGACCCTGAGGAAGCTCTTCGGGAACAGTGTCTTATTTTGGCTCCGCAAGTGGATGTGTTAATTGTGCTTTCCCACCTTGGGCTTCCCGCGGATAAACATCTCGCTGAGAAATTGGAGGGTGTTCATGCAATCCTTGGCGGACACACCCACCACATGCTTGAGCAGCCGCTGATAATCAACGGTACAGCTGTATGTGGGGCAGGAAAGTTTGGACGTTATGTAGGCAAGCTTATATTCGAACGAGGTCAAGAAGGAGAAGGCTTTGAACTGGTGAGCGGGGAATGCATTCCCGTCAACCCTATACTCACAGAGGATCTAATCCTACCTGTGATTGCGACTCATTTGGCGCGAGGGCAGGAGGCCCTGCGGGAGACGGTAGCGATTACAGATCGTGAGCTGCCTCTTAACCAGAATGGAGAATCTCCTTTTGGTAATTTGCTGGCTCAGGCGGTGCGGCAATTTACAGGAAGTCAAATCTCTTTGGTGAACACAGGCCAGCTTCTCGGTTCCCTACCTAAAGGAGAGATTTCAACAGGGCTTCTGCATGCCCTTTGCCCTTCGCCAATTAACTCTTGTGTGATGATGTTGTCAGGAAGGGATATTCGAATGGCTTTGGAGCAGAGCCTGACAGACGTCTTCCAGAGTAAAGTTATATACGGCTATGGCTTTCGGGGAGAACAACTCGGAACTCTAGCGGTAGACGGATTAAAAATCTTGTATAATCCACAGAGCATGCCTTATGATAACGGTATTGCAATTTTTGTCGAAAATGAGCCCTTGGAGGATGAACGCGAGTATAGTGTCGGAACTCTGGATATGTTCACTTTCAAAATGGGGTATGAAAGTATCGCTAATGGCAAGGATACTGTGTTTATGCTTCCATATTTTCTAAGAGACTTGCTGCGAATAGAGCTCGGACGGCCAGGCAGCCTGGATGAATGCGCCGAGGTTCGCTGGGATCCAAGAGTCTTCAAATAATATTCAAAAAAGTTAGCGTTTAATAGATATATACGGATCAGGAGGATTTTATGGATACAATTACAGCCATAATCTTAGCTATAGTCGAAGGTATTACCGAATTCATTCCCGTCTCTTCTACTGGACATATGATTCTTACGGCGAATCTATTAGGCTTCGCTGAACAAGAACCGATTATGAAAACATTTGAAATCGTGATTCAATTAGGAGCTATTCTCGCTATTGCTCTAGTCTATCGTCAACGTGTCTTAAGTTTATTCGGATTAGGCCGTAGTCCTTCGGAAAGAGGCGGGGTAATGCCGCGAGCCCGTCTGAATCTGCTCCACATCTTTTTGGGAATCGCTCCCGCACTTGGAGTTGCATTCTTTGCCCGTGACTTTATCAAAGGCCTTTTCGGGGCTACCACCGTGCTGTGGGCACTGGTAGCCGGCGGGATTCTGATGATTGTTGCAGAGTGGGTTAATAAACGCAAAATCCGCATCACTGCCCATGAACTAGACGATTTGTCTTACGGACAGGCGTTGGCGATTGGTCTCTATCAGATTATTTCGGTATTATGGCCTGGTTTCTCCCGTTCAGGCTCTACCATTTCAGGTGGTATGTTGAGCGGCGTCAGCTATAGGGCCTCGGCGGATTTTTCCTTCCTGATTGCAATCCCTATTATGTGTGCAGCTTCAGGCTACGAACTGCTTGATTCGTACACCTATTTTACTAGTGAGACTATCGGGTATTTTGTAATCGGCTTCCTTATCTCTTTTGTTGTAGCTTATCTTGTGGTAATCGTATTTATGAAATTGATTCAAAAAATTAGATTGACCCATTTCGCTATCTATCGATTTATATTAGCGGCCGTTTTCTGGTTGTTTATTATGCGCTAATTCGATTCCTTATAACACAGCACGGATAAGGCATTTTTTTGGCACAATTGCATGTTCTTTTAGAAGTAACGGTATAAGTACAATGCACACAAAAGGTTTCCATTCAGATAAGATAATTTACCGTTAAAGGCAGGAGTGAGCTAAGGTGCGTTTAGTATCCGTGAATCAGCTTCAGGCTGGTATGAGGCTAGGTAAAAAAATTTATAATGATGAAGGACTGATTTTGCTGGCGGAAGGAGCCGAACTTACGACTCCAATCATCAATCGGCTTGCCAAGATGGACATCGGTTATATATATATTGAGGATGCTCTAACAGATGACGTGATTATCTCGGGGATGCTGCAGGATGAAACCCGCAATCAGGCTCTTAAGGTGATCAGGAACCAATTTCAAGATATGACAGGTGCATCAACGATTACAAAGGGCTTTTACCATCTGGACAAAAAATTCTCTAAAATTATGGACTACATTCTAGATGATATGTCTTCACAGGTAGATCCAATGATCATGCTTCTTGATATGCATACGGCTGACAATTACTTATACGTTCACTCCCTAAACGTGTGTCTTTATACTTTGGTACTTGGTATTGCTCATGGTTACAGCAAGAACGATCTGAAAGTGATTGGCCTGGGTTCTCTACTGCATGATATCGGAAAAACTCAAATCCCGGTTAAAATCGTCCAGAAGCCTGGCATGCTGAGCGATGAAGAATTCCGCCATATGCAGGCTCATACTGAGATTGGCTACCGGATATTAAAAGAAGAGCCTAACATTCCATTATTGGCTGCACATTGCGCACTACAGCATCATGAACGGATTGATGGATCCGGGTATCCCCGCGGTCTGACAGGACCACAAATTCATGAATACGCCAAATGGTTGGGTGTAGCCGACTCCTATGATGCTATGACCTCTAACCGGATCTACAAAAAAGCGATGCTGCCGCACCAAGCAGTGGAAGCACTTTATGTCGGTTCGGGTACGCTATACGAGCAGAAGCAGCTGGAGTTGTTCCGTGATCGTGTAGCGATTTACCCACTCGGTCTTACGGTTAAGCTGAGCACCGGGGAAAGTGGAGTTGTGGTAAAGATTGATCCCAGTACTCCCCATAGACCTATTGTGCGTGTGCTGACAGGTGCCGAAGGAGAAACTGTAACTCCTTTTGAGTATGATCTCAGCAAAGCGCTCTCTGTAGTGATTTCAGATGTTGCAGATCAGGGTGAGCCCATACAACAATAGGATGATCATCTTAACGGATCTCCATTCTTAATGCAGCGAGGAGACGAGTGAGCGGAACCCGGACTATGCCGGAATCCCTGACCGTTCCCGCTGCATTCTGTTTTATTGCTGAATAAATGGCTGTTGGGACAAGGGATTAAGAGCCTTTATGCAGTTTTTTTGATCTTCGTGGTATGATATAGGGTAAAAGAATGTTGATCTGGATTTATTTTAGGTTAATAAAGGAAATAAGCGTATAAGCTTTTGAAGGAGTTTTGTTAATGAATGGATATAGACCCTCATCATTATCATTGAAGGAACTGTCGCCAAGCTATGATCCGTGGGATCCGATTACCTCTCTGCGAAGTCATGGACGGCATGTACTAACCAGTGTGGAGATGACGGTTACGAATTTATGCAATATGCGGTGTGAGCATTGTGCTGTAGGGGATAGTCTAACTCTTAGAGAAGGAGAAATGCTGCCGCTGAAGCAAATGCTGTCCCGATTGGATGAAGTAGAACATTTGCAGACCATTAGCATAACTGGCGGAGAGCCGATGTTTCGGGCCGATACTGTAGATAATATAATAGTACCTTTGCTGAAATATGCCAAGGAGCGTGGAGTACGTTCACAGATTAATTCGAATCTTACCATGCCCTTAGGCCGTTACGAGAAGCTGCTGCCTTATCTGGACGTTATGCATATATCCTTTAACTATGTAAATGGCGATGACTTTCACGAGGTAGGCTTTGCAAACAGCGGTCATGCCGTGTCCAAACAAGCCGCTTATCGACTATATGAGACGATGATTGAGAATTCCCGCCGCCTAAGTGAAGATGGAATGCTTATCTCCGCGGAATCAATGATCAACTATCGGACACATACTAAGCTGCCGGAGATTCATAAGCTGATCCGGGATATGGGAGCTAAAAGGCATGAAGTGCATCCGATGTATGCTACCAGCTTTGCTTCCGCACTGCCGGTTCTGTCCCTGAGGGAAATGGCGGATGCTATCCGCTCACTTTTGGATACACGTGATCCAGAGCTTTGGATGTTATTTGGGACTTTGCCCTTCTTCGCTTGCAGTGTTCTGGAGGAAGATCAAGATCTTCTGCGCAGATTACGCTCGGAGAAAAATGTTACACTTCGGAACGATCCGGATGGACGAAACCGTGTTAACGTAAATATGTTTACCGGAGATGTCTTTGTTACTGACTTCGCCGATATTGCGGCTTTTGGCAACATCGCAAACCGCAAGCTGGACGATATATTTGCAGAGTGGCAGTCACAGCACCCGTTGAATCAGAAGGTAAATTGTCACTGTGACGCAGCTGGCTGCTGCGGGCCTAATCTTCTGGTAGCGGATATGTATTATCCAAATGTTGATTTTAAAACAAGAAAAGCGATTACTCTGTAGAAATGGGGCGTTATTATAGTGCATACGGAATTCGAAGTAGGGAGATTGATGCTTAATCTTTTGCTGGTTCTGGTGCTCGTTTTATTAAACGGTGTATTCGTAGCTGCTGAATTCTCACTTGTTAAAGTCAGGCAGTCACGTTTGACACAGCTGGTTAGTGAAGGCAATAAAATGGCAGGGTACGCGCTCAAGGTTAATAGGAGGCTGGATTCTTACTTGTCCGCCACTCAGTTTGGGATTACCTTAGCTTCACTTGGATTAGGTTGGGTAGGTGAACCGGCAATCTCGGAGCTGCTCGTAGAGCCGCTAATGTTCAAAATGGGGATTACGGATCATACCTTAATTGCTACGGTATCGGTTATTATCGGTTTCTCGATTATTACTTTCTTACATATTGTACTGGGTGAGTTGGCACCGAAGTCCTTGGCTATTCAGAGAACAGAAGGTTCTGCTTTGCTATTGTCTGCACCTCTAATGTTCTTTTATAATCTGTTCTTGCCTGTGATCTGGGTGCTTAACGCATCTGCTAATGCTCTGCTGCGGCTAGTAGGTGTGGAGCCTGCCAACGAAGCTGAGGCTGCTCACTCCGAAGAGGAGATTCGCATTTTGATGAACCAATCCGCGAAAAGCGGAGTCCTTGATAAGGACGAGATGAAGCTGATGGATAATATTTTTGAATTCTCCGATTTGCTGGCTCGTGAAGTCATGCTTCCGCGAACAGATATGGATGTTCTGTACAGTAATTTATCGCTGGAAGACAACATGCGTATCATTACTGAAACTAAGCATTCCCGGTACCCGGTTGCTTTTGAAGATAAGGATCGGATTATCGGTTTTATCCATATTACTGACCTTTTATTTGCCCCGCCGGAGCAGCAAAATGATCTAACTTCTCTGGTTCGTCCGATTTTGAATGTGCCGGAATCCATGGAAATTAGTCATGTATTAAAGCTGATGCAAAAAAATAAGTCCCAACTTACACTCGTTGTGGATGAATATGGCGGAACAGCAGGATTACTGACAGCCGAGGAGATTCTCGAAGAGATTGTCGGTGATTTGCATGATGAGTTCGAGGATGAACGGCCTAGCGTAGAGCGGAATGGAGACCATATCTCTGTTGAAGGTCGAATGCTCATTGAAGATGTAAATGAACTGACCGGTGTAATCATCGAAGATGAAGAAGTCGATTCCATCGGCGGCTGGCTGTTCAAGGAACTGGAGGGCAATCCATCAAAAGGCAAACGCGTGATGATTGACGGTGTCATTTTTGAAGTGGAGGAATCTACCCGGCTGCGGATAACCAGAATTAATATTCACCGTGAGCGTCCTGCTCAGGAAGAGGATGACACAGCGGATACAGATGAGGCAAACGAGTAGACTGTAATGTAAATGAAAATTTAATTGTACGAATAATACCTTACCCAATGAGTGTTTTTGCTCGTGGGGTAAGGTTTTTTTGTGCTCTAATCCCTTATATTCCTGGAGGTTAGCAGCCTTGTGGAGTAATAATGGGTGTTCCTCTGGCTGGAAGGTGTGCTGGGAGCTGGATATTGTATAAAGTGCAGGAATAGGTGAGTAATTCGTGTACTGGGAGCTGAAATGTTGTAGAAAGTGCAGGAATCGATGGGTAAGGGGTGTGTTGGAGGCTGAAATCTTGTATAAAGTGCAGGAATTGGTGGGAATCGGGTGTGTTGGGAGCTGGAATGTTGTATAAAGTGCAGGAATAGGTGAGTAATTCGTGTACTGGGAGCTGGAATGTTGTATAAAGTGCAGGAATAGGTGGGAGGAGGGTGTTTCGCAACAGGTAGGTGGTGCGAAACGGTTGGCTATGTGCCAGCTGGATTTTTTTTACGGTATCCGTCTTATTCCTTCGAATCCCGTCATAAATTAGTTACGAAGGTAAGCGCTCAAAATAGCTGTCACGTGTGCAGTGAAATGAGTAAAGGAGGATGTTAACTTTGGATTCTCAGGAACGAGTGTACACACCGTATAGGGGGCCGTTTGATCCCTGTCCGCCAAAACCGTTCAAGACGTATGTCGTGCCGCCCAATCAGTATATTGGCTATCAGCCGCCGGATCTGCCGCAGTTTAGTTTACCCGAGGCCTTAAAAGCGGGTACACTTTGGCCGGCACTTTTCAGTCCATATGAATCCAAGTGCAGAGGAGGGAACTAGGTATGGAGGCAAATCCTTGCGAGCCCCGCTACTATGAAATGCTGGAGCAATTACAAATTGTCGATTTTGCATTGGTAGAGCTGAACCTATACCTTAATACTCATCCCGGGGATTTAAGGAGTATTCAGCAGTTTAATCAACTAACCCAGGAACGTACACGTATGGCTAAGCAATTTCAGGAGCTATACGGACCGCTTCAGAATTTTGGCCGTGCTTATTCAAAATGCCCATGGGAATGGAGCCAAAGTCCTTGGCCTTGGCAGGTCTAACACATTAAAGATGTTGATGAGTTACTAGCAAGTTACTAAGGAGGGGAAGCTTCCGCATGTGGATATATGAGAAGAAGCTGCAATACCCGGTTCGGGTTAGTAAATGCGATGTCCGGATGGCCCGTTATTTGACGGAGCAGTATGGAGGTGCAGACGGTGAGCTCGCAGCAGCGCTGCGCTATATGAACCAAAGGTATACTATTCCTGACAAGGTTATTGGTGTGTTAAATGATATTTCCACCGAAGAATTTGCTCACCTCGAGATGATTGCTACTATGATTTACAAGCTGACGAAGGACGCCACCTTAGAGCAGCTAGAGGCCGCCGGTCTCGGTCCGAACTATGCTCAGCGTGATCATGCCTTGTTCTACCAGAATTCAGCGGGGGTTCCATGGACGGCAGCTTATATTCAGGCCAAGGGAGATCCTTTTGTATAGTGAGACACAACTTATTTATATTCGCCAAGTGATTGAATATTCTCCGTCCTTATAATCAATTTGATCAATAAGTTGTCTTATTAAAAACTTTGAGCGTTTCCGATCAATCCCATCAATCTCACCTATTAAATCTTTAGCCCGCTGGTGTATTACATTAGCATCCGTATATTTATTTTCCAAATTCATGAGATCTTTTAAAAGTCGCTCTTTTTCGTTTTCAACTCTCGTCCGTGCTTTTTTAAGATCCTCTGCAGAAATAAGTTCATTCTCGTATGCTTCAATTTGACGCTGCATTTTTTTATCTACTTTTGCTAGAGCATTTTTTAATTCTATTTTTTCAGCTTCTTTGCTTCTTGAGTTAGTAATCACAACAACTTCTTTATTTGATTTAGATGCCAGTTGGCGTATTTCATTAATCACTGAACTTTCTAGATCGTTACGATGAACCGCATGGTATTTACATCCTCCTTTACGGACGTAGGATGAACAAATATAACGAAAATACTCGTACTCTCCGTATTTATTTTTACTACGATTAGTTTGTCCACCCATTGTATTGTTACAATGAGAGCAATACACTAGTCCTGTCAAAAGATAAGTTTCGCTCTCAGCATGTTTTCTGGCCGGCTTCCTAGAGTTCATTATCTCTTGAGCTTCTTCAAATATTGATGGCTCGATTATAGCAGGATGATTATTTTCAACAACAACCCATTCAGACTCGTCACGGATTTTAATTTTTCCATCTATATTCTCTCTCATATTGAAAATACGTGTACCGCACAGAGTTCTATTATTTATCAAGCGCTTGACATTAATTTGATCCCAGGACTTACCTCTTTTTGTAACGATTCCTTTGTCATTTAATGAAATTGATATAGAACGATGACCGTATCCCTGTAATATTAAATCAAAAATATACTTAACACTTTCAGCTTCATTTTGATTTATTGCATAATGTCCATCAATAATGTCATAACCAAAACAAGGTATTGCCAATGCCTTGTGAGTGTTTTTAGCAAGTGAAATCATATTATCCTTCACACGTTCACGAATACGCTCACGTTCGAATTCTGCGAAGGCACCGAGGACATGCATAGTCATACGCCCTACCGCTGTTGATGTATCAAATCCCTCGGAGACGGAAACATATGCGCAGTTATATGTTTGAAAGTGACTGACTGTCTGTAATAAGTCTAGTAAATTCCGGCAAAGTCTATCCAATTTTGTATTAAGAACAACATCGAACTTCTGTTGGCTAACTTCCTTAACCAAGCGATCTACAGCTGGTCTTTTTAAGTTCTTTGCACTATAACCGTCGTCAATAAAAAAGGTGGGTGATTCCCAATTCATAGCTCTACAATATGCAGTCATGCGTTCTTGCTGCTCAAATAGTGAATTTCCTTGTTCCGCTTGTTCATCTGTACTTACTCTGACATAACCAGCAACTCGCACTTACTCACATCTCCTTCTATCCTTAAAATTTTTGATCGAAAGGGGCCATATACCATACCATGCGCCCAAGAATTCTTAATTGTTTAGAGTCATCAGAGGTAAATGAGTTTGCTTTATGCTCTGGGTTATAACTATCTGGCTCAAGAACTATTGTATTTTGTAGTTTATAGAATCTTTTCAAAGTTGCCTCATCTCCATTTATGGAAACTACAGCAATTTCACCATTCGTCACTTCCAGACACGGCACAATGAGAGCGTAGGCGCCTGTTGGAATTACTTTGTTCATACTATCGCCCTTAATTCTCAAAAGAAAAGCACCAGGGTAACGCTGACTTATATATTCTGGGATTTCTAAGTATTCCTCGGCTTTAATCATTTCTAATGGTGCTCCAGCTGCTATAGATCCGAACAAAGGAATCGAATTATTAACGGGCTTTTTGGAAGTGTTTTCTCCGAATATCAAATCATCAGTTGTTACCCCAAGCACATCAGCAATCATTTCCACTTTGCCCATACGTGGACTTATTTTTCCAATTTCCCAATGTCCGACAGTTACGTCTGAAACACCAACGCGTCTAGCCAATTCGGATTTCGAAATCCCCATGCGCTCGCGATGTATTCTTAAGTTCTCAGAAAAATTTATATCCGCCATATATGCAACCTCTTCTTATAATTATTTTTAAATCAATTTTATCACTCGAAATCTATGATGTCCACAAAAAATCTAGTTTAAACTTAGAATTATCGAATTTTGTAAAATAATTATTGACTCCTAGTTTTAAACTAGAATATACTGGGGGTGCAAAGGAGGAGGTGAGCCAAATGGCGAGACGAACAATGCGAGAATGGCGAGCTTATCTTAACTTAAGCAAGCAAGATGTGGGCAGGTCTCTAGGTATACATCCCAGCACTTATGCAAAATGGGAGCGTAATCCTGAAGAAATAAAGGTTTGTGATATAGAACGAATTGCAGATGCTTTCAAGTGTGACCCTAAGGAAATCATTTTTTTTGAAGGTAATCCAAGTTTAAAACTAGGTTTTTTTAATTCAAATCATGGTAAAGATGGACAATCCGTTGAGCATAAATTAGAAGCGGAGGTGTCTGTATGAACCAAAAAATTGAATTGATATGTATTGGTCATTTCGTCAAGGAGAATGGCGTTGTTCGGTCTATGGATCAGAATGATAACGAGCAATTGCATGATAGGTGTAAATTGGCAATCGCAGAAATGATAAGCGGCCAAAAATGTGGATTCACACAGGCGAGTTGAGATGTTATACAGCCCTTTCAAGGGGCTTGTATAAATGGACAAGCTTTCAGGAGGTAGGGCAAGCAGTGGATGAAGATCAGCAACTACAAATAGTTATGCTAAACAATCTTAACCGTGGCTGCACCACTGAACAAACTCAAGAATTCATAGACCGCTGCCGGCGATATCATCTGAACAATCCCAAAATACTCCAAGTAATAGATGATCAGGAAGTAAGGCATATAAATTCAATGTATTTGGAGTTACCGGAAGGAGTGGAGGCATGAAACAACTACAAGTGTTCAACTTCTCAGGAAATGAAGTTCGTGTTGTGATTCACGATGGACAATCCTGGTGGATAGCCAAAGATGTCTGCTTGGCTATTGATGTCGATCAGACACAAACAAGGAGACTAGATGAGGACGAAAAGGGGTTGCGTTTAATACAGACCCTTGGTGGTGAGCAGGAATTACTTGCTGTGAACGAAGCAGGACTTTATTCCTTAATCCTCGGTAGCCGCAAGCCAGAGGCAAAACCATTCAAACGATGGATCACTCACGAGGTGCTGCCAGCGATTCGGAAAAATGGGATGTATGCTACGGATGATCTTTTGGACAATCCAGACCTGCTAATTCAGGCAGCCACAAAACTCAAAGAAGAACGGGCAGCTCGCCGGGCTCTGGAAGAAAAGATTGAGGAGGATCGACCTAAAGTAGTATTCGCTGAAGCTTTGGAAGTCTCGAGAGACTCAGTGCTCATAGCAGACCTTGCGAAGCTTCTGAAACAGAACGGAATTAACATTGGGGAAATAAGGTTGTTCAAGGAACTGAGGGATCAAGGTTATCTTATCAAAACCGGATCCGAATACAACATGCCCACTCAGCGATCCATGGAGCTCAAAATTATGGAAATCAAAATCGGGCAGCGTGGAAGTGCCAGTGAAGGTATGAAGGTAACCAGAACACCTAAGATTACCGGTAAGGGCATCAGCTATTTTATCAATAAATTCAAGGGAGGGTTTACACAATGAAATTATCAATCAACTTAATTCGAAACATTATGGCGTTATTTTTAACCTGGAGGGATCGTGCGAAAGAAGAAGGAGAAGCGAAATCCGCAGAGTGGGCGGACAAGCAATACCGGGCCTATCGTGATTTGTACCTTCAAGCACTAGAAAACGAAAAACGGCCAACCGGGGTAGGAGCCGGCAGACCGTCATTAACATTCAAAATTATTATTAAGACCAGATTAACATCGTATGAGGATAAACGCAATGTCAAATGTAGCTAACAGCGACACAACGCCGTCATTAGCCGAGCAACTACTTGCTGAAAATGATCTAGAAATCGCTAAATGTAAGAAGTTTTTAGAAGAAAGTTTCTTTGTCACTTTTGATATATCGCTGTTTGCGTCAACCCCAAAGATTAAGCGAGTTCGTGCGGTTGAGCGCCTATTGAAGCGGATAGAGCCCGTGGGTATGACTCTACCTTGGAATACACACTGCACCGGATGTGGAGGACTTCTTGAGGTCGGTCGCAAGGTAATTAAAGTAAAGGGTGGCATTTGTTGTGACAGGGCTTGTCACGGGCTGTTGCTCGTAAAGCAGTGTGAAGACCATGGACGTTGAACAGTACATTCGGGAAATTAAGAAATTTAGAACTCAAGCAGATGCTTACAGTGATAATGCTCCAGGAGCGATCATGGAGAAGATACGGCTGCTAACGGCGGCTCATATGTTAATGGGCCGTGTATCTGCTGTGAGAGACGGTGAATATGCTCGGATATATGCTGCCCGTAAGAACGCCTATGCAAAGGCACGTAAGGAAGCACCACGAGGAGAAAAGGAAACAGCTGGCGATCTGGCAATTGAGAATTTACGTATGCTAGAGGCTGACGCTCTCGAAGAAAAAATGATGTGGAAGAACGAATTTTCCTCATTACGTGAGTACATCTATGAACTAAGGCTGCGGGTACGGGTAGATATGAACACATTAGGAGGCGGAGATTGATGACGGCAACCGTCCATAAAGAGCAACAGGCAAACCTTAAGAAGGAAATCCGTGAAATCTACTTCCGGAAAGAATTGATTCCGGCTGGCGATACAAAGGAGCACATCAGGCTCGAGCGAAGACTTTATACCCTCCGGCAGGATCTGGAAAGATTGAAGTCGCCTAAAGTAGCAACTAAGGGCGAGGCAGCTGGACACGCAAATGGAATTACACATTGCCACAATTGCGGGAAGAAGTTAGGAGAAACTGCTTATCGATGGGGAGCTGCTAGGTATTGCGGTCAGAAATGTGCCTTTTGGGTGGAGTTAGGTGTCCCTTATGCCTAGTTTCGGTCTTCACCTCCGTTCCAAAACTTAAGCATAAGGGAAGTCATGGGCAGAAAACTATCAAAAGACACTCTATGAAAATGCACAAAATAAGTAGGTGAAAGCATGAGAGGCGCTTTTCAGACGAGTCGAGAAATCTTTGAAAATCCAATATGGCAGGACATTCCTAAGTTTCGAATCTTCTTTTACATCGTTGGGAATGCAGTGTTTGCGGAGGAAGGGATTACGATTTCTGGCGTGCATGTGAAACGCGGTCAATACCTCCGAGCATACCGCAATCTCTCAAAGGATTTGGAATATGTTGAGAATCGTTCAATCAAAAGATACTCAATCTCAGTTATTTCGAGAAAAGTTGAACAACTTGTTAAGGAAGAACGATTGAAAATTGAAGACTCCGAACTTGGAACGCTGTTCACAGTTGTCAATTATGCTATGTATCAAGGCTTTGAACACTATAAAAAGGGAACTTGGAACAGCGTTGGAACGGAGTTGGAACGCACTGAGAACGGGGATGGAACGGAGTTGGAACAGGGATGGAACAATAATAAGAAAGATAACAAAGATATAAATGTTAAGAAAGAAAGGATAAAAGATTCTTCCACTCGAAAAAACGCTAAGCGCGTTTATTCCGAGGATGACAGGGTATACAAGCTGGCTAAAAGGTTTCATGAACTTGCTTATGAGAATGCCGTGGATCTAGGAACCAGCCACTTAATCAAGAATGCTAATTTTCAAAAGTGGTCTGATACTTTCAGACTCATTCTTGAACGGGACAAAATCCCTGAGTCAGAGTTGGGCGAAGTTATCAAATATGCTCTGGCCGAACAATTTTACCGAACAATTATTCTTAGTCCTGCCAATCTACGAGAGCATTATCCAAAAATACTTACACATATGCGAGTTCAGCAAAAAATTCGTCGAACTGGTGGTGCACCAAGCGGTAAACCGCATCTACCCGTAGTGGAACCAGGTGGGGGCACGGAAAGCTCTCCGGAAGAGTTGGCAGCTGCGATGGAGTATGCAAAAAAAATTAAAGAAGCAAAGAATCAAGGAGGGACACGATGAACTTTTTGAACTGGAGAACGGACAAGCAATTGCTGGAGATTATAAATAATGAATCTTTGGACTATGACATTCGGATTAAGGCACAAGAGGAACGCATGCGTCGACGGTGGCCATCTTGTAAGATTCCTGGATGCAAGACATTTGCTCAGCATACTTGGGCTACAATTCCGGTGTGTCAGCACTGCAAGGAAACACTGACTACGGAGCAACTAGACTATTACGCTGAGAAGCTGCTGCCCGAGGATCGAACACTTATCTATTCCATTGCTCCTTATATGCCTTGGCGTCATCAAGATTTGGTGGTGAACCCATGAAAACAGTGGTATACGGAAATCGCGGGTCTGGCTTTGAAGCAGTGATAAATTATATAAATCAAATTTACGAAAACCGAAAACTGGCAGTCATTAATAAACGTTCTACTCCTGTAAAAGTCACCAGAAGCAAAGGTACCAAGGTACTCGCAGGATTTTATGAAGCAAAATCCACTGTAGACTATGACGGTATATATCGAGGTCGTGCGATATTCTTCGAGGCCAAATCAACGCAGGAGCTTGATAGATTTGATTTAAAGAGAGTTGAGGATCACCAGTACGAGCATCTAGAAAAGTGCCACGCAGTAGGAGCTGTATGTTTTGTCCTTGTGGAGTTTCGCAGACAGCGTAAAACGTATCTGTTACCATTCGCCACGCTGCGAGCGTACAAAGGAGAGGCTACTCGGGGTGGGCGAAAGAGCATGACTATTGATAACTTTGAGGTGGATGCCTACGAAGTTATGCAGGGCCGGGTGCAGTTGGATTACTTGGCAACGGTCGATAAAATTTGGTTCACGGAAACAGCGTAGGTACCCATACATGACAGGGGACCGGGCACCTCCGCAGGTATAGAACGATCTGGTGTACCCATTAATACAAAATACGGAAATTGGAGTGATTAAGTATGAATATTGATTTCTCAACTCTGGCAGATGGAGCAGTTGCTGAGGTCGTTGAACTCGAGTTACAACGCATCCTCGAGAACATTGCAGATCTGAACACAGATCCAAAGAAAATCCGACAGCTCAAACTTACCTTGAAATTTAAAGCAAATGATAAACGGGATATCGTAGAAGTTGATATTTCCACAGCCAAGATCACCGCACCTATAAAGAGTGTCGGAACCACTTTCGTCATGGGTCGTGATGGTGGAGGAAAAGTGGCCGCAAAAGAGTTGAAGTCTGGAACTAAAGGGCAAACCTACATTGCCAACGATGGATCCGTGAGAGATGACACTGGTAACCCTGTCACTGAGCTCGAAGTCAAGAAAGATAGTAACGTAGTAGGTTTTAGATAATCAAATCATAGGAGGAATTATTCATGTTAAAAGAAGCATTTCAGTATATTGTTGGGCTCGGAAACAAGGAAATTAAAGAAGTAGGAACTCAAAAGTTTTCCACGGGCGCTTTCCAATTGATCCAAGAAGCAACACCAAGCCCGCTTAAGGTTAGAAATTTATCGGGCATCGTTGATTACATCAAAAACGACTATGATGGACAGCCACCAGTGATGATTCACATTGAAAGTCCTACAGAAGTTAAGGTTATGAGCTCATTCAATCGAGATATGAACCGGAACATACTTGTTCAAGCCGAAGCGCTCCTGCCAACAATTCCTTTTAAGCAATTTATCAACGTTGAGGAATTCAATATTCTCCTTCAGTCCTGCTTTGTTCCAAATGATGATCGAGCAACAATGCTGCGGATTGTAGGGAACATAAAAGAAGAGCAAGTGAGAAGCACTGGAGACGATGGGATATCCCAGGCGGTAACAACATCTGGCGGTGTCAAGATTGTTTCAGAGGAGAAAGTACCGAATCCAGTTTCACTTAAACCATTCAGAACATTCGTCGAAGTGCCGCAACCTATTTGTGACTTTGTGTTCCGGCTGCAGGATGGGCCTCGAGCTGCACTGATTGAAGCGGATGGTGGCGCTTGGAAGCTACAGGCAATGGCAAACATTAAAGATTTTTTACTAGTTGCGCTTGAAAAGGAAGTTAAATCAGACCGGGTTGTCATTATCGCATAACAAACCATATCGGGGCGGCTTCGGCTGCCCCATCTTATAAGGAGCTGAATCCAATTGCCCGATCACCGCGGATGGCTCACGAAAAATGAAATGATGGATACAGGAGCCGCTTGTTTTATACCAGACGCTATTGGAGCGTTTACGGGTAAATGGTACGGTTCTCCACCAGATAAAGGTATCTTACTTACACGAAAGCGTTGCAAGGATCTGGGCTGCCCAGTAGATGATGAACAAGCCACCGCCTATATGTACATTGCCCAAACTAAAACAGATTACAGATACGCCCCTTTTTATCATAGGAGCTTGGATGTACTGGACATTAAAAAAATCACTTATCTCGAACAACGAGTGTTACAAAAAGAAATTGATGCTATGGAAGCTAGAAAGGACGGGTCAATATGAACGAAGAGCAGCGCCGCCGCGCATTTCAAAAGATTAAGTCATTCAGTAACAAGAAGTTCTGGGCTTGGATGAACTTTATTCACTCCAGGGCTTATGCCAAAGCTGAACAGCATTTTACAGAAGCTATGTCGATTGTCCTGCAACCAAAACAAGCAGCTGCTGTACTTGCTAAAGCCAAAGAAATTCGAGAGCAATGGGACGGCATGGAAACGATCACCATGGATGATACGGAAGCGGCTGAGCTCCAATCGGTCGGAGTATAGTTCGGTGACTCACCAAACTTTTTGGAAACCGGAAAAGCAAGAAAAGCCGAAAAAGACAAGCAGCCTGGGACAGCACAAAAAGGAAAAGAAAGTAGTTTCGGAGTGGAAACGTGATTTATTCGCCGGTCATACTCCCGGAAAAAGTAGTGCTGATCGAGCAGAATTCCCTCGCAAGATAGTTGCCGAGTTAATTGCTGAAGCTGGCGAAGTATGCCAGCACTGCAGATCAGCACCGGACACCACCACACACCATGTCTGGCCTCGAGGCCGGAAGGGACGCGGTGTAAAAACAAACGGTCTAAGATTATGCGGATTGTGTCACGACTTAATCCAAACGACTGATGAGCTGCTGCAATACTGGATTGGAGTCTTCCGGGATCGATACGGCGAATACTTTTGGTATGACGAATTGGACTGGGAAGAACACAACCGTAAAATGGCGGCACAGGAGCAGTCAGAGAGAGAACTGGAGGTCCGCAGGCAGCAGATTGAACCTGTGGCTGACTTAATCACTACCGCAGCGGGGCGACCGTTAAGAGTAAAAGAATTGCAGTTGTTGCAATCACTAGAACCCAAGGCACTCCAAGTATTTACCGGAATGATTACTGACTCCTTAAACGGATATGCATCCCAGGGAACTTATCGGGCCCTTGATCGATTTGAGGATTAATAAATGCATATAACAACGGAGGTATGACGTTTATGAATCGGGTTCAGGCAGTTTATGAAATAGGAGACATCATTGAATTGAATTGTATAGGCTGCCTGAAACGGATCGAACTAAGCCGAGCCCACAACAATAATTACTCTTACATCGATGGACATTGCAATAAAGTCTGCCCAGTAGGAAAGCAACTGCAGGAGTTAGGGAAGAAACTTGTACGTGATAGTACGTGAAAGGATGGGAACTCATGACCGAAGAGCAGCGCCGCAGAGCGTTTCAAAAAATTAAATCATTCACGAATCAGAAGTTTTGGGCTTGGATGAACATGATCCACTCCCGGGCGTACGCCAAAGCCCAGCAGCACTATGAAGAGGCTATGAGCATCGTTCTCCAGCCGAAGCAAGCAGCAGCTGTCAAAGCCAAGGCTCAGGAAATACGGGAACAGTGGGACGGAATGGCAACAATCACAATGGATGACACCGAGGCAGCAGAATTAAAACAGGTGGGGGTGTAATCATTGGGTTGCGCCAAAAACTGGACAAAAGAAGAGATTGATTACCTCCAGGATAAATGGGGATCGATCAGTTTGAAATCAATCTCTGCAAACTTGGGTCGGAGCATCGATGCGGTAAAACTGAAAGCTGGCAGATTAGGGCTCGGAGACTCGCGGATGAACTTTGACGGAATCACAGTCAATCAATTAGCCCTTGCTCTTGATAAATCATATGGGCAAATCGTTAATTATTGGGTACCGGATTACGGGTTGCCGGTCAAAAGGAAACTCTTTGCAAATACTGCAAGGGTCCTGGTCATTGGATATGAAGAATTCTGGAAATGGGCTGAGCAGCATAAAGAACTCCTTAACCTTGCCAAGATGGATCCTAACACCTTGGGAGCAGAGCCGGACTGGGCAAAGGTGAAACGGAAAGCAGACAAAATGAGATCTCAGAAAACCTTTCAGGCTGTTAACTGGACTCCGGAAGAAGATCAGAGGTTAGTGCAGGTCCTCGGGACAAAAGGAATGACATATCCAGAGGTCGCCAGGCTCTTTGATCGATCGGAAGCATCGGTTAAGCGGCGACTGCATGACCTTGGCGTGAAAGTCCGACCTGAACGAATGGAAAACCATATCAAGTACACATTCGAAGAGGTACAAACTTTGCTCCGAATGGCTCAGGAAGGATATAGCTATGAAACGATCGGTCAAACAATCGGTAAGAGTGGACTAGGAGTTCGCGGGAAGCTCGAGAGAATGGGATTTGACTTTAAGCATCGCCGTTTGAAAGAGAGATCAGGTGTAACTTCATGAGCTGTTTCTTTTATGGTGATTCACCGCATGCAGTACGCGCTACCAAACAACAAATGCTCCTGCATGCAGAGGAGATCAAGAAAACTATAGCAGCTAAGAAACAAGATATTGAGTTGGTTGCGATAAACCAATTGTATAAGAATAGCTGTGTGTGTCTAGTAAATGGAAGTCTACAACGCTACTTAATTGATACTCAGGATGGATATATTCGGCGCGATGGTGAGTTTAGGGGTTACGGTGGAGACGCATGGGAGCAAGCACCGAATCTAGTTAAGCTCACTGATCTAGAGATAGGACAAATGGAGTTATTTTAATCGGGCATAGCCCCATAAGGAGAGATAAACGATATGGCAAAACAACCAAAGTTGAAGAAGTCCGGATTGAAGCCGGGTGATCAGGTAATCATGCACAGCTGCTATGAGGCCCGTAAAGAAGAAAACAAGGATAAGGTATGGGCGGTTAGATCGGAGCCGTGGGATCTTTGCGGGTCGGAGGTTGTGCTGCTGGAAGGTAAATCAGGCGGGTTCGCAACTGAATTTTTGAAGAAGGTTGAGGGTTAACCACCTACCCATAAAGGAGACGCTAGTATGAGACCGATTGAAGCAATTAAAGACGCGGGATCAATTGTTCTGCAGAAATTTCACGAGATAACAGAACGCCGTTGCGAGAAGTGTCCGGCATTTTGGGAGAATGTCGATTACTGGGGCGAATATGATGCGGGTTGCACGCTGAACAGGGACCACCTGGAATTTTGTCCATTATCCTTACTGCCCAGAGCGGTTATGAAACCAATTGTACTTCATAAGGAAAAGGTCGATGCACTGTATTGGGAAAAGCTTTATGAAGCAGATCGGGCGAAATGGGAAAAAGGAGAAAATAGCGGGGAGGATACACCAGTATGAGCGACCAAAAAGGACTCTATAACAAATACCAAATTATTAATCGGGAGACTGGGCAAGAGGCCGATGGTAATTACTTTGTGCTTAAGCCTACTGCTGATCCTGCGGCACGAGCAGCGCTGATGGCCTATGCAGAGTCAATCGATAATCAGCAACTAGCTATGGACATAACAGTTTGGATTTCCAGCTTGCCGGAATTGAGTGTCTTTGACTGGTGCGACAATCAAACCCTGGAGTTGAGCCATCCACACACGTTTGACATGGCAATCGGAGGGCGGATGTGCCGGCATTGCTGGAATCATGACCGAGAGGTTTACAAAGGATCGTACGGCGAGGATATTGGTGAGTTCAACCCTATTCAGGGAGAGGCGGCGAAAGCGGAATGATTGATGAAAAATGCAAGCCATGCACCAAATGCGGATTCGATGATTCATATATAACGGATTATCACGAAGATGGTACGGAATACGATTTTTGCGGGAACTGTGGAACCCCTGTATCAGAAAAGATTAAATTTTATTTCGCTATTGAACAGTTAGACGAATTGAGTCGTGTATATCGGACAATGCCCACAGATGGCGAAGGATATCCCATTGAACCGGAGTACGAAGGAATGATAGCGCGTGGAAACATTGTAAAGCTAGTATCTGATGTTAAAACTGCTAGGGATGCTCTAACAGAGGCACAGCAAGAGGTCAAAGAATGGCAAGAAGAAGCTAAACAATGGCGGGACGAATTTGTAGATAAGAACAACGCTTTGGGAGAGGCACAGCAGACCATAGCCCGGCAACAGAAGATTTTGAAGTTTTACGCTGCTGAAGAAAACAATAGCTGGTGGGTGGGTGGACTGGATGAAGTTGTCCAATCAGAAGTGATGAAGGATGAAGGTAGACGCGCCCGGGCTGAGTTGGAAGGAAATAAGGAAGGGGAGATATAATGCGCAAACACAAAAGACGGAATCAGAAGAAATGGTTCAGGATCGTTGCTCAAAATGTCCATCAAGGAAAAGCAGTATCACGTTTCCACGCTCAAAGGTTAGTCGAAAGCGTCCAATTGTTCGCAGATAATCAATATCACAATGTCTTCCGACCTTGGTGGTATGAGCAAATGGACAGCAATTCAAAACTTGACTTAGTAACCGAACACAGTCGGCACTTCAAGGAAGTCGAGCGAAAACTCATTGAAATGACGGGAATTGCTGCGGATGACTTCAACAAAATTGCCGCATCTCTAAAGAAAGCCACACCAAGAAGAACGAGAAAAAGTAAAGAGAAGCCACGTCCGCCAGTTCGGAAGCTGAAAAAACCAGAGGAATTTAAAATACGGATGATGAACGGAGATTTCCAGCCAGTAACCGGTGAGAAAGTGTTCACTATCGGTGAGCACGACTTTTTTATCCATATTACGGAAGGAAAACACTTCGATTTCTGGACCGTGTCAGATGTTGCTACCGGAACCAAAGTGTACAGCCATGAACGGTATAACGAGGCTGCAAGGAAGGCCAAAGAGATCATCACAAAGCATTACGACTCTTATGTGAGTCAAGTATCGAAGCTTAGGAGGCCCATTCATGACACAGTTACAGACAATGAGTGACCAGCAACTTAACCGGGCGCTAGCAGAGTTGATGGGGTAAACAGTCTATCATTACGACAAAGACGTTCCAGAGCGCTGTTATTACATGCTGGTAGATCCTGTTGGCGACTACAGCGTGATAGAGCGACCTACAGAGACAATAGCTTGGCTTGACGCACCTTGGTTTACAGGTGACCCTGTCGCCTCTCTAGAGGTACAGATAAAGGCAATAGAGGTAGACGCAAGGAAGTTTGCTTTATGTCTGTACGTGTTCGGGTCAAAACCAAAACGGGAGTAAATATAAACCTAGCGATATTGCAAATTGGCCTCATCTCAGTATAAACATTGTTGCCGATCTGCTTACTGCCACCCCAGAGAGAGGGCAGAGGCTGCTTATATGGTACTAAGCCAAGTAAATGAGTAGTGGACGCAAACTGTGCATGAGGGATAAACGAAGATGACAGATCTACTGATAGAAAAAAAGATACAAGCGATACGCAAAAAATCACAGATCGAAGAGATTACGCAGCGGTTGATTTCGATTATATAAAGAAGTTAAGGAGGCTGACATAGCCCCTTAACTGGAAACCAACCAAGAGTTAATCGGAGTAAGCAACAGCATTAAAACTCTCAATACCTATCCGAGTCGCATCTGCAGTGCAAAAAGATACAAGGTATAGACCAATTCGTTCGATGCTGGCAAAGGAACATTGTAATCAGAAGCTTCTATAGTTACGACCTGTACAGCGTTTGGATTTGCCTCGTTGACACTTACCGAGTAAAGAGCATAAGCGACAGGAAAAACTTCTGCGCCTCTCACAACGGAAAATGCAATGACTGAGTCAAATGGTGGAGTTTCCGGAAATGCCAACTCTGCAATTCCGGAAAATTGCACTCGTATATTTCCACCTGCACCAGTTACATTGAGGCCAACCTGCCCGATTGGTGCAGGGGTATTGGCAGGAAAAGGGATCGAGATTGTATTACCATAGCTTGCATTTTGTGATGTTCGGGCATCAAGAAACTGTGACATAAAGCATACCTCCAATTGTTTTTGAGATATGCTATGCGATTACTCAAACAGGTTCGTCCGCAGAGTGGTATTTATTTGAGATTATAGAGGGCTGCCATAGCCCCAAGGAAGGGAACAGAAATGAAGCAAACTACTATAAGTGCATCGTCGAGATTTGGGAGAGATTCGGCCATTCACAGAAAACCCTGAATATTAGGTCATTGATACGAGATTTCTAAAGAAGTCAATCAACACTATTTAGGGATAACTTTTTCAGCGTATTCATTCTTTCTTTACAAGATTGATTATTTTCAAATGATTAAGTAGTGCACAGTACGAAAGATGGCGAAGGAAGGTGTAAGCGTGAAACGCTCTGAAATGTTGTCTCCAGACGAACAAGAAGAATATATCTTGATCGATAATACTTGCACGAATTATGAAGCCTGTTTGGTTGGAAAGTTGGGACTGCATTGAAACGAATTTCAGTATGGTACGGATCAAATGGATGCGGTAGGAATCTGAAACAAGCCTATTTGCGCCTGCGGCTTCAAACCATTATCTTAACGGTCAAATTGCATGGAGCGACCATGTCAAGGAAGTAACTGGACAGTTCGAAATGGATTTTTAGTTTCGCAGTCCGAAGAAACACCAATACCAATTTATTAAGGAGTGTTGATGATGGAAGAATTAAAGGTTGCCGAAGAAAAAGGACTTAAAGATGTACATGTATTTCAAATTTGTGAGTGTGATGCAGTAGCAGCTTATTCGCTAGAAGAAGCTATTAATTGGTACAAGGAAATCACTGGTTTATCTGAATCGGAATTGTATGAACACGAAGATATAGAGATCATTTCTCTAGACTATAAGGTTCGCAACAGTGAAGAAGATGATGAACGGATTTCTGTCCGAGAAATCTTAGATACTTATTGGAACGGCAAACCATTTATTGTTTGCTCGACAGGGAATTAACGCGGATTTCCAATCTATTAAGGGGTGAGAGGATATGAGTAACACGGCATACCTTATCTGATGAGGCGGG